>NZ_JBBOPL010000001.1:0-1919629 GCF_038003585.1 Streptococcus sp. FSL E2-3488 | reverse complement strand
TTTGCCTCTCTTGAGACAACTTCTATATTCTAGCAAAGACAGAATATCTTGTCAACACTTTTTTTGAAGTTTTTTTCTCTTCTTCGTGCTGGCCGTCTCTCACGAAACAGCTTATTTATAATATCATTCCTTCTTAAACTTGTCAATAGCTTTTTTAAAGTTTTGGAACCTTTTTTAATAATTTTTTGTTATTAGTGAACTTTTTCATTAAAAGTAGAAAAAGATTAAAAAATCCCATAAGACCTGTACTGACTGCAAAAAGTTAGACAATTAATTTACACAAAGGACTTAGTTCTGTATTGCACAGAAATGAGTCCTTTTAGTTTTACCTTGATTAGTTTGTTATTGTAATAATCAATATAGTCTACAATAGCTTGTTCCAATTGCTCAAGTGAGTGAAACATCTTCTCGTAACCATAAAACATCTCAGACTTAAGACGCCAAAGAAAGATTCCATCATACCGTTATCTGGACTGTTTCCCTTGTGGGACATGGATGGACGAATTCCATTTTGCTTAAGAAAATCATGATAAAACTGGTGTTGATATTGCCAACCTTGGTCACTATGGAGAATTGTATTTTCATAATGCTCCTCTGTGAAGGACTGGTCTAACATAGCTTTGACTTGTTCTAAATTCGGTGAAGTGGATAGCTGATAAGCGATAATCTCGCTATTATAGCCATCTAAAACAGGTGATAAATATAGCTTTTGTGAACTGACTGGAATGGCAAATTCTGTGATATCGGTATAACATTTTTTCGTAGGGCTTTGAAGCTTCAAATTGTCGTTGGATGAAATTATCTGCTTTCTTGCCAATCTCACCTTTGTAAGATGAATACTTGCGTTTACGACGAATTTGGGAACTTAAACCAAGGAGATTTATCAGACGTTGGACCTTCTTTTGGTTCACTACAAAACCACAATTCCTCAATTCAAGAGTTATTCGGAGATAGCCATAATTTCCTTTATGCTCATAATAAATTTCTTGAATTTCGCCTTTAGTCTCTTTATCTTTGTCGTGCCCATCTAGTTGTTTCAACTGATAATAGTAAGTCGAGCGAGCTAAACGTGCTGTTTCAAGAAGTAAATCTAGTCGAAATCCTCCTGAAACCATTTCTCTAACTGTTTCTGCCTTTCTCGATGTAAGGCTTCGTCCCTTTCCTCTAACTCTTTTAACTTTTTTAGGTAGGCCACCTCGGTACGTAAGCGTTCATTCTCCTCTTGGAGTCGCTCTAGTTCTGTCATTTCTTCCCAAGTTTTCTTACGTTTACGCCCCATTTTAGGTACTCTCCCTCTTCTTTTCTCAAGAAGAGTATACCCATTTTTCTTGTATTGTGCTATCCAATTAGGCAACATTCCACCACTTGGAAGACAATAATCAAGACTTACACTTTGTTGAGAACGATCTTCAAGTAGCACTTTATCAATCATTTCTTGTTTTAATTCTGGTGAATCGTAACGATTCTTACCTTTCTTGATAATTTCTATTCCGTAACGTTCAATCAATCTCGTCATATATCTTAATCCAGAAGCATCCACACCAAATCGTTTTGAAAGTTGGTTGAAGGTTTGACCTTGATTTCTCAATTCATATATTTGAACTTTATCTTCATAAGTTAGTTTCATAATAAAAACACCCCAAAAGTTAGATTTTTTTGTCTAACTTTTGGGGTGCAGTTCAACCTATAATGAAAAGTGACCAAACCATCATTAGAAAGAACCTAATGGAACAATTAGATTTTATCATAAACATACTCGGAGTTGAGATAAGAACATCATAATCTTGGATTATTTGGATGCTGGAACACATAAAGAAATCATCGCTAAGCTAGATTACCCTGCTCCTAAGTGTCTCGACTGTCAAGGACAAATGGCTAAATTTGACTTCCAAAAAGAATTTAAAATTCCCTATCTAGAGTGTGCGGTCTACAAAACTCTTATTCGATTGAGAAAACGCCGCTTTCGTTGTAACGTATGCGGAAAAAATGGCTGTCGCAGAGACTTCCTTAGTTCAAAAAGAACCACCAAATTTCAACGATCATCAACCAGAAAATCACTCAAAAATTAATCGAGAAAGTCTCTATGACCGCTATCACCGAAACTTTATCGGTCTCTACTTCGACAGTCATCCGTAAATTGAAAGAGTTCGAATTCAAGTCTGATCTTAACCACCTTCCAGAACACATGAGCTGGTATGAGTACAGCTTCAAGAAAGGTAAGATGAGCTTTATTGCACATGACTACGATACAAGAAAGATCGTAGCTATCCTAGATGGACGGACTCAAGCAACTATTCGCAATCATTTCCTTCGTTATTCTAGACAGGTGAGATGTCGTGTGAAAGTCATTACCATAGACATGTTTAGTCCCTACTACGATATTGCTAGAAAACTTTTTTCAAATTCAAAAATCATTCTCGACTGCTTTCACATTGTCCAGCATCTCAATCGAGCAATGAATCGCGTATACATACAAATTATGAATCAGTTTGATCGGAGATCGCACGAATATAAAGCACTGAAACGTTACTGGAAACTCATCCAACAGGATAGCCGTAAACTCAGTGATAAACGATTTCATCAACCAACTTTTCGGTCACACTTGACCAATAAAGAGGTTCTAGAAAAGCTCCTTTCATACTCACAAGAACTTAGACAGCACTATAATCTCTATCAACTCCTACTCTTTCATTTTCAAGAGAAACAAACGGAACATTTCTTTAATCTTATTGAAGAAACAATTTCTTCTGTAAATCCTATTTTTCAAACTCTTTTTAAGAACTTTTTGAAAGATAAGGACAAGATTATGAATGCACTGGAACTTCCCCACTCAAACGCAAAACTATAGACTACCACTAACCTCATCAAAGACATCAAGCGAAATGCTTTTAGCTTCCGGAAATTTGACAACTTTAAAACTAGAATTTTCATTGTTTTGAACATCAAAAAGGAGAAAACCAATTGGTCCTCTCCAGGTTGTAACTTTTCATCAACCCACTACAGTTGACAAAGATCCGAAAAATTCTACTCTTCTTCATCTTTATTTTTGTTTTCAAGTCTCTTTTTAACTTCATCAAAAGATAAAGCCTGGGTATCTTCTTCTGAATCTACCGGCATCTTACCAGTCTCATAAATTGATTTAATTTGTGCAGCGTCAAGTGTTTCATACTTAAGCAAAGCTTCTGCAATAAGAGCATGTGTGTCTCGGTTTGCATTGATAATTTCAGCTGCTCTGTCGTGTGCCTCAACTAAAAGTGATCGAATTTCTTCGTCGATGAGTTGAGCTGTATGAGCTGAGTAAGACTTGTCTGGCGTAAATTGACCTGGGTTCATCGCGTGGTTACCCTCATATTGGACTGGTCCAAGTTTTTCACTCATACCATATTCAGTAACCATTGCACGTGCTAACTGTGTTGCCTGCTCAAAGTCGTTGGAAGCACCAGAAGTTTGAAGATTAAAAACAATTTCTTCTGCAACGCGTCCTCCCATCAATCCCGCTAATTGTTCTTTCAGTTCGTCTTTAGATGACAACATTTGATCTTCTTTTGGTAAAGAAATCATATAGCCACCCGCACGACCTCGGGGAACAATAGTAACTTTGTGAACATCACGAGCACTAGAGAGTATTAATCCAACAATCGTGTGACCAGCCTCATGGTAGGCAACAACTTTACGTTCATGTTCCGAAACTTGGCGATCTTTCTTAGATGGTCCAGCAATGACACGATCCTCTGCTTCATCAATATCACTAGCATCAATCTTAGTCTTACCACGTCGTGCCGCAACTAAAGCAGCCTCATTCAAGACATTCTCTAAGTCAGCTCCAACAAAACCTGGAGTTTGCTGAGCAACAACCTTAAGGTTGACATCTTCAGCCAATGGTTTATTCTTAGCATGTACTTTCAAGATGGCTTCACGACCTTTTACATCGGGGCGTCCAACAAGAACTCTACGGTCAAAACGTCCCGGACGTAGAAGGGCTGGATCAAGAATATCACTACGGTTGGTTGCAGCAATGACAATAATATTCTCATTACCATCAAACCCATCCATCTCTATCAACAATTGGTTAAGGGTTTGTTCACGCTCATCATTGCCACCTCCCATTCCGGTACCACGACGACGACCAACAGCATCAATTTCATCAATAAAGATAATAGCACGCTCTGCCTTTTTAGCATCTTCAAACAGACTACGTACACGGCTAGCTCCGACACCGACAAACATTTCAACAAAATCAGAACCTGAGATGCTAAAGAATGGTACATCAGCTTCACCAGCCACAGCTTTAGCAAGGAGGGTTTTACCTGTTCCTGGAGGGCCTTCGAGGAGGACTCCTTTAGGAATACGTGCACCCAAAGCTTTATATTTACGTGGATTTTTGAGGAAATCTACTATTTCTACAAGTTCTTCTTTTTCTTCTTCTGCACCGGCTACATCTGTAAAGCGAACTTTAATATTTTCTTTTGACTGAGCTTTAGCACGATTACGGCCAAAGTTCATGGCACCGCGATTACCACCTTGATTCATCATAAAAATGAAAAAAATAGCAATACCAATCAAAGGAAGGTAACTAAAGAGATACGAAATCCAAGTACCACTTGAACTTTCACGTATCATTTTGATATTAACATTAGCTTTTTCTGAAGCTGACTGTAATGCCTGTATTATCGTTTCATTATGAAGCACAGTTGATGTAAATCTTTGTGTCTCTGACGATGCCCCACCTAAAAATGGCAAACTTAGGTCATTATCAACCTTTTCAGCCTTTTTGTAGTCTCCTTTAACTTCAATGATACTACCATTAGGTTGATAGGTAATTGATTTTACCTTACCATCTTCAATTTTCTTAATCAACTGGGTATAAGATAATTGTTGACTTGGACTTTGACTTTCTCCAACAAAATACTGTACTGCCGTTACAACTGCAATAATCATTACGATGTAAAGGAAAGCATTCCGTAAGAAGCTATTATTATTTTTATTATTCATAAGTTAATTAGCCCTTTACTTATTATAAATTTCTTCTTTTAGGACACCAACGTAAGGAAGGTTACGGTATTTTTCATCATAATCTAGTCCGAAACCAACAATAAATTCGTTAGGGACATCATAACATACATAATCAGCCTCAATATCCACGACGCGACCCTCTGGCTTATCAAAAAGAGTTGCAATTTTTACTGAGCTTGCTTTGCGGTATTTGAACATGTCTCGAAGATAAAGGAGCGTACGACCCGTATCGATGATATCTTCAATAAAAATAACGTCTCTCCCTTCGATATTAGTATCTACATCCTTAAGAATCTTTACTTCACCACTGCTGACAGTCCCGCCACCATAGCTTGAAACAACCATAAAGTCCATCTCAATATGTGTATCAATATGTTTGATAAGTTCTGCCATAAATGGAACAGCACCTTTCAACACACATACTAAAAGGGGATTTTTTCCTGCATAATCCTTTGTCAGTTGTTGACCTAGTTTTTTAGTTTTAGTTACGATATCCTCTTGGGAAAAGAGGATTTTTTTAATGTCTTTTTCTAACATTTGGTTTCCCTTTCTCGAAGTCGATATTGTCTTATTATACCACTTTTACTTCAATCATAGTTATTTTAACATGGTATTTGATTAGAATTTCTTATAAATGACAACAGTGCCATAAAGTATAGCATTTTTAGGTCTTTTTTTCAAATAGAGACGCCCCGCAACATAGAGAAAAATAATCTGACCATCTTGTTCCCCTATAATGGCTTTTTGACGATCTTTCTCTGAAATTTTATTGTCTATGAACAATCGTCTTATTTTTTTGTGGTGAGTACCCAAGTCAATCCTATCACCTTCATGTCTATGACGAATCACTATCGGCGCATCAGACCAAATATTAATAGTATCCACATTAGAAACGACATGTGGTTCAGAAAAAGTCAATAGGTATTCCTCAAACACAATAGATTTTCCAATTTCTAGGAGGCTTGGAGAAGATAGGCTGATGGGCTCTTCTTTGGTTATTAAGAAATCCGTCTGTGTTTTGACTAATACGTAACCATTTTTTAGTGGCATCTTTCCTGAAGTTTTTTTTCTTAGGAAACTCATCAATTGATTGAACTGACCTTTTGAAAGCTGTAAATCAGGAAAGGATTCTAAATAACTCTGAATAAGAAGGTGTTGGACAGCATTTGTCTGTTGTTGAAAAACAGACAAATCGGTTATAGTAATATCCTTCGTTAACTCCTCTAATGCTTTCTCCATAAGGGCAATCTCATCTGCTAGAAGACAAAGATGCTCCTTAAATTTAGGATTTTCCTGAGATAGAGTAGGGAGGTAGGTCAGTCTAATGCGATTTCGGAGATAGGCTAAAGAAGAATTACTCCTATCTTCAAAATGAAAGGTTACGGGAAGTTGATCTTTCGGAATATGCAAAAAGGGACGAATAATCTGACCAGTGCCAAATGATCTTACATCACAAATCCCACTCAGATGTCTTAAACGACTTCCTCTCAACAATCTCATAAAAATTGTCTCAGCCTGATCATCAGCATGATGGGCTGTAACAAGAGCAGAGTAGTCAGCTTCTTTCATAATTCGCTTAAAAAAATCATAGCGAAAAGTACGGGCGGCATTTTCTGAAAACTTTCCTGAGAATGCGCTGTAGTGAAAAGGTACCTTATGTTCCTTTGCCCAATGACGTAAATAATTTTCTTCGTACTCCGACTCTTGCCGTTGCTTATGGTTAACGTGAGCAATGCCCAGCTGAATATCCAAATCTTTTTGATGGTTATACAAAAAGTGCAGCAAACTCATCGAGTCTGCTCCACCTGATACTGCTACTAAAACTTTCTTGTGCTGGTTAAAATAACCTTTTTCTTGCATCATTTGCAACAATTTTTCTGTCATTATTTTAAAATTCCATAAACATCATCTGCAATTGAGGTGATTTTGTCATAGCCTTCTTTATCTGTAAAAATCGAAAGAATAAAGGGAGAATCTGTATAGACAATAGCGACATCATGTTTAAAATCGTAGGCATCCCCTATTTTATGTGCAACAGGGACATCAATATTTTTTGAAATACGTTCGCCATCATAGTCTGTACTTGAAAGATAATTAATAATATCCCCATTTTGCCTATAAATAGCCTCCATCAAAGTACCTGCTGCTCTAGCAGTCAACTCTTTTTTATCCATATTCCATGAGGTTGCTGACGCCTTATCTACTGATTTTTGGAAAGAATTATCATACTGATTAGCTACATAATAACCTAAGATATTTGTCGCTACATTATCTGAATTTTGGGCTACAGCCTTTAACAAGTTTTCCAAGCTATAATTCTTATCATCAGTCATCTTACTAATCTTTCCTGAGCCATCTGGATCATAAGCACCTGGAAAACCATTCACAGTAGAGGTATATTGATACTCATTGGATAATGATAATTTCTTTTGAGACAGACGTTCCTGTGCATAATAGAGTACACCTAACTTGGCTACGCTAGCTGCATACATGCTTTTTTCGTCATTGATAGCTGCTACGCGGTCTGTATCAAGCTGCTTGACATAAACTGAGATGTGCTCTTGATTGTTATACTTCTCATTAAGGACCCTCTGGACATCCTCTATGCGATTATCTGTAGTTGACAAGTCAGAAGCATTAATCCAACCCTCTCCATCTGCTAAATAATAAGTTCCAGCATGCGTCTGGGCAGCTCGGCTAACCTTTATCGGTTTGAAACTAGCGAGTTTAGAGTCAGCTTTTTCAGTTCCTAAAACGTAGGGGGCTTTGTAAACTGTTAAACCATCTTTAGTCCAGAAGGTCATGTCTACCGGTTTTTGATTATAGACACTATCATCAATAATTAATTTCTGACTAGCGGCTACAAAATCACCATCTTGAAGTTGGAAAACAGGTTCACCTTTAGCATTCCAAAAAATAGCAGAAATCGATAGTTTGGTATCTGCTTTGATACTGGTTTTAAATTCTGTTAATTCCTTGTTCTTATAAGTTAGGATATTTGTTATCGTTCTTGGATTTTTAGGAATCTGTTTAAATTGACTCAAGCTAGCTATAGTATTTTGAGACAAGTTTTGGACCTGTTTTGGAGTCAGAGTTAGCTCTTTCTCCATAGGAAGTAGGAATATAGGGCTAGAAGATACAAGCACAGCAGTTGCAGCTATTAATAGCTTTTTCATGCTTGTTTCTTCACCCCCTCTTTCCTCGGTACATCCGTTTTAAGTTGCTGATTTTTTTCTGATAGTTCCTCTAACTTGGCTTCTGAATAGGTTAAAAAAATTTCTACAGTTTTAAGTAAATCTTTCATTAGGGTAATAAGCTTGGTACAGGATAGATAGACTCTCCTTCACGTGAATAGTAATACTTAGCACGCGCATATTTCTCAGCGAAAGCATCATCCTTAAGTTTCTTAGCCAAATCCTTTCGTTCCTTTGTCTGATCTGACAATTTATCATAGTCTTTCTGTAATGACAAGACTTCCTTCTCTTGCTGTTTAATATTCATATACGTTTCAACTAGATTATAAGTTGGCAAGATAAAGAGTAAAACAACCACAAAGAGCATCCACCCCATAAAGCGATTCCTTTGTTCGTGTTCGGCACGCTCTAAACGATGCTCTTGATTGGCATTATCAATGTAATCGTTAGTAAGTTGTACAATATTAGGCTTCTTGCTCATCCACTTCAATCCTTGTTTCACTTATAATTTCATACATTTTTGCTGCATCTTCTTTTTTCGTACTGTCTTTCATTTCTAGAACACGAACAGTCAAAAGTTTATTTCCAAAACGAACTTCCACTTGATCACCGATTTTCAAATCTGTAGATGACTTAGCGAGTACACCATTTACTTTAATACGCCCTTTATCAGCTACTTCTTTAGCCACTGGACGGCGTTTGATAATTCGTGATACTTTTAAATATTTGTCTAATCTCAATGTTACTGTTTCCTTTCCGTTAGGATACTTCTTCTATAATAGCATTTTTAAAAAAAAATAGGTGACTAAAGCCTTTTCAAACACAAAAATAAGAGGATCGATACTAGTAGACCCTCTCAGGAGAATTATGAAAAAGAAAAGTTTTAGGATGTTTTATAGTATATAGAGACTTACTTAAACTTTCCTTAAGTTTCTTTTTTTTCTTTACGTTTTTTAATTTCCATAAATGTCTGACCAAAAATCTTTAATTCTTCAAGGATTTCATAGTCTTTCTTGTTACGAACATCAAAAATAATCTCTACTTTTCCTTGATTATCACTAATTCTTGCCTTTAAATTTGTCTTAGAGATGGCTTCAAAATAGTCTTGTGTCAAGAAGAATTTTAGAGAGACTTTTTCGAAACGAACGATGATAGTATCGTTCTTACGCTCGACTAATTCTGCAAAGGCAGCATCTAAATAGGCCTTAACCAGACCAATCTCAATGAGATAGGCAACTTGATCTGGATATTCTCCAAAGCGGTCAATCAACTCATCTTGAAGGTCCTGGTAGTCTTTCTGATTCTCAATTTCACGAATACGCTTATAAATTTCAATTTTTTGGCGCTCGTCAGAAATATAGTCAGAAGGAAGGTAAGCATCAATCTGAAGATTGAACTCTGCATTTCCTTTTCGACGAACCTGAGTCTTACCTTGACGCTTATTGATAGCCTCTTCCAAGAGTTGCGAGTACATTTCAAATCCGACTGAGTCGATGAAACCACTTTGAGAAGCACCAAGAATATTCCCTGCACCGCGAATCGATAAATCACGCATAGCAATTTTGAAACCTGATCCCAGTTCTGTAAATCCCTTAATAGCATCCAAACGCTTCTCTGAGACTTCCGTCAACACTTTGTCAGGACGATACATAAAGTAGGCATAGGCAATTCGATTACTACGTCCCACACGACCTCTTAGCTGATAAAGGGTAGACAAGCCCATATGGTCTGCATTCTCAATGAAAAGTGTATTAACATTGGGGATATCAATGCCTGTCTCGATAATGGTCGTTGCTACCAAAATATCGTAATCACCATTCAAAAAATCTAAGAGAGTATTCTCCAACATAACTTCACTCATCTGACCATGAACAAATCCGATACGTGCTTCAGGGACTAGCTCATGCAGTTCAGAAACTTTTTGATCAATGGTTTCAACACGATTATAAATATAAAAAATCTGGCCACCTCTGTCCATCTCCCTTAATATCGCTTCTCGAATAAGACCAGGATTGGTTTCCATAACATAAGTTTGAACTGGATAACGGTTGGTAGGTGCTGTCTCAATAATCGACAAATCACGAATACCCAACATAGACATATGAAGCGTACGAGGAATAGGGGTCGCAGTTAGAGTAAGGACATCAACTTTAGCTTTCAACTCCTTAAGTTTCTCTTTATGCTTCACGCCAAAACGTTGTTCTTCATCAATTACTAGCAAGCCTAAATCAGAAAACTTAACATCTTTAGACAACAAGCGGTGGGTCCCAATAATAATATCAATACGTCCTTTAGCTAGATTTTTAATAGTCTCATTTTGCTCTTTTTTACTTCTAAAACGACTGAGTTCATCTACTTCAACAGCATGATTTTCAAAACGCTCTTTAAAATTTATATAATGCTGATGGGCAAGAACTGTGGTAGGAACTAGGATAGCAACTTGCTTCCCATCATTGACCGCCTTGAAGGCAGCACGCATGGCTACCTCTGTCTTACCAAAACCAACATCACCAACCAAGAGACGATCCATAGGTTTGTCTGACTCCATGTCCGCCTTAATTTCCTTAATGGAACGCAGTTGATCCACTGTCTCAGCATAGGAGAACTCATCTTCAAAATCCCTTTGATTATCATCATCCGGTGAAAAAGTAAATCCTTTCAGTTGACTTCGCTCGGCATAGAGTTTTAAGAGATTATCAGCAATATCCTCTACCTGCTTGCTTACTTTTTGTTTGGTCTTTTGGAAACGCCCATCATTGAGTTTATTAATTTTAGGCTCTTTCCCGTCCACTGACACATACTTAGAGAGACTCTCAATCTGCTCAATAGGTAGAGAAATTGTTGCAGCATCCTGATATTGAATGGTCAAGTAGTCACGGTGTACCCCTTTAATTTCAATAGTCTCAATACCTTTAAATTGTCCTATACCATGAGTCTGGTGTACAACATAATCACCTTTTTCAAGTTCATTATAGTCTTTAAGACGCTCAGCATTAGAAATATGGTTAGCACGCGTACGACGTTTTACTTTTTTATGAAAAATCTCACGTTCAGTAACCAGAACAACCTTTTCATCTGCAAAGTAAAAGCCATTCGATAAGTTTCCTAGGACTAGTTGAGCCTTATGAGGTATCAAATCTCCAAAGCTACTAAGAGGTAAATCTAGATTGTACTCTTCCAAGGTTTCCTTCAAAGAATTAAGTTGCTTATCAGACCCTACTTGTAAAATAACCGTTGCCTTATTCTTAGTATAACGACGAATTTCGTCAATCAGTAATGGAAATTGGTTGAAAAACTCCTGCATAGGGTATTGTGTGAATTGATACAACTTATCAAATTTAAGATTTCCTAATCCGTTATGGAAATTAGAAAAGAAGCTAGCTGGCTGATAGTTACGTAAAGTCTTAAATGAATCCACGAAGTAGTTTAGATGACTCAGAGACTTACCTTGATGAAGATCCTCAGTTAAAAGATTAGCCACTTCCAATTCAAGACGTCCATGGCGGTCCACTATCTTTTGAAAATCATCAATGAATACAGGAGTCCCTTTTGGAAGATAGTCAAATAAGGTATAAGCTTTGTCATAAAAGAGAGACAAAAACTTACGTAAATCTTTATGGCGATGACCATCAATCGTCACTGATAGAACTTCCTCAAGGTAAGCCTTATGAAGACCGTCTGCCTTCGAGACCGCACTTTCTAGGGCCTTCTCAGCACGTTGGTAATCTTCTCTTGTTAAGATAATATCATCCGCCGGTGATATAACAACATGATCTAAATTGTTTAAAGATTTCTGACTATCGCTATCAAACTGACGAATGCCATCAATCTCATCTCCAAAAAACTCTAATCGGTAGGGAAGCTCTGCAGTCAATTCGTAAATATCTAAAATATCCCCCCTACGACTAAACTCTCCAGGTGAAAGAACTTGCTCTACTCTTTGATACCCAATATGCGTTAGATGCCTACTGAGAGCATCTAAATCATGTTCCTTCCCTAGTACTAAGTCGATGCGAGAGTCCTTATAAACCCTAGGATTAGGCAAATGTAACTTCGTACCAACTAAACTTGTAACCAAGACCCCACTTGCCTCTTCATCCATTAAAAAGTTAAGACTTTCAAGACGAGAATGAGTTTTTTCTGGTGAAGCAAAGATAAATTCAGCAGCTGATACATCATCCGCAAAAAAAGAATAAACCTTATCCTCTCCTAAGATAGCTGACAAATCTCCTACTAATTGCTCAGCTTCATTTTGTGTTGAGGTAACTATAAAAATCTTAGGAACCTGATTAGAAAGGGCAGATGCCATGGCAACTGCCTTGCTCGAACCAGAAAATCCCATGACCAATTGCCTACTCAATAAGCTTACCTTATCACGCCACTCAAGCAATTGATGATTCTTCTCAAAAAGCTCTAAGATCGTATTAGCCATTATACCGCCTCATGGTGTCTTCAAAATCATTTGTTTTTAAGTAGTGATGGAGGGCTGTCTCTACCTTGTCTAAAGTAAGTAAAATCATGGCATAATCGTCTTCACTAAATTTTCCAAGAACATGGTTAACAACCGTCATTCCTTTCTGTGGCCGACCAATGCCAATTTTTATACGATCAAATTCTTGAGTTCCAGTTTCAGCAATGATAGATTTAATACCATTATGACCACCTGCTGATCCCTTTTGACGAAAGCGCAATTTCCCAACTTCCATATCTAAATCATCGTAAATGACGATAAAATCCTCCATGGGAATATTGTAATAAGCTAGCAGTGCTCTCACAGCTAGACCAGATAGATTCATAAAAGTTGTTGGTTTAACAAAATAAACTTTCTCACCGTTTAAAAAGGTTGAAGCTACTTCAGCCTTAAAAGTCTTTTCCTCAGAAAAGGTTAATCCTAATTCTTTAGCCATTAGGTCTATAGCCATAAAACCAACATTGTGTCGTGTTTCATGGTATTTTGAACCAGGGTTTCCCAATCCAACTACTAATTTTGTCATCATTTCTCCTCTTTGATAAACAGCAAAAGGACTGAAAAATACTTTTCAGCCTTGTGCACTATTTTTTATTTTCTAAACGTTGAAACGGAATTCCATGATGTCACCATCTTGGACAACATACTCTTTTCCTTCTTCACGAAGGCGTCCAGCTTCTTTAACAGCTTTCTCAGAGCCATATTTAATCAAATCGTCATACGACATTGTTACAGCGCGGATAAAACCTTTCTCGAAGTCAGAGTGGATAATTCCAGCTGCTTGTGGAGCCTTGATCCCTCGTTTAAAGGTCCAAGCGCGGACCTCTTTTTCACCGGCAGTGAAATAAGTTCCAAGACCAAGCAAATGATATGCTGCGCGTGTTAGTTTATCGACTCCTGACTCTGTCAAACCAAGGTCTTCCAAGAACATCTCCTTATCTTCATCATCCAACTCAGAAATTTCTTCCTCAACACGAGCCGAAATAACAACTACTTCTGCATTTTCAGTCGCTGCAAACTCACGAATTTGCTTCACATAATCAATATCATCAGGATTTGCGACCTGGTCTTCATCAACGTTAGCCACATAAAGCACTGGTTTTGTTGTCAAGAGGAAGAGTCCCTTAACAATTTTTTGTTCTTCCTCAGTAAAATCAATTGTACGGGCAGACTTACCATCTTCTAGAACGGGTTTAATCTTTTGAAGAATATTAAACTCTGCCACAGAATCTTTATCTTTTTGAGTACGAGCGATCTTTTCGACACGCGCATAACGTTTGTTAATTGACTCAAGGTCAGCCAAAATCAATTCTAGGTTGATTGTATCGATATCAGCCATCGGATCCACAAAGTCATCCTCGCGCCCTTGTTCACGCATAACATTTTCATCATCGAAGGCACGAACGACATGGATAATCGCATCCACTTCACGAATATTGGCCAAGAACTTATTTCCAAGCCCTTCACCCTTTGATGCCCCTTTTACGATACCCGCAATATCTGTGAACTCAAATGTAGTTGGCACTGTCTTTTTAGGGGTGATAAGTTCAGTCAATTTTGTCAAACGCTCATCTGGTACTTCGACCATACCAACATTTGGATCTATTGTTGCGAAAGGATAGTTAGCAGCTTCCGCTCCTGCTTTTGTAATTGCATTGAAAAGAGTTGATTTACCAACGTTCGGCAAACCAACGATACCTGCTGTTAAAGCCATTTATTTATTTCTCCATTAAAAAGTAATTTAGTTAATTATAACACAAAAATTGTTAAAAATAGGCAACTTCCCTTTTGAGAATCAGAAAAAGAGAAGTAAGGAAAAATGCTATAAGGAAGACGATTAGGGGACCTTGGATACTTTTTATTTTGCCAAAGTGCTATAGCTTTTAATATAAGAATCTAGTAGGTAAGTGACGTCCGTAATAGCTGTTATAAAACCTTTTTAAGCTTCTTTTCAAAATCATGACGACTCATCATGACCACATGATTACAATTTGTACAACGAATTTTTATGTCAGCTCCAAGACGAGTCACTTCCCACTCGTTAGCTTTTTTTCCTGTTGCTTTGATAGTACAAGCATGGGGTTTCTTCATTTCAACTAAACTTCCAATTTGGTACATAAACTTCCTCCTTAGTAAAAAAGTTATCCACAGTGGATAACTTTTCGATTTTAGTTTGTTCTTACAGGTGTAATTAATTGAATAAAGTTTTCACTGTCATCTGCTGGTGTCAAAGTGAATGGGCGTACTGGAGAAATGAAACGAACACGAACTGACTCACTTTTTAGTGCTTTCAAAGCGTCTATCAAGTAAGTGGGATTAAAACTAATAATCAAATCACTTCCTGAAACGTCTAGCACATCAATATCTTCATTCACCTTTCCGACTTCAGGTGAATTAACATGAGCACTAACATTACCATTGATGATTTCGAGTTTCACCGTGCCACTTTGACTTGCATTTGAAATCAAATAGGAACGTTCCATAGCAGAACGAAGGGTAGATGTTTCAAACACAACCTCTGTTTCAAATGAATCTGACAAGAGACGATTAGTATCTGGATAATTTCCTTCTAGTAAACGTGTGTAAAAAGAGATTGTCTCACTACGGAATAGAATTTGATTTGCAGAGAAGAAAATTTTCAAATTTTCAATACCATCACTAAAGACTGCTGATAACTCTTTAAGTGATCGGCTTGGGATTACTACATCAAAGTTATCTGCAGAATGTTCCAAAACAAGTTGACGTTGGCTCATACGATGAGAATCAGTGGCAACAGCTTTAAGATCTTTGTGATTTGAAAGAACAAAGTGAACTCCAGTTAAAATTGGACGACTTTCTTGCGTGCTTGCTGCAAATGACGTTTCAGCAATGATAGATTTTAACATTTTAGTGTCCATAATTAGTGGTGTCAAGCTGTCAACTTCTTGAATACGAGGATATTGCTCAGCATCCTTTCCTTTTAGAGTAATCTCTGATTTAGCACTCTTTAGTAATACTTGGTATTGTTCTATTTCTTCAAATGTAAGAGTAACATCAGGTAA
The DNA here is from genome assembly GCF_038003585.1 of Streptococcus sp. FSL E2-3488. Lineage (NCBI taxonomy): Bacteria > Bacillati > Bacillota > Bacilli > Lactobacillales > Streptococcaceae > Streptococcus > Streptococcus sp. FSL E2-3488. The sequence goes on along the minus strand of NZ_JBBOPL010000001.1, from coordinate 1,903,913 downwards.
GCTTGAAACAACGTTGATGAAAAAATTCGCTTCTAAAAGGATACTACCTGGTTGTGTAATTAATAAACCTGCATTTTCTTCTGAAGCAGAGATGCTATTCTCTATCGAGATTTGTCCATTTGAGCCAGTTAAATAGATACCATCACTAGTAACTTCGATTTTTATAGTTGATAGAATGGGAATAGCATTTTTTGAAGAAATAGCACGTCGAGTTGTATGAAGGGCTTGTAGGAAATAAGCTTTATTAATAGCAAATTGAATCATGTTGCTCCTTTATTTTATTAGTATTATATTAGTAGTAGTAGTAGGTCTTGTGGATATTGTGCATAAATATCTAAATCACAGTTTTATCAAGATTTTAAACTTGTGCACATCTTGTGGAAAACTGTGCATAAGTTTTCCACAAGAGTTATTTTATCTTGTTTTTAATGGTATCAATTTCAATGCGTAAACTGTCATCTTGAGTAAGCATATTTTTGATTTTATTGTAAGCATGTAGAACAGTTGAGTGATCTCTTCCTCCAAATTCTTTTCCAATTTTTGGAAGGGAGTTATCAGTCATTTCACGCGCAAGATACATGGCAACCTGACGCGCTAAGACAATATTCTGTGTTCGTTTAGTTGCCTTAATCTCTTTAACCGTGACATTATAAAATTTTCCAACCTCACTTTGGATGTCTTCAATCGGAATGAGAGTTAACTTAGGGCCATCTATTTTACGTGCACGAATAGCTTCGGCAGCTACTTCAACTGTGATCGTATCTAACTGGCGGACATTTGCAACTAAGCTAATATCTTTCAAAGCTCCCTCTAAGTCGCGGACATTTGAGTCAAATTGGCCAGCTAAATACTCAATTGTTTCAGGTGGAAAATGGTAATCATAGTCCATAATCTTATTGGTAAGAATAGCAACTCGGGTTTCAAAGTCAGGCGGTGTAATATTTACAGTCAAGCCCCATTTGAAGCGCGTGACAAGACGCTCTTCCATCTCATTCAATTGATCTGGATTTCGGTCGCTAGTCAAGACAATTTGTTTATTATTATCGTGAAGGACATTGAAAGTATTGAAAAATTCCTCTTGAGTGGCTTGCGTAGACTTTTTAGCCAACGATTGTATATCATCAATTAAAAGCACGTCTAGATGGCGGTATTTTAGCTTTAGTTCATCCATTTTATCTAAACGGATATGTAAAACAAACTCATTAATAAAATTTTCGGCAGTTATGTATTTGATTCGTGCTTGGGGATTATCATGTAAGACCTTATTACCAATGGCATTGAGCAAGTGAGTTTTTCCTAGACCAGGTCCCCCATAAATGAATAAAGGGTTATAAGTTGCTCCTGGTGAATCAGCTACAGCTAGAGATGCTGCTACAGACCAGCGGTTTTCATCTCCTTGAATAAAATTATCAAAGGTATACTTACTATTTAAGTCCGAGTTCAAAGTGGGAAGATCAGGTGTTTGTTGTTCCCTTTTATTGCTGAAGTCATTGTTTGCTAAAGTTGGTTTTGTTTCGCTAACGAGAGCCTCGTCAAAGACATATTCAACTTTTATCTCACTATTGTAGACTTCAAATCCAGTCATCAAAATGAAAGATTGCATGTTCTTTTCCCAGAATAGTTTCTTGACTTCTTCAAGCAGAATTGTAGCAACGTTATCTTGAATTTTGATGAGCTTGGTATCTAGGACATAATAATCAAAAGTGGCTTGTGTTAGTTCTTCTTTGGCCAGCTCTAAGAGCTTATTCCAAAAAAAATGCTCTTTTTCGGTCATTTTATCAATTCTCCATCTTTATTCTTGTCCTCTGATTCTATCATAAAATGAAAAAGTTTTCCACAGGTCAGAAAGAGAAAAATTTTGAGGTTATCCACAACCATAAAAAAGGTTATTCACACTGTGGATAAAAGTTATCCACAGCCTGTTGATAATAAAGGAACCCTTTAAAATAAAGGGTAGACACTATTTTTACGATGTGGATAAGTCTGATTTTCCTTTTTCTACAATTAACAGCTTAGATAAGCTTGTTGATAATTCTGTTAAAATCTTCTTCTGTCGAAAAGTGTATTTGAATCGTTCCTGAGTGATTTTTGTGATAACGTAGAGTTATAGGGAGACCTAGTGATCTTTCAAGTTCTTTTTCTTTATCTTTTACATGGGTATCTTTTTTAGATTTTTGTTTTCTAGGAAGTTCCTGAAGTTTTTTTTCTAGAGTACGAACAGACCATCTTTCAGCCACAACCTGCTGAAAGATGGTTAACTGCTTTTGAGAATCCTCAATAGCTAAGAGTGCTCTAGCATGTCCCTGACTCAGACTTCCGTTTTCAATACTCGTTTGTATCTCTCGCGGAAGTTGTAGTAGTCTAAGAACGTTACTAATATATGGTCTAGATTTTCCCATAGCTTTAGCGAGCTCCTCGTGACTATAAGTTAACTCATCAATTAAATTACGATAGGCCTTTGCTTCTTCAATAGGATTGAGATTTGATCGTTGTAGATTTTCAATAATAGCTTGTTTACGACTCTCTTGATCTGTAACTTCCTTTACAACTGCAGGGATTTCTGTCATCCCTAAACGTTTACAGGCTCGTAAACGTCTTTCTCCAGCAATTAGTTCATAACCAATAATGTCAGATTTTCGTACAATAATTGGCTGTATTAAACCATTTTCTGATATTGATTGACTTAGTTCTACTAACTCTTCATCGGAGAATTTTAGACGAGGTTGAAAAGGATTGGGGTAAATTTCACTAATAGATAAAGTTTTGAGTTGTTCTGACATGGTATTCCTTTCCCAAAAAAGACCTTTACATTATTGTAAAGGTCTTTTGACAGATTTGTCAATAATTAATCAGATATGTCTTCTGTAGATTTTGTTAATTTAAGATCTACAGTTTTCTTATCTTTACCACGATAGAAGGTTACCTTGATAGTATCTCCGATACTATGGCTGTAAAGATTGGTTTGAATATCAGTTTTTGAGCTAATCTTCTTACCATCAATCTCAGTGATAACATCATATTCTTGAAGTTTACCGTCAGCTGGCATACCTTTCTGAACACTACCGACAACAACACCGGATTTGACCTCATCTGGTAAATCTAATTTAGAAGTTGCGCTGCTAGAAAGGCTATTAAGATCTGCTATTGAGATCCCTAGTGCTGGTCGTGTAACTTTACCATCTTTTTCTAATTGATTGATGATTTCAACAACATCGTTTGATGGAATGGCAAACCCCATACCTTCAACAGCACTACCAGCGATTGCAGACGTTGATGAAATTTTACTTGAGTTAATACCGATAACTTGTCCTTCAATATTGACTAGGGCACCACCAGAGTTACCAGGGTTAATGGCTGCATCTGTTTGGATAGCGTTTGTTGATACAGTTTCACCATTATCGTTTTGCATCGTTATAGTACGGCTAAGGCTAGAAACGATTCCTTCTGTTACTGAGTTGGCGTATTCGGTACCAAGTGGGCTACCGATAGCAATTGCTTTTTCACCAACAGTAAGGGAGTTTGAGTCTGCAAATTCTGCAACAGTTGTTATTTTATCTGAAGATACTTTGACAACTGCTAGGTCAGAGTAAGTGTCTTTACCAACAAGTTCACCAGTAATTTTCGAACCATCCGAAAGCATGATTTCAAGTTTTTTAGCCCCATCGACAACGTGGTTATTGGTTACGATGTAGGCTTCTTTGCCATCTTTTTTATAGATGACTCCAGAACCTTCACCAGCGACCTGCAGACCATCTGAATCTTTTGAATTTTCTTGGCTAGAATCAGAACTGTCCCCTCCGCCAAAGATACGGCCATAAAGGTCATTTAGAGAATCTGAAGATGAACCTTCTTGATAATTGATGACAGAAACAACGGCATTTTGTACTTTCTTAACAGCCTTAGTTGTATCTGTTATATTGGTGTAGACGGTCTTAGCCGTTTTTACTCCAGTATCTGTTGTATTGGTAAAAGATACCCCGGCTGCTGTTAGTAGGATAAAGGCACCAAGTAAACCACCTAGTAAGCCAATAACTAGCATTGCAATTGGCGCGACTATTTTTTTCCAGTTAAATTTTTTCATGTTTAGTCCTCCTTCTTGATAAACATATCAAGGTAAGCTTAATTATATCATAAAGTGATTTAAAAAACAGTTATCAACAGTCTGTGGATAAGTAAAAAAATTGTAGATGATAGGCTATTATAGATGGAATAAATAGGGGTTAATAAATATGAAAAGCTGTGGATAAGGTGTTAAAAGATTGTGGATATGTGCTATAATGAACCTATGAAAGTTAAATTGATTACTGTTGGAAAATTGAAAGAAAAATATTTGAAAGATGGCATTGCAGAGTATATCAAACGACTAGGACGCTTCACAAAATTTGAGTCTATAGAGTTGACGGATGAGAAGACGCCTGATAATGCAAGCGAAGCTGAAAATAAAGCTACCCTAGACAAAGAAGGACAGCGTATTTTGGCTAAGGTTGGTGACCGTGATTACGTCATTGCCTTAGCAATTGAGGGAAAGCAATTTCCCTCAGAACAGTTTGCCAAAGAGTTAGAGCAAGCGACCCTTAGAGGCTATTCAGATATTACTTTTATTATAGGGGGGAGTTTGGGGCTATCCCCTAAAGTGAAAAAGAGGGCTAATCAATTGATGAGTTTTGGTCTTTTGACTTTTCCTCATCAGCTTATGCGCCTTGTATTAGTGGAACAAATTTATCGTGCATTCATGATTCAGCAAGGAAGTCCATATCATAAGTAGAAAAAGGAAATCGACATGTTCAAAATGAAAAAACGCTCCTATCGTGTTTTTGAAGGTTTACGAGTAGCAACTTTAGTTAGTTATATAGGGGGATTTATTGATGCCTATACTTACAATACTCAAGACGAACGATTCGCAAGTATTCAGACAGGGAATCTTCTCTATTTAGTCATTCACCTTGTTGAAGGGAATATTGCAAGAGCTTTTAGCTATGCAATACCTATTTTTTTCTTTATTTTAGGTCAGTTTTTTGTTTTTTTTGTTAAGAAGTGGCTTATCAACCATAAATGGAGATGGCATTTACAAGCAATTAGGCTTGCCTTACTATTGATGACTATTCTTGCAACTATCACACCTTATGTTGATTCCATTATTACTATTGCAGGCTTGGCATTCTTTGCCTCTCTCCAAGTAGGTATTTTTAAGCGGGTCAGAGGAGTAAATTATGCCTCCTTCATGATGACTGGTAATATCACTAATACTTCCCTAACAGTTGCAAGAGCTATTGATGAGAGTGATCCTAAAGTACTAAAACAAGCTTCTTACACTATTATTATCATCTTTACCTTTATGGTGGGAGTCGCAGCATCAACTTGGTTTGCCCAATATTTACATGAGTACAGTCTATACACAACTTTGCTCCCTTTGTTTATTTTAAATTATTTTCTATTTATCGAAGCAAAAGAAAAACGCAACTAGAGATTCTAGATTGCGTTTTTTCATCTGATCCCAGCAGGATTCGAACCTGCGACCGTTCGCTTAGAAGGCGAATGCTCTATCCAGCTGAGCTATGGGACCAATAACTCTATTAGTTTACAAAATATATAGCAACATGTCAATACTTTGTAAAAAGCTAGATAAAAACTAACGTAAAATTCGAACAAATTCAGCAAAATTTAATTTTATTTTTTTGAAAAAAAGTATAGACAAAATCGAATATTCTGATATAATAATAAGAGTATTAGCGAGATAAAAATCTCAAAACTTGGTCCGTTGGTCAAGGGGTTAAGACACCGCCTTTTCACGGCGGTAACACGGGTTCGAATCCCGTACGGACTATTTTTGCTACTTAGCAGTTTTATCCGCCATAGCTCAGTTGGTAGTAGCGCATGACTGTTAATCATGATGTCGTAGGTTCGAGTCCTACTGGCGGAGTGATAAGACACCTCAAGTTGTATAGCTTGAGTTTTTTTGTACCCTAAACCTAAAAGGTCTAGAACATTCGTTCTAGACCTTTTAGGTTTTTATTTAGGGCGAGTAGCTTTTTGAGTAATTTTTATTTTACCGATGAAGTAAGCATAGCAACAAAATATTCCAAATGCCAAGCAACTAATAATCAAGCCAATCTTAAGGCCATAGGGAATAAAGGTAAGCACAACTTTTCCTTTACCACTAGGGACATCAACCTTCATGAACCCCTTTTGAGCTCGATGAATTTTAACTTTTCTATTATTTACTGTTGCTGTCCACCCCTTGTCGTATGGAATGGTGAAAAATAATGAAGCATTTGTGTGGCTACTATAATCAGTAAATACTTTATTTTTTGATGTAGTAACCTTGGTATCACGTTCATTAATAGTATCCATAGCAATCTTGTAGTTTTGAGTATCAAGGGCATAAAAACTAGGATTATCAAAGGATATTGCTTTATTTCCGGGAAAATTAAGATTGATGGTAATTGCTTCTTCTGTTTCAAAGTAGCCAAGATCGAAGAAATCAAAAGTATTGTCAGTAACTTGATTCCTTGTCACCCCATTTACAGTAATTGACAAAGAGTGATTATTGTCATCGGACCAAGAAATGTTAGGAATACTAACGTAGAGTTGACTATGTGGCGGAGCAATGACTTGATAAGTGATAGTAGCAAAATCGTTATTCGAGTTGCTAACATTTTTAGCCACGCGCTGATTCAAAGATTTAGCATCATTATCAGAAAGTTGGGATGGAACTCTTCTAAAGTATGTTAAGTTAAGTCCAGCTAGAGCATTTATTAAGCTAGTTTGATTGTCAAGTGTATTGACAGTAAAGTCAACATTAGTGTAAATCCCATTAGTTAAGATAGCGAGCTGGCTAGCATAATCATTTTGATAAAGTCTTACTGTCTTTTCAGAAGCTATGTAATTAAAACCATACTTATTCAGGTCAAAGTTCGATAAATTATATTTTATTCCGAAGAGACTATCAGCAATAAGTGTATTATTTTGGTAACGTAGGTTTAAATTAGTCCCTTCAGATTTGAACCCCAACCTGTCTAGTGTTGAGCTTGAAGCAGTATTTCGAATGGATGAAAATTGAGAAATACCATTATAATTGAATTTCATACTGTCGTTACCAGTTTGAGCCTCAAGCCTCTCCGTACGGTAAAAATTCTTATTAGTCTGCTTCGTATCTGAAACCAATTTTGAAATTGCCGACATATTCCGTAGGTATCCTTCACGAGTTGGAAAAATCCACTCATTTCCAAGAGCTCCAACAACATAGTAAGTATTTAGTCCAAGCTCAAAAATGCAGAATAAGAAGGTGAAACAGCGAAAAACACTCCTAGGAATCTGCTGTCTAAAATAGCTAATAAATAGAATGGCATAGGCTAATAGAAATGCTAGGCTTAATAGCCAGGAAACTGGTTCAATGAAACTATAGTGAGACTGAAAAATCCAAGTTAGTAAGTAAGCGACACTCAATCCTACGAAAGGTAGGAGCAGCCTTTGTAGAGAAAACTTTTCAATTCGGTTGAGAGTTTCTCCTGCCAAAAGAACAATTAAGAGAGAAAGAAGCCAAGAATAGCGATGGAGAAACATGTTAGGTGCATGCATACCTTGCCAAAACAAATCAAGAGGTTGTAAGTTGAAACTAGCAATAAAGAAAGCTAATAACAAGAAGTAGCCTAAACGTAGTGATAGCTTGATTTCCTTACTAATGAAGAAAAGTAGAAAAAGAATCAAAGGCAAGAGTCCCACATAAATCATAGGGATTGATCCAAATTTAGTAGTATCGTAAACTCCGACCAGATTTTTGGCAAAGAAATCAAAATAGTATGTGGATTCTGTCAACAAACTTGATGGAGCTGTAAACTTCTCACCATGTGTAGTTAAATCAAGTAATGTTGGGAGTAGCATGATAGTGCTGCTTAGACCAGCTAGTATAGAGACGATTCCAAAGTCTATAAAATGAAGGATTTTACTCTTCCATCCCGTGATAGTTATTAGTTGTATAATAGTGTAAAGGGTTAAAAAGATAGACATCATATATCCAAAATAGTAGTTTTGGATAAAAAGACAGGTCAGACTCAAAAAATATAGCCCGCGTTTATTGAATCTTAGTAAAAGGTGTAACCCTAATATGATTAAAGGTGCTAAAATAAAGACATCTAGCCAAGTATTAATTTCTAACTGACTGGTAGCAAAGCTCATCAAAGAAAATCCTGTAGAAAGACATAAGATGAAACTTCTTGAGACTTTGGTAAAGAGATGCTTAAAACTGAAGGCTCCTGACAGACCAGTAAGTCCGAACTTAAGCAGTGTTATGTAATAAAAAGCATCGGCCATTTGGCTGACGGTAAAGAAATAGTAGAGTGGAGACAAGAAGGAACCTAAGTAATAACTTGTTAGGGCATAGAAATTAAGCCCCAATCCACTTGTAAAGGTGTAAAAGAGGCTCCCATCTCCATGAAGTATATTTCTCAGTTCGGTTGCAAATATCACATACTGATGAAAACCATCACTTGTTAAAATAGTTCTCTCACTACCAGGATAGATTTTTTGGCTGTATAATACACCTATCATGATTAGTACTGGCAAGAAAAAAGCAGCCAGATAGAATAATAAGGTCGTATAGTATTTTTTATTTGTCATAATGATAATAAGACAGGTTGGGATATCCCAACCTGCATCTTTTTATAGTTTAATCAGCCCACAGTGCTTTGACTTTAGCTTGAACTTCTTCATTTTCAAGGAATTCATCATAAGTTTCATCGATACGGTCAATAACACCATTTTTAGAAATAACTACGATGTGGTTCGCTATCGTTTGGATAAATTCGTGGTCATGGCTGGCAAAGATAACAGACTCTTTGAAGTCACGGATGCCATCATTCAGACTTGAGATTGACTCCAAATCCAAGTGATTAGTTGGATCATCTAGAAGGAGAACGTTAGATTTCAGAAGCATGAGTTTAGAAAGCATGACACGGACTTTTTCTCCCCCTGAGAGGACACTAACAGACTTATTGACTTCATCTCCTGAGAAGAGCATACGACCAAGGAATCCACGCAAGAAGGTATCATCGTCTTCCCCTTTTTCAGCGAACTGACGAAGCCATTCAAGGATTGATTCACCAGATGCAAAGTCTTTAGAATTGTCTTTTGGGAGGTAAGAACGGCTAGTTGTAACCCCCCATTTGATTGTACCTTCATAGTCGATATCATCAGCTAGGGCACGAATTAAAGCAGTGGTTTGAATATCGTTTTGACCGATAATAGCTGTCTTATCTCCTGGACGTAGGATGAAACTAATGTTATCAAGAATGGTTTCACCATCCATCTTAACAGTGAGATTTTCAACTGTTAGAAGATCGTTACCGATTTCACGTTCTGCTTTGAATTTGATAAACGGATATTTACGGCTTGATGGAACGATTTCCTCTAGCTCAATTTTATCAAGCATTTTCTTACGAGAAGTCGCTTGTTTAGATTTTGAAGCGTTGGCAGAGAAACGTGCAACGAACTCTTGAAGTTCTTTAATTTTTTCTTCTGCTTTGGCATTACGGTCGGCCTGCAAGCGTGCAGCCAATTCTGAAGATTGTTTCCAAAAGTCGTAGTTACCAACATAGAGTTTGATTTTACCAAAGTCAAGGTCGGCCATATGCGTACAAACCTTGTTCAAGAAGTGACGGTCATGGGATACGACAATTACAGTATTTTCAAAATCAATCAAGAAATCTTCAAGCCAAGAGATTGACTGGATATCAAGACCGTTGGTAGGTTCGTCAAGAAGAAGCACATCAGGTTTACCAAAGAGCGCTTTTGCAAGAAGGACTTTCACCTTATCACCATTAGCTAATTCGCTCATATTTTGATAGTGAAGGTCTTCTGAAATATTTAGATTCTGGAGTAATTGTGAGGCCTCGCTTTCAGCTTCCCAACCACCTAATTCAGCAAACAGACCTTCTAATTCAGCAGCACGAACACCATCCTCATCTGAAAAATCTTCCTTCATGTAGATGGCGTCTTTTTCTTTCATAATATCGTAGAGACGTTCATTTCCCATGATAACCACATCAATGACGCGTTCATCTTCATAGTCAAAGTGGTTCTGACGAAGAACAGAAAGACGCTCATCAGGACCAAGTGAGATATGTCCTGTTGTGGGTTCAATATCACCTGCTAAAATTTTCAAAAAAGTAGATTTACCAGCACCATTAGCACCGATAAGCCCATAAGTATTACCAGGTTTGAAGGCAATGTTAACATCATCAAAAAGTTTACGATCGCTAAAACGAAGCGATACATCTGATACAGTAAGCATATAATATCCTTTATTTTTATTCTTAAATACTATTTTACGAGAAATTAGACTTTATTTCAATTGATTTTATAAGGGATTAATAAAGTCATTTGGAACACTCTTGTAATCTTTTTGAAGGCTAAATCCACGTCCCATAACTGTAGAAGCAGGGATAATGACAATGAAGGCAGTTTCGTCTATTTTTTGGATTTCTTCTTGGACTTTTGGGACCTCATGAGTTGACAAGGTGGTCATAATCATATTTTGAGAATGTCCAGTATGTCCACCAAGAACTGGAATTTTTGTTGCACCGCGATCAGCACCATTAGTGATGTAGTTTAGGATTTGATCACTCTTTTGTGAAATGATTAGGAGATTCCGTGATGAATTGAGTCCTACCATCATTTTGTCAATTGTAAGGGATACGACATAAAGAGATAAAATGGAGTACATAACAGTATCAGGAGAAAAGGCTATGGCACTAATGGCGACAATGATTCCATCAACTATGAGTAGGACCACTCCTAGAGGTAGAGGTGTGTATTTATTAAGAATTTGTGTGATAATCCCTGTTCCCCCAGTTGAGGAATTCCCATAAAAGACTATTCCTAGACCTAATCCTAGTATAATTCCACCAAAAATTGATGCTAACAAAGGTTGTTTGGTAAGCGTAGGTAAACCTTCGGTTAATTTAATAAAAGTCGGGAAAACTAGAGATCCATATAAAGTTTTTAGGAGAACTTCGCGGCCAAGGAAGCACCAACATAAAATTAACAAAGGGATAGTTGTCGCTAAGACAAAGTTAGCATTATTCCAACCGAAAAGAGCATTTAAACTAATGGCTAGCCCTCCGACACCACCTGAAGCAATATTATTTTTAACTAAAAGTGAGTTATAACCAACTGCAGATATAAAAGAACCGATTGTAACTAAAAGTATGTCTATTATTCGACGTTTCATATATTATCTCCTAAATATGATATTCCTATTATCAAGTCTTTTTTAGTATCCGTCAAGTAATGACTATTTTGATTGTTTAGAAGGTTATGTTTCACGTGAAACTAGAAATATAACCTTGACAAAAATGGATAAAACAATGTAGAATAATAGTCATCAGAAGAGTAATTCTTCCTTTCTTTTTTAGAGAGCTGGTGGTAGGTGTAAACCAGAATGAAGGTGGAATGAATGGGCTGAGGAAAATTGACGAGTAACGTGAACACATAAACGTTAGGTTTGGCACCCCTTATCGTGCAACTTCTTTGTTGAGAAGTTTTGAGATGATAGCTTTACAAAGAGTTATCAACTGAGGTGGTACCGCGTATCAAAAGTGATTAACGCCCTCACGCATATTTTTGCGTGGGGATTTTTATATTAGAGAGGTAATTATATGGCGAAACCTATTATTTTGACGGGAGACCGTCCAACAGGAAAACTACATCTTGGACACTATGTAGGTAGTCTAAAGAATCGTGTACTGTTACAAAACGAAGATAAATACAAGATGTTTGTATTTTTAGCTGACCAGCAAGCCCTTACTGATCACGCTAAAGAATCAGAAATTATAAAAGAATCGATTGGGAATGTTGCTTTAGATTATCTTTCTGTAGGTTTAGATCCAGCGAAGTCGACTATTTTTATTCAAAGTCAGATTCCTGAGTTAGCTGAGTTGACTATGTATTACCTGAACCTAGTTTCATTGGCTCGTTTAGAGCGTAATCCAACAGTTAAGACGGAAATTGCTCAAAAAGGCTTCGGAGAATCTATTCCAACAGGATTTCTAGTTTATCCAATTTCTCAGGCAGCTGATATCACGGCATTTAGAGCTAATTATGTTCCTGTGGGGAATGACCAAAAGCCAATGATTGAGCAGACACGTGAAATTGTACGTAGTTTTAATCATACTTACAACTGCGATATTTTGGTTGAACCAGAGGGAATCTACCCTGAAAATGAGGCTGCAGGACGCCTCCCAGGTCTAGATGGTAATGCTAAGATGTCTAAATCCTTGGGTAATGGAATCTTCCTTTCAGATGATGAGGATACTGTTCGTAAAAAAGTTATGAGCATGTATACTGATCCAAATCATATTCGTGTGGAAGATCCAGGCCAAATCGAAGGTAATATGGTTTTCCATTATCTTGATATCTTTGGTCGCGAAGAAGATGCTGTTACAATTGCTGAAATGAAGGAACATTATCAGCGCGGTGGTTTGGGAGATGTGAAAACAAAACGTTATCTTCTAGAAATTTTAGAACGTGAGTTGACTCCAATTCGTGAACGTCGTTTAGAGTATGCCAAGGATATGGGAGAAGTGTTCCGTATGCTTGAAAATGGTAGTCAAGCTGCGCGCGAGGTTGCTGGACAAACATTAGTAGAAGTAAAAGAAGCGATGGGAATTAAATATTTCTAAGAAATAAAAATAGGGGTCCAGATTATCTGGACCCCTATTTTTGTTTGGAAAAAGTTTTTCTTATAATCCTATGCGAAACCTGTTGACAAATCTATTTAGCATGATATGATATTATCAATTAAAAAATAGACAGGGGTTTTTGTACCTCAAAACTTTGAGAAAAGAGGACGATTATAATGTCAAATTGGGACACTAAATTCTTGAAAAAAGGTTACACTTTTGATGACGTACTGCTTATTCCTGCGGAAAGTCATGTTCTACCAAACAACGTCAACTTGAAGACGAAATTGGCTAAAAATTTGACATTAAATATTCCAATCATCACTGCAGCCATGGATACAGTAACAGATAGTAAGATGGCTATCTCAATTGCTCGTGCAGGTGGCTTGGGTGTTATTCACAAAAACATGTCTATTGCGGAACAAGCTGAAGAAGTTCGCAAAGTAAAACGCTCTGAAAATGGTGTAATCATTGATCCATTCTTCTTAACACCAGAACATAAAGTTTCTGAAGCTGAAGAATTGATGGAACGCTATCGTATCTCAGGTGTTCCAATCGTTGAGACACTTGAAAATCGTAAATTGGTTGGTATTATCACAAACCGTGATATGCGCTTTATCTCTAATTACGAGACACCAATTTCAGAACATATGACTTCTGAGCAATTGGTCACTGCTCCAGTTGGAACAGATCTTGAAACTGCTGAAAGCATTCTTCATGAGCACCGCATTGAAAAGTTGCCTTTAGTTGATGAAGAAGGTCGTTTGTCAGGACTCATTACTATTAAGGATATCGAAAAAGTTATTGAGTTTCCTAATGCAGCTAAGGATGAATTTGGTCGTCTATTGGTAGCAGGTGCTGTTGGGGTTACCTCTGATACTTTTGAACGTGCAGAAGCTCTCTTTGAGGCAGGTGCAGACGCTATTGTTATTGATACAGCACATGGTCACTCAGCAGGTGTTCTTCGCAAAATTTCTGAAATTCGTGCTCACTTCCCAGACCGTACTTTGATTGCAGGAAATATTGCAACGGCTGAAGGTGCGCGTTCGCTTTATGAAGCAGGTGTTGATGTCGTTAAAGTAGGTATCGGACCAGGTTCTATTTGTACAACACGTGTGGTTGCGGGTGTGGGGGTACCTCAAGTGACTGCTATTTACGATGCTGCTAGTGTTGCGCGTGAATACGGAAAAACAATCATTGCTGATGGTGGTATCAAATACTCAGGTGATATTGTAAAAGCACTTGCAGCAGGTGGTAACGCTGTAATGCTTGGTTCTATGTTTGCCGGTACTGATGAAGCACCAGGTGAAACTGAGATTTTCCAAGGTCGTAAATACAAGTCTTACCGTGGTATGGGATCAATTGCAGCTATGAAGAAAGGATCAAGTGATCGTTACTTCCAAGGCGCTGTGAACGAAGCTAATAAACTAGTTCCAGAAGGAATTGAAGGCCGTGTAGCTTATAAAGGTTCTGCTGCTGATATCGTATTCCAATTGATTGGAGGCATCCGCGCAGGTATGGGTTATACAGGAGCAGAAGATATCCAAGCTTTACATGACAAAGCTCAGTTTGTTGAAATGTCAGGTGCAGGGCTTATAGAAAGTCACCCTCATGATGTTCAAATTACAAACGAGGCGCCTAACTATTCAGCTCATTAAAAGACACAGAAGTACTTGCCAAGAGGCAAGTACTTTTGTGCATCAATATTTACATTAAGTTTACAATACATTCACGACAATAGAGTTATTAATATAGGATTTAGGAGAAAGTTGTTTACAAGATATCCAATATTTATTGTCACAGTTGTCAACAAAAAAAGCAGTTCATTAATCGACTTGCTTTTCATAAATAGTACCATTCTTAACTAAGAAGGTCTTTAAATTGGGTGGTAGGTTGCTAAGATGATCGAGTGAGGTTGTCGTCATGAAAGTTTGGACCTCTTCATCAATATTTTCTAGCAATTTAAGTTGACGGTGATTGTCAAGTTCACTCATGACATCGTCAAGGAGAAGAATAGGAAATTCCTCTGTCACTTTTTTAATCAGAGCAATCTCAGCCATTTTTAATGAAAGAATAAGGCTACGTTGCTGCCCTTGACTACCGAAAGATGCGTTCATGTCATTAATGTAAAATCTTAAATCATCCCTATGTGGACCAACACCGGTATTCTTTTTGAAGATATCTCTTTTGTGATTCTGGTTTAATGTAGTTAAAAATGCTTCTCGAATATCTTTGCTATTTTGTATTGGGATGTTAGATTCATAGGAAATTTTAAGACGCTCAATCTGATTTGAGAGAATACTATGATGTCCATCAGCTTCCTCTTCTAATTGCTTGATAAATTCTAGTCTATGTTTAATAACTCGTGCTCCAAAATCGGCAAGCTGTTCATCTAAAACTGAGAGGAAATTAATGTCTACCTTGTCAGTAGATTTGAGATAGGCATTACGCTGCTTAAGAACATGATTGTAATTTGATAGGTCTGAGAGGTAAACAGGCTTAATCTGTCCTAAATCAATATCTATAAATTTACGTCTTAGACTTGGAGATCCTTTTACAAGTTGTAAATCCTCAGGAGCAAAGAGTACCACCGTCATGTGACCTATATAATCAGATAATTTTGCCTGCTTGAGGTAGTTGACCTTTGTAACTCGTCCCTTATTAGATAAGTTGATTTCCAGAGGTAGATTTCCACTATGACGACGCACGATGCCGTTTAGTTTAAGACTATTTTGCTGGAACTGAATTAGTTCCTTGTCTAAATGGGTCCGATGACTACGTGTTAAGGCTAGAAAATAGATAGCTTCAAGAATATTTGTTTTTCCTTGGGCATTTCGTCCAAGAAAAATATTGAGATGTGGTGAAAAGCTCACAGAGGCTTCAGAATAATTTCTAAAGTGTTGAATATCAATTTTTTCAAGCCACATGGTTAGATTCCTGGGAAACGGACAGGTTTCCTTTTTGTTTTATTACTTTCTTTTGTTTGGTGTTTTTTTTGTTTCTTTTTGTTATCTTTATTCATTTTTTTTACAATAGCATAAAAACGTGCTCTCTCAGCGACTTCTTTTTTATGTTTTTCAATTTCACTTTGTGTAGGAACTACGATAGTAATTTCAAGCTCTTCAGACGGTATGGTAATAACATCTCCATAACGAAGTTTTTTTCCACGCCGTTTTTCCTCCTCACCGTTGAATAAAACAACATTGTTAGCTAAAAAGCCCTTAATAGCTCCACCACTGTGAATGATGCTTAATTCTTTTAAAAGTGCCTGTAGTGTTATGTATTCATCAAATAATTTATATTCCATAGAACCTCAACTTTCTCTTGAGATAAGATAGCATAAAAATGGTATAATTGAAAGCATAAACTTTCTAGAGGTTATCAATGAAAATTGCTGATGGTGTATATGTACACTTCATTCCAACACAAAAATATAAAACTAACCGTATTGTTTTTCGAATGACAGGTTCTTTGAATAAACAAACAATTGCTAAACGGGCTCTAGTTTCACAAATGTTAGCTACAGCTAATCAGACATATCCAACAGTACAGTCTTTCAAAGAGAGATTAGCTTCACTTTATGGGACACAGTTATCAACTAAAGTGTCAACAAAAGGGTTGACACATAGTGTTGACATAGAGTTGACATACCTGAAAGACTTCTTTATTCCAATGAATAAAAGTTTATTTTGGGAAGTCTTAGGTTTTTTGAAGGATTGTCTTTACAATCCATTGTCAATAGTAGCGCAATACCAAAACAAAGTATTTGACATAGAAAAACAAAATCTAATGACCTACCTGGATGTTGATACAGAGAATAATTACTACTATAGTGAAGTTCAGGGACGAGAGCTTTACTTTGTAAACGAGGCTTTGAAAGTTCCCAAGTATGGGCGAGTAGAGCTTGTTGAAGCCGAGACATCGTTTACAGCTTATCAAGAATTTCAAAGCATGTTAACTAAAGATCGAATTGATATCTTTATGGTTGGGGAATTTGATGACTATCAAGTACTCCGAGGTTTACACAGATTTCCTTTAGAGGGACGCCAAGTTGATTTACAGTTTAGTTATAATCAACCTTATTCTAAAGTTGTGAAAGAAAAGATAGAGACTAGACAGACTAGTCAATCTATTTTACAGTTAGGTTATCAATTTCCTTGTCAATATGGAGATAAAGATTATTTTGCTTTAATTGTATTTAATGGCATGTTGGGTGAATTTGCTCACTCAGCTTTATTTACAAAGATTCGAGAAAAAGAAGGATTAGCTTATTCAATTGGTAGTCAATTTGATGCCTTTACAGGTTTACTAGAAATTTACGCTGGAATTGAAAAATCTAATAGAAATCAAGCTATGCGAGGGATTATCAGAGAGTTGAATCACATTAAATTAGGACGTTTTTCAAGTTCCCTTTTTAATCAAACCAAAAAAATTATACGGATGAATGCCCTTCTC
Organism: Streptococcus sp. FSL E2-3488; assembly: GCF_038003585.1. NCBI lineage: Bacteria > Bacillati > Bacillota > Bacilli > Lactobacillales > Streptococcaceae > Streptococcus > Streptococcus sp. FSL E2-3488. The sequence continues at coordinate 1,886,781 of NZ_JBBOPL010000001.1, read as the reverse complement.
TCTGAGGATCATGCATTAACACTAGTAGAACAACATTTTAATAAGGTTATTTTTGGCGATAAAAATATCTCATTAGAGGATTGGTTAGATAAAATCGAGAAGGTTACTAAAAAAGATGTTTGCCGTATAGCACGTCAAGTCAAGCTACAAAGTTTGTTCTTTTTAGAAGGAGTGTCTTAGAATGGCTGCTGCTTTGAAAAAACGTTATTATCCAAAGATTGCTGAAGAAGTTTATTTAGCAACTTTAGATAATGGTATGTCGTTATCTATTATCAAGAAAAAAGGATTCATTGAAAAAGCTGCCTTTCTGTCTACAAATTTTGGGGCACTAGATAACCACTTTTATATTGATGGTAAGTTGCAGACATACCCTGCTGGTATTGCTCATTTTCTTGAACACAAGTTATTTGAGGATGATCAGGGAAGGGATGTTACATTGGACTTTGTAAAGCTAGGAGCTGATGTCAATGCTTTTACCACCTTGGATAGGACAACATACTATTTTTCAACAATTGATCACTTTGAGGAGTCACTGGAGCTTTTGCTGAGGTTTACAAGTGAGTTTACAAGTTCCGAAGATACTGTCAACCATGAAAAAAGAATCATTGAACAAGAAATAAACATGTATCAGGATGATCCTGATTATAGAGTTTATTTAGGGTGTTTACAAAGCTTGTATCCCAATACTATATTAGGTCAAGATATTGCTGGAAGTATTGATAGCATTAAAAAAATTACTGCAAAGGATTTAAAAAATAATTTTGATTATTTTTATAGACCGGAGAACTGTCATCTTGTCTTAATAGGCAATTTTGACATTGAACAAATTTACAGATTTGTAAAGGAAACGCGAAGTGAATTTACAATATCTCATAAAACAGTTGAAAAAGAAAAGCAACCCATTGAGGAGAATATCCAAAAGTTAGATAGTCTTCAAATGGACATCTCGATTTCAAAACTAGCCATTGGTTTTAAGAACGTCCATTTTTCCGATAATTATATGAGAGAGAGCATATTGGTACAATTGTTATTTAATTTATTGTTTGGATGGACATCGCCTTATTATAAAAATTGGTATGCTGAAGGAAAAATAGATGAGTCTATGTCAATTGAATATGAGGTATCTAGTAGATATTCATTTGTTATTATGACTATGGACACTGCAGAACCCATCCGTATGTCAAGTTTAATTCGTCAAGTGATGACATCGGCAGATAAACAAAGATTGTTGACAGAAGAAGCATTGGATCTACAAAAGAAAGCTTTGTATGGTGAATTTTTACGTAGTTTAGACAATATTCAGAATTTAGGTAGCCAGTATTTAGCTTACTCAGATGATGGCAAAACTTACTTTGATTTTGGTCAGGAATTGATGAGTATTACTTATAAGGATTTGAAGAATTTTTTAATCACTATCTCTCAAATATGGTGATTACCGATTTTGTTGTCTTCCCTAAATAAGTAAATATTTGCTATAATATAAACACTAAAACAAAGAAGAATATTAGAAAGGGGAAAAATGAAGCGATACTCTCTTGGTGAGCAATTACGTGCAGCACGAATAAAAAAAGAATTAAGTTTATATGATGCAGAAAAAGTTTCAGGGGTTGAAGCGCAGTATCTTCTAGCTATGGAAATGGATCAACTTAAAGCTTTACCCAAGGACATTCAGCAAGAAGCACTTGAAAAGTACGCTACTTCGGTTGATTTAGATGGAAAACATCTGTACGAAGAGCAGAAAAAGAATGAGCGAAAAGTTAAAGAAGAAAAGAAACAAGTTGAACGTAAGGAAGATATTTTAGATACTAAAGTCCCCATGTCACGTTTTTCAAAACTTAAACGTGAAGAAAAAAGAAAGTCTAACTATATCCCTTTACTAATTCTGAGTGCGGTTTCATTACTTATCATCTGTTCAGTTGGATATATTATTATTAGACACCTTTCTAACCAACCTCAGGTGATTAAGCCCAATACTATCTCTACAGCTAATCACTTATCAATTGCAAGTGGAGCTAAGTCGTCTCGAAGCATTTCTGAGGTTACAGTATCGGGGGCCAATTTTACAACAACAACTCAAGGAAATCAATTAATGGTTGATTTCTCCAATGTAAAATCTTCAGTAGTTTTAGAAGTGGAGTTATCAGAAAATAGTAACGATACATGGTTTTCTGTAGATAACTCAGATACTTCAGAGAGTTATTATCTTTCAAAAACTAATAAATCAAAATACTCTTTGGATCTTTCTGATAAAATCAAAACAACTCAAATTATTATCGCTCAACCTTCAAAAGTTACTCTCAAGGTAAATGGAGAGTCACTTGATTTATCTCAACTAGATCAAAATACACCTAGCTACCTAACATTAAGAATCCAATAGAATCGAGAAGAAATGTTTAAAAAAGAAAATTTACCTAACTTATTGACACTTGCTAGAATTATCTTAATTCCCATCTTTTTATTGATGACATCACTTGCGTCGAGCAATGTGATGCATATTGCGGCAGCAGTTGTTTTTGCCATTGCTAGCATTACAGATTATTTAGATGGCTATTTGGCACGAAAATGGCATGTTGTTACTAATTTTGGGAAATTTGCAGATCCTTTAGCGGATAAAATGTTGGTAATGTCAGCTTTTATTATGTTAGTAGGTATTAATCAAGCACCTGCTTGGGTTGTTTCAGTTATCATCTGTCGGGAGTTGGCAGTTACAGGACTTCGTCTTTTGTTAGTCGAAAACGGTGGCACAGTTCTCGCTGCAGCTATGCCTGGTAAGATTAAAACAGTGACTCAGATGTTATCTATTATTTTGTTATTGTGTCATGTGCATTTTGTAGGGACAATCATGCTGTATGTAGCTTTATTCTTTACGATTTACTCAGGCTATGATTATTTCAAGGGTGCAGGTTTCTTGTTTAAGGACACCTTTAAGTAGTACGATAAACCAATGATTGAAATAAAAAATTTAAAATTTAAATATAATCAAGATCAAACCTCCTATACCCTGAATAATGTATCGTTTCACGTGAAACGTGGGGAATGGTTATCCATTGTAGGCCATAACGGATCTGGAAAATCCACGACAGCACGTCTAATTGGCGGACTTTTAGTGGCAGATTCTGGGCAGATCATTGTTGATGGTCAGGAATTAACAGAAGAGACTGTCTGGGATATTCGTGATAAAATTGGTATGGTTTTTCAAAATCCAGATAATCAATTTGTTGGAGCTACTGTTGAAGATGATGTTGCTTTCGGTCTTGAAAATAAGGGACTTCCCTATAAAGAGATGGTTTCTAGAGTTCAAGAGGCATTGTCTTTTGTAGGCATGATGGATTTTAAGGATAGAGAACCAGCCAGACTATCTGGAGGTCAAAAACAACGTGTGGCTATTGCTGGAATTATTGCCATGAGACCATCTATTTTGATTTTGGATGAAGCAACAAGTATGCTTGATCCAGAAGGTCGCCAGGAATTAATTCAATCTATTGAGGATATTCGTCAGCAATATGGAATGACTGTTTTATCAATTACTCATGATCTCGATGAGGTTGCGATGAGCAACCGTGTTTTAGTTTTAAAACAAGGTAAAGTGGAGTCCATTTCAAGCCCTCGTGAACTTTTTAGCAGAGGCTCAGAGTTGGTTGACTTAGGTCTTGATATCCCTTTTAGTGCGTTACTAACTCAGAAACTTAAAAATCAAGGTTTGATAGATTGTGAAGGCTATCTGACAGAAAAGGAATTGGTAGAACAATTATGGGAATATATCTCGAAAATGTAAGTTATACCTATCAATCGGGTACTCCTTTTGAGAGGCGTGCCCTTTTTGATATGACAGTTACGATAAAAGATGGTTCGTATACAGCCTTTATTGGACATACAGGGAGTGGTAAATCAACAATTATGCAGTTGCTGAATGGACTTTATTTACCAACTAGTGGTCAGGTTAAAGTTGATGACACTATTATAAATAGTCAATCCAAGAATAAGGAAATAAAGCCAATCCGTAAAAAGGTCGGTTTAGTTTTTCAATTTCCGGAGAGTCAGTTATTTGCAGAAACTGTTTTAGAAGATATTGCTTTTGGACCTCAAAATTTCGGAGTTTCTAAGGAGGAGGCCGAACAGCGTGCTCTGGAAAGTCTAAGATTAGTTGGTCTCTCAGATGAGTTACGTGATCAGAATCCTTTTGATTTATCGGGAGGGCAGATGCGACGTGTTGCTATTGCAGGTATTCTAGCTATGCAACCAGATATTTTAGTGTTGGATGAACCGACTGCTGGTCTAGATCCTCAAGGACGAAAGGAGTTAATGTCACTCTTTAAGCAGTTACACCTTTCTGGAATAACGATTGTCTTGGTTACACATTTGATGGATGACGTTGCAGATTATGCAACAGCTGTAAATGTTATGGAAAAAGGGCGCCTAGTATTGTCAGGAACTCCTAAAGATGTTTTCCAAAAAGTCGCTTTTCTCAAAGAAAAGCAGTTAGGTGTTCCTAAAATCACAGAGTTTGCGCTACAACTGCAAGAAAAAGGTTATAGCTTTGAAAGTCTTCCTATTACAATAGAGGAATTCGTAGAGGTGTTGGTTCATGGATAAGTTAATTATTGGGCGTTATATTGTTGGTGATTCTTTTATACACCGATTAGATCCTAGAAGTAAATTATTAGCAATGCTGATTTATATTATCGTCATTTTTTGGGCTAATAATCCTGTAACTTATGCTGTGATAACTCTATTTACACTTTTCTTGGTTTTCTTGTCTAAAATCAAGCTTGGTTTCTTTTTGGGTGGTATTAAACCAATGATTTGGATTATGTTATTCTCTACCCTGTTTCAAGTTTTCTTCAATACAAGAGGGAATGTGCTTTGGTCCATCGGATTTTTTAAGATTACGGAAGTTGGTTTAAATCAAGGTTGGATGATATTTCTCAGGTTTATACTCATTATTAGTTTTTCCACCTTACTTACTTTAACAACTACGCCGTTAAGTTTATCTGATGCAGTAGAGTCACTTTTAAAACCGCTGACTATTTTTAAAGTACCGGCACATGAAATTGGTCTAATGTTATCTTTGAGTTTACGTTTTGTACCAACCTTGATGGACGATACAACGCGTATTATGAATGCTCAGAAGGCGCGTGGTGTTGATTTTGGTGAAGGAAATATTATTCAAAAGGTTCGGTCAATTATACCAATCTTAATTCCTTTGTTTGCATCTAGCTTTAAACGAGCAGATGCTCTGGCTATAGCTATGGAAGCCAGAGGTTATCAGGGTGGTGAAGGGCGAACAAAATATCGTCGACTTTTATGGAACTGTCGAGATACCTTGTCAATTATTGCTATTTTAGCTTTAGGGTTAATACTTTTTTATCTTAAGAGTTAATTCGTAAAAATGAATAAAAACTAGGTCTTAAGACCTAGAAGTATTTGAAGAACGTCTACGTAGGCGTTCTTTTTCGTCTAATCTCAATCTACCTGTAATATTTTTAATATCACTAACAAGAAGATGTTATATTTGCACGGTATTATAGATACATGGTTATAGTTCTTCAGCTTAATCTGGATTAAAGAATCCCTATAGTGAATAAGCCAGTTGATTAACTATTAACCTATTGGTCATAAATAAAATAATTTAATAACTTTTACTAATATGGATTGGACTATAAATAGATAAAGGAGCATTGTCATGCAAACAAAGAATACATTTAACACTAAAAAACTAGGTCTTTTTGGACTTGTTACAGTGGCAACACTTGGAGCAACAGCTTTAGCTAATGCAGAAACTTACACAGTTCAAAAAGGAGATACCCTTTCAGCTATTGCTAAGAAGAATGGTACGACAGTGGACGAAATCGTCTCAAAAAATGGCATCCAAGATGCTAATAAGATTTATATTGGTCAAAAATTAACGATTAATGAAACTACTGAGGAGCCAGCAGAGACACCTGCTTTAGTAGAAACATCAACAGATTCTACCCAAAGTGAAAGTAACCAAACGACCGACACAAATCTTTCTTCTTCAGAGGCAGCTGCTAAGGAAGAAATCGCTCAACGTGAGTCAAGTGGTAGCTACACAGCCCAAAACGGACAATATTATGGACGTTATCAATTATCTTCATCATATTTGAATGGTGATTTTTCTCCTGCGAACCAAGAAAAAGTAGCAGATAATTATGTAGCAAGTCGTTATGGTTCATGGACAGCAGCTCTTGCTTTCTGGAACGCCAATGGCTGGTACTAAAATTTTGTCATTGAATTGTGAGAAAATAAAGTAGAAACTCATACAAATAAGAGAAAAAATGCCAGATTTTTGGTATTTTTTTATTGAAATGATAAATCATTGTAACATTAGGCATAATATGAATAATCGGCAGTAATATTACTAGGTTATGATGAATATAACTAGAAGAAACTAGGAGAGATTAATGTTTAAAAAAAAGTTATAAGGGACGTCGTATCAAATTAGCAGTAAAAAAATCATTGGCGGTACCAGTAGCAATTGTAACGAGTTTTAGTGTCATTTTGGCAGTTTCACTCTCTCCTTTAGTTAATAAAGGATTGGTTAACGCATTCTCGGATTCAGTTATACCAACTCCTTCAACAACATCAACAACGTCAGAATCAACAGCAGATTTGGTGAAATCAACAGAGGTTAGCTCAAGCAAAGAGAATAAAGAAAAGGTTGAAGAAAGTAAAGCTCAATCAGAGACAACGACCGAAACAGTAGGAGCATCAGAAAAACCTCAATCAGAGTCTGCTACAACAGCAAGCATTGACGCTACGTTTACTCAAAATAATGGAGTAGCTTCTTCGGTTGCTGCTTCGACTACTGGAAATGGTTTAGTTATTATCTCAAATGGCAACACTGCAGGAGAAATCGGTTCTTATGCAGCAGTACAGATGGCAGCAGTAACTGGAGTCCCACAGTCAACCTGGGAGTCGATTATTGCGCGTGAATCAAATGGTGATTATACTGTAGCAAGCAGTTCAGGGGGGCATCAGGTCTCTTCCAAACAATGCCAGGATGGGGTTCAACTGCAACAGTTGAAGATCAAATTCAATCAGCCTTGAATGCCTATAACGCACAAGGATTGTCAGCTTGGAATTACTAAGATTTATAGAAGTTGGGAGGTATCTTTCAGCTTTTTATTTCGGATATTAGTAATCGTTTTCACGGAGCTTTTTGTTATAATGGGGAATGAAAGGTTTAGCAATGAAACAATTTTTTAAATCAAAAGAAAAGCTATGGGTTCCCCTTATTATTGTATCTTTTGCTGTGTTATTGGTTACGCCACAATTATTTACAAAAAAAGTCATTTTAGGTTCAGATTCCGTTTTTCACTATAATAGGTTTTATGAAGCCGCTATGCAATTAAAGAATGGTAACTTTTCTTACTTTTTATCTTTGTATGGCTTCCAACAGTCAGGCCGCATTGTCAATGCTCTTTACGGTCCTTTTTTTGCTTATTTACAAGGAGGACTTGTTTTAATAAGTGGCACTTGGTTTCGTTATCAGATTGTGTCGAGGATACTACTACATATATTAGCTGAGTCCTCAATGTATGCTTTGCTCAAGCAGTGTAAAGTTAAGACTACCATTGCCTTGTCATTAGGTTTACTCTATGCTACAACATTCTCTATCCAGTACTGGACGATGCGTCAGGGGTTTTCTAGTTGGGGAGCAGCTTTATTACCTTTTTGTTTTATCCCAGCAATTCGCTACATTTTTTATCAAAAAGTAGAACCAATTAGACTTACCTTATCCATGGCCTTGATTTTTCAAGTTCATGTGCTTAGCGCTTTAATGTTAGTGATGATGTATATTCCTTTCTATCTTTACACCTTTGTAACGTTATCCGTCGCTAAGAAGAAGGAAACCTTCTTGCAAGTCTTTATAGCAGTCATTCTTTTCCTCTTGCTGACTGTCAATGTCTGGTTAATACTCCTATATTTGAGAGGCACGAATCATCTTTTAGATCCATTTATAAATAGGGAAATAGGTAAGAATGGAATTGATGGAACAGCAAGATACTGGCTATATACTCCAATTTCCTTAATGGTGTTACTCGTTTTACAGTTTGTTTATGCTATTTTGAATTGGAAGAAATTGGCCAAATGGAAAAAAATATTGCATTTTATCTATTTTGTCTTCTTTTTCTTATCAACAGGTCTTTTTCCGTGGCAGTATCTAGTAGAAAATGGAAATACATTTGCTGAACTGATTCAATTTCCATTTAGATTCTTTGTTCCTGCTACCATTTTACTTTTAGCAATTACGGGGTTAACGGTCACGCGATTTGTAAACTGGCGAAAAAGTATTGCTGTTTTACTCTTTGCCTTTGCGGGCATTGGTCTCATTCAGAATATGATGGATACTACCGATCGTGTAAAAACTGCGGCACAAGATGGTGAACTTATTACCATTGTTAAACATACTTACGTTGAAGGAGATTACCAGACGATAAATCTTACTATGGATGACAGTGATTTGTCACAATTTTTAAATTTAGTTGTTAAACCAACACCAGATTATGTTCCAATTTATGGGACAATAGGTAAGCAGAATACTTACGATCTTTATTATAAAAATGTTGTTAAGAATCAGAGTGCAGAAAAGATGCTCGAAGATGGTTATCTTGTATTAACTTGGCAAGCTGCTGAAGGAGAGGAGTTAAACTTACCAATAGTTGTCTATAGAGATTCCATCTTGACACTAAATGGTCAAGAACTTAACAAGGCTGATTATAGATTGTCAACAATAGGTACACCAATAGTTTCATCACAAAAAGGGCAGAATAAACTGGTGTTAAGTTACCAAGAACCGAGATGGTTAGTTATAGCCGTATGGATTCCAATAATAGTCTGGGGAGTAATATCTTTACAGTGGGTTTACATTAAAATAAATATAAAAAAGGTTCCCTAGTGTAACCTTTTTGCATTATTCTTTAATCATGATATAATTAAGTTTGCGTGCTTTTACGCTTCAAAATCGACCTTCAAATCGATATTTGAATAACTAGACCCTTCAAGTCTATGTTGAATTTTATTTGATGGGAGGAGTTATCAATGACTGATAATTCAAAAACACGTGTTGTTGTCGGTATGAGTGGTGGCGTTGATTCATCAGTAACAGCTCTACTTTTAAAAGAGCAAGGCTATGATGTAATTGGTGTCTTCATGAAAAATTGGGATGGCACAGATGAATTCGGTGTATGTACAGCCACCGAAGATTATAAAGATGTGGCGGCAGTAGCTGATCAGATTGGTATCCCGTATTACTCTGTTAATTTTGAAAAAGAGTACTGGGACCGTGTATTTGAGTATTTCTTAGCAGAGTACCGCTCAGGGCGTACCCCTAATCCAGACGTTATGTGTAATAAGGAAATCAAGTTCAAGGCTTTCCTCGACTATGCTATGTCATTGGGAGCGGACTATGTGGCTACAGGGCACTATGCTCAAGTTGTTTGCGATGAAAATGGTATTATCCATATGTTGCGTGGTGCAGATAACAATAAAGATCAAACCTACTTCCTTAGTCAACTTTCGCAAGAGCAGTTGCAGAAAACGATGTTTCCTTTAGGACATCTACAAAAGCCAGAAGTTCGTAAGATTGCTGAACGTGCAGGTCTTGCAACAGCCAAGAAAAAAGATTCAACAGGAATATGTTTTATTGGTGAGAAAAACTTTAAAGAGTTTCTTAGTCAATACTTACCAGCTCAAAAAGGCCGTATGATGACCGTCGATGGTCGTGATATGGGTGAACATAACGGACTCATGTATTACACCATTGGTCAACGTGGTGGTATGGGTATTGGTGGCCAAAAAGGCGGAGATAATGCTCCTTGGTTTGTAGTAGGGAAAGATCTTTCTAAAAATATTCTTTACGTGGGTCAAGGTTTCCACCATGAGTCGTTGATGTCAACTTCACTTGACGCTTCAATGATTCACTTTACTCGAGATATGCCGGAAGAATTTGAAATGAAATGCACAGCAAAATTCCGTTATCGTCAACCTGATAGTAAAGTTACTGTAAAGGTTAAGGGTGATAAAGCAGAGGTTGTTTTTGCTGAAACTCAGCGTGCTATTACACCTGGTCAAGCCGTTGTTTTCTATGATGGTCAGGAATGTTTGGGCGGCGGTATTATTGATCAAGCATATAAAGACGGAAAAGTTTGTCAGTATATTTAACTGAAGTAAAGATCTGAGTTTCCAATTTTTAATGCATTTATGGTCTTTTTCGCTATAATGAATCCAATTTCAACTCTTTATTCTAATCAAATAGTGATTTGAATTGACAAAACGATTTGATTTGATAAAATAATTTTAACAATAGTCATGATGGTCAAAGCTCATGGGAATTGTGCGTTTTTGCGTACAGTTTTCTAGAGTTTTGACTATTTTTGTAGGAAAAAACAAAGAAAGGATGAGGCAGTTGACTGTAAATCACTGCAAAAATCTAAAAATGTCTTACGAGTTTGATGAAAATTTTGATGTAATTGTCGTTGGTGCTGGTCACGCCGGTGTGGAAGCTAGCTTGGCTGCAGCCCGTATGGGATGTAAAGTTTTATTAGCGACCATTAACCTAGAGATGCTGGCTTTTATGCCGTGTAACCCTTCTATCGGTGGATCGGCCAAGGGGATTGTTGTTCGTGAAATTGATGCTCTTGGTGGAGAGATGGGTAAAAACATCGACAAAACCTACATTCAAATGAAAATGTTGAATACTGGTAAAGGACCCGCAGTTAGAGCTTTGCGTGCTCAAGCAGACAAAGCCTTGTATGCTATGACAATGAAACATACAGTTGAGTGTCAGGAAAACTTGACTCTACGTCAATCAATGGTTGATGAAATACTTGTTGAAGATAGCAAGGTAGTCGGTGTAAGAACAGCCACAAATCAAAAATATGGAGCTAAAGCAGTTGTTGTAACAACAGGAACGGCTTTACGCGGTGAAATTATCATAGGTGATCTCAAATATTCTTCTGGACCAAATAATAGTCTTGCATCGGTTACTTTGGCTGATAATTTGAAGGAGCTTGGGCTTGAAATTGGTCGATTTAAAACAGGTACTCCTCCTCGTGTCAAGGCATCATCAATTAATTACGAAGAGACCGAGATTCAACCAGGCGACGAAAAGCCGAATCATTTTTCATTTTTGTCGAAGGATGAAGACTATCTTCAGGATCAGATTCCTTGTTGGCTAACCTATACGAATCAAGAGAGCCATGATATTATCAATAACAATTTACACCGTGCACCGATGTTCTCAGGTATTGTCAAGGGAGTAGGACCTCGTTACTGTCCATCAATCGAAGATAAAATTGTCCGCTTTGCTGATAAAAATCGTCATCAACTTTTCCTTGAACCCGAAGGAAGAGAGACTGAAGAAGTCTATGTACAAGGTCTGTCAACAAGCTTACCCGAAGATGTTCAAAAAGAGTTGATTCACTCAATCAAAGGTCTGGAAAAGGCAGAGATGATAAGAACTGGCTATGCGATTGAGTATGACATTGTCCTTCCACATCAATTACGTGCAACACTTGAAACGAAGTTGATTTCAGGTCTCTTTACAGCAGGACAGACCAATGGAACTTCTGGATACGAGGAGGCAGCAGGTCAAGGTCTAGTTGCTGGTATTAATGCAGCTCTTAAAGTCCAAGGTAAACCAGAGCTTATTCTCAAACGTAGTGATGCCTATATTGGTGTAATGATTGACGATCTTGTCACGAAAGGAACCTTGGAACCATATCGTTTATTAACTTCACGCGCAGAGTATCGACTTATATTACGTCATGATAATGCTGACATGCGCTTGACACCTATTGGTAGAGAAGTTGGCTTGGTTGATGATGAACGTTGGAATATCTTTAAAATTAAGAAAAATCAGTTTGACAGAGAGTTGACACGTCTGTCAAAAGAAAAATTAAAGCCTATCAAAGAAACAAATGAAAAAATTCAAGCTCTAGGATTTAAGCCTTTGACAGATGCCATGACAGCCAAAGAGTTTATGCGTCGACCTGAGATTGATTACGCTACAGCTACTCAGTTTGTCGGTCCAGCTGCAGAAGATTTGGATGCTAAGGTTATAGAGTTACTTGAAACTGAAATCAAGTACGAAGGGTATATCAATAAAGCTTTGGATCAAGTAGCTAAGATGAAGCGAATGGAAGAAAAAAAGATTCCGGAAAATATTGATTGGGATGCTATTGATTCTATTGCAACTGAGGCTCGTCAAAAATTTAAGAAAATAAATCCTGAAACCATTGGTCAAGCAAGCCGTATCTCAGGGGTTAATCCAGCAGATATCTCTATTTTGATGGTTTACCTTGAAGGCAATAATAAAGCTCGACGTAAAGTGGATTAACAGTCGTAACACTTGTAAAAGCCTTTTAATTAAGGCTTTTTTATGTTATAATTGTTAGATTAAGAGGTTTTATATGAAAAGATTTCACTTTGCAACTATTCACCTGATAATGATAGGACTAGTTCTTTTTGGAATTGCTACCATTTTTGTCCGCGTATTACAAACGGAGTCTGCACTCATTTTTGCGCTTTTTATCATTATGGTAGTAGTTGTTGCACTATTGCATTACCAAAAGACAACATATGAGTCTTTGGAAATAGAACAATTAGATGAACTGAATCAGGATGTGGAAGCTTCTTTGAAGACTCTTCTTGGAAAGATGCCTGTCGGAGTCGTTACTTTTGACGAAAATGACCATATTGAATGGTTCAACCCCTATGCTAAGTTAGTGCTTTCAGATGAATATGGGAACTTCAATAAGCAGTTGATTGCAGATTTTATCTCCCAGAAACGAAAGGGGTCACCTTCGAATGTAATAACTGTTGGTGACAATAAATACGCTGCCTTTGTGGATTTTGACAATAAGCTGACATATTTTATTGACAATGTTTATGATCAAGATGAAAATGTTGATCCAAATATGACTCGACCTGTTATTGGGATTATTTCAGTTGATAACTACGACGATGTGACAGGAAGTTTGCCAGATGCAGATGTTTCAAAAATCAATACATTTGTAGTAGGATTTATTTCTGAGTTTGCTAAGGCTAAGCATATTCATTATCGACGTATTGAAGGGGATCGTTTTTACTTCTTTACCAATTACAGTGTTTTGACAGAATTCATGGATCAAAAGTTTTCTGTCTTGGATGACTTTCGTCAACAAGCACAAGAACGTGGTTTACCACTGACTTTGAGTATGGGAATATCCTTTGGTACGCTTAAGCATGATCAAATCGGGCAAGTTGCTTTGCAGAACCTTAATATTGCACTTGTTCGAGGCGGAGATCAAGCTGTTGTTAAGGAAAATGATGATCACAAGGAACTTCTTTATTTTGGAGGAGGCTCTGTCTCAACAGTTAAGCGTTCTCGTACAAGAACAAGGGCTATGATGACTGCAATTTCATATAAGTTAAAAACAGTCGAAAAAGTATTTGTTGTAGGTCACAAAAATCTTGATATGGATGCCTTAGGGGCTACTGTTGGTATGGCCCATTTTGCTAGTCAGATTGTTAGAAAGAGCTATGCTGTTTATGATGATATGGCTATGAATACGGATATTGAGCGTGCGGTAGAACGTTTGAAAGAAGATGGGCAGTCACCCCTTATTACACTCTCAGAAGCTGAAGAACTAGTCAACCAACACTCATTGCTAATTATGGTTGACCACTCAAAAATCAATCTAACCCTATCTCAGGATTTTTATGATCGATTTAATGAAGTTATTGTCGTAGATCATCACCGTCGAGATGACGACTTCCCTGAAAATGCAGTTTTGACTTTTATTGAAAGTGGAGCAAGCTCTGCTTGTGAATTGGTTACGGAGTTGTTACAATTTCAAGGGGCTCCAGAACGTTTGAGTAAAATCCAAGCTTCTATCCTTATGGCAGGTATAATGCTGGATACCAAGAATTTCTCTACTCGTGTTACTAGTCGAACTTTTGATGTTGCCTCTTACCTTCGTAGTTTAGGAAGTGACAGTGGAGAAATTCAAATGATTTCTGCTACGGATTTTGACGAATATCGACGTATTAATGAGTTAATTATTGCAGGCGAACGAATTACTGATGATATAATCGTTGCTACAGGAGATAACCACAAGTGCTATAATAATGTTGTGATTGCTAAGGCGGCAGATACTATGCTTGCAATGGCTGGAATCGAAGCAACCTTTGTTGTTGCTCGAACAAGTCACTCGACTGTAAACATATCTTCTCGAAGCCATAATGCGATTAATGTACAAGGTATTATGGAAAAATTAGGTGGTGGTGGACATTTCAACCTAGCCGCCTGCCAATTACGAGACTGTAGTGTTTCTCAAGCGCAAAATAAATTAATTGAAACTATTATGGGAGAGTTGGCTCCCAAGGAGGATTAAAATGAAAGTTATTTTCTTACAAGACGTTAAGGGTAAAGGAAAAAAAGGTGAAATTAAAGAAGTACCATTAGGTTATGCTCAAAACTTCTTGATTAAAAAGAATCTTGCTAAAGAAGCAACAAAGCAAGCTATCGGGGAGTTGAAAGGAAAACAAAAATCAGAAGAAAAGCATGCTGCAGAGTTGTTAGCTGAAGCAAAACGCGTTAAAGAACAACTTGAGAAAGAAGAAAATCGTCTTCAATTTACTGAGAAGGTTGGGCCAGATGGTCGTACATTTGGTTCAATTACAGCTAAAAAGATTGCGGAAGGACTTCAGAAACAGTTTGGAATCAAGATTGATAAACGTCATATTGAACTTGAACATCCTATTCGAGCGATTGGCTTGATTGAGGTTCCTGTAAAGCTTCATAAAGAAGTGAATGCACAAATTAAGCTTAACATCAAAAATAGTGCTGAGTAATTCGTTGACACTATAAGTAAATCTTGTAAAGGAGGGAATAATTGTGGCAGAAGCTCAAGAATTACGAGTGCAACCTCATGATTTAGTAGCGGAACAGTCTGTTTTGGGGGCTATTTTCATTAACCCGGAAAAGTTAATTACGGTTCGAGAGTTTATCGAAGCAGATGACTTTTACAAGTATTCCCATCGTGTCATTTTTAAAGCAATGGTAACGCTGTCGGATCGAAATGATGCCATTGATGCCACGACAGTACGTACTATTTTAGATGACCAAGATGACCTCCAAAACATAGGGGGTATTTCTTATCTTGTAGATTTGGTCAATAGTGTCCCAACATCCGCAAATGCTGAGTACTATGCTAAGATTGTGGCTGAGAAAGCCATGCTTCGGCGTATTATAAATAGGTTGACAGAAATTGTCAATCAAGCATATGAGGGGACAACTGAATCGGATGAAATTATTGCAAATGCTGAGAAAGCCTTAGTTGATGTTTCAGAGCATAGCAATAGTAGTGGTTTCCGCAAAATATCTGAAGTTCTTGATGTCAATTTTAATACTTTGGAGATGCGTTCACAGCAAACATCAGATGTAACTGGATTACCGACAGGTTTCCGTGACCTTGATAAGATTACAACAGGTTTACACCCGGACCAATTAATTATTTTAGCAGCTCGTCCCGCTGTTGGTAAAACAGCCTTTGTGTTGAATATCGTTCAGAATGTTGGTACCAAGCAAAATAAAGCTGTTGCAGTTTTTTCCCTAGAGATGGGTGCAGAAAGCTTGGTTGATCGTATGTTGGCAGCTGAAGGTATGATTGATTCTCATGCTTTACGTACAGGTCAATTGACAGAGCAAGATTGGAATAATGTCATGATTGCTCAAGGGGCACTGGCTGAGGCACCTATTTACATAGATGATACCCCTGGTATAAAGATTACTGAGATTCGTGCACGGTCCCGTAAATTGTCACAAGAAGTAGAGGGTGGTCTCGGTCTCATTGTGATTGACTATTTGCAGTTGATTACAGGGACGCGACCGGAAAATCGCCAACAAGAGGTCTCAGATATTTCAAGACAGTTAAAAATCTTAGCCAAGGAGCTCAAAGTTCCTGTAATTGCCTTGAGTCAGTTATCTCGTGGGGTTGAACAACGTCAGGATAAACGACCAGTCTTGTCTGATATCCGTGAATCAGGATCTATCGAGCAGGATGCCGACATTGTAGCTTTCTTATATCGTGATGATTACTATCGAAAAGAGAGTGAAGAATCAGAGAATGCGATTGAAGATAATACAATCGAAGTTATCTTAGAAAAAAACCGTGCTGGTGCGCGTGGAACAGTTAAGTTATTATTCCAAAAAGAATATAATAAATTTTCATCGATTGCTCAGTTTGAGGAATCGTAACTTTCAGATTTAAGGAGATATATATGAGTGACGCATTTGCAGATGTTGCTAAAATGAAAAATATTAAGGAAGCTATTAAAGCTCATGAAGGTCAGTTGGTAGAATTGACTTTAGAGAATGGACGTAAACGTGAAAAGAATAAGATTGGTCGTTTGACAGAAGTCTATCCATCATTGTTTATTGTTGAGTATCAGGACTTCGGTTCTCAAGCTGACGCTATTAATAATAGTTATGTTGAATCTTATACTTATTCAGATATTTTGACTGAAAAGACTCTCATTCGTTATTTGAGTCCCGAGGAACAAGCTGAAATCGAAAATAAATAAGAAAAAGCCTTTACTTGGGCTTTTTTTCGTGGTAAAATAGCGGAGTATGTGAAATAATAGCAGGATAAAATGAAGCTCGTCAACAGGAAGTCAGCTAGAAAAGTAACCTTTGCTGTTTGGGCGAAGTCTTTCTGAACGAATCAGGTTTATCTAAAATGTTATTTCCTAAAAATATTTTTTATAGGAGGACATTATTAATGTCACGTTATACAGGTCCATCATGGAAACAATCACGTCGCCTTGGTTTCTCACTTACAGGCACAGGTAAAGAATTGGCACGTCGTAACTACGTACCAGGTCAACATGGCCCAAATAACCGTTCAAAACTTTCAGAGTACGGTTTGCAATTGGCTGAAAAACAAAAGCTTCGTTTCTCATACGGTTTGAGTGAAAAACAATTCCGTAACTTGTTCGTACAAGCTACTAAAGTTAAAGGTGGAACACTTGGTTTCAACTTTATGGTTCTTTTGGAACGTCGTCTTGATAACGTTGTGTACCGTCTTGGTCTCGCAACAACTCGTCGTCAAGCACGTCAATTTGTAAACCACGGTCACATCCTTGTTGACGGTAAACGTGTTGATATCCCTTCATACCGCGTTGAAGTTGGTCAAGTAATCTCAGTTCGTGAAAAGTCAGTTAAAGTTCCTGCTATCCTTGAAGCAGTAGAAGCTACTATCGGACGTCCAGCATTCGTATCATTTGATGCTGAAAAACTTGAAGGTTCATTGACACGTCTTCCAGAACGTGATGAAATCAACCCAGAAATCAACGAAGCACTTGTCGTTGAATTCTACAACAAAATGCTTTAATTTTAATATTATTGTATCGAAAAGCCCGTTATTATGGGCTTTTTGCTTATTTTAAAAGACTGTTTCAGAAATTTGCTTACCTTTTTGCTTACTTCTATATAGATTTTAGAGCTATATCACAGAATGAGACGGCTTTTTTGTTTTCTAACATAATAAGCTCCTAGTCATTTGTATTAGACTAGGAGCTTGTTCCATTATCTTATGATATGTGATTTTGAGGTATAGTTCATTTATTTTCCAGTCCACCTTCAAAGTCTGCTGAAACATTTGAAACGTAGTTGGTGAAGTAGGCTTCAAAATCTTTTTTAGTCGTTTGTACTCTTTCTTCAGAGTATTCTTTATCCTCTATATAAGCTTGAAATCTAGAGATTTTCAAGTCTTTTTGTAGACGTTGTATTACTTCTGTTTTTGTCATTAGGACCTCTCTTTCAGTCTTTGTTTTACCATATTTTAAATTTTATAAAACATGTGTGTTGTTTTAATGCTTTACTTTTGATATACTGTCAAAGTTGTTTAAGAAGGGAGAAACTATGTCTATTATTATACTAATTTTAGCTGGGATTGTTGCATTGGAGCATCTTTATATCATGTATTTGGAAACTTTTGCAACACATTCAGACACAACTAGTAGAATTTTTAATATGAGCAAAGAAGAGCTTCAACGCGATTCTGTTACAAACTTATTTAAAAATAAAGGTATTTACAATGGTTTAATCGCTGTATTCCTCTTGTATGGTATTTTTACAAATAGTCAGCTACTTGTAACTGTTTTTGTTCTTAATGTTTTCTTTGCTGCTGTTTATGGTGCTGTAACTGCTAATAAGAAGATTATTTTTACGCAAGGTGAACCCGCAATATTGACCTTGTTTTCACTTATTATCTCATTGTTCTAGGAATTTAATTATAAGAGAAAAAAGCTACTTTATCTACCGAGATACTTTGTAGCTTTTTTTGTGCTTCTGGTGTTATTTTATTGTGGAATAAATCGTAGAAGGAAGTCTGTCATTTCTTGAGGTGATTCCTTTTTGCCATTTTTTATCCATGCTTGACAAGCTCCAAAAATAGCATGAGCAAGATAAATGCTGGCATAGTCCTTCTCGAATCCTTTGAGAGCTCTTTTTTCAGCAGTAGGGTCAATAAAGTCTTTAGCTATCATACGCTGAAGTTTGTTTATCAGAAAATCTTGAATTTCTTTTGCTCCATTTGTAGATAATAGAGCTGAAAGAAGTTTTTCACGAGTAAGAATTTCAAAGATTTCGAGAAAGGCCCCTTCTTTCTTTCCTTCGTATTTATCAAAGATATACTCTAGTTTATGAAACAATTCTTTCTGATAGCTATCTATCATTTCAAATTTATCCTTGTAGTGAGTATAAAAACTTGAACGGCTAATCCCAGCTGTTTGAACTAGACGAATAGTTGTAATCTCATTGAAATCTTGGTCTTTAAGGCATATTACCAAAGCATCTAAAAGAGCTTTTTTAGTCAGTGAACGCCTTTGATCTTTTGTCATGTATTTCTCCTTTCACACAGTTTTATATAATGTGTCCAAAAAATAGTTTTTAAATATTGATTTATAAATTAATGAGCTTATAATTGATTATATCATAAAAATATACACGATGTCTAAAAAGGAGAAATATGTTAGCAGAATTAAAGGCTCTTCTAAAAAGTCCAAAGCTATGGATAACCATTATTGGTGTTTCATTGATACCCGCTTTGTATAATTTAATATTTTTATCTTCTATATGGGATCCTTATGGTAATGTGAAACATCTGCCAGTGGCAGTGGTGAACAAAGATAAGAGTGCTAGATTTCAAGATAAGGCGCTTAATATTGGTCATGATATGGTGGACAATATGTCTAAAAATAAAAATTTGGACTATCATTTTGTAACTGAAACTGAAGCACAAAAAGGAATAGAAGACGGTGATTACTATATGGTTATCACTTTCCCAGAAAACCTCTCAAGTAATGCAGCAAGTCTTCTGACAAATGATCCTAAGAAACTAGAAATTTCTTATCAGACAACAGCAGGGCATAGCTTCGTTTCTTCGAAAATGAGCGATTCTGCCATGTCTAAGTTAAAGGAGACTGTTTCTAAAAATATTACGTCAACTTATGTTGGAGCTGTCTTTAAGAGTATGTCTCAACTGCAGGGTGGGATGGGAACTGCAGCGAATGGGGCCAGTCAATTATATGCAGGTGCAGGAGCACTTCAATCTGGAGGTCAGATCTTATCAAATGGTCTAGGAACTCTTGCTGGTTCTACTCAAACATTGGCGACAGGTGTTGATACCTTGAGTTCGGGCGCATCTGCCTATACTTCAGGTGTGTCAACTTTGTCAGGTGCTTTGTCACAGTTGAATAGTAACTCAGAGGCTGTTAATTCTGCTGCGGGTCAATTTGCATCAGGAGCAGAAGCTATGAATACCTTAGTTACAGGTGCGAATTCTTTGTCAACGGCGCTTAGTCAAATGGCTACAGCAACAAGTTTATCTGAAGAACAGCAAACACAGTTGTCAAGCTTGTCAGCTAATTTAACTGATTTAAATACAGCAATTCAAAATCTTAATACGGCAGTAAGTAATACATCATTCCCTAGTGGAACATCAACAACATCAGTAGATACAAGTTCAATAGCGACTTATCTTTCAAATATTTCTTCTACAGCTAGTTCTATAGCTACAGCTAGTGCCACTGACAAAGCGAACGATTTGGCTGCGGTACAAGGAACAGCTGCATATCAAAGCTTGACAGCAGATCAACAAGCAGAGATTGCTTCAGCAATTAGTAATGCTGGCTCTACAGCTAGTAGCTATGCTTCAACTATTGCATCAGATGTGTCAAGCATGTCAACAGCTTTGTCTAGCTTGGCAGGCACGACAACAACTAGTAGTGGAGAATCAAGCAACTTAGTTTCTCTACAAACGTCTATTTCAGGCATTGCAAGTTCGGCAAATACTCTTCTTCCTGTAGCTTCCTCAACTATATCATCAATGCAAGCTAATATTGCTAATGTTAACTCAGTACTTGTTAATCAATTATCACCTGGGGCAATTCAAGTTGCTTCAGGTGTGTCAAGAGCTCAAAGTACTTTAGCCACAGGTGCAAGCAATCTCTTAACAGGTTTGTCAACCTACACTGGTGCTGTGTCAACGATTGCTAGTGGTGCACAAACTCTAGATGCTAACAGTAGTACCTTAATGAATGGATTTTCTACCCTTAAAAGTGGTACAAATGTTCTTAATACAGGTGTCCAACAATTGGCAATTGGAGGAAATAATTTAACAAATGGATTGACAAATCTGTCAACTAATCTTTTTACCTTGTCTGACTCATTAAACAAGGCTAATCAACAGTTATCACTTGTTTCTGTAAACTCAGAAAATGCTAAGATAGTCAGTGCTCCTCTAAAAGTGAAGAAAACTGATAAGGATAAGGTTGACACTAATGGTGTGGGAATGGCCCCATATATGATTTCGGTTTCTCTTATGGTTGTAGCTCTTTCAACAAATGTTATCTTTGCTAAAAGCTTGACAGGAAGAAGCTTTACGAGTCGTTTTGACTGGTCTAAAAATAAGTTATTTATCAATGGTATTATTGCAACTATGGCTGCAATTGCCCTTTATATTGCTATTCGATTTATGGGAGTTGAACCAAATCATCCACTAGCTACATTTGGTATGATTCTTCTTGCAGCATGGACTTTAATGGCGCTCGTTACAGCCCTTGTAGGTTGGGATGATAGATATGGTGCATTTGCTTCCATGATTCTGTTGCTTTTACAGTTAGGTTCTAGTGCAGGGACTTATCCAATTGAACTTAGTCCTAAGTTCTTTAAGGTCGTACAACCATTCTTACCAATGTCCTACTCTGTGTCAGGCCTTCGTCAAACTATTTCTATGACAGGACAAATCTCAGATCAAGTACGTATGCTAGTCATTTTCTTACTTATTTTTGTAGTTGTAGGTATTGTTATTTATAGACCAAAAACTGAGAATGTATAAACTAAAAGCCGGCTAATTTGAGCTGGCTTTTTTATGTTATTCGACAGTTATATTACCGAGATCGGAGGTGATGGTAAGTGTATTATCTTTTGAGTTCTTAAGGTTATTCGTAACATCCACCTCTCCTGAGTGACTATCTGCTTGAACATTGATAGTGTAATCTTTAAGAGCTATTTCAACTTCACCGGTTGTGACGTCAAGTTTATTGTGACCGTTAAAAATTAAGTTATTACCAGAGTATTCTCCCATTGCAATAGATAAATCTGCGTTAGTAAAAAGGGTATTATCACTATCAACACTACCAACATCAAGGTTAGCTTTTAGGTTGCTGACTATCATTTTATTAAAATTAAGGTTCCCCATATTTAGATTAATGTCTACTTGTCTAACCGTGCTATGGCTTAAATCTAGATTTCCAGTTGCTAAATCAACCTTTAAGAAATCAATCGTTTGTTTTTTAGGAAGTGTAATAATAATGGTTTGCTTTCTGACTTCCTGGTCGATAGCAGAAGAGAGGCTTATTAAATCTTTTAATTCGAAAAAGTTAATGTGTTTTTTAGAAGTCGAATCTAATTTAGAGTTGTTATCATTAATAGTTAATTGACCATCCTTTACAGTTGTGTCAATTGTATTTTTTATTTTTTGGTAGTAAGAAAGTGTAGCTTTGTTAACCTCAGAACTTTGAATTAGTACATTGTAGCTGCTACTTTTAATATCAATCTTATTGAAGTTATCAACTTCCTTCTTGACATAATCTAGCTCACTTTTATTTTGATTTTGTAAATCTGTCAAGCTACCTTGACTATAAACCCAAGTTGCTAATCCCCCGCCTAAAAATAGAGATATGAGAGATACTTCATGGACAATCTTTTTCCAAGTTTTCATGATTTTCTTACCTTCTTGATGTGTCATCTAATTGATGGAGTAATTAGCTTTACAATAAGTTTACAGATTTCAAATGAAATCAAAAATAGTAAAAGTGCTCTCCCAAACATTAATAGACCTAGACCTACTCCAAACAGTGTTGAATCTAATGAAACACTTAAGAGAGAGAAGCTTGTAAAGAAGTAGAATTAGTGCAAAGAACTTTAAATAAGGCCATTAAATCACAAGACTATCCAGAAGCTATTATTCTTCATTCTGACCAAGGAAGCCAGTATACGAGTCTAGAGTATGAAGAGTTGCTTAAGTATTATGGGATGACTCACTCTTTCAGTCGAAGGGGATACCCTTATCATAATGCCAGTCTTGAATCTTGGCATGGACATTTAAAAAGAGAGTGGGTGTATCAATTTAAATATAAGAACTTTGAAGAAGCCTATCAGAGTATTTTCTGGTACATCGAAGCCTTTTATAATTCAAAACGAATCCATCAAAGTTTAGGGTATCTTACACCTAATCAATTTGAAAAGGTAAGTGCTTAAAATAAATAAATTAAAATTCTACGTTTGTTACTCTAAAAACTTGACTTAACGTCAAAATATGAGATATACTTACTATTATATATATAATAAGATATAATAAGGATTAAGGTAAATGAATACTAAATTGACTAAATTAAAAGAAATTATAAAAATAATTCGTTTTTTTAATATAAAAAGATATATAAATTGGAAATTTAGAGAAGAAAAAAATAATTTTGAAAATTATCTTAGCCTTGCTTTAATGATAAAAAATGAATCCAAATATATTCAAGAATGGATAGAATATCATTTATTAGTAGGAGTTGATAAATTTTATATTTATGATAATGAATCCACGGATGATTTAAAAAATATTTTGAAAGTATATATTGATCAGGGGATCGTCGAATATATTTATTTTCCGGGGAAACATAGACAAATATATATGTGTAATGATGCAATAAATCGTGCGGAAAAAAAATCAAAATGGTTAGCTTTAATAGATACAGATGAATTTATTGTTCCAATAAGTGAAGATAGTATTCCTAAGATACTAAAGGAATTCGAATATGCGCCTGGTGTTGAAGTGAACTGGTTGTTATATGGCAGTAGTGGAGAGTTAAAACAACGAGAGGGATTAGTAATTGAGAGATTTAAGAATCATTCACTACCGAGTTTCGAGGTAAATAAAAATGTGAAAACAATATGCAACCCTCGAACAGTTCTTCAAGCTAGTGTTCATGTTCATAAATATTTTGGACATTTAAAAAGTGTGAATACTGATCATAAAGAAAATGATATTATGTTTTTGGAACGTGAAGCTTGCTTCAAAAATATAAGAATTAATCATTATTTCACTAGAAGTTTCGAAGAATATATGAATAAAAGGAAATCTGGAGTAGCAACTCACCAAAATCCTAATTATAGAAATGAAAAAACTTTTATTATTCAAGACAAAAATGATATTTTTGATCCAATAATGGACAAGTATATTCCAATTATTAAAAAAATATATTAGAGAGAAATAAAAAAATAGGAAAATAAATTGATAGTTTATATTTTTGGAATAATTTTTACAACATTTTTATCTTTCGTTTATGAAATAAATTTGACGTTAAGTCAAGTTTTTAGAGTAACAAACGTAGAATTTTAATCTATTTATTTAAGCACTTACCTTTTCAAATTGATTAGGTGTAAGATACCCTAAACTTTGATGGATTCGTTTTGAATTATAAAAGGCTTCGATGTACCAGAAAATACTCTGATAGGCTTCTTCAAAGTTCTTATATTTAAATTGATACACCCACTCTCTTTTTAAATGTCCATGCCAAGATTCAAGACTGGCATATGATAAGGGTATCCCCTTCGACTGAAAGAGTGAGTCATCCCATAATACTTAAGCAACTCTTCATACTCTAGACTCGTATACTGGCTTCCTTGGTCAGAATGAAGAATAATAGCTTCTGGATAGTCTTGTGATTTAATGGCCTTATTTAAAGTTCTTTGCACTAATTCTACAGTCATTCGCTTGCCCAAATCCCAAGCAATGACTTTTTTAGTATAACGATCCATAATGGTTGAGAGATAAGCCCATCCTTGTTGAGTAGGAATATAAGTAATGTCGGTTGACCAAACCTTATTTTTTTTTAGATTCAGTCTGTATGAGATTTTTTCGATTGATGTAATCACTTAGTGAGTATCCAGGCTTAAATTTCTTAATGACTACAGACTTGAGTTGAAGTTGCTTCATTAGCTTCTGTACCAGTTTTAACCCGACTTTTTCCCCTTGTTTAAGTAGAAGATGATGAATTTTAGGAGCACCATAGATTTCTCGGTTAGCATTGAAGAGTTGAGAAATTTTGAGTGACAGGTATCGTCTCCTTAATTGAGTTTTAGATGGATGTCGGTTAATCCGTTCATAATAACTTGATTCAGGAACATCAAGGAGTTGACAGCTTAGTCTGACATTGAGTGCTAAAGTTTGTATGGTTTGAGCCATATCCGCAGCACTCACTTCTTTTTCTCGGCGAATATGGTCAATACTTTTTTTAAGATGTCTCGTTCTTCCTTAACTTTAGCCAGTTGTCTTTTTAATTCTAGAAAATCAGCTTTAGAGACGGAGCTTTCATTAGATTTAGAATAGAGGTCGATCCATTTATAAATTGTTGCAGGGGCCACGTCGTATTCTTTAGACAGCTGGGTGACGGATTGACCAGAATGATAGAAGGCGATAAGGGTTTCTTTAAATTCTTTTGAGTAGCGTTTTTTTCATGTTTTTGTCCTTTGTCTAAATTATACAATAGTGACTCTAAGGTTTAAGGATAACATCAATGCAAGAGTAAGTGGTACAACTAAACAAAAGTTATATCAGTTAATCAAGAATTATGATATTTCTTTGCTAAACTATCATTTCTACCACTATTTTCGGTAGTGTAAAATAAGTTGTGTAAACACAAAAAGGAATAAATCCGTTATAGTAGAGTTGCAAAACATTACTAGAAAGAGATTTATTCCTATGACTCAGTTTACCACAGAACTACTTAACTTCCTAGCCCAAAAGCAAGATATTGATGAATTTTTCCGTACTTCTCTTGAAACAGCAATGAATGATCTGCTTCAAGCAGAGTTATCAGCCTTTTTAGGGTATGAACCTTACGATAAATTAGGCTATAATTCTGGGAATAGTCGTAACGGAAGCTATGCACGGAAATTCGAAACCAAATATGGGACTGTTCAGTTGAGTATTCCTAGAGATCGTAATGGGAACTTTAGTCCAGCTTTGCTTCCCGCTTATGGACGTCGAGATGACCACTTGGAAGAGATGGTTATCAAACTCTATCAAACCGGTGTAACGACTCGAGAAATTAGTGATATCATCGAGCGAATGTATGGTCATCACTATAGTCCTGCCACAATTTCTAATATCTCAAAAGCAACTCAGGAGAATGTCGCTACTTTTCATGAGCGAAGCTTAGAAGCCAATTACTCTGTTTTATTTCTTGACGGAACCTATCTTCCCTTAAGACGTGGAACCGTTAGTAAAGAATGTATTCATATCGCACTTGGCATTACACCAGAAGGACAGAAGGCTGTTCTTGGATATGAAATCGCCCCAAATGAAAACAATGCTTCTTGGTCCACCCTGTTAGACAAGCTTCAAAACCAAGGAATCCAACAGGTTTCTCTTGTAGTGACCGATGGCTTCAAGGGGCTTGAACAGATTATCAATCAGGCTTACCCATTAGCTAAACAACAACGTTGCTTAATTCATATTAGTCGAAATCTAGCTAGTAAAGTGAAACGAGCAGATAGAGCGGTTATTCTGGAGCAATTTAAAACGATTTATCGTGCTGAAAATTTAGAAATGGCAGTGCAAATTTTAGAGAACTTTATCGCCGAATGGAAACCAAAGTATAGGAAAGTCATGGAAAGTCTGGAGAATACGGATAATCTTTTAACTTTTTATCAGTTTCCCTACCAGATTTGGCATAGCATTTATTCGACAAACCTCATTGAGTCTCTTAACAAAGAAATCAAACGTCAAACGAAAAAGAAGGTTCTTTTTCCTAACGAGGAGGCTCTGGAACGTTATTTAGTTACCCTGTTTGAAGATTATAATTTCAAGCAAAATCAACGCATCCATAAAGGGTTTGGCCAATGTGCTGACACACTTGAAAGCTTATTTGATTAACATTCTTCAACTCTACTTGAGTGTTTACACATAATTATTGATAGTATCAAAAAGAGTTGAAACGTATGATGCAAATATTGCCTCAGCAATGCGGATAGCTGGATACAAACGTATCAATCAAACAGAGAGAACGGTTGCTTTTACTTTTGGAGAAGTAACTTTTTCAAGGTCTCGCTGGAGAAAAGGAAGCAAAACACGTTATCCTGTTGATGAATGGCTAGGACTCAAAAAGTACATGCGTTTTTCTCCTGAATTGGTTTGCCATGTAGCTAAAATGGCTACAGTAATGTCATATCGTCAAGTGTGTCATTTTGTTAAAGAGTTTTATCATCTTGAGATTACTAAGGATACTGTTTTAAAAGCCGTTAAGCGAGCTGGGGAATTGCTATCTGAAAAAGAAAAATTTCGCTTTTGGCTAGAGGAAGAACCGACCAAGAAAATTAATCCAAAAATCCTTTATATTGAAGGCGATGGCGTGATGGTGAAATCATCAGATTCTGCTAGAGATGACAAAAGAAATGTTGATTTAGCACACTTTCTTCTTCACACAGGTTCTAAAAAAATTGCTAAAAATCGTTATGTTTTGGAAAATAAGCATGAGATAATTCACACAAATTACGAAAAGGCAAAAGAAGAATTACTAGACTATTTGTATAATCATTACGAGATCACAGATGAGACGATATTAATCACTAATTCTGATAATGGTAAAGGCTATACTCCAAAAGTTTTTCAAGAAATTAAAAAAGCGCTTGGCATTAAAATACACGAGCACTTTTGGGATGCTTATCATCTAAACGAAAAGATAAAAATATTTTTTAAAAAATATCCAGCTGAGTTAAAAGAACTAGCTTTTGAGGCAATTAATACTCATAAAAGAGAGCTGATGAAAACCGTTCTTGATACTGTTGAGTCTTTAATTGCTGATGGAGATGATGAAGAACACTATAATTATTTTAATTTTCGCCGAAAAATTCTTAATAATTTCAAATACACAAAGCCTGCTAAATTAAGAAATTTATCAGCCAAAGGAATAGGTGTCATGGAGAGTCAGCATCGAAAAATTACTTATCGCATGAAGCATAGAGGAATGTATTGGTCTTTGAAAGGTGCTTACACAATGTCGAGATTAATTATTCTAGATAGAATTAATCTTGTTGATGATCTATTTTTTGGTAATTGGCGAAAAGAGTACGAATACTATCAAAATCAACGTTTAAGCGTTGGTTATCTCCGAGAAGCGAAGGAACAAACGATATTTAAATCACGCAAAATTTTTCAACGTGCTGGGAAATTTACTTCTCTTGACCGCCAAAAATTTAAGTATTAAAAACTTTAAAATTTTTTGGATTTTAAGGCTTTTTTAAGTTGTTTTTGTTTGCGTTTTTCTGACAATTTTGTTATAATACCTTTATAGAAAATCAAAAAAGGAGTAGAAGTTACAGCTTCTACTCCACCGATTAAGACAAATCTACACTTTGCTTAATCAGTCTGAAGTTATTGTAACACGAAAAAGCCAATAAAGTCAAGACTGAAGCAAGGAAACCTTTGTTTCGGTATTTTTTTGAAAAAATTCAACAGAGAAATCTCTTGATTTATAGGCTTGATGATTATTCTCAAAAAAATAGACACAAACAATTTAAGAAAACTACTTGACGCCATTTAGATTTTAAGGTAGAATATTATTAGTTATGGCGGTATAGCCAAGTGGTAAGGCACGGCTCTGCAAAAGCTTGATCGTCGGTTCAAATCCGTCTACCGCCTTTGTATAATGTGTTTACACACAAAAAGCCCGATTCTGTCGGGCTTTTATTTTCGTAATAAGGGAACAATAATTTATCATGGCAGATATTTTATGATAGGAAGTATGCAAAAATCTTTTCCAAAATACTTTAAAGAAAAGATTTATTAAGGTCGCATTTGACTTGTCAAAATGGGGCTTTTATGGTAAAATATGATAGTTGTACTATGCAACAAATACTCATTCTGGATGTATTGTGAATCTGTTGCTCTTTATGGGTGGGTTTGCAAGATGAAGTCTGGGAGAGGAGAAAACAATTTTTTAAGGAGAAATACTCATGGCAGTAATTTCAATGAAACAACTTCTTGAGGCTGGTGTTCACTTTGGTCACCAAACTCGTCGCTGGAATCCTAAGATGGCTAAGTACATCTTCACAGAACGTAACGGAATCCACGTTATCGACTTGCAACAAACTGTAAAAATGGTTGACACAGCTTACGAATTCGTTCGTGAAGCAGCAGCTAACGATGCAGTAATCTTGTTCGTTGGTACTAAAAAACAAGCAGCTGAAGCAGTTGCTGAAGAAGCAACTCGTGCTGGTCAATACTACATCAACCACCGTTGGTTGGGTGGTACTCTTACAAACTGGAATACTATCAAAAAACGTATCGCTCGTTTGAAAGAAATCAAACAAATGGAAGCTGACGGAACTTTCGAAGTTCTTCCTAAGAAAGAAGTTGCACTTCTTAACAAACAACGTGCACGTCTTGAAAAATTCTTGGGTGGTATCGAAGATATGCCTCGTATTCCAGATGTAATCTACATCGTTGACCCACACAAAGAACAAATCGCTGTTAAAGAAGCTAAGAAACTTGGTATCCCAGTTGTAGCAATGGTTGATACAAATGCTGATCCAGATGAGATCGATGTAATCATCCCAGCTAACGATGATGCTATCCGTGCCGTTAAATTGATCACTTCAAAAATGGCTGACGCTATCATCGAAGGTAATCAAGGTGAAGACGCTTCTGCAGATTTCCAAGAAGCAGCTGCAGCTGATTCAATCGAAGAAATCGTTGAAGTTGTCGAAGGTGACAACAACTAATCTTTAAGATTGGTTAGGGCGTGTTGCCCACTAAAGATACGACAAACACCTAAGGGGCGGGGCTCAGCCCAGCCCCTTAGTTTTATAAAATAAATTTGGAGAAAAACAAAATGGCAGAAATTACAGCTAAACTTGTTAAAGAATTGCGTGAAAAATCTGGTGCTGGTGTCATGGACGCAAAAAAAGCATTGGTTGAAGTTGATGGCGATATCGAAAAAGCGATTGAATTACTTCGAGAAAAAGGTATGGCTAAAGCAGCTAAGAAAGCTGACCGTATTGCAGCTGAAGGTTTGACAGGTATTTACGTTAGCGGTAACGTTGCAGCAGTTGTTGAAGTTAACGCTGAAACTGACTTCGTTGCGAAAAACGCTCAATTCGTTGAGTTGGTAAACGAAACAGCTAAAGTGATTGCTGAAGGTAAACCAGCTAACAATGAAGAAGCACTTGCATTGACTATGCCTTCAGGTGAAACTCTTGAAGCTGCATACGTAACTGCTACAGCTACTATCGGTGAAAAAATCTCATTACGTCGTTTTGCAGTTGTTGAGAAAACCGATGCACAACACTTCGGAGCTTACCAACACAACGGTGGACGTATCGGTGTTGTTTCAGTTATCGAAGGTGGAGATGAAGCTATTGCAAAACAAATCTCAATGCACATCGCAGCGATGAAACCAACTGTTCTTTCATATTCTGAATTGGACGAACAATTTGTTAAAGATGAATTGGCACAACTTAACCATGCTATCGATCAAGATAACGAAAGCCGTGCAATGGTTAATAAACCAGCTCTTCCACACCTTAAATATGGATCTAAAGCTCAATTGACTGATGAAGTTATCGCTCAAGCTGAAGAAGATATCAAAGCTGAGTTGGCTGCTGAAGGTAAACCAGAAAAAATCTGGGATAAAATCATCCCAGGTAAAATGGACCGCTTCATTCTTGACAACACTAAAGTTGACCAAGCGTACACTCTTCTTGCCCAAGTTTACATCATGGACGATAGCAAAACAGTTGAAGCTTACCTTGAATCAGTAAATGCTTCAGTAGTAGAATTCGTTCGCTTTGAAGTTGGTGAAGGTATTGAAAAAGCATCTAACGACTTTGAATCAGAAGTTGCAGCCACAATGGCAGCAGCTCTTAACAACTAATTCTAGTTGCTAGATAAAAAGAAAAGAAGTTACGTGAATCAATCGTAACTTCTTTTTTGTTGTAATTAGAAAACATCTGAGCATTTCTCCAGATGTCTAAACATTTCTATTAATGAGCAAGAGTGTCTACTCCAAATAGAAGAGAGAGAGTTCCCATAATGATACCTGCGAGGATAACTCCGAGCATAACAGCTAGAACACTGCGCTTAAAGTCCCAGTCTAGGATAGATGCTGCAAGCGTACCAGTCCAAGCTCCTGTTCCTGGAAGTGGAATTCCTACAAAGAGCAGAAGGGCCCAGAAGATACCCTTGTCTCCAGCAGCTTTTTCAAGCTTTTGACCCCCACTATGGCCTTTTTTTAGACACCAGG
Source organism: Streptococcus sp. FSL E2-3488 (assembly GCF_038003585.1). Taxonomy (NCBI): domain Bacteria; kingdom Bacillati; phylum Bacillota; class Bacilli; order Lactobacillales; family Streptococcaceae; genus Streptococcus; species Streptococcus sp. FSL E2-3488. Next base: position 1,855,914 of record NZ_JBBOPL010000001.1, on the reverse strand, counting down.
TAAAGAAACCACCGATAAGAGGTTTGTCAGCACCCCACTTGAGAACACGGCGGGCGAAGAAGAAAATAATTGGAACTGGAAGCATGTTCCCAATCATACAAAGGACAAGGGCCTGCCACCAAGGAATACCTGAGGCGATAGCAATAGGAACTGCTCCGCGGAGTTCAACAAGGGGAGTCATAGAGATTAAGAATGCAATGATGTATTTCATGAGTAACCTTTCATAAGGAAATGGAATAAGAGATAAAATTCAAGGAATGTGAGTTTTATCGTGGTGTTCAGGATATTTCAGTAAAAAAATTGAGAAACCTACTATTTTTAGTCTTATCTATTGTATCTTATATGTTCTCTAATGACAACTTTAAAAAGCTTTTCGAGAGTATAGTTTCCCATGTGCTAACATTTTTGGTATAATAATAGTCAGTTATAGTCAAATTAGACTGGAGGAATTAAGATGGCAAGAAATACATCAGATAGTATAGAAGAATATATTAAAGAATTGCTGGGCCAGTCTGGAACTGCTGAGATTCAACGCTCGAACTTAGCAGATGCTTTTCAAGTAGTACCAAGTCAGATTAACTATGTTATCAAGACTCGTTTTACAGAGAGTCGTGGGTATATTGTTGAGAGCAAACGTGGTGGTGGCGGCTATATTCGCATTGTCAAAGTTAGATTCTCCGACAAACACCATATGATTAATGATTTGCTGCAAAATTTGGCAGATCAGCTCAGCGAACAAGTCTTTACAGACCTCATTCAGTTGCTTTTTGATGAAAAGATTATCACTGAGCGTGAGGGAAATTTGATTTTAGCGACTGCTAGTGATGATGTTTTAGGCGAAGATGCGGCTATCATTCGTTCGCGTATTCAACGCTCGCTATTACTTAGATTGGATAGAGAAGGGAATTAGATGACGATATATTCAAGAAAAATGCAGGCCATTTTCCATCGTGCTCAGCTTGAAGCGGAGCGTTTTGAAAGTCCTTTCTTGGAGACTTGGCATGTGCTTCTAGCTATGGTTGAGGTTCCGGGATCTGTAGCCTACTTAACATTTACTGATTTTGAGGACCGTATTCATTCGGAAGAGATTGAGACAGCTGCTGTATTGGCTATGGAGAAGAGGCCAAAAGACTTGTCGGAATCAGATATTATCGATTTACGTGCACAGTCACCTGCGCTAGAGGCTATGTTGCAAGAGGCGCAAGGAATCGCTAGTGTGACTGGTGCTGTAGAGGTGGGGTCTGAACATGTATTGATGGCCTTCCTTCTTCATAAGGATTTAATGGTTTGTCGCCTCCTTGAAGTGGCTGGTTTTCAATATAAAGATGATAGCGATAAACCTCGCATCATAGATTTACGACGTTCTTTGGAGCGTAATGCTGGTCTTAGCAAGCAAGATTTGAAGGCAATTCACGATCTTCGTAAACCTAAGAAATCAAAAGCATCTGCGAATTTTGCCAATATGATGCAACCTCCTCAATCATCTACTGGTGAACTGGCAGATTATACCAAAGACTTAACTGCATTAGCGGAGTCAGGAAATCTTGATCCCGTTATTGGACGCGATGAAGAAATTTCACGTATGATTCAGGTTTTGAGTCGTAAAACGAAGAATAATCCTGTCTTGGTAGGTGAAGCTGGTGTCGGTAAGACAGCACTTGCTCTTGGTTTAGCGCAACGTATTGCTTCAGGCGAAGTACCATTTGAATTGGCTGATATGCGTATCTTAGAGCTTGACATGATGAGCGTTGTTGCAGGGACACGTTTCCGTGGTGATTTTGAAGAGCGTATGAATCAGATCATTGATGAGATTGAAGCTGATGGGAAAATCATTCTCTTTATTGACGAACTACATACGATTATTGGATCTGGTTCAGGTATTGATAGTACCTTGGATGCGGCTAATATTTTGAAACCGGCCCTTGCGCGCGGGACACTTCACATGGTTGGAGCAACCACGCAAGCTGAATACCAAAAGCATATTGAGAAAGATGCAGCTTTATCCCGTCGTTTTGCTAAAATTACAATTGAAGAACCAAGTGTATCTGAAGCAATCGATATTTTAAATGGTTTGCGTTCGTCTTATGAAGACTATCATCGTGTGACTATTACGGACGCGGCAGTTGAGACGGCAGTCAAGGCAGCGCATCGCTATTTGACGAGTAAGAATTTGCCTGATTCGGCAATTGACCTTTTAGATGAAGCGAGTGCAACTGTTCAAGTTCGTATCAAAAAAGAGGCCAAACGTGAGATAACGCCTTTGGATGAAGCACTTATATCTGGGGATATTGGGGCTGCTGTTAAACAGTATAAGGCTAACCAAAAGGCAAAATTTCCTAAACCTGCTTTGGTAGATGCGGATCAGATTATGCAAACTCTTAGTCGTTTATCAGGTATCCCTGTTGAGAAGATGACGCAGACTGACAGCAAGCGTTACCTGAATCTTGAATCAGAACTCCACAAACGTGTTATTGGTCAAGATGAGGCGGTTTCGGCTATCAGCCGTGCTATTCGTCGTAATCAGTCAGGTATTCGTACTGGAAAACGTCCTATTGGCTCCTTCATGTTCCTTGGACCTACTGGTGTTGGTAAGACAGAATTGGCTAAGGCTTTGGCGGAAGTTCTCTTTGATGATGAATCAGCTTTGCTTCGCTTTGATATGTCGGAGTATATGGAAAAATTTGCGGCTAGTCGCCTTAATGGTGCTCCTCCAGGGTATGTCGGATATGATGAGGGTGGAGAGTTGACAGAGAAAGTTCGAAATAAGCCCTACTCAGTTCTTCTCTTTGACGAGATTGAGAAAGCTCATCCAGATATCTTCAACATTCTCTTACAGGTTTTGGATGACGGTGTTTTAACAGATAGCCGTGGTCGTAAGGTTGATTTTTCAAACACTATCATCATTATGACCTCAAATTTGGGAGCTACAGCTCTTCGTGATGATAAAACTGTTGGTTTTGGTGCTCAAACTATTTCTCATAATCACCAAGCCATGCAAGCACGCATTATGGAAGAGCTTAAGAAGTCCTATCGTCCAGAATTTATTAACCGTATTGATGAGAAGGTTGTCTTCCACAGCTTAGAGGAAGAACAACTACATGACATTGTCAAGATTATGGTTAAACCATTAATTTCAGCTCTAGCCGATAAAGGTATAAGCTTAAAATTCCAACCAGCTGCTCTTAAGCATTTGGCTAAGGATGGCTATGATATTGAGATGGGAGCTCGTCCATTACGTCGTACGATTCAAACTCAAGTGGAGGACAAGTTGTCTGAGTTATTACTAGGTGGCCAAGTTGTTAGCGGACAGACCCTTAAGATTGGTTGCTCGAAAGATAAATTAACCTTTACAGTAGTGTAAATATTAAACATCAAAGACAGATTATACCCATAATCTGTCTTTTTGTGTCGATAAGAGTCAAGATAGAGTCAACCTTTCCGTAAAGCAGGCGTAAAAGAAAAAGCCGAGCCACGCTCGACTGTAAGTATTAGAGTTTCTCGTTGACAAAGGTGACAAAGTGATTCCACCAAACCTTGAGGAAGAAGCTCTTCTTAACTTCTTTACCAGCAACCAGTTCCATGCTTGGCATGCCTTGGTTAGGTAGGTAGCCATCTCCTACAAGAGTCCTATCTTCAAAGGTGGCTGTTCCCACCTTGTCTCCTGACTTGACAGGGGATTGAATCTGGTTGGTAGTGACTTTAATGTGTTTGTTATTGTTAGCATCTATTTTTTGGATAATATTAAAGTCAGACTTAGCGACAGCAGACACTTGCTTGGATTTACCATCGAGGACATCTACTTGGCTTTTGCTGATGGCTTGTCCTTTCTTAGCAATAGTCTTACTTTCCCAATGGTAGACCACGTAATTAAGGAGTTCATTGGTTGCGGTAAACCAGGCATAGTCATCCGTATCGGTGTGCTCAGCATTTATGATGACTGTGATAATACTCATCCCACTTTCATTTGAACGGGCTACGAAGGAGGCTCCGGCCAAATCAGTGGTACCCGTTTGGAGCCCATCAACTCCCTTGCGGTAACTAGGCTGTCCCTTAAGCATATAGTTAAAGGTTTTGAGTTTATTGACACCATTAAAATTAGCTTCTGTCTTTTTAGTGACGTCGAGGATTTCGGGATATTCTTTAATCACATGTTGTGCAATGACAGCAACACCCTTGGCACTTATGGTGTTTTCTTCATCTGATTTAGAACCTGGATAAATATTATTACCTAAATAGGAATTATTAAGACCAGAGGCATTGACAATCTTGGCATCAGTGATACCCCAGTCTTTGAGTTGGGCTTTCATCATATCGGCAAACTTACTCTCAGTGCCTCCGATTTCCTCGGCTAGGGCAATGGCTGCGCTGTTGGCACTGGCAAATAAGAGTTGCGTCGAGGAGCTGTTTGACAGTGTACTTACGGGCATCTAGTGGAATATTGGACACTCCGGCACTGACAGTCAATTCAAAGGGATAGTCAGAAATGTCGACTTTAGTGTTCCATTTGAGGTCTCCTTGGTCTACCGCTTTATAAACCATATAGGCTGTTAGAAGTTTGGTAATAGAGCAATCCCAGTAGGGGTAGTCGCATCTTTTTCGTATAAAATCTTACCGGTAGTTGCTTCGACAGCAATAGCATGCTTGGCTGAGGCATCAAATCCTTTTTTCTTATCTGCTGCAAAAGTAGGAGCTACGCTTCCTAGACAGAGTAAGAAGGTCATAATAAGCGTAATCAGTTTTTTCATGGTTTGTTCTTTCATGTGTTTTGGATATTTATTATACCACATTTTGAGAGGAACTTAAGGTGTTGAGAAGGAGCTTTTACGATTATACCACGATTTTCAAAGCAAATAAAAACTATCTTTTGATATTAAAAGATAGTTTTGTGTTTACTTGTTTCCTGTGAAGAAATTAAGGATATGATTCCACCAAACTTTTAAGAAGAAGCTTTTCTTAATGGACTGGTTGGCTGTGACATCAACTTGAGGTGGATCAGAAATATAACTTGTTCCTACGAGATCTTTATCATCATAGATTGCTGTTCCAATGGTATCTCCTTTTTTGATAGGAGCTGTCACGGTTTTGGCTTGGATTTTTACTGAATCATTTCGGCTATTTATTTTTTGGACGACTGTAAGATCTGATTCGAGCCTAGCAGAGATGGTTTTTCTGTCTCCATCGGCTACCTTGATATCATTTTTCTTGACGATTTGTCCATTAGTGTTGAGGGTTTTGATTTCCCAGTTTTGTGTCACATAATCTAGCAACTCATTTGTGGCTGTGAAACGTGCAGATTCATCGTCCCCACCATTGTACGCATTCATAACGACTGTAATCAAGCTCATGCCATTTTCATTGGAGTGGGCTACGAAGGATGCCCCAGCTAGTTCAGTTGTTCCAGTCTTAAGCCCATCAACCCCCTCACGGTAGTTTTCTTGGCCTTCTAACATATAGTTGTGGGTAGTCAATTTGTTGTCACCCTCGAAATCAACCTCGGTTTGTTTGGTGATTTCGAGTACTTGGGGATAGTCTTTGATGAGATGGTCTGCGATAATCGCAATATCTAGAGCACTCATGGTATTTTCGTCATCTGGTTTAGAGCCAGGATAACGGTTATCTCCTAGATATTTATTGTTCAGACCTGAAGCGTTAAATAATTTAGCATCTGTAATGCCCCATTCTTTTAGTTGGGCTGTCATAGTGTCAACAAAGGTACTCTCTGTTCCTGAGATTTTTTCAGCTAGAGCAATTGCTGCACTGTTGGCACTACTAATGAGGGTGGCATCTAAGAGTTGTTTGACAGTATATTTTCGAGAGTCTAGTGGGACGTTTGAAACTTCTGAATTAACTGTTAAGTTGAATGGATAATCTGAGATACCTACCTCAGTGTCCCAAGTAATTTTACCTTGATCAACAGCTTTGTAGACCATGTAGGCTGTCAGGATTTTCGTCATTGAAGCAACACCATCAGGAGTTGTAGCATCCTTTTCATAGAGCACTTTTCCTGTAGTGGTTTCGATAGCAATCGCATGTTTTGCAGCAACATTGAAGGAATCAGTCTGATCTTGTGCTAGGGCAGGTGTTGCTAGGCCTATTAAGATTAAGGCAATCATAATGATGTGTTGTAATTTTTTCATAGTCATTCCTTTGTCTCTCATAAGTGTTTATTATATCACAAAACCACTTAAATATCTGAAATCGAGAAAAGCTTGGAGCGCAACTTATGCCGAAGCTCTGCCATTTTCGACTATAATATGGTAAAATGGAAGTTATATCAAATGAATGATATAAAGTTGACCAGTTCATTTTTGTGGGGCTGGTTATGGATAAAAAGAGGGATCAAACATGGCTAAACAAACTTTTGAGATGACCTTTGAAGGACGCCCACTTGTTGTGGAAGTGGGACAGGTAGCCAAGCAGGCTAATGGTGCCGTTGTAGTACGTTATGGAGATACAACCGTATTGTCAGTAGCTGTTATGTCTAAAAAGATGGCAACTGCAAATTTCTTTCCTTTACAGGTTAATTATGAGGAAAAAATGTATGCGGCTGGTAAGTTCCCAGGAGGCTTTAGCAAGCGTGAGGGACGACCTTCGACTGATGCCACTTTGACTGCTCGTCTTATTGACCGTCCTATTCGTCCCATGTTTGCGGAGGGTTTTCGTAACGAAGTTCAAGTCATTAATACTGTTCTCTCTTATGATGAGAATGCTAGTGCGCCAATGGCCGCTATGTTTGGGAGTTCTTTAGCACTTTCTATTTCGGATATTCCTTTCAATGGTCCTATTGCTGGGGTTCAAGTGGCTTATGCAGCGGAAGATTTCATCATCAACCCAAGTGCATCAGATAAAGAAGTTTCACATTTAGACTTGATAGTGGCAGGTACCAAGGAAGCCATCAATATGGTAGAAGCAGGTGCTCAGGAATTGTCAGAGGACATCATGTTGCAAGCACTTTTGAAGGGACATGAAGCTATTCAAGAGTTGGTTGATTTCCAAAATTATATTGTTGCGGCTGTTGGTAAGGAAAAGGCTGAGGTTGAACTGTTCCAAGTGGATGCTGATTTGAAGGCTGAAATTGAAGCAGTTTATTATGATCAGTTAGCTAAGGCTGTTCAGGTGGAAGAAAAACTGGTGCGTGAGGCAGCAACCAAGGCTGTTAAAGAAGAGGTCCTCGCTTCTTATCAAGAACGTTTTGCAGAAGATGAAGATAAGGAAACCATTCTACGTGATGTGGTAGAAATCCTTGAGCAGATGGAACATGCTGAAGTGCGCCGTCTGATTACAGAAGACAAGATTCGTCCTGATGGTCGTCGTGTGGATGAAATTCGTCCTTTGGATGCTGAAATTGACTTTCTGCCAAATGTTCATGGATCAGGTCTCTTTACACGTGGGCAAACCCAGGCCTTATCAGTCTTGACTTTAGCCCCTATGAGTGATACACAACTCGTTGATGGTTTGGATCCAGAGTATAAGAAACGTTTCCTTCACCACTACAATTTCCCTCAGTATTCGGTGGGTGAAACAGGGCGTTACGGTGCACCAGGCCGTCGTGAAATTGGTCACGGAGCTTTAGGTGAACGTGCCCTTGCTCAAGTTCTTCCAAGCGTTGAAGAGTTTCCATATGCTATCCGTTTGGTAGCTGAAGTCTTGGAGTCAAATGGTTCTTCTTCACAGGCTTCTATTTGTGCAGGCACTTTGGCTCTTATGGCCGGTGGGGTGCCGATTAAGGCACCTGTTGCGGGAATTGCCATGGGTCTTATTTCAGATGGAACCAACTACACTGTTCTAACCGACATTCAAGGTTTAGAAGATCATTTTGGTGATATGGACTTTAAGGTGGCTGGTACACGTCTAGGTATTACAGCTCTTCAGATGGATATTAAGATTTCAGGAATTACACCTGCTATTCTTGAGGAAGCTTTAGCTCAAGCTAAGGTGGCACGTTTTGAAATTCTTGATGTTATTGAGTCAGCGATTGCTGAACCACGTTCGGAATTGGCCCCAACAGCTCCTAAGATCGATAGTATTCAGATTCCTGTTGACAAGATTAAGGTTGTCATCGGTAAGGGTGGTGAAACCATTGACAAGATTATCGCTGAGACAGGTGTCACAATTGATATCGATGAAGAAGGACTCGTTCAGATTTTCTCTAGTGATCAGGATGCTATTGACCGTGCTAAAACAATCATCTCTGACCTTGTACGTGAAGCTAAGGTTGGCGAGGTCTACACCGTACCAGTTGTGCGTATTGAAAAGTTCGGTGCCTTTGTCCACCTCTTCAATAAGACTGATGCCTTAGTCCACATTTCAGAATTAGCTTGGAAACACACTGAGCATGTTGAAGATGTGGTTAAGGTTGGGGATATGGTAACCGTTAAAATTATCAAAATTGATGAAAAAGGTCGTGTTGATGCTTCAATCAAAACCTTGCTTCCTAAACCTGAAAAAAATGAAGACGGGGAAAATGGAGAAGAGCATCGTCACTGCTGTTGTTCTCATCATAAACCAGACCATCATAGTGAAAGTATGGAAGCACCGAAAAAAAGTGATGAATCAGAAACGAAAGAATAAATAGAAGAATGACAGAAAATCAAGAATTGCAAGCCTTTGATGAAACCTTGAGAGAGTTTTTAACGGAACCAGACCATTTTTTGACTAGTCTGTCCTTGGTTAATCACCTCCAACATACTCCGGTATTGGCAACTCAAAGCCTTTATGCAGTTGAAGTAGAAGGGAAGAAGGTTGTTCCTATCTTTACAAGTGAGCAGGATTTGCAAACCTTTAAAGATACTCAAGATAGTGCCAAAGAGCAGACTTGGGTAAAATGTTCAAGTTTAGATATTCTATCTCAGCTTGTTGAGGCAGAACTTTTTGGCCTTGCTTTTAACCTTAAAGAGGAGGGTGACTTCTCGAACACCACTCTTTTTGCAAGCAGTGAATTAATTCAATTCATCAACTATTTTACTCAGACTCTTAATAATCTTCTGGGTGAGAAAAATCAAAAGGCAGATCCTAAGGATAAGATTTATCTTGTTCCAGCCTTTGTTCACAAGCGCGAGGAAGATGGTCAGGATGACCGTTTCTTTGCGACTATGTCGAATGCAGAGGGGCAGAGCTATGTGCCTGTGTTTACAAACTTGACGAGCTTTGCTAAATGGTACGGGAGCGAGACTTTTGGTTTACCTTTCCGTAAGGCTAAAGGGACCATTCTGCAGTGGCCATTGGCAGAAATTTACCAGCCTTCAAGTGGCGAAAATGAGTTGGACAAGGTTCAAGGTGTTGTCATCAATCCTTTTGATGAGCATCCTGAGTTAGTCGATTGGGCTTATTTTGAGGATGATAGCAAGTAATCCTGGTATTATCAAACCTCTGAAAAAATAATAAGGCGACAGTAAACAATAATGATATAAGGAGTGACCTATATGGGGTGGTGGAAAGAAAGTATTGATATTGTAAAGAAAAATGATCCAGCGGCTCGGACAAGTTTGGAGGTTCTTTTAACCTATCCTGGTCTCAAAGCCTTGGCCGCTCATCGTATCTCACATTTTCTCTGGCGCCACAATTGTCGACTCTTAGCTCGTATGCATAGTCAATTTTGGCGATTTTGGACTCAGATTGAGATTCACCCTGGGGCTCAGATTGCTGAAGGTGTCTTTATTGATCACGGTTCTGGCCTTGTCATTGGTGAAACAGCTGTGGTTGAAAAAGGAGCTATGCTCTATCACGGTGTTACTTTAGGTGGTACTGGTAAAGATGTCGGAAAACGTCACCCAACCGTTCGTGAGGGTGCATTGGTTTCAGCCCATGCTCAGATTATTGGCCCTATTGAGATTGGAAAAAATGCCAAGGTAGGTGCAGGAGCTGTGGTTGTTGCCGATGTCCCAGAAGATGTTACGGTAGTTGGTGTCCCTGCTAAGGTCGTACGTGTTCACGGTAAAAAGGATGAAGAAGTGATTCATGACATTGAGGAAGGTCGTGAATACTATAGCGAAAAGCTAGAAGATCTTCTAAAAGCAGCTAGCTTTCACTCATCACGTCTATAAGGAAAGAAAAAGATGAGACTCTTTAGTTCAAAGGTGACTCGACTGACCGTTGTAGGTCCACTCGCTCTTGTTTACATTGCTTTACATAGAGGGGATTATAGCAGGACTGCTTTATGGTTTTGTATCTCTTTTTTGTGGGCTGGTATTGTCTACAAGCAACGTCACAAGTGAGACTTGAGTTGTGAAAAAATTGTTCAAAAGTAATCCTTTTTTGGTCTTTTATTTTATATAGTTGGGAGCTTTGTTTCTGCTTTGTTTCTTTTGGCTCAAGGTCTGCTAGTTGCGGCCATGGGGATTATCATTCTCGTTATACTCTTATGTTTATACTTAAACCATTTTAGGGATAAAAAATAGTCTCCAATTAATTGAAAGGAATCTCTAGTGATAAAAATTTATGATACAATGACACGTTCGCTCCGTGATTTCGTACCTTTGACAGAGAACACTGTCAATATGTATGTTTGCGGACCAACCGTCTACAATTATATTCATATCGGAAATGCCCGTTCAACAGTAGCTTTTGATACCATTCGTCGTTATTTTGAGTATCGTGGTTACACTGTTAACTACATTTCTAACTTTACAGATGTAGATGATAAGATTATCAAGGCGGCCAATGAAGTTGGTATTTCGACCAAAGAATTATCAGACAAGTTTATCACAGCCTTTATGGAAGATACCGCACAACTTGGAATCAAACCAGCAACACAAAATCCTCGTGTTATTAACTACATGGATGAAATCATTGCATTTGTATCAATCTTGATTGATAAAGGTTTTGCTTATGTTTCTGAAGGTGATGTATACTTCCGAGTAACTAAGTCAAACAATTATGCTAAATTAGCCAACAAGACCTTGGAAGATCTTGAAATTGGTGCTAGCGGACGTACGGATGCTGAGACAGATCGTAAGGAAGATCCTCTGGATTTTGCCCTTTGGAAAGCTGCCAAAGAAGGAGAGATTTCTTGGGAAAGTCCTTGGGGACCTGGACGTCCAGGCTGGCACATCGAATGTTCTGTTATGGCAACTGAAATCCTTGGGGATACTATCGATATCCATGGTGGAGGTGCGGACCTTGAGTTCCCACACCATACTAATGAAATCGCACAATCAGAAGCCAAGACTGGTAAGACCTTTGCTAATTACTGGATGCATAACGGTTTTGTCAATGTGGACAATGAGAAAATGTCAAAATCCTTGGGTAACTTTGTGACTGTTCATGATATGCTTAAGACGGTTGATGGGCAAGTGCTTCGCTTCTTCCTAGCGACACAACAGTATCGTAAACCAATTAACTTTACCGAGAAAGCTATCCATGATGCTGAAGTCAATCTCAAGTATTTGAAAAATACGCACAGTCTACCACTAACAGAAGAGGTAAGCCAAGCCGAATTGCAAGCTTATCTTGATGCTTTCCAGGCGGCTATGGATGATGACTTTAATACGGCAAATGGTGTGACTGTTCTGTTTGATATGGCTAAATGGATTAATTCAGGCAACTATGATGAAACTGTTAAAAATGCTTTTGAAAAAATTCTACAAGTCTTCGGTATTGTTTTCGAAGAAGAAACTCTTGATGAAGATATCGAAAAACTCATTGAAGAGCGTCAAGCAGCTCGTGCCAACAAGGACTTTGCGACAGCAGATCGTATTCGTGATGAGTTAGCTGCTCAAGGTATCAAACTTCTTGATACCAAGGAGGGCGTGAGGTGGACACGTGACTAAACACATTGATGTAAATCTTATTAATGGTATTGCACTCGCCTTTGAGGGAGATGCTGTTTATTCCTTATACATTCGCCGTCACCTGATTTTTCAAGGACAGACTAAGCCAAATCAATTGCATCGTCTAGCTACACGCTATGTTTCCGCCAAGGCTCAAGCTAGCCTCATTGAAAAAATGCTAGAGCGAGAGCTTTTGACTGAAAAAGAGCTGGACATCTACAAACGAGGTCGTAATGCTAAGAGTCATACCAAAGCTAAAAATACGGATGTTATTACCTATAAAATGTCAACAGGCTTCGAGGCAGTCATGGGTTATCTTCATATGACCGAGGATATCGACCGTCTAGAAGAGTTGGTTGCTTGGTGCATTGATGAAGTTGAAAAAGAAATCTAAAAATTCTGCTGAGAGCAGGATTTTTTGTTGTTTAAAATTCATCTAGATTGTGAAAAATAAACGATGTCTAAAAATCAAGATTGTTTGAGAATCAAAGTAATTCAGTGTTTTAACAATAAAAATAAGATAAAACTGATATTTAGAGGCTTTAAAATGAGGAAATTAAGGAGTGTCTGACACGTGTAATCCCGATACTATAACGTTTTTTAATAAAACTCTTTTAACAGAAAGTTAAAGAAGTCTATAATGTTAGTAAATGAGTCTATATCAAAAATGAGGAGGTGAATGAAATAGCTAAGGAAAAAGTTTTCTATACAACTTTTGTTGTTTTGATTTTGTCTAGTTTTATGTTGCAAACAGGTAAAGCAGACGAAGTTCAGGTGAAATCTGATGAAGCTAAAATAGATTATGTTAATAGTGAGGCATCAGCTCCGTAAGTTGATTTTTCTTCAGTTGAAGCCCAGGTAGAACCACCCAGTCAAGTAAGCTCAGTGGTAACCTCAACGTCACTGATGGTTTTCTCTTCATGTGAGACAGATGAGGCGCTTCTTGAGGTGCATTCTCAAGTTGATATTGTAGAAACGAGTGTTTCTATGGCTAAACCTCATTCAGAAGAGGCTCGTGTCCAGGCTCTTGGTGAGGACCGATCAGTAGCTGGATCTGAGCGAGGAGATTCAAGCCCAATATCTGAAGTGGCTTAAGAAACTGATAGATCTCTTGTATAGACAACTGCAGAAATAAGTCAGTTGGATAAAAGTATAGATTGAGAATTTGATCTATTCGTCAGAAGTAACCTTTACAGACGAACTTATCTCAGAGATTTCCGGAAACAGTTCAACAAGTGCAGGATCAATTGACATCTTACAAGCAGCAGGTAAAACCGTTACCCAGGCTGCGAGAAAGATTGCGGAATCAATTGCAGATCTAGATACAATTGGTAAGCAGACTTTGGCTGCTGCAAGGGTTGTTTTATTTCTTCTAGTGCTTTACCTAGCGGAAATTACATTTATTTAATACGCTTTGCCCTCGTAAGAGTGCTTTTTTTATGATAGAATAGGCATATGAAAACAACTAAAGAATCAATCCTGGACATTGTTTATGGTGTGCATGCTGTAACGGAGAGTCTAGAAGCTAATACTGGAAACAAACTCTATATTCAAGACGATCTTCGAGGGAAAAATGTGGATGCTATTAAGGCCTTGGCAGCTGAAAAGAAGGTTTCCATCTCTTGGACACCAAAGAAAACCTTGTCTGATATGACAGGTGGGGCTGTTCATCAAGGTTTCGTCCTTCGTGTGTCAGAGTTCGCTTACTCTGATCTCTCAGTTATTATGGATAAGGCTGAGCAAGAGGAGAACCCTCTGATTCTCATTTTAGATGGACTTAATGATCCTCATAACTTTGGTTCTATCCTACGAACGGCTGATGCTACTCAGGTGACAGGAGTCATTATTCCCAAGCATCGTGCTGTAGGGGTAACACCTGTCGTTGCCAAGACATCAACAGGAGCGGTGGAGTATATTCCGATTGCAAGAGTGACTAATCTTAGCCAAACCCTTGATAAGCTTAAAGAAGCAGGTTTTTGGGTATTTGGTACAGATATGAATGGTACAGCATCTCATAAATGGAACACAGCTGGCAAGATTGCTCTTATCATTGGTAATGAAGGTAAGGGGATCTCCGCTAACATCAAGAAACAAGTTGATGAGATGATTACTATTCCTATGGGTGGCCATGTGCAGAGCCTAAATGCCAGTGTGGCAGCTGCGGTTCTTATGTATGAAGTTTATCGAAACCGATTGTAACTATGAAAAAAAGAATACTTCTGGTTGATGGTTATAATATGATTGCCTTTTGGAAAGAAACCCGTCAACTCTTTAAGACCAATCAGCTTGACGAAGCTCGTGAAACACTGCTTCGTAAGCTTAATCATTATGCCAACTTTGAGCATATTGATATCATCTGTGTGTTTGATGCCCAGTTTGTTCCAGGGAATCGTCAGCGCTATGATCAGTACCGTGTCAGTGTTATTTTTACTGAGGAAGACGAGACAGCTGATAGCTATATTGAGCGCTCAGCAGCCGAGATGAATACTATTCAAAATCTAGTTGAAGTAGCAACTAGCGACTTAAATGAACAGTGGGCCATCTTTTCTCAAGGAGCTTTACGTGTTTCAGCACGTGAGTTGGAGGAGCGTGTTAATACCGTTAAGTCGGATTTAGACAAGATGTCAGCACATATTGACTTAACAACCCCCAAGTTACGTCCATGGGACGAAACACAATTAGGAAAATTACAGAACCTTTTAAATGAAATAAAATAGAGGGATATATGACATTTAAAATTTTGACAGATTCAACAGCAGATCTAGATGAAAAATGGTCTCAGGAGAATGATGTTGAACTTATTGGTCTAACCATTACGCTCGATGATATTACTTATGAGACCGTTGGCCCCAATCGATTAACGAGTGACCGTCTGTTGGAAGCTATGCAAGAAGGAGGTCAACCGACCACAAGTCAGGTGAATGTTGGTCAATTTGAAGAGGTTTTTCGTCGTCACGCTCAAAATGGTGATGATCTCCTTTATCTGGCCTTCTCATCAGTGCTTTCAGGTACTTATCAAAGTGCTGTTATGGCGCGTGACATGATTTTGGATGAGCATCCAGAAGCTGTCATTGAGATTATAGATACCCTGGCGGCAGCAGGTGGAGAAGGTTATCTCTCTATCTTGGCGGCAGAAGCTCGTGACCAAGGTAAGAGTTTAGCCAAAACGAAAGCCATGATTGAGGACATTCTGCCACGTTTACGAACTTATTTCTTAGTTGATGATCTCTATCATCTTATGCGTGGGGGCCGTCTTTCTAAGAGCTCAGCAATTATTGGTAGTTTGATTAATATCAAGCCTCTTCTTTGGCTAGACGATTCGGGTAAGTTGGTTCCTTTGGCTAAAATCCGTGGACGTAAAAAAGCCATTAAAGAAATGGTGTTGTATGCTACTCAGGATATTGGACATAGCACAGCGATTGTCGCTTATGCTAATGATTTAGAAGCTGCTGAGAATCTAAAAGAACAATTGTTAACAGTTAACGGCATTGAGCAAGTTCTTATTATGCCACTAGGTCCAGTTATTTCTACCCACGTCGGACCAGGGACATTAGCCATCTTTACGATTGGTGAGAAAGCTAGATAAAGTTAAAGTAAAAAGAGTAGTAAAATGCTGCTCTTTTATTGTAAAATGGGACTGTCAGGTGAATTTGACACGATGTAAAGGCACCTTAGCTAATATGTCAAGGATATTGGATAGTGTTTCAAAACGAAAAAGGAGATAATGTACTCGTTACGTCAGTAGCGAAAGGAGAGTTTTATAATGAATATCAACGAATTAAGAAAAAAGAATAATCTTAGTCAAGATGGGTTTGCTAATTTATTCCATGTATCTAGACAAACGGTTTCTAGTTGAGAAAATGGGAAAAGTTATCCCGATGTTGAAATGCTCATTAAAATTAGTCAACACTTTGGAATCTCAGTTGATGACTTAGTCAAAAATGAAATGCAATTGACGACTAACAACAAATCCAAGACGAACTCTCGCTTATGGTTGATTGCTCTACCAATTTTTGTCCTCATTTGTGTAATAGCTGTTGGTAGGAATAAACACAATAGCCAATCAGTTAATTTTTCCATGAAAGATGATAAAACTTATAAAAGTAATGATGCGGCACAAACCTCTCTGACAGTGGCTAAAGGATATTTTACAGTTCCAAAAGCTGGTAAATTAGAGGTCAAGGTTAATGCGACGACAGATAATGGCAACCTTCACCTAACTATCGTAGATAATAATCATCATCACTATTATCAAATAGATGGTGATGACTTAAAAGATTCACAAAAGCTCTATTTTAAAAGTGGAGACTATTGTATTCGCATTACAGCCGATGCTTATACAGAAAAAGTTGTTAGTTTGGATTACAATATTAAAGTTAATAGTTAGTGACTTGTTTGAAAAAGCACATGAAATCTTTCATTGCTTTATTTATAGGCTTTATTTATAGCTAGCCATAAGAAAATTTTATACCTGATTTCCTCCATATTCGACTGATGAAGTGATATAATTTTTTAAATCAAAGGAGGAAAAGACATGGCTTTGACTTATGCTGTACTTGGAAGTGGTGCAATGGGACTACGTTTTGGGCTGCTATTAAAAGAACACCTCGGTGCTCAAGTGGATTTTATTGATACGTGGGAAGAGCAAATCGACACGGTTAGAAAACAAGGTGGTGTTTATCAATCACGTGATGGTAAAAATCGTCATCTGATTCCAATTAGCATTCAGACACCAGAAGAATACCAAGGGAAACCAGATGTTTTTATCATTTTTGATAAACAAATGCATTTGTCACAGTTGCTCGAACGAAGTAAGCATTTCTTCCACGAAAATCAATATGTTTTCACAGGAATGAATGGCATGGGACATATCGAGAAAATCAATCGCTATTTTGTGCCTGAAAAAGTTTTAGCAGGAACTTGTCTGATTGGAACGGTCTTGAAAGACGCAGGAGATGTTGATTTTATTGGAAAAGCAGGTGCTGGTTCTATTAATATTGCCGCTCAATCAGGGACGGTCGATGATGTTCAAAAGCAGATAATAACTGAATTTGAAGCCTCAAACCTCAATCCAAATCTGACTGATAATTTTTTAGGAACACTTTACACAAAAGTTGTGTTCAATTCTGTCATCAATACCATTTGCACCCTTTTTGAAATTCGTATGGGACAATTCATTGATTATGAAGGTGCCGAAAAACTAGGACGTCAATTAATTGATGAAGCTTATAACGTTGCCGAATTAGCGGGCATTACTCCTCTGAATAGTCGTGATGAAGAATGGGAGACTATTCGGTATGTTAGCGCGGAAACAAGCCCTCTGCATTATCCGTCAATGTACCAAGATATGAACAAAGGACGTCAGACAGAAGTTGATTATATCAATGGTTATATCTATGATTTAGGCAGGACTTATAATTACCAAGCAAAAACGCATGACTTTTTACGCCACTTAGTTCACTTAGCAGAAAATACCCGTAAATTCCGCTAAGCGTTTTCTATGAAAAAGAAGAAAAAATCGCTAAAAAACTTAGAAAAGATGGTAGGTAAGTGTTGCCTTGGACTTGTTTTTTTGATATTATGTTAAACGGTATTGTTTACCCCATTTGAAAGGCCCCGGAACCTTCCAAATATACTTTTCGATGGGAAGGGACACCCATCACTCGTAAACAAAAATCGAACTATATATAGGAGAAATCATGAACAAAACAACATTTATGGCTAAACCAGGCCAAGTTGAACGTAAATGGTATGTCGTTGACGCAACTGATGTGCCACTTGGGCGTCTTTCTGCAGTAGTTGCTAGCGTACTTCGCGGAAAAAACAAACCAACTTTCACACCACACACTGATACAGGTGATTTCGTAATCGTTATTAATGCTGAAAAAGTTAAATTGACTGGTAAAAAAGCAACTGATAAGATCTACTACACTCACTCAATGTACCCAGGTGGTTTGAAACAAATCTCAGCAGGTGAACTTCGTTCTAAAAACGCTGTTCGTTTGATCGAAAAATCAGTTAAAGGTATGCTTCCACACAATACTCTTGGACGCGCACAAGGTATGAAATTGAAAGTCTTCGTTGGCGGTGAGCACACTCACGCTGCACAACAACCAGAAGTACTTGATATCTCAGGACTTATCTAATTCTAAGAGGAAAGGAGCACTAATATAATGGCACAAGCACAATATGCAGGTACAGGACGCCGTAAAAACGCTGTTGCACGCGTACGTTTGGTTCCAGGTACTGGTAAAATCACTGTTAACAAAAAAGATCTAGAAGAATACATCCCACACGCAGACCTTCGTCTCGTTATCAACCAACCTTTCGCAGTTACTTCAACTGAAGGTTCATACGACGTACACGTTAACGTTGTAGGTGGTGGATACGCTGGTCAATCAGGTGCGATCCGTCACGGTATCGCTCGTGCACTTCTTCAAGTAGACCCAGACTTCCGCGATTCATTGAAACGCGCTGGACTTCTTACTCGTGATGCACGTATGGTTGAACGTAAGAAACCAGGTCTTAAGAAAGCTCGTAAAGCTAGCCAGTTCTCAAAACGTTAATTATCAGCGATATATCAACGTTTCAAGGCATTCAAGAGTTGTCTCTTGGGTGTCTTTTTTTGCTCTAAAATCAAAAGTTTCCCTGAAAATTTCCCTGAAATTTCCCTTAGCTCTTTTTGATGATTCGGAAGGCTGTTTCACCAACTGTTTGCTTAACAGTGTTTTTGGTATTGATATATGTCTTTGTGATTGACTGGTTACTATGTGTAAGTGCTTCTGAAATCTCGTCAATAGACCGACCAGCTTTTTTAGCTAGAGTTGCTGCTGTATGTCGTAATTTATGAGGCGTAGCAGGAGCAAGTTCCGGGTGTCGTCTTTTAATAGAATTCATCCGATAGTTTAGATAGTCGATATGAACTACTTTGTTAATATTGTTGCTTCGGTCATTATATGTAAAAACAAATTGATTATTGGTCTGTTTAATTCCAAAGAGTTTTAGTTCTTCCCGCTGGATGGCTTTCCATTCCTTAAGAAGTCTCATAAGTTCTAAGGGAGCGTTAAAAAGTGTTTTCTTGCCTCCTTTTGTTGACTTGACGTTTCCAAATCTATCCAGAGCATTTTCTATTAGAATCTCATTTTGGTTGAAGTCAATATGTTTCCACTGTAAAGCATAAGATTCAGATTTCCTATCTGATAAGAAGAAAGTGGTATAGAAAAGGACATAGTCTTTAAACTCAATCAGTCCCTGATTTAAATCATCATCAAAGGCTTTTAACCAGAGTCGAAGCTCTTCTTCATCGAGGGCTAAATCTTCTTCTCGCTTACTCTCTTTAAGTATCTGCTTCTTTGTGGCCTTAATACGGCTGATTGTTTTGTGGAGTCGATTGACAGGGATAAATTCTAGTTCTTCCGCCCAGTCAAAAACAGAGTTGATGTAGCCACGGAGTGCTTTGAAATTGGCGTAGCTATTTGCTTTTCCAGTCAATAGTGAGAGGACTAGCTGCTTATTTTCATTAAGGTAGCTAATTGAATATTTACCAAGAAGTGGTAGGATATGAAGCCGAAACAGATTTTCGGTCTGGAAAACTGTAGCAAGTGTTGGAGGTTTATTTGTTGTTGTGGTTTGTCCAGCTTTATATGGCTCTAACCAGACATCTTTATAGAAGTCAGCGAAAAGAATATCTTCTTTACGGACTGGCTTTTGATAGTGTTTATTAAGCTTGGCTTTTTCAATATCAACAGATAATTTCAATTCAGCATCTTTAGCTTCACGTCTCGTCTTAAAGCGTTTCTCGTAGTAAGCACCAAGTCCTAATTTTGGTTGAACTTCATTAGGTATATAGACTTTCAAATGATACGTGCCATTTTTTGTTTTTTTGATAGACATAGACAATCCTTTCTAGGCAGAGATTTCAAGTCTTGCCATCCAATGATTGACGCTTTCCTTATTGAATCGTATGGATTTACCAATTTTGATATATGGTAATCCCATAGAAATCCATAGGTCAAGAGTATTGTTAGAAATCCCTAGATAATCACAGGCTTGTCGTTTATTTAAAAAAGGAGAATCAGCACCAACTGATTCTCTTGCATTTTTAACTTCTGATTTGATTAACTCTCCAATCATATGCTGGAGTTCAAGAGTTTGTTCTTCTGCTAAAATAACTTGCATGGTCATTTCCTCCTATACGTAGTATTTAAAAAAACGAAAACAAGCCCATTTCTGAGCTTGCTTCCAAGGAGATTATGAAAAAGAAAAGTTATTTAGGATGAATACAGTATATCTGAGCCACCCTAAACAAATCTTAAATCATAATCGTAAAAACAATAAAGAATCGTAAAAATTCGTAAATCTTATTGTGCAACCGCAAAGCTGTAGTAGCTTTGGTTGCTGAGAACGGCGTAGTGTGGTTTGTTTTGAACGCCACCGACATTACATTCTGAGATAAGGAAGGTTCCGTCTTGGTTGACAGCTTCCACAAATGCGACGTGACCATATTCAGCATAGGTGCCTCCGTAGCCACCTTGGACGGACATAACAGCGCCAACTTGAGGCTCGGATACTTGTTTCCAACCACGAGAGACAAGACTAGCCACCCAATCTTGACCATTTCCGTTGTAGTTGTAGATAGCTGAGTTGGTACAGATGCCTGTCTCAATCAGTCTATTGCAAACATACCAGGTACATTGTCCAGCAGGATAGGTATTGTTTCCTTGAGTCGTGACAGTGTTCTCACTAGGAACCCCGTATTTGAGTTTTCCAAGGTATTCTGGTGGCAAGTCAAAGGTAGAAGTTAGAGTACCAGTAGCAAGCCCTGTATCGCCTGAGAAAGTGACAGAGGAGTCTGAGGTGATTGTTCCGTCAAACACTTTAAACCACTTGTCGGCATCCGTTTGGAGCTTCTCTGCTTTGGTTTGACCGTCCGAGAGTGCGACACCTTCATAATGTTCTGACCAGTACAAAGCAGCATCTCCAGGGTCAGTTGCTTTTTGCATTTCAGTTTTGACTTTTTTGTAGGCACCGTTTAACTCGGTTGACATGAGTTGGAGTTCAACATCAGCATCCAGCGTTCGACTAGAAGCCTGTGCCCAGCGGTCACCGTTGACAGTGTTAGACCAGCCCGACCATTGGAAGTAACCAGCTACCCCACCGCCAGTGTTGATGGCTTTGGGGTCAAATCCTGATTCACGTTCTGCAACGGCTAAATTACCAGATGAACCAGCCAGAGTAAATCCTTCTTTGGATAGCTGGTAGTTGAGGATTTTGATGACATCTTCTGCCCGTTCTTCTGTGATTGAGGCTTTTTGAGCCACCTCTTTAGCTGTTAGTGTCGTTCGCTTCCCAGTTGAACTACCATTACTTGATGTATTAGACGAGTCACCAGTTATCGCAGCTGCACAAATGATGACAAGTAATAGGGGCAACAGAAGCGAAGAGAGAAGACTCAGTTTGAATAGTTTTTTCATGTGTCCCTATCACCTCCTTTAGTGTTTAAGATAGGCTTTGAAGATAACTGTTCCAAAGAGCCATTTGGCATCTAGGACAGCTGGAATAGCACGGCAGAGTTCGATAATCCGTTTGGCTTCTTGGTCATTAACGGGATAAAGGACAGTTACCTTGATAGCCTTTAAGTCATTTTCATAGGCTTGGTAAATGTACTTTTCAAGGATTGGTTGAATCTGACTTCTCGTATATATCCTAATAGTGTCCATTTTGTTCACCTCGCAATCTGTTGAGTTCTTGAGTGAGACGGTTCTTACGCTCGATATTGGCTTTGATTTTGTCGTCCCTGGTCAGTGTTTGACGGAAGCTTCGGGTAAAGGCGTTTGAGCCTTGGGCTTGATACATGGCACCTGCATCATCATAGGCGCTAAGTTCCCTTTCCAAGCGTTCCATTTTCCGTTGTTTGCGTGGAGATACCCAATGCTCCTTGAGTTCCTGGAATTCCATTTCTGGTGGTGGAGGAGTTGTTGGTTGAGTAGGGATAGCTTCAGGAGTTGGTGTTTTCTCCTGGATTGGCTTATCTGTTGGAATATCCTGTTTTGGAAGATTTGGTTCAGAGGATGTTGGTGGCAGTTGGTCAGGTGTTGGAACAGATTGTTCAGTCAGTTGTTCTGTTGGAAGGTCCGGTTCCTCAGCTGGTTCAGGATTTGGTTTTGACCGTCTAAAGAAGTTGCCAACTTCCTTGATGTGAGAAGAAGCGTTCATAGCACTTCCAGCCACAAAACCAGTACCAGCCATGGCAAAGTTACCCAAGTGTTGGGCAGTCTCAAAGCTACGTGACGGCATCTGTTGGATGAGGTCTTTGCCCTGGCTAACTTTGTTTTCAACTTGGTTTCCAATGTCTTCCATCTTGATGCGAGCCCGTGAGCCCATGATGAATTCAATGAGTTCCCCCTTATAAATCCAGAGGAAATAATAGACGGCAGCTTTGGCAACGACTGAAAGAATGAGCTTGAAGAGGAGAGCGAATGTTCCTAAAGATGGGAACGTTTCGATGACGCCGTCAAATCCAGAGGTAATCAAGGTTTCAATGACTTTTTCGATGTAGAAGATAATGAGTGTGATGAGTGTCGTAATCGTAGGGAAAACGAGACCACCAAACATGACCTTGAAAATCCCAAAGATGATATCTTGCATGGCAGGGATAAAGGAAATGAGAAGAGCGATAGGGAACAGGAGAATCATGACTAGGACTAAGAGTTGAGCAATCAGATTCAGAAGTTGTACCAGGATAATTGGAACCGCAATAACGATGGCTTCAATAATTTTGAAGATGACGTAGAAGGTCTTGATGAAAAGATAATCCCAGACGGCTGATACCC
Organism: Streptococcus sp. FSL E2-3488; assembly: GCF_038003585.1. Taxonomy (NCBI): domain Bacteria; kingdom Bacillati; phylum Bacillota; class Bacilli; order Lactobacillales; family Streptococcaceae; genus Streptococcus; species Streptococcus sp. FSL E2-3488. Next base: position 1,833,314 of record NZ_JBBOPL010000001.1, on the reverse strand, counting down.
AGCGGTTCTTTTCCTTCCCGTCATCAGCTTTATCACCAAGTTTATCCAGATAGTCTTTTCTATCTTTGTTTTTGACCGCTACAAATTTTCCTGAGTCATCCACGCTTCCCAAGACTTTAGCATCATCGAAGGCTTCCTCTTCACCTGTTTGGTTATTGACGTATTTTCCGTTTTCTTGACCCGTGTTGACAAAGACATAGGCAGTGTAGGAAGTTTGTGCGATATAGCTATCAGCCATGGATTTTCCTACCTTGATTGACTTATTCTCACCATAAGAAACGGAGATATTGGAAATCTTAGAGGTGACAGTATCCGCAAGGTTATCAACCGTATCAAGGATGTAGAGCCCACCAGAGGTAGAAGCGACGGTTCCAAAGTAACCAAATCCAAGCAGTACGACGAGCAGCACATGAAGGACTTTTCGCATGAAGTTTCCACGAGAAAAGAAATACTGGTAGAAGAGGTAAAAGGCTCCGATGGTCAGAAGCATGGAAACTAGGGAACCACTTGATAATCCGCCAGAAGTTGAACCTGTTAGTCCCTGCCAGATGGATTTAGCAGCGTTATAGACATAGGTTTTGTAAGAGTCGTAGAGGTCAATGTTCTCCATGATACGAATCATGAGGGAGAAGAAACCGACCACTAGATTGAGCAGAAAGAAAAAGAGATTGACGAAAATCTCATTCATTGCCACGATAATGGAGGTCTCAATTTTTGACGTCTTTTCCAGATACGATTTTAAGGCGAAGATGTCCACGCCTTTTAGTTTCTCAAAGGCTTCTTGCATGTGAGCCCTCCTTTCTAACTAGCATATTTATTTTCAAGGCTAGATGATACCGTTGCTTTCATTGGTTTTAGAAGCATGTCGATGTCTTCAAAGATGTTGTGAATGGAAATCATGTTTAGATTGCCATAGACGTCATAGTAGAGGCATTGCCCTGAAATCATGTTGTCAATCCATTCCAGGTTGCTTTCTGTTGGTTCCAGATTGACGTGCTTGAGAATATCTTCTCGTTCTGATTTTTCGTAGAAGGCAAAGATAGTTCCAAATCCAGTGGTGTCATCATCATTTTCAGCATCGTGGACAGATTGTGTGATGAGTGCCAGAGTGTTATTTTTCGAGCGACCAATACGGCGCATATTCTTGATAACGGCTTGACCTTCGGCAGACTTCATAAGAATCCAGGCTTCGTCAAAGAACTCAATGGTATCTTCACTTTCATCACGTTCTCCAAAGTGGGTACAGAAAGCACCAAGGGCAAACATAAGAGCGATAGAGTTTCGTTCGTGGTCTGAAATCTTCGTTGCGTCTGTCTTAGGCAATTTCAGGTTCGCAACTTCAAGTATAGTGACTTGTGACTCATAATTGAGCCCTTGCGTTGTTCCATCAGAGAAGGCAAGTTCCAAGATGGAATTGGTCACAATAGAAGTGAGGTAGCGACCAACTGATGCGATTTGGTCATTATCACTGTCTTTGAGTGCTTCCAGAACGTGCTTAAAGCCAACGGTTTGACCTGTTTGTCTCTTGTCGACTATGTCGTTGATGGTTTCGGTAATGGCTGTCTTCTGATCCATGGTGACGTTGTCAACCGCTTGGAGCAAGAATTCCAGCATATTTTTAGCGACCTCAACGGCTTGTTCTTTATCCAGAACGACAATCGGGTCAAGCACTCCATGGTTAGAGGTGAGTGAGCTATCAAGAGTGACAAAGTTAAAGGCTTCAATTTGTTTCTTGCGTTCAGGATAGAGGTGGGCAAACTCAGGACTATTGATGATTTCTTGGTAGTGATAGCGGAGTTCTCGTTTGGGGTCAATGTAGAGTGTCTTCACGTTTTGAAGGGCAACAGATAAGAAGATAATCTGTGCTAGGAAGGATTTCCCTTGACCTGTAGCGCCCGTAATGATGATGTGTGGGTTCTTGGTAATTTTGCCTGCAATGTCTTCTTTATTACCGACAGTCGCATTAAAGAGGACAATGTTTTTGGAGGCGTTGATGGCTTTTTCGATATTGTCCCAGCGACCTGTCCAGTTATCGACTCGTCCGATATACCAGCCAATACGGTTACCAGCGGATGTGTTGGTAAAAGGCATGAGCTCCGCAAATCCACGACTGGTGACCATGTGTGTCCAGGTTCGAGTTTTCTTCTGCAAGTCTTGACCGTAGAGTAACGCTTGGAAGAGATAAGGAGTGTCATGGCTAGCCTCACTGATTTCAACGCCCATGTCATCAAAGTAGTTGAGGACGACTTGACGTCGACTTCTCAGCTGACTAAGGGAAGAACCAGAGACAATGAGATAAGCACCATATTCAATAATTTCTTCTTTATTCCCTACTTTCTTCATCAGGTCTTTCAGAGAGAAAGAACCCATGATAATTTCGTCTTGTTGGACGGTATCGGTATTCTCAGCTTCTTCCATGATGTTCTTGTAGCGAGTGTTAGAACGTCCCATTTTCCCTTTAATTTTATTGCGGTCAATAAATTCAGCCTTGAAGCGCAATTCTACGGGGAAGTTAAGACGTTGAACAAATTCTCCTAGATGGAAGCCGTTGAAGATGGTATTGAATTTCCCGACAGGAAGTATGGTCACAAAAGAATTGCCGTAGGGAGTTTCGAGTTTGAGAAAGCCTCCGTTCATGCTTTTAATCAGGGTGTCTGTGACATTGAAAAGGAAACGGTTAGCAATGACTTCTTTCTTGAGGTGGGGAATGTAGCGGAGGTATTGCATCCGTTGGTAGTAGAAGAGTTCATCATCTGTGAGACGGCGGCAACGAAGGGTTGAAAGCACTTGGTAGATGACTTGTTCATCAGCGAGATAGTCTTCAAACCAGGGCTTTTCTTCTTCCAGTTCAAAGCCTAGCCCGTTAGCCAGGGTCTCTGAAATCTCAGAGAGTCGTTCATAGGCGAGGTCAGCAAGACTAGCTCCCTTGTCATGTTTTCTCAATCGGACACCGACTAGCCAGTCAAACTGATAAGGGATTTCCATTTCATCTGTCAGCTTATCCACAGTGTAGAGTAGCAGGTCTTTACCGAGTGCTTGATTGTTTGGTGAGAGAGCATCCATAAAGTCACGCATCTTTTCTTCTAGGAGGTAATCCTTGGGAATGAGAGAAATATCAAAGTACTGGTTTTTAGCCAACTTTTTGAGCATTTGGCTGACTGTGATTTTGTGCTTTCCTTTTTTCTCATTATCAGTAATGGTGATAGGCGTATTAGGAATACGGTAGTAAGCCATGACTTGCTTGTCTTTGCGAAAAGCTAAGTTTTCATGCGTGGCTTTAATGGGGTATTGTAGTTTTAGTGCCATAGTGCCTCCTTTCTAAAGGTGTGTTTGTTCAAAGACAATGTCTTCATCGTCATAAGGTTCCACTCGTTCATCGTGGTAGATGGCTTTCTTGTTCCAACGAAATTCATAGAGGTAACGGAAGTAATCAGCCAGAAAGATGTGCATTTTCTTACCGTGTGGTTCATACTCTGTGTAGCATTTGGCGAGTTTGTAAGGAACGTAAGCATAGAGCAACATGGAGATAGAGTGGGTGATTTGGGCTAATGGGACAAGGATGAAAGAAAGTCCCAGAAGCATGATGACAAAGACGAGAATGAAAACAACAAAAAAGGACAGCTGCATCGGTGTTGCGAAGTACCAGATACGTGCCCCTTTTTGTGTCTTGATTTCTTGAATCCAGTAAGGAGCATTTAGCCCCCTAGCGTAGTCATAGAGTGGTTCTTTCTCATTGTTCATATCAGAGCCCCGTTTCAATACCGATGAGGCGTAGGAACCAACCAATGACAGAGAGAATCTGTTGTCCTTTGGTCATGGACACGATAATCCCCCAAAATCCGATAACGGAAAAAAGTTGGAGCCAGGAGCTATTTTTCCAAGCCTTGATGGCTAGCAGGATTGCCACAGCAGTGATAATCCAAGCACCATCACCTTGGAGGAATTGTTGTAGTGAGCTTGTGTTCATAGATGTTATTCTCCTTCATGTTTTGCATAATCTTTTGGAATGGTATGAGCTACCTTAGTGACGTAGTAGGAATTCCCTTTAGGTGTAAGGGTCAGAGTGAAATTCTCTGAACGAGTGTTAGCGGTAACTTCAAAGGTGACTTGAACGTAGGCGGTAATGGCATTACCATCTTCTACCAGGTAGACATAATCAAGTGACTTGAAAGTTGTGTTTTCAAGGACAGCTAAATCTTTACCAACCAAATCCAGGTTGTCTTGGTCTGTGGTGTAGTTGGTAAAGAAGACATTGAGGAACTTTTTGACTTTCTTGTGTGTCTTTTCTGGGAGATTGTCAGAAGCTGTTAGATTAAGCGCTGATTCCTTGTCAAAGCCTTTGGCTTGGCTGTCACTGAGGCTAGAATACCAGGGAAGTCCAGAAACGTAGTAGGAGCTATTTTTAGAAGCGTAGGGGATATTAAACCCTGTGGTAATTTCTTCCTCCCTATCACCGACTTTTTGTTTGTAGGTAACTTGATAAGTAGCGGTATTATCCGTCAGCAATAACAACCTAGCTGAGACCAGAGACATCGGTGTTCGTTTCTGACCTTGTGACTTTATCTCAGGTTCAACGTCATAGAAGCTATTGAGTTTTTCAATTTGGGCTTCTTGTTCCTCGGCTTTATCAGAGAAAGAGAAGTAGGCTGCGACAAAGTCATTGAGGTAATAAGTTAAGCGGTAGTCGGTGTCAGTTGCCGTAGTCACCACTTGGGAGGATTGAGCTTTTTTGACTTCCGTTTCAAGAGAGGTGACCTTGCTTGATAGCGTGATAGCACGCAGGGAACCAGTAGCTCCGATGAAAACTAAACATCCTAATCCCGTAAGGACTAGGATATTCACGTTTTTCCGTGTTGTCTTGATGAGTTTTGGTGAGCCACGCTTCTTATCTTGTTTCTTGAAACGAGACAAGTAATGGGTGACTTGTTGGATGAGTGTTCTCAGTTTGTTCATAATCCCTCCTTATCAGGCGCTGGCCAGTTCAATCAGCTTATTGCCTTTGGCATAGAGCTGTTTGTGGAGTTTATTGATTTCTCCATTGACGTAGTAGTAGCCACGAAGTTCCAGACGGATTTTTTCGAGAAGGTCAGCAGGGAGCTTTTCAGCTTCTTCATTTTTGAGCAGGTGATTGAGCTCACCAGCTTTTGTCCAGGCTTCGTTATCTTTGTGTGCCTTCATGAGTTCGCCCAGTTCAAGGGAAGCAGCTTTGATTTTCTTTTCAATGAGTGATTGTTTTGCCATGATTATTTCCTCCATGAATTGTTCTTGTTGGTCTAAGATGACTTGTCGAAAGAGAGTGACCAGTTTGGTGTCCATATTTCGATTAAAGTCTAAGACTTGACCATCAGTAGTAAAGTAAGCGTGTTGGTATTTAGCGGGAGAGTCTAGGTCAACGGTCTCACGAGCAAAGGCATCAAAGAAGAAATCCTTTTCCTTCATGAGTACGATATAGAGATTCCAGAACTCATTAGTATCAGGAAAGCAGGTGATGCCTTCGTAGATTTTTTTGACAAGCATGACTCAGAGATACCTCCTTATCATTCTTCGATTAGGTCATGATAGCCAAGGGCTTGATAAATGTAGTCATCATCAAACCAGAGCCAATCATTAATTTGCCTCTCTGTTGGGGTACTTCCTGAGAAGACATCTTCACAGAGGCTAGTGAGTTGGTCAATTCCGCCACGTTCACGGACGGTGTCTAAGGTTTCTCTAGCACCTGACCAAGCTTTGAAATTGTCGATGCTAGAAAGTTCAACTTTGTATTCCATAATGACCTCCTTTAAGTTTGGGTATCAAAAAAAGGCAACTGAATTCAGTTACCTTGGAGTGCTTCACAATAACAATTTAGCGTAATCACTTTTCACAGGAAGGAGGTGAGTGACGTTCACAATTTTATCTTCCGTATTGATGTTATAGAAAAGCAAGTATTTGCGGTTAGCAATCACGATGCCAAATGTTTTGTATTGTTTGGAAATTTGTCTTCCAATCTTTTCATCCGCATCAAAGCCACGTTCAGGAAATGTTTGAAGACTTTTAATGCCTTCAAGGAGAAGCTGACTGGTTTTCAAAGCAGCATCAGGACTCAGCAAAACATCTTGAATATAGTTTTTGATACTTTTGATTTGAACAAAAATCGTTTGTGGGATATTGACAGTGTATCTATCCAAGTAGCTCCGCCTCCATTTCTTCAATGGTGACGTAGTTACCTGCTTCGATTTCTGCCATGTTTCTATCAATGATAGCACCAAGCTCATCAATCATTTTTTCACGGATAAGCTCATCAGTAGCTTCTTCCAAGAGGTTTTCTTTGCTTGGGCTAAAGATGAGTGTCCCATCGCTTCCCTTATAAACATTGTATTCTTGACCTTGTGGAATTTCAAATTCTTTTGGAATTGTGATACTTAGAGAATTACCGATTTGTCGTGTTTTAACTACTGTCATGTTTTTTCTCCTATGTTTTTGGTATACACTAAGTGTATACCTCTCTTTGGTTTTTGTCAATTGATTGTTTCACCTTCCTTTTTCTTTAGGTTATAGGATGCTTGCAAGTCTTGAAGAATGTTTTCAGCTCTATCAGTGATTTCACCATTTTCCTGAATCATTTTGATAAAGTCAGTCTCCATGATTTTGTCAGCTTCTTCCACCAGTTTGAGCGAATTGGCGACTTGGTACATGAGCCATTTTATCGTCCTATCAATAGAATAGGGTTCAGGTTTCATCCTGAGTTTCAAGGGTTCTGTACCTCCAAACATCCGTTGCCATTTCTGGTCAGGAACAAAGGCGCCAAATTTATTGGTACCATCGTAAACTTGCATTTCATGATTGATGACGCCACGGGCGATTTCTGCCAGGTCAACTCCGCTGATATATTCTTCAATGGCAAGCTGAGCTTTTTCTTGGGCGAAGCGCAATTCGTAACGGTTCCAGATACCAAAAATCTCCAAGGATTCTTCCACGGAGATTTGTTCACTTTTGGCGAGCTCATAGCGCTTTTCATAGAAGTTGAGGTAGAGGTTACTTTGGCGACTCCCAAAATAAAGAGAGATACCCTGACTGCCTTCTACCTCATCCATGTTTCTGAGGTTACCACCGCCAATGTGATTCCACGTTCTGATGTTCTTAAAGCTAACCTCGTCCTTATAGACTTTCGCAATCATATCAGAGAGAAGAAATTGCTCATCTTCTCTATCGTGACCGAGATAGCGTTCATCCATGGCAATGTCTAACCTAGTTACCCGACTATCTGTGAGGTCAAAGAGCAGAGCTTGAAGAAATTCTTGCCAGCTCATGTCAACACTTTCCAGAATCAGTTCCATTTCACGGCAACCTTGACCAGAGAGTTGCAAGGTCACTTGGTAATTTCCTGTTTCGATTTTGTCAAAAAAATCAAATAACCAAATGTTGCCTCGCTTCCAGAGCCTTGTGTAATTAAGGAGCCTGGTTTCAAATTCTTTGAACTCAGTGAAGGAACAGTGAAGATAGGTCTGACAGAAGTGATAGAGGTCACGGATAGACATGAAGGTCATGCGGAGGTAGTCGATATGAACATCAATCAGGTCATCGGCATTATCTTGATGATAGCCAAGTTCTGCCTTGAACTGACCGAACTTTTCTAGGCTCAAACCTCGTGAGCCATCTTCATAGCTGCGGTAGGTACGAGTTGAAATCCCAACAGACTCCGCAAATTGTTTCTGCGTCATCCCTGTTTGTTTTCGGAATTTCTTGAGATTGAGTGGGCTTAGTTTATCCATTCATAGAGTAAGACTCCTTTCTAGTGAGTGACACAGTTTTTTAGTGAAAGTGACACACTAAGTAAATCTTTGAAAACCTTGGTACTACTGGCGTGTTTGGGGTCGGACGTTGTCATTTTGACAAATGTTACCCCCCTATTAGAATAGCGGGGGTTAAAACACGTCATGGACTAGAACGGCGAGACTTCGGGACTTCGCCTGAACGTTGTTCAGGCTTGCCCTTGCTCTTGTTCTAGCCCATGACTGCTTAAGCACATTTCAACCGCTCGTGCATACGAACTGCATCCGCCATTATATGTTTCCAAAGCTTCAAGGAGTAGTTTTTCTTGGTCTGGTGTCACTACTAAAGACTTGCCTTCCTTGTCAAAAGTCATCCCCCTCTCATCAAAAAGATAAGCTAATTTTCTTAGTGTTTTTAAAGGGAGTTCTTTCTCTTTGGCAAAGTCAGACAATAGTTTTGTAGAAGTTTGTTCAATCTTTGGTTTTTCTTCTTGTTGAGGTGTTTGTTTGATGTCAAAGACTTCAAATTCTTCTCCTTCCATCTTTAAAACAGGAAGCTTCATAAAGGCTTCGTAAAAGGAAAAACCTTTGTCAAAAGGAACATAAGGAGAGAAAAATTCTCCCGCTAATTCACCATTAGAAGCGATATAGCCACGCCCTTTGACCGTTTTACCATTGATTTTATCAAGCTTTTTAAACTCTTTATTTCGATTAGCATCACCAAACATCATGGTGTAACCTGTATCTTCTAAGTGCCCAACTGATAAGCGTTTCATAAAGTTATCTCTCAAAGCCGTTTTGATATATTCACCATCGGGACGTTGCATGGCAAAAATGATAAACACGCCTGATTGACGACCTTCCAAAACTAATTGGGTAAGATATTCTGTTACTTCGGCTTGTAGGCGATAATCACTATCAATTTTTGCCATAAGGGCTGCCCATTCATCAATCACGATAAATTTCGGTTTCATGCCATAATCGCTGAAACTTTTTCCAATTTTGTAGTTTGGGTGATTTTGAATGGCTTGATAGCGATTTTCCATAAACGTTACATTATCTTTTAAACATTGGATAATTTCTTCTTTGGTGCTAAAAACTCTTCCATGAAAAACAGGAACACCTTTTAAACCAGCCAAGTCAGCGTTTTTTGGATCGCAAAGGTCAATAAAACCAACTTTAGCCAATGCCCATACAATAGACATTAGAACAACAGTTTTCCCGCCACCAGTTCCTCCACCAATCAATAAGTGTGGTTCAGCGATATAGTCCCAAAAGACATCCGCCATTAATTTTAAGGAGTGGTTATTAATTGTAACTTCTGAAATATCAATGCGACTGTCAATCCGATTAATACTTATATCATATTGGATAAAGCGGTCATCAAAAGTTTTATTTTTAAAGTCTCCGTTAAACATTACTTCTAATGTGGAGCCAAGGTTGATAAAACGGTCTTGAAATTTATTACCTTCAAGAATAAAACTGATTAATAAATGGTAATTGGTTTGTTTAACAAAAACTTTTGGAAGAATTATTTTTTCCATTGACCGTCCATCACGTTTGATAGTTTTAGAAAGATAATAACGATTTTCTACCAAGAAATTCGCTAAAATTCTAAGGGTATTGAGGCGTTTAAAAAAGAGAAGTTTCTGATAACAGAGATGATGGAGCCCTAAGAGAATAAAAGCAGGAAGTAGAAGCGTTATTGAAAACTTTATGAGATAGGGGAAAGGTGTTATTATTATTCCTTGATAGGACATGTAAGCATAATAACCATTACCAATCAAAAAAGGTAATAACATGATACTGTATGTTATTACCTTGATTTTTTGATAGCACTTTCGAACTCGCCAACCACGATAGGTAAATAATTTCATATTTACCTCCTAACTTTATTTTTTAGTGTCAGTTTTGACATCATTTTTAGTTGGTGTTGTATCTGATTTTGTTTTTAGTTTAGCAGCGTAAAGTTTATAGTTGTCGTTACGTCCAATAGATGAATAAGTTACAACAATATCCTCAAGTTCAACTTCTTCACGGTATTTTAAATTAAGGTCTTCAATTTCCTGTTCGCTCATGTCAGCAATGGTAAAGAAAAGCGTTTCATGTTGGACAGAAGAGTGGATACCAACAACGATACCTCGAACTTCACCAGTTGTAGTTTGTGCATAAGAACCATCTTCGTTACGTTGTGTACGGTCTTCTTCGTAAATGAGGTCAGCCCCTTCAATTCCACGAAAAGTTAGTTTTCCAAAGACTTCTGAAATATTTAAACCATCAGTGATAACACGGTATGATTTGTCAGCAATTTGTAATTTGTCGCCATAGTTTAATCCGATTTTAGCCATAAGTTAAATCCTCTTTTCTATTATTTAGATACTTTCAAGTTTTCAGCAAAGACATTAAGAGCAGGAGCAACGTTGTTTCCGTTAAGGCTACGGTCAGGTAGAAAGATTGGATTAACCACTTCAACCACCGTATCCTCATCAAAGACTTGCGATAAAGCAGGAGTAATCACATGGAAAGCACCATGTTTTTCGCTATTTAGAATGTGACGTTGGTATTTTCCAGCTTTTCCAAAAACAGTACGAGGAGCTGTTCCAAGTTTTTCATAGTAGGCTTTTCCAATAAATTCAGGGTTCATTTTTAAAGTTTCAGGAATCATAAATAATCTCCATTTCTATTTTTAGGTAATAAAAAAAGTCAGTGACTTAAACTGACTCTAGCAAAGTAAAATTGTTTGATTTTACGACTATATAAGCGGCTATAAAAGTGTAATTCAGAGTAAGTATAGCCTGCTTCTTGAAATTTGTTAACTAAGTGTTCAATTTCTTCCAGAGCATCATGATAGAGACACTCTACTAACTTTGAGCTGTAAGCATACATCTGATAGGTAAAGATAAAATTCTGGTAGTGCCGTTCAAGGACACTTTCAAAATAAGAAGTCATGAGAGACCTCCTTTCCTTTATTGTAAGAAAAAAGCTACCAGTAGAAACCAGTAGCTCAGAAATATGTTGCTTAGTTGCAACAGTTTGAGAAAAAAGTTATTTGGTTAAAAGGCTAGCTTCGAAACTAACCTTTCACGGTGGCAACGTTTAACAAGGTGCATTGTATCAATTACCATCGCTGTCCCAGCCAATCTGTCGGGTAGTCATTATCATGCCCGAAGGATTCTCTTACGCCTATTGGCGAAGCCAGTTCACTTTGCTATTCGGAAAAGTGCTAAAGTCCGAAATGCGTGTAAGCCCACAAAAACTGTTTTAAATCTTAACTTCAACCATAAAGGGACTTGACTGAAAAGCTCAAACACGTTACAATAAAGGTACGAAGATTATTGTGTGGTTTGATAGTCAGTCTTCTGGTTGTCAGACGCACTTTTTTATTAAAATTTCAAGGATCAATTGCTTTTCCAAGAAAGATAATTTTTTTTGGAATTTTGTGTAACTCTTGGTTACATTGTAATTGTAACCTATGGTTACATAAAAGTCAAGCGTTTTTTGAAAAAAATTTAAAAAAGAGGAAAAAATATGTTAGCAGAACGTTTGAAAACATTAAGACAAAAAGCAAATTTGACTCAAGAAGAAATTGCTAAAAAAATAGGAGTTTCACGTCCAGCGTATAGTTATTGGGAAAAAGGCGTTAAAACACCGACACCAGATAAATTAACAAAAATTGCTAAGTTCTATGGAGTTACTACAGATTATTTACTAGGAAATGAATCAGAAGATGATGAATTTGCCAATGTAGAGATGCTATTCCGAATGACCTCTGATGGCTTAACAGAGGAAGAAAAAGCAGTCTTTAGGGAAGAATTGGTTGAGTTCATGAAGGAACGCAAGAAAGCTTTTGATGAAGACAAAAAGTGGTAGAATAAAGTATTTGAAATATAAAGAGGTTTGGAAAATAGTTCCAAACCTCTTTATTAATATGAAAAATTAAGATTTGTAGAGATATTACCTTGTTTTATTTTATATAATTTTATTAAACTTCAACGCAGTTCCTTTGTTTTATTATTATGCTTAATAAAATAATTAACAATATTGATAGCAATGAGAGAATAAAAGTTACACTTATTACCAAGCTAATACTGATATATTTTATTAAGAAACTAAGAATTGTTTTTTTAAATTTATTGGATACTGTCAATAATTATGTGTAAACACTCAAGTAGAGTTGAAGAATGTTAATCAAATAAGCTTTCAAGTGTGTCAGCACATTGGCCAAACCCTTTATGGGTGCGTTGACTTTGCTTGAAATTATAATCTTCAAACAGGGTAACTAAATAACGTTCCAGAGCCTCCTCGTTAGGAAAAAGAACCTTCTTTTTCGTTTGACGTTTGATTTCTTTGTTAAGAGACTCAATGAGGTTTGTCGAATAAATGCTATGCCAAATCTGGTAGGGAAACTGATAAAAAGTTAAAAGATTATCCGTATTCTCCAGACTTTCCATGACTTTCCTATACTTTGGTTTCCATTCGGCGATAAAGTTCTCTAAAATTTGCACTGCCATTTCTAAATTTTCAGCACGATAAATCGTTTTAAATTGCTCCAGAATAACCGCTCTATCTGCTCGTTTCACTTTACTAGCTAGATTTCGACTAATATGAATTAAGCAACGTTGTTGTTTAGCTAATGGGTAAGCCTGATTGATAATCTGTTCAAGCCCCTTGAAGCCATCGGTCACTACAAGAGAAACCTGTTGGATTCCTTGGTTTTGAAGCTTGTCTAACAGGGTGGACCAAGAAGCATTGTTTTCATTTGGGGCGATTTCATATCCAAGAACAGCCTTCTGTCCTTCTGGTGTAATGCCAAGTGCGATATGAATACATTCTTTACTAACGGTTCCACGTCTTAATGGAAGATAGGTTCCGTCAAGAAATAAAACAGAGTAATTGGCTTCTAAGCTTCGCTCATGAAAAGTAGCGACATTCTCCTGAGTTGCTTTTGAGATATTAGAAATTGTGGCAGGACTATAGTGATGACCATACATTCGCTCGATGATATCACTAATTTCTCGAGTCGTTACACCGGTTTGATAGAGTTTGATAACCATCTCTTCCAAGTGGTCATCTCGACGTCCATAAGCGGGAAGCAAAGCTGGACTAAAGTTCCCATTACGATCTCTAGGAATACTCAACTGAACAGTCCCATATTTGGTTTCGAATTTCCGTGCATAGCTTCCGTTACGACTATTCCCAGAATTATAGCCTAATTTATCGTAAGGTTCATACCCTAAAAAGGCTGATAACTCTGCTTGAAGCAGATCATTCATTGCTGTTTCAAGAGAAGTACGGAAAAATTCATCAATATCTTGCTTTTGGGCTAGGAAGTTAAGTAGTTCTGTGGTAAACTGAGTCATAGGAATAAATCTCTTTCTAGTAATGTTTTGCAACTCTACTATAACGGATTTATTCCTTTTTGTGTTTACACAACTTATTTTACACTACCATTTATTGAGAACATCTTAAACATTTTTGATACCCTTAATATTATGTCAATTTATCACTATTGTAGTACAAATTCATTACAAAAATATTAATCGTAACTTTTGACTAGACATTTATTTTTAATTCATATACAATTTTGTTAGTTATATAGCTAACACTTGATTTATGAATTATTTGGAGATGTTTATTTTGAATGAAGTATATGCGAAAGTAAGTAAGATTGCTAAACAAAATATTTATAGCTTTATGAAAACTAATGAACAGTCAGCGTTAAATTATTGTTTTGATTTATATTTTCAATACTGTTTGGAGAAGTATAGCATTCAACTTTTGGGGCATCATTTTTCAAATCGAAAAATTGAAGGTCTAACAATAATTAATAAAGATGGAGTATCAATTTCTTATGAAAAAGATAATTCATTAGTAAAACAAAATTTTACAAAATGTCATGAATTGGGACATTTTATTTTAGGACATTCAGGAAGTTTTTTCACCGAATTAAGAGGAAACCAAAATTCTTTACGAGAAAGAGAAGCGAATACTTTTTCGGCTATTATCTTGATGCCAGATATCGTACTATTATCTAAAATTTTTTATCGTCAGGATAGCTTTCAGAGAGTGAAAGCAGATTTAGTAGTATCATGTGAAGCACTTATTTATAGGTTGGTAAATCTATTTGTGAACTTATTACTTGATAGTAGAGATAAAGTTTATCAAGTGGTTTATCACTATTATCATGGTAATAATCAATATATTTTAGATTATTTTAGGATGGTTAAAGAAAAAATTATTAAAGAATATCAAGAAGTAAGCGGTGATGTTTTTATTAAGATTAAACAAAAGCTACTAGTATGTGGTTTTGTAGCTAGTGATCAAATACCTGAATTATTAGATGATAAGTTTCGAAAGGAGCTAGAATTGAATCTACCAAATGTGAAAACATGGATAGAATACAATTTTGGAAAGACAATTGGCTATGCTTGGTTAACCAAGCAAATGACAAAACAAGAAGCAAGAAATAGAGCAAAAAGAATAATACTATTATCCGATTGATAGTACATAATTATATAAAATACGGTTTGAAAATGGAATGTTTTTTATAAGTTGTTTTATATAAAAAATTAATCGAAAATTGCTCGAGTTGATGAACTAGTTAGTGCTTTATTATATATTACATTTTTAACAAAAACACTCTCAAACGGGTTAAAAATCCAGTTTTTAGAGTGTTTTTTGTTTATGTGTTAAAAATAATTTTTTCTGTCATATTTATTTGAGGTTGAGTTTTAGGTATTAGAGTAAAGTCAATGAAGTAGAAAAGTAGTTTATGAATAATTCGGAGGATTTCTTAATTCTTAAGATAATTTCTTCGAAATTTTACTAAAAATTTTGAAATACAACGATTATAGCTGATAGTATCATAGCTACACCACCGATGTAGGCAATCCACTTTTCAGAATGTTTTCCAAGTACGTTTCCAATATTTGAAGCAAAAAAACTATATAAATAATCGTTGATTAAACCAACAATTAGATATGTCAAACTTAATATTGTAGTTTGTAATAAAAACGGAGAGTTGTGATTAATGAATTGAGGTAAAAATGAAGCAAAGAAAATAATGTTTTTAGGATTTAAAAATATCAATAAAAATCCATTTTTAAAGGCTTCTCCTTTTTCAGGAGGTGCCATTTTTTCAGTTTTATCTTTTACCTTATTAGCATCAAGAAAACTTTTGATTCCTAAATAGATAAGATAAGCGATCCCAAGTAGACGTAAAATTGCATACAAGGTTTCTGAAGTTTTAAGTATAGCTCCAATCCCAATAAAGGAGAGGATTAGACAAACAAGTCCTCCCCAGAAACTTCCCCAAACAATTTCATAGGCTGTTTTTTTCCCATGAGTCATACTAGTAGTTATAAGATAAGTTACTGTTGGTCCAGGGGGGGAAATAAGTAGAATGCAAGCGATAGTGTATGATATCCAAGTAGATAGTGACATATTATTTTTCCTTTATGACTCTGTATTTTATTTCGTTTTTATTTAAGTTCAGTAATGCGACTGGAAGATCGGTATGTACAAACTGATTAGGAGTTAATGCTGGTGTCATATTAGATAAAAAGCTTAAAAGATTATTTTTGCTATTAGATGCGTAGATTGTGTAGAAATTTCCAGAATTCCAATTTATGACAGCATATTTAAAGAAGTCAGCTAAAATGTTTTTAAATATGTCAATTGTAACAAGACCATTATTCATATCTGTTAATACATTGTCTTTTTTCAATTGAATGGCTTTTTGTGAGAAAAATCTATTTTTAAAAAGCGAGTCTTTGATATGTTCTCTTTTTAGAAATTCCGTAATATCTTTATTGGAAAATTTCTCAATAAAACCAATTATACCATCTTTTTTAAGCTTTTCTTTTGTAAATTTTATTTGTTTAGCTCTATCTGGGCTGTACATCTGAAATGTTGTATCTTCTATTATGACGTCAAAACCATTGAAATTAGGAAATAATTCTCTGATATTTGAGTTGGTTATTTTATTGTAAGGGGATAGGATAAATTTTGAATGTAGTGGCTTGCCATATCTAAAAAAATTATCCTGATTAGCTTTTGTTGGGCTACAAGATAAAGTTTTTATCTTACCATTGCTCAAATTTCCAATTGTTCTAGCCATTGTTCCTTCAGCGGCTCCGAGAACATATAAATACTGTGTACCATCTCTTTTTTCTAAGTAATCTTTTAATGCTGAGCCAACGCGACATTCTTCCTCTAATATAAAGGGCATACTTGAGTAGAAATGCTTGTCAAATTGTCCTTGCAATTTTCTATGATTTAAATAAAAAGATGACATTTTTTCGTCATTTTTAAATAAATTGATATCACCTAAATAAGTATTGTTTGGTTCTCCCAACTCGCCTAATGCGGTTTTCTCAAAAAAATCTGCAAGTACACCTGTTCTAGGGGCAGTGGTAATACTATCTTTAATGTTTTTCATAAATTTCCTCCTATATGTTATAATTATACACAAAAAAGAGTGAATCGCAATCAAAAAGATAGAATTTTTAGAAAATTATAAAAACTGTACAAACTTTGAAAAAATCTTCCTTTTATAAATTTCTATTTAATTTTGCAAGATAAGTTTAAAAGAGTAAAATGAATTCTGAACTGTTAGTATGGTATAATATTAATAGCAATATCGAGGAGAATTAAATGGAACAAAATTTATCATATTGGCAATTTTCACCAGAAAGTCAATATTTAGATAGAAAAAGTGCACGTAAAAAGCCGTCAGAATTGTTAAAACATCTGATTGCATTTGCAAATGCCGATGGTGGTCAATTAGTTATCGGTATTGAAGATGAAAAACAGAATAATATTATTACAGGTTTTAGGGATAGTAGAGCTTATCCGATTGAAGAATTTGAAAAAATTGATCGTGAAATGCGTGACAATCCTCTTAATATTAAATATAAACGAGTTTCGGTAGAAAACTATAAAGGTGAGGATGATTTTATATTAATAGTTTCTGTAGAATTATCTTCAAATCGAGTTATCACAGCTCCAAACGATGAGGTATATTTGCGCCAAGGTGATGAGTCAGTTAAACTGAGTTACGAACAAAGGACCCAATTAAGCTATGATAAGGGACAGCGTTTCTTTGAAGATGAACTAGTTCCCGATGCAAGCCTAGATGATATTGATGAAAATTTAGTAAATGAGTATAAGAAAAGATTTGATAGTGAAAATCGAACAACAGAAGAAATTTTAAAAGCAAGACGCTTAATGATTAATGGTAGTTTAACTAAGGCTGCAATTTTGCTTTTTGGTAAATATCCGTCTAGTTTCTTTCCTCAAGTTCGAGTTCGTTTTTTACGTTTTGATGGTGTTACAATGGGAACAGGAAGTCAATTTAATGTTGTTAAAGATGTAACTTTCGAAGATGCTCTCCCTACTCTCATTATAAAAGTAAGAGAATTTGTTAGAACTCAACTAAGAGAGTTTCAATATTTAGATGATGAAGGACAATTCCAAGTATTACCAGAATATCCTGAGTTTGCATGGTTTGAAGGAATTGTAAATGCAGTAACGCATAGAAATTACCCAATATTTGGTGATTATATACGCATTATGATGTTTGATGATCGTCTTGAAATTCATAGTCCGGGAAAACTCCCAAATATTGTAACAGTGGAAAACATTAAACATGAGCGATTCTCAAGAAATCCTCGCATAGCAAGAACTTTAACTGAGTTTGGGTGGGTTCGAGAAATGAATGAAGGTGTCAAACGTATTTATTCTGAGATGGAGTCTTTCTTTTTACATGAACCAATTTATTCTGAACCAGGTAACAAGGTTGTTCTAACGCTTGAAAATAGTATTGTTAGTCGTCATCTTAGAGTTGAGGATAGAATGGAAAAAGACTTTGAATATTATACTGACTTAAGCGATGATGAGAAGATAATTCTTCATTATATGTATAATTCTGGTGAAAAAATGACAACGGCTAAGGCTATGAAGCTTACAGAAAGAAGTAGGAGATATGCAGGTAAGTTATTACAAATTATGCTGAAGAAGGGACTTCTAAAATGGCATGGAACTAGTAAAAATGATAGAAATCAATATTATAGTTTAAAAGAGTAGAACGCAGTAGTGCGCAGTAGAACGCAGTAGTGCGCAGTAGAACGCAGTAGTGCGCAGTAAAGATTATATTGTCGTTTTTAAAGTGTAACTATATTGATAGTTTTAAATATTCAAGATAGGTATCTTGAATATTTTTTACATTATTTAATGAAAGTTGAGTGAGGAAATATTAGTGAAGAATTTATTCCAACAACACGAAGTATTGATACTTATTTTAGGTTCTGTGATTTCTCTGATTTCAACAATGGTAGGTTTTTTTGCACAAACTTTAATAACTTCAATACTTACTAACAAAGGGAAAGTAAAAATTTATATTAAATCAGTTTATAATAAAACAACAGGGAAACCTTGGGGATTTACAAATAGTATAGGAAGATCAGGGTTGATATTTGATGTCCCATTATGGTTAGAAATTCATAATATGAAGTCAACTAAACAGATTTTAAGAAATATCAATCTGTCTTTGTATAATTCCAAAAAGTTTATTGGTAAAACGGTTCAAATAAATTGCTATGAGAAGAACGGCATGCAGGAATTTTATGGCGAAAATGGTTCATACAGTTTTTTATTGGCTGGAAATGAAATCAGACGGTTTGAGTTAGAATTTGCGGTTTGGCAGGAGGATTTAGATGGAAAAGAATTTGATGAAGTAAGATTTTCCTACTATGATTCAAAAGACAAGTATCATGAGATGCTAATTTTTAAAATTGATAAGCCTTGGATAATATCGAAAAATGAAATTGATAGTGATTGGAGATTGATAAACTAAAGTTGGAGGAATGCATGTCCATTTCTCTTTAGAAAATCCTATCCAAAATTTTTCCAAAAAACAATTATAAAAGAAAAAGTAGTGAGTACTTTCTCCCGTTGGAGATTGCCTCACTGCTAATCTTAGTATGTTTATTTTAGAGTACTTAGGAAAATATTTCACAGAATTACATTACGTGGTAAGAGTGATTCTATAAAAGAAAGAGTGATAAATATATTTTCAACTTTCGTACTAATGCCTGATGTTATTTTATTAGCTAAAATTTTTTATCGAAAAGATAGTTTGCAAAAAGTAAAAAAAGAGGTAATGGTACCATGTGAAACACTGCTCTATCGATTGGTTGAAATATTTCAAGCTGTTTGCGAATATTATTAAGGCTACAATCAAGGAAATCTTAATTACTTTTTACAAATAAAAGAAAATATAATCACAGAGTATCAAAAAGTTGAATATGATATTTTTAAACGATTAATTTATGAACTAGAAATAAATAGTTTCATGGTTAGCACTGTCTTTCCAGAGCTATTAAGTCATAAATTTAGGAAACAGTAAAAAATGAAGTATGGAAATGTTAAAACATGAGTAGATTTTGAATTTGGGAAAGCAGTAGCTTATGCGTGGTTAAGTGATAGAATAACAAAAAAACAAGCTAAAATGAAAGCGAGGACGATTTTGTTCTCAATGTAATATTTGATTTGTGATGTGATTATATATAAAATTTTATAACATTATTTTTCAATAAATGGGGAAAGATTATCGGAATATCTGACAGAATTTTTTTAATAATCTGTTTTTTTAATAAAATAGTGTACATTAGAATATGATTGTGTTAAAATAAATCTGAAAAAACTCAGATAACTTTGGAGGTTTATAATATGGAAAATAATAATTTTGAAGGCAGTGTTGATTTAGAACGTTTAGAAAAAATTTCAGGTGCTAGTGGAGAGGTTCAACCACGATCAACTCCGACAGTAACAGTACCAATTGCAACACCTGAGTTGACAGCTATTAGTGCATTAACTGTTAGTGTATCTAATTTTGTAACAAAATACAGAAGTTGTGGTAAAGGCTTTTGTAAATAGTTTTTATTAGTTTGATTATTTAATTTAGGATTTATCTGAGTTTTTTCAAAATTTTAAGTGGCTCTAATAGTGAGAGTAACTGCTATTAGAGCCTTGATTTTAGTTTATTAAAAGGGTGAGATTAGTTATGAAAGAAATATTGTTTAATAATTATGTCAAGTGGCAAAGTGGTAATTGTATAAAAGTATTGGAAAGTGAGTATTCTCATATTTTTTCTTTGCTTGATTTTTCTATAATTGAAGAGACATTACAACAAAAAATATTATCCATATCTCTTTCAGCACTAATTCAAGATATTCATAAATGTAAAGAAGAAAAAAAGTTGGGTGAGGAAGATTTAAAGGATACAAAGATTGAGTACCAAAATTATGATAACTTGTTTTTAACTAATGTTTATAAAAGTGAATTCTCAAGTAAATATCCATTGCTAATGGAAAAGGTTAGTATTTTGAAAAGTAATTTTTTTGAGTATACTAAATCTATTTTAAAAGCAGTTCTTAGAGATGAAAATCAATTAGTTGAAGAATTTAAAAATTCTGGCTTTAAAGCCGAAAAATTGGTTGAAATCATTTTTGATGGTGGTGATACACACAATAATGGAAAAAGTGTAGCTATATTGGAATTTGAAAGTGGAAAATTAGTTTTTAAACCTCACTCTTTATCAAATGAGATATTTTTTAATAACCTATTGCAGAAATTGAATTCAAAAAATAATTTTAATTTAAAGGTCATTAAAAACATTGACCATTCTCAATATGGGTATCAAGAATTCATTAAGGAGGTTATTCCAAGTGATAGAAAAGTGATAGAAAGTTATTATAAGAATTTGGGAGCTCTTACTTCGATTTCCTATTTTTTAACTTTAACAGATATCCACTATGACAACATCTTAATGTCATCTGAGTCACCAATCTTTTATGATATAGAAACATTATTTTCTGCTAAAATAAAGAACGATAAAGAAAAGAAACCAGGTATGGTAAATAGTGTTTTAAATACATCTATTCTCCCAACAAATCCAACTGAAGTTTTTCAAAAAGTCGATGTGAGCGGGATGTTTGGTAATTTTCATTATAAAGATGAATATTTTGAAAATAAATTTCTCGTTAATGAGTTTACATCAGATATTAAAATTGTTCAAAATCAAGTTCCTGTATTAAAAAAGTCAATATTGAAAGAGAATTTAGAGGCTGTAAACCCGATTTATTTTTTAGATAATTTTCTGGAAGGATTTTCCAAATACTCAGTTTTTCTTTATGAAAACAAGTCTTTATTAATTGAATTTATAGAAGATAATATTAGTGAAAAAAATATTAATAGGACAATTCTTAGGGACACACAGCTCTATATAGAATTCTTAAATGCGTTATATAATGCTAATTATCTCCAAAATAAAAGTCAAGAAAAAGCGATACTAAACCTCTTATATAAAAATAAATCTTTGGATTTAAAAATAATTGATAGTGAAATAAAACAATTAAAACGTGGTGATATTCCATATTTTTACTATAGTGTTACTAATAAAAATTTGAACGACAGTCAAGGTGTTGTTTGTGAAAATTATATGAAGGATGAAGTTTATAACAATGTTCTAGATTTTATAAAGGGTATAGAATTAATTGATATAGATTTTCAAATAAATTTAATTGAGAAGAGTTTTGCTTTAATTAGAGAAAACATATTTTCTAGTGAATTACAAAAAATTGGCGAGATAGGAGTTGTTAGTAAGTCATACTCACAAGCTGATATTTTAAAGGTATGTAGAAGATATTTAGATAATCTTTTAGAAAAAAATTTGTTTTATGTAGATGACTATATTAATTTGGCCTGTGTAAAATTATTGCCGTGGACTGTTGTAGGCGGAATAGATTATGATTTATATGAAAACTTTGGAATTTTAGTTGTACTTGCTCAAGTGGATAGGTATAGTTCATTTAAAGCATATTACCATATTGTAGAATCTCTTTTTGATACGGCAATAGAAAGATTTAAGCTTGACCTATCGAAAAAACGAATAACTATATCTGCTTTTTCTGGGATTGGTTCCATTATATATGTATCAGCAATGTTGTACAAGATTTATGGTAATCAGAAATATTACGATATTCTTCAAGAAAATTTACAACAGAGCCTTTCTATTATAGAAAAAACAAGGAATATTGATTATATTGATGGATTATCAGGTTTTATAGTACTTATCAGTAATCTTTATGAAAGCATCAGTCTTCCTATTACTGCTCTAGTCTTGGAAAAAAGTACTAGGCAATTAAAAATATTATTAACTGAAGAGCGACTAAATTTAGATGGAATTGGTCTGGCGCATGGACTCTTAGGATTAGTTTATGCTTTGTTAAGACTAAATGATATTTATAATTCATCTTATTATGACCAAAAAATAGTAGAATTGTTAGAAAATATCGATCAAATACAAGTTAGTGATCTATGCGAAACTACTACGTGGTGTAGAGGTATAATGGGAATTCTTCCAATTTTAGATAGGCTTTCATCAGAAGGTTTACTTAAATTTTCAATTGGAGAATTGGATTTTGATGTAACTATTTCAAATGGAAACTCATTGTGTCATGGGATTTCTGGAAATTTGTTATCCTTACTATTCTTAAAAAATGATGATCTTTTATCAGATTTTATTCCAATAGTACAAAAGAAGTTATTTGAAGACGTAAGAAGTGGAAACTTTAATTTGAATCAAAAAGTTACACTATATCATAATTCAATTTCAGGATTAATGTTAGGAGAAGCGGGAGTGGTGTACGGATTGTTAAGTACCGTTATGCCAGATATCACTAATATTTTATATTTAGACATCTAAAGGAAAAATTATGGGGAAAATAAAGTATTGTCACCAAATAAATGAGACAGAGTGTGGATTATGTTGTGTTGTTATGCTTTTGTCTTACTTTGGTTCATACATATCATTAAATTATCTTAGAGATAAAATTAGTGTGGGGAGAGATGGAATAAATCTGTTGCAAATTTCAGATTTATTGTTCGATGAAGGAATAAAGTCAACTATTATTGGTAGAGAGAATTTTTCATTTTGTGAGACTCCAATGATAGCATTAGATGAAAATAGCAATCATTTTTCACTAATAAAACAAACTGCTGGACAGAATTATATAATTTATGATCCTGAAATTGGTAAGTATAAACTAAAATTTTCAGAAGTAATCGAAAAATTTTCATATTTTTTAGTACCAAGCTTAGAAGAAAATTTTATTCCTCAAAAGATTAAAGAAAATTATTGGAGACATTTTTTTGTTCCAATGAAAAAAAGTAAGTTTCAATTCTTTAAACTATTTATATCTTCAATGATAGTTTATTTATTGACACTTTCTGTAACCTTTATGATACAAATACTTATTGATGCTCTAAGTAGTGGTAAAAACGCTGATCAATTTTGCTTGTTTATTGCATTATTAGTTGCGGTAGCCTATCTGATTAGTTCACATATGAGAAATCAAATCTTTATCAAACTCGAATTAATTTTTGATAAAGATTTAAACACTAGTCTATTTACAAAGGTTTTAGAACTTCCGTTTACTTTTTTTAATTCCAGGGGAGAAAATGAAATTCTTTATAGGCTAGGACTTCTTGGTTCTGTTAGATCTCTTATTTCAAATGGTTTAGTAAACGTCATTTTAGATGGTGGGACTGTTTTTTTTCTCCTTATATATATCTTTATATTGAATTACTGCTATGGATTGGTGGTAGTTGTATTATCTATTATTACCTTTATATATATTTTAAATGTTAATCGGAAAATATTAGCTATAAATCAATCAGTATTATCAAAACAAAGTGAGTTACTGAGAATTCAGATTGAATTAGTTAAAACGTTGGAATATTTAAAAGTAACTGGTAGTGAAAAACAAATCTTTAAGAAGTTTTGCGATAAGTTAAGAAGCTTTTTGGGGTATTATAAAAAAAGTGAAAAACTATCTTTTTTTAATTCTTTAGTCTTAGATTTTTTAGGTTTAATGGCTCCGTTTCTGCTTTTGTACACAAGTGTATTTGCTGGTTTATTAGCAAATAATACTATTGGTGAAAAGATGACGCTATATTTTATAGCATCTATGGTGATTAGTAAGGAAACATCGCTATTTCAAAATGTTACAAATTTTGAACTGATAAAAAATATATTAGAGAGAGTAAATGATATATATGATACAAATTCGGAAATTACAAATACTAATAATGCCCCAATACTTGGAATAAAGGAAATGGAATTTAAAGATGTTTCATTTAAATATTCAGATAACTCAGATGAAGTTTTATCAAATATAAATTTTAAAATTAAAAAAGGACAAAAAATTGCTTTTGTTGGAGAAACGGGATCGGGCAAAAGTACAATTTTAAAGTTATTGTCTAGATTATATAATCCGACCAAGGGTAAGATATTGATAAACGGTAGTGATCTGAATACTATTAATATTAGTTCATTTAGGCAATTGATCAGCTATATTCCTCAGAATATTGATTTGATGGATGACACAATATATAATAATTTAGTTTTGGGTAGGCAATATAATAAAGATGAGCTGAAGAATTGTTTAGAGTGCTCTAGACTTTATCAAGATGTAAAACTTCTTCCCTTAGGGCTTAATACAAAAATTTCTAGCATGTCTAATAACTTATCAGGAGGGCAAAAGCAAAGAATAATTATTGCAAGAGCAATGTTATATAAGGGAGCAATGTTAATGAGCGATGAGGGGACATCATCTTTGGACTTTTTAACCGAGAATAAAATCATGAAATCTCTAGACAGATTATTTGATACACAAATAATGGTTGCTCATAGGCTTACTACAATAAAAAATTCAGATATGATATATTTCTTGGATAATGGAAAAATTATTGAATTTGGAACACATGATGAGTTAATGAATATTAGAGGAGCATATTATAAATTATATATTGCTCAGGAAAATTCGGTAGATGCTTAATATTAAAGTTGTTGAAGGAGAACGAACATGAAGTTTTTTATTTTATCAGGAGGAGAATTTAGTTCTTCAAGAACAAATTACTATATGAAGTGGTTAACACAAGAATTACAAAATAAAGGTAACGTTGTTAGTTTTAGAAACTCATATGATGATATCTTAAATAAAGATGTAGTTGGTTTAAAAAAATTTTTTGAAGAAGAAATACTTAATTCAGATGTTGTTATTTTCTGTAGCCCTGTTTACTTACATAATATATCTGGGTCAATGAAAAAAATTTTGGATTTATTTGTAGTGTGGAGTCACTCACTGCGATTAGCAGGTAAAGTAGGTGTTGTAATAACTGTTTCATCAAGTAATGGTAACAAGGAGGTAAGTAAGTATTTAGATAAAATTTTAAACTATTTTGGTGTTACTGTTCTTGGAAATTTTTCTTTTAATCATGCTATGCCAGAAGAAAATATAAAAAATGAATTAATTAATTTTATGGATTTGATAGAGGATACAGATTTATCGAAAGTGAGAGTGTCAGAGCGGCAGAATAAAATATTTTTATTATATAAAGATTGGTATAGTAAAAATATCAATTTGTCTGAAAAAGAAAAAATGTTATTAGAGGAAGTCGGTGTTCAGGAAGCAGAGAATTTTCAAGATATATTTAATAAAAATTTACATATTTAACCATGAGTTTTTATCAGGAGGGGTAACCATGAAAAAAAGTTTAAAGATAATTTCAGAAATTGATTTTGTAGTATTTTTACTTTCTTATTTTGTTGCATATTTCTTTCTAGCAGATAGCGTTATCAAAGTGTTTATTTGTACTGTTGTCTTTACTCTTCAAGTTGTCAATTTTATAACAAAATATATAGGTATAAAAGAAGATGTTTAGATTGAAAAAAAAACAAAATACTTATAGTAATATTATTGTTGCTTTTCGGTGGAAAATCAAGCTTAAGAAGTGTGGGGGCTGAGGATTTTAAAAATAGTACAGCTCCTGATACAGTGTATTCTGATAAGGATAATTTTTCTTCTTCAGATGATATATCATTAACATCAGAAAGTATTATCGATAATCAAATTCCACAATCTAGTAGAATAGTGAATAATGAAACTTCAGACGATTCTGTAGAAAGTCAGATAAATCCTTTAAATGATGAAAATCAGGTGGTTGAAAATGAAGTGCTGGATAAACATTTAGAGAGTCAGACAAATCTCTTAAATAATGAGAATCAGGTGGTTGAAAATGAAGTGCTGGATAAACATTCAGGGAGTCAGACAAACCTTTTGAATGATGAAAATCAGATAGTTAAAAATAGAGCCATCGTACCTTCTTCGAGTGAAACAAAGCTTGTTACACCATTTTGGAGCGCACAATGGGATATTCAAATGGAAACTGATTTTGGAAATAGTTTTAAGTATATTCAGAATCAGTCTTCCGAAGTTAAAATTGGAGTTATTGATTCTGGGATTAATATTGATAACTTTCCTTTCAGAAAGAATAGTTTTTCTTTACTAAAAAACTATGTTTCCAGTGGTGGCTACAGCGGGTGCGATAGCGATGAGAGTGGCGAATCTTCTTATGTAGTTGATAAAACTGGACACGGAACAGCCGTAGTGTCACAAATAATTGGTGATAGTAATTTGCAAGGAATTTATCCGTATGCAAAAATTAATATTTATCGAATTTTTGGAGATGGACCTGCAAAAACTGAATGGATTCTAAGAGCGATAAAAGATGCTGTTGACGACGGTAATGATATCATTAATTTGAGTTTGGGAAAATATCTAATGATTTCTGGTTCTTATGAAGATGGAACTAATGATTTAAATGAATTCAATTTATTTAAAAAGGTTCTTGATTATGCATATGAGAGAGATGTGGTTGTTATAGCCGCTGCTGGTAATGAGTCATTAAACTTGGATGATAATGATAGTTTAATAAATTTCATAAGTACGAAAAAGAAAATTGAACATCCGGGTAAAGTGGTTGATGTTTTTACCGCTATTCCAAGTGTTATAAGTGTTGGAGGAATTGATATATTTGGTTCTCGATCTGATTTTTCAAATTTTAGCAATAAATTAATTTATGCACCGGCAGGAACGACAAAAAATTTTAAATCAATGCCCTATAGTGACTTTTTAGCAGAAGGATATTATTTAACAGATTGGATTTTAGCTGCAGGAAATAGAGGTTATCAGTATTTATCTGGAAATTCATTAGCTGCTGCTAAAGTCACTGGTATAGTCGCAGCAGCTATTGGTAAATATGATTTTTACAAACAAGTAGATCTAGTTAATGCTCATATTTTACAGTCTCTTGTTAATATTGATGGGCTGAATGTTTTATTTATGACACCAGTAGTATATAAAGATAGTGTGAAAGAACAAAAGGGTAACGGTTTGTTTGCTCAAGTAAGAGAAGTGGTATCAGAACAATTAATTACAACTAAAAATATAGAAGATAAAAGAAATAATCAGTTATACAATATTAGTAATAAAATTGAAAAATATAATTATAATGAAAATAAACTACCTGATACAGGTGATGATATAGGTGGCTATGAACTATTGGGAGTTTTTCTTGTATATATGAGTGTAGTTTTTCTTTATAAACGTGAAAAGATGGTCCATTTTCTTTACAAATGGTAGACCAGTACAACAAATTTGATTCACTATTAATCAATAATTTTTAACTAATAAAAGAATTTGATTTCAATTGCTTAAGATTAATTTTAATTGTGATACTAATATTATATAATCTGAATTGATGTAGCTAATTTCCGAAAAATATGTGCATTTTTCAGAAAGATCATCTTGTGTATGGTTTTGGTGTTATATTGTGCTTAACATAGAGAGGATGTTTGGGTTCACCACTTTTATTGATATCTAAGCAATACAATGAATTTACTAGCTTGCAAACTTCCTCTGAGCGATTGATAAAGTTACCATGATTTCCCCAACAAGCAATAGTTAATTTTGATTTATCTGAGTATTCTTTGATATAGAAATCATTAGCACTTCCAACTGGATCTTGTTCAGTGTACAATCTTTGGGGATTAGTTGATCTAAATGCAAATAGGTTTGCCACGAGGATACCACCGTATCCCCAACTCTTGGCGAAGTTGATACATCTCCTGATTGTTGGATCGTCTGTAGTTTCATCAGCAGTTGATGGATTCAATCCGATAAATAAGACAGTTGGTTTTGCTTCGTCCCATATTCTCGATAAAATGTATCGATATTTTCTATCTTCTGATAAAATGGCTTCTTTTTTCATATTTTTATCCTCGTTTTTTTAATTCAGTTTGATTGGTTATAGTATTAATATGCTTAGTAGTGCTAAAAAGTATAAAGGTATTCGATTATTTCCATGTTTCAATGAAAGCTATATAAATTTATTGAAAACTTTTCTGATGAATGTGTCAAGAAAAGTTATGAAATAGGCATTTTAAAACTAAATAAAAATTACTCATATCAAACCAGGTCTTAAGAAAGCTCGTAAAGCTTCACAATTCTCAAAACGTTAATCAATACGATTATATCAATGTTTCAAGACATTCAAGAGTTATCTCTTGGGTGTCTTTTTTTATTCAAAATTCGATAGTTTCCACCAAAGTTTCCACCAATTTTCCACCATTATTTTTTCAAGCTACGAAATGCAATATCGCCTACTGTCCGATTAACTATATCTTTTGTATTTACATAAGTCTTTGTAATTTGCTTATCACTATGAGTTAGAGCTTCTGAAATAGCTTCAAGAGAATAACCTGCTTGTTTGGCAAGAGTAACACCTGCATGTCTTAGTTTGTGTGGTGATGCTGGTGCAAGTTCTGGATGTCTCCGTCTGACTGACTTCATTCTATAATTTAGATAATCCACGTGAAGAGGTAAATTAATGTTGTTTGAACGATCATTATAGGTGAATACAAACTGCTTTTGAGTTTGACGCAATCCAAATAATTTTAACTCCTCTTGTTGTCTTGCTTTCCAATTAGCTAATAGCTCAATTAATTCAATAGGTGTTTTAAAAAGGGTCTTCTTACGACCTTTGGTGGGTTTTATATTTCCGAAACGATCTAAAGCTTGTTCTATCAGTGTTTCTCCAGTAGAGAAATTGATGTGTTTCCATTGAAGAGCATAACTTTCTGATTTTCTATCGGATAAAAAGAATGTCGTATAAAAGAGAGTGTAGTCTTTTAAATCAATAAGTCCTTTCTCTAAGTCTATGTCAAAAGCTTGTAACCATAATTTCAGCTCTTCTTTATCGAGAGATAAATCTTCCTCTCGTTTGCTTTCTTTAAGGAGAATCTTTTTATTAGCTTTAATTCTAGTAATTGTTTTGCGGAGTTTATTTGATGGAATATATTCTAGTTCCTCAGCCCAATCGAAAACAGAATTAACATGGCTCCTAATTACTTTGAAATTAGCATAGCTATTTGCTTTGGGAGTAAGTAATGAAAGAATAAGTTGTTTATTATTATTTGGGTATTCGATAGAATATTTACCCAGAATGGGTAAAATGTGTAGCCTGAATATATTTTCTGTTTGGAAAACTGTTGCTTTTGTGGGTGGTTTTATTGTTGTTGTGGTTTGACCTGCTTTGTATGGTTCGAGCCAAATATCTTCATAAAATTTTTTGAATATGATTTCTCCTTTATTTTTTATGTTTATATGGCTTTTTCCAGACTTAGCATTTTTAATGTCGATAGAAAGTTTTAATTCTACTTCTTTGGCTTCTCGTCTGGTTTTATATTTTCTTTCAAAAAGTTTACCTAAACCCAATTTTGCTTGAACATCTTCTGGAATGTAAAGTCGTAATTGATATGTTCCATTTTTTGTTTTCTTAATAGACATATTTACCTCCTTATGCGCTGATTTCTAATCTTGTCATCCATTGATTGATACTTTTCTTGTTGAAACTAATAGATTTTCCGATTCGGATATAGGGTAATCCCATTGCAATCCCAATATCAAGTGTATTATTAGAGATACCTAGGTAGTTGTAAGTCTGTTTTTTGTTTAGAAAAGTGCTGTCAGCCCCAATATCCTCTTTAAAATGATGAATTTCATTCTTTATTAGTGTTGCAATCATTTGCTGAATTTCTTGAGTTTGTTCTTCTGGCAATTGTACTAGCATATATTATTCTCCTCTTAAAAATAAAAAAGAAGAGTAAAATACTCTCCTGCTGTTAAAAAGATTAATTCTTCTTATTTATTATTTTGTTGAAAAAAACTAGCAAAGCGACCCCGACCACTGTCAATTGTTTGCCCTTATTACGACATGCATCACAAATTGGTATTGTTTTAGGTGATGAGATTGTTTTTTTACAAGTTTTACACTTCTTCGTTTTTAGTGTCATTTTTTTCTCCGTTTCGATTTTTGCTGTTTCGGTATTGCTTAAGTTAACGTTACTATCTTGGTGGAATTCAATTAATTTAGTATTAATATTAATAAATAAGTCCCTATTGTTTTTTGAGTAGCTGTAATGATTATGAATTAATTCTAACAAACTTACTTTTGGGATACTATTATTCTTTATCCATTTTAATTCTTTTACATAAAGAAGTTTTTTTGCTAGTTCTTTCAAATAATTTGTTTTGTATGGAATATTTTGTTTAGAAACTAATTCCATCGAACCTTGAAAAGATAGTAGCCGATCATGGGCTATCCCCTCATTATTTAGTGTTAAATCGATATAAATTTGCATACCAACAATTTTAGTCATAATTTCTATGTCTTGAAGTAAAAAATCAGCATGTGTTTGTAAAGAGGCTTGACGGTATGTTGGTTGGCTGATTTTCTTAATAATTTCATCTCTATTTGAAATTATATCAGATTTAATAGCACTTACTGATTCTTCAAATAATGTATTTGCATCCTTTAGTGACTTAACTTTTTCTCTGAAATCTTTGCTATTGTTGGCTTCTATAACTTTTGTACGAGCTGAATAAAATGGAGCTAGTATACTATTATTTCTTTCCCATCTAATCTGATAATCTTGATTTTCTTTGATATCTAACAGTAAGTTATAGATTTGTTTAAGTTGAGCTTGAGCGATTAGATCACTAGGAACTTGATTTTCGTTGTTATTAGTCATTTTCCTTAATGTCAAATCTTCAACACGATTCTTCTGATCGGTTGTGTCTACAATTACAGCCCTAAGATTTCCTTCTACTTTTCTAGATTCCCCAATTTTATAAGCGCCCTCTTGAAGTTTCGCTTTGGTGTCAGGAGATAGACTGTCAAAGTCAACCTCATATAGAGTAGCATTATTGAAATCTAGTATTTTAGTGTTAGGATTAAGATATTGGTTTGAAAAGTTGAATGGAGGGGTTCCTTTAGTATCAAATAAGTTTAAGATATCAAATGGGAAACTTTCTTTAATCATGTTGGGGAGAGCTTGTTCAAAAGGACTACTTATTTCAAAGATATCTGTTGTTTTGATATCTGTCTCATTTTTAAATAAATCAAAAGATTGTAAGTTTTTTTGATTGATTCTTCTTTTTGCTTTTCTGATTTAGCAACTTCGTTCATTAGATCACCTAGTCATTTTTGTATTAATTATAACATTTAGTATTGATTTTAAACGTATCTAAATTAATAATACTAAAAATTAATATTATTAAAACCATCATCAGTGTCCAATGACATAAGTAATTTGTTTTGCTGTTTCTGCATCAAAAGTGCGGTAGCTAACGACTCCTAGTCCTTTGATATTTGATTCAGAGATGAGGATGGAGCCATCTGATTTGACTTGTTCCACAAAGGCGATGTGGCCATAAGTTGGATCTGCTCCAGCTTGCCCTGGGCTAAAAGATAGAGCGGAGTGTTCGGTTGGGGTATGAGTTGTCTGATACCCTGGGGCATTCATCCATTGGCCACCATTTCCCATATACTTTCCGAAGCTAACACCGACTTCTTTTCCTCGGTTATAGACAAACCAGGTACATTGTCCCCAAGGATAAGACAGTCCTGTGTGGCTTGAGGTATTGATTTCTTTGGTGAGGCTATAGCCTTGTGGGACATCCCCTGTTGTGACACCGCCTCCGTCTCTGGTTTTTCCTTTCGTCTGTTCAGGGGCTTTTGGTGTACCTCCATGCTCATCGATATAGGTATCGAGTTTTTGCATGGTTTCAGCACGCCCTTTCCTAGAGCCAGAGGTATCGGTGAAGTAGACGCCACCATCTGTTGACGTGTTGAGAGAACCACTCGCAAATTTTTGCGCTTTGTCATCTTGGACTTTTAAGGTTTCATTTTTATTGCCAATGATGGTCTGCTTTGTGAGTCCAACAACGGCTACTTCATCGTTAAAATTATTGGCATTTTCTGGATTAGAGTCAAATGCGGTTCTGTTGCAAAGTTTTAAATAAAGAATAAAATCCCTTACGGTATCTATGATTTAAGCTGGGATTCCCAATAATACCTTGATTTCAGTACAGACCGAAAACCCGAAGAGAGTGCCTTCTTTTCGAGTTTTCTTATATAATCCTCGGATGGCTTCCATGCCTTTAATCGTGGTAGAGGCAGTGCGTAAACTTCGATAGAATTTATTGTGTCTCTTTACTGGACGATGGTCTTGTTCAATCAAATTATTCAGGTATTTAATGGTACAATGTTCTGTCCCTTGATAAAAGCCCCGTATTCTCTTAGTTTCTTAAAGGCACTTGTAATAGAGGGGGCTTTATCTGTGACTACAACCTTCGGTTCATCAAACTGCTTAACTAACCGCTCAAGAAAAGCATAGGCTGTTTGTGTGTCCCGTTTTTTACGTAACCAAATATCCAAGGTTAAACCATCTGCATCGATGGCTCGATACAAATAATGCCATTTTCCTTTAATTTTGATGTATATTTCATCCATTTTCCATGAATAAAAGGATTTTTTATTTTTCTTTTTCCAAATTTGATAGAGTAGTTTGCCATATTCTTGCACCCAACGATAAATCGTCGTATGAGAAACGTTAATGCCACGATCATATAAGATTTCTTGAACTTCACGATAGCTAAGGTTATAACGAAGATAGTAGCCCACGGTTACAATAATCACATCCTGCTGAAATTGCTTTCCTTTAAAATGATTTATCGTCATTCCTCCTGCTATCTTTTTCTATTATTCTACCTTATTTGATAGTAGATTTAAAACTTTGCAACAGAACCGATGTAACCGTTTATTAATCTTTTTTATCATCTATGGATAACATTTTTTTGTTACACTAGGAGTATGAAAAAGGAGATATGATGGAACGGAGCCAAGCTAAAAAGCATGACAATACGATGACTAATAAGATTTTGATGAGGTTGATTGCTCTTGTCGTAGGTTTGCTTTTTCTTGAAATTTTGATTATTCATAGTAAAAATGAGCAGCAAAAGAGTGTTTCAAATCAAGTACAGACAGCACGTATCATGGCTAATGGGGACTTGCTTTATCATGACGGTCTCTATATGAGTGCCTTGCAGGCAGATGGTAGTTATGATTTTACTGAAAATTTTACATATGTGAAGCCATGTTAAAGCAGGCTGATTTGGTCTTGGGTGATTTTGAGGGAACTATCAATCCTGATTATCCTTTGTCAGGCTACCCTCTGTTTAATGCTCCTCAATCAGTGACGGCAGTTATTAGTGATGCCGGCTATGATGTTATGGATTTGGCCCATAATCATATTTTGGACTCTGGTTTAGAGGGAGCTTTTACAACAGCCGATGCATTTAAAGAGGTGGGCATTGACCCTGTTGGTGTTTATGAAAATCCTGTGCGTGATAAGGCGCCTCTGTTTATCAAGAATGTTAATGGCATCAAGGTGGCAATACTTTCTTATGCCTATGGTTTCAATGGCTTGGAGTCAAATCTGACCGAAAAAGAGATTGCGCATCATTTGTCGAATCTTGATGAAAAACGGATGAAAGTAGAGATTGAGCGTGCTGAAAAAGAGGCTGACGTTACGGTTATTATGCCACAGATGGGCGTGGAATATCGTTTGGAACCGACAGATGAACAGGTAAAGCTTTACCATAAGATGATTGATTGGGGTGCTGATATTATCTTTGGGGGCCATCCTCATGTGGTTGAGCCGTCTGAAGTGGTTAAAAAGGATGGACAGTAAAAACTCATTATTTACTCAATGGGGAATTTTATCTCTAACCAGCGCATAGAGACTATGGATGGTGTGGATAATGCAGCATGGACAGAGAGGGGCGTCTTAATGGATGTCACTCTTGAGAAAAAGAATTGTCAAACCACGATTAAGACAGCTCAAGCGCATCCAACCTGGGTTAACCGCACACCTAAGGGAACAATTTCGCCAGAGGGATATCCTTTATATACTTATCAAACCTATATTTTAGAGGATTTCATTAAAGGTAGAAAATACAGAAATAAACTAGATGAAGAAACTAAAGAGCGTATAGATACTGCCTATAAAGAAATGAATGCTCATGTTAATCTAAAATGGAAATAAAGCTAAGATATCGCTAAAATTTGGCGATATTTTTCTTTATCGACAAGTTACCAACAGACTTATCCACAGGTGTGGATAAGTCTGTTCTCAGTGTTAAACCTTGATTTTTCAAGGTTTTATTAGAATTGTATTGTTTTACTTGTTAACAAGTTTATCCACAAGTTGTTGGATTGATAGAGACTGAATTTTATAAACGATACTGGTTAAATGTTGTAGAAACATTCGTTTTTTTCAATAAAAAAGGTGTAATTTCTATAAAAAATAGCGTTTTTAATCAAAATATGCTAAAATTATATAAAATAAAATGATGGAGGCTTCTCATGAAAGCGATTATTACAGTTGTAGGTAAGGATAAAGCGGGTATTGTTGCAGGTGTTGCGACTAAGATCGCAGAACTTGGTTTGAATATTGATGATATCACTCAAACAATCCTTGATGAATTCTTTACCATGATGGCGGTTGTATCATCGGAAGATAAGAAAGATTTTACACACCTACGTGCTGAATTAGAAGCTTTTGGTGAATCATTAAACGTCAAAATCAATATCCAAAGCTCAGCGATTTTTGATGCTATGCACAACTTATAAGATAGGGGTAGTTGAAAATGGATATTAAACAGGTTACAGAAACCATTGCTATGATTGAGGAGCAGAACTTTGATGTTCGTACTATCACCATGGGAATTTCACTTCTAGACTGTATCGATTCAGATATTGATAAGGCAGCAGAAAAGGTATACAACAAGATTGTTTCTAAGGCTAAGAACTTGGTAGCTGTTGGTGACGAAATTGCGGCTGAACTTGGTATTCCGATTGTTAATAAACGTGTTTCTGTTACTCCGATTTCAATTATCGGTGCGGCGACAGATGCGACAGGTTATGTACCGTTTGCTAGGGCACTAGACCGTGCAGCTAAGGAAATTGGCATTAACTTTATTGGTGGTTTCTCTGCATTAGTTCAAAAGGGCTACCAAAAAGGTGATGAGATTCTTATTGATTCTATCCCACGTGCGCTTGCTGAGACTGATTTTGTCTGCTCATCTGTTAATATTGGTTCAACAAAAACTGGTATTAACATGACAGCGGTACGTGATATGGGACGTATCATTAAAGAGGCTTCTGAGGCAGATCCAATGGGTCCAGGTAAATTGGTTGTCTTTGCTAATGCGGTTGAAGATAATCCATTTATGGCAAGTGCCTTCCACGGTGTTGGTGAGGCTGACGTTGTAATCAATGTTGGGGTTTCAGGTCCTGGTGTTGTGCAACGTGCTGTTGAGAAGGTTTCAGGTGAAAGTTTTGATGTTTTAGCTGAAACAGTTAAGAAAACTGCCTTTAAAATCACACGTGTAGGGCAGTTGGTTGGTCAAATGGCTAGCGAACGTCTAGGTGTCGAGTTTGGTATTGTAGACTTGTCTCTTGCACCAACTCCAGCAGTAGGTGATTCGGTAGCTCGTGTACTTGAAGCCATGGGGCTTGAAGTTGTTGGTACGCATGGTACTACTGCGGCTCTAGCTCTTCTTAATGACCAAGTTAAAAAAGGTGGTATCATGGCATGTAACCAGGTCGGTGGTTTGTCAGGTGCCTTTATCCCAGTTTCTGAAGATGAAGGAATGATTGCAGCAGTTCAATCTGGGCATATCAACCTTGAAAAATTGGAAGCCATGACGGCTATCTGTTCTGTTGGTCTAGACATGATTGCCATTCCTGCTGATACGCCAGATACAACAATTGCGGCCATGATTGCCGATGAAGCGGCTATTGGTGTCATTAATCAGAAAACAACAGCTGTTCGTATTATTCCTTATGGTAAGGAAGGGGACATGTTGGAACTTGGAGGTCTTCTTGGTTATGCACCAGTAATGAAGGTAAACAAAGCTTCATCGGCGGACTTCATTGCGCGTGGTGGCCAAATCCCAGCCCCTGTTCACAGCTTTAAAAACTAAACGGATGATAAGTGCTTTACCGGATTGGTAAAGCATTTTCTGATGATTTCGCTAGCTAGATAGTCAAGGTGGATTTGTGTTATAATGAGTTCAAAATGACGGAAAGAAGGAGGGGTCATGAGTAAGGTTAAGTTATATATTGCGAGACACGGCAAGACTATGTTTAATACTATTGGTCGTGTTCAAGGTTGGTCTGATAGCCCTTTGACCCCGTTCGGTGAAGAAGGAATTCGTGAACTGGGGGTAGGTCTGAAAGCGGCAGGTATCCCGTTCAAATCTGCTTATTCTAGTGATTCAGGTCGAACTATTCAGACCATGGACATCATTTTACGTGAGACGGGTTTGGAAACTATTCCTTCGAGCATCCTTCATTGGACAACGGTTCGGTTACTGTTGTTGCTTATGAAAATGGTAGATTCACATTGGAAACACTTGGCGATATGACTTATCGTCAGGTTGGACGAGAGATAATAGAAAAAGACAATGGTAAAAAATAGCTATCCGAGTCGCCGTCAGGCGAAAAAGCAAACCAATTGGTTTTTGGTTATCAGTGGCGTCTTGACTGCAATTCTTTTAGTTACAGCAGGACTTTATTCAGTATTTGGTGTCAGTCGTACGGTCCAACAAACCAATGGATCGTCAGTAACAAAAAATAGTAAGCAAATTACCTATTCGACTCAAAGCAAGGATACAAAAGGACTACCTGATGTATCGCCTAAAGACTGGAAATTGCTTTTGGTAAATCGAGATAATAAGTCTAAAGAGCTTAATCCTGAGCTTGCTAACGTATATGGTGTTTCTGTAGATGCGAGAATTGCGAAAAATGTTGAAGAATTTTTAGCAGCAGCTCAAGAAATTAATCCAAGTTATCATTTGATTTCGGGTTATCGTAGTGTTGCCTATCAGACAGAACTTTATAACAGTTATGTTCAGCAGGAAATGGCTGATGATCCGACTTTGACAGAGTCCCAGGCAGAGAAGAAGGTTCAGACTTATTCACAACCACCGGGTGCTAGTGAGCATCAGACAGGTCTTGCGATTGACATGAGTACTGTAGACAGCTTAGATGAAGCAGATCCAGCTACTGTGGCTAAGGTCAAAAAAATAGCGCCAAAGTATGGCTTTGTTCTTCGTTTCCCAGATGGTAAGACATCGTCAACAGGTGTGGGGTATGAGGATTGGCATTTCCGCTACGTTGGTAAAGAATCAGCAGAGTACATGACTGAACATAATCTTACTTTGGAAGAATATTTGGTACTATTAAAGGAGAAAACTAAGTGAGACGACGTTTTAAACTAAAAGCCTTTATAATCTTAGTTGCTGTTTTCGCTTTAGGGATTCTCTTACCGCTGATTCTTCATGCATCTACAGTTGATAATGCTCGTACGGTAAAGGTTTCCTATACGCAGAAAGGGTTTATTGAAAACTTAGCGCCAACAGCACAAAAAATGTCTAAAAACTATGGTGTCCTTGCATAGATTCTCCTTAGCCAAGCCGCATATGAGTCGAACTATGGTAGTAGTCTCTTATCTGTTAAATACCATAATATCTACAGTCTCCCTGCTCGGCCAGGACAAGAACATATCTATCTAAAGGATAATGTTTACAGTAAAGGCAAATGGCAATATCAAAAAGTAGATTTTGCAGTTTTTAGAGACTGGTCAAGTTCTATGTCATCTTATCTAGAAGAACTACGCCAAGGTAGATGGGGAGAATCAACCTATAAAGAGGTGGCAGGAACTACGAGTTATAAAGTTGCGGCAGAAAAGCTACAAGCTGCAGGTTTTAATAGTGATCCTGATTACACTAAACATCTTATTTCTATTATTGAGACCTATAATTTGGTAAAATATGATCGCTGATATTAGAACACCCCTAAGGATGTTTTTTAATGTTTCTAGGTCTCTAGATGTATTTTTAGCACTCTTTCAAAAAGAGTGCTAATTTTTTTGTTTTTTTTGGGTTGACATGTTTAAGTTTAGGTGTATAATAGAATCATAAGTTAGCAGTCGTTGTACGAGAGTGCTAATAAATAGAAATGAGGTGACATCGTGATTACGCAAAGGCAAAACGCTATTTTGAATTTGATAGTTGAGATGTTCACTCGCACACATGAACCAGTTTGTTCTAAAGCATTACAAGACTCGATTGATTCAAGTTCAGCGACCATTCGTAATGACATGGCTAAGTTAGAAAAGATGGGTTATCTTGAGAAAGCTCATATCTCTAGTGGACGCATGCCAAGCCGAGCGGGTTTCCAGTATTTTGTTGCTAATTCTTTGAATCTTGATACGATTGATGAACAAGATGTTTACCAAGTCGTCAAGGCCTTCGACTTTGAAGCCTTTAAACTTGAAGATATCTTGGATGCGGCGGCAAAGCTGCTGGCAGAAATGACAGGATGCACAGCAGTGATTCAAGATGTGGAACCGACCAAACAGCGTCTGACAGGATTTGAGATTGTTCAGCTGTCTAATCACGATGCGTTGGCAGTTCTGACTCTAGATGAATCTAAGCCGGTGACAGTTCAGTTTGCCATTCCAAAGAATTTCTTGTCAAGCGATTTGGAAATTTTTCATAAGCTTGTTCAGGGACGGTTTTTAGGAAATACTGTCTTAGATATCCATTACCGATTGAGAACAGAGACTCCTCAGATTGTGCAAAAGTATTTTAAGATAACAGATAATGTTTTAGATTTGTTTGATTATATCTTTTCACACCTCTTCAAGGAACTGATTTTTATAGAAGGTAAGGTTGCATCACTGGCCTATGCTGATTTGAAAACTTATCAATTTTTGGATAATCCACAACATGTGGCTCTTGCGCTTCGATCAGCTATCTCCGATGATGAAGTGACCAAAATTTCGGTCGCAGAATCAACTGAAGAAGCTCTTGAAAATGTCACGGTTATGAGTCATAAATTCTTGATCCCCTATCGTGGGACGGCACTCATGCATGTGATTGGACCCATTGAAATGGATTATCGTCGCATGGTTAGTTTAGTCAACGTTATCAGTCGAGTTCTGGTTATGAAATTAACGGATTATTACCGTTATCTCAATAGTAACCATTACGAAGTTTTCTTAAGCCGTAACGTTTTAAAAAATATAGAAAGAGGTGAATGCCTTGACTGAAGATATTAAAGAAGAAGAAGTAAAAGAAGAGGAAGCTACCGAGACAACTGAAGAAGTTGTAGAAGGAACAAAGGAAGCTACCGAGACAACTGAAGAAGTTGTAGAAGAAACAAAGGAAACTTCTGAGCTTGAAGAAGCTCAAGCGCGTGCGGAGGAGTTTGAAAATAAATACCTTCGTGTCCATGCAGAGATGCAAAATATTCAACGCCGTGCTAAAGAAGAACGTCAACAATTACAAAAGTATCGTAGCCAAGATTTAGCAAAAGCAATCTTGCCATCACTTGATAACATTGAACGTGCTCTTGCTGTTGAAGGATTGACTGATGATGTTAAAAAAGGTTTGGAAATGATACAGGAAAGTTTGATAAATGCTCTTAAAGAGGAAGGAATCGAAGAAATCGCAGCAGACGGTGAGTTCAATCACAACTTTCATATGGCTATTCAAACCATGCCTGCAGATGATGAGCATCCGGCGGATACCATCGCACAAGTCTTCCAAAAAGGCTACAAACTCCATGACCGCATCCTACGCCCAGCCATGGTAGTAGTATACAAAGAGAACTAAAAAAACCTTGTCCGAAACGACAATAAACTATGAGAGAAAAGATAAGAGGCAAGCCGAAGGTTTGCAAAAAGAAATATCAGAAAAGAAGAAAAAGCTTAGAAAAAGCTTAAGGAGATAAAACATATGTCTAAAATTATTGGTATTGACTTAGGTACAACAAACTCAGCAGTTGCAGTTCTTGAAGGAACTGAACCAAAAATCATCGCTAACCCAGAAGGAAATCGTACAACTCCATCTGTAGTTTCATTCAAAAATGGTGAAATCATCGTTGGTGATGCTGCAAAACGTCAAGCAGTCACAAACCCAGATACAGTAATCTCTATCAAATCTAAGATGGGTACTTCTGAAAAAGTTTCTGCTAACGGCAAAGAATACACTCCACAAGAAATCTCAGCAATGATCCTTCAGTACTTGAAAAGTTATGCTGAAGAATACCTCGGTGAAAAAGTAACCAAGGCTGTCATCACAGTTCCAGCTTACTTTAACGATGCTCAACGTCAAGCAACTAAAGATGCTGGTAAAATCGCTGGTCTTGAAGTAGAACGTATCGTCAACGAACCAACTGCAGCAGCGCTTGCTTATGGTTTGGACAAGACTGACAAAGAAGAAAAAATCTTGGTATTTGACCTTGGTGGTGGTACATTCGACGTATCTATCCTTGAACTCGGTGATGGTGTCTTTGATGTATTGGCTACTGCAGGGGACAACAAACTTGGTGGTGATGACTTTGACCAAAAAATTATCGATTACATGGTTGAAGAATTCAAGAAAGAAAACGGCATCGACTTGTCAACAGACAAGATGGCTCTTCAACGTTTGAAAGACGCAGCAGAAAAAGCTAAGAAAGACCTTTCAGGTGTAACTTCAACACAAATCAGCTTGCCGTTCATCACGGCTGGTGAAGCTGGACCTCTTCACTTGGAAATGACTTTGACTCGTGCCAAATTTGATGATTTGACTCGTGACCTTGTAGAACGTACTAAAACTCCAGTTCGTCAAGCCCTTTCAGATGCAGGTTTAAGCTTGTCAGACATTGATGAAGTCATCCTTGTTGGTGGTTCAACTCGTATCCCAGCTGTTGTAGAAGCAGTTAAGGCTGAAACTGGTAAAGAACCAAACAAATCAGTAAACCCTGATGAAGTAGTTGCTATGGGTGCTGCTATCCAAGGTGGTGTGATCTCTGGTGATGTGAAAGACGTTGTCCTTCTTGACGTAACACCATTGTCACTTGGTATCGAAACAATGGGTGGCGTCTTCACAAAACTCATCGAACGTAACACAACAATTCCAACATCTAAATCACAAGTTTTCTCAACTGCAGCAGATAATCAACCAGCCGTTGATATTCACGTTCTTCAAGGTGAACGCCCAATGGCAGCAGATAACAAGACTCTTGGACGTTTCCAATTGACTGATATCCCAGCTGCACCTCGTGGTGTCCCACAAATCGAAGTAACATTTGACATTGATAAGAACGGTATCGTATCTGTTAAAGCGAAAGATCTTGGAACTCAAAAAGAACAAACAATTGTCATCCAATCTAACTCAGGTTTGACTGATGAAGAAATTGAAAGAATGATGAAAGATGCTGAAGCAAATGCTGAAGCAGATGCAAAACGTAAAGCAGAAGTAGAACTTCGTAACGAAGTCGACCAAGCTATCTTTGCCACTGAAAAAACAATTAAAGAAACAGAAGGTAAAGGCTTTGATACAGAACGTGATGCTGCCCAAACAGCACTTGATGAGCTTAAGAAAGCTCAAGAATCAGGTAATCTTGATGACATGAAGGCTAAATTGGAAGCTCTTAACGAAAAAGCCCAAGCTTTGGCAGTTAAACTCTACGAACAAGCAGCAGCGGCACAACAAGCTCAAGCAGGAGCAGAAGGCGCACAAGCAACAGATAACTCAGGCGACGATGTCGTAGACGGAGAGTTTACTGAAAAGTAAGATGTAAAGACTGTTAAAATCTCACAGTGAAAATAGGAAATCAGGCGAAGAAGCTTTAGTTTCTAGAAAGAATTGCACCTAAAGGTAGCCTTATATGTAGTTCGCTAAAGCGAAAACTGCTACGTCTCTTTTTCACACAGAAGTTAAGGTGTGCTCAATTCAACCTTACGAGTTCAAAAACAAAGCATAAGAAGAAATCCAGAGGTTGCAAACCAGCCTCTGTTTTTCGCTAAAATAAGTGAAGTGAATATAATGTATATTTTACTTCGTTTCGTAACAAATAAAATAGAAAGGATCAAAGAGTGTTCGTCGTTGAACAC
Organism: Streptococcus sp. FSL E2-3488; assembly: GCF_038003585.1. Classification (NCBI taxonomy): domain Bacteria; kingdom Bacillati; phylum Bacillota; class Bacilli; order Lactobacillales; family Streptococcaceae; genus Streptococcus; species Streptococcus sp. FSL E2-3488. The sequence goes on along the minus strand of NZ_JBBOPL010000001.1, from coordinate 1,791,302 downwards.
GGGCTATGGAACAAGCCAAAAAGATAGATGGTTTTGAGGGACCAGTAGTCCATCTTCGAAACTATTACTTTGGCTTTCTCCATTAGATGCCCTTTGTATCTTAAATTATGAACAATACCGAATATTACGATCGTCTTGGGTTATCTAAGGATGCCTCTCAAGACGAAATTAAACGTGCCTATCGTAAGCTATCTAAAAAATACCACCCAGATATCAATAAAGAACCAGGTGCGGAAGAAAAATATAAAGAAATTCTAGAGGCCTATGAAACTCTAAGTGATGCCCAAAAACGTGCAGCCTATGACCAATACGGACCAGACGGTGCGAACGGCTTTGGTGGCCAGGGTAGCTTTGGTGGCCAAGGTAGCTTTGGTGGCTTTGATGGTGGTGCAGGCTTCGGAGGTTTTGAGGATATCTTCTCGAGCTTCTTTGGTGGCGGTGCTACTCGCAATCCAAATGCTCCTCGTCAAGGAGACGACCTTCAGTATCGTGTCAACCTAAGTTTCGAAGAGGCTGTTTTTGGTGCTGAAAAAGAAATTCACTACAATCGTGAAGTGACATGTAAGACATGTTCAGGATCTGGTGCTAAACCTGGAACAAGTCCTGTAACCTGTGGTCGCTGTCATGGTCATGGGGTTATCAATGTTGATACACAAACACCACTTGGTATGATGCGTCGTCAAGTAACCTGTGACGTCTGTCACGGAACAGGTCAAGAAATCAAGGATCCTTGTCAAACTTGTCGTGGAACAGGTCGTGAAAAACAAAGCCATACAGTATCTGTCAAGATTCCAGCGGGTGTTGAAACAGGTCAACAAATCCGTCTTGCAGGCCAAGGTGAAGCTGGTTTCAACGGTGGTCCTTATGGAGACCTCTTTGTAGTCATCAATGTTAATCCAAGCGATAAATTTACTCGTGATGGATCGACAATTTACTATACACTTAACATTTCTTTTGTCCAAGCAGCTCTTGGTGATACTGTTGAAGTACCTACCGTTCACGGTAATGTTGAGATGGTTATTCCAGCGGGTACTCAAACAGGTAAAACTTTCCGTCTAAAAGGAAAGGGAGCGCCACGTCTTCGTGGAGGTTCACAAGGGGATCAACTAGTTACTGTCAAGATTGTAACTCCTACGAAGCTGAATGATGCTCAAAAAGAAGCTCTCCTTGCATTCGCAAAAGCAAGTGGTGATGAAAAGGTTGCACCACAGAAAAAAGGATTTTTTAACAAAGTAAAAGATGTTTTGGAGGATTTATAAAGAAAGGACGCTAAAAGCGTCTTTTTCTTTATTTTGGAAGCTGTATGGGGTCAGTTGATGATTGACATACTTTTTATCCTTAAAAAAATCTGATATGATAATTTTATGGTTAGATATAAAGCGACAATTTCTTATGATGGGACACTTTTTTCAGGTTTTCAAAGGCAACCAAATGCTCGTTCTATTCAAGAAGAGATCGAAAAGACTCTTTTGCGGCTAAATAGTGGTATTCCTGTAACTGTACACGGGGCAGGCCGAACAGATGCTGGTGTTCATGCTTATGGACAGGTTATCCACTTTGATTTACCTCAGGAGAGGGATCCAGAGAAGCTGCGTTTTGGTTTAGATACACAGTGTCCAGATGATATTGACATTGTTAGTATCGAGCTTGTATCGGAGGAATTCCATGCACGTTATAGTAAACATATTAAAACCTATGAATTCCTAGTAGATGCAGGGCGACCTAAGAACCCCATGATGCGTAATTATGCTATCCACTATCCCTACCCTCTAAGTCTAGCTCTTATGCAAGAGGCTGCTATGGAATTGGTCGGCACACATGATTTTACAGGATTCACAGCTTCAGGGACATCTGTAGAAAATAAAGTGCGTACAATTACCCAGGCAAGTGTATCTATCGATGAGAAAACTGGGTTTTATGTCTTTGCTTTTTCTGGGAATGGCTTTCTTTATAAGCAAGTTAGAAATATGGTTGGAACATTATTGAAAATTGGAAATGGACGCATGCCAGTTTCACAAGCGAAGACCGTGTTGGAAAGTCGTGACCGCAATCTTGCGGGACCAACCGTAGCAGGTAATGGTTTATATTTGAAGGAGATACGATATGAGTGATGAATTGGTATTAGCGATTTCAGGGAATGATATTTTTAGTGGTGGCGGGCTTCATGCGGATTTAGCGACATTTACAACTAATAAACAAAATGGTTTTGTAGCTATTACCTGTCTAACGGCTATGACTGAGAATGGTTTTGAGGTTATTCCAATCGATAGTAAGGTATTTAAACAACAACTTGACTCACTAAAAGATGTTCCTTTCTCAGCAATAAAAATTGGTTTATTACCTAATGTTGAAATTGCGGAATTAACCTTAGACTTTGTTAAAAAATGTCCAGAAATTCCAATTGTATTGGATCCCGTTCTAGTTTGCAAGGAGACACATGACGTTGAGGTTTCACAGCTACGTGATGAATTGGTTAAATTCTTCCCCTATGTTACAGTCATTACTCCAAATCTCCCAGAAGTAGAACTTCTTATTGACAAAAAAATACATACTATTGATGATATGAAGCTTGCAGCTAGTTGCTTAAAAGAATTGGGAGCTAAGACTGTCGTCGTAAAAGGTGGCAACCGTCTAGATGGTAATAAAGCGTTAGATGTTCTATACAATGGGAAAGAATATAAAATATTTGAGAAACCTGTTCTAGATAAAAATAATACAGGGGCAGGATGTACATTTGCTTCCAGCATAGCCAGTGAATTAGTCAAAGGATTTTCAGAAACGGAAGCTGTAGCCAATGCTAAGGTCTTTGTTTTTGAATCAATTAAACAGTCGAATGAATATGGAGTCGTTCAATATGCAAAATAAGAGAATAAAAAACTGACGTTATTAGCCATTCTAACGGCTTTATCAGTAACCTTTGGGTTTGTAGCGAAAATTCCAACTCCAACAGGACTATTGACTTTGGTAGATGCAGGGATTTACTTCACAGTCTTCTACCTTGGTAAGAAAGAGGGAGCTATTGTAGGAGGTTTATCTGCTTTTTTGATTGATCTCTTATCATCTGCTCCTCAATGGATGTTCATAAGTCTATTTATTCATGGTGCACAAGGCTATTTTGCAGGGCTAAAAGGTGGCTACCGTCCCCTAGGTCTACTACTAGCCACTGTTGTAATGGGTTAGTGGCTACGCCCTTTCTTCGGTGTTTATGTACGGAACAGGAGCTTCAATCGCAGAGTTGGTTCCTAATTTTTGTCAGAATGGTTTAGGCACTGTAATTGGTTGGCTATTATATCAAGCGTTCAAAAGAGTTCAATCAAACAAATGACAACAGATTTGTGATAAGCCTCTTGACAGCTATCCAAAAGGGTGCTAAGATATAAAAGTTGTCTTAAGCGATTTGTCTCTAACTCGTAAAGGTTCCAAAACTTTAAAAAAAGCTATTGACAAGTTTAAGAAGGGATGATATTATAAATAAGCTGTTTCATGAGAGACGGCCAGCACGAAGAAAAGAAAAAACTTCAAAAAAAGTGTTGACAAGATATTCTGTCTTTGCTAGAATATAGAAGTTGTCTCAAGAGAGGCAAAGACCTTTGAGAACTGAATAAGAAACCAAGTGCAGGGTTATGATAGAAGAATTATAACCTGTCAATTTACAAGAATAAATCGTCAGACGACGGTAATGAGTTAACGCTCGAACAATTATTAAAGTATTAATGAGAGTTTGATCCTGGCTCAGGACGAACGCTGGCGGCGTGCCTAATACATGCAAGTAGAACGCTGAAGAGAGGAGCTTGCTCTTCTTGGATGAGTTGCGAACGGGTGAGTAACGCGTAGGTAACCTGCCTTGTAGCGGGGGATAACTATTGGAAACGATAGCTAATACCGCATAACAATGGATGACACATGTCATTTATTTGAAAGGGGCAATTGTTCCACTACAAGATGGACCTGCGTTGTATTAGCTAGTAGGTGAGGTAATGGCTCACCTAGGCGACGATACATAGCCGACCTGAGAGGGTGATCGGCCACACTGGGACTGAGACACGGCCCAGACTCCTACGGGAGGCAGCAGTAGGGAATCTTCGGCAATGGGGGCAACCCTGACCGAGCAACGCCGCGTGAGTGAAGAAGGTTTTCGGATCGTAAAGCTCTGTTGTAAGTCAAGAACGGGTGTGAGAGTGGAAAGTTCACACTGTGACGGTAGCTTACCAGAAAGGGACGGCTAACTACGTGCCAGCAGCCGCGGTAATACGTAGGTCCCGAGCGTTGTCCGGATTTATTGGGCGTAAAGCGAGCGCAGGCGGTTTGATAAGTCTGAAGTTAAAGGCTGTGGCTCAACCATAGTTCGCTTTGGAAACTGTCAAACTTGAGTGCAGAAGGGGAGAGTGGAATTCCATGTGTAGCGGTGAAATGCGTAGATATATGGAGGAACACCGGTGGCGAAAGCGGCTCTCTGGTCTGTAACTGACGCTGAGGCTCGAAAGCGTGGGGAGCGAACAGGATTAGATACCCTGGTAGTCCACGCCGTAAACGATGAGTGCTAGGTGTTGGATCCTTTCCGGGATTCAGTGCCGCAGCTAACGCATTAAGCACTCCGCCTGGGGAGTACGACCGCAAGGTTGAAACTCAAAGGAATTGACGGGGGCCCGCACAAGCGGTGGAGCATGTGGTTTAATTCGAAGCAACGCGAAGAACCTTACCAGGTCTTGACATCCCGATGCTATTTCTAGAGATAGAAAGTTACTTCGGTACATCGGTGACAGGTGGTGCATGGTTGTCGTCAGCTCGTGTCGTGAGATGTTGGGTTAAGTCCCGCAACGAGCGCAACCCCTATTGTTAGTTGCCATCATTCAGTTGGGCACTCTAGCGAGACTGCCGGTAATAAACCGGAGGAAGGTGGGGATGACGTCAAATCATCATGCCCCTTATGACCTGGGCTACACACGTGCTACAATGGTTGGTACAACGAGTTGCGAGTCGGTGACGGCGAGCTAATCTCTTAAAGCCAATCTCAGTTCGGATTGTAGGCTGCAACTCGCCTACATGAAGTCGGAATCGCTAGTAATCGCGGATCAGCACGCCGCGGTGAATACGTTCCCGGGCCTTGTACACACCGCCCGTCACACCACGAGAGTTTGTAACACCCGAAGTCGGTGAGGTAACCTTTTGGAGCCAGCCGCCTAAGGTGGGACAGATGATTGGGGTGAAGTCGTAACAAGGTAGCCGTATCGGAAGGTGCGGCTGGATCACCTCCTTTCTAAGGAAAAACGGAATGTACTTGAGTTTCTTATTTAGTTTTGAGAGGTCTTGTGGGGCCTTAGCTCAGCTGGGAGAGCGCCTGCTTTGCACGCAGGAGGTCAGCGGTTCGATCCCGCTAGGCTCCATTGAATCGAAAGATTCAAGTATTGTCCATTGAAAATTGAATATCTATATCAAATTCCATATGTAAGTAATTACATATAGATAGTAACAAGAAAATAAACCGAAACGCTGTGAATATTTAATGAGTTAGGTCGAAAGGCCAAAATAAGGTTAAGTTAATAAGGGCGCACGGTGGATGCCTTGGCACTAGAAGCCGATGAAGGACGTGACTAACGACGAAATGCTTTGGGGAGCTGTAAGTGAGCAATGATCCAGAGATGTCCGAATGGGGGAACCCGGCAGGTAATGCCTGTCACTCATTACTGTTAAGGTAATGTAGAGGAAGACGCAGTGAACTGAAACATCTAAGTAGCTGTAGGAAGAGAAAGCAAAAGCGATTGCCTTAGTAGCGGCGAGCGAAACGGCAAGAGGGCAAACCGAAGAGTTTACTCTTCGGGGTTGTAGGACTGCAACGTGGACTTAAAGATTATAGAAGAACTACCTGGGAAGGTAGGCCAAAGAGAGTAATAGCCTCGTATTCGAAATAGTCTTTATACCTAGCAGTATCCTGAGTACGGCGAGACACGAGAAATCTCGTCGGAATCTGGGAGGACCATCTCCCAACCCTAAATACTCTCTAGTGACCGATAGTGAACCAGTACCGTGAGGGAAAGGTGAAAAGCACCCCGGGAGGGGAGTGAAATAGAACCTGAAACCGTGTGCCTACAACAAGTTCGAGCCCGTTAATGGGTGAGAGCGTGCCTTTTGTAGAATGAACCGGCGAGTTACGATATGATGCGAGGTTAAGTTGAAGAGACGGAGCCGTAGGGAAACCGAGTCTTAATAGGGCGCATTAGTATCATGTCGTAGACCCGAAACCATGTGACCTACCCATGAGCAGGTTGAAGGTGAGGTAAAACTCACTGGAGGACCGAACCAGGGCACGTTGAAAAGTGCTTGGATGACTTGTGGGTAGCGGAGAAATTCCAAACGAACTTGGAGATAGCTGGTTCTCTCCGAAATAGCTTTAGGGCTAGCGTCGATGTTAAGTCTCTTGGAGGTAGAGCACTGTTTGGGTGAGGGGTCCATCCCGGATTACCAATCTCAGATAAACTCCGAATGCCAATGAGATATAATCGGCAGTCAGACTGCGAGTGCTAAGATCCGTAGTCGAAAGGGAAACAGCCCAGACCACCAGCTAAGGTCCCAAAATATATGTTAAGTGGAAAAGGATGTGGGGTTGCACAGACAACTAGGATGTTAGCTTAGAAGCAGCTATTCATTCAAAGAGTGCGTAATAGCTCACTAGTCGAGTGACCCTGCGCCGAAAATGTACCGGGGCTAAAACATATTACCGAAGCTGTGGATACCTTTATAGGTATGGTAGGAGAGCGTTCTATGTGCGAAGAAGGTGTACCGTGAGGAGTGCTGGAGCGCATAGAAGTGAGAATGCCGGTATGAGTAGCGAAAGACAGGTGAGAATCCTGTCCACCGTAAGACTAAGGTTTCCAGGGGAAGGCTCGTCCGCCCTGGGTTAGTCGGGACCTAAGGAGAGACCGAAAGGTGTATCCGATGGACAACAGGTTGATATTCCTGTACTAGAGTATATAGTGATGGAGGGACGCAGTAGGCTAACTAAACCAGACGATTGGAAGTGTCTGGCCAAGCAGTGAGGTGTGATATGAGTCAAATGCTTATATCTTTAACATTGAGCTGTGATGGGGAGCGAAGTTTAGTAGCGAAGTTAGTGATGTCACACTGCCGAGAAAAGCTTCTAGCGTTAATTATACTCTACCCGTACCGCAAACCGACACAGGTAGTCGAGGCGAGTAGCCTCAGGTGAGCGAGAGAACTCTCGTTAAGGAACTCGGCAAAATGGCCCCGTAACTTCGGGAGAAGGGGCGCTGACTGATGGTCAGCCGCAGTGAATAGGCCCAAGCAACTGTTTATCAAAAACACAGCTCTCTGCTAAATCGTAAGATGATGTATAGGGGGTGACGCCTGCCCGGTGCTGGAAGGTTAAGAGGAGTGCTTAGCGTAAGCGAAGGCATGAATTGAAGCCCCAGTAAACGGCGGCCGTAACTATAACGGTCCTAAGGTAGCGAAATTCCTTGTCGGGTAAGTTCCGACCCGCACGAAAGGCGTAATGATTTGGGCACTGTCTCAACGAGAGACTCGGTGAAATTTTAGTACCTGTGAAGATGCAGGTTACCCGCGACAGGACGGAAAGACCCCATGGAGCTTTACTGCAGTTTGATATTGAGTATCTGTACCACATGTACAGGATAGGTAGGAGCCTATGACCTCGGGACGCCAGTTTCGAGTGAGGCGTTGTTGGGATACTACCCTTGTGTTATGGCTACTCTAACCCAGATAGGTTATCCCTATCGGAGACAGTGTCTGACGGGCAGTTTGACTGGGGCGGTCGCCTCCTAAAAGGTAACGGAGGCGCCCAAAGGTTCCCTCAGAATGGTTGGAAATCATTCGCAGAGTGTAAAGGTATAAGGGAGCTTGACTGCGAGAGCTACAACTCGAGCAGGGACGAAAGTCGGGCTTAGTGATCCGGTGGTTCCGTATGGAAGGGCCATCGCTCAACGGATAAAAGCTACCCTGGGGATAACAGGCTTATCTCCCCCAAGAGTTCACATCGACGGGGAGGTTTGGCACCTCGATGTCGGCTCGTCGCATCCTGGGGCTGTAGTCGGTCCCAAGGGTTGGGCTGTTCGCCCATTAAAGCGGCACGCGAGCTGGGTTCAGAACGTCGTGAGACAGTTCGGTCCCTATCCGTCGCGGGCGTAGGAAATTTGAGAGGATCTGCTCCTAGTACGAGAGGACCAGAGTGGACTTACCGCTGGTGTACCAGTTGTTCTGCCAAGAGCATCGCTGGGTAGCTATGTAGGGAAGGGATAAACGCTGAAAGCATCTAAGTGTGAAGCCCACCTCAAGATGAGATTTCCCATGATTTTATATCAGTAAGAGCCCTGAGAGATGATCAGGTTGATAGGTTAGAAGTGGAAGTGTGGTGACACATGTAGCGGACTAATACTAATAGCTCGAGGACTTATCCAACGAATGTAACTGAGATATATTGACAACGATTTGGTTTCTTGATACAGTATAGATATTCAATTTTGAGTTGAGAATACTCAGAGTTAAGTGACGATAGCCTAGGAGATACACCTGTTCCCATGCCGAACACAGAAGTTAAGCCCTAGTACGCCTGATGTAGTTGGGGGTTGCCCCCTGTTAGATACGGTAGTCGCTTAGCAAATAGGGAGTTTAGCTCAGCTGGGAGAGCATCTGCCTTACAAGCAGAGGGTCAGCGGTTCGATCCCGTTAACTCCCATAGGTCCCGTGGTGTAGCGGTTATCACGTCGCCCTGTCACGGCGAAGATCGCGGGTTCGATTCCCGTCGGGACCGTTCAAGTAGAAATATTTGAGACTCGTTAGCTCAGTTGGTAGAGCAATTGACTTTTAATCAATGGGTCACTGGTTCGAGCCCAGTACGGGTCATATATGCGGGTGTGGCGGAATTGGCAGACGCACCAGATTTAGGATCTGGCGCTTAACGGCGTGGGGGTTCAAGTCCCTTCACCCGCATTAGAAAAAAGTTAGCCGGCTTAGCTCAGTTGGTAGAGCATCTGATTTGTAATCAGAGGGTCGCGTGTTCAAGTCATGTAGCCGGCATAAAACGCGAACGTAGTTCAGTGGTAGAACACCACCTTGCCAAGGTGGGGGTCGCGGGTTCGAATCCCGTCGTTCGCTTGAGGAGCCGGGGTGGCGGAACTGGCAGACGCACAGGACTTAAAATCCTGCGAAAGGAAACTTTCGTACCGGTTCGATTCCGGTCCTCGGCATAACTTAATAATAAGCACCCTTAGCTCAACTGGATAGAGTACCTGACTACGAATCAGGCGGTTAGAGGTTCGACTCCTCTAGGGTGCATTTTTATCGGGAAGTAGCTCAGCTTGGTAGAGCACTTGGTTTGGGACCAAGGGGTCGCAGGTTCGAATCCTGTCTTCCCGATTAAGACCTTTGAGAACTGAATAAGAAACCAAGTGCAGGGTTATGATAGAAGAATTATAACCTGTCAATTTACAAGAATAAATCGTCAGACGACGGTAATGAGTTAACGCTCGAACAATTATTAAAGTATTAATGAGAGTTTGATCCTGGCTCAGGACGAACGCTGGCGGCGTGCCTAATACATGCAAGTAGAACGCTGAAGAGAGGAGCTTGCTCTTCTTGGATGAGTTGCGAACGGGTGAGTAACGCGTAGGTAACCTGCCTTGTAGCGGGGGATAACTATTGGAAACGATAGCTAATACCGCATAACAATGGATGACACATGTCATTTATTTGAAAGGGGCAATTGTTCCACTACAAGATGGACCTGCGTTGTATTAGCTAGTAGGTGAGGTAATGGCTCACCTAGGCGACGATACATAGCCGACCTGAGAGGGTGATCGGCCACACTGGGACTGAGACACGGCCCAGACTCCTACGGGAGGCAGCAGTAGGGAATCTTCGGCAATGGGGGCAACCCTGACCGAGCAACGCCGCGTGAGTGAAGAAGGTTTTCGGATCGTAAAGCTCTGTTGTAAGTCAAGAACGGGTGTGAGAGTGGAAAGTTCACACTATGACGGTAGCTTACCAGAAAGGGACGGCTAACTACGTGCCAGCAGCCGCGGTAATACGTAGGTCCCGAGCGTTGTCCGGATTTATTGGGCGTAAAGCGAGCGCAGGCGGTTTGATAAGTCTGAAGTTAAAGGCTGTGGCTCAACCATAGTTCGCTTTGGAAACTGTCAAACTTGAGTGCAGAAGGGGAGAGTGGAATTCCATGTGTAGCGGTGAAATGCGTAGATATATGGAGGAACACCGGTGGCGAAAGCGGCTCTCTGGTCTGTAACTGACGCTGAGGCTCGAAAGCGTGGGGAGCGAACAGGATTAGATACCCTGGTAGTCCACGCCGTAAACGATGAGTGCTAGGTGTTGGATCCTTTCCGGGATTCAGTGCCGCAGCTAACGCATTAAGCACTCCGCCTGGGGAGTACGACCGCAAGGTTGAAACTCAAAGGAATTGACGGGGGCCCGCACAAGCGGTGGAGCATGTGGTTTAATTCGAAGCAACGCGAAGAACCTTACCAGGTCTTGACATCCCGATGCTATTTCTAGAGATAGAAAGTTACTTCGGTACATCGGTGACAGGTGGTGCATGGTTGTCGTCAGCTCGTGTCGTGAGATGTTGGGTTAAGTCCCGCAACGAGCGCAACCCCTATTGTTAGTTGCCATCATTCAGTTGGGCACTCTAGCGAGACTGCCGGTAATAAACCGGAGGAAGGTGGGGATGACGTCAAATCATCATGCCCCTTATGACCTGGGCTACACACGTGCTACAATGGTTGGTACAACGAGTTGCGAGTCGGTGACGGCGAGCTAATCTCTTAAAGCCAATCTCAGTTCGGATTGTAGGCTGCAACTCGCCTACATGAAGTCGGAATCGCTAGTAATCGCGGATCAGCACGCCGCGGTGAATACGTTCCCGGGCCTTGTACACACCGCCCGTCACACCACGAGAGTTTGTAACACCCGAAGTCGGTGAGGTAACCTTTTGGAGCCAGCCGCCTAAGGTGGGACAGATGATTGGGGTGAAGTCGTAACAAGGTAGCCGTATCGGAAGGTGCGGCTGGATCACCTCCTTTCTAAGGAAAAACGGAATGTACTTGAGTTTCTTATTTAGTTTTGAGAGGTCTTGTGGGGCCTTAGCTCAGCTGGGAGAGCGCCTGCTTTGCACGCAGGAGGTCAGCGGTTCGATCCCGCTAGGCTCCATTGAATCGAAAGATTCAAGTATTGTCCATTGAAAATTGAATATCTATATCAAATTCCATATGTAAGTAATTACATATAGATAGTAACAAGAAAATAAACCGAAACGCTGTGAATATTTAATGAGTTAGGTCGAAAGGCCAAAATAAGGTTAAGTTAATAAGGGCGCACGGTGGATGCCTTGGCACTAGAAGCCGATGAAGGACGTGACTAACGACGAAATGCTTTGGGGAGCTGTAAGTGAGCAATGATCCAGAGATGTCCGAATGGGGGAACCCGGCAGGTAATGCCTGTCACTCATTACTGTTAAGGTAATGTAGAGGAAGACGCAGTGAACTGAAACATCTAAGTAGCTGTAGGAAGAGAAAGCAAAAGCGATTGCCTTAGTAGCGGCGAGCGAAACGGCAAGAGGGCAAACCGAAGAGTTTACTCTTCGGGGTTGTAGGACTGCAACGTGGACTTAAAGATTATAGAAGAACTACCTGGGAAGGTAGGCCAAAGAGAGTAATAGCCTCGTATTCGAAATAGTCTTTATACCTAGCAGTATCCTGAGTACGGCGAGACACGAGAAATCTCGTCGGAATCTGGGAGGACCATCTCCCAACCCTAAATACTCTCTAGTGACCGATAGTGAACCAGTACCGTGAGGGAAAGGTGAAAAGCACCCCGGGAGGGGAGTGAAATAGAACCTGAAACCGTGTGCCTACAACAAGTTCGAGCCCGTTAATGGGTGAGAGCGTGCCTTTTGTAGAATGAACCGGCGAGTTACGATATGATGCGAGGTTAAGTTGAAGAGACGGAGCCGTAGGGAAACCGAGTCTTAATAGGGCGCATTAGTATCATGTCGTAGACCCGAAACCATGTGACCTACCCATGAGCAGGTTGAAGGTGAGGTAAAACTCACTGGAGGACCGAACCAGGGCACGTTGAAAAGTGCTTGGATGACTTGTGGGTAGCGGAGAAATTCCAAACGAACTTGGAGATAGCTGGTTCTCTCCGAAATAGCTTTAGGGCTAGCGTCGATGTTAAGTCTCTTGGAGGTAGAGCACTGTTTGGGTGAGGGGTCCATCCCGGATTACCAATCTCAGATAAACTCCGAATGCCAATGAGATATAATCGGCAGTCAGACTGCGAGTGCTAAGATCCGTAGTCGAAAGGGAAACAGCCCAGACCACCAGCTAAGGTCCCAAAATATATGTTAAGTGGAAAAGGATGTGGGGTTGCACAGACAACTAGGATGTTAGCTTAGAAGCAGCTATTCATTCAAAGAGTGCGTAATAGCTCACTAGTCGAGTGACCCTGCGCCGAAAATGTACCGGGGCTAAAACATATTACCGAAGCTGTGGATACCTTTATAGGTATGGTAGGAGAGCGTTCTATGTGCGAAGAAGGTGTACCGTGAGGAGTGCTGGAGCGCATAGAAGTGAGAATGCCGGTATGAGTAGCGAAAGACAGGTGAGAATCCTGTCCACCGTAAGACTAAGGTTTCCAGGGGAAGGCTCGTCCGCCCTGGGTTAGTCGGGACCTAAGGAGAGACCGAAAGGTGTATCCGATGGACAACAGGTTGATATTCCTGTACTAGAGTATATAGTGATGGAGGGACGCAGTAGGCTAACTAAACCAGACGATTGGAAGTGTCTGGCCAAGCAGTGAGGTGTGATATGAGTCAAATGCTTATATCTTTAACATTGAGCTGTGATGGGGAGCGAAGTTTAGTAGCGAAGTTAGTGATGTCACACTGCCGAGAAAAGCTTCTAGCGTTAATTATACTCTACCCGTACCGCAAACCGACACAGGTAGTCGAGGCGAGTAGCCTCAGGTGAGCGAGAGAACTCTCGTTAAGGAACTCGGCAAAATGGCCCCGTAACTTCGGGAGAAGGGGCGCTGACTGATGGTCAGCCGCAGTGAATAGGCCCAAGCAACTGTTTATCAAAAACACAGCTCTCTGCTAAATCGTAAGATGATGTATAGGGGGTGACGCCTGCCCGGTGCTGGAAGGTTAAGAGGAGTGCTTAGCGTAAGCGAAGGCATGAATTGAAGCCCCAGTAAACGGCGGCCGTAACTATAACGGTCCTAAGGTAGCGAAATTCCTTGTCGGGTAAGTTCCGACCCGCACGAAAGGCGTAATGATTTGGGCACTGTCTCAACGAGAGACTCGGTGAAATTTTAGTACCTGTGAAGATGCAGGTTACCCGCGACAGGACGGAAAGACCCCATGGAGCTTTACTGCAGTTTGATATTGAGTATCTGTACCACATGTACAGGATAGGTAGGAGCCTATGACCTCGGGACGCCAGTTTCGAGTGAGGCGTTGTTGGGATACTACCCTTGTGTTATGGCTACTCTAACCCAGATAGGTTATCCCTATCGGAGACAGTGTCTGACGGGCAGTTTGACTGGGGCGGTCGCCTCCTAAAAGGTAACGGAGGCGCCCAAAGGTTCCCTCAGAATGGTTGGAAATCATTCGCAGAGTGTAAAGGTATAAGGGAGCTTGACTGCGAGAGCTACAACTCGAGCAGGGACGAAAGTCGGGCTTAGTGATCCGGTGGTTCCGTATGGAAGGGCCATCGCTCAACGGATAAAAGCTACCCTGGGGATAACAGGCTTATCTCCCCCAAGAGTTCACATCGACGGGGAGGTTTGGCACCTCGATGTCGGCTCGTCGCATCCTGGGGCTGTAGTCGGTCCCAAGGGTTGGGCTGTTCGCCCATTAAAGCGGCACGCGAGCTGGGTTCAGAACGTCGTGAGACAGTTCGGTCCCTATCCGTCGCGGGCGTAGGAAATTTGAGAGGATCTGCTCCTAGTACGAGAGGACCAGAGTGGACTTACCGCTGGTGTACCAGTTGTTCTGCCAAGAGCATCGCTGGGTAGCTATGTAGGGAAGGGATAAACGCTGAAAGCATCTAAGTGTGAAGCCCACCTCAAGATGAGATTTCCCATGATTTTATATCAGTAAGAGCCCTGAGAGATGATCAGGTTGATAGGTTAGAAGTGGAAGTGTGGTGACACATGTAGCGGACTAATACTAATAGCTCGAGGACTTATCCAACGAATGTAACTGAGATATATTGACAACGATTTGGTTTCTTGATACAGTATAGATATTCAATTTTGAGTTGAGAATACTCAGAGTTAAGTGACGATAGCCTAGGAGATACACCTGTTCCCATGCCGAACACAGAAGTTAAGCCCTAGTACGCCTGATGTAGTTGGGGGTTGCCCCCTGTTAGATACGGTAGTCGCTTAGCCTTTATCCGCCATAGCTCAGTTGGTAGTAGCGCATGACTGTTAATCATGATGTCGTAGGTTCGAGTCCTACTGGCGGAGTATATTTTTTAAGCTAGACAATGTCTAGCTTTTTTTGTTATTTGTTAACTGTAGTTGATGACGAAAAGCTAATATCTAGATGTGTCTTTTCAACGACTTTATTTGAGCTTAAGGTTTGATAAAAAGTTTTCGAGCTAGTGGCATATAGGCTTCTGTCATATTCATTGTAAGAAACTGTATCTTATTCATCTTAGAACTTAATAGCTGGGAGTTGGTCTTTATGTTACTTGAAAGTAAACTGATCAAGTTTAAGATGGACAAATGATACCCTTTTCAAGTAAGGCGTTGTGTAATTTTTTATCGAGCTAGATTTGAAATAATGACTCTCTTACACCCTTTACACTGGAAGCAAGGCTTTTTAAGCACATAGTAGTGTTGGTGTTCTAGTTTTGTTTAAACCTCGATTAAGGTATCTTTTTCAAATACAAGAGAAATAATGATGTTAGTGTCTGCAATTCTGTGGTATTCTTAATAAGTCTCATAAGTTCTTCCTAATGGTAGTTTCGTCGCTTTTCATTATAGTTCTTATTGGACGTTTTGTCTGTATTCAAAAATCTCTATAATCTCTACAGTAGTTTTACCCACTACAGAAATTATAGAGCCATACAAGATAAAGTAGTGTTAAAAGGGGATGTTCGGATGATGAAAGAAACAACTAGAAAAGTCATCCGAGATCAAGTGAAACAAATTGCTAAAGGCGTTGGAGTAACCTTTGGGGTTGAAGTGATTGTAGATTATGACGATAACTATCCTGTACTCTTTAATTCAGAAAATCTCACTCACTTTGTAGTTGACAGCTTAAAAGATCAGAATATTCCAGAAGTCAATAATATAGTCTATTTAGGACCACAAAATCCTTCTGAAGATTTTTCATATTATGGGCAAGTTGTACCAAGTACTTTCTTTTACATTGGTGCACAGCCTGAAGATGGCGGAAATTATCCCCATCATAGCCCTTTATTTTGATCGGTGTTTGAAAAGGGTGTACACTTTAATGAAAAGGGTGTATACTTTAATATGTAAGATTATTGAGATAGGGTGGATAACATGTTAGAGAAACAAGTACTTAGCAAGCTTTTGTCAAAAGCTTTTGATGTGCCCGTTATGGTGACATATTGGGATGGTAAGTCAGAAAACTACGGGGACGGCTTACCAAAAATTCACATTAAGTTGAATGAGAAACCAAACATGAAGTCCTTAGCCAAGATGCCAACATTTACACTCGCTGAGGCGTACATGAATCGTGGCATTGAAATTGAAGGAAGCATTCAAGAATTGATTGCTTCCGCTTACCGTCAATCCGGTAGTTTTTTAACTGATCAAAGCGGTTTCAAGGGCACATTGACGAAAATGCTCCACGGCCACGATAAGAATGAATCTAAAGAAGACATTCACAGTCACTATGATATTGGTAATGACTTCTATAAGGAGTGGTTGGGCCCATCAATGACTTATTCTGCAGCGTACTGGCCAAAGGATGGGATGACATTGGAAGAAGCTCAGATGGCCAAGGTTCACCATATTTTAGACAAGTTGCACAGTGAACCAGGTAAGAAGCTATTGGATATCGGTTCTGGATGGGGAACGTTAATTATCACGGCTGCCCAAGAATACGGCCTTGAAACATATGGCGTAACGTTATCAGAAGAACAATATGCCTTTACGAACCAACGCATTCAAGAACTAGGCCTACAAGATAAGGTCCACGTTATGTTGCGCGATTACCGTGATGTGGATATGACCTTTGACTACATCACTTCAGTTGGGATGTTTGAACACGTTGGTAAGGAAAACTTGGGCGAGTACTTTAAGGACGTCGCGAACTATCTCGTACCAAATGGCCGTGCGTTGATTCACGGTATCACTGGTCAACACTACGGTGCCGGTGTTGATCCATTTATCCAAAAGTACATTTTCCCTGGTGGTTACATTCCAAATATCGCCGAGAACGTCACACACATTATGGAAGCCGGTATGCAGTTGGACGATATCGAACCATTGCGTCGACACTACCAAAAGACGTTGGAAACTTGGACTGAGAATTACCACGCCGTATACGACAAAACAGTTGCTGAGCGTGGCGAAGCATTCGCCCGTGCTTGGGACTTATACCTACAAGGTAGTGCTGCTTCATTTGAATCAGGAAACATTGATGTTATCCAGTTCCTAATGACTAAGGGTGCTGCCGGCCAAGGGTTGCCAATGAGCCGTGCTTACATGACAGCTCGCGAAAATTAAAAACCTTTCAGCGTTTGCAACATTTTTGTCGCGAACGCTTTTTTACAATTGTGTAACGAAAACGCTTTCATAAAATGATATCGTTTCACTTATTCGAAGTAACCTTTATGCTAATCAAGCAAGAAATCGAAAAGGTGAACGCAGACGCCAAATTAGAGACACAAGGTGAGTGAGACATGATGAAGTTTATTAAACTAGCCGGTATTATTACAGCTACAGCACTGCTAGTTAATACAACCATCGCTGATGCAGCCACATGGACATAACAGCAGGGAGTTTGTCATAATGTTCCTTGAAAGTAAACTGATCAAGCTTACGATAGCCAGTGGACGTCGACACGCGAAGTCTTCTGGCAATATCAGTTAGTAACACCTTCTCAGTTAGGAGTTGTGTAACCTTTTGTCGGACCAGATTAGAGATTTGGCAGTTTTTCTCAACGATAGATGTCTCAGCCACCCTTACTCTCCTACAATTTTTACACTGGAAACGACGTTTTTTCAGACGTAGTAGAGTTGGCGTTCCCGCTTGCTCGAGAAGAGGGATTTTAGAGTTTTTTTGAAAGTCATATTTGATCATCTTTCCTTGGCATTGAGGACATGATGGTGAAGGGTAATCAAGTTTTGCTTGAATCTCGATATGAGTGTCAGTTTCAAAAACAAGTGAAATAATGATGTTTTGGTCTTTGATTCCGATTAATTCTGTGGTATTCTTAATAAGTCTCATAAGTTCTTCCTAATGATGATTTGGTTGCTTTTCATTATAGTTCTTATGGGACTTTTTGTGTACACTCAAAAAGCTCTATAATCTCTACAGTAGTTTTACCCACTACAGAAATTATAGAGCCATATAATAAAGGAGCTAGGCGAGGACAACTAAAAAAGCACCTTGCTGGTGCTAGTCTCTTGCCTGCTGAACTCGTAAATTGATTGATACCCTAACGGGTATTTTTTTGCTTTCCTTTTTGCTTACTTTCGAGGTAAGCAAACGGCAACTTATGGGGGTATGAATTACTAAAATAGTTCACAAAATCGCTTTGCTATCACTCTAATACAATCCTGTGGAAAAGTAGTGTGATTATATAAACTAATTGTTTCTTCATTTATGGGATATTTAAAGGGTAAGAGTAGCTTAATGATATTTATTGGAAACGCTAATTTAAAGTATAAATATGAGTATTGTAAATTTAGTTTTTAAGTTTTTGTTGATATTGAGAGCAGTTTGTCGGGTTAACGAGAAAAGGTGAGATGAAGGGAAACGATTCGTTAGATTTTTAGGCGTCTACCGTTAGAGGTGCCTTTTAGCTGAAGAACGAACCACCTGTTCTCGTGGGTGGTTTTGACTCTATCTCGCTTATTTAATTGTTTTAGTCAAGTTATTTATAGTGACATATATGTCTCTATTTTATTTTTCTACATTCTTTTATAATAGGTCTGTAATTATCTAATTACAGAATTTATATTTATTATTGGAGGTTCAATGGAACAAGAAGTTTTTGTTAAGGCATATGAAAAGGTAAGGCCAATTGTACTTAAGGCTTTTAGGCAATACTTTATTCAGCTTTGGGATCAAGCTGACATGGAGCAAGAGGCGATGATGACTTTGTATCAGCTTTTAAAAAAGTTTCCTGATTTAGAGAAAGATGATGATAAGTTACGTCGTTACTTTAAAACTAAGTTTAGGAATCGACTTAATGATGAAGTGAGGCGGCAGGAGTCAGTAAAACGTCAAGCTAATAGACAGTGCTATGTTGAAATTTCAGATATTGCCTTTTGTATTCCCAATAAGGAGCTAGATATGGTTGATAGACTTGCTTATGATGAACAGCTTAATGCTTTTCGTGAGCAGTTATCATCGGAAGATTCTCTTAAGTTGGATCGATTGTTGGGTGGTGAATGCTTTAGGGGAAGGAAAAAGATGATACGAGAGTTAAGATTTTGGATGGTTGACTTTGATCCATGTAATGAAGAAGACTGAGTTGAAATTATTCTCTAGTTTGTTTTATTCAATAGTTATGGACATTATTCGTATCAGTTAATTTGTTTATTAGTGACTCTCATTATAAGATGAGTTTGTTTATTTTACCTCTATTGTGTTTCCAGTAATTCTTGGAAGGTCAACCTTTTCTTTATTTAGAGCTTCATGGTAAAGTTTTAAGAATTCTGCATAGATATGGACTTGTTGTCCATTTTTTGTAAAAATGTCAACACGAAAAACAAGTTGTCCGGAAGGTTTTGAAGTTAATCCGATGATATTTGGACTCCCAATAATTTCAGGATAATTTTCAATGTTGTCTTTATTAACTTGTTGGATAATGCTTGTTACTTTATTGATATCGGTAGAAGTATAGACTGGGATGTCAATTTGAGCTCTCATATCTCCACGAGATTTATTGGAAACGATTGTGATATTACGATTAGGTATAAAATGAAGTGTTCCATCAAAGCCTCGAATCTGAGTAGTGCGGATACCCATAGTAGAAACAAGACCTGTAATGGCTCCTACCTCAACAGAATCACCAACTTCAAATTGATCTTCTAATAAGATGAAAAAACCATTAACGACGTCAGATAGGAATCCTTGAGCTCCTAGACCAAGGGCAACACCGGCAAGTCCGGCTCCTGCTAGAAGGCTAGATACGGGAACACCCAAAATACTTAGAAGCCAGTATACAAGGAAAAAGTAAAGGATATAGTGCATGCAATTGTGCAGTAGGTGTTCAATAGTTTTTTTACGGGCGGATGTTTGAATGGTCCATGATAGTGAACGTCCGACAGTATGTTTAAACAGAAAGTTGATAATCTTTTTACTAAGCAGAAAGATGATGAGGAGAATGAGAAGTTTAATTCCTTTCGAAATAAGTAGCATTAGGCTTTCTTCGAAATTAAATTGCTGTATATATTTTTGTAAAATATTCATATCTCTAGTTTATCAAAATTTGTAAAAAGAAACAGTCTATAACGTTTTTCTTGTTATTAAATTGGAGAAAAAAACTTTCAAAAGGCTTTGAAATATGGTAAACTAAACTGTATCTATAAAAATTTAAGGAGAATGACTACATGTCTGTATCATTTGAAAACACAGCCACAAACCGTGGTGTGGTGACATTTACTATCGGTCAGGATAAAATTCAACCAGCTTTGGATCAAGCGTTTAACAAGGTTAAAAAGAATTTGAACGTACCAGGTTTCCGTAAAGGACACATTCCTCGTGCCGTATTTAACCAAAAATTTGGTGAAGAAGCTCTTTACGATGATGCTTTGAATGCAATACTTCCAGCAGCTTATGAAGCAGCGATTGCTGAACTTGGTCTTGATGTTGTTGCACAACCAAAAATTGATGTAAAATCAATTGGAAAAGGTCAAGATTGGACACTTACTGCAGAAGTTGTTACAAAACCAGAAGTAAAACTTGGAGCATATAAAGATCTTGAAGTTTCAGTAGAAGTTTCAAAAGAAGTCACTGACGAAGAAGTTGATGCTAAGCTTGAAAACGAACGTAAAAACTTAGCTGAATTGATTGTTAAAGACGGTGCAGCTGAATATGGAGATACTGTGGTTATTGACTTCGTTGGTTCAGTAGACGGTGTTGAATTTGACGGTGGTAAAGGTGAAAACCACTCTCTTGAACTTGGTTCAGGTCAATTTATCCCAGGTTTCGAAGACCAATTGGTTGGAGCAAAATCTGGTGATGAAGTAGAAGTTAAAGTAACTTTCCCAGAAGACTATCAAGCTACTGATCTTGCAGGTAAAGCTGCTGTATTTGTTACTAAAGTTAACGAAGTTAAAGCTAAAGAAGTTCCTGCTCTTGATGATGAGTTGGCTAAAGACCTTGATGACGAAGTTGACACTCTTGATGAGTTGAAAGCTAAATATCGTAAAGAACTTGAAGCAGCTAAAGAAATTGCATTTGATGATGCTGTTGAAGGTGCTGCACTTGATTTGGCTGTTGAAAACGCTGAAATCGTTGAATTGCCAGCAGAAATGGTTGAAAATGAAGTTCACCGTGCTATGAACGAATTCATGGGTAACTTGCAACGTCAAGGTATTTCTCCTGAAATGTACTTCCAAATTACTGGTACAACCCAAGAGGATCTTCGTAAACAATATGAAGCTGATTCTGATAAACGTGTGAAAACTAACCTTGTTATCGAAGCTGTTGCTGCTGCGGAAGGATTTGACGCTACAGACGAAGAAATCCAAAAAGAAATCAATGACCTTGCAGCTGAGTACAATATGGAAGTATCACAAGTTTCTGAACTTCTTTCACCTGAAATGCTTAAACATGATATTGCTATGAAGAAAGCTGTTGAAGTTATTACAAGTTCAGCAAAAGTTAAATAATATACCTAAAATCAAGTTTCTGTTGAGACTTGATTTTTTATTCTATAAATACTTTGACTATTGACTCTTTTTAGCGTAAAATAGAGGGTAGCGAAATTTGATTGCTGGGTTATTTTCTAGTAGGAATTAGCTTGAGTAATAATGAAGGAGAACCGCTTTGGAACTAGACGTATTTGCTGGACAAGAAAAAAGTGAATTATCAATGATTGAAGTGGCCCGTGCTATCTTAGAAACACGTGGTCGTGATAAAGAAATGTATTTCAACGATTTAGTCAATGAAATTCAAAATTACTTAGAAAAATCGGATGCCGATATCCGTAGTGCTTTGCCATTCTTTTATTCAGATTTGAATACGGATGGAAGTTTCATTCCACTAGGTGATAACAAATGGGGCTTGCGTTCATGGTATGCTATTGATGAAATCGATGAAGAGGTTATCACATTGGAAGATATTGATGAAAATGCACCAAAACGTAAAAACAAGAAAGTTAATGCCTTCATGGATGGTGATGAAGATGCCATCGACTATAATGATGATGATCCAGAAGACGAGAACTTTACACCTTCTTCTGCTATTCTTGAATATGACAACGATAACGAAGATGATGAGAAAGCCGAGGTGGAATCTTATGATTCTGAGTTGAATGAAATTATTCCAGATGACGATTTAGATGATGTTGAGTTGTCTGAAGAAGATGACGATGATGACTATGAAGATGAGACAAATGACTAAGTTTTCATTGACAAATGGTTTTGGATAGTTTAGACTAATTATCGGGCACCTCTTTTAAAGAGGCCATGATTAAGGCTCCCAGAGTAAAACTCTTGGGGTCATTTTTGTTTTCAGTCATCTACTGGTTTTGTTGCTATTGAGTTACTAAATAGCACTCATGTTGTATACTGGTAAAGGACAATTTTGATTATCGAATACGGTAATCAATCTGCTTTTTTCATTGTTTTGTATTATTTTATAAGGAGTTAACATGACAAAATATATTTTCGTCACTGGTGGTGTGGTATCTTCAATTGGTAAAGGGATTGTAGCTGCGAGTCTTGGACGTTTGCTTAAGAATCGTGGACTTAAGGTTACCATTCAAAAATTTGACCCTTACATCAATATTGATCCAGGAACGATGAGTCCTTACCAACATGGTGAAGTTTATGTCACTGATGATGGTGCTGAAACGGACCTTGACCTTGGCCACTACGAACGTTTTATCGATATTAACCTTAACAAATACTCTAACGTTACTACTGGTAAGATTTATAGTGAAGTTTTACGTAAAGAACGTAAAGGGGAGTACTTAGGTGCGACTGTTCAGGTAATTCCGCATATCACAGATGCTTTGAAAGACAAGATTAAGCGTGCGGCGACAACGACTGATTCAGATGTTGTTATCACTGAAGTTGGTGGGACTGTTGGTGATATTGAAAGTCTTCCATTCTTAGAAGCTCTTCGTCAAATGAAGGCTGATGTGGGCTCTGACAATGTTATGTATATCCACACAACGCTTCTTCCATACTTGAAGGCTGCTGGGGAAATGAAGACAAAACCAACGCAACACTCTGTTAAGGAATTGCGTGGTTTAGGTATTCAACCCAATATGTTGGTTATTCGTACAGAGGAACCTGCTGGGCAAGGAATCAAGAATAAGTTGGCTCAGTTTTGTGATGTAGCACCTGAGGCTGTTATTGAATCACTAGATGTGGAACATATCTATCAAGTGCCACTTAATATGCAGGCTCAGGGTATGGATCAAATCGTTTGCGATCATTTGAAGCTGAATGCACCAGCTGCAGATATGACAGAATGGTCTGCTATGGTTGATAAGGTACTTAACCTTAAGAAAACAACTAAAATTGCTCTTGTTGGGAAATATGTGGAGCTTCACGATGCTTATTTGTCAGTGGTTGAGGCGCTTAAACACTCAGGTTTGGCAAATGATACTGCCATTGATATTGACTGGGTTAATGCTAATGATTTGACTGCTGAAAATGTTGCTTCTCGCTTGGCTGATGCTGATGGTATCATCGTTCCTGGTGGTTTCGGTCAACGTGGTACAGAGGGCAAGATTCAAGCTATTCGTTATGCACGTGAAAATGATGTGCCGATGTTGGGTGTCTGCCTCGGTATGCAATTGACATGTATTGAATTTGCTCGCCACGTTCTTCACTTGGATGGCGCTAACTCAGCTGAGCTTGATCCAGAAACTCAATACCCAATTATTGATATTATGCGTGATCAAATTGATATTGAAGATATGGGTGGTACTCTTCGTCTTGGTCTTTACCCATGTAAGTTGAAACCAGGTTCTAAGGCAGCAGCCGCTTACGGCAACCAAGAGGTAGTACAACGTCGTCACCGTCACCGTTATGAATTTAATACTAAGTTCCGTGAGCAGTTCGAGGCTGAGGGCTTTGTATTCTCAGGCGTGTCACCAGATAATCGTTTGATGGAAGTCGTAGAACTCCCAGATAAGAAATTCTTTGTTGCAGCGCAATACCACCCAGAATACCATAGCCGTCCAAACCATGCTGAAGAACTTTACAGTGCTTTTGTAACAGCAGCGGTTGAAAATGCTAAATAATGAACTAGAACAGAGTGGAATAGCCTACTCTGTTTTTTATTGGCTTCTTTTATGCTAAAATAAAGGGAATAATAAGAAAGAGTGAGGAAAACAAATGGCTAAGTTTGGCTTTTTGTCAGTATTAGAAGAAGAATTAGATAAGCACCTGGATTATGATTTTGCGATGGACTGGGATAAAAAGAATCACGCTGTGGAGGTGACGTTCATCCTAGAAGCGCAAAACAGTGGTAATGTGGAGACTATTGATGATAAGGGTGAAGTGTCTGATGAAGATGTTATTTTTGAAGATTACGTGCTCTTTTACAATCCAGCAAAATCGAGATTTGATGAGGAGGATTACCTAGTAACAATCCCATATGAACCTAAAAAAGGTCTGTCTCGTGAGTTTTTAGCTTATTTTGCAGAAACATTAAATGAGGTGGCAACGGAAGGGTTGAGTGACTTGATGGATTTTCTATCTGATGATGGACCTGAGGAATTCGGTTTGGTTTGGGACAAAGAAGCTTTCGAAAAAGGGAAAGCTCAACTTGAAGAGAAGGTGTTTTTTGCTTATCCAAGGTATTAAAGGGAGTGAAAAGGGATGGATGCTTATCTAAAGGATCAGTTAGATTTTACAGGTGTTAAGGTTGCCTTACTAGTAGAGAAAAGTATTCTGGTCGTTCTTAGAGATAATAAGCCAGATATTCCTTGGCCAAATATGTGGGAATTACCAGGTGGTGGAAGAGAGGGCATAGAAACGCCACTTGAGTGTCTTCAACGTGAAGTCTGGGAGGAGCTAGGCTTGACTTTGAAAGAGGAATCGATTATTTGGTCGCGAATCTACCCTAGTATCTTGGATAAAGATAGGTTAGCTGTTTTTGTGGTTGCCCAAATTAGTCAGAAGCAGTATCAAGAGATTTGTTTTGGAGATGAAGGGCAGGAATTTAAATTGATGCCTATAGAGGATTTTATAAAAGCAGAAGGTGTCATTCCCCAGTTGCAAGAACGTTTTAAAGACTATTTAGTAGGAAAGGAAATAGATAATTAATGAACAAATGGCAAGAATTAACGATTGAAGTTAATCGTGAGGTCGAAGAGGCGGCTTCTAATATTTTAATCGAATCTGGGAGCCAGGGTGTGACTATTGATGACAGTGCAGATTATTTGGAAAATGCGGACCGCTTTGGGGAACTTTATCCTGAGGTTGAGCAGGTTGAGACAGTTAAAATTACGGCTTATTATCCGGAATCAGCAGATATCGAGGCTATTACTAAGCAGGTTAATGATCGTTTGGATGAGTTGACAGATTTTGGTCTTGAAACGGGAGATATTCACTTGGTAACTCAAGAATTGGTTGAAGAAGATTGGGCTGAGAATTGGAAAAAATACTATGAACCAGCTCGCATTACCCATGATTTGACCATCGTGCCGTCATGGACAGATTATAAGGCATCAGTAGGTGAAAAGATTATCAAGCTGGATCCTGGCATGGCCTTTGGAACAGGAACCCACCCAACGACTAAGATGAGCCTTTTTGCACTCGAACAGGTGCTTCGTGGTGGTGAGACGGTGATTGATGTGGGAACTGGTTCGGGAGTTCTCTCGATTGCTAGCTCTCTTCTTGGAGCCAAGGAAATCTATGCTTATGACCTTGATGATGTGGCGGTTCGAGTCGCACAGGAAAATATCGACATGAATCCTGGTATGGAAAATATCCACGTTGCTACGGGAGATCTTTTGAAGGGTGTAACTCAAGAAGCTGATGTTATCGTGGCTAATATTTTGGCGGATATTCTCATCCACCTGACGGAAGACGCCTATCGTTTGGTTAAGGATGAAGGTTATTTGATTATGTCAGGGATTATCTCTGAAAAATGGGATATGGTGCGTGAATCGGCTGAGAAAGCTGGTTTCCTCCTGGAAACTCACATGGTTCAGGGAGAGTGGAATACTTGTGTCTTCAAGAAGACGGATGATATTTCAGGTGTGATTGGAGGCTAAATGCAACAGTATTTTATAAAGGGGCAGGTTGAAAATCCAGTGATCATCAAAGACAAGGATGCTGTGAAGCATATGTTTAACGTTATGCGTTTAACAGAGGATGATCAGGTTGTCTTGGTTTTTGAAGATGGTGTCAAGCGCCTTGCTCGTGTGATTGATCGTGAGAATCATGTCTTTGAAGTGATTGAAGACTTAAATGAGACTGTCGAGATGCCTGTATCTGTAACCATTGCTTCTGGTTTTCCCAAGGGAGACAAGCTGGAACTGGTGACACAAAAGGTAACAGAGCTTGGAGCTCAGGCTATTTGGGGCTTCCCTGCCGACTGGTCTGTAGTTAAATGGGATGGTAAGAAGCTTGCCAAGAAGGAAGATAAACTTGCCAAAATTGCTCTAGGAGCTGCAGAACAATCCAAGCGTAATTGTGTTCCAGAAGTCAGATTGTTCGAGAAGAAGGGAGAATTTCTATCAGAATTAGCTCATTTTGATAAGATTTTTATCGCCTATGAGGAAACAGCTAAAGCGGGTGAGTTGGCTACTCTAGCTCGTGAGTTGGCTAAGGTGGAAAATGGACAGAAGCTCCTCTTTATCTTTGGACCAGAAGGTGGTATTTCTCCGTCTGAGATTGATGCATTTGAAGAAGCTGGTGGCGTTAAAATTGGCCTTGGACCGCGTATTATGCGGACGGAAACAGCTCCCCTCTATGCTTTGAGCAGTGTGAGTTATGCCCTAGAATTGAATAATTAAGAGAAAGTTGGCTTTGTTCCAACTTTTTTGTATTTGACACTTTTAATCTAAGATTGAATCATGTCATTGGTTTTGTATGACAAATCGAGCATTTCTAAAAAAAGTTGGTATTCTTATTTCGGTTTAATATAATTGTATTATCTTTATAAAAGGGGAAAATTTTAATGAAAACGGGATCGTTATGTGACTCAATCCGCTGTTGTTTTGGACCTTTTTGCTCTCTTGACTGTGCTACAAGTTGTGGGGCATGCTGATGAGGCAACGGCGCCAGTTCCAACTACCTCAACTGAAACTGTGACAGATAGTGGAGCCACTATCGTATCAGGACAAGGAACTTCGGGGACAGCTGTTCAAGGAGGAACAGAGACTGTATCTGCTACACCAACACCAGTAGCGACAAATGCGTCTGTAGAATCATCATCTTCTAGCTCAACAGCCCAAGCAAGTCAAGAAGCTAGTGCTGTTTTGACTAATGCCAATCAAGTGACACCAGCAGTGCCAGTACAGCCTGAAACCGTTACTGAACCTGCTCATGAGGGACAGACTGTTGATATGCAGATTTTGTCAACAACAGATATTCACACCAACTTGGTTAACTATGACTATTATCAAGATAAGCCGTCTCAAAGCATTGGTCTGTCCAAAACTGCTTGTCCTTATCAAAAAAGCCCGTGAAACCAATCCCAATACGGTCTTGGTGGACAGTGGGGATATGATTCAAGGAACTCCTTTTGGAACTTATAAGGCCTTGATTGATCCTGTTGCCCAAGGTGAGACTCACCCTATGTACAAGGCTTTTGAGATGCTTGGTTACGATGCTGAAACGCTTGGAAATCACGAGTTTAACTTATGGCCTCGAATTTTTGGATCGCATGGTTAAGGCCGCTAAGATTAACATTATCAATGCTAATGTGCGCAATGCTCAGACAGGTGACTACTATTACAATCCCTATAAGATTGTTAATAAGACCTTTACCGATACGGATGGCAAACAGGTAACGCTAAAAATCGGTATTACTGGTGTCCTTCCAACGCAGATTTTGGTTTGGGATAAGGCCAATCTTGAAGGTAAGGTAACTGTCGACGATCCAATGGAGGCTGTTAAGACTATTGTTCCTCAAATGAAGGCTGCTGGGGCTGATTTTATTCTTGTTGCTGCTCATTCTGGTATTGGCGACAATGAATATACTAAGAACGAGGAAAATGAAGGTTACCAAATTGCTGGTATCGAAGGTGTTGATGCTGTTGCGACAGGACATTCTCATGCGGATTTCCCAAATGGTGATGGTACAAGTTTTTATGCCAAATATCCTGGTGTAGATGATGTCAATGGTCTCATCAATGGGAAACCTGTAGTTATGGCTGGTAAGTTCGGAGATCATCTCGGTATCATGGATGTCAAGTTGACTTATACGGATGGCAAATGGAAAGTTGTCAACAGTAAGGCTAAGCTTGAAAAAATTGATACTAAGTCAGATATTGCGGATAAAGCTCTAATTGACATGGCTGCTCATGACCACGATGGGACAATATCAACTATGTTCGTAAGGAAGTTGGTGAGACCACTGCCCCAATCACTAGCTATTTTGCTCAAGTTCAGGACGATCCATCTATTCAAATCGTAAACAATGCGCAATTGTGGTATGCCAAAAAACAAGTAGCGGGAACAGCAGATGAAAATCTACCAATCCTTTCAGCAGCTGCACCTTTCAAGGCAGGGAATCGTGGGGATGCAAGTTACTACACTGACATTCCAGCAGGTCCATTAGCCATTAAGAATGTCGTAGACCTCTACCTCTATGATAATGTCACTGCTCTTCTCAAGGTGACTGGTGCGCAGATTAAAGAATGGTTGGAAATGTCTGCAGGACAGTTCAATCAAATTGACCCTAACAGCAAAGAACCCCAACAACTCATTAACAGTAGCTATCCCTCATATAATTACGATGTGATTGATGGGTTGACTTACAAGTTCGATTTAACACAACCTAACAAGTATGACCGTAAAGGTAAGTTGGTTAACCAAGATGTCAGTCGTGTCCGTGATTTAGCTTATCAAGGTCAACCAATTGATTTGAATCAAACCTTCCTTGTCGTAACCAATAACTACCGTGCGACTGGTAATTTCCCTGGTGTTAAGGATGCCGCAGAAAAACGTCTCCTCAATTTTGAAAATCGTCAGGCCATCATTGACTATATTGTCAGTGAGAAAACGATTAATCAGAGTGCCGATGGGAATTGGAGTTTCCTTCCAAACATTGCAAATGCGGATATCCGTTTTGCCTCATCGGATAATGCACGTGCCCACCTTGCTAATCAGGATGCTATTAGTTATGTGGGGCCCATCAACACAGGCAGGATTTGCGGAGTACCGTTTGATTGTTAAGGAAAAAGCAAATCAAGTCGAGGATACGGCTAATAAAGAATCTGAGAAGTTATCAAAAGGTGCTGAGACAGTGGATCAAACTAAGCGCGTGACACCAAAGGTTATCGAAGGGTCTAGCTTGGTTAAACCTACTACAGCTATTCAGTTGTCAAATTCTCAGGTAATCATCTTGCCTCAAGCTCAAATCCAAGAAACTCAAGTTTCAAGTTCTGCTGAGACTTTGCCAAATACAGGTTCAGATGAATCCGTGTCAGCAATTTTAGCTGGTCTGGTTCTTGTGACCTTGGCTGGTTTCTTTGGAATCAAGAAATACAAAAAAATTAAGCAAGAGAAAAAGCCCATGTCAGGGCTTTTTTGCTCTAGTTTTACAGTTGGATAAAGTTCTTTTGTGCTTCTAGGATAATAGGTGCTAGACGCTCAATATCGGACTGTGTACCACGTAGTTCAAAGTCTCCCAACATTGGGAAGCCAAAACGCTGGCTGTACTGTTTAGCAGTTAGGCAGTATTGGTTATTGAAGTTGCGGTTCCCAGAACCGATGATACCAAAGCAACGTTTGTGGTTGTCATGGGCTGCGATAAAGTCTCCCAGTGGATTGGTTAAGATTTCAACATCTCCATTGTCAACACCATTCCCACCTTCAAGGTAGGTTGGTAGGAGTGCAACAAACGGTTCATCCACTTGGAAGGTTTCATGATTAAGCTCTTTAATATTGATTTGGCGGCAATTAATCCCATGATTTAGGGAGAGATAATCAGACATACGTTTGACAAAGCTTTGGGTGTTACCGCTCAGGCTAATATACACGAGGGTGAGTTGAGACATGAGTGTCCTCTTTCTATCTATATCTTGTGTTTGTTCAATCATTCTAACACAAGATGTTGTGTTTTTCAAGTTGACTCCTCCCAGTTAATAATTGCTTATCTAGCTCTTTTTCTTTACTTACAAAAGTGATAAAATAAAGGTTAATTAAAAGAAGCGAAGGAAGAAATCATGGCTAAAGATAAAAATGTAACAGGAGAAGAAATTTTAGACGTTTGCTCGTCCTATATGTCAGCAGATGATTTGAAATTAGTCGAAAAGGCCTGGCATTATGCGACGGATGCTCATAGTGAGCAATTTCGTCAGTCAGGAGAACCTTATATAATCCACCCTATTCAAGTGGCAGGTATTTTGGCAGATCTCCATCTTGATGCAGTAACAGTGGCCTGTGGTTTCTTGCATGATGTCGTTGAAGACACGGAAAAGACGCTAGATGATTTAGAAGCGGATTTTGGTACGGATGTACGCAATATTGTAGACGGTGTTACCAAGCTTGGTAAGGTTGAATATAAGTCTCACGAGGAGCAGTTGGCTGAAAATCACCGTAAGATGCTTATGGCCATGTCTAAGGACATCCGAGTAATCTTGGTTAAGCTGGCAGACCGTTTGCACAATATGCGTACTCTCAAGCATCTTCGTAAGGATAAGCAGGAGCGCATTTCTCGTGAAACGATGGAAATTTACGCTCCTTTGGCCCACCGTTTGGGTATCAGCCGCATCAAATGGGAATTGGAAGACACGGCTTTCCGTTACCTTAACGAGGTAGAATTTTATAAGATTTCCCACATGATGAAGGAAAAACGCCGCGAGCGTGAGGCACTTGTGGACGAGATTGTCGATAAAATTAAGACCTATACAGCTGAACAAGGGCTTGTCGGTGATGTTTATGGCCGTCCAAAACACATCTACTCTATCTTTCGTAAGATGCGTGACAAGAAGAAACGCTTTGATCAGATTTATGATTTGATTGCTATTCGTTGTGTCATGGAGACGCATAGTGACGTTTATGCTATGTTGGGATACATCCACGAGCTCTGGCGTCCTATGCCTGGACGTTTCAAAGACTATATTGCCAATCCTAAATCCAATGGTTATCAGTCTATCCATACGACGGTTTATGGTCCCATAGGGCCTATTGAAATCCAAATCCGTACTAAGGAGATGCACCAAGTTGCCGAATACGGGGTTGCAGCTCACTGGGCTTACAAGAAAGGTATCAAGGGCAAGGTCGATTCGAAAGAGTCTGCTTTGGGAATGAATTGGATTAAAGATCTTGTGGAACTTCAAGATGCCTCAAACGGGGATGCTAAGGGATTTGTTGACTCTGTAAAAGAGGATATCTTCTCAGAGCGAATTTATGTCTTTACACCAAAAGGTGATGTTCAGGAATTGCCTAAAGATTCAGGTCCTATTGACTTTGCCTATGCCATCCATACCCAAGTCGGCGAGAAAGCCACAGGTGCCAAGGTTAATGGTCGTATGGTGCCTCTGACTGCCAAACTCAAGACGGGTGATGTGGTTGAGATTATTACCAATGCTCATTCCTTTGGTCCTAGTCGTGACTGGATTAAGATGGTCAAAACGACTAAGGCCAGAAATAAAATTCGTCAATTCTTTAAGAATCAAGACAAGGAAGCTTCAATCACCAAGGGTCGTGAGCTTTTGATAGCCTATTTCCAAGAGCATGGCTATATTGCCAACAAGTACCTAGACAAGAAACATATAGAGGAGATCCTTCCTCGTATGAGTGTGCGTAGTGAGGAAGCTCTCTATGCTGCTGTTGGTTTTGGTGAAATTAGTGCCGCTGCGGTTTTCAATCGTCTGACAGAAAAAGAACGCCGTGAGGAAGAGCGTGCTAAGGCAAAAGCTGAAGCTGAAGAACTGATGAATGGTGGCGAGGTCAAGACTGAGAAGAAAGATGTTCTCAAGGTTAAAAGTGAAAATGGAGTTATCATTCAAGGTGCCTCAGGTCTCCTTATGCGTATCGCTAAGTGTTGTAACCCAGTACCTGGAGATGAGATTGAAGGTTATATCACTAAGGGACGTGGAATAGCTATTCATCGCTCAGATTGTAATAATATCAAGAATCAAGAAGGTTATGAGCAACGTTTAATTGAAGTTGAGTGGGATGAACGCAATACCAATAAATCTTACTTAGCTGAGATTGATATCTATGGCCTAAATCGTTCGGGTCTTTTGAACGATGTTCTTCAAATCTTGTCAAATACAACCAAGAGCATTGCTTCGGTTAATGCACAACCAACTAAGGATATGAAGTTTGCCAATATTCACGTTAGCTTTGAAATTGCTAATCTTATTGAATTGACTGGCCTTGTGGATAAGATTAAAATTATTCCAGATGTTTATAGTGTTAAACGTACTAATGGTTAAGGAGTTGCTGCTATGAAGATTGTGATTCAGCGTGTGCAAAGTGCTTCTGTAGCTATTGAGGATAGTACGGTCGGTACTATTAAGCAAGGGCTTTTGCTCTTGGTTGGAGTTGGCCCAGAAGACACTAAAGAGGATCTTGACTATGCGGTTCGTAAGATTATCAATATGCGCATTTTTTCAGATGAAGATGGCAAGATGAATCTCTCTGTTAAGGATATTGGTGGTCAGATTTTATCGATTTCTCAGTTTACGCTTTTTGCAGATACGAAAAAAGGGAATCGACCGGCATTTACGGGAGCTGCAAAGCCTGACATGGCCAGCCAGTTCTATGACGATTTCAACCAATCCTTGTCAAGTTATGTTCCTGTAGAAAGAGGACGCTTTGGTGCAGATATGCAGGTTAGTCTGGTCAATGATGGCCCTGTTACTGTCATCTTGGATACTAAAAATAGATAAACAAATCATTTCTCACTTTGCATGGGAGATGTTTTTTATTCTCATCAAATTTAGGATTTTAGGAGCTGAAATGTCATCATTTACTGTTTATTTTTATCATTCTAGATAGAATTAGATAACTGGATATCTAATTTCTGAAAAAAACTGACTATTCAAGATGAAAAAATTACCGTTTATGATGATTTCTGGAAATTCCCTTGTTTTACAAAAAATAACTCGAGTTTACAGCATGCAAATACAAATAGTAATAATTTGAAACGCTGAGGTGATTTAAACTTTTTTAGAGGGATAGGTAGATATGTTAAAGAAAGTAGCGTCAACTAAATTATTATCAGGGTTGTTTGTAGCCGGTGGTATCCTAGGGATGAATCAAGCTGCCAAGGCAGGTAACGTGGTCAATTCAGAAGTAATAAAACCAGTTATTAGTTATTCCAGGTCGTATGCAGATTGCCTACGGTGATTTGAAAGCACGTATTGATATGGTACGCAACAAAACTGAATCACTTATCGTTGGTGCTTACATGGGGGAATCGGGGATTGACTATACTGTTCTTGCTGGAAAAGCAACTAACAGTGTTGGTAAAAATGTTTTTGCGAGCAAGCCATTACAAGCCGACGCGGCTTTTCTGGTAGATGCGACAGTAGTTGCAGCTGGTGGTTATCACATGTCCATTGCAGCTCTTAACGTCTTTCAAAGTTGCCTATTACCAAACTCCATACCTTAGTGTAGCTAAGTATACTATTCGTAAGCTTTACAACCACCAACAGTTTATCACTGCTTATGAAAATCTTCTCCGCAGTGAGGGTGTGACTAACAGTAATCGGTCTGTATCTACTAAGAATATTACTGGTGAAATCCTTTCTAAGGATGCTCTAGGTGTGACAGGTGATAAAGTTTGGATATTTGTCAAGTCTGGGAAAGGCTTATCAACTGTTCAAATGATTAACATGATCGGCATCAATGCGAGCTGGCATAATGAAGAGGGTGATGTGGACAATAAAACACCGTATGCTCAAGAAAATCTCACAGTTCGTCTTAGCCTATCAGGAAAAACAGCTCAAGAGGCTGTTAAAATTGCAGATCAACTCTATATGATGTCACCAGATGATTGGGCAACTTTCGATTATGAGAAAGGCACAAGCAAGGCTTGAAACAGATGAAAATGATTAACCGGTACTTGTCATTTGAGTTCCTAAACTAACTCTTTGGAACATGCTTTAGTATACAAAGATTCAGAGGCTACAACAGATGTGAAACCATCTATGGAATCTCCTAAATTAGATGAGACATTTAAAGCATCACCATTAGTTGACGAGCTAGTAAATTCAGTAGCTGCTCCGGTAGCAATAGCTGTATCAGAGATCTTGCATGCTAAGAAAGGTGATAACTCAGCGTCTAATACGGATCAAGGTTCAGTAGTATCAGATTCAATCAATATTTTAATTTCGGAGGCCGCAAGTATATCTGTTTCAGTCGCCTTGTCAGAAGTGTCAGAAAGTACAACAGCATCATTAGAAGCGTCAACTTCAGAATCAGAAGTAGTTGAAGAACCAGCAGTTTATTTGACAGAATCAGAGAGCCAGGCAAGCACTTCAGAGGAAATGATCTTTGAAGGAGTACCAGAAAACATCAATAGTTGGAATCGTCTTTCTGAAACTCCACGGGTCTCAGAATTTTTACTAAGTACTTTTAAAACAGTCACAGAAGTAGCATCACTCTTTAGTAATTATGAAAGATATTCAGAAACAGCTAGCTCGGAATCTCACTCTATGGTAGTAGCTACTTCAGAGGTTTCTATCGAAAAATTAGCAGTACCTATCTTGAGAGATACGGAGGGTGGCTTGTATGATGCAACAACAATCAGAAATATTGTTGAGATGATTGACAGCATCACAATGGATGTCAGTTATATGTGTAGCAGTCGTCAAGACCTTGTCAATACACCTTCGTCAGAGAACACCTACAATGGTAGTTAAGATCTTAACCTTGCCAGTAGGATAAAGATGCAAGCAGATGATAAAAGATCAACTAAAAATCTTAAGGCTACATTGATAAAACAGCAAAATCTCATAAGTGGGGAGAACGTGTTGTTGCTATACTTAAAACTATAGTCCTAGCAGAGGTGACAGTTCTTCGTAATTTCTTGATGTCAAAAAAGAATAAATAATAGGTAAAACTCTTTGTATGAACAAGGAGTTTTCTTTTGATAGATTGCTATTTTTCTGAAAATTGTGATACAATAGAAATAGTTTGAATTTTGTGTCAAAGGAGAGCCAATGATTACTGCAAATGATATCGTAAAGGCTAATGAAGTCTTAAAAAACGTGGTGGAGCGTACCCCACTAGATTTTGATCGCTACTTATCTGAAAAATATGGAGCGACTATTTATATTAAAAAAGAAAATATGCAAAAGGTACGTTCCTTTAAATTACGTGGTGCCTACTATGCGATCCATCAGTTAAGTGATGAAGACAAGGAACATGGTGTGGTCTGTGCATCAGCCGGAAACCATGCCCAAGGTGTTGCTTATACTTGTAATGAAATGAAGATTCCTGCAACTATCTTTATGCCAGTAACAACCCCTCTCCAAAAAATTGGTCAAGTACGTTTCTTTGGTGGCAAGTTTGTAACAATTAAATTGGTTGGAGATACCTTTGATGAATCTGCTAAAGCGGCACAAGAGTATACGAAGTCGGAAGGGATGACTTTTATTGATCCATTCGATGATTATAATGTCCAAGCGGGTCAAGGAACTGTTGCTTATGAAATTTATGAGCAAGCTCAAGAGGAAGGTGTTTCCTTTGATAGTATCTTAGTGCCGGTAGGTGGGGGTGGACTCATCTCTGGTGTGGCTACCTATATCAAGGATGTGGCACCCTCTATAGAGGTTGTAGGTGTTGAGGCTAGTGGTGCTCGTAGTATGCGTGCAGCCTTTGACCATGGTTATCCTGTAAAACTTGAAAAGATTGATAAGTTTGCAGATGGGATTGCTGTCCAAAAGGTAGGTGCAAAAACTTACGAAGTTGCTCGTAAATATGTAGATCGTCTCTTGGGAGTTGATGAAGGATTAATCTCAGAAACCTTAATTGATATGTACTCGAAGGTTGGTACTATCGCAGAACCTGCAGGGGCAGCATCAGTTGCGGCACTTGAAGTGATTAAAGATGAAATTAAAGGAAAAACTATCGTTTGCATCATTTCAGGCGGTAATAATGATATCAACCGTATGCCAGAGATGGAAGAACGTGCCCTTATCTATGATGGGATCAAGCACTATTTTGTGGTTAATTTCCCACAACGTCCAGGAGCCCTTCGTGAGTTTGTAAATGATATCTTAGGGCCAAATGATGACATTACTCGTTTTGAGTACATCAAACGTGCCAATAAAGGGAAAGGTCCAGTTCTCATTGGTATAGCTCTTAGTGATAAGAATGATTATGATGGTCTTCTTGAGCGTCTTTCTGAATTTGATCCAAGTTACATTAATCTTAACGGAAATGAAACACTTTACAACATGCTTGTCTGAGGACGGGTTCATATAATGAAAAAAGAACTGATATTAGTCAGTTCTTTTCTATGTGTAAACTAGCGATGAAATACTTTGAAGAATCCATCATAATCTAGAAAGACTTAAGGAGGATCATTTCTTCAATCTAAATCCCCAGTATCTCTACTGAGGATTCTCATTATTCGATAATCAAGAGTCCATCCTTGATAGTAAATGGATTGTCTTTATTGATACGGTCGTAGAACATGATACCGTTAGTATGGTCGATTTCATGTTGAACAACGATTGAGTCGTAACCACGGAGTTTAATACGTTTCTTTTCACCCTCTTTGTTGAAGTATTCAATAGTAACACGAGCATGGCGAACGACATATCCAGGAACGTCGCGATCGACTGAAAGGCATCCTTCACCGTTACCTAGAGCAGCCTCCTGAACAGAATGGGCAACTACTTTAGGATTATACATGATTTCTTGAAGGCTATAAGCTTCTTTAGGTGGATTCCCCTTAGCGTCTTCAGGATTTGGAACGAGAACAGCAATAATGCGTTTTGAAATATCTAATTGTGGTGCTGCAAGACCAACACCTCCTCGAAGTCCCATTTTTTCAGCGATAACAGGGTCCTGTGAATTACGAAGAAACTGCATCATTTTTTCACCAAGGATAATATCTTCATCTGAAAGTGGTAGGGTTACGTCTTCAGTGACAGCACGCAAGGTTGGGTTGCCTTCGCGTATGATATCGTTCATATCAATCATGTGGCTGGCGCGAATAATTTTGGTTTGAGCATCCATTTGTATACCTCTATTTTATTTGATTTACTTGTTTACTTGTTTATAACTATAGCACAAAAGGGTTGAAAGTTAAACCATCAAGGGCTAAAATAGCGTTTTTTTAATCGATGAAAGCCAAGGTTTCCAAGCTATCTCTCTGTAAAATGCGATAGGTTTTAAAAGCTTTCTTCTCAATGATTCCTTGGTCGATAAATTGTTTGATGACTCGCTGTACATGTCGATAGCTAGTCCCAAAACTAGAAGATAAAATGGATGGTGATAACTGAAAGATATCTTGTTCCTCAATATTCAAAATATGAGTAGCTAGACGCTCTTTGACAAAGTAGCTGGCATTCGTTGAGGCAGTAATGCCCTGTCTATGCAGAGCCATTGCTAGGTTACGCCCAATATGATAGAGAAAAATAGGGTCTTTGAGGAGTGCCTCTTTATTATTTAATGGGAGCTGGACTGTTTGAACTTCTTCTAAAGCAATGACTGAAGAACCCGCTAATTGATTGGTCATGAGTTCAACGTCTCCCAGTAGCTGTGGTTGTTGAGGCATTTCTAGGATGTGTTCTTTACCATTGGATAGGGAGCGAACAATTTTTACCCTACCTGATAAAATGTAGGTTAACTCAGTGATATCTTGTCCCTGAGTGCAAATGTAATTGCCTTTTTGAAAGGTGACTTTCTGTAATTGGCTGAGATAGGGGGCTGAGAAGACTTGTTCAAGTTGAGGGTGAATAGTGTGGTTACGCATACATCTCCTTTTTAGGACTTAGGTCCTATTTTTTTAGCTCTTCTTAGATTATAATGAAAAAATAACTATCAGACAAGTAAAGAAAGGATGCTCTTATCCCTATATTATGATTATGACAAAGATTTTAGAAAAAATGAGCCTACTCGGGCTATCTTTGCTTTTGATTTCAGCCTTCTCGATTTCAACCGCTCTACCACCTATGTTGGACTACTATAGTCCAACATATAATGCTTCTCAAGTCGAGCTTTTGGTGTCTGTCCCTTCTTTTTCCGTAGTGGCTATGCTCTTACTTAATCCTTTTGTTGACAAATGGTTAAATGACAGGCAATTGATTATGACAGGTTTAATTTTACTAAGTAGTGCTGGAATTTTTCCTTTCTTTGTACAATGGTATCCACTTGTTTTACTGTCTCGTCTTGTTTTTGGAATGGGTATCGGTTTCATCAATGCCAAGGCTATTTCTATCATTAGTCAGCGTTACCAGGGCAAAGAGAGGATTCAGATGCTTGGAATTAGAGGTTCCGTGGAATTGATTGGTGGGGCATCATGTTCCCTTTTGGTTGGACAATTACTGAAAATTCATTGGACACTTGCTTTTCTTATCTACGGTTTTGGTTTTATCATCCTAGCAATGTACCTTCTCTTTGTACCACCGATGGAGCAGATAGAGAAGAAAGAGATACAAAAAAGTAAACAAGGTTTGAATAAAAAAGATTTTGCTATGATTTTAGGCATGGCCCTCTTGTCAGGTTTTGTGATTTGCATTAATTCATCGATTAGTTTGCGCGTGCCTCTTTTTCAAGTTGATGGTAAGACCATTGTAGGTGGGGAATCAGCTCTGGTACTTAGTTTGGAGCAGGGAATTGGGATTGCAGCTGGACTTAGCTTTGCTTCATTGCTAGCTCACATTAAGAACCGTCTCTTGCCGATGGCCCTGCTTTGCCTATCTATCTGTCTATTTGGAATAGCTCTGGCTAACAACTTGCTGACATTGATTTTGTCTTCTGTTGGTGTTGGTTTCTTTTACAGTATTATTTTGACCTTTATCTTTCATCGTCTTTCTGAATGTATTGCTAGAAATTTGCTGAATAAGGCGACGGCTTATGTTCTCTTAGGATGCAACCTAGGCTCAGCCGTATCCCCTTATGTTTTGAAATTGCTGGCACTGGTCTCTTCAAGTTTTAGTTGGATTTTCCTAGCTTATGCTATAGTTAGTTTTCTACTTTTCTTAGGCTTCCTTCTGAATTCAAGAATGGTCAAAAAACCCTAAGTTAGAAAGTCTCAAACAGTGAATTTGACGATTGACAAAGATTAGTAGATAAGCTAGAATAGAGAGGTCGTAAAGACAAACCAACTCTTTCTTGGTTTTAGGAGAGCCAATCCTAAGACTCGGATGGAGCAAAAAAAGGAGAAAAAACATGGCAATCTCAAAAGAGAAAAAAAATGAAATCATTGCACAATACGCACGTCACGAAGGTGACACTGGTTCAGTAGAGGTTCAAGTTGCTGTCCTTACTTGGGAAATCAACCACCTTAACGACCATATCAAACAACACAAAAAAGACCACGCTACTTACCGTGGTTTGATGAAAAAAATCGGTCACCGTCGTAACTTGTTGGCATACCTTCGTCGCAAAGACGTTAACCGTTACCGTGAGTTGATCAGCTCACTTGGACTTCGTCGTTAATTCAAGATAGCTTTGTATCTTGAATGAACGAAATTGAAACTGCTCCATGATGGAGCAGTTTTTATTTTTGATTAGGATTTTAGCCCAAGTTCAAAACAGCTAGCTGGATTCAGAAAGCTATTATTTTGTCTTTTATTCCGAACCTATAAGACGTCCTCGTTTAATTTTTTTGTATTCATCTAAAAAAGTGCCCTAACGGAACCTCCAGATTTAAGTTCTGGAGGCTTTTCTATGTTAAAATTTTTTTGATTAATGTTTGAAACTGAGGGAGTTGATGAATTGCAGTCCCGACAAGGAGACCTAACATATTTAAGACGATATCTCCTAAATCAAATATTCCAAGATGTCCAAAGTATTGGATGGATTCGACGGAGAAAAGGGCGATGAGACAGAGTAGGAGATTACTCATTCGGGAAGAAAAGAGGAGTCCTAGGGGGATGAACATTAATAGGTTCATGATGGGAACAAAGTGGCTGCCCCAGTGTAGTTCCTGAGCGAAGGAAAGAGGATTAAGGGATATCCCTTGGATGCCGATGTTTTTCAAGAAAAGTAGGTAAAAGAGAGAAAGAAAATAAATGAAGTAAAGTAGGAGAAGTGTTTGTTTTTTTATTTTCCTAGTGAGAAGGAGTTTCAAAAAAGCGTAGACGAAGTACCCTAATAAAATAATAATGACTAGGTTTAGGAAAACTTGGAAGTAGGGACCGTAATGGGCGATATAATGAACATATTGTTCCAGATGTCCTCTGTAAAACCAGTAAGACAAGCCAAGTGAGATGATTCTTAGTAGGATGTTACTCAATACTTTTTCCACTTTTCCCTTCCTTTTGCATATGATGAGTACACATTATATCAAAAAAATGTTTAAAGAAAGTTAAGAAACTGTAACGAAGATTTTATAGAATAGGTGGGTAGGGCAAAATCAAAGGCTAAAAAGGGACTTTGAAACAGCAATTCTACTTTTGACTAACAATTTTTGTAAGCAGGCTATGAAACCTTATAAAATAATTAAATTTTAAAAATTAGAAGATAATATCCTGCCTTAATACTGTTAAAATATTATTGTATAGTAGTGATTTTTAATAAAAAAAGTAGTTCGTCTTATGAATAAAAAGGGTTTTGACGACAGCTGGAATTGCAGCACTTGCAGTTTCTGCTTCAGTTGCTAAAGCTGATGAGGTAACGACAAATGATCAAGTCTTAACAACAGCATCAGTATTATAGACAGCTACACAAGCTATCCCAACTCAATCACAAGTAGAAACGGCTAGGGAACAAGCAATGCTGTAAGTCAATCGGTATCGCATCAAGAGTTAGTAGTCGCTGATCACGAAGAGACTATCAATCATGCTAAAGCAAACTTAGCGACTGCAGATGCTAACTTGCAAAAGGCACAAACAGCAGCCGATGAAGCAAGTCTAGAAGCTATTGCTGTAGCTCAAGGTCAAGTATCCATCGCTGAAAATGAAGCTAACGAAGCTAAGACAGCAGTAGCGACCGCTCAATCAGCAGAAAAAACTTCCAAAGATGTAGCAGACAAATTTATAATGTAGATGGTAAAGTTGTCGCTCTCACAACACAAGAAAAAGCCACTCAAACAAACGCTGAAAAACAAGTACCTGTTCAAGAAGTATACAGCTTGCCAGAAACAGGTGAGGTAACTGTAGTAGGACTTGCCTTTTTAGGTCTTTTTATGACACTATTGGCCTTTCTTGGTTTTGTTGACAGACGTACACGTCGTAACTAAGCAAATAGAGACAAAAAATGGCAGTTGCCGTTTCTTATATCAGAGAATCTAAAAAAGTTAAGGCCGAAACCTTAACTTTTTCGTTTTTAACCCAAGAAACGTTTGAGGAATTCCTTGGTACGTTCTTCTTTAGGATTTTCAAAGATTTGTTCTGGGCTACCTTGTTCAGCGATTACCCCTTTATCCATGAAGATGACACGGTCTGAAACATCGCGTGCGAACTCCATTTCATGGGTAACGATAATCATGGTCAACCCGGTTCCAGATAGCTCCTGCATGGTCTTGAGTACTTCCCCTACCATTTCTGGGTCAAGGGCTGAAGTTGGCTCGTCAAAGAGGATGGCTTCTGGGTCAACAGAGAGGGCACGAGCAATCGCCACACGTTGTTTTTGGCCCCCTGAAAGTTGTTTTGGTTTAGCTTTCCAGTATTGTTCCCCCATACCAACTTTCTCTAAGTTAGCTTTGGCGATACTCTCGGCTTCTTTACGGTCACGTTTGAGAACAGTTGTTTGAGCTACGATAGCATTTTCCAAGACATTAAGGTTTTCAAAGAGGTTGAAGGATTGGAACACCATACCGAGTCTCTCACGATAGGTAGTGAGATCATAACCTTTTTCAAGGACGTTATCCCCATGATAGAGGATTTCACCACCTGAAGGTGATTCGAGTAGGTTAATAGAGCGAAGGAAGGTTGATTTTCCTGAACCTGAAGAACCAATAATTGAGATAACCTCCCCCTTTTTGACACTGAGGGAGATATCTTTGAGAACTTCGTTTTTTCCGTATGATTTTTTGAGGTTTTTGATTTCTAAAATCGTCTCAGTCATTAGTGAACCCCTCCTCCTTGTGTGTAAGTATCTTGATCCAAACGGCGTTCTACATAACGCAAGATGCGAGTTACTGTGAAAGTAAGAACAAAGTAGATTGCTGCAATAACAAAGAATGTTTGGAAGTATTGGTAAGTTTGGGTTGCAACAGTGTTACCTGCGAAGTAAAGTTCCACGACAGAGATAACATTCAACACAGAGGTATCTTTAATATTAATGACGAACTCATTACCAGTGGCTGGCAAGATGTTACGGATAACCTGTGGAAGAACAATCTTGCGCATGGTTTGACCGTGGGTAAAACCAAGAGCAGTAGCAGCTTCGAATTGCCCCTTATCAACAGCGAAGATACCACCACGAACAATTTCACTCATGTAGGCTCCGGTGTTAATAGAAACAATGAATATAGCTGCCAGTGTACGGTCAATATTGATGCCAAAAGCTTGGGCAGTACCGTAATAGATAACCATAGATTGTACAATCATTGGTGTACCACGGAAAACTTCGATATAAACGTTAAGAAACCAACCGAAGATTTTTTGGAGCAAGGCTACAAATTTATTAGCAGCCTTAGGAGCTGTACGGTAAACACCAATCATAAGACCGATAAAAGTTCCGACAACAGTACCGATAATGGAGATAAGAAGTGTCATTGCTGTACCACGCAAGAATTGTGGCCAGTTTTTAGCAATAATAGTAGTCACTTGGCTAAAGAAGTTTCCTTTTTTAGCTTCATCAGTCTTATCTGCAGGTTGAATGTCAATGATGTGATCCATCAGTTTGACACGCTTTTCTTGGCTGATACCAGCAAGAACCTTATTGACTTGTTCCATTTGCTGGTTGTCTCCTTTACGAAGACCGACAGCCAAGGAAACATCATCGTCTGATACCTGGAAGCCGCCATCTTTAAGTGAAATCATCTTATATTTTGAGCTAGCCTTTTCAGCAGTGCGTGCTTCTGGTCGCTCTGAGACATAACCATCGATGATACCAGATGCAAGGGCTTGCCGCATCGCACCGAAGTCCCCCATGGCAGTTTGTTTGTTCACATTTGGAATCTGATCAATCAAGTTGTAGAGGTAAACTCCTTGTTGAGCTGTGATTTTAGCATTCTTGAAATCCTTGACGCTCTTAGCCTTGGCGTAATTGCCATCAGAGCTAACAACTATAACAGGTTCACTACGGTAGTAGCTATCTGAAAAGTCAATTTCTTGACGACGTTCAGCTGTTGGACTCATACCTGCGATAATCATATCAATCTTGCCAGAAGTGAGGGCAGGAATCAAACCTGTCCAAGCTGTTTTGACCACCAAGGGTTTCTTACCTTGAGCTTCAGCGATTTTTTTAGCGATTTGCACGTCATAACCGTTGGCATACTGTTTAGTACCTTCTATTGGAATGGCTCCGTTTGAGTTATCATCCTGTGTCCAGTTGAAAGGTGCATAGGCAGCTTCCATACCAACACGGAGATACTCGTCTGCTTGAGCGCTTGATACTCCGCCAAAAACGAGGAGGAGAGCCGCAAAGCAGGCTACAATAATTTTTTTCATTGAAACAATGTCTCCTATAAAAATGTCATTCCTTACTATTTTACAGGAAATTGAGACTGATGACAATAAGGTGATGCTAGAAAAAACTGTATATCAGGATTGTCTTTAAATACAGTTGCTAATTTGATATAATGGGGAGTATGATTTGGAGTCTTATTCACTATTGATGTGATAAGTCTAACATTTAAAAACGGAGATAATAATGCAAACGGCACAGTATATTATTGAATTACTAAAGGCAGTCTTTCTTGGGATTGTCGAAGGGATAACTGAGTGGTTACCCATCTCATCAACAGGTCATTTGATCTTGGTTAATGAATTCTTGAACTTAAGACAAAGTAAAGATTTCATTGATATGTTTAATATCGTTATCCAGCTTGGGGCTATTTTAGCAGTTATGGTCATTTACTTTAAACGTTTGAATCCCTTTCAACCTGGTAAAACAGCACGTGAAGTGCAGTTGACTTGGCAACTTTGGCTCAAGGTGGTCATTGCTTGTATTCCCTCAGCCTTCTTTGGTCTTCTTTTAGATGATTGGATGGAGGCCCACCTCAGTAATTTCTTTGTAGTAGCTATCATGTTGGTGGTCTACGGGATTGCCTTTATTTGGATTGAGGACCG
Source organism: Streptococcus sp. FSL E2-3488 (assembly GCF_038003585.1). Lineage (NCBI taxonomy): Bacteria > Bacillati > Bacillota > Bacilli > Lactobacillales > Streptococcaceae > Streptococcus > Streptococcus sp. FSL E2-3488. The sequence continues at coordinate 1,747,372 of NZ_JBBOPL010000001.1, read as the reverse complement.
CAATCGACGTGTAGAGCCTAAGGTAACGGACTTGGCACGTATGTCTTACAAGACCGCTTTCTATATTGGTCTTTTCCAAGTCTTGAGTATCATTCCAGGGACTAGTCGTTCAGGTGCTACTATTCTTGGGGGAATCATCGTTGGTACTAGTCGTAGCGTAGCAGCTGACTTTACCTTCTTCCTTGCTATTCCAACGATGTTTGGTTATAGTGGGCTTAAGGCAGTTAAGTATTTTATTGATGGGAACACCTTGACTGGTGGACAAGCGGCCATTCTATTGGTAGCTAGTGTGACAGCCTTTCTTGTCAGCCTATTTGTGATTCGCTTCTTGATGAACTATATTAAGAAACACGATTTCACTGTTTTTGGAAAATACCGTATCGTACTCGGTATCATTGTGCTTTTCTATGGAGCTGTCAAACTTATTTTTGGATAAAAAATTGAAAGGATTTCGATTGAAGTCCTTTTTATCTGGTTTAGAGATTAGTTATTGAGAAGTTTTCCAAAGATAAGATAAGCTAGTGTCTAAAGAACTAGTCCGCAAGTTAGGAAACCGGAAAGGATTTTCAATAAGTCTACAATCATTATGCAAGGGATGCCATCCGGAAAAACAGAGGATTGGAAGGATGGTAACATACAAGATCGAGAAGTGGAGGAGTGATTGTTGTCTGAATGTCAAATGATTATCGTCGTAAATGGGTGCAGTTGCCAGTATAGTGGCAAGGATTAATCCTGTAAGAAAGGTAGATTTGTTTACTTGATAAGGTTTTCCTGACAAGTAGAGAAAGAGCGTCAAAAAACTCGTTATTCTTACAGTATTGCTAGTTCGAAGTCATCCTTTTTTATAGGCAGTCATGGTTGTTACCTACAACTATATATCCACTTTTATTTTACTCTTTTCTAGGATAGCTGACAGCTATAAATAGGAAAATTCAAGTCTTTGCTAGTATTAGAGAATTTTAAAAAAAGCTTCCTAAAATAAGATCTAAACTTGTTCAGAAATTGATATCTCTTTGTTTTTCTAGTATAATGAAATAACTACTCGTGCGAGGTTTTTACATATGGAAATGAAACAAATAAGCGAGACAACTCTAAAAATCATGATTACCATGGAAGATCTTGAAGAACATGGTATGGAGCTGAAAGATTTCTTGATTCCCCAGGAAAAAACAGAGGAATTTTTCTATACTGTCATGGATGAGTTGGACTTGCCTGATAACTTTAAAAATAGTGGGATGTTGAGCTTCCGTGTCACGCCACGAAAGGATCGTGTGGATGTTTTTGTGACTAAATCAGATCTTAAGGAAGACCTTGATTTCAATGATTTGTCAGATATGGAAGACTATTCAGGACTTTCTCCAGAAGAATTCCTCAAAGCTCTTGAAGATAACTTTATGGATAAGGGAGATATTGAAGCCCACCATAAGCTCGAAGAGCATGATAAGACCTTGAAAGAGGTTGATGAGACTATGACAGAGCCGGCTAAGGAAGTGGCTGAGGAAACTATTCGTGAAGATTATACTCACTATGTCTTGGCTTTCTCTGACTTTGATCAAGTAGTGACCTTTGCGCAAGGTTTGAAGAATGTGTCAGTGGAGGGTTCTGAATTTTATAAACTTGGTGATGTCTACTATATGACTATCCTTCTTTACTTGGCTGATGAGCCTGATTATTACGCGAACAATATGTATGCGCGTTTTCTTGAATATGCGAATGTGGCAGACCGAACACGTCCCTATCTACAAGAGCATGCAACAATCTTGATGGAAGAGGACGCCTTACCGGTATTACAAGCAACGAAATGGAGCTAGGACATGCCTTGGACCATTAATTATATTTTTGTCTTGATTGGGACCTTTTTGATTGCCATTGTGGGAACCCCACTGGTTCGCTCTTTGGCCTTTCGAGTCGGAGCAGTTGATAATCCAAATGCAAGACGTATCAATAAAAAGCCAATGCCGAGTGCTGGTGGTCTAGCTATTTTCTTGGCTTTTGTACTGGCGACCTTGGTATTTATGCCTATGATTATTCAGAAGGATGTCTGGCATATTTCTTATTTTAGATACATCCTACCGGTTGCTGTGGGTGGTGCTATTGTGGTATTGACAGGTTTCATTGATGATATCTTTGAATTAAAACCTTTGCCTAAGATGCTCGGTATTGTTATCGGGGCTGTCATTGTTTGGGCTTTTACGGATTTTCGATTTGATAGCTTTAAGATACCTTTTGGCGGTCCCGTGATTCAGTTTGGTCCAGTCTTGACCTTGATTCTAACAGTGTTGTGGATTGCTGCTATCACCAATGCCATTAATCTGATTGATGGTTTGGATGGATTGGTTGGAGGAGTTTCTATCATTTCCCTGATGACCATGGGGGTGATTTCTTATTTCTTCCTCTATGATACTGATATTTTCTTGAACTTGACCATCTTTGTCTTAGTGGCTGCCATTATAGGCTTTTTCCCTTACAATTATCATCCAGCGATTATCTATCTAGGTGATACAGGGGCGCTCTTTATTGGCTTTATGATAGGTGTCTTGTCATTGCAAGGGCTGAAAAATGCGACAGCAGTAGCTATTTTGTCGCCTGTTATTATCCTGGGGGTGCCTATTACTGATACGGTGGTGGCTATTGTCCGCCGTAAGTTGTCAGGGCGCCCAGCCATGGAGGCTGACAAGATGCACTTGCATCATCGCCTTTTAGCTATGGGGTTCACTCATCGAGGAGCAGTTCTGGTGGTTTATGCCATCGCTACTCTCTTTTCATTGATTGCCCTCTTGTTGAATGTTTCCAGTCGTCTTGGTGGTATCCTTCTGCTCTTGAGTCTACTTTTAGGGATGGAAATTCTGATTGAAGGGCTCGAGATTTGGGGCATTGGTCGAACACCTCTCTTTAACTTCCTGAAATTTATCGGGAACAGTAATTATCGTCAAGCAATCATGTTGAAATGGAAGCAAGGTCGAAAAAAATAAACATTTGAAAAGCCAAGCAATGGCTTTTTTGTTATAATGATTCTAATTAAGGAAAATGGAAGTTCTCTTTTTATTTTCCGGAAAATAGTTTTGCTATTTTCAAAAAAATAATGCAATTAGCGAGCACATGCTCGCTGTATATATGGAAAAGGGGTATACAATGTCTGTACTTGAAATCAAAAATCTTCATGTTTCTGTTGAAGATAAAGAAATCTTGAAGGGGCTTAATTTGACTCTTAAAACTGGTGAGATTGCTGCTATTATGGGTCCTAACGGAACTGGTAAATCTACCCTTTCGGCTGCTATCATGGGTAACCCAAATTATGAAATCACAGAAGGAGACATCCTTTTTGATGGTGAAAGCATCCTCGACTTAGAAGTTGATGAACGTGCACGCCTAGGTCTTTTTCTTGCTATGCAATACCCAGCTGAAATCCCAGGGATTACAAATGCTGAGTTTATCCGTGCGGCTATGAATGCTGGTAAAGAAGATGATGAAAAGATTTCTGTCCTTGATTTCATCACTAAATTGGATGAAAAGATGGAATTACTTGGTATGCGTGAAGAAATGGCTGAGCGTTACCTTAACGAAGGTTTCTCAGGTGGTGAGAAGAAACGTAACGAAATTCTTCAGTTGCTTATGTTGGAACCTAAGTTTGCTCTTCTTGATGAGATTGACTCAGGTCTTGATATTGATGCTCTTAAAGTGGTTTCAAAAGGGGTTAACGCTATGCGTGGCGAAGGCTTTGGTGCTATGATTATCACTCACTACCAACGTCTCTTGAACTACATCACTCCAGATGTTGTACACGTAATGATGGAAGGTCAAGTGGTTCTTTCAGGTGGTCCTGAATTGGCTGCCCGTCTTGAGCAAGAAGGTTATGCGAAAATCGCTGAAGAGCTCGGTTACGAGTACCACGAAGAAGCCTAAGTCTGTTACTCGAAATAACTAGAAAAGGAGTAACCTATGTCAAAAGAATCTATTATCGCTTTTTCACAAGCAAAAGCAGAGCCACTCTGGTTGCAAGACCTTCGTCAAGCAGCGTTTGATAAGCTTGACGGTTTGGCTCTTCCGAAAATTGAGCGTGTTAAATTCCACCGTTGGAATCTAGGCGATGGAACGATTGCTGAAAATGAATCATCAGCAAATGTGCCTGACTTTACAGCGCTTGGAAACAATCCTAAATTGGTTCAAGTAGGAACAAATACTGTCCTTGAACAATTGCCATCTGACTTGATTAATCAAGGTCTTGTCTTCACAGACCTTGCAACAGCTCTTGAAGAAATCCCAGAAGTCGTTGAATCCTTCTTTGGTAAGGCTGTAGCCTACGATGAGGACAAATTAGCAGCCTATAACTATGCCTATTTCAATAGTGCAGCAGTCCTTTATGTACCAGATAATGTTGAAATTGACTTGCCAGTTGAGAGCTATTTCTACCAAGATGGCGATTCATCTGTTCCATTTAACAAACATGTTTTGATTGTAGCGGGTAAAAACAGTAAATTGACTTATCTTGAGCGTTTTGAAACGCTAGGTGAATCTACTGAAAAAGCTAGTGCCAACATTTCTGTGGAAGTTATTGCACAAGACGGTGCTCAAGTTAAGTTTGCGGCTATTGACCGTTTAGGTGAAAATGTCACAACTTATATCAGCCGTCGTGGTCGTATTGGTCGTGATGCAAGCATTGACTGGGCTCTCGGAATCATGAACGAGGGTAATGTTATTGCTGACTTTGATAGCGACTTGATTGGCAATGGAAGTCATGCCAATCTTAAAGTTATTGGTCTGTCATCAGGTCGCCAAGTTCAGGGGATTGATACTCGTGTGACTAACTATGGTAACAACTCTGTGGGACATATCTTACAACATGGCGTTATCTTGGAGCGTGGTACCTTGACTTTCAATGGTATTGGTCACATTGTCAAGGGTGCTAAGGGTGCCGATGCACAACAAGAAAGCCGCGTTCTTATGCTTTCTGATAAGGCCCGTTCAGACGCTAACCCAATACTTTTGATTGATGAAAATGAAGTTACAGCAGGACACGCTGCTTCAATCGGTCAGGTGGATCCAGAGGATATGTACTACCTCATGAGTCGTGGACTTGATCAAGAGACTGCAGAACGCTTGGTTATTCGCGGTTTCTTGGGAGCAGTTATCACTGAAATCCCAGTTAAGGAAGTGCGTGACGAGATGATTTCTGTAACTGATACAAAACTAAACAAACGTTAGGGACTATCAACGCAGATAGTCTAACCGATTATATATCTAGATAGGGAGATAAGATGTCAGCTCTAGATGCCTATAAGATTCGACAAGATTTTGCCATCTTAGATCAGGTAGTCAATGATGAACCTTTGGTATACTTGGATAATGCAGCGACGACTCAGAAACCTCAAGTAGTTTTGGACACCCTCATGGCCTACTATCGTGAGGAGAATGCTAATGTGCACCGTGGCGTGCACACTTTGGCAGAGCGTGCCACAGCTGCTTACGAAGCTAGTCGTGAAAAAATTCGCCAGTTTATTAGTGCCAAATCAACTAAAGAGATTCTCTTTACACGTGGAACGACAACTGGTCTTAACTGGGTTGGTCGTTTTGCAGAGCAGGTTCTTGAGCCAGGAGATGAGGTGGTTATTTCAATTATGGAACACCACTCTAATATCATCCCTTGGCAGGAAGCTTGTAAGAAGGCGGGGGCTAAACTTGTTTATGCCTACTTGAAAGATGGTCAGTTGGATATGGAAGACTTGGCCAATAAGATTAGTGAAAAGACAAAATTTGTCAGTCTGGCTCATGTTTCTAACGTTTTAGGTTGCATCAATCCTGTTAAAGAGATTGCACAAATGGCCCACCGAGTTGGCGCCTATATGGTAGTGGATGGTGCCCAATCTGCACCTCACATGGCTATTGATGTTCAGGATTTGGATTGTGATTTCTTTATCCTTTCTGGACATAAGATGTTAGGCCCAACAGGGATTGGGGTTCTCTATGGAAAAGAAGAGATTCTCAACCAGATGAATCCTATCGAATTTGGTGGTGAGATGATTGATTTCGTTTATGAACAAGAAGCCACTTGGAAGGAACTGCCTTGGAAATTTGAGGCTGGCACACCTAACATTGCGGGAGCTATTGCACTAGGTACTGCTGTGGACTACCTCTCTGCTTTAGGTATGGAAAATGTTCATGCTTATGAGCAAGAGTTGGTAGACTATGTCTTGCCTAAGCTTCAAGCGATTGAGGGATTGACGGTATATGGGCCAGAAGATTCTGGCAAACATGCGGGTGTTATCGCCTTTAATATTAATGGACTTCATCCTCATGATGTGGCGACTGCCCTTGACTATGAAGGGGTGGCGGTTCGTGCGGGTCACCACTGTGCTCAACCTTTAATTAATCATTTAGGTATTTCATCGGCTGCCCGTGCAAGTTTCTACATTTACAATACCAAAGAGGATTGTGACAAGCTTGTAGAGGCAATTCTTGCGACGAAGGAGTTTTTCAATGGCACTCTCTAGACTAGATAGTTTATATATGGCTGTTGTGGCGGATCACTCTAAGAGCCCTCATCATCACGGTGTTCTACCTAATGTGGAGCAACTTCAACTGAATAATCCGACATGTGGAGATGTTATCAATCTGTCAGTTAAGTTTGATGGTGATATGATTGAAGACATCGCCTTTGCTGGTGATGGTTGTACCATTTCAACAGCCTCATCAAGTATGATGACGGATGCGGTTATCGGTAAAACTAAGGCAGAGGCTTTAGAACTAGCAGAAATTTTCTCTCTTATGATTCAAGGAAATCATAAAGTGGATGAGGATAAGTTAGGTGAGGCCAAGCTTTTGGCGGGGGTTTCTAAATTTCCACAACGTATCAAATGTGCAACGCTCTCTTGGAATGCCCTTAAAATGGCTATAGAGAGAAGTGAGTTCTAGGAAGCAATGGAGTAATTATCTTCCTTGCTCAAGTCTTAAATAAAGCAAATTAATCAAACCTTTGATAAAGGAAAATACTATGACTGAAACAAATGAAAAAGTAGAACCAAAACCCATTGATCTTGGGGAATATAAATACGGTTTCCGTGATGATGTGACACCAGTCTTTTCAACAGGAAAAGGAATCAGTGAAGACGTGGTCCGTGCCATGTCTGCTGAAAAAGAGGAGCCTGAGTGGATGCTTGAATTCCGCTTGAAATCATTGGAAACCTTTAACAAAATGGCTATGCAAGAGTGGGGGCCAGACCTTTCTGGTATTAACTTTGATGATCTGACTTATTTCCAAAAGGCATCAGACAAACCTGCTCGTGACTGGGAAGATGTTCCTGAGAAAATCAAGGAAACTTTTGAACGTATTGGTATTCCAGAAGCAGAACGTGCCTATCTTGCTGGAGCCTCAGCTCAGTATGAGTCAGAAGTGGTTTACCACAATATGAAAGAAGAGTATGACAAGTTGGGTATTATCTTTACAGATACAGATTCAGCACTTAAAGAGCATCCAGAACTCTTTAAGAAGTACTTCTCAAAACTGGTTCCGCCAACAGATAACAAATTTGCGGCCCTTAACTCTGCCTTCTGGTCAGGTGGTACCTTTATTTATGTACCAAAAGGCGTTAAGGTAGATATTCCGCTTCAAACCTACTTCCGTATTAACAACGAAGCAACTGCTCAATTTGAACGTACTCTTATCATTGTTGATGAAGGTGCCAGCGTTCACTATGTTGAAGGATGTACAGCGCCTACATACACAACGGCAAGCCTTCATGCGGCCATCGTTGAAATCTTTGCACTTGATGGTGCCTACATGCGCTACTCAACTATTCAAAACTGGTCAGATAACGTCTACAACTTGGTAACTAAACGTGCTACGGCTAAGAAAAACGCAACTGTTGAGTGGATTGATGGTAACCTGGGTGCTGAAGTAACCATGAAGTATCCATCTGTTTACCTTGATGGTGAAGGTGCACGTGGTACCATGCTTTCAATTGCCTTTGCTAATGCTGGTCAACACCAAGATACAGGGGCTAAGATGATTCACAATGCACCGCATACATCATCATCTATTGTTTCTAAATCAATTGCTCGTAATGGTGGTAAGGTTGACTATCGTGGACAAGTAACCTTCAACAAGGATTCCAAGAAATCAGTATCTCACATCGAATGTGACACCATCTTGATGGATGACTTATCTAAATCAGATACTATCCCATTCAACGAAATCCACAATTCACAAGTTGCGCTTGAACACGAAGCTAAAGTTTCTAAGATTTCTGAAGAACAGCTCTACTACCTCATGAGCCGTGGACTTTCAGAACAAGAAGCAACTGAAATGATTGTCATGGGATTTGTGGAACCATTTACCAAAGAACTTCCAATGGAATATGCTGTTGAGCTTAACCGCTTGATTAGCTATGAAATGGAAGGATCAGTTGGGTAAGCAGTAAGTTTGTGTAAAAATACAGAGTAAACTGAGAAATTGGTTCAAAATACTATAAGGTTAAGATATACTTCTTAGCCTTTTTTGTTTGGATTGATTGTAAAACGTTTATGTGTAGTGGACAAGAGCTACAGATGCGTCATTTTTTGGATATTTCGAGTCTTTTTCGAGACAAAATAACTGAATTGTCGAATTATTAAGAATTATGTCTTTACTTTAGACTATTTTAAGGTATAAATATACACGAAAGTAAATTTTTGATTGGAGGAGGCCTCTTATAATTATGATTAAGAAACGTAACTTTAAGAGTATTGTAGCTGTTGGAGTAATTGCTTTGGCTTCTGCAACACTTCTTGCTGCTTGTGGCTCAAAATCAACCTCAAGTAAAGATGAAATAACTGGTACACCCCTACTGAAATATTGACCCTTGATATTTCTAAAAAATTCAGATCACTATTTAGCCTTGGCGCTTGGGAACTCAGAAAGTAACTTACTTCGTGTTGATAAAAATGGGAAGTTACAACCTGATTTGGCTAAAAAGTTGATGTGTCATCCGATGGTTTGACTTATACAGTGACTCTTAGAGATGGCTTGAATTATTCAGATGGTACTAAGATTACTGCTGAGGACTTTGTCTATACTTGGCAACGTATGGTTGATCCTGCTACAGCTTCTGAGTATGCTTACCTCGCTTCAGATTCTCACCTTGTTAATGTTGCAGACATTATTGCTGGTAATAAGAGCGTTGATGAATTGGGTGTTAAGGCTGAGGGAAATATAGTTATCTTTACCTTGTCAAATCCTTCTCCACAATTCAAAAGTCTTTTGTCATTCTCAAACTTTGTTCCACAACATAAGGAATTTGTAGAAAAGACTGGAAAACAATATGGAACGAAGTCTGACAAACAAATTTATTCTGGACCTTTCAAGGTTGAAAATTGGAATGGTACAAGTGGTGGCTTCAAACTTGTCAAAAATAACAATTATTGGGATGCAAAGCACGTCAAAACAAAGACAATCAATATTCAAACGGTTAAAAAACCTGATACTGCTGTCCAAATGTATAAACAAGGTCAACTTGACTTTGCAAGCATTTCAAGTACGTCAGCAATCTTTAACTCAAATAAAAAGAACAAAGATGTTGTTACAGTTCCAGAAGCAACAACAAGTTATATGACTTATAATGAAACTGGTAAAGTTAAAGGTCTAGATAATTTTAAAATCCGTCAAGCTCTCAACCTTGCTACCGACCGTAAAGGTATTGTCGAAGCTGCGGTTGATACAGGCTCAGTTCCAGATCGGTCCAATGGCTGCTAATATTCTAACCGGTTCAGCACTTATAGAGCAGATTTTCTCAATTCCTGGGATTGGCCAACAGTTTGTTACCTCCATTCCAACAAAAGATTATCCTGTCATTATGGGAACCACTATCGTTTATGCCGTTATGCTTATGGTAGCTATCCTATTGACAGATATCATTACTAGTTTTGTGGATCCACGTGTCCGTCTGAATTAAGGAGAGTATTATGGAAGAAAAACAACTAGTCAACCTTGTTGGTGCTGGAAATACTGAATCACAAGAAAAAATTGAAAAACCGACTCTCTCTTTTACACAAGATGTTTGGAGACGTCTGAAAAAAATAAATTGGCGACCATATCACTTTGGTTTTTAGCAATTCTACTGGTCTTTTCAATTGGATCAAATTTCTTTGTTAATGCCAAGGATGCTAATAATTTTAATGGTGATGAAGTTAAGACATATCGTAATTTACCACCTAAACTATCAGATAGCCTACCATTCTAGAATGGTAGTATTGTCTTTTCAGGTAATAAGGAGCCTAATGATGTGTACTCTGATCAATCAGTTCCAAAAGACGATAAATTTATTTTGGGAACTGACAATCTAGGACGTAACTTAGCAAAACGTGTGATTGTTGGTATACGTATTTCTCTCTTAATTGCCATCGTTGCTACTTTAATTGATTTGATTATTGGAGTAACATATGGTCTGGTGTCAGGTTTCTTAGGTGGAAAAATTGACCTCTTCATGCAACGTGTTATTGAGGTCATCTCATCTATCCCTAACTTGGTCATAGTAACGATGTTAGGGCTTCTCTTGGGTAGTGGTGTGTTTGTCAATCATTATCTCAATTGCCATTGTCGGATGGACGTCTATGGCGCGTCAAGTCCGTAATTTGACCCTATCCTACCGAGAACGTGAATTTGTTTTAGCCTCACGCGCTTTGGGTGAAAATAAATTCAAGATAGCTTTTTAACATGTTTTGCCAAATATTTCAGGTATCATTATTGTTCAAATTATGATGACCGTTCCAAGTGCTATTATGTACGAGGCGGTTCTATCAGCTATCAATTTGGGGGTTAAGCCACCAATAATTTCTTTAGGTTCGTTGATTACGGATGCTTCTGAGAATCTTCAATACTACTCTTATCAGGTGCTTATTTCTGCCTTGGCTCTTGTTTTTGTCTCTCTTGCCTTCATTCTTTTAGGGGAGGACGGCTTGCGTGATGCATTTGACCTTAAATCTAACAAAGAAAACTAACAGGAGCGTAATAATAATGAAAGAAACGATTTTAAGTGTAAAAAATCTCCATGTTAATTTTCATACTTACGCTGGAGATGTAAAAGCGATTCGTGATGTCAATTTTGACTTGAAAAAAGGTGAGACACTGGCAATTGTTGGTGAGTCTGGTTCAGGAAAATCTGTAACGACAAGGACGCTAATGGGTCTATCAGACAAAAAAACGCTAAGGTAACTGGAGACATTACCTTTAAAGGGCGCGATATGCAAGCCTTAAGGGAGGAAGATTGGGTTAAAGTTCGTGGAAATGATATTGCTATGATTTTTCAAGATCCTATGACCAGTCTTGACCCTACTATGAAAATTGGGCGCCAAATTGCTGAGCCTATTATGTTTCATACCAAATTATATCAGAAAGAAGCCTTAGATAATGGCTTTACAATTAATGAAAGATGTTGGGATACCTAATGACGAAGAACATATAAATGACTACCCTCACCAATGGTCAGGAGGAATGCTTCACAGAGCAGTAATTGCCATTGCTCTAGCTGCAGCTCCTGAAATTTTGATTGCTGACGAGCCTACTACAGCTTTAGATGTTACGATTCAAGCACAAATTCTTCGTCTGATGAAAAAAATCCAAGAAGAGCGTGATTTATCCATTATTTTTATTAATCATGACTTGGGTGTTGTCACTGGGATGGCTGATCGTGTAGCAGTTATGTTTGCGGTAAAATTGTGGAATATGGGACTGTGGATGAGGTTTTCTATAATCCGCAACACCCATACACATGGGGACTTCTTAACTCTATGCCTACAATAGAAACAGAATCTGGTAGCCTAGAAGCTATTCCAGGAACTCCTCCAGATTGGCTTTATCCTCCTAAAGGTGATGCCTTTGCTGCTCGAAATGTCTTTGCTTTAGATATTGATTATCAGGAAGAACCGCCAATGTTTAAAGTATCAGATACGCATTTTGCAGCAACATGGCTCTTAGATGAACTAGCTCCTAAAGTAACCCCTCCTTCGCCAATATTGAAACGATGGGAAAAATGGTCAAAGATGAAGGAGAAATAAGATGACACAAGAACGTAAAAAGTTAGTAGAACTAAAAAATGTGTCTCTAACTTTTAATAAAGGAAAATCAAACGAGGTTGAGGCTATTGATGACGTTAGCTTTGATATCTATGAGGGCGAAATTTTTGGACTAGTTGGAGAATCTGGATCAGGTAAAACAACCATTGGGCGATCTGTTTTAAAACTTTCTGATATTGATTCGGGTACTGTTACCTTTTCAGGTAATGAGATATCAAGTTTAAAAGGGAAAGATCTTCATGATTTCCGTAAGACAGCTCAGATGATTTTTCAAGATCCTCAATCTAGTCTTAATGGACGCATGAAAATCCGTGATATTATTGCTGAAGGCATTGATATTCATAAATTGGCTAAATCTAAGGAAGAGTGTTAAGCTAAGGTTAAAGAACTCATTGATTTGGTAGGGTTAAATGAAGATCACCTATCAAGATATCCTCATTAGTTTTCTGGTGGTCAACGTCAAGGGATTGGTATTGCGCGTGCTTTAGCGGTTAATCCTCATTTTATTGTAGCAGACGAACCGATTTCTGCTTTGGATGTTTCTATTCAAGCACAAGTGGTTAATTTGATGCAGAAGTTGCAACATGAACAGGGGTTAACTTATTTGTTTATTGCCCATGACCTATCGATGGTTAAATATATATCCGATCGTATTGGTGTAATGCATTGGGGTAAACTTCTTGAAGTAGGACCAGCAGATGAGATCTATCATAACCCGATTCATCCTTATACAAAGAGTCTATTATCTGCAATTCCAGAACCAGATCCAGAAAGAGAGCGTAAGCGTCAGCATTTGATTTACGATTCCTCTATTGAAAATGATGGGGAAAATAGACAAATGTATGAAATCCGACCAGGGCATTTTGTTTATGCTACAGAAGCAGAGGCTAAAAATTATAAAGAAGAAACCAAGTCTAATTAAACTGTAAAAAGGTGGTGATTCTCTAGTCACCTCCTTTTGATTAGTAAGCGTTTACAATCCAGAGGCAAAACAGTATGATAAGGGTGATAGAGCAATAGTGAAAGGGGACTAATATGGGAGTATACAACAACAGTGACTGGCTACTCAATCAGATTCGAGGGACAGCTAATGTCGTCATCAAGGCTTTTAAATTTGAGACTCTGGATATTGATTTAGGTCAGGTGGGAGACGATCAAGGGCAGACTGTTGATGGAAATGTTTACATTGATGATTTGTTAATTCAGGAAAAGTATGATCAGGTGACAGCCTTCATTCATAGTCAACTCAAACGCTTGACGACTATTGACTATAATCTCCTTGTCAGCATCTATATTGAGTATTTGGAGAATTTATCACCTGTAATAAGGCAAAAGCATCATTTTGACAATAGGCAACTAGCAAGTTTGAGGGAAAAACTGTCTGAATTTTTATGGTAATTTGCTAGAGAGAGTGGGAGAGGAAATGCCAAGCGTTTATGACTTTTCCATCCTCTTTTTTGTGTTATAATGGAAACACTATGGATAAATTAATTAAAACAATTTCAGAATCAGGTTCTTTCCGTGCTTATGTTCTTGATAGTACTGAAACGGTCAGAACTGCACAAGAAAAACACAATACATTATCGTCATCAACAGTTGCTTTGGGGCGTACCCTTATTGCCAATCAAATCTTGGCTGCTAACCAAAAGGGTGATAGCAAAATTACAGTTAAGGTTATCGGAAACGGCTCTTTTGGTCATATCATCTCTGTAGCTGATACCAAAGGACATGTTAAGGGCTACATCCAAAATCCAGGTGTAGACATCAAGAAAACAGCGACTGGTGAAGTTTTAGTAGGTCCTTTCATGGGGCAAGGACAATTTGTCTCAATCATCGATTATGGAACTGGTAATCCTTACACGTCATCAACACCGCTTATTTCTGGTGAAATCGGTGAAGACTTTGCCTACTATTTGACAGAGTCTGAGCAAACACCATCTGCTGTTGGTCTTAATGTACTTCTTGACAAAGAGGATAAGGTCAAGGTTGCTGGTGGTTTCATGCTTCAGGTCTTACCAGGAGCTAGCGAGGAAGAAATCGCTCGTTACGAAAAACGCATCCAAGAGATGCCAGCCATTTCAACACTTTTGGAGTCTGATGACCATATTGAAGCGCTCTTGAATGCCATTTATGGGGATGAGCCTTTCAAACGCTTGTCTGAAGAGGAGCTTAGCTTTGAGTGCGATTGCTCACGTGAACGCTTTGAAAATGCCCTCTTGACGCTTGGTAAGGATGAACTTCAAGCTATGAAAGACGAGGACCATGGGGCTGAAATCGTCTGTCAATTCTGCCAAACTAAGTATGAATTTTCAGAAGCTGACTTGGAGGAACTCATCAATGACTAAACTTAATTCATCCTTTATGATTGGAAATGTAGAGATCCCTCACCGAACAGTCCTAGCTCCTATGGCAGGCGTGACCAACTCTGCCTTCCGTACTATTGCAAAAGAGTTTGGTGCTGGTCTTGTGGTGATGGAGATGATTTCTGAAAAAGGTCTCCTCTACAATAATGAGAAAACCCTCCACATGCTTCATATTGATGAGAATGAACATCCAATGTCTATCCAGCTTTTCGGTGGTGATGCTGAGGGCTTGAAGCGTGCAGCTGATTTTATTCAGACCAATACCAAGGCTGATATCGTTGATATCAATATGGGTTGTCCGGTCAATAAGGTAGTCAAAAATGAAGCGGGTGCCAAGTGGCTCAAGGATCCAGACAAGATTTACCACATTGTCAAGGAAGTAACGTCAGTGCTTGATATTCCCTTGACCGTTAAGATGCGTACGGGATGGTCAGACAGTGATTTGGCTGTGGAAAACGCTCTTGCAGCTGAGTCTGCAGGTGTTTCTGCTCTTGCCATGCACGGTCGTACCCGTGAACAAATGTATACTGGTCACTGTGACCACGAGACGCTGGCTCGTGTTGCTAAAGCTATTACTAAGATTCCATTTATCGGAAATGGAGATGTGCGTAACGTTCAAGACGCTAAACTCATGATTGAAGAACTTGGCGTAGATGCCGTTATGGTGGGTCGTGCAGCCATGAATAATCCATACATCTTCACGCAAATCAATCACTTCTTCGAAACGGGAGAGGAGTTGCCAGATCTTCCGTTTGATAAGAAGCTGGACATTGCTGAAGATCACCTCAAACGTTTGGTAGACCTTAAAGGTGAGATGATTGCTGTCCGTGAATTCCGTGGTCTTGCTCCACACTATCTTCGTGGAACAGCAGGAGCAGCTAAGGTTCGTGGCGAAGTCTCGCGTGCCGAGTCTGTTGCTCAGGTCAAAGAAATCTTTGCGACTTTACGATGAAATAGAAAGAGCTCTGTTAGTATGTACTCTAACAGGGCTCATATATAATAAATTGCTTGTAATCTGACGAATAAAGCGATGAGACAGCTGTCTAATTCTTCAATATTCGAGTTAAGAGAAAAGAATCGATTACGTATTTATGATTATTATTCTAATAATGAGGAGAGAGATGTAACTCATGAGTATCAATTTATGTTTAATCTATTTCTCCCCCATCAGGAGGTTTAAATGCAGCTTTTTTTACAACACAAGCCTTATAGGGTTTTGACCCTATCCATCTTGTTAGGTATCTTTGGGACCACCTTGTTTGACTTGGTTTCGGTTCTCTATGCGGCTACCTTCCCTAATCCAGAATTGGCGGTGGGGTTGGCGAGTTTGATTACCTCGCTTCCCTATGTTTTTGATTTTATTGTGGGTTATGTCTCTGATCGAGCGTCAAATAGCTTTAAGGCCATGAAATTGGTACGCTGGTTGCAGATGAGTCTATATGTCTTTTTTGGGGTGTTAACCTTGCTTAAACCTAGTTGGTGGGTCTTCGTCTTGGTCCTAGCCATCAACTTTATGAGTGATATTATTGGTAATTACACTGCCTATCTCAATCTTTCCCTCAATCGTCGGGTGGTAGATGAGGAGAATTTTTCCTTAGCCATCTCTTTTCGTAAGGGAATGTCTAATATCGTCACCTTAGCGGGAAAGAGCGTGGGTGTCATGCTCATTGCCCTGCTGGCTCATAACTATTTCTTGTTTGCCTTGATTAATGTTTTGGTTTTCTTGGCTTCTTATCTGGTCTTGCGACGAGGGCGAAAACTTTTTGACCATCTTGATGAACCAATACCTGAGTCCAAAGAACAACAAGCAGAATCCTTAAAAGCCCTGATTTGTCAGTTTGTCAGGGACACCATAACTAATTTCACCTTTCTCAAATCCCAGTCCTCTATTTTTAATTTGGTCATGATTTACTCTAGTATGAACCTGCTCTCGTCAGCCATGGCCACCCTGTTGATGATTTATCTCTTATCGGTCAAGGAGTTGCAGTTGGGGTCTTATGCTGTGACTATCACAGTCTTTGAGTCTATTGAATTGGTTGCTTTCTTTTTAGGATCACTTTTTCCGTTCGACTTTTACCGCAAGTGGTCCATTAGGTCCAACCTGCTTTTTGAGAATAGTCTAGCATTGTTGATGATTATCAGTATCTTTGTATGGCACAATCCCATTGTCCTCTTTACCTTGCTTTTTCTTTCTTCTTATGCGACAGCCATTTCCAATCCAAAATCAGATACCATCGTCATCTTCTCCATTGTCGAAGAGCGACAGAACGCTGTCTTTAGTATCTTTTCAACCATTGTCACAGCGACTGTACCCCTGGGTGCAGCTGTGATTTTGGCCTTAAACCAGTCCTTGGGTGCTACTTGGTCATGGACTCTCTTGGCTTTCTTGGCGGTATTTAATATAGGTTATACCTGTTTTTGGAAGGAAGAGACACGGGCAGTATCTTAAACCTATTATCATTTTTAAGTCTAGCTGCGGTTGGACTTTTTATTTTTCCTTGCAAAACCTCTGTGTTTTCGATATAATTAACTGGTTAAGTAAATGGAGAAAGTAATGATAGAACTAGAAGAACAAGTAAATCAATTGATTAATCAAATTTTGCTTAAGGCTGAAAATCAGTATGAGCTCCTCATTGGTCAGTGCCGAAGTAAGGTTAAGTTGACCAACACCCAGGAGCATATTCTCATGCTTTTGTCTGAGGGGCAAAAGACCAATTCTGAGTTGGCTAAGGCTCTCAATGTCAGCCAGGCTGCTGTTACCAAGGCAGTAAAAACCTTGGTCAAAGAGGGCATGTTGGAGGGTAAGAAAGACAAGGATGATGGGCGCGTGACCTATTTCGTCTTGACACAAGAAGCTCAACCTATTGCCCAAGAGCATAAGGAACACCACCAAGAGACCCTTGGGGTTTATCGGTCTGTATTGGATCAGTTTGATCATCAAGAGCGTCAGGTTATTGGCCGTTTCTTGATAAAATTAGCAAAAAAAATAGAGGAATAAGATGCGTTATATTACAGTTGAAGGTCTGAGCTTCCAGTATGATGCGGAGCCCGTTCTGGACAATATTCACTATCATTTGGATTCTGGGGAGTTTGTGACCCTGACTGGGGAAAATGGAGCTGCCAAGTCAACGCTTATTAAGGCTACCCTAGGAATTCTCAAGCCTAAGAAGGGGATTGTGACGATTTCTGATATTAACAAAGATGGTAGGAAGCTTCGCATGGCCTATCTACCACAGCAAATTGCCAGCTTTAATGCAGGATTCCCAAGTACTGTTTATGAGTTTGTCAAGTCAGGTCGCTACCCCCATAAGGGGTGGTTCCGTCGTTTGAACAAACATGACTTAGAGCATGTTCAACGTGCTCTAGAGTCTGTAGGTATGTGGGAAAATCGTTACAAGCAGATTGGACATCTCTCAGGTGGTCAAAAGCAACGTGCTGTCATTGCTCGTATTTTCGCTTTAGATCCTGATATCTTTGTTTTGGATGAGCCAACGACAGGGATGGATGCAGGGACAGCCAATACCTTTTACGAACTCATGCACCACTCTGCTCATAATCATGGCAAGTCTGTCTTAATGATTACCCATGACCCAGAGGAAGTCAAGGAGTACACAGACCGTAATATTCACCTGGTTCGTAACCAGAAATTGCCTTGGCGTTGTTTCAATATCCATGAAAAGGATGGAGAGGAGCACAAACATGATTAGTGAATTATTATCCTATGATTTTATGCAACGTGCTATTCTCGCCGTGATTGCTATCAGTATCTTTTCGCCAATTTTGGGACTCTTCTTAATTCTTCGTCGTCAGAGTCTGATGAGCGATACTTTGAGTCACGTGTCCCTAGCTGGGGTGGCTGTTGGAATTTTCTTGGGACAATCAACCACTTGGATGACCCTTGTGGTTGTGGTTATTGCTGCTTTAGTTTTGGAATACCTCAGGGTCAGTTACAAGCATTATATGGAGATTTCAACAGCTATCCTCATGTCAATGGGATTGGCAGTGGCTCTTATTCTTAGTAACAAGGCGGGTAGCAGTAGTATGAGTTTGGATAGCTATCTTTTCGGTTCTATTATCACGATTAGCTCTGAGCAGGTGCATGCTCTCTTTGTGATTGCGGCTATTGTACTGATCTTGACTCTCCTCTTTATTCGTCCTATGTATCTTTTGACTTTTGACGAAGACACTGCTCATGTAGATGGCTTGCCAGTACGTCTCATGTCGCTCCTCTTCAATATTGTGACAGGGATAGCGATTGCCCTGATGATTCCAGCAGCAGGAACACTTTTGGTTTCTACCATCATGATTCTCCCAGCAGCTATTGGTATGAAAATAGGTCAGACCTTCAAGTCTGTTATTTTCTGGGCTATTAGTATTGGTTTGGTTGGAATGCTCTCTGGTATCTTTATTTCCTATTATTGGGAAACACCAGCTAGTGCGACCATTACTCTTATCTTCATCGCCTTCTTTGGTCTGGTATCAATCTTTAGGCCTCTCTTAAAAGCAGAGTAAATAATAGAAAAGGAGCTTGAGAAATCGAGCTCTTTTTGTGATATACTAAAGTGGTTTTTTAGATTTGAGTTAAAAATAATGGTAGATTTCTAGTCAGAAAAAATCAGTCAGACTCTGCTATTGTCTGTCATAAATCGTAGCAAAAACAAAAAGGAGAAAATATGGAAATCTTTTTAACAAGTATATCTGGAATTCTAGTCATCCTGGGTATGATTTTAGTGGGCTTCGTCATGGGGGAAAAAGGCTGGTTTGATGACAAGTCGCGTGGCCTAATTGCTAAGATGGTCACCCAAATTGCCTTGCCCTGCTATATGCTTTATACCATCACGCAGCGTTTCACAGCAGCAGACCTGCTTAAGATGTTGCCAGAATTACGTTTTCCTGCTCTGTCTATGGTGATTTTGTTTGGAATTGCAACAGCAGTGGCTAGGATTTTTGCAGTCAGACAGGATCGTCGTGGACTCTTTATTTCCATGTTTTTTAATTCTAATACGATCTTCGTGGGACTACCAATCAACCAAGCTCTTTTTGGAGATGCTAGTATTCCCTATGTTCTGATCTATTACATGTGTAATACGACTTTTTTCTGGACCTTGGGGACCTATCTCATCCAGCGAGATGGTGAAGGAGAAGCTGAGTTTGATTTAAAAACTAGTTTAAATAAGATTTTTTCTCTCCCTCTTATGGGTTTTATCATAGGTCTTATTATCGTTATTCTTCATATTCAGTTACCGACATTTTTAACCAGTGATTTGCAGTATTTAGGTAGTTTAACAACTCCTTTATCTATGATTTTTATCGGTTTGTCAGTGTCTAATGCAGGAGTGAAGCAGTTGGTTCTGAAAAAAGACCAGGTATTAATTCTGCTAGGACGCTTTGTGGTTGCCCCGGTTTTGATGGCTGCAATCGTTTATTGGTCCTCCTTACCAACTTTGATGAAGCAAGTTTTTATCATCCAGTCGGCTATGCCTGTCATGACCAATGCACCTGTGGTTGCTAAACTCTACGGAGCTGATAGTGATTACGCTGCTATCATGGTGACTGAGACTACCCTCGCGACCATGATCGTTATCCCAATTCTCATGGTTTTGATGGCCTAATAAATGTCTGAGTCATCCAGTTTTTTCTGGTGGCCTCTTTTTGTAAAAAAATCAAAAAAGTTTAAGAAAACGCTTTACAAATTATCAAAAAGTGCTATAAAGATTATATAATCTATGCAAACGCTCGCATCAAATATGGGAGGAAATGAAATGAATAAGCTAAAAGAAAACTTTGGCTTTGATTTCTGGCAAAAGTTTGGTAAGGCCCTCATGGTTGTTATCGCGGTTATGCCAGCAGCAGGTCTTATGATCTCTATCGGTAAAACGATTGCCATGATTAATCCAAACGCGGCACCAC
The DNA here is from genome assembly GCF_038003585.1 of Streptococcus sp. FSL E2-3488. NCBI lineage: Bacteria > Bacillati > Bacillota > Bacilli > Lactobacillales > Streptococcaceae > Streptococcus > Streptococcus sp. FSL E2-3488. Next base: position 1,727,057 of record NZ_JBBOPL010000001.1, on the reverse strand, counting down.
TCGTTATTACAGGTGGATTTCTTGAGCAAATTGGTTGGGGGATTATCGGTAACCTTCACATCTTGTTTGCCCTTGCCATTGGTGGTAGTTGGGCTAAGGAACGTGCAGGAGGTACTTTTGCAGCAGGTTTTGCATTTATCTTGATTAACCGCTTGACTGGTTCAATCTTTGGTGTTACTTCAGATATTCTTGCTGATAAGGGTGCTACAGTTCACACACTTCTTGGTCAAATCAATCAAGGTGTCTGACTACTTCATCAGTGTTTTGGAAGCTCTAGCCCTTAACATGGGTTGTATTTGTAGGTATCATCTCTGGTTTCATCGGAGCTACTGCTTACAACAAATACTATAACTTCCGTAAATTGCCAGAAGCTTTATCATTCTTCAATGGTAAACGTTTCGTACCATTCGTAGTTATTCTTCGTTCAGCTATTGCAGCCATCGTTCTTGCTATTGTATGGCCAGTTATCCAATCTTGAATTAACGGTTTTGGTATGTGGATTGCCAACTCGAAAGAAAATGCTCCAATTTTGGCACCGTTCTTGTTCGGTACATTGGAACGTCTTCTCTTGCCGTTTGGTCTCCACCACATGTTGACTATTCCAATTAACTACACTCAATTGGGTGGTACTTATGAAGTCTTGACTGGTGCTGCAAAAGGTACTAAAGTTTTGGGTCAAGAGCCACTCTGGCTCGCATGGGTTACTGACCTTGCTAACCTTAAAGGTGCGCATCCATATCAATATAGACACCTTCTTGAAGCCTATACACCAGCTCGTTTCAAAGTTGGTCAAATGATTGGTTCATTTGGTATCTTGATGGGTATGGTGGTAGCTATCTACCGTAACGTTGATGATGATAAGAAACATCAGTATAAAGGTATGTTGACTGCAACTGTGCTTGCAACATTCTTGACAGGGGTAACAGAACCTATCGAGTACATGTTCATGTTCGTAGCTACTCCACTTTACATCATTTACGCATTTGTACAAGGTGCTGCCTTTGCAATGGCTGACATCGTTCACCTCCGTGTTCACTCATTCGGTTCTATCGAATTCTTGACACGTACACCTTTCGCTATTAACGCTGGTTTGGCGATGGATATCATTAACTTCATTTGGGTAACTGTACTCTTTGGTGTTATCATGTTCTTCATTGCAAACTTCATGATTAAGAAATTTGATTACGCAACACCAGGACGTAATGGTAACTATGAACAAAATGACGATTCTTCAGAATCTGCTGGATCAGCAGGTGCTGGAACAAGCTCAGCAAGCTCACAAGTTATAAACATCATCAACCTTCTTGGTGGACGTGCTAACATTGTCGATGTTGATGCATGTATGACTCGTCTCCGTGTTACTGTTAAAAATGCTGAAAAAGTCGGAACTGAAGAACAATGGAAAGCTGAAGGTGCCTAAGGGTCTTGTTATTAAAGGCCAAGGTGTCCAAGATATCTACGGTCATAAAGTTGACATCTTGAAATCTGATATCCAAGACGTACTTGATTCAGGTGAAGTTATCCCTGAAACACTTCCAAGTCAAGTGACTGCTGTTCAAAAAGCAGAAGCTCAATTCAAAGGTGTGACTGAAGATGTTCACTCAGTTGCAGACGGTCAAGTTATCAACATTGAAGATGTAAAAGATCCAGTATTTTCACAAAGAATGATGGGTGATGGTTTCGCTGTAGAACCAGAAAACGGTAAGATTGTTTCTCCATTAGCTGGTAAAGTTTCAAGCATCTTCCCAACTAAACATGCTCTTGGTTTGGTATCAGATAATGGACTTGAAGTTTTGGTTCACATAGGACTTGATACTGTTAGTCTTGAAGGTAAACCATTTGAGGTTAAAGTTACTGAAGGACAAACTGTTGCTGCTGGTGATCTCTTAGTGGAAGCAGATCTTGCAGCTATCCGTGAAGCTGGACGTGAAACTTCAACAGTAGTTGTCTTCACCAATACAGACGCGATTAAATCAGTTAAAGTAGAACATACAGGAAAATTGGTAGCTAATGCTCCAGTTGCAAAAGTAGAACTTTAATTTGTTAAATAATAATCAAGCAGACAGCCCAGGGGCTGTCTTGTTTGTAAAAGACCTTGTTGTCATTTCTATATGTAAGTGTCAGATAAAGGATAAGATTATGAAATTTCTAACCTTAAATACCCATAGTTGGATGGAAGAAGATGCAGAAGGAAAATTCCAAACCCTAAAGGAACAAATCCTTAAGGCTCAATATGATATCATTTGTTTCCAAGAAGTTAATCAGGAAATAGAGACGGCAGCTGTAGAAACGGATGCTTACTATCATGTGCTACCATCAGCAACATCAATCCACCAAGATCACTTTGTCCGTTTGCTTGTGGAAAAATTAGCTGAAGAGGGACTTCAATATCATTGGACGTGGGCTTATAATCACATTGGTTATGACCACCTTAATGAAGGTGTTGCTGTCTTGTCACGCCAACCATTGACAGCTAGCGAAATTTTAGTTTCAGATGTTGATGATCCAACAGACTATCATACACGCCGTGTGGCAGTGGCTGAGACGACTGTAGATGGCCGAGAAGTTGCTGTTGCTAGTATCCATCTTTCATGGTGGGATAAAGGTTTCCAAGAAGAGTGGGCACGCATTGAGGAACGTTTCCAATCTATTGGCAAACCTATTATCCTAGCAGGGGACTTTAATAACCCAGCAGGTCGAGAAGGTTACCAAACTATATTAGCCAGTCCGCTCAAACTTCAGGATAGCTTCCAAGTGGCTCAAAAAACAAATGGAAGCTATACAGTTGGACCTGGTATCGATGGTTGGAAAGGTAATGAAGAACCTTTACGTATTGACTATGTTTTTGCAAGCCAAGAGTGGGCAGTAAATCGCCTTAGTGTCATTTTTGATGGGAACAATCAATCTCTAGTAAGTGATCATTATGGCCTTGAAGCAGGACCTTACATTTAAATAGTAACTGTAACCTATCATGACCTAATGAGGGTAAAAAAACATTGTCAAAAGATAAATAAAAGAGTAAACTAGAAGCTGTAATTGAATTTTTATAAGGAGAGACTAATGGCTCATATTAAATTTGACTATTCAAAAGTTTTGGATAAATTTGTAGCACCACACGAAGTAGATAACCTTCAAGCACAAGTAACAGTAGCAGACGAAATGATCCGCAAAGGAACAGGCCCAGGTGCTGACTTCCTTGGATGGCGTGACCTTCCAGAGAACTACGATCGTGAAGAGTTTGATCGTATTTTGAAAGCTGCTGAAAAAATCAAAGAAGAAAGCGACGTTTTGGTTGTTATCGGTATCGGTGGTTCTTACCTTGGTGCTAAAGCAGCTATTGACTTCTTGAGCAATCACTTTGCTAACCTTCAAACAAAAGAAGAACGTAAAGCACCACAAATCGTTTATGCTGGGAACTCTATTTCATCAACTTACCTCGCTGACTTGCTTGAGTATGTTGAAGGTAAAGATTTCTCAGTTAACGTTATCTCTAAATCAGGAACAACAACTGAACCAGCTATCGCTTTCCGTTTGTTCAAGGAACTTCTTGTTAAGAAATACGGTCAAGAAGAAGCTAACAAACGTATCTACGCAACAACTGACCGCCAAAAAGGTGCTGTTAAGGTTGAAGCAGACGCTAACGGTTGGGAAACATTTGTTGTTCCAGATGATATCGGTGGACGCTTCTCAGTATTGACAGCTGTAGGTCTATTGCCAATTGCAGTTTCAGGGGCTGATATCAAAGCCCTCATGGAAGGTGCTAACGCTGCACGTAAAGAGTACTCTTCATCTAAAATCTCTGAAAATGAAGCTTACCAATACGCTGCAATTCGTAACATCCTTTACCGTAAAGGTTACACAACTGAAATCTTGGCAAACTACGAACCATCACTTCAATACTTCGCTGAGTGGTGGAAACAATTGGCTGGTGAGTCAGAAGGTAAAGACCAAAGAGGTATCTACCCAACCTCAGCAAACTTCTCAACTGACTTGCACTCTCTTGGCCAATTTATCCAAGAAGGTACACGTAATCTATTTGAAACTGTTGTTCGTGTAGACAAACCACGTAAAAACGTTGTTATTCCTGAATTGGCTGAAGACCTTGATGGACTGGGTTACCTCCAAGGCAAAGATGTTGACTTTGTTAACAAGAAAGCAACAGACGGTGTTCTTCTTGCTCATACAGATGGTGACGTGCCTAACATGTTCATTACTATCCCTGAACAAGATGCCTTTACATTGGGTTATATCATCTACTTCTTTGAGCTTGCTATCGCACTTTCAGGATACTTGAATGCTGTTAATCCATTTAACCAACCAGGTGTAGAAGCTTACAAGAAAAATATGTTCGCCCTTCTTGGTAAACCAGGATTTGAAGAACTTGGAGCAGAACTTAACGCTCGCTTGTAATTCTCAGATAGGATCAGCTTTGGCTGGTCTTTTTTCTGTTATTAGCACTTCGTCTTTATTTCAATTTTACTAACGGCAGTCAAAGTGCTATAATGTAAGGGATTGTGAATTTAGCGGGTTCTGCTATTTTCAAAAAAGAAAAAACAAATCAGAGATGTTATAACATCTCTTAGAAGAGGTGAATCCAATGGGACGTAAATGGGCTAATATCGTTGCTAAGAAAACTGCTAAAGATGGTGCTAACTCAAAGATTTATGCTAAGTTTGGTGTTGAAATCTATGTAGCTGCTAAACAAGGTGAACCAGATCCAGAGTCAAACTCAGCTTTGAAATTTGTTTTGGAACGTGCTAAACAAGCGCAAGTGCCAAAACATGTTATTGATAAGGCTATTGATAAGGCTAAAGGTAACACAGATGAAACTTTCGTTGAGGGGCGTTATGAGGGATTTGGACCTAACGGTTCTATGATCATTGTAGATACTTTAACTTCAAACGTTAACCGTACAGCTGCCAATGTACGTACTGCATTTGGTAAAAATGGTGGTAATATGGGTGCTTCAGGTTCAGTATCATACATGTTTGATAAAAAAGGTGTCATTGTATTTGCTGGCGAAGACGCAGATGCTATCTTTGAGCAATTGCTTGAAGCAGATGTAGACGTTGAAGATGTAGAAGCAGAAGATGGAACAATCACTGTTTATACAGAACCAACTGACCTTCACAAGGCGTTGGAAGCTCTCCGTGCTAACGGTCAGGAAGAGTTCCAAGTGACAGAACTTGAAATGATTCCACAAACTGAGGTTACTCTTGAAGGTGAAGACCTTGAGACGTTCAAAGGACTTATTGATGCTCTTGAAGCGGATGATGATGTTCAAAAGGTTTATCACAATGTAGCAGATATGTAATCTCATTAAACATTTTCTGTCTTGTAGAAAGTGTTTTTCTGTGGTCTGGTTAAGGATCTGCCTTGTTTGTCCTGACGTAATCTGATATAGTAGAAGCCAAGTGAATTATTGGAGGAACACGAAATATGAATATGATGCTATTGTTGGTCATTTATGCTGTTGCAATTGTTGGTTATGTGGTGTTTAGCCGTCGCCGTCAGGCGAAGGCTCAAGAAGATCGTTTTGCAGGTCTCGCTAAGGGTGCGGAAGTCGAAACAATTGGTGGTTTGATTGCCATTGTTGACGAAATTGATAAAGAAAATAATCGTATCGTCTTGGATGCGGAAGGTGTTTTCTTGACTTTTGACTTGAGCCGTTCAATCATGAAAGTGATCACGCCAGCACCAAGTACAGAAACAGCAGAGACTGTTAAAGAGACAATTGTTGAAGAAGATTCAGCAATTGAGTCTGCTGATGAAAAGTAAGATGTGTATTTTAGGCTAGGTTAAATCCTGGTCTTTTTGCATATTCTAATCTCCTTGGTATTAAATACTGTTCAGAACCCTTTAAAATGTGGTAGAATAAAGGATAAACTATATTTAGAGGATATTTCATGTTTAAATTTAGAAAAAAATCTCATCAAGAGGTTTTAGACAATATTCCTAATCATATCGGTATTATTATGGATGGAAATGGCCGTTGGGCTAAAAAGCGTCTACAACCGCGTGTGATGGGACATAAGGCTGGGATGGATGCCTTGCAAAAGGTAACCATCGAAGCGTCACAACTTGGAGTTAAGGTATTGACAGTCTATGCTTTCTCAACTGAAAACTGGTCACGTCCACAAGATGAAGTTAAATTTATCATGAATTTGCCAGTTGAATTTTTTAACAAGTATGTACCAGAATTAGACAAAAACAATGTTCGCATTTTGACAATCGGAGATAATAGTCGCCTACCTAAGGAAACCTTAGATGCTCTTGAAAAGGCAGTAGAGCAGACGAAACATAATTCCGGTTTGATACTTAATTTTGCATTGAACTACGGTGGTCGTGCGGAGATTGTATCGGCTGTTCAAGCTATTGCTAAAGAGGTTGAAATAGGGAGACTCAGACCTGAAGCTATTGATGAAGACCTCATTGCTAAGCATTTGATGACAGATAAGCTGCCATACCTTTATCGTGATCCAGATTTAATTATCCGTACGAGTGGCGAACTTCGTCTTAGTAATTTCTTGCCTTGGCAATCTGCCTATAGTGAGTTTTACTTCACAGATGTTTTCTGGCCAGACTTTGATCAGCAGGGACTACATCAAGCTATCTCTGACTACAATAAACGTCACCGTCGCTTCGGTGGTGTCTAGAAAGGACCTCTCATGCAAGAACGTTTAATTGGTGGGGGTGTGGCAGCAGCCATTTTCCTCCCATTGCTCTTTATCGGTGGTCTTCCTTTCCAGCTTTTGGTTGGGGCTATGGCCATGATTGCAGTGTCTGAGATGCTTCGGATGAAGCACTTGGAGATGTTCTCTATCGAAGGTGTTTTGTCTATGTTGGCAGCCTTTATTTTAGTAGTGCCCATTGACCATTATTTTAACAGTCTTCCGACAGATGCCAGTGTGACAGGTTTTGCTATTATTTCTTTTTTGATTTTAGCAGGAACTGTACTTAATAGCGACCACTATTCTTTTGATGATGCGGTATATCCAATCACTTCTGCCTTTTATGTTGGTTTTGGTTTCCAAAATCTCATTGCAGCACGTTTGGATAGCTGGGAAAAAGTTTTATTTGCCCTCTTCATTGTTTGGGCGACGGACATTGGTGCCTATCTCTTTGGTCGTCGATTTGGTCAAAAAAAGTTATTGCCAAAAGTATCACCTAATAAAACCATTGAAGGTAGTGTTGGTGGTATATTATCAGCAATCATTGTAGCACTACTCTTTGGGTTGATTAATCATAATGTCTATGCACCCCATAGTTTCTTCTGGTTGCTTAGCTGTACGATTCTCTTTAGTATCTTCGGTCAATTTGGTGACTTGGTTGAATCAGCTATTAAACGACACTTTGGTGTTAAAGACTCAGGTAACCTTATTCCTGGACACGGTGGCATATTAGACCGTTGTGATAGCTGGATTTTCGTTTTCCCAATCATGCACTTACTAGGACTTTTTTAAGGGTGGTGGTGTCTAAATGAAAGCTATTATTACTTTTTTACTGATTTTCTGTGTGATTGTCGTCTTCCATGAGTTTGGCCATTTCTTCTTTGCCAAACGATCAGGCATTCTGGTGCGTGAATTTGCCATTGGGATGGGTCCTAAAATTTTTGCACACACTGGTAAGGATGGTACCGTTTATACTATTCGTATCCTTCCTTTGGGTGGTTATGTGCGTATGGCTGGTTGGGGTGAAGATACAACTGAGATTAAAACGGGGAGTCCTGCTAGCCTAACGCTTGGAAAAGATGGCAAAGTGAGACGTATCAATCTTTCAGATCGTCAGGTTGACCAGACGGCTTTGCCTATGAACGTTACTGCCTATGATTTGGAAGATAAGTTAACTATTACAGGTCTTGTCCTAGGTGAGACCAAGACCTATGAGGTTGACCATGATGCCACTATCGTTGAGGAAGACGGTACGGAGCTTCGTATTGCTCCTAAGGATGTCCAATATCAAAATGCTAGCATTTGGGGACGTTTAATTACCAATTTTGCTGGTCCTATGAACAACTTTATTCTTGGGGTCTTGGTCTTTATTATCCTTGCCTTTGTTCAAGGTGGTGTTCAAGATACGTCGACCAACCTTATCCAGGTGGCTAATGGTGGTGCTGCCCAGGTGTCAGGTTTGAAAACTGGTGATGCCATCGTGGCCATTAACAAGGACAAGGTTACTGACTGGGACAGCTTGAAAGAAGCATTGAGAGAGAATACCCAAAAATTCTCGAAAGGCGACAGCCTTTCTGTGACGGTTAAGAGAAGTAATGGTCAGGAAGAAACTATTTCTGTTAAACCCCAAGAGAGCCAAGGGAGCTACTTTTTAGGTGTCTCTCCTGTCTTAAAGACAGGTCTTAAAGATAAGATTTTTGGTGGTTTCCAAATGGCTTGGGAAGGTGCGACGGCAATCCTCGCTACGCTCAAAGGGCTCATTACCAACTTTAGCTTGAACAAGCTTGGTGGACCGGTTGCTATGTTCCAGATGTCTGCACAAGCCTCAGAAAGTGGGTTGATTTCCATTCTTGACCTTATGGGAATGCTCTCTATCAACTTAGGGATTTTCAATCTTATTCCAATTCCAGCCCTTGACGGTGGTAAAATTGTTATGAATATTATTGAAGCTATTCGTCGTAAACCACTTAATCAAGAAATTGAAAGCTATATCACACTCGCAGGTGTTGCGGTCATGGTTGTCCTTATGATTGCAGTAACTTGGAATGATATTATGCGTGCTTTCTTTTAATTAGAAACAAAGAAATGAAAGGAAGTCTAAGGAACTTGACCCACGGGCTAGCCTCCTTAGTATGTAAATAATGAAACAAAGTAAAATGTTGATTCCAACACTTCGTGAAATGCCAAGTGATGCTCAAGTTATTAGTCATGCCCTTATGGTACGTGCGGGTTACGTGCGTCAGGTCTCTGCTGGTATTTATGCTTATATGCCATTGGCAAATCGTGCTATCGAGAAATTTAAAACCATCATGCGTGAGGAGTTTGAAAAAATCGGTGCGGTTGAAATGTTGGCGCCAGCGCTTTTGACAGCAGATTTGTGGCGTGAATCTGGTCGTTATGAAACTTATGGTGAAGACCTTTATAAACTAAAAAATCGTGATAACTCTGACTTTATTCTCGGTCCAACTCACGAAGAAACTTTTACAGTCTTGGTTCGTGATGCGGTTAAATCATACAAACAATTGCCACTTAACCTTTATCAAATCCAATCTAAATATCGTGATGAAAAACGTCCTCGTAATGGTCTTCTTCGTACGCGTGAATTTATCATGAAGGATGCTTATAGTTTCCACCAAAACTACGAAGATTTGGATGTAACTTACGAAGACTATCGTAAGGCCTATGAAGCTATCTTTACACGTGCTGGCCTTGAGTTTAAGGCTATCATCGGTGATGGTGGTGCTATGGGCGGTAAGGATTCCCAAGAATTTATGGCTGTCACTCCTGAGCGTACGGACCTTAATCGTTGGGTAGTTCTTGATAAGTCAATTGCTTCATTGGATGATATTCCAGAAGATGTCATGGAAGAAATCAAGAATGAATTGACCTCGTGGTTGGTAGCTGGTGAAGATACGATTGCATATTCTACAGAGTCAAGTTATGCAGCTAACCTTGAGATGGCAACAAACGCCTACATACCAGCGACTAAGGTTGTGACTCAAGAAGAAGTTTCACGAGTTGAAACACCAGGTTGCAAGTCAATTGACGATGTCGCTGCTTTCTTGAATATTCCAGAAGAACAAACGATTAAGACTTTGCTTTTCACTGCTGATGACGAACCAGTAGTGGCTCTTCTTGTTGGTAATGATCAAGTTAACGATGTGAAGTTGAAAAACTACCTTGCAGCTGACTTCCTTAAACCAGCTACAGAAGATGAAGCGCGTCAAGTCTTTGGTGCTAACTTCGGTTCTCTTGGTCCAGTTAATCTTCCTGAAAATGTTCGTATCATTGCAGACCGTAAGGTTCAAGACGTGGCTAATGCTGTTGTTGGAGCCAATGAAGATGGTTATCACTTGACAGGGGTTAACCCAGAGCGTGACTTCAAGGCAGAATACGTGGATATTCGTAAAGTTAAAGAAGGTGAGATTTCGCCAGACGGTCAAGGTGTCCTTCAGTTTGCGCGTGGTATCGAGATTGGTCATATCTTTAAACTTGGTACACGTTACTCTGAAAGTATGGGTGCTAACGTTCTTGACGAAAATGGTCGCGCAGTTCCAATTATCATGGGATGTTACGGTATCGGTGTAAGCCGTATCTTATCAGCTGTTATTGAGCAACATGCACGTCTCTTTGTCAACAAAACACCAAAAGGTCAATACCGTTATGCTTGGGGTATTAATTTCCCTAAAGAATTGGCACCTTATGATGTTCACTTGATTACAGTTAACACAAAGGACGAGGAAGCTAATGCATTGACAGATCGTTTGGAAGCTGCTCTTGCGGCTGAAGGTTACGATGTTTTGATAGATGACCGTAATGAGCGTGTTGGTTCTAAATTCTCTGATAGTGACCTTATCGGGCTTCCAATTCGTGTGACGGTTGGTAAAAAGGCAAGTGAAGGTATTGTCGAAGTTAAAATCAAGGCAACTGGTGACACTATTGAAGTGAACGCAGATAATTTGATTGAAACACTTGCTATCTTAACAACTGAACAAGATGCTTAATACTAAAAAATCTTTTCTTGCAGAGGCGGGAAGAGATTTTTCTTTTTAAACGACAAAGATTAATTGAGAAAAAGGAGATAAATTCCAATTTGACAGAATTGTCTAAATAGTGTAAACTTAAATCTATCTTAACTACGGAGGCATTACATGCTTGACAAATCTACCCACTGGGGAAATCTTAAAGCTTGTTATTACTTTAGTTTCTTTAGATAGGGCGTTTGTGTTTCAAGATACAAGCGTCAATAAGTTTGTATCTATGAAGCTAAAGCATTTTGTGATGGATTAGCCGATTAGATGAAGAGGTCTAACCGGTGACATAAGCTAGCTTGTGCTAGTCAAGATGCAGAGAACCAGTTGGGTCTGTCCTAGCTGGTTTTTCCATGCCGTGGTCTATTTTTAATTTCTCATTCTAAGCTAGAATTGTTCTTTAAACAGCAAGATTTAGCTTACTTTTGACGTGATAAATAAAGTGATTGTATCACTTGGGGATGCTCTTGAAGACTTGAGGATTTTTCATGGGCAATGAAACTGTTGTTTTCCCTGTGCCTCCAATGCTTCAGAAGAACATAAAAGGAAATTGGAAATAGATAAAATAAAAAAACAGAGGTGTACAAGATGAAGAAATTCTTGGTCAGTATGATGGCTGTTATAACAGCTGCCATCTTGGTTGCATGCTCCAATGCTTCTAACAAAGATTTAGTTCACATCGGTGTTCTCCAATATGTAGAGCATCCTTCCTTGTCAGCGACACGTAAAGGGTTCATTGAAGAACTCAAAGAGGAAGGGTATGTCGATGGTAGGAACATTAAAATCGATTATCAGAATGCACAAGGAGATCAGTCTAACTTGCAGACGATTTCTCAGTCGCTTATTGAAGATAATGATGTCATGTTGGCTATCGCAACCCCAGCAGCTCAGTCATTAAGCAGTTTGACAAAAGGTAAGCCAATTCTCTTTACGGCAGTGACGGATCCTGTCTCAGCTAAGTTGGTTAAATCTATGGACAATGTTGGTGGAAATGTGACGGGGACAAGTGACATGTCTCCTATCAATAAACAGGTTGAATTGTTGAAAAAGGTCTTTCCAAACACTAAAAAAGTTGGGATTATGTATACGACCAGTGAGCGTAACTCAGAAGTTCAGGTTGAAGAAGCCAAGAGATACTTTAAGGAAGCTGGTATTGAAACGGTTATTAAGGGGATTTCATCAACCAACGATATTCAAGATACAGCCAAAAGCTTGATGAGTCAGACCGAAGTCATTTTTATTCCGACTGACAATACCATTGTTAGTGCCATTAATACCTTGGTAGACCTTTCTAAAGAGACTAAAGTTCCTGTTGTTGGTAGTGATGCTGGTAGTGTAGAAAAAGGTGTCCTATTCACTTATGGAACCAACTATGAAGCGCTTGGTCGTCAAACAGGTAAGTTAGCAGGTCGTGTTCTGCGAGGTGAGAAAGTTAAGGACATTGATGCGGAGTACCCTAAAACTCTAAATGTTGTGGTTAATCATGATATGGCTAAAGAACTTGGCATTGATGTTTCTAGCATTAGTGATGAGGAATCTAAAGTATCAACGAAAGATGACAAACCGATTGCCAAAAAAGATAAGGGTGTCATTAAGCTTAAGGTGAATAAGTCATCTAAGAATGGCTTTTCAAATGTGGTTCTAACATCCATTTCTCAGGGACTTCTCTGGGCGATTATGGCTATTGGGGTCTTCATTACCTTCCGTATTTTGGACCTTGCCGATTTGACAGCTGAGGGAACCTTTCCACTTGGTGCTGCAACGACAACTATCATGATTATCCGTGGTATCAACCCAATCTTTGCAACTCTAGGTGGTTTTGTAGCTGGTATGTTTGCAGGTGCTGTGTCTGGCTTTATGCATACGAAAATGAAGATACCAGCACTATTAACAGGGATTATTACCCTAACAGGGCTCTATTCAGTTAACCTTTTGGTTCTCGGAAGTGCCAATATCTCTCTTTCAGGACATAATACGCTAGTGACTATGGTGATGGGGCTTGGATTGTCTAAGCTGAGTGGTGTGATTCTATTAGGACTAATCTTCGTTAGTCTTGTAGTGTTTATGTTGGTTGTTCTCCTTAATACACAGGTTGGACTTGCTCTTCGTGCAACAGGTGATAATCTTGCCATGGGAGAAGCTAATGGTATCAAGGTTGATCGTATGAAGATTCTTGGTTACATGATTTCCAATGGTTTGATTGCCCTATCAGGTGCTCTCCTAGCTCAAAATAATGGCTATGCGGATATGAATATGGGTACAGGTACAATCGTAAATGGCTTGGCTGCAATCATCTTGGCTGAGGTTATCGTTAAGTATTTACCACTTGGCAAACGTCTTTGGTCAATTGTTGTCGGAGCTGTTCTCTACCGTTTGGTCTTGGTTATGATCCTTGCCATGAACGTTGATGCTCAAATGCTGAAATTAGCTTCAGCTATCTTGCTTGCTATCATCCTTTATGTGCCTGAAGTACGACAAAAATTGAAAATCAATCCTAACAAATCCTTGACTCCAGGAGGTGACAAGTAGTGGCTTTACTTAGTTTACAACAGATTCATAAAACTTTTGAAAAAGGCACAGTCAATGAAAATCACGTCCTGCGTGGTTTAGATCTCGACATTGAACAGGGAGATTTTATCTCTGTCATCGGGGGAAACGGTGCTGGTAAGTCAACCTTGATGAATTCAATTGCTGGTGTTCTCAGCATTGATGAGGGGGATATCTTGTTGGACGGTCAATCTATTAAGAAAGCATCTGTAGATGAGCGCTCTAAAGACATTAGCCGTGTTTTCCAAGATCCTCGAATGGGTACAGCGACAAACCTTTCTATCGAAGAAAATATGGCAATCGCCTATCGTCGTGGCAAGAAACGTAGCTTCTTTAAAAAGTCTATCACTGAAAGTGAACGTCAAATATTCAAGGAAGCCTTGGTAGATCTTGGTCTTGGTCTTGAGAATCGTATGAAGACTGATGCTAATTTCTTGTCAGGTGGACAACGTCAGGCCTTGACGCTTGCTATGGCGACCTTGGTTCGTCCAAAGATTTTGCTGCTAGATGAACATACAGCAGCACTGGATCCTAAGACAAGTGACATGGTCATGAATTTGACGCGTAAGATTGTTGAAGAACAAAAGTTGACAACTCTTATGATTACCCACAATATGGAACATGCTATCGAATATGGAAACCGTTTAGTTATGCTCTATCATGGTAAGATCGTCGTAGATGTGCAAGGTGAAAAAAAGAAAAACCTCACTGTTGCAGAGCTTATGGCCCTCTTCCACAAAAATAGTGGACAAGTTCTCAATGACGATGCCTTGGTACTCGGTTAATATACTAGAAAAAAAAAACTATCCAAAGTTTAGATTTTGGATAGTTTTTTCTTGACTATTTTTGACTAAGTGCTAAAATGAAAATATAGATTAGCAGTTGTCTATCGTGAGTGCTAAAACAACATTTTAAACGTTGCTAATCTAAATAACATTTTTGGAGGTAATTGGTATGGCATTAAAACCATTGGGCGATCGTATCATCGTCCGTTTTGAAGAAACAGAAGAAAAAACAGCTAGTGGCTTTGTATTGGCAGGAGCTAGTCATGAAACAACTAAGACTGCAGAGGTCTTGGCGGTAGGTGAAGGTACCCGTACTCTTACTGGGGAATTGATTGCACCTAGTATTGCAGTAGGCGATAAGGTCCTTGTTGAAAATGGTACAGGTATCAGTGTTAAAGACGGAGAAGATTACGTTTCAATTATCCGTGAAGCAGATATTTTAGCAGTCCTAGCTTAAATTCTTGCTAATCAGATATAAATTAAGATAAAGAAGGAGTGAGTAATTATGGCAAAAGATATTAAATTTTCATCAGATGCACGTGCAGCAATGGTTCGTGGTGTTGATACTTTAGCTGATACCGTTAAGGTAACGCTTGGCCCTAAAGGTCGTAATGTTGTTTTGGAAAAGGCTTTTGGTTCACCACTTATCACTAATGATGGTGTGACAATTGCTAAAGAAATTGAACTTGAAGATCATTTTGAAAATATGGGTGCCAAGCTCGTCAGCGAAGTGGCTTCAAAAACTAATGATATTGCCGGTGACGGAACAACTACAGCCACTGTTTTGACACAAGCTATTGTTCGTGAGGGGCTAAAAAATGTAACAGCTGGTGCTAATCCAATCGGTATCCGTCGTGGGATTGAAGCAGCTGTAGCTGCAGCTGTGGAAGAGCTTAAAGTCATTGCTCAACCAGTTGCTAATAAGGAAGCTATTGCTCAAGTTGCTGCGGTTTCATCTCGCTCTGAAAAAGTTGGTGAATACATTTCAGAAGCAATGGAACGCGTTGGTAATGATGGTGTTATCACTATTGAAGAGTCTCGTGGTATGGAGACAGAACTCGAAGTGGTTGAAGGTATGCAATTTGACCGTGGATATCTTTCTCAGTACATGGTTACTGATAATGAAAAAATGGTCGCAGATCTTGAAAATCCATATATTCTTGTGACTGACAAGAAAATTTCAAATATCCAAGATATTCTTCCACTCTTGGAAGAAGTGCTTAAGACCAGTCGTCCACTTTTGATTATTGCTGACGACGTGGCTGGTGAAGCTCTTCCAACACTTGTTCTTAACAAAATTCGTGGAACCTTCAATGTCGTTGCTGTTAAGGCGCCTGGCTTTGGTGACCGTCGTAAAGCGATGTTGGAAGATATTGCTGTATTGACTGGAGCAACTGTTATTACTGAGGATCTTGGTCTTGAACTTAAGGATGCAACTATGGAATCACTTGGTCAGGCTTCGAAAGTAACTGTGGATAAGGATAGTACAGTTATCGTTGAAGGAGCAGGAAGCGCAGAAGCAATTGCTAACCGTGTTAACCTCATTAAATCTCAATTGGAAACAACAACATCTGAATTTGACCGTGAAAAACTTCAAGAGCGTTTGGCTAAATTGTCAGGTGGTGTTGCAGTTATTAAGGTTGGTGCAGCCACAGAAACAGCTCTTAAAGAAATGAAACTTCGTATCGAAGATGCTCTTAATGCTACTCGTGCCGCTGTCGAAGAAGGTATAGTAGCTGGTGGTGGTACAGCCCTAGTTAACGTCATTGCTAAGGTTGCTGAACTTGATCTTGAAGGTGACGATGCTACAGGACGTAATATTGTCCTACGTGCCTTGGAAGAACCTGTTCGTCAAATTGCTTATAATGCCGGTTATGAAGGTTCAGTTATCATTGATAAATTGAAGAATAGCCCAGTTGGTACAGGATTTAACGCTGCCAATGGCGAATGGGTAGATATGGTTGAATCAGGAATCATTGACCCAGTTAAGGTAACACGTTCAGCCCTTCAAAATGCTGCTTCAGTAGCTAGTCTTATCTTGACAACAGAAGCAGTCGTTGCCGACAAACCTGAACAAAAGGCTCCAGCAGCGCCAGCTACGGATCCAGGAATGATGGGTTACTAAGATTTAAGAAAGAAAAAAACCTAGGAGAAGTCGAGAAATAAACTGCACCCCAAAAGTTAGACAAAAAAATCTAACTTTTGGGGTGTTTTTATTATGAAACTAACTTATGAAGATAAAGTTCAAATATATGAATTGAGAAATCAAGGTCAAACCTTCAACCAACTTTCAAAACGATTTGGTGTGGATGCTTCTGGATTAAGATATATGACGAGATTGATTGAACGTTACGGAATAGAAATTATCAAGAAAGGTAAGAATCGTTACTATTCACCAGAATTAAAACAAGAAATGATTGATAAAGTGCTACTTGAAGATTGTTCTCAACAAAGTGTTTGCCTGGACTATGGCCTCTCAAATTAAGGGTTGCTTAACAATTAGATAGCACAATACAAGAAAAATGGGTATACTTTTCTTGAGAAAAGAAGAGGGAGAGTACCTAAAATGGGGAGTAAGCCAAAGAAGAAACCTGAAGAGATGACAGAGTTAGAACGTCTTCAAGCAGAAAATGAGTACCTGAGAGTGGAGAATGCTATTCTAAAAAAGTTGAGAGAACTCCGATTGAGGGACGAAAGGGAGCAAGAAGAAAAACAGAAATTGTTCAAGGATTAGTAACAGAGTTTCCTTTAGATATCCTTCTAAACATTATCAAACTTGCTCGTTCAACCTATTATTAGCACTTAAAGAAACTGAATCAAGTAGATAAAAATCAATCTATCAAAGTGGAAATACAAGCCATTTATGATGAACATAGGGGAAATTACGGATATCGTCGAATAACTCTTGAATTGAGGAATCGTGGTTTTGTAGTGAACCAGAAGAAGGTCCAACGTCTGATGAAGCTCCTTGGTTTAAGTTCCCAAATTCGTCGTAAACGCAAGTATTCTTCATACCAAGGAGAAGTTGGCAAGAAAGCAGATGACCTTAGTGACCAAGGTTGACAATACCAACATCAGTATTATCATCAATTTTTAGAGGATAAAGGGACCCAACCGTCCATGTCACGTAAGGGGAAAAATAGTCCAGATAATGGTATGATGGAGTCCTTCTTTGGCATTCTTAAGTCTGAGATATTTTATGGTTACGAGAAGACGTTTCACTCACTTGAGCAATAGGAACAAGCTATTGTAGACTATATTGATTATTACAACAACAAACGCATTAAGGTAAAATTAAAAGGACTTAGTTCTGTGTAATACAGAACTAAATCCTTTGGATAAATTAGTTGTCTAATTTTTTGGGGTCAGTACAAAACTTTTTCTGAGTTTTTTTTTTTTATTAGTTATTGTTAATTAATGAAAAGGGTTAAACATATCAGAACTTCCTTGTTTACCTGACATCTGCATCATAATTTGTTGCTATCTAGTGCGTTCTGCTTCCTTATTCGTATTGATAGAAATAATAAGCAAGATGATCTATCCAATGAAAGTCCAGCTTAACAGTATTGAGAAAAGAAAGATTAGCCATTTCTTTTCTGTTTTGTTTAGAAGTGCTGGTAGGATGTCAATAATGATTGCTGGTAGACCCACAATCAAAGTCCAAAATGTCAAACCTAATCCCATGCTAGAATCGTCTCCAATAACTCCAAGTAAGAACCATCCAAGAGTCCAAAGGATAACTGGTATGGTAGCGATGGCTATCATGATGAGGTTTGTTTGAGATTTCTTTTCTGGCTTCTTCCAAGCCTCATTAAGAAGTGCTGTTTGTTTGTGGGAAGCTTGCATGAGCTTGTTAGGCAAAGGAATTTAAAGGCTTATTAGTAGTGTCTTGTATTGGATTTATTTGTTCTTGAAAGTTGGCTGTTGGAGCTTCTTGACCTATGTTAGGAGTTTGGAAAGTTTGTCTTTCATCGATACTAGAATCATCCAAGGATTCTTCAGTGACATCATAATTGTCAACATCATTTTTGACAGTTTCTACAGTCTCTGCTGATGGTTCAGGTTCTGTATGTTCAACAGTTTCTGAGTTTTGCGTCTTTTCTACAGTCTCTTTTTGTGAGAGTTTTTTTGTTGCTTTGACAGTTTGTTTGGGAGTTTCTCAGACAAATTCGCCTCGATTGGCTGCTTCAGCCATTTCTTGGATACTTGGATTACGTCCGTGGACTGCTTGGAAAAAATCAATCCAATCTTGTTGTTTCATATAGTTAAACTCCATTTGTTTCGATTATAAATTTTGATGCTTACAATTATAGCAATAGTGTAAGGGATATGCAATGGGAGTTGGATAGGACAGTTTATTTCTCTATAATCTTTTTGTCACTAAAGATGGGAAAGAGAAAGAAATAGGTTAAGATATAGACCACTAGAGGATATATCAGTGGATTATAGTCCCAGGCTCCTTGCCAATCTAGGTGTAAGAGTCTAACACTAGCGCGTGTCAGACCTGCGCTCCACCCCTTGAGTCCAAATGGTTTTAGGATAAGGTTGAGTGGTGTTGGGAGATGTAAAAGGTAGACTCCATAAATTGCCATTAAAACTAAGAGATATAATCTAAAAAAATGCTGGTGGTAGGCCCACAAGCGTGTGAAATAGTTTTTCATTACCCAATAACAGCAAAAAGTTTTTGAGCGTTTGATTGGCGAGTAGCATCCATGATGAGAAACCAGTCAACGATTGACCAGATACCACAACCACCACATGTCAAAAGTTTACCGATACCAAGACCAACTTGCCCCAACATAAAGCGGTCGATTCCAAGAGAACCACCAAAGAGTGAGATGACGAGCATCATCGTAGGATCTTGGAAGCTGATTGAGTAAAGCAGTGAAAGTTGCTGTTCAGGAAGTGCCTCAAGACGTTGGCGGATGTACTGAACTTGTTCTGTTGGGAAATACTTAGCGTTAATTGCTAGCCATTGATCGACCAGATTCATAATTAAATACTCCTAAAATTTTAAATTATACGTAAAGGATAACATAATGTAAAGGAGATTCAAGGTAGTCAAGGCTTTCGAAATCAATAAAAGCAACTTATTTGCAAGGTTCCGCTGTCTTA
The DNA here is from genome assembly GCF_038003585.1 of Streptococcus sp. FSL E2-3488. NCBI lineage: Bacteria > Bacillati > Bacillota > Bacilli > Lactobacillales > Streptococcaceae > Streptococcus > Streptococcus sp. FSL E2-3488. The sequence goes on along the minus strand of NZ_JBBOPL010000001.1, from coordinate 1,707,908 downwards.
TAACGAGAAGATCATTAGGATAATCCTTTCGCACTATGTTTGAGAGTGAGTTTGCTTTTATGATTTGTGATTTCTCAACACTTGTTCAAAACTTTCTGATTTAACCTTAACAGTGACTTTTTCGAGTGTTAAGGGGTGAGTGAAGCTAAGGGAGTGGGCGTGTAGCATGAGTCTAGATGCTGGCTGATGACTGTAAAGTGGGTCCCCCAGAATAGCATGACCGTGATGGGACAGATGCACACGAATTTGGTGAGTTCGGCCGGTTTTTAGTTGGCAGTTGACCAGACTGGCTCCTTCAAAGGTTTTGAGACGTGTGACGGTTGTATACGCACTCTGCCCTTTTCGAGGATCCACCACCCGTTTTCTACGATCGTGGCGGTCGCGTCCAATCTTGTCCTTATAAACAGTTTTCTTGGTCTGAAATTTACCTTCAGTCAATGCCCAGTATTGACGCTGAATCATCTTATCTTCTAAAAGCCGGTTAAGAATTGGCAGGATAAACGGATTTTTAGCGAAAAGCACAGCTCCACTAGTTTCCATATCTAGTCGATGAACGACGTAACAGGTTTGCCCACAATAAGCCGAAACATGGTTAAGAAGAGCGATTTCTGTGGGTTTATTGCCATGCGTCTTCATTCCTTCAGGCTTATTGACCACGATGATATGCGAATCCTCATAGAGAGGCTTTACCAAATTGGCATCTCCCATAGGGATAGTTTTATTAGGATAGTCCTCTGTGTCAAAGGTCAGGCTAATCCTATCACCTTCTTTAACAGGACTCTGCCAATTAATAGTTTCTCCATTGATAAGGACATGTTTTTTCGTGCGTAGGAAATGACGAATCTTACGAGGAATGAGGAGTTTGGTTTCTAGTAATTCTTTGACAGTTGTTGCAGGGTAGGGATTGATAATTTCTACGTGTAAAGTCATAGTTTCATTATATCATGAACGTTTAGAAGAGGACAGAACCTGTAAAAACTTGGTATAATAGGTTTATGACACTTTTTGATAATCTAAAAAACAAACTTTTTAAAGAAGAAACTAGCGGGAAGGGTAAGGAATCCCAGCCTGCTGGAAAATCGAAGGATTTACAAGATAGGATAAAAGGTCTTTTTGCCAAGAAGCCTGATGAAGTTGAACAAGCCGTTGAAGAACTTGACATGTCACGAGAAAGCCAAGAGACTTCACGTTACCAACGTTCTAAGCAAAAGAAACCTATTGACACGACCAAACCCTTAGGTAAGGTTCGGGCTTTCTTGAGCAAGTTCACTCTTTCGCCAAGAAATCCTATTCGCCGTTTCTGGCGTCGCTATCATATTGGTAAAATTCTCTTTATCTTGGTAGCCGTGTTGGTTCTGACAGTAGGCTCCTATCTCTTCTATATCGCTAAGACGACCAATGTCTCAGATCTTCAGGATGCCTTGAAGGCTACTACGGTTATCTATGACAAAGAAGGCAATCAAGCTGGTTCACTGTCAGGGCAAAAAGGGACCTATGTGGAGCTAGATGCTATTAGTGATAGCTTAGAAAATGCCGTCATTGCAACGGAGGATCGTACCTTTTACAAAAATAGTGGGATTAACGTCAAACGTTTCCTCCTAGCCATTGTTTCTATGGGCCGATTTGGTGGTGGTTCGACCATCACACAACAGTTGGCTAAAAATGCCTTTTTGACTCAGGAACAGACAGTAACTCGTAAGGCCAAGGAATTCTTTCTTTCTTTGGAACTAACCAAGAAATACAGCAAGCAAGAAATCCTTACCATGTATCTCAATAATGCCTACTTCGGAAACGGTGTTTGGGGTGTTGAAGACGCCAGCCAAAAATACTTTGGGACAAGTGCTGCCAATCTAACGGTGGATGAGGCAGCGACACTTGCAGGTATGCTTAAGGGACCTGAAATTTACAATCCGATTGATAATATCCAAAATGCAACCAACCGCCGAAACACTGTCCTTGCCAATATGGTAGATGATGAGAAGTTGAGTCAAGCTGATGCTGATAGTGCAGCTGGAGTTGATATGGCTAGTCGCTTGGTTGATACTTATCAAGGGACTGGTGATGACTATAGGTATCCGTCTTACTTTGATGCTGTCATTGAAGAAGCTACTAAGACTTATGGCTTGAGTGAGGATGAAATTGTTAAAAATGGCTACAAAATCTATACAGAGATGGATGCCAACTCACAGGCTAATATGCAGCAGACTTATGAAAATAGTTATCTCTTTCCCACGTCAGAAAGTGATGGTAGCACAGCCCAGTCAGCTAGTGTAGCACTTGATCCATCAACTGGAGCGGTTCGTGGTTTGGTAGGTCGTGTAGGTGGTACAGGTGATACAACCTTCCGTAATTTCAACTATGCGACCCAAGGGAAGCGTAGTCCTGGTTCGACAATCAAACCTTTGGTGGTTTATGCTCCAGCTCTGGCTTCAGGGTGGAGCATCAATAAGGACCTACCTAATACGCCAATTGATTACAATGGCTATACCCCAACCAACTATGGTGGTATTGAGACTGATGATGTGCCCATGTATCAAGCTTTGGCCAACTCTTACAATATTCCGGCAGTTTATCTCTTTAACCAAATCGGTATACAAAAAGGGATTAGTTACGGTCAGAAATTTGGTCTTAACTTTGATAATGTTCCAGAAGAATTAGGGATTGCACTCGGTGGTGGTGTGACAGCTAGTCCTCTACAAATGGCTCAGGCTTATGCGACCTTTGCCAATGGTGGGGAGATGAATACAGCTTATTTTATCACTAAAATTGAAAATGCTAGTGGTGATATCATTGCTACCCATAGTAAGAAGTCTAAACGTATTATCAGCCAGTCTGTAGCTAACCAGATGACTAGCATGATGCTCGGTACCTTCTCAAATGGTTCCGCTGTTAATGCCAACTACACGGGTTACACTATGGCAGGTAAGACAGGTACTGTTCAGGCCGAGTTTAACAAAGATTTGACCAGTGACCAGTGGGTAATTGGCTATACTCCTGATGTGGTTATAACGACTTGGATTGGTTTTGATAAGACTGACGAGAATCACTACTTAACAGGAGCAAGCTCAGGAACGGCTTCAACTATTTTCAGCTATATCGCTGCAGATGTTTTGCCAAATACACCAGGTAATGAGTTTACCGTTGAAAATGCCTATGCGGCTGATGGTCAAACCTTAGATTATACAGCAAATCCAAACGATTCACGTAATAGCAATAATAAGTCATGGACAGACAAGGCTTCAGACGTTGTCAATGATGTAAAAGATCAAGCAAGCAGCCTATGGGATAAGCTCTCAGACTCCTTCTCAGGTCTATTCAGATAGCTTGTCAATTAAGTTTAAAAGTGGTAAGATAAAAAGAACGGAGGCGTTATGGCACAGAAAAAAGCAAGCCTAGCGTGTGCAGATTGTGGGAACCGAAACTACTCGATTAGTGTTAGTAGCACTCCCAAACCAACACGACTAGAAGTGAACAAGTTTTGCAAAAATTGTAAAAAATATACCTTGCATAAAGAAACAAGATAGGAGACACCGTGAGACAAACCGGAAGTATTTTCAAAGTCTTGAAAGACACGACTTGGCCAGAGCGTAAACAACGCTGGCACGATTTTAGTTCAGTTCTTGAGTATACTGCATTCTTCACTGTCATCATCTATGCGTTTGATGAATTGTTGAGTCGCACTATGTCAGCACTGATTAACTTTTTCTAAAGAAAACATAAAAAGAGTGGGCATGCTTGCTCTTTTTTGTTATAATAAATGCAGATAAAAGCGAGAACAAGGGCCTCCAGGCTTTTTTATTACGCTTTGAATTAAAACATAGGCATTCATTTACATTTAACGCTTGCGCCTCGAATATTGATGGTCATGTTTAAATGTCATTTAGAACAAAGAAAGGAATCCTAAAATGCTAGATTCATTCGACAAGGGCTGGTTCGTCCTTCAAACGTATTCAGGATACGAAAATAAAGTTAAAGAAAATCTTTTGCAACGAGCTCAAACTTATAACATGCTTGAAAATATCTTGCGTGTTGAAATCCCAACTCAAACTGTCAATGTTGAGAAAAACGGTAAAGTTAAAGAAGTGGAAGAAAACCGCTTCCCTGGTTACGTTCTTGTTGAGATGGTAATGACAGACGAAGCATGGTTTGTTGTTCGTAATACTCCAAACGTTACTGGTTTCGTTGGTTCACACGGAAACCGTTCTAAACCAACACCACTTTTGGAAGAAGAAATCCGTCAAATCTTGATTTCAATGGGTCAAACAGTTGATGTCTTTGATACGAATATCAAGGTTGGTGACGTGGTTCAAATCATCGATGGTGCCTTTATGGGGCAAGAAGGCCGTGTTGTCGAAATTGAAAACAACAAGGTTAAAATCATGATTAACATGTTTGGTTCAGAAACAGCTGCTGAGCTTGAACTCTACCAAATCGCTGAACTTTAAAATAGTCAAAAAGGTTGGAACCAGGAGCTTCAACCTCGTAAGACTATCTCATTAAACATGGGGGAGAGACTAGAATCTAGATTTTTAAATTTAGTTCTGTGTCACTCCCTTTTTCTAACGGATGATGAATTATAAACAATTTTACGATAAGATTAGCGGTCCATTGCGTCCTTATGCTAAGGTCTTGGGAGGATTGAACAAGGCTATAACAAGGACTTTTTACCTGCTTTTTCCTATATTTCTTATTTTGGTTTGGCTGAGGCATGGCTGGTTTGTTCTTTTTACGACAGTGCTTATTATGGGAGAAGGCTTTTTTCTGCTTTCTCTTGGTCGTAGCCTTTATAATCGCCCACGCCCTTATCAGACCTGGGACATTCAGCCTCTTATTAAAAAGGATAGTCTTGGCAAGTCATTTCCTAGCCGTCATGTTTTTTCAGCAACGACCATTGCCATGTTTACCTTATTGTTTAATCCGTGGCTAGGTGGGACTATGCTTTTTCTCGCAGCAATTTTGGCTATCTTGCGCGTGCTAGGTGGTGTTCATTATCCTAGTGATGTTTTGGCAGGCTATGTCATTGGAATTCTTGTTGGCCTCCTTCTTTACCTTTAGAAATTTTTGGTCTTCTTCGAGAGAGGAGGGCTTTTTTCATTGAAAAAAGAAAAGGACCCTTTGGGGACCTTTTCTCTTGTTCTAAAATTCGAGTTGGCGATTAAAGGTTGTTCCCACCATTCGATATTGGCCTAGTTTAAAACATGCTCTATGATAGCTTGTGTTACTCCATGTTGATCATTTGAGGCAGTCACTAGATTTTCAGACTTCTTGACTCCCTCAGGTGCATTGACCATAGCAACTCCTAGGCTAGCCAGAGCGAGCATAGGACTATCGTTGAAATTATCACCAATAGTCATAATCTGTTCAAGAGGAATGTCATAATATTTGGCAACCTCAAGGAGAGCATGTTCTTTAGAAACGTGCTTGGCAGTGACTTCTAAGTAGTTATCTTTGGATAAGTAGAAGACTGTCTGTGGAAAACCCATGCTTAGGAGTTTTTGGTGGAGGTCCTGGATAAACTTCAGGCTCATCAATCAACAATAGCTTGTGGATAGAAGGCTTTGAATCTGAGACAGTGTCTTGGAGTTCCTTAATAATAGGAGATTCACCTGTGATACTTGCTTCCAACTGAGACCATTTGTTTAGTTGGTTGGTAATCCAATCCTTGCCAGAGTGGATATTCACAGAAACACTTGGATAGTCTGTGGATAAGTAGTTAATAAATATTCGAGTTTCGGATTTATCCACAGGATGTTCTATGATAGTACGATCATCCTCAAGTACTAGGCCCCGTTGTAGCAGGTGATAGGATTGTCATGAAGTCCTAGTTTATGAGCAATTGGTTGCATTCCTAGTGGAGAATGGACAGAAGCTAAAACAAAAGGTATCTTCGCCTTTTCAAGCTCTGGCATGACTTCAATCAGTTGATCATCTACCTGGTGGTTACTAGTGAGAATAGTCCCATCAATATCGCTGATAATCAAACGAATTTTACTAATAATCGCTATCCTTTCCATCATATAAGATTATTACTTTATCTTTAAGTGTTTCAACTATATCAGACTCAGGCTCCTTATCTGTAATCCAATAGTCAAAGTCCTCAAGTTTACCCAAGATATATTTGGAATGCTTTTCATATTTGTCAGATTCAGCAATAAGTATCTTAGTTCTAGTAGCTTGCAAGGCTAGCTGTTTGACGGCAACGTCTTCTTTATCTTCAAAGCTAACCAATCCTTGACTGAGACTAGCCACTCCAAAGAAGGCTAAGTCAAATTGTAGATGTTGCAAGATCTGTGCTTCGTGAATCGAGTAGTAGAAGCGGTTTTTAGTGTAGAATTTGCCTCCCAAGAGATGAAAATCAATCCCTTCCTTACCACTTAGGACCAAGGCATTATCCAAGGAGTGGGAGTAAACAGTGACGTTCTTAGTTAATTTTTGTGAAACTTCAAGCATCAAGGTAGAAACATCGAAAAAAAGTAGAGATTGTTCTTTGATGAAGCTAAGCGCCAGGTCTGCCATTTTTTTCTTATCTTCTGTGAGTCCTTTCTGACGTTCTTGGAAGCAAAGAACACTGGTGTTTTTAACTGGAAGAATACCGCCATGGGTACGTTGAGCCAGATTCCTCTGGCTGAGACAATAAAAATCTCTTCTGACAGTATCTTTGGAAACTCCTAATTCATCAACCATTTCTTTGACAGATAGGTTTCCTCGCTCTTCCAAGAGCATCAAAATTCTCTCAAATCGTTGTTCCTGATACATGAGTCACCTGCTTTCTGATATTAGTATAGTATCTTTTTACGTTTTTTGTATATAAAAATGCAAAAAAACGCAAACTAAGCCAGGTTCAAGTTACCTCGTAAACTTCTCTTACTATCTTTAAAAATCCTTCAAAAATGCTATAATAGAAGCATTACGAATATTGGAGAGAAACCATGAGTTTTTACAATCATAAAGAAATCGAGCCTAAGTGGCAAAAATACTGGGCTGACCATCATACATTTCAGACAGGAACAGATGCTTCAAAACCTAAGTTTTATGCGCTTGACATGTTCCCTTACCCATCTGGAGCGGGTCTTCACGTAGGACACCCAGAAGGCTACACAGCGACAGATATCCTTAGCCGTTTCAAGCGTGCCCAAGGCTATAACGTCCTTCACCCAATGGGATGGGATGCTTTTGGTTTGCCTGCAGAGCAATATGCTATGGATACTGGTAATGATCCAGCTGACTTTACAGCGGAAAATATTGCCAACTTCAAACGTCAAATCAACGCGCTTGGCTTCTCTTACGACTGGGATCGTGAAATCAACACAACAGATCCAAACTACTATAAGTGGACGCAGTGGATTTTCACCAAGCTTTACGAAAAAGGTTTGGCTTATGAGGCGGAAGTACCAGTAAACTGGGTTGAGGAACTAGGAACAGCTATCGCCAATGAAGAAGTCCTTCCGGACGGAACTTCTGAGCGTGGTGGCTATCCAGTTGTCCGTAAACCAATGCGCCAATGGATGCTTAAAATCACTGCTTATGCAGAGCGATTGCTCAATGACTTGGATGAGTTGGATTGGCCAGAGTCTATCAAGGACATGCAACGCAACTGGATTGGTAAATCAACTGGTGCCAATGTCACCTTCAAAGTGAAAGGTACTGACAAGGAATTCACCGTCTTTACGACACGTCCGGATACCCTTTTCGGTGCGACTTTCACTGTTTTGGCGCCTGAGCATGACTTAGTAGATGCTATCACAAGTCCTGAACAAGCTGAGGCTGTAGCTAACTACAAACACCAAGCTAGCCTTAAATCAGACTTGGCTCGTACCGACCTTGCCAAGGAAAAAACAGGGGTTTGGACTGGAGCTTATGCTATAAACCCTGTTAACGGTAGAGAAATTCCAATCTGGATTGCGGACTACGTTCTCGCTAGCTACGGAACAGGTGCAGTTATGGCCGTACCTGCTCACGATGAGCGTGACTGGGAATTTGCTAAACAGTTTGGTCTTCCAATCGTAGAAGTACTTGAAGGTGGCAACGTTGAAGAAGCAGCTTACACAGAAGACGGTCCTCATGTCAACTCTGACTTCTTGAACGGGCTTAACAAAGAAGAAGCTATTGCTAAAATTGTAGCTTGGTTGGAAGAAAAAGGCTTTGGTCAAGAAAAAATCACTTACCGTCTCCGCGACTGGCTCTTTAGCCGTCAACGTTACTGGGGTGAACCAATCCCAATCATTCATTGGGAAGATGGCACTTCAACAGCCGTTCCAGAAAGCGAATTGCCACTTGTCTTGCCAGTAACCAAGGACATCCGTCCTTCAGGTACTGGTGAAAGTCCATTGGCTAACTTGACAGACTGGCTTGAAGTGACTCGTGAAGATGGGGTCAAAGGTCGTCGTGAAACCAACACCATGCCACAATGGGCAGGTTCAAGCTGGTACTACCTTCGCTATATCGACCCACATAACACAGAAAAATTGGCAGATGAGGACCTCCTCAAACAATGGTTGCCAGTCGATATCTACGTGGGTGGTGCAGAACACGCCGTTCTTCACTTGCTTTACGCTCGTTTCTGGCACAAATTCCTCTATGACCTCGGTGTCGTTCCAACTAAAGAACCATTCCAAAAACTCTTTAACCAAGGAATGATCTTGGGAACAAGCTACCGTGACCACCGTGGTGCTCTTGTGGCGACTGACAAGGTTGAAAAACGTGATGGTTCCTTCTTCCATGTGGAAACAGGAGAAGAGTTGGAGCAAGCACCAGCCAAGATGTCTAAATCCCTCAAGAACGTGGTTAACCCAGACGATGTGGTGGAACAATATGGTGCTGATACCCTTCGTGTCTATGAAATGTTCATGGGACCACTCGATGCTTCTATCGCTTGGTCAGAAGAAGGCTTGGAGGGAAGTCGTAAATTCCTTGATCGTGTTTACCGTTTGATTACAAGTAAAGAAATCGTTGCGGAAAATAATGGTGGTCTTGACAAAGTTTATAACGAAACCGTTAAATCCGTCACTGAGCAAATTGAGTTGATGAAATTCAACACAGCCATTGCTCAACTCATGGTCTTTGTTAACGCGGCTAACAAGGAAGACAAACTCTATGTGGATTATGCCAAAGGCTTTGTCCAATTGATTGCCCCATTTGCACCTCACTTGGCAGAAGAACTCTGGCAAACTCTTACAGCAACAGGTGAGTCAATCTCTTATGTGGCTTGGCCAACTTGGGACGAAAGCAAATTAGTTGAAGACGAAATCGAAATCGTCGTCCAAATCAAAGGAAAAGTCCGTGCTAAACTCATGGTCGCTAAAGACCTTTCACGCGAAGAATTGCAAGAAGTGGCTCTGGCTGACGAAAAAGTCAAAGCAGAGATTGATGGCAAGGAAATCGTGAAAGTAATTGCGGTACCGAACAAGCTTGTGAACATTGTTGTGAAATAACCAATTTGTTTGCTGATTTGCAACCTTAAACAGTTCCCCAAACTGTTTGAGCTAACTAAACTCCATTTATATTGTTGTGGGATAAGAAATGAATCCTCTAGAGTTAGACTCTGGAGGATTTTTTACTCTTCTTGACAAGAAAACGATATTTTGTAATACCATTAACAAAAAGAAGGAAACTATGAATAAGAAAGAACTGCATAAGTTTAATAAATGTTTTAATAGCTTTGCTTTAGCCTTTGAACGGTTGAAAAAGGACCAGCATAGGAATAAGTATTGATAAATCAATCCACACTATTAATGAAGTCCGTTTGATTGACCTAATAGGTCGGAATCAGCCTGTGAATCTAGTGAAATTATCTGGGTTGCTTGAAGTATCAAGGAGTGCCGTCACTCAGAGTGTTAGACGTTTAATCAAGAAAAACCTCGTTTCTTTTGAATTTGCACAGGATAATGAAAAAAATAAATATCTGATATTATCTAAAAAAGGGGTTGAGGTTTTTAACATCCATAAAGAGCAGCAAGAACATATTGAAAAAGCCATTTTTTCAATTTTAAGAAACTATAGTGAGGAGGACCTTCAAATGGTTATGAAACTGCTGGATGATGTTGAACAGGTGTGGCGAGAATTACCGTGGAAAAAATCACGGTAATTTTAAAACCATATTGTTAATCATATTAACAAAAAGAGGAAGATATGAATATGCAAATTGAACTTATCTCAGCGTCTGAGTTAGCAGATGAATCTTTTAATATTGTCATCAATGACTTAAAACCAATAGAAACATAGCGAGTCGAAATGTTTCTATCTGATTATTATTGTATCAATCCTCCCATGCGTTTAGCTCATGATGTTTTATGGAAATCAACAGCGACTTTTGTATCAGATACGAATGGTATTATTAATATCTCACAAACCCCATCTTGTTCTGGTTCGTATGAAGGTATTTCAACAATGGGACTATTTTTTAATGCCAAGCCCTTGACCAATAAGAGAAAGAAACTTCCAAACTCTCTTTCTAAAATTCCCTTATTAGATCATTTTTTTGTGGGAATCAAAATTATGCAAGGAAATACTGTCATTGCAGAGAGAACTTTCACAAGACATTATATGAGTTCGCAAATTAGTCATCAAGATATTTACGGGAAACATTTTCAAGGGAGACTCTTTTATGATAAAAAGGCAATCAAAACACCAAGCATTGATTATTGTGAGCGGTAGTGAAGGAAGGATTGAAAAGGCACAGAATATAGCTCAGCTTCTCTCTTCTAGAGGTTATATTTGTTTAGCAATTGCCTACTTTGGTTTAGAGAGGTTGCCAAAACATTTGAAACGTATTCCTTTAGAGTGCCTTGTGGAGGCAAAGAGTTATCTATGTCAGTACCCTCAAGTAGATAGTGAAAGAATTGGAATCTATGGACGGTCTAAAGGAGCAGAGTTAGTTTTAGCTGAGGAGAGCATTTTTAATGACGTTCAATGCTTGGTACTAAATTCCCCCTCTGATGTGGTGTATGAAGGAATAATAGGGAAATGGAACTCTCATACTTCTTATTGGACGCATTTGCAAAAAGAACTTCCCTATCAAAAGTTTCGATTTAGAGATTATTTGTTCAGTAAACTTTTTAGAAAAGATTTCCCTAAAGATTGCTCTGCTAGGATAGATATTGGTCAAATGCATTCACCAATCTTGTTGCTCGAAAGTACCGTTGATGAAATATGGGATGCTTCGTCAGCAATTGATGATATTGTCTCACATTATAAAGGACACTACATTACATTTAAAAAATATCATGAAACAGGTCACATGTTGACGGTGGCTTATCAACCAAATCATCGTTATCGAAAAGATTGGCGTTTACTGATGAAAGAGAGTGAGGATTTTTGGTTGGCTACGATTCATTTTTTTGATAGGCATTTGAAAAAGCAATAAAAGAAGATTATAAATATGCTATAATAGTCCCAACTAAGATAAAAACACAGTTCTGGTTGGTAAGTCCATACACGTAGACGAGCCTATCAGTAACCTAAGGATATGAATAGAAATGAAGAGTAGTCCATCAAGGCTACTCTTTTTCGTCAAAAGAACCATTAGAAAAATCGGAAAATCCAAACAATATTTAACTTTCTGAAATGTGGAGACAATTGCTCAAAAATGCTATAATAGTCAGCATAAACAAGCTATTAATAACAAAAAATAAGTACCTATTCGATTGGAGGAAATCCTTGTATAAAGATGATAGTTTAACCTTGCACACGGACTTGTATCAAATCAATATGATGCAGGTCTACTTCAACCAAGGTATTCACAATAAAAAGGCCGTTTTTGAAGTTTATTTCCGTCAACTTCCGTTTAAAAATGGCTTTGCTGTGTTCGCAGGTCTGGAGCGTATTGTCAACTATCTTGAAAATCTGACTTTTTCAGAAACTGATATTGCTTATCTGAAGGATTTAGGCTATCCGAAGGATTTTCTGGACTATCTGGCCAATCTAAAACTCGAGTTGACTATTAATTCAGCCCTTGAGGGTGATTTGGTATTTGCTAATGAACCGATTTTTCAAGTGGAAGGTCCCTTGGCTCAGTGTCAGTTAGTAGAGACTGCCCTACTGAATATCCTTAATTACCAGATTCTTATTGCGACTAAGGCAGCTCGTATTCGTTCTGTTATTGAGGATGCTCCTCTGTTGGAATTTGGGACACGTCGTGCCCAAGAGATGGATGCAGCAATATGGGGGACGCGTGCAGCCGTGATTGGTGGTGCTGACGCAACTTCAAATGTACGTGCAGGTAAGATTTTCGGTATTCCTGTTTCAGGTACTCATGCCCATGCCCTTGTTCAAGCTTATGGAAACGATTATGATGCCTTTAAAGCCTATGCATCTACTCATAAAGACTGCATATTTCTTGTGGATACCTATGATACCCTTAAGATTGGTGTTCCAAATGCTATCCGTGTGGCTAAAGAGCTAGGTGATAAGATCAACTTCTTGGGTGTTCGTCTTGATTCAGGTGACTTGGCTTATCTGTCTAAGCAGGTCCGTAAGCAACTAGATGCGGCTGGTTTCCCTGATGCTAAGATTTACGCTTCAAATGACCTTGATGAAAATACCATTCTTAACTTGAAAATGCAGAAGGCCAAGATTGATGTTTGGGGTGTTGGTACTAATCTTATCACAGCCTATGATCAACCAGCCTTGGGTGCGGTCTACAAAATTGTCTCAATCGAGAATGATCGGGGAGTCATGCAGGATACCATCAAGTTGTCCAACAACGCTGAGAAGGTTTCGACACCAGGTAAGAAGCAAGTGTGGCGTATTACGAGCCGTGCTAAGGGGAAATCAGAAGGTGACTATATCACCTTCGCAGACACGGATGTTAATGCTTTAGAAGAAATTAACATGTTCCACCCGACTTACACCTACATTAACAAGACTGTCCGCGATTTTGATGCGGTGCCACTTTTGGTCCCAATCTACGACAAGGGGCAACTAATCTATGATTTGCCAAGTCTTGATGAAATCAAGAACTATGCGACTAAGAAATTGGATGAGCTTTGGAATGAGTACAAGCGCGTTCTTAACCCCCAAGATTATCCAGTTGACTTGGCCAAAGATGTCTGGGATCACAAGATGACCTTGATTGATAATATGCGTAAGAAAGCCCATGACTTGTCAGAGTAAAAGGAGAAAATATGACTTTGCAAGAAACTATTATTGCTCAACTAGGAGTTAAACCTAGCATTAATCCGAAGGAAGAGATTCGAAAATCCGTTGATTTTTTGAAGGCCTACATGATCAAACATCCATTCCTTAAAACATATGTTTTAGGGATTTCAGGAGGTCAGGATTCTACATTGGCTGGTCGTCTTGCGCAACTTGCAGTTGAAGAACTTCGTGCAGAGACAGAAAAAGACTATCAGTTTATCGCTATTCGTTTACCATATGGAGTTCAAGCAGATGAAGACGATGCCCAACGTGCCCTAGCTTTTATCAAGCCAGATGTAAGTCTTACGATTAACATTAAAGAAGCTGTTGATGGTCAGGTTGCTGAACTGGCCAAGGCAGGTGTAAACGTATCTGACTTTAATAAGGGAAATATCAAGGCCCGCCAACGTATGATAACCCAATATGCGGTTGCTGGTGAAAATAGTGGAGCAGTTATTGGGACAGACCACGCCGCTGAAAACCTTACAGGGTTCTTCACAAAATTTGGTGATGGTGGTGCGGATATCCTGCCACTCTTTCGTCTAAACAAGCGTCAAGGCGCTGCCCTTCTTGCAGAGCTTGGTGCTGATAAAGCCCTTTATGAAAAAGTACCAACAGCTGACCTGGAAGAAGATAAACCAGGAATTGCTGACGAAGTGGCATTGGGAGTGACCTATCATGAGATTGATGATTACCTTGAAGGCAAGGAAGTATCAGCCAAAGCTCAGGAAACGATTGAGACTTGGTGGCGTAAAGGTCAACACAAACGTCACTTGCCAATCACCATTTTTGATGATTTTTGGAAATAATAAGAGAAATGATTTATGATTAAAGCTTATATTGATTTTTGGAAGCGTGCCTTTGATTTTAGTGGACGTTCGACACGCCCAGACTACTGGTGGGTTTACTTGATTAATGTCATCATTAGTACTATCCTTGTAGTAGGTTTTGTTCTCATTCCTTTCTTCAGTAATGTGTCTCATAACCCAGCGATATTAAATGACTCAACTGAAATACAAAAAATGATTTTGAAATATATGTCACCAATAATGATTTTTGGATTGATCATATTAATTCCACAACTGTCCCTTCAATTTCGTCGTTTGCGAGATGCAGGTATTCATCCGGCTTGGGGGCTTCTAAGTTGTATAGGGCTTGTACCAATCTTGACTTTCTTCTCATTCATTGGAAGTATTGTACTCATTGTCATGTCATGTCAGCCAACTAAACCAGCACCTGAAACGCTTTTTGATAAAGTTGAATAAGATTGTCGTACCCCTAGGTTTAACCTAGGGGTATTTTTAAATTGAATTTTCAGAAATTAGTGATAAAATAGATAGTAATAAGTCTTAAAAGGAGGAATCTTATGACTTCACTATCAACAGATTTCACAGAAAAACTATTTGCAGATTATGAGGCCAATGCCAAGTATGGCGCTATTGAAAATGCAGTAACCCATAACGGCTTGCTTAAATCTATCGAGACACGTCAATCAGAAGTGGAAAATGATTTTGTTTTCTCAATTGATTTGACTAAAGATGAGGTGTCTAACCAAAAAGCTTCAGGTCGTTGCTGGATGTTTGCGGCCCTTAATACTTTCCGCCATAAATTGATTTCAGACTTCAAATTGGAAAGTTTCGAGCTTTCTCAAGCCCACACATTTTTCTGGGATAAATATGAAAAATCAAACTGGTTCTTGGAACAAATTATTGCTACAGCAGATCAAGAAATTGGTAGTCGTAAGGTTAAATTCCTTTTGGATACCCCTCAACAAGATGGTGGACAATGGGATATGGTCGTATCACTCTTTGAAAAATATGGTGTTGTACCAAAATCAGTATATCCAGAATCTGTAGCTTCAAGCAATAGTCGTGAGCTTAATCAATACCTTAATAAACTCCTTCGTCAAGATGCCCAAATCTTGCGCGATTTGATTGCCAGTGGTGCTGATCAGGCTGCTGTTCAAGCTAAAAAGGAGGAGTTCCTTCAAGAAATCTTCAATTATCTTGCCATGACCCTTGGCTTGCCACCACGTCAGTTTGATTTTGCCTATCGAGATAAAGATGATAACTATCGATCTGAGAAGGGTATCACGCCACGGGCCTTCTTTGAAAAATATGTTGGCCTTAAACTCAGCGACTATGTATCAGTTATCAACGCTCCAACAGCTGATAAACCTTACGGAAAATCTTACACGGTTGAGATGTTGGGAAATGTTGTAGGTGCGCCAAGTGTTCGTTATATTAACCTGCCAATGGACCGATTCAAAGAGCTTGCTATTGCACAGATGAAGGCAGGAGAGAGTGTATGGTTTGGTTCAGATGTTGGTCAGGTTTCGGACCGTCAAAAAGGTATTCTTGCAACTAATGTTTACGACTTTACAGCTAGCATGGATATTAACTGGACTCAAGACAAGGCTGGACGTTTAGACTACAGTGAATCTCTCATGACCCATGCCATGGTATTGACAGGTGTTGATCTGGATGCTGATGGTAAACCAATTAAATGGAAGATTGAAAACTCTTGGGGAGATAAGGTTGGACAAAAGGGGTACTTTGTTGCTTCTGATGCTTGGATGGATGAATATACATATCAAATCGTTGTTCGCAAAGATTTCCTTACAGCTGAAGAGTTGGCTGCCTATGAAGCAGATCCACAAGTGCTTGCGCCTTGGGACCCAATGGGATCTCTTGCTTCAAAATAAGAGGATATTTCAAAAACACTGGATAGAATTGGCTCTTTGTCAACTGTAGTGGGTGACGAAAAGCTAACATCTAGAGAGGACCGGATAGGTCCTCTTTTTATGTATGTTCAGTGTGATGAAGACACGTTTCTTAAAGTTGATGAAGTTTCTAAAACCGAAGCCCAAGCGTTTAATGTCTTTAATTAACTTATTAGTCGCTTCAAGTTTTGCGTTTGAATAGTCTGTTTCTAGTGCATTTTGGATGTATTGCTTGTGTCTAAGAAAAGTCCTAAAGACCGTTTGAAAATAGTGATTGACCTTGCTTCTATTTTCCTCTATCAGGTCAAAGAACTCACCTACTCTCTTCTCCTGAAAGTGAAAAAGCAAAAGCTGATAAAGTGTATAGTAGTCAGTAAGCTCTTTTGAAAAGACTAGTGTCTTCTTAACAACTTCATGTGGTGCTAAAGTTTGGCGGAAAGTCTTTGAATAGAAAGAGTTGAGAGATAACTTACAGCTGTCCTTTTGGAAGAGTCGCCAGTGATTTTTCAAGGCTCGATAGGGTAGTGACTTCTTATCGAACTGGTTCATAATTGCAATTCTAGTCTTTAAAAAGGCACGTCCAAGGTGCTGGATGATGTGGAAACGATCAAGAACGATTTTTGCGTTTGGAAAGAGCTTGCGAGCCAGTGGAATATAAGCTCCAGACATATCCATCGTGATAAACTGTACCTGTTGCCGGACTTTCAATGGATACTTCAAAAAGTAGTTTCGTATAGTAGTTTGGCGGCGATTATCAAGGATGGTTATGAGTTGGTTTGTCTCATAATTCTGCGCCACAAAAGCCAATTCCCCTTTCTTGAACCCAAACTCATCCCAGGACATAACAGCAGGGAGTTTGTCATAATGTTCCTTGAAAGTGAACTGATCAAGCTTACGATAGACAGTGGACGTCGACACGCGAAGTCTTCTTGCAATATCAGTTAGTGACACCTTCTCAGTTAGAAGCTGTGTAACTTTTTGTCGGACTAGATTGGAGATTTGGCAGTTTTTCTCAACGATAGATGTCTCAGCTACCGTGACTCTTCTACAACTTTTACACTGGAAACGACGTTTTTTCAGACGTAGTAGAGTTGGCGTTCCCGCTTGCTCGAGAAGAGGGATTTTAGAAGGCTTTTGAAAGTCGTACTTGATCATCTTTCCATGGCAGTGAGGACATGATGGTGCAGGGTAATCGAGTTTTGCTTGAATCTCGATATGAGTATCAGTTTCAAAAACAAGTGAAATCTTGATATTTTGGTCTTTAATTCCGATTAATTCTGTGGTATTCTTAATAGGTCTCATAAGTTCTTCCTAATGGTAGTTTTGTCACTTTTCATTATAGTTCTTATGGGACTTTTAGTGTACACTCAAAAAGCTCTATAATCTCTACAGTAGTTTTACCCACTACAGAAATTATAGAGCCATAGAATTCCAGTGTTTTTAGTTGACTTCATTAAAATTTATGGTTGTAAAAAGAGCTATCTAATGGATAACTCTTTTCAATTCCTTTTTACTCATCTACTGTAGAAGTAGAAGTGTTTGAATTTGAATTCTCAGCACCGTTAGAACCCGATGTTGAAGGATTTGTTGATGCATCTGGGCCATACTGTTGACTATCTTGTGAACTTGATGAGTCACTACTTTTACCATAATCCGAACTTGATGAGTCACTACTTTTACCATAATCCGAACTTGATGATGAGCTAGATGTTCCTAGTGATCCGGTATAAACATTTGACGTTGACGAACCAGTTAGGAAGACGTAACTACCATTGTTGTAAACACCACTAGGCATATCGAAATCTTTCGAACCTGCACCATACATCTGGTTGAGGTATCTACTTGTTACACCGTAGATTTGTTTAGCAATGTCAAGGTCTGAATCATGAAGTGGTGTTTTACGGTTTTTGTAACCTGTCCAAATCGCCATTGCATACTTAGTATTGTAACCAACGAAAGATTCATCTGGAACCATAAGATAAGCATAGACGCCACTTTCTTTTTGTACCTTGTAGTATTCATCGTCATCATAGTTAGATGTACCAGTCTTACCAGCATTGAATGTACCAGGGACATAAGCTTCAGTCGCTGAACCACCTGTCATTACTTGTTTCAACATGCTTGACATCATGTAAGCTGTTTGTGGCGACATGGCCTCGACACCTTTAGAATCAAATGATTTTGTTGAACCGTCTTCAAATTTGATTGATTTAATGTAAGATGGTTTATAGTAAGTACCGCCATTTGCAAAGGCAGCATAGGCCGCAGCCATTTTCTCGCTTGATGCACCGTACTTAGGATCTGACGATGTTGTTGAAGATGAGATGGCATTTGAGTAATACATTTCTGGATACTCAATACCCAAATCTTTCAAGAAGGACTGTGCATATTCCAAACCAACCGCCTGAAGAGCTTTAACAGCTGTTACGTTACGTGATTGTTGAAGCGCATAAGTCAATGAAATGCTTCCGTAATACTTACGGTCCCAGTTGTAAACTGGCGTTGAGGAACCTGGGAAATTGTAAGGATTATCGTAAACAGTCGTACCAGTGTTTGTATAAACACCTTTTTCAATAGCAGGAGCATAGTCAGTGATTGGTTTCATTGCAGAACCCCAGTCACGGTCTGTTTGAACAGCTTGGTTGGTACCAAGTGCAATGTTTTCGTCTTGGTGACGTGAACCCAATTGGGCAACGACACGACCATTAGTAACATCAATAATAGTAGAAGCAACTTGGAGACTATCGTTTGGATAGTATACGTAGTCGTTAGTATTATAGACGTTCCAGATATATTTTTGAATATCTGGATTAAGGTTAGTGTAGACGTCGAGACCTGCTGAGTAAATATCAGCGTTGGCATCGGTAGATACCTGTTCAATAACTTGTTTGATGTAGTTATCTAAGTATGGCTCATAGCTAGCTTTCTTCGTAAGTGGAAGAAGGCCATCTGATACATCAGTTGCTTTAGCTTGCTCGTACTCTTCTTTAGAAATATTCTTGTCTTCATACATTTCATCAAGAACAGTGTTACGACGTTCTTTGGCAGCATCTGGATTAGTATAAGGATCATATTGTGTTGGTGCTTGTGGGATACCAGCAAGAAGAGCTGCTTGGGCAACTGAGAGGTCACCTAATTCTTTACCAAAATAAGATTTAGCTGCGGTCTTCATACCGTAGTAACCATTACCCATATAAACCTTATTAACGTAGAAGGTCAAGATTTCTTGTTTAGTATACTGACGCTCCATTTGGAGAGATAACCATATTTCTTGTGACTTACGTTTAAGGGTTTGGTCTGATGTATTAGTTGAGAAGTAGGCTAACTTAATCAACTGTTGGTCAAGTGTAGATCCCCCTTGAGTGCTGTTATGGCGAAGGTTGTTAATAGCGGCTCCCATAATACGATAAACGTCAATGCCGCGATGGGTAAAGAAACGCTTATCCTCGATAGAGGTAATTGCATTGACTAGGATTATAGGAATCTCATCTGTTGATGCACTTTCACGTTTTTCGGATCCCAAGTCAGCAATAAGACTACCATTACCATCGTAAATCCTACTTGAGTTTGTTGATTGCAACTTGTTCTCGGTAAGTTTAGGAACACTGCTAACATAGTAAGCAAAGAGTCCACCACCAGCGATGACACAGATTACAAAGAAAGTGAGTAGTCCAATAAAAGCGTATTTTGCAATACGCCATCCTAAATTTTGATCTGAAGCAGTTGAGCGTTTTCCTTTGCTATAGCGAGAAGAATCTGAACGTTTAACCTGTGTGTTTTTAGCACGTTTAGTTGAACCGTTAAGTGATTCTTTAAAGTTGCTGAAATTAAATTTAGCCATTATGTGTTACCACCTAATAATTTTTCAATGATCTCTAAATAAGGAACTTGAGGATAAGCTGATTCTGCGATTGCATAACCTCTTTTTTTGATATAATCAAGAGGCATTGATTTTGTCCCCTTATCAATTTGATAAAAAGCGATTAAGTCTTTGGCAGGCAGAAGGTAGGTTTCCTTAAGCGTTGAAAAGTGGAGTAGCACGAAGCAGATTCCATCTTGATTGATGACCTGAGACATGTGCTTAATTTGATGCGCATGAAAGTTTTTCATAGGCATAGATGTCTTTTGCCGTGTCTCTTTGGCTTCAAAATCAATATAGTATCCTTTGTAAACGCCAGAGTAGTCAGTAGTTGAGGCTTGCCTAAAGTAAGCTTCTACAATCTTTGCTCGTGAGCGTTTTGGATAATCGACTTTGACGATCTGAACCGGTGTAGGTTTCTTATGAATAACGGCTAAGCCACGCGACAAATAGTAATCATTAGTCGCATTAATAGCAGATTCAAAGTTCATCCCCCGATTGGCAAAGTCAACTCTATTAGATTTTTTAGTACGTACTTGTGCTATCTTACGAGATATCTGATGGGGATAGTTTACCATTTCTTTCCCTTCTTATTTATAAGATATGCATAAAGACTATTTTATTATACCATAAAATGAGCGAGGAAAACAATAAATGACATCACTACTCATAACGGGCTATAAGAGCTTTGAACTTGGTGTTTTTAAAGACAAGGATCCTAAGGTAAACATCATTAAGAAAGCAATCAAACGTGATCTTAAACGCTTTTTAGATAAAGGTGTGGATTGGATGATTTTTACTGGGAACCTTGGTTTTGAATTTTGGGCGCTAGAAGTGGCTAAGGAACTTCAGAAAGACTACCCTTTGAAGTTAGCGACGTTATTTCCATTTGAAACACACGGTCAGAATTGGAGTGAAGCTAACCAAGAAAAATTGGCAGCCTTTAAACAAGTTGATTTCGTAAAGTATAGTTTTCCAGCTTATCAATCGCCAGCTCAGTTCAAACAATTTAATCAGTTTCTCATCGATAATACAGACCAAGCTTATTTATTTTATGAGCCTGAAAATGAAACAAATTTAAAATATTTTTACAATATGATAATAGATGCAAGTGATTATCCCTTATTTCGATTGACTTTTGATGACCTCAATGAAGTCATGTCGGAATAGGATATAATTGCGTTTTAAACTTGCATTTTTATATTTTTTTCTGTATCATGAAAACAATAGACTGTAAAGTATTAGTAAGTTAGATAAGACAAGTATTGGAGAAGAATAATGGCTAAGATTAATTTAACGCCCAAGAAAATCTACGAACAAGAATTTAAAACAAGCATGCGTGGATACGATAAAACAGAAGTTGATGAGTTTCTAGATGATGTGATCCAAGATTACACTGTCTACATTGCTCTAGTTAAGGAATTGCAAGAAGAAAATGCAAAACTGAAGGCTAAGGTGACATCGGCTTCTGCAAGCCGTCCCGCATATGCAAGTGCGACAAGTGAACCATCACATGCCACTGGCAATATTGCTTCGGCTTCAAACTATGATATCTTAAAACGTATCAGTCGTTTGGAAAAAGAGGTCTTTGGAAAACAAATCGTCGAATAAAACTGGTTTTGTGCAATTTTCGGATAATCGCATGGTTGCAAGTCTTCCATGAGGAAAGTCCATGCTAGCACTGGCTGTGATGCCAGTAGTGTTTGTGCTAGGTGAATCAATAAGCCTAGGGACTTGATTTTCAAGTTACGGCGAGCGAACCGGCTAAGTCTTCGGATAGGTTTTAGTAGCTCTGAAAGTGCCACAGTGACGGAGTTTTTAGGGAAACCTAAAAAGTGGAACGCGGTAAACCCCTCAAGCTAGCAACCCAAACTTTGGTAGGGGCACGGGATGGCCGGAAACGAACGGACCATTCTGACTGCTATGCAGTAGACAGATGATTATCGAAGGAAGTGGTTACCTAGTCACTTCTGGAACAGAACATGGCTTATAGAAAATTGCATATAGGTGGGGCTGGGACACATGTCTCAGCCTTCTTTTAGCAAGAATCGTCTCTTTTGCGTCTACCATCTAAGGGCAAGAGTGAATAATAAGCTATAGCTTAGGGAAATTTGTACTCGTAATAATTAGGTAAAAGGATGACAATGAAAGAAACATTTACATTAGTTGCAACTGCTGCAGCCGGACTTGAAGCTGTGGTTGGACGTGAACTACGTGAGTTGGGGTATGAGACCCAGGTTGAAAATGGTAAGGTTCGTTTCCAAGGTGATGTTCGTGCAATTGTTGAAACTAACCTTTGGTTGAGAGCTGCAGACCGTATCAAGATTGTGGTGGGTGAGTTTCCAGCCCGTACTTTTGAGGAGCTTTTTCAGGGAGTTTTTGCCTTGGACTGGGAAAATTATCTTCCCTTAGGTGCAAAGTTCCCAATTTCAAAAGCTAAATGTGTTAAATCAAAGCTTCATAATGAGCCGTCTGTTCAGGCGATTTCTAAAAAAGCTGTCGTTAAAAAACTACAGAAGTATTTTCACCGTCCGGAAGGAGTACCTCTTCAAGAAACAGGTGCGGAATTTAAGATTGAAGTTTCAATCTTAAAGGATAAGGCTACTGTTTTAATTGATACTACAGGCGATAGTCTTTTTAAGCGTGGTTATCGTACTGATAAAGGTGGGGCACCTATTAAAGAAAATATGGCAGCTGCTATTCTTGAACTTAGCAACTGGTATCCTGACAAACCTTTGATTGATCCAACTTGTGGTTCGGGGACCTTCTGTATTGAAGCTGCTATGATTGGAATGAATATTGCACCAGGTTTTAATCGTGATTTTGCTTTTGAGGCATGGAATTGGGTGGGTAAAGATTTAGTACAGTCAGTACGAGATGAAGCTGATAGCAAGGCAAATTACGATGTTGCATTAGACATTATGGGGTGTGATATTGATAGCCGTATGGTTGAGATTGCTAAGGCTAATGCTCGCGAAGCTGGTCTTGAAGATGTTGTTAAATTCAAACAAATGCGTTTACAGGACTTGAAAACAGATAAAATAAACGGTGTCATTATTTCAAATCCTCCTTATGGGGAGCGCTTGTTGGATGACAAGGCCGTGGATATCTTGTATAATGAAATGGGTCAAACTTTTGCGCCGCTTAAAACGTGGAGCAAGTTTATCTTGACCAGTGATGAACAATTTGAAAGTAAATACGGCATGAAAGCTGATAAAAAACGTAAGCTTTATAACGGAACACTTCGCGTTGATTTGTATCAATATTTTGGAGAGCGTGTTCGCCGTTCTGAGGCTAGAAAGGTAAATTAAACGTGTCAGAAGATAAAACACAAAATGGCTATGAAGAAAGCCAAGAGTTAGATTTCCAAGATGCCAAGGAAATGACAGTCGGTGAGGCTGTCCGCAAAGAAGCTGAGATTAATGCTGGTGTAACCGAAACAGATAGTATTTTGGATAAGTATATTAAGCAACATCGTGAAGAAGTTACCTCACAAAAATTCTCAAAGAAAATTGAAGCAGATGGCGATACATCACCCTTGGATGCCTTCATTCAAAAGCAACGTCAGGAATTTGCTGATTCAGGTTTGATTGGTCAAACATTGGCTAATGAGTCAACTAACTCAACGACTGCTGACGAAACAGTAACACCTATTACATCTGGTTTTGGCACAACTGAAACTAAGGCAGATGATACTCAAGCTCCTGTTGACTCTGAAATCACTGTGAAACCAGAAAGTGAAAGCTCTGAAACCATCATAACATCAACTAATGCTGATCGTTTTATCACGTCAGAAACAGAAAAATTCGATCTTGGTGAAGCCCTTGCTGCGACGACTACCTCAACTAATCAACAAGTTGATAACACTGCTATGGTAGACAATGTTGATGATCCGGAACCAGAAAGTACTTTACCTGCTGATGACGAGGCTTCTGAACCACAAGCTTCTAAACCTCTGTTGGAAGATGTTGAAGTCTCAGAAACAATCGACTCAGAAGCTATTGCCACAACAGTTGCTGGTGCAACAGGAGTTAAAGCTGATGAAGCAAAAGCGACACCAAAAGTGTCTATGACAGTTAGTCGTCCATCAGCAGAAGATAAAATCTCTTCAGGGTATATTTCTCCATCTCATAAAGGTGTCTTTGATGGTGATATTCCAGTTTATCGCCGTAAGGGTGTTGTTATAGGTGCTCTCACGGTTCTTGCTCTAGCTATAATTGGTGGGAGCTATGCTCTTTATAAAGTAACACATAGCCAATCTGCGAAAACTACAAGCACTGCTTCTTCAGCAGTGATATCATCATCAAGCAAGGGCGCATCAGCTTCTGATAATAAAGCCTTCGAAGACATGTATAAGAATTTCTTCACAGATGATGAGCAAACAAAACTAGCTAATGATCAATTTGGTAAGCTATCAGACTTGGAAAAACTACTTAAAAAATTGGAAAAAACCAAGTATTATGATGCAGCTAAGACCAAATACGATAACTTGAAGAAACAAATCGAAGCTATTGAAAAAGTCAATAGTAAGTATGAATCAGATGCTCTTGTAGACGGTAGCTATAATGCCTCTATCTCAGTTAAATCTGATGCAAACTTTAATGATCTTTCAGAACGTGTAACAAATACTGGCAATGCTAGTCTTGATAGCATTATCCAAGAAGTCATTAAGGGCGGTAAAACACAGCTTGAAGAAAAGGGTAAGGCTGCAAGTGCAACGTCTGCAGTGACAGCTTCTGAAAGTGTTAATACTGCTACTCCTTCGGGAGATAACACATCTGGAGCAGCTAATTCAGGTGTAACAGGTGCGGCTGGTGGAGTTTCTAGTGGTACAGCTGCAACTTCAACAGTTGTGACACGTGGCATCATGAATTACAATCCATCTATCCTTCAACGTGATCGCTCTCGTGTGCCTTATAATGCAAACGTAGTAGCGGATACAAGTAATCCAGCTTGGACTTGGGCTAATGGTGTTCTTGATAAGATTATTGCAACATCTCACTCACGTGGGTACTTCTCAGGAGATAACTTTATCCTTGAGCCAGTCAACATCATCAACGGAAATGGTTACTACAACATGTACCTTCCAGATGGAACTTATCTCTTTAGTATCAACTGTAAGACAGGTTACTTTGTAGGCAATGGTTCAGGTCACTCAGATAAACTTGATTATTAATAAAAATCGACGACACTCCCTAGGGAGTGTTTTTTTGTTTTATCTTGGTGAAGTCCGAGTTTATAAGAGTTTTGTGCTATAATAGGGGGATAAGATAGGGGTGAATACTATGGCGAAATTGATGCCGGGTAGAGTCCGTAATGAGGGAATTAAACTTTTTGAAAAGGGTTTAATTGCCATTAGTCAGGTCTCAGAAACTCAGTTGGACACGACAGTTGGCCAACATCATTTAATTTATGCACTCGATGATTCTGAAATCATGTGTGACTGTGATTTTTTCGCTCAAAAAGGCTATTGCTCCCATTTGGCAGCGGTTGAGTATTATCTAAAAAATGCTAAGGAGGGCCAGCGTCTCTTAGCAAAATTAGAGGAGAAACAAGAGTCCGCCCAGGACCAAGAGCGGGGGCGTTCTTTTGGTGGTTTATTTTTAGAGAGCCTTTCTCTGAATGAGGATGATACAGTTAGATATAGCCTCACGGTAGAGGGAGAGGAATCTACCTTTGGTTCAGAGATTTGGTGGAGTTTACGTTTACGTCGCTTACCGGACGAACGTTCTTACGTTGTTCGAGATATCCCAGCCTTCCTCAAGCTTATAGAGACTGAAGGCTATTATCAGATAGGTAAGAATTACTATGAACCTCTATCACTCATTCAGTTCGACCAGGCTTCACAAGCATTTTTAGACTTTTTAGGACGGATGATTCCAGATGAAGCCAAAACAAATTTAACCTTTATTTTACCGAATAATGCACGACACCTTAGTCTCCCCTATGGTTTTTTTGAGGAGGGATTGAGGTTGATGCAAGATTTGGATGGCTTCAGGTTTGAATGGGAAGGTATTGAATATCGCAGCTTTTTGGTAGAGGACTTGACTGCTAAAGCCAATCTTTTCTCGTTTGATATTTGTGTCGAGCCCAAAATGATTGAATTGACTGTTGCTGAGAAAAATAGCCAAACATTTTTTAATAATCGTATTATCTTTTATCAGGGTGTTTTCTATCGTCTTAATAGAAAACAGCAAAAAATTTTGCTTGGCTTACGTTCTCTCCCTATCGGAAGTAATTTGAATAAACATGTCAGTTTTAATCTAGAAGAACAAGCTATCTTAGCTGCTAGTCTTTCTGATTTTAAGACTATGGGACCGGTTAAAGCCCCAAAAGCGTTTAATATCAAAGATTTCACCCCGAGATTTCGCTTTGATTTGAAAGGTGAACGCGAGGTTGTGCTCACATTGGCTTTTGATTTTGATGGATATGTTGTGGATAATCGTTATGAGTTAAGTCATTTAGGCTTTACTAGTAACTATCGTAATGAACAGGCTATTTTTCGTTTGATGGTTAAACATGGATTTACCCCTGATTTTCAGTCATCTAAACGCTTAAATAGCAATCAAGAGCTCTATGATTTCTTTATAAATACTCTACCAGCTTTTGAAAATGCAGGGCCAGTTCTTATTGGACAGGAGTTGCGTGACTTACGTGTTGAACAGAGTCCACAAATTCAGGTAGAGCGTCAAGGAAATCTATTAGATATTTCGTTTGATTTTTCAAGTCTCGATGATGGGGATGTGGATCATGCTTTAGAAGCTTTGATGGACAGAGCGCCCTACTTTGTTAATCGTAGTGGTCAGTTGATTGTCTTTGATGAGGGGACACAACGTATCAGTGAGAGTCTAAGAACTTTGAGGGCCCGTTATTCGGGGGAAGGGCATCTAGAACTCCATCAATTAGCCGCCTATCAATTGATGGACTCTCTTTCAGAAAATGATTCTGT
Source organism: Streptococcus sp. FSL E2-3488 (assembly GCF_038003585.1). Taxonomy (NCBI): domain Bacteria; kingdom Bacillati; phylum Bacillota; class Bacilli; order Lactobacillales; family Streptococcaceae; genus Streptococcus; species Streptococcus sp. FSL E2-3488. Next base: position 1,681,244 of record NZ_JBBOPL010000001.1, on the reverse strand, counting down.
TCGTTTTTCAGAAGATTTTCAACAGCTAGCGCAACATTTGAGAAAACCGGAAACGTTCGACCTGCCATCCTATCATGTAGAAGTTAACCTTCGTCCTTACCAAGAAAGAGGAGTTCAATGGCTATCAATGTTGCATCACTATGGTTTTGGTGGTATTTTAGCCGACGATATGGGGTTGGGGAAAACTTTACAGACCATTGCTTATCTTTCTGCACATTTAGAGGATGGACAACGAGTCTTGGTTCTATCGCCATCGAGTTTAATTTACAATTGGCAGGATGAATTTAAAAAATTTGCTCCTCAGTTAGATGTAGCAGTTTCTTATGGACTTAAGCCAAAACGTGATGAGATCATTGCAGAAGACCATCAGATTATTATTACTAGCTATGCTTCATTCCGTCAGGATTTTGATGTTTATAAGGCTGGTCAGTATGATTATCTCATTCTAGATGAGGCACAGGTCATGAAGAATACTCAGACGAAGATTGCTCAATATTTACGTGATTTTTCTGTTCCGCATTGCCTAGCTCTATCTGGAACGCCTATTGAAAATCATTTGTTGGAGATTTGGTCTATTTTCCAGATTGTTTTACCGGGGCTTTTACCAGCTAAGAAAACTTTTCTTAAGCTAACACCTATGGAAGTGGCCCGGTACATTACTCCATTTATTCTTAGACGTAAAAAAGATGAGGTTCTTCCTGATTTACCGGACCTGATTGAAATTACGCACCAAAGTGAATTGTCGGATAGTCAAAAGGCTATTTATTTAGCACAATTGCAACAGATGCAACAAGGTTTAATTTCAGCAAGTGATCAGGAAATTAATCGTCGTAAGGTGGAAATCTTGTCAGGAATTACCCGCTTACGCCAAATCTGTGACACGCCAGCCCTCTTTATGGATTACGCTGGTGATAGTGGGAAATTAGATAGTCTTAGAGACCTACTTAGTCAAATTAAGGAATCAGACCATCGTGTCCTTATTTTTTCACAATTTCGTGGGATGTTAGATATTACAGAGGAACTTTTACAAGAGTTAGGTATTTCCTCTTATAAGCTAACAGGGTCGACCCCATCTGATAGTCGTCATGAGATGACCAGAGCCTTCAATCAGGGGAGTCGAGATGCCTTTTTGATTTCTTTAAAAGCAGGGGGGGTAGGACTCAACTTGACTGGTGCTGATACAGTTATTCTGATTGACCTTTGGTGGAATCCAGCGGTGGAAATGCAGGCTATTAGTCGTGCTCATCGTATAGGTCAGAAACAAGATGTCGAAGTTTTCCGTTTGATTACAAGAGGTACTATCGAAGAGAAGATTCTTGAGCTTCAAGAAGGTAAGAAAAATCTCGTTACAACAGTATTAGATGGCAATGAAAGCTGTGCTAGCATGACAGTTGAGGATATTAAAGAAATTCTTGGTATTGCAATATCTTAATCTGTTATATTTAATATTGGAATACTAAGATATAAAAATGACACTAGGCAAATCTTTTGAATTAGGATATAATAGAATATTGCAAGACGTATCTCCCCATTCCCGATTGTTTATATTAAGATACGCATCATCTCGAAAACGAAAGGAAGTCTTTTATGCATCGCCAAAGACGACAATTTCCGTTGATTCCGGACGGAGAATCTTGCTTGCAAGAACCTATCTCTATGCGTTTATACGAAAATGAAGATTTAATCACTAATATCCGTGGTCCTTATCAGGATAAGGACTATAACGATTTCTTTCTGAACCATGATTTCTTGTCAGCTAAGCCTCATAAACGTAAGCAGGCTCCAGACCGAGCTGAAACACAAGAGGATGGAATGACTTATGCTGAAGAAGCCCGTGAAAAGGCGAAGCGTGACGTACGTGATAAACGCCAAAAATACCTACGCCAAGAAGCTCAATCAACTAAATCTACGAATATCCGTTCACTAGCTGCTAAGCCTAAGGTAGAAAATAAGCCAAGCTTTGAGGCTACTGTTGAGGCAGTTGCTGTAACGACAGATAAGGAGCCAGTGATGACGTCTATCTTGGGAGCTCCTGTAAGTGCTATTAAGAGAACATTAGCACCAAATGGTAAACACTCAAAAATCCATCACTTGGCAAATCGTCTGAAACAAGATACTTATATCTTGGCAGAAGTGGCTCCAACTTATCAACAACCTAGTAATCCATCTCGTAAGAACGTCAAGAAAAATAGCTATGACTTCTTGAAACGTAGCCAGGTTTATAATTACACAGAACGTCAAATTCACCGTGAACACCGAATTGCTCAAGAACTAAATTTGACGCATTTAGAAGATGCAAATTAATCGCAGTTTGATTGCAAGGAGAAACTATGTCAAAAACTTATCATTTTATTGGAATTAAAGGATCTGGTATGTCGGCTTTGGCTTTGATGCTCCATCAAATGGGACACAAGGTTCAAGGTTCCGATGTGGAAAAATACTACTTCACTCAACGTGGTCTTGAGCAAGCGGGCATTCCAATCCTTCCTTTCGATGAAAAAAACATCACTGAAGATGTTGAATTGATTGCTGGGAATGCTTTTCGTGAAGATAACAACGTTGAAATTGCTTATGCCATTAAAAATGGTTATAAGTTCAAGCGTTACCATGAATTTTTGGGTCATTTCATGAATCAGTTCACTAGCTTTGGTGTGGCTGGTGCACATGGTAAGACCTCTACGACAGGACTCTTGTCACACTCTATGAAAAACATCACAGATACGTCATACCTTATCGGTGATGGAACAGGACGTGGTTCTGCCAATGCGCAATACTTTGTCTTTGAAGCAGATGAATATGAACGTCATTTCATGCCGTACCATCCTGCTTACTCAATTATCACTAACATTGACTTTGACCATCCAGATTACTTTACAAGTATTGATGATGTTTTCTCAGCATTCGATGATTATGCAAAGCAAGTACAAAAAGGGCTCTTTGTTTACGGTGAGGATTCTAACCTCCGTAAAATTACATCCAATGCACCAATCTATTATTATGGATTTGAAGAAAATGATGACTTCATGGCAACAGATATTATTCGTACAACCACGGGGTCTAACTTCAAGGTGAAGCATGATGGACAAATCATAGGGGAATTCCATGTACCAGCTTATGGTCGTCACAATATCTTGAATGCAACTGCGGTTATTGCTAACTTGTATGTAGCTGGTTTTGACATGGCCTTAGTTGCTGAACATCTAAAAACTTTCTCAGGGGTTAAACGTCGTTTCACAGAGAAAATTATTAGTGATACTGTTATCATCGATGACTTTGCTCACCACCCAACTGAAATTATTGCAACACTAGATGCAGCACGTCAAAAGTACCCATCTAAAGAGATCGTTGCTATTTTCCAACCACATACTTTTACCCGTACCATTGCTCTTCTTGATGACTTTGCTGAGGCTTTAAATGAAGCGGATGCTGTCTATCTGGCACAAATTTATGGTTCTGCGCGTGAAGTTGACCACGGTGATGTAAAGGTTGAAGATCTTGCCGCTAAGATCAATAAACCTGCCAAAGTGGTTACAGTTGAGAATGTTTCACCTCTCCTTGACCATGACAATGCTGTCTATGTCTTTATGGGAGCTGGGGACATCCAACTTTATGAACGTTCATTTGAAGAGCTCCTAGCAAGCTTGCAAACCCACATGTAATATATTAAGGGCTGTAGCGATTTCGCTCGGCTCTTTCTCTTGGATAGAAAGGAATCTTAGATGATTATTCGACACGCTAGAACGAATGATTGGACTGATGTTGTTCGTATCGAACAAGATAAATTTTTCGCCTGAAGAGGCTGCTACACCAGAGGCTCTTGCAGAGCGTTTAGAGACAATTTGCGATACTTTCCTAATTGCTGAAATTGATGGCACTGTAGCTGATTATATCGAAGGACCTGTGATTTCGGAACGATATCTTACAGATGACTTGTTCTACAAGGTAACTCCTAATGCTAGTCAAGGAGGCTATATCGCGGTTACTAGTTTATCTATCTCCAAAGACTTTAAAAGGCAAGGTGTTGGAACATCCTTGATTGCAGCTTTTAAAGACCTGGCTATTGCTCAAAAACGTCAAGGGATTAGCTTGACTTGTCATGATTACCTGATTACCTACTATGAGATGAATGGTTTCATTGACGAAGGTGAGTCCAAATCAAACCATGGCGATAGTATTTGGTATAATATGGTCTGGGAGAACCCAGAAGGCTAGTAATACCAGTGTTACGTTACTGTGACAAAGAACCAATTGATTTGCATTAACTGGTTTTTTAAGATATAATGGCGTTTGTTACTATAGAGGAGGTATGCCTTGACGGACAAGCATAATGAATACTCGGAATCTGCTGAAGATAGCCTAAGCTTTAAAAATCAGATTCTTCGAGATTTACAAGAAGCGACACGGCTCCGTTCTCTTCGTGAGGAGGAGCATAAAAAAAGTGCAGCTGTTCCCGAGACACCACTTTCAATGTCAGCTGATAGCCATGCAATAGATTCTGGATCAGCGTCAAATAAAGTAAGTAACCAAAATTTGAGTTCTCATTCTGTTGCTCATAGTGCTATAGCTAAAACTATGACTTCTGAGACGGTTCGAGATTTTCAATATAGTGTTGACTTGTCTTCTAATTCTCAAGCTGATTCTTCAGCCCCTGATGTCCATTCAAACGTAATATCAAGTCCTAAAGAGCAAGTTGATAAGGAGAAAAATTTAAGTATTCCTCAGGAGACTGAAATATTGAAACGTCGTTTTAAACGTCCAGTTTGGGAAACTAGTCTTAACGCGGAATCAGAGGAAAAATATATTCCTGCAGATGTTGCTAAGGAGCTTATTGAAGCTAAGGCTAAAGAAGCTATCTACACGAATCCTAAAGAATTGGTGTCCAAGATGACATCAGAACGTCAAAAAGAAGCATTTTTGCGGGAACATCATACAGTAAGTAATCACTCTGAACCAGTAAGAGTTCAGTCAGATCTAGTAACTGATGGCAATGAGGGTGATGAGAGTATTGCTTTAGCAGCAGCCTCTGAAAAATCTAACAAAAAGAAACGTAAGAAAGTGAAGAAGAAAAAGTCTTCGCCAAAAGATGTTAAACAGGACGGAATCATCAACGAAGAACCGATTTCACGCTCCAACCGAAATCAAAAACTCATTAAAAATAATCGTCGTGCAGGACGAGTTGCAAGAAACATCATTGTCTTCTTGATTCTTATCTTATCATTAGCTGGATTCTTTGGTTATCGATATGTTAGTGATGCAGTTGGTGCAAAAGATGTCAAGTCGACTAAGTTTATTAGTGTTGAAATTCCTGAAAATTCAGGTAGCAGTTACATCGGTCAGTTGTTGGAATCAGCTGGTGTCATTAAATCTGGTAAAGTCTTTAATTACTATACCAAGTTTAAGAACATTTCAAATCTAAAAAGTGGTTACTATAACCTTCAGCCTAGTATGACTATGGATGAAATTATTGAGGCACTTCAGAAAAAAGGAAGTGATAAGCCTCAGGAACCATCTCTGGGTACAGTCTTGGTTAAAGAAGGATACACCATTGAGAAAATCGCCAAGGCGGTTGAAGTTAATTCATCAGCTAAAAAAGGTAAACATTCATCTACTGGACTTAAGGAAAAAGACTTCTTGAAACTTATGAAGGATGATGATTTCATTACTAAGATGAAAGCGAAGTACCCAACCTTGTTGGCAAACCTTCCGAATTCTACAGATGCTAAGTATGTCCTAGAGGGGTATCTGTTTCCAGCGACTTATAATATTCATGACGATACGACGGTGGAATCTTTGGCAGAGGAAATGCTATCTACGATGGACACCCACCTATCACCATACTATGCAACAATTTCATCAAGTAACCACAACGTTAATGAAATCTTGACTCTAGCTTCTCTTGTTGAAAAAGAGGGAGCAACTGATGATGACCGTAAAAACATTGCTAGCGTTTTCTATAATCGTCTTAATTCAGACATGGCCCTGCAAAGTAATATCGCGGTTCTTTATGCTCTTGGAAAACTTGGTCAAGAAACGACCTTGAAAGAAGATGCAACGATTGATACGAATATTGACTCCCCTTATAATGATTATGTTCATAAAGGGTTGATGCCTGGTCCTGTAGATAGTCCTAGTCTGTCGGCAATAGAAGCGGTTATCAATCCATCTTCTACCAAGTACATGTACTTTGTTGCGGATGTATCAACTGGTAATGTCTATTTTGCTGAGAGCTATGAAAAGCACCAGCATAATGTTGAATCTTATATTAATAGCAAACTAAAAGATAAATAGTCTGATTGGTTAATTAAAATTCAGTAACTGACTACTGAGTTTGATTTCAAACCAACTGGCTAAAAAAATAGGAAAGAGAAAAAAATGGCAGAAAAAACATATGTAATGACCCTAGCAGAAAAAAAACAACTTGAAGCAGAATTGGAGGAGTACAAACTCGTACGTCGTCCGGAAGTTGTAGAACGCATCAAGATTGCCCGTTCTTATGGTGACCTTTCAGAAAACTCTGAGTATGAGGCGGCTAAAGATGAGCAAGCCTTTGTTGAAGGTCAAATTCAAATTCTTGAAACAAAGATTCGTTACGCAGAAATCGTTGATAGTGATGCTGTTGCTAATGACGAAGTTGCGATTGGTAAAACAGTTGTTGTGCAAGAAGTTGGTACAAGCGACAAAGATACTTACCATATCGTTGGTGCAGCCGGTGCTGATATTTTCTCAGGTAAAATTTCAAATGAAAGCCCAATTGCTCAAGCCTTGATTGGTAAGAAAGTTGGAGATAAAGTAGCTATCGAATCACCAGCAGGTAGCTACTCTGTTGAAATCCTTAGTGTAGAAAAAACATCCTAAGCAAATGTTAGGACAAAATTGTCTAGCATTTGAATAAACATCGAAATACCTACATGGTGTAGTAGCTTTTTGATCCTTGTGGGAGTGAGGCAGAACATTTGTTCTGTCTCACTCCTTTTTTAGTTACCAGAGATAATAGGAGCTAGGTTAGTCTTAGTTTATCTATAAGAAAACACTCTTGAAGTTTTTTGAACTAAACCCCAAAAGTTAGACAGAAACAATCTACCTTTTGGGGTGTTTTATTATGAAATTAGCTTATGAAGATAAAGTTCAAATATATGAATTGAGAAGACAAGAGGAAGAGTACCTAAAATGGGGGGGTAAACGCAAGTATTCTTCATACCAAGGAGAAGTTGGCAAGAAAGCAGATAACCTATTCAACGTCAATTTGAAAGCTCTAAACCAATGGAAAAGTGTTATACGGATGTGACAGAGTTTGCAATTCCAGCAAGCAGCCAAAAGCTCTATTTATCACCAGTATTAGATGGCTTCAATAGTGAAATCGTCGCTTATAATCTTTCTAGGTCGCCGAATTTAGTACAAGTGAAAGCTATGCTAGAACAAGCTTTTACAGAGGAGCATTACGAAAATACAATTCTCCATAGTGACCAGGGATGGCAATGTCAACATGATTTCTATCATCATTTTTTAGAGGGTAAAGGAATCCAACCGTCCATGTCACGTAAGGGAAATAGTCTAGACAATGGTATGATGGAGTCCTTCTTTGGCATTCTTAAGTCTGAGATGTTTTATGGTTACGAGAAGACGTTTCACTCACTTGAGCAATTGGAACAAGCTATTGTAGACTATATTGATTATTATAGTTAATTGAAACAAGGACAGGACAAAAGTGCCTCAAGAAAAGTATCGCAATTTGGCAATACTTTTCTGAGGTGTTTTTTAATTTGAGCCCATGTTTTCTCAATGGGATTATACTCAGGTGAGTAAGGAGGAAGTGGTAAAAGTCTATGACCCTGCTCCTTGCATAACTCTTTTAGCTTATTCATCCTATGAAACCTTGCATTGTCCATAATGATAACAGATGGTTTATCTAAAGTGGGTAGTAAGAATGTTTTAAACCAAGCTTCGAAAAAGTCACTAGTCATGGTTTCTTTGTAGGTCATTGGGGCTATAATCTCACCGTTTATAAGACCTGCGACTAAAGATAGCCGCTGGAATCTTCTTCCAGAGACCTGACCAGTGATCAACTGACCTTTCAAAGATCGACCATATTCTCGATGAAAATATGTCTCAAACCCTGTCTCGTCAATATAAACAGGTGTCAAGTGACTTAAGTTATTAAATTCTTTAAGGAACTGATTTACTTTCTCAGGGTCTTGTTCATAGTAGGTACAGCTCTTTTTTTTCGAGTATATCCCATAGCTTTGAGAGCGTAATGAATAGCTGTTGGATGACAGCCAAATTCAGAAGCTATTTCAGTCAAAAAAGCATCTGGATGAGCATCAAGATAGTTCTTTAATTTTTCTCTATCAACTTTTCTCGGTTTGGTTCCCTTAACTTGGTGATGAAGCTCGCCTGTAGTCTCCTTTAATTTTAGCCATTGATAGATGGTGTTGCGGGAAATATCGAAAACAACAGATGCTTCAGTAATACTGCCGGTTTTCTCACAGTATGCGAGAACTTTTTTACGAAAATCTAATGAATATGCCATAAGTACATTATACCACAAATGTACTATTTTTGTTTCATTTTACTATACAATAACAAACTAATCAAGGTAAAACTAAAAGGACTTATTTCTGTGCAATACAGAACTAAGTCCTTTGTGTAAATTAATTGTCTAACTTTTTGGAATCAGTATACTCTTCCAAGAGTGTTTTTGTAGCTTATTTACGATTTTGCTTACCAGCGTTACGGTTTTTTTTGGCTTTATTTGCAATTGCTTGGGTATTTTTTGGAGTAACATCTTTACGCTTGTTTGGTATTGTACGAGGGGCTTTTGGAGGATTCTTTTTGAACTCTTCAGCAACTTTCTCTTTTAAGCGAGGTTTGATGATATAGTTAGTAATCAACTGCTGGATAATAGAGAAGATACCACCAACTAACCAGTAAAGGATTACGGCTGCAGGTGAGCTAATACCAAAGAAAATCATCATGATTGGCATGCTGTACATAGTCGCCGCCATTTGCTTACGTTGCTCCTCAGGAACTTGTTGAATAGACAACCAAGATTGGAAATAGTAAAGAGCGGCAATGATGATAATCAATGGGAAGTCACGATGACCGAGGTTAAACCAGAGGAAGTCATCCTTGAGTACACCAGGAGTGTAACGTGCTGCATAGTAAAGCGCTGAGAAGAATGGAAACTGAATCAATAGAGGAAGACAGCCAATACCGCCCATCAAGCTAAGACCGTTTTCACGTTGAGCTTGCATGAGTTCAGATTGAGCAGCCATTTTTTCTTCTTGAGTTTTAGCGTTACGCAAACGTTCGTTTATTGGTTCCAAGATAGGGGCTAGGTACTCACGTTTTGCTGATTGGTAGGCTGCACTACGAGATTGGTGAAGACCAAGTGGTAATATAATCGAACGAACAATGATAGTTACGAAGATAATACCAAGACCAAATCCCAAACCAAGATTGTTTGCGAAGTAGGTGATGATGTGGCTCATAGGACGACCAAGTAGGTTCCAGACCCAGCCAGTGGGATTACCAGACTTATCAAGGCTCACACATCCTGATAGGAAGAGAAGCATGCTGGCAGCAAGCCCCATAAGGGCTAGACGTTTTTGAATTTTATTCACAATATCATTCCTTTTGTTTTTTAGTTATACTTGTCTATTTTACCCTTTTTTAAGGAAGAGAACAAGCTAAAAACGGAGGCATCATCTTAATTCGCCATGCGAAAATCACTGTAATTTGAGAAGTTAGCCATGGTTACATCAACATAGGTTACATTAGACCATTTTGAAGGTCCTTTTCGAACTTCTTGGATAAACTTAGCTAACTTAGCAGGTTTATCTGATTGCGCTAGAATTTCAACAGTTCCATTATCGTTGTTCCAGACTCGACCGTAAATATCTCCAATTTCGAGTGCTAATGCATAGGTTGAATAACGAAAACCAACACCTTGGACTCTTCCTGAGACTAATAATCTTACTTTTTGCATGGGCCATGACCTCCTTTTGAAAATTCTTTCTTTCAGTATAATCCTTACTATAAAGTCGGTCAAGTCCTAGATTTATCAAGGAATTTCTGCTACAATGAGTGTATGGAAGTCATTCAATCAAAGCAAAATGCTAGTATCAAGACTGCTAGAAAATTGTTGCAACGCAAGCACCGTAAAACCAGTTATCTTATAGAAGGATGGCATCTCTTCGAGGAAGCAAAGGCAAGTGGTGCGCATATTCTTCAAATTTTTGTGCTTGAGGAGATGGCTGACCGTGTAGCTAATATGTCTAAGGTTAAGTTGGTTAGTCCGGAGGTTCTTAAGGAGCTCTGTGAAACTCAGACGCCTCAAGGGATTGTTGCAGAAGTTGCTAAACAAACTCAAGCTTTGCCAGACCCTCTTTCAGGGAAGTATCTGCTATTGGAGGATGTTCAGGATCCTGGTAATGTTGGGACAATGATTCGAACAGCAGATGCTGCAGATTATGATGGGGTCTTTTTATCAGATAAATCCGCTGATATTTATAATCAGAAGACCTTACGTTCTATGCAGGGAAGTCATTTTCATCTGCCAATCTACCGTGGACCAATTCTTGAGATGGTTGAAACTTGTAAAAAACAAGATTTACCAGTCTTGGCAACGACTCTCTCAGAGGTTTCCGTTGACTATAAAGCAGTTAAGACAGACGGTAATTTTGCCCTAGTGATGGGAAATGAAGGTCAGGGAATCAGTAAGGAAATGGCTGAGTCCGCTAATCAACTGGTACATATTAACATGCCAGGCCAGGCAGAGAGTCTTAATGTTGCTGTTGCTGCAGGGATTCTCATGTTTAGTCTCTAGGTCCTAAGGATGATTTTATTGAGAAACATTCGCCTTTTAAGATAAATTTAAGCTCTAGTGATATAATGAAGAAGTATTAGAAACATTCATGAGGTATTATTATGAATCGACCAGAAGATGATAAAGAATTCATGGAAGTTGTTGGACATTTGATTTCACACCCACGTTTTCAAAAATTGGATGGGATTGTCCAACATTATCATTCGACACGTTTGGAACACTCGGTTAATGTTAGTTACACCAGCTACAAGATTGCTAAAAAATTAGGTTGGGATGCTGAGAGCACTGCCCGAGGTGGTCTCTTGCATGATTTTTTCTATTATGATTGGCGAGTAACCAAATTTAATAAGAGTCATGCTTGGGTGCACCCACGGATTGCTGTTCGTAATGCTAGAAAGCTTGTTAATTTAAACAAAAAAGAAGAGGATATCATCCTCAAACATATGTGGGGAGCAACTATTGCACCGCCGAAGTATAAGGAATCTTATATCGTTACCATGGTGGATAAGTACTGGGCTGTTAAAGAAGCAGTGACACCTTTACGAAATCGCATTAAAAATAGTAAGTTTTTTCCGTCGCAATACTCTACAAAGTAGCCACAATTAATTTATTAAACTCAGGAGATATTTATGAAATCAAATGCAATTTATACAACTAGTGATGCAGGATTAAATCGCTTTTTCGGGAAGATTTATGGCCTTGTTGGTATTGGGGTAGGGCTTTCAGCAGTCATTTCTTATCTGATGTTATTCCCTCTCTCTCATCTTTTTGTCAACATTCTCATGAATTATTCTTGGATCTATATGGCAGCTATTTTTGTTGAGTTAGCCTTGGTTTTTTTGGCTAGTGGTGCTGCAAGAAGAAATACGCCTGCGGCTCTGCCTTTATTCTTAGTTTATTCTGCTCTGAATGGCTTTACACTTAGTTTTATCATCGTTCAATATACGCAAGCTATTGTTTTCCAAGCTTTCCTAAGTACTGCCATTGTCTTCTTTGTCATGGCACTTATCGGAGTTTCTATTAAGCGTGACTTGTCAGGAATGGTCAAATTTCTTATGGCAGCTTTGATTGGAATCATTGTGGCTAGCTTAGTTAATATTTTCTTTGCAAGTAGCACGATGAGTTTTGTGATTAGTATTGTATCAGTTCTCATTTTCTCTGGTTTAATTGCTTATGACAATCAGTTAATTAAAAAGGTTTATTATAGTACTAATGGTCAAGTCACAGATGGATGGGCGATTTCTATGGCGCTTAGTCTTTACTTGGATTTTATTAACTTGTTCTTGAATATCTTGCGAATCTTTGCGAGGCGTGACTAGTTAAAAAAATCAGCCATTCGGCTGATTTTTTTGTGTTTAACGTTTTTTGTAATTGTTTCTTGTTGACCTGTATAGGTGTAGGAGAGTAGATAGTAATCTCATTTTTCGACCTAGCCATCTTTATCGGAAAAGGCCTACTTATCGTCTTTCTTAGTGAGTTCAACTGAGCAATCCTTAAAGATATTTATTTCGTCTGTCTATGCTACTGATGGACTTACTTTTTTTGATTGAATTAGGTAAATAAGTTTCCATGCAGTATTGTCTAGTCAATTGGTCGCGATTTCCAGCGTTAGCACCATTGCTTTGTAGGTAGTTTTTAAGATCGTCAATAAGCCTTGGATGGTTAGCCACATATGCATCGTCTGCAGCTCTCATACTGATAGTTGACATGTCAATGTTAAACTCCGTCTTATCTTTAGTAACGAAAATGTTGTCAACAGAGTAACTACCCCGTTCACGGTTAGAAGTTTGAGTCCATCCGAAAACTTTTGGAATTTCATCTCCAGTTGGTTTGATATGATCAGTTTAATCATAGCTATATTGAAGACTATCTGAGAAATATTGACTAAGTTCACTCTTAGCCTTGCCTAGGTCAGTAGAAACAAATTTATTGTAATTTTTACTTTCTCCACCTAGAAGAACTGCGTTAAAATAAGCATCAATATCTTTTTTAACATTGGTAGTTGTTTGACCATCGAAATTTTTTGGACTAGTTGAAACCGTCTGCCCCTCTGTCTTTCCATCTTTTGATTTAAAATAGAGTTTATATTTTTAATCGTTGTTCACTTCGAAAAAGAGAGACTGGTCTTGTAGTCATTAGCTTCAACTTTTCCAAAGTCATCTGTAGCATTTTCTACGTTATTATTTTTGGTGAGGAGAGTAGGTAGGTCATCTTTGTCAATCTTACTTGCTGTGACTTTTTTACCATCCTCATCTTTGAGGTAAAATTGTTTAGTAGATGTTTTTAGCTCATTTTTCATATCTTCAGAAATTTGCTCACGTTTGAATGAGGCTTCAACCAAGGTCTGATCATCTTTAAGTTTGAGGGCTCTTCTAGACATATAGATAATGTCGTTAACAGAAAGCTTAAAATCGAGTTTTGGTTTGGCACATGCTGACAATGTAAAAACGGCTATTAGAGAAATCGCCCCAGAATAAAGATATTTTTTTATACATAATTCCCATTATTTCATTAAGTTGACACGTCTATTGTATTATGAAATATCCCTTGAGATTATTAGAAATTTGGATTTCAAGCCTTTTCTTATGCTATAATAAGGTTACTATTGTAAAAAATGGAGAATAAAATGACAAAAACACCCTTTATTACGGCGGATAAACTCGATCAAATCACTGCAGAATTTCCAACACCTTTCCACCTTTACGATGAAAAAGGTATTCGTGAAACAGCGCGTGCAGTTAATGCAGCCTTTTCATGGAATCCTGGTTTTAAAGAATTCTTTGCTGTAAAGGCAACACCTAATCCAGCAATTCTCAGAATCTTGAAGGAAGAAGGGTGCGGTGTAGATTGTGCGACTGATACAGAGCTTGTCATGAGTAACAAAGTTGGTTTTGATAGTACTGCTATTAGTTTTACGTCTAATGATACACGAGCAGAAGAATTTGTTTACGCGCGTGATATCAATGCGATAATTAACCTTGATGCTTACGAAGATATTTTCTTCTTGGAAGAGTCTGCAGGGATTCCTGAAACGCTTTCTTTACGCTTTAACCCAGGTGGTGTCTTCTTACTTGGTACAGATATTATGGATCATCCTGAAGAATCTAAATTTGGAATGACTAAGGAGCAACTTTTCAAAGGTTATGCCTACCTTAAAGAAAAAGGGGTGAAATCATTCGGTTTGCATGCCTTCTTGGCGTCAAATACAGTAACGAATGAGTACTATCCAACCTTGGCTGCTCAACTCTTTGAATTGGCTGTAGAAATCAAGAATGAGCTTGGTATCAGCCTTGACTTTATCAACTTATCAGGTGGTGTTGGGGTAGACTACACGCCAGCGAACAAGCAAAACGATATTGCTGCTATCGGTGAAGGTGTTCATACTAAATTTGATGAAATCCTTGTTCCAAATGATCTTGGGGATATCAGTATTTACACTGAACTTGGTCGTTTCATGACAGCGCCACACGGACTCCTTGTTACTAAGGTTCTCCATATTAAGGATACTTATCGACGTTATGTTGGTGTTGATGCTTCTGCAGTTAACTTGCTTCGCCCAGCAATGTACGATGCCTACCACCACATTACTAATATGACTAATCCAAATGGTGATATTCAAGTGGTTGATGTCACAGGTTCGCTTTGTGAAAACAATGACAAGTTTGCTAAGAACCGTGAATTGCCTGAGGCTCGTATTGGGGATACCTTGGTTATCCATGATACTGGTGCCCATGGTTTTTCAATGGGTTATAACTATAATGGCCGTCTTCGTTCGGCAGAAATCCTCTATCAAGAAGATGGAACAGCGCGAATGATTCGTCGTGCAGAGACTATGAATGATTATTTTGCGACACTTGACGGATTTGATTTTGAAATTTAACAAAAAAGCTAGACCTAGGAGGTCTAGCTTATTTTGCTTTAATAATAACCGCTTCAAGAAGTGTATTGGCCGTCCCTTCTGGAGATTCAATGCAGCCTTCCTTTAGCCAGAGTGCCAAAATGGTAACAATGGTAATGACGTAAACTTCCGAAGAATACTTGACTGGAATATGATAGCTTCTTTCCATAAGTTCTGTGACATTTTCAATATCATAGTTAAGGATGGTCTCGATAATGAACTCACAAATCAATTCATTGATGTTTGGGATATGTGTCATTAATGTGCGACAGAGCTTATGATTTTCCTTAAGATATCGTAGCATCTCGGTTAGAACACCTTTTTGATAGGTCATATACTTTTGCAGAATACTTGAAACTTTATCTAAAATCTTAGACAAGGTAGTTTCAACCAAGTTATCTTGATTTGAATAGTAGTAGAAGGTTGGTCTGCTGAGACTTACTTTTTTGATGATGTCTGTGGTGTTGATTTGTTCGAGTGAACTCTCTTCTGAGAGTTCAGTAAATGTATTGACAATTTTTTGTTTGGAAATAGTTGCTTCCTTTAGCATAAGTAAGCCCCTTTATATAAACATAATAATTTCAAGACTTATATAAAAACCTAATTTTTTCCCTGAAATCTTACAAGTATTTCGCAGTTGTAAGAAAAAGAAGCTGAAACTCTCATTTTATCAGTATTTTAGATAAGTAATTTTTTTGCGGACTCGTTAAGAAACTAACGTCTTGTTTGTCAGTAAGGCCTATTTTTGCTATAATATAAGGTAAATCAACGTTATAGGAGAATTAAATTTATGAACACCGTCCTTTGGATTATTCTTGTTTTTGTAGCCCTTTTGGGTGGCTTCTACGGAGGCGCATATTTTTCCCGCAAACAAATTGAGAAAGAATTAGCTGAAAATCCTCGTTTGAATGTGGACGCTGTTCGTACAATGATGTCGGCAGCAGGCCAAAAGCCTAATGAAGCTAAAGTGCGTCAAACATATAATCAGATTATTAAACAACAAAAACAAGCACTTGCAAATAGCAAGAAAAAATAATGGTGGGGGAGCTGGGACGTGAATCTCAGCTTTTTACATGTAATGTAAGGGGATAAGGAGGCAAGATGGATAATCGACCTATAGGATTTTTGGATTCTGGTGTCGGAGGCCTGACGGTAGTACGTGAACTTAAACGTCAGTTGCCTCACGAGTCCATTGTTTATATTGGTGATTCTGCTAGGGCTCCATATGGCCCCAGACCAGCAGGACAAATCAGAGAGTATACCTGGCAGTTGGTTAAATTTCTCCTGACTAAAGACGTAAAGATGATTGTTATTGCTTGCAATACGGCGACAGCAGTGGTTTGGGAGGAAATTAAAGAGGCTTTGGACATTCCAGTACTAGGTGTGGTTTTGCCTGGTTCTAGTGCTGCCATTAAGTCTAGCCGGTCTGGTCAAATTGGTGTCATTGGTACTCCTATGACAATTTCGTCTAATATCTATGAGCAAAAAATTAAGCGTCTGGCCCCACAAATGAATGTCCTGAGTTTGTCCTGTCCCCGTTTTGCCCCAATTGTTGAATCAAATGAAATTAATTCAAGTGTGGCTAAAAAGATTGTCTATGAAAGCATGGCTCCTTTAGTTGATAGGGTAGATACCTTGGTTTTGGGTTGCACCCACTACCCACTTTTACGCCCGATTATTCAGAATGTTATGGGGCTAAGTGTCAAATTAATTGATAGCGGAGCTGAAACTGTTCGTGATGTTTCTGTCTTGCTCAATTACTTTGAAATTAACCGTAGTCGTGAGGTCAAAGACAAGACGGAAGAATACTACACCACAGCTAGTGTGCTTGGTTTTAAAGAAATTGCTGAGCAGTGGCTGGGTGAGGAAGTTACTGTCCAACATGTAGATTTGGATAAGGAGTTAGAAAATGACTAAATCAATTTTTGAATATAAGGATGATCAAGACTGGTACTTGGCTAGTTTTGGAAGCTATAATCACTTGACATGTTTTGGTGATGATGAGGCCTATGAACAATATGTTGACTTTTTTCAGGGCTTGACTAGCACCTTGGATGTTAGTGGTTTTCAGTTACATGTTGTTAAACACTCTTCGGATCTTCGCTTAGTGTCTTTTATTTTGGATTGTTTGAAAGAGGAGCTTGGTCGAGACTTGGTCGTTACGCAACATCAAGGAACTTTGCTTGTAAGTGAAGGGGATAAGCTTCTCTATGTCCACGTACCTAGAGAAGGTGTCTCCTTGGATGATTTCTTTGGTTCTGATAATAAATCAGACTTTGGTGATGTTTTGTTGATTGCGACACGCAACGAAGGAAAAACCAAGGAGTTTCGGAAACTCTTTGGAAAGCTTGGTATTAAGGTAGAAAATCTTAATGATTATCCAGATCTTCCTGAGGTTGCTGAAACTGGTATGACCTTTGAAGAAAATGCACGCTTGAAGGCGGAAACTATTTCGAAATTAACTGGGAAGATGGTTCTTTCAGATGATTCAGGTTTGCAGGTAGATGTTCTTGGAGGTTTGCCAGGTGTGTGGTCTGCTCGTTTTGCGGGTCCAGAAGCTACCGATGCTGAAAATAATGCTAAGTTACTGCATGAACTTGCCATGGTACTTGATGATAGCAAACGCTCTGCCCAGTTCCATACAACCTTAGTTGTTGCAGCACCTGGACGTGATAGTTTGGTTGTTGATGCAGACTGGAAAGGTTATATTGGTCGAGAACCTAAAGGTGACAATGGTTTTGGTTATGATCCCCTTTTCTTAGTTGGTAATACGGGTAGGACAGCAGCAGAGCTTTCTACAGAGGAAAAAGATGAACAATCTCACCGTGGACAAGCTGTTAAGAAACTTATGGAGGTATTCCCAGCATGGCAGAACAAACAATAATCGTAATGAGCGACTCTCATGGAGAACGTGATATTGTAGTAGACATAAAAAAACGTTATCAAGGGAAGGTAGATGCCATTTTCCATAATGGAGATTCTGAGTTAGAATCAAGTGATTCTGTTTGGGAAGGTATCCATGTGGTTCGTGGTAACTGTGACTATGATTCAGGTTATCCAGAACGTTTGGTCGTGAAACTTGGTGATGTGATTATTGCGCAAACGCATGGTCATCTCTTTGGGATTAATTTTACCTGGGACAAGTTGGATCTTTGGGCACAACAAGAGGATGCTGATATCTGTCTATATGGGCATTTACATGTGGCAGCAGCTTGGCGAAATGGTAAGACAGTGTATATCAATCCAGGTTCTATTTCACAGCCACGTGGCCCAATCCATGAGAAACTCTATGCTAAGGTGATTATAAACGATGCAAAGATTCGTGTGGAATATTATACACGTGACCATGAACTTTATTCAGAACTTACACAGGAATTTGAACGATGATTGCTAAAGAATTTGAAGATTTTTTGTTGGCTCACTTAGACAACTATTTGATCCCATCAGATCAAGTTACTATTTTTATTGATAGCCATAACGCTGATCATGTGGTTTTGCTTTTGACAAGCAATGGTTATTCACGTGTGCCCGTTTTGACTAAGGACAAGCATTATCTTGGGACAATATCTTTGGCGGATATCAAGCGTTACCAAGATGAACATAACTTGCAAGAGTGGGAGATGGTTAATCGCGATATCGGACCGATGACTTCAGATGTTGTGGCAACAGTGAAAGATGATGCTAATCTAAGTGAGGTAATGCATAAGCTGGTTGATAATCCTTTCCTTGCAGTAGTTGACAGCCAAGGCATTTTTAAAGGAATTATTACACGAAAATCAATTCTCAAGGCAGTTAATAGCCTCTTACATGACTTTACACATGACTATATCATCATTCCAAAAACAACTAACAACTCAGATAACTAATTTTCTAGCTAGGAAGACCATTTCTGATAGCTCAAAACAAGCTTATGCTTATGATCTTAAGCAGTTTGTAAACTGTCTTCCAGGACGAGTAGATCAAACCAGTCTCAAGCTTTATGAAAATCAACTTAAGGAGTGGAAGCCTTCTGTGCAAAAACGTAAGCGCTCGGCTGTTAATCAGTTTTTGCTTTACCTTTATCAAAAGGGTGAGCTAGAGGAGTTTTTTAAACTGTCAGAGACTGCACCACTCCCTTCTCAGCAAGAAGAGTTAGAAATCTTTGATTTGTCGTCGCTATATGAGGGACAAGAAGGGCCCGGTAAACTGGCTTGTCTGTTTATTCTAGAGTTAGGACTCTTACCTTCGGAAATCTTGGAGCTGAAATGGGAAGATATCGACTTGGATTTTGGTGTTGTAACCGTGGCTAAGGGAAGTACTAAGCGTGTTCTCAGACTGGATGGAGCTTTGAAAGAGCTCTTATTTGGGATTAAAAATGACAATAGTCAGGGATTAATTTTGAGTAAGGCTTTTACCCGTCAGTGGCTGTATAAGCAGATTCAATCTTATGTTGGTGGATGCGGCTTATCGGGGGTAACTGCTCAAGTCTTGCGCCAGCAATATATCCTTAGACAGATTGAAAAGGGAACGGGCGCCTTTGAACTTGCTCGTTTACTTGGGCTAAAAAGTCCAGTGACCTTGGAGAAATACTATAAAGCCTAATGGATATTAAGTTAAAAGATTTTGAGGGGCCACTGGATTTGTTGCTCCATCTGGTTTCTAAGTATGAAGTAGACATTTACGATGTTCCCATTGTTGAGGTCATCGAGCAATACTTGGCTTATTTGGCGACCTTGCAAGCTATGAAGCTAGAGGTTGCTGGGGAATATATGCTTATGGCTAGCCAGCTCATGTTGATTAAGAGTCGAAAACTATTGCCGACAGTTGTAGAGGATGAGCCTGAAGCGGATGATCCAGAACTAGAGCTCTTGAGTCAGCTAGAAGAATATGCACACTTCAAAGCAGCTAGTCAAGTGTTGGCTAAGAAGCATGAAGTGCGAGCTCAGTATTTTTCAAAACCAAAAGTAGAATTAGTTTATGAAGATGTGACGCTGAATCAGGATAAGACGATTCAAGATATTTTCTTGGCTTTTTCAAAAATCATGGCTGAAAAGCAAGAAGAAATTCGTCGAAGACACACGACTATTGCACGTGATGATTATAAGATTGAAGACATGATGTTAATCATTGAGGAGGCCTTTAGTGCGAAAAATAAATTGTTTTTAGATGAGCTTTTTTCAGATGCTAAGGATATGAATCAAGTGATTACACTCTTTTTGGCAACTCTTGAATTAATTAAGATACATCGAATCTCGGTACAGCAGGAAACAATTTTTGGAACAATTACTCTAAGAAAGGAATGGACGAATGAGTAGTCACTTAGCACGATTAGAAGCCCTACTTTTTGTAGCTGGTGAAGATGGTCTTAGTCTAAGGACTATGGCACAGCTCTTGGAAATACCAGTGACGGGACTGACTCAGTCCTTAGAAAAATTGCAAGCCAAGTATGAGGCAGATGAGGACACAGCACTTTGTTTATTGGAATCGTCAAATACCTATAAGATCGTGACTAAGCCTGATTTTGCATGTCTTCTGCGTGACTATTCTAAAACGCCAATCAACCAAAGTCTATCCCGAGCGAGTCTCGAGGTACTTTCTATAGTTGCTTATAAACAGCCCATTACTCGCGCTGAAGTTGATGATATTCGAGGTGTCAATTCCAGTGGTGCTATTGCCAAGCTTCAGGCTTTTGGTCTCATTCGAGAGGCTGGTAAAAAGGATGCTGTGGGTCGTCCCAACCTATATGCGACAACTGATTATTTCTTGGATTATATAGGAATTAACAGTTTAGACGAACTTGTGGCCATTGATCAACTAGAACTTGAAGAGCAAGAAACGAGCCTATTTAGGGAGGATGCTCCAGAAGATCTTGAGGATTTGGACAATTAAGAGTAAACCTTGTTGAAACTAATCATTAAAAATTAAGAAACATAGCAGAAATGCTAGGTAGAAAGGATACAGCTGAAGCTGTAGAAAAAAGAATGCGAATTAATAAATATATCGCCCACGCTGGTGTGGCTAGTCGTCGTAAAGCTGAGGAATTGATTAAAGAAGGCCGTGTGACTTTAAACGGTAAGACCGTTATGGAATTGGCAACAATTGTCAAAAATGGCGACATTGTCGAGGTAAATGGAAGCCCAATTTATAATGAAGAAAAGGTATACTACCTTCTTAATAAACCACGTGGGGTTATTTCTTCAGTATCTGATGAGAAAAACCGTAAGACGGTTATTGATCTAATGCCCCATGTTAAGGAACGTATCTATCCTGTTGGTCGTCTTGATTGGGATACGACTGGCCTTCTTATTTTAACAAATGATGGTGACTTTACCGATAAAATGATTCACCCACGTAATGAGATTGATAAGGTTTATTTGGCGCGTGTTAAAGGTATTGCGACCAAGGAAAATCTTCGTCCTTTGACTCGTGGTGTGGTGATTGATGGTAAAAAAACTCAGCCGGCCCATTACAATATTATCAAGGTGGATCATGAAAAGAACCGATCAGTCGTCGAGTTGACGATTCATGAAGGGCGAAACCATCAGGTTAAGAAAATGTTTGAATCAGTAGGTTTGATTGTTGATAAGTTGTCACGTACCCGTTTTGGTACCCTAGATTTGACAGGACTACGTCCAGGAGAGTCACGCCGTCTAAGCAAAAAAGAAATTAGTCAGCTTCATAACATTGCTGTTAACAAGGTTAAATGATGAAGAAGTTTCTGATTGCGTTAGTAAAGGCTTATCAGAGATGGCTTTCTCCCCTGTTTCCACCGTCTTGTCGTTTTCGTCCAACTTGCTCAGTCTATATGATTCAAGCAATAGAAAAACATGGTTTAAAGGGAGTTCTTATGGGAATCGCCCGTATCTTAAGATGCCATCCCCTATCAGAGACTGGTGACGACCCAGTACCAGATTATTTTAGCCTAAAACGTAAAAAAACTCCTTTGGACAATTGAATCCAAGGGAGCTTTTTTATGCTTAAATTTTTGACCATGTTTTTGGTAGGAATAGGAGCAATAAAGGATAGATTTCCAAACGTCCAGCAATCATAGCAAATCCCATGATTAGCTTAGACAAAGGACTAAAAATAGCGAAGCTATCAGTTGTTCCAAGTAAAGGTCCAATATTGTTAAATGTTGAAGCGGCAGCACTTGTCACAATCAAGAAATTTTGATTATCCAAGGACAGGATTGTAACTAGACTTAGTATGATCAACACATATACAGCCAAATATTTAAGAACGCTATGCTGTGTTTCTTTATCAAGAACACTTCCATTAATGTGTAGAGATAGGATACGGTTAGGATAGAGGCTAGCTAAGGTCTGATTACGTGCAATTTTAGCAATAATCATAGCACGGATAACCTTGAAGCCACCAGCTGTAGAACCAGCTGATCCCCCGATAAACATCAGGAGAAGCAGGATGTACTGAGAAAATAGTGGCCATTTGGTAATATCTGTTAGGCCAAATCCCGTCGTTGTGATAATCGTTGACACTTCAAAGAATGAGTATTTAAACGAGTTAGCTAAACTGTGGTAAATTCCAAAAATATTGAGGATAATTAAACTTGTTGATACCGCAATAATCGTAAGATAGGTACGTAGCTCTTCATCTTGGAAGAAGAATCTGATTTTGCGAAGCAGGATATAGAAGTACAAGTTGAAGTTAACGCCAAATAGTAGGGTACCAACTGTAACCACATAAGTAATTAAATCGCTGTTATAGTGGGCAATAGAGTCATTATAGACTGCAAATCCACCGGTACCAGCACCTCCCATCGCAATGACAATACTATCAAAGAGTGGCATGCCACAAATCCATAGAATCATAGCAAAGATCACAAACATGCCCAGATAGATGATGTACAAAATCTGAGCTGTATTTTTGAGCTTGGCAACGACCTTACCAAAGACTGGACCAGGCACCTCTGCACGCATAACCTCATGATGAACATTTTTACTGTTGTTCATGATGGCTAGAGCAAAGACCAGCACCCCCATCCCTCCAATTAGGTGAGCGAAGCTTCGCCAGAAGAGGAGAGAATGGGTCAAGACCCCAGTATCTGTGAGAATAGTAGCCCCTGTAGTTGTGAAACCTGAGCTCATTTCGAAGAAGGCATCGATGACACTTGGGATTTGCCCGGCAAAAACAAACGGTAATCCCCCAAAGAAGGACCAAAGTACCCAACAGAGGGCTACAATGAGCATTCCTTCTTTGGTGTAAATGCGGTAGTTCTTAGGTTTAAAGAGAGTACCAAGCACTCCGATAAAAAGGAGGATCGCCATAGTCCCCAAAATGCTGGTAAATACCTTGGCATCTTCTTGATAAATAAGAGCCACGATAAGAGGTACAACTAAGAGTCCAGCTTCAATGAGGAGCAGTTTAGAAATAAGAAAACGGACAATAGATCGATTCATGGCAGCCTACCTCTTCAATAAGTCGTAAATGTGGGTTACGTTTTGCAAGAGAGTAACGACCACGATTTTATCGCCAATTGCCAATTTATCTTCTCCAGTTGGGACGATGGCTTTTCCATTACGGATGATAGCAGCAATAAGGACACCATGAGCGAATTTAAGTTCAGAAAGTTTCTTCCCAGCAATTTTATTGTTTTCCTTAATTTGGAATTGTAGGGTCTCGATACGGCCATTAGCTACGTGGTGAAGCGCGTCAAGACTAGAATCTTTGGCGTTATAGTGACCACGAACAAAGTGCATAACGGTATCAACAGCAATACTCTTAGGAGTGACAATTGTTGTTGTCTCACGTGTATCGACAATCTCTAAAAGACTGGTACGGTTGACCTTGGTAATATTTTTATGGACACCAAGACTTTCAAGGAACATAGAGGTGATGATATTTTCCTCATCTACTCCAGTTAGAGTAGCAACAGCATCATAACTAGCTGCGCTCTCTTCAAGAAGAAGGTCTTTAGCAGTACCATCTCCTAAGATAACGGAAACTTCAGGGAATACTTGACTAAAGGTTTGCGCACGGTCCATTTTCTGTTCAATCAATTTGACCTTAATACGGTTGTTTTTCAAGATATTTAGTAAGTAGTAGGAGATACGTCCAGCACCAATCAACAAAAGTTTTTTGATGCTTTTTGGTTTAATATAACTGTGGAAAAGTGCCATGTCAACACGTTTCCCAGTTACATAGATCTTATCCCCAGCTTGCATGGTAGCATTCCCATATGGAATGGTGAGGTCGCCTTGACGATCAATCATACAAACCAAGATGTTACCGAATTTCTTACGAAATTGTTCCATTGTCATACCGGACAATCGGCTTGTCTCAGTGACCCTAAATGCCATAAGGATAACCCGTCCATTAGCAAAGGTTTCAACTGATAGAGCGTTTGGAAATTCAACGGTATTGGCAATATAGCGAGCAGTTAAAAGTTCAGGGTTAACTACTAATGAGAATCCGAGGAAGTTTTTGTCTTTGAAATAAGTATTAGAATATTCTGGGTTACGTACACGAACGATAGTTTCTTTTGCACCCATTTGTTTTGCCAGAACTGCTGATATCATGTTTACTTCATCTTTATCAGTCATGGCGATAAAGACATCGCAGTTATTAACCTCGGCTTGTTCCAAAATCTTGAAATTTGCCCCATTTCCAGCAAAGCCCATAACATCGTAGCGTTTACTGATGCGTTTGAGGACCTCTTCCTTTTCTTCAATTAAAATAACGTCGTGCTTCTCATCAACAAGAGAACGACAGAGTGCCGTACCGACTTTACCAGCACCTACGACAATAATACGCATGAGTTACCTCCAAATAATCATTACTATGATACTTTATTCTGGCCGAAAAATCATCCTTTTCAGCCAGCTTTATAGGTTATTCCTGTAAAAAAGGTGATGAAGTTAAAAATATTAATTTTTTTTCTACTAATAGTGTTGACTTTTACAGCTAAAGTGCTAAAATATACTCAACCATTCACTATTTTAAATCTAACCTGTCATGATTTAAGCTAATGAATGTCCATAACCATGTCGTCTGCTGAGCTTGACTCCGGGCGACATGGCATTTTTTATGTCTAGGAGAAGTCAGATGTCACGTAATCATATTGTCTTGTTTGAGCCCCGTATTCCACAAAACACTGGAAATATTGCACGTACCTGCGCAGCAACCAATAGCCCCCTCCACATCATTCGACCTATGGGGTTTCCAATTGATGACAAGAAGATGAAGCGCGCAGGCCTGGACTATTGGGATAAGCTTGATATCACTTATTATGACAATTTGGCTGATTTTATGTCTAAAAATCATGCTGGTCGTTTGCATCTAGTAACGAAGTTTGCGGATAAGACGTATTCAGAAGAGGTCTATGCTGATGGTGAGGATCACTATTTTATGTTTGGTCGTGAGGATACAGGCCTACCTGAGGACTTTATGCGTGAGCATCCTGAAAAAGCTATTCGTATTCCTATGAATGATGAACATGTCCGTAGTCTTAATGTCTCAAATACGGTTTGTATGATTGTCTATGAAGCTCTTCGTCAGCAGCAGTTTGAGGGGTTGGAGCTGAGTCACCGCTACCATCATGATAAATTAAAATAGATACTTCATGTTGTCTTAAAAGAATAAGTATAGTTATTGACTATCAACAAATTAGAAATCCATAAATTAAGAACCTTGTCACCAAGGTTTTTTTGTGTTATCCTTAAAGGGTCTTCGGGGCAGGGTGAAACTCCCGACCGGCGGTGATTCTTTGGATAAGTCCGCGAGCGCAAGCTGATGAGGTGTAATTCCTCAACCGACAGTATAGTCTGGATGGAAGAAGACCAGTCTTTTTGCGTAGGCTTTTTTTGGCATAGGCAAATCCATTGGGAACTTCTTTCAAATTGTTAAAATTTGGAGGAATTTTTTTATGACAAACACACATAAATTGGCTTACATTGCCATTTTATCTGCAGTTTCATTCTTGTTGCTTTATTTTTCATTTCCATTGATTCCAGCAGCAGACTTTTTGAAGGTTGATTTTTCAATCCTTCCTGCTCTTATCGCCTTGGTTATCTTTGATTTTAAGAGTGCTATTGGTGTTCTCTTGCTTCGTTCATTGTTAAAGCTCTTACTAAACAATGGTGGCCCAGGATCAATGATTGGGCTTCCTATGAATTTTGTTGCTCTAGGAGTCTTTGTTTGGGGCCTAAGCTATTTTTGGAAGAAAAATCAAACAAGCAAGAATTATATTCTTGGTTCTGTTTTAGGAACGATTTTGCTTACAGTTGCCATGGTTGTTCTTAACTACATTTATGCAGTACCACTCTATGCTAAATTTTCTAACTTTGATATTGCGCAATTCATAGGTCTTTATAAATACCTTTTCGCTATGGTAGTACCTTTTAACTTACTGGAAGGCTTGATTTTTTCAGTAGCTTTTGCTCTTATTTATGCCCCGCTTAAGTCTATACTAGTAAAATTATAAATATGAAACACAAATACACACATTATATTTACGCTTCCTTTGCCTTTTTGTTATTTGTTATTCTCGGTTACATGGTTAAGTTCTACCCTGAAGCCTTGACAGAATTTGATAGCAGCATACAAACTAGGGTTCGAGGAGACTTACCAGCAGGACTGACACGCTTCTTTAAAACAATTACCATTCTTGGGAATACGCCTATACAGGCTATTATTGCAATCGTAGCAGTCATCTGGCTTTATCTACGTCAGTATAAATCAGAAGCTATCTTTGTGGGAGCCAGTGGGCTTCTCGCTAGTATCTTGATTGTAAGTTTGAAGTATATTTATCAGCGTCAGCGCCCATCAATTACGCATTTAGTGCATGCTAGTGATTATTCTTTCCCTAGTGGTCATTCTTTGGGGACATTTATGATTCTTGGAGCAATTGCCATTGTCCTTGCTCAGCGTTTGGAGAAAAAAGAATCTAAAATAGTAGTTTATGCTATTACTGGGCTTCTGATTTTCCTTGTTGGACTTTCGCGTATTTATGTAGGTGTTCATTATCCAACTGATGTTTTAGCTGGCTTTATCCTAGCGTTTGGCTTGCTTAATGCTGTCTATCCAACTTATGACCGTATTCGCTTTGAATGGCGATTTCAAAGCAAACAGAAATAAAACAATATGCAGTTCTGAACTGCATATTTTTGTTGGATAATCAAGATTTATCTTATAAAAACATTATTTTGTTATTAATGTATAAAAATATCGTATTTAAGACTAATATTCTGTTAAAAAATAATTAACTATATATTAAATATATTACAATTGTGATATAATATTTTTAAAGTTTTGATATAAAGGAGATTCTCTTGAACTTAAAAGACAGCATTGGACTAAGAATCAAAACTGAGCGTGAACGCCAACAGATGTCACGTGAAGTGCTATGTTTAGATGGTGCGGAATTGACTGTTCGCCAGTTAATTCGTATTGAAAAGGGGGAGTCTCTCCCGTCTTTAGATAGATTATCGTATATTGCTAAACGTTTAGGAAAAAGTATGACAGAGTTATTGGATCAAGACAATATTACCATTCCTGACGAATATTATGAAATGAAGAATCGTTTGATTAAGTTTTCAACGTACAGAAACCCTGACAGAATAAAGTCTAAACTTACTTTGATTGAGGAAGTCTATGAGAAATTTTTTGATATTCTTCCAGAAGAAGAATTATTAACTTTAGACATTCTCGAAAATATATTGAGTTTTACTAGCTGGGAGGAGAGTCCAAAAGTTGAGGAGATATATGAAGACTTGTTTGAACAAGTCAAAAGGAAGAGGAAATTCTCAACTAACGATTTATTAGTCATTGACTATTATTTCTTTCATCTTTATGGGAGAAAACAGTATGACAAAAAACTATTTGAAAGAATTATAAAGAGAGTATTAAATCAGGAAATTTGGACAGATGATGTTTACAATATTGTTTTATTTAATGATTTGATGGCTATTGCTGCTTTAAAGATTTTTCACAATTCCTTCTCAGACTTCTTAACAGTTGTGGATAAAGCCTTAGCTGTCATAGAAAAATCACAATTATATAGCTACAAGCCTAGTGTTTTTGTACTTAAGGCTAAATATGAACTTCTGCATAAAGAAAACAAGAAAGAGGCTGCAGAGAATTATGATAAGGCCATAGTGTTTGCTTCCGTTTTGGAAGACTCGGTTTTAGAGGAAAGTATAAAGGCAGGAAAATTGGCAGATGGTTTATAGAAATGGTGGTGACATAAATGTCACTATTTTTTTTAGGGTTAAATATGTACTATAGAAATATAAATAATAGTTAAAAGGAGTTATATTTTGAAAACCCTGAAAATATTTGTACTATTTTCACTACTTATTGCTATCTTGCCTTATTTTGCAGGATGTCTTTAATAAGGAGCCATCATGCCAAAATGTCCATATATTTCACAGGTTGTTCAGCGTGATTGTGGGGTAGCTGCCTTAGCTATGATTCTCAAGCACTATGGTTCATCCTATAGTTTGGCTTATTTGCGGGAGTTAGCTCAGACTTCTCGTGAAGGAACTTCTGCGCTTGGTTTGGTTGAAGCGGGCAAGCAGTTGGGGTTTGAAACTCAGGCCATTCGTGCAGATTTAGACTTGTTTAAATAAGAAAACCTATCTTCCCCTTTTATTATACATGTGGTTAGGGATGGTGGTATTCAACATTATTATACATTATTTGGTAAGGACAAGGGGCAGGTTGTAATTGGTGATCCAGATCCTAGCAAGAATGTCATTAAATTGTCCCTAGAGGATTTTGACAAGGAATGGACAAGGGTTGCTCTATTTTTTGAACCAGGAGAAAACTACATTAAATATAAGGAAGAGGTACCTGGTCTTCTTTCGTTTTTACCAATTTTATTTCGTCGTAAAAGTTTGATAGCAGTCATCGTCTTGCTGAGCTTTCTGGTGACCCTTGTTAATATTATTGGTTCTTATTATTTGCAGTCTATTATAGACCGCTTGATTCCTCAAGAAGACTATTCTCTTCTGATTGTGATTTCTCTCGGTTTGTGCTCGCCTATCTAGCCCAACAAGTCTTCACTTTTTTCAAAGATTATCTTCTACATCGATTGGGTAATTACTTCTCCATTTCTGTTATCCTTCCTTATATCAAGCATGTCCTTTCTTTGCCCATTAGTTTCTTCGGTTCACGTCGTACTGGTGAAATCACGTCATGTTTTGGAGATGCCAACACTATTATCGATGCTCTAGCTTCAACAATCTTATCGATTTTCCTAGATGTCACCATTGTGATAACTTTAGCTGTCGCCCTTATTTTACAAACCGTTCTCTTTTTTTGATGACCTCAACTTTTAGTTCCTCTTTATGTTTTGATTATTCTGGCCTTTTATAAGCTTTTTGAGAAGGAAAATTATCAATTAATGGAGGCAAATAGTCAGGTCAATACTGCTATTATTGATGATTTACGTGGTATTGAAACTTTAAAATCTTTAAGAGTTAAAGAGAGACGTTAGCAAGAAATTGAGGTGAAATTCCATGACTACTTGAAGAAATCTTTGTCTGAGGCCAAGTAGAAATTAACTCAGGATGGCTTAAAAACAGAGGTTCAGTTAGTTTCCAATGTCTTTATCTTATGGTATGGGGCACAATTGGTTATGTAAGGGCAACTATCTGCTGGTCAGTTGATTACCTATAGTATGTTGCTTAATTATTTTACGACTCCTTTAATTAATATTATCTATCTTCAATCTAAGATTCAGCAAGCCAAGGTAGCCAATAATTGTCTTCAAGAAGTTTATGTTGTGAATAAGGAAGAAAAAGGTCAACTCAAAGATTTATCCTTTAAACAATTAGACTTAAAAGGTGTTAGTCATCGTTTCAGATACCAATAAGAGACACTTCATAATATTGATTTGACGATTAATAAGGGAGAGAAAATCGCCCTCATGGGTCAGAGTAGTTCTGGGAAAACAACTTTAGCGAAGATTTTGTCAGGTTATTACACAAAATCTAGTGGTCATGTAATCATAGATAAAGCTTCTATTAGCCAAGCGGAGTTGCGCCAGCTGGTGACCTATGTTCCACAACAGACCATGTGTTTACGGGAACAATATTAGAAAATCTATTGTTAGTCCTTGAAGGAGAAGTTGATGAGCATCTTATTCTGAAAGTCTGTGAACAAGTCGATATTTTGGCTGATATTCAAAAGATGCCCCTAGGTTTTCAGACCCAAGTATCTGAAGACGGAGGTCTGTCTGGCGGTCAAAAACAAAGATTAGCTATAGCAAGGGCTCTCTTGTCCAATCAACCAATCTTGATTTTTGATGAAGCTACAAGTGGTCTGGACAGGAAAACTGAAAGTAGAGTAATGGCCAATCTTTCTGAACTGACACAAACAATGATTTTCATTGCTCACCGTAGCAGTGTCTACCAACATGTCAGTCGTGTAGTGACTATGGCAAATGGGAAGCTTGAAGCAGCTAGTCCCAACTTCAATCCATTCCAGTTCATTTAAAATCATCTTCCTATTTATATAGAAAAATTAAGGAATCTAAAATTTCAAATCTTGCAGCCGTCTTCTTTATGTAGTATACTGGGGGCATACTATTAAGAGGTGTAAACATGTTAGAGGCATATAAAAATTTTTGGTTAGACTATCTCGATTTTTATGGTCGTACAAAACGATTAGACTATTGACGGGTTGTCCTGATTAATGGCGTTATCGGTAGCTTGGTTTTCCTACTGATGTACTTGCTTGGGCAAATAAAAGCTGCTGGATTTACATTGACGGATTTCATTCTATTTATAGCAGCAACGGCGCTTCCTACCATTTCTATGCAGATTCGTCGTCTACGTGATGCCAATTTCAATGTTGCTTGGATTGTTTTAAAGGCAACTCCTTTAACGGTAGCTCTTTGGGTAATGTACGCCTAAAATAAAGCTACCTAAGAGGCTAACGAGGGTGAAGCTGATAGTTGCATAAAATACAGCGAGACGGGTCGCCTGGATAGGTTTATAAAGTCTAATAAGTGTTAGGACACACCAAATAAAGAGTACTGTGACAAACCAACCTGATAGTAAGCGATGTGGCGTTACACCATAGAGTGCTATATAAACGCCAAAGAGTTTCCAGCCGGCGATAAGGGCAAAGAGGCTAGCAAAAGTAAAGAGTAGGGTACTCAACAAACGGAGGCCCCTTGTGGGTGAAGAAGTTTTCTTTAGAAAAAATGTAAAGTCCAGCTAGGATTCCCAAGTTAAGGGTAGAGACTCGAACTAATTGCCAGAAGCCCTGAACAGCAATATGTGAGGCTTGATGGGCTGGAATGTTGACTTGGTTGAGAGAAAGGAGTTCTCACATTTGACTAGTGGCAGTTAATATGAATAGGGCATAAGTAAGGCAGAGGCTTCCGAGTACGATATAAGCTGCTACTTTTGGAAACTGACGGGTTGCTTTAAGACGGCCTTCAAATCGTTTTTGACTAAGTAGCTTTTCTTTTGCCAAATAGGTTGCAATAAGTTGAGCAAAAAGTCCTGAGCCAGAGGGATACTGGTTATTAAACGAGAGAATAATAATCCGTTATCCTTGAAGGTGATAGTGAAATCAAGTAGAGTAGCAAGTGTATGGAAGAACTGTTGCCAAAGTTGTCCGAAAGCAGGCAAGACCTGACTAAGCTGACTAGCAGCGAATCCCGTCAGTATCAAGGCAATCATGATACTAATGAGAATCATCCATTTGTGGTTCTGAACTGCGTGTTTTTCTTCTTCAGAGAGCTCTTGTTTAGGTGCTGTTTTATAGAGTAGTGTCCAGGTTCCGATAAAGAAATATTTCAGTGAGAAGATGCAGCTAGTGTATAATGAGATCTAGCCAAACCATAATTCCCAAACGGTCTTGGCTACTTTGTCCAGTACGTGCCCATTAAGTAAAGGAGGATACTCGCATGAAGGCAAAGAATCTAAGCGCTCTCCCAGTTGTCGTGCAGACCCCAAAGACTAATTTGTAAACCTTGTAGTAGACTAGTGACCATAAGTATTGCCGATTCAAGTCGCTTTCCCTTTGCTTTTCCACCTAATAGACGACAGCCCAGTTCAATCGTACTTATCAAGACAACGATTGCTGGAAAGGCAAAGGAAAAATGGGTCAAGTAAGTGACATATAGGAAGCAGGCCACGAGACAGGCGAAAATCAGTCCCTTAATTTTCCAAATGTCTTTTGGTGAAAAATATTCCAAGAGTTTCTTGGTTTTGGTTTGAAGACTAGTCTTTTCGTCGGGATATTCCTGGGAGACTAGCTGTAAATTAGTAGTATAGTTATTTGTTTCCATCATAATTCTCCTTTTGGATGTTAGTCCAAAAAAGACTTTATTATAAAAAATGTTCAATTTTGTCACCCAACTGTAAAATTACTAAAAATAGTTCTATGGACTTAGGTCTGGAGAATGAGTTGGAAAAATAGGTGAGTAAAAAATATTATTCTCACATTGAATGATAGATTGTACGGGCTATATTGTCAGAAACTGTCAAATGCTAAAGATAGTTTTTTAGAGATTAACTGTTTGTTTATCTGGGATTGAGCAAAGGACTTCTATCGAGGATCACCAAAGGTGATGTCATTTTTTGACACTATATGTTAGATTGACTGCTATCTAAATGTTGCAAAATTTCTGAAAATTCGTTGACATGTGTTTTCAAAGTAGTATGATATTAACATAAAAAAACTTAGGAGGTTCTTATGTTAGGTGTCATCCTACTCTATGTTGGTATGGTTTTGATGAGTAATGGACTCCATCGTTTAGAGGGTATTCCTGATAAATCAAATGTTGTCATGAATATCTTTACGGGTGGTCTGGGTTTGATTCTCAACATTATTGTCATTGCTTACGGAGCTTGTACAGGGCAAGGTGCTGAATGGTTTTATGGTAGCGCTACTGGTCTTTTATTTGCTTTCACCTATCTTTACTCAGCAATCAATACGATTTTCGATTTTGATCAACGTTTGTATGGGTGGTTTAGTTTATTTGTGGCAATTAATACGATACCAGCAGGGATTCTTTGCTTAACATCTGGATACGGTGGTAATGCTTGGTATGGTATTATTTGGTTCTTGTGGGGTGTCCTATGGCTAACTGCCTTTATTGAAATTAATCTTAAGAAGAATCTAGGAAAATTTGTCCCTTACCTAGCTATTTTTGAAGGAATTGTAACAGCTTGGATTCCAGGGCTTTTGATGCTTTGGGGCAAGTGGTAAGCATTGATTTAAGGAGGAAAAACGATGCAATTGACAATGCGCGAGCAGGAAAAAATGATGATTAGCCTTGCGGCTATGATTGCTCAACGACGTAAAGACAAAGGAATCAAATTGAATCATCCAGAAGCAGTTGCTTTAATCACTGACTATGTGCTTGAAGGTGCAAGAGAAGGTAAAACTGTTGCCCAATTGATGGATGAAGCTCGCAATCTCTTAACACGTGAAGATGTTATGGAAGGTATTGCAGAAATGATTCCAATGATTCAAGTTGAAGCTACTTTTACGGACAGTACAAAACTGGTTACTGTTCATGATCCTATTCAGTAAGGAGAAATGTAATGATTCCAGGTGAATACCATGTGGCGAGTGAGCCAATTGATTATAACGGTGGTTATGAAGCCATTAGTCTTGAAGTGAAAAATGTGGGTGACCGTGCTGCTCAAGTGGGTTCTCACTACCATTTTTATGAAGCAAACGAAGCTGGTCTTCAATTTGATCGTGAAAAGGCGCGAGGCAAACGTCTAGATATTCCAGCAGGTACAGCCATTCGTTTTGAGCCAGGTGAAACGAAAACAGTACAACTTATTGACTTTGGAGGGAAACGTCGTATTTTTGGTTTCAATAACAAGGTCAATGGTTTCTTAGACTAGAAAGAGGACAAATCGATGAGTTTTAAAATGGATCGTGAAGAGTATGCTCAACACTATGGACCAACTGTAGGGGATAGTGTACGTCTTGGAGACACCAATCTTTTTGCAGCCATTGAAAAAGACTTTACTGTTTATGGACAGGAATCTAAGTTCGGTGGCGGTAAAGTTTTGCGTGATGGTATGGGTGTTAGTGCTACGGAAACACGTGACAATCCATCAGTTGTTGATACCATTATTACAGGTGCAACCATCATTGACTATACAGGTATTATTAAAGCAGATATCGGTATTCGTGATGGTAAGATTGTTGCTATTGGTCGCGGTGGTAACCCAGATACAATGGACAATGTGGACTTTGTTGTGGGTGCTAGTACAGAAGCCATTGCTGCAGAAGGTTTGATTGTGACTGCTGGTGGTATTGACCTCCACGTACATTATATTTCTGCTGACCTTCCTGAATTTGGTTTGGATAATGGAATTACGACCCTCTTTGGTGGTGGTACTGGTCCCGCTGACGGTAGTAATGCAACAACATGTACACCTGGTAAATTCCATATTACTCGTATGTTGCAAGCTGTTGATGATATGCCTGCTAACTTTGGTTTCCTTGCCAAAGGTGTTGGTTCTGAGACTGAAGTGGTTGAAGAGCAAATTAAAGCTGGTGCAGCAGGAATTAAGACACACGAGGACTGGGGTGCGACTTACGCAGGAATTGATAATTCCCTTAAAGTTGCGGATAAATACGATGTTTCTTTTGCGGTCCACACCGACTCTTTGAATGAGGGTGGATTTATGGAAAATACTTTGGAATCTTTCCAAGGTCGTACCGTTCATACCTTCCATACCGAAGGTTCTGGTGGTGGGCACGCTCCAGATATTATGGTTTTTGTAGGTAAGGAAAATATTTTGCCATCATCAACTAACCCAACTAACCCATATACTACAAATGCTATTGGTGAGTTGTTAGATATGGTTATGGTTTGTCACCACTTGGATCCAAAAATCCCAGAAGACGTATCTTTTGCCGAATCACGTGTTCGTAAACAAACTGTGGCTGCAGAAGATGTTCTTCACGATATGGGAGCCCTTAGTATCATGACTTCAGACGCCATGGCAATGGGACGTGTCGGTGAAGTAGCAATGCGTTGTTGGCAACTAGCTGATAAGATGAAGGCTCAGCGTGGTCCACTTGAGGGAGATTCAGAGTTTAACGATAATAACCGTATTAAACGTTACGTGGCTAAATATACAATTAACCCTGCCATCACCAATGGTATTGCAGACTATATCGGTTCTGTAGAAGTTGGTAAATTTGCAGATTTGGTTATCTGGGAACCAGCACAATTTGGTGCAAAACCTAAGTTGGTGCTTAAGGGTGGTATGTTAACTTATGGTGTTATGGGTGACGCTGGTTCAAGTCTTCCAACACCTCAACCACGTATCATGCGTAAATTATATGGTGCTTATGGTCAAGCGGTTCATAAAACAAATCTTACATTTGTCTCTCAATATGCTTATGATCACGGTATCAAAGAAGAAATTGGTTTGAATAAGATTGTTCTTCCTGTTAAGAATACGCGTAACTTGACTAAGCGTGATATGAAGCTTAATGACTACGCTCCAAAAACAATCCGTATCGATCCACAGACCTTTGATGTCTTTATTGATGATGAGTTGGTTACTTGTGAGCCAATCCATACGACATCATTGTCTCAACGTTATTTCTTGTTCTAAGGAAAACGCTATATACATGAGGCTGGATTTTTTCCTCCAACCTCTTTTGTATTTTACAGCCATAACGTTTTTAGCACTTATTAGGTTGCTATATGAGTCTGATGCTAGACTTTTAAAATGTAATAGAAAAGGAAAAAGTATGATTTTTACAAAAGTAGATGCTCTTGTTAAGGATATCGATGTGGACAAATACCATATTGAAACAGTCATTCTTTCGAGTGACGATCTTAACAAAAAAATTATTCGTGTGAAGAGTGATCATGGGAATGAATTTGGTATTCGTCTTGATAAGGGACAAAAATTGCAAAATGGATCTGCCTTTTTTATCGATGATCACCATGTCCTAGCTATTGGTGTTGAGTCACAGGATTTGATTGTCATCTCACCTAAAGATATGGATGAAATGGGAATCACAGCTCACATTCTTGGGAATACTCATAAACCGATTGAGGTGAAAGATGCCAAGATTTATTTAGAGGTTGACCCAGTTGTAGAGCAAGTCTTGACTCAAAAAGAGATTGCCTACACGATTGAAGAAGTGGTCCTTGATAAACCCCTACGCCATGTGAATTTAACTGCCCATGAACATTAATCCCTTTGCTAATGTATCTTTGCAAGATTATCTTGAAATTGTGCAAATTGTCGATTCAACCTTTCCAATTGGATCATTTAACCACTCATTTGGGATGGAAAATTATCTGCGTGAAGACACTGTAACAGATGATAAAGGTTACGAAGAGTGGCAAGAAGCCTATTTAGCCAGTCAGTTTAAATATGGTGAAGGTCTTGTAATCAAACTGGTTTATGATGCTATGGTTACAGATAACATAGACCAGGTTTGGTATTATGATAAGGTCTTGACAGTTTCAACGCAAGCGCGTGAAACAAGACAGGGGACTAAAATGATTGCTAAACAAATGCTTCGACTCATTCAAAGGCTTCATGCTATTCCGGTATTGGATGACTATCAGTCTAAAATACGTAAGGGTGTGGCCTTCGGCAATCCAGCTATTGTCTTTGCGCTCTATGTGTTTAACAAGGGCTTGGGATGTAATGAAGCCATAGCACTTTATGGTTATAGCGTGATTTCGACGATGGTTCAAAATGCTGTGCGTGCCATTCCCCTTGGACAGTTTGCTGGACAGGAGATTGTTTTACGTAGCTTTTCGCAATTAGAAAAAATGACACAAGAAATTCAAGAATTGGATGCGTCCTACCTTGGGGCCAATACGCCTGGTCTTGAATTAGCTCAGATGAAACATGAAACACAGGTATTCCGCCTATTCATGTCCTAAAATATCAACAAGGTTGAGAGGAAAAAACAATGACAAAACGTACTGTAATTATTGGAGTTGGTGGACCTGTTGGTTCAGGTAAAACCCTTTTGCTTGAGCGTCTTACACGACGTATGTCTGACTTAAATTTAGCAGTTATTACTAACGATATCTATACAAAAGAAGATGCCCTTTTCTTGGCTAAAAATTCAAGCTTAGACGAAGACCGTATCATTGGTGTAGAAACTGGTGGATGTCCTCATACTGCGATTCGTGAGGATGCCTCTATGAACTTTGAAGCGATTGAAACTCTTCAAGAGCGCTTTAATCATGATTTGGATGTTATTTTCCTTGAAAGTGGTGGAGACAACTTGGCTGCGACCTTCAGCCCTGATTTGGTTGATTTTACCATTTATATTATTGACGTTGCTCAGGGTGAAAAAATCCCACGTAAGGCTGGTCAAGGGATGATTAAGAGTGATTTGTTCTTGATCAATAAGACTGACCTTGCACCTTATGTTGGAGCCAACCTAGATCGTATGCGTGAAGATACCCTTCATTTCCGTAACGAAGATTCTTTCATTTTCACAAATTTGAATAATGATGACAATGTTAAGGAAGTAGAAGAATGGATTCGTAAGAATTTCCTACTAGAGGACTTGTAAGATGACACAAGTTTACGATGGCTTTGTCCATCTTGGATTTTCAAATCGAAATGGTCGTACAATTTCCCACAAGAAATATCAAGAAGGTAACTCTCGAGTATCGGCAGATAATTCAGATGCCAATGGCGTTCCTTACTATTTCCTCATTAATATGGGTGGGGGTTTTGTCGAGGGTGAGCAGTATCAAGTGACCATTGATGTTAATAAAGATGCTCATGCCTTGGTGACAACTCAAACACCTACCTATGTTTACAAGTGTGAGAAAGGACAGTTGACACAACAGAATACGTCTATCACACTTGAAGAAAATAGTTATTTGGAGTACATGGCTGATGAAGTTATTCCATATTTAAAATCACGCTATTTCCAAACAAGTCGTATTGATATGGATAAGTCTGCCCACTTGATTTATTCAGATGGTGTAACGGCAGGTTGGTCTCATGAGGATTTACCGTTTCAATACCATTATTTTCGTAATTTGACACAAATTTACCAAGATAATGAGCTTGTTTATAGCGATCAGACTCTCTTAGAGCCTGAGAAACAAGATATGTTTAAACTTGGTTATTTTGAAGGATGGCGTAATTACAATAGCTTGATAATGGTGTCCCCAAATATTGACGAGGCTTTTGTTAAGGCTTTGCAGAAGCACTTAGAAGGGCTAAATCTTGAGTCTGATTTTGCCATTTCATCCTTAGATATCTCAGGTTTGGTGTTACGTATCTTAGGAAAAACTGCTGAGGATAATCGTCGCATCATTTATTCTTGTGCAGACTATTTTAGACAAGAAATACATGGATTAACCCCTTTGGATTTGAGAAAAAATGATATGAGGAGATAAAAAATGCATATTCCTGAAAATTACCTAAGCCCTATGACTTGTGCGGCAATGGGGGCAGTTATGTTGCCTATTTGGTATAAGGCTGTCAAGGAAGTGAAGGTAAAGGTTAACACTGATAAAAAAACGATTCCTATGTTGGGAATCGGGACTTCCTTGTCCTTCCTTATCATGATGTTTAATCTTCCAGCCCCAGGTGGAACGAGTGCCCATGCTGTTGGGGCAGTGCTAATTGCTATATTGTTAGGACCTTGGGCCTCCTGTTTAGCAGTTAGTGTGGCTCTAGCTATGCAGGCTTTGCTATTTGGTGATGGTGGGATTTTGGCCTTTGGTGCGAATGCCTTTTGTATGGCTGTTGTCATGCCATTTGTG
This sequence comes from Streptococcus sp. FSL E2-3488, assembly GCF_038003585.1. Taxonomy (NCBI): domain Bacteria; kingdom Bacillati; phylum Bacillota; class Bacilli; order Lactobacillales; family Streptococcaceae; genus Streptococcus; species Streptococcus sp. FSL E2-3488. The sequence goes on along the minus strand of NZ_JBBOPL010000001.1, from coordinate 1,642,823 downwards.
GGTTATGCTGTTTATAAACTCTTGAATAAGTGGACAAAGAATAGGATAATTGCTAGCTTTTTTGGAGGTTATATTGGAATTGTAGTTGCGGCCCTGACTGTTGCGGTTTTACTAGGAATTCAACCGATTCTCTTTAAAGATAGCAGTGGTAATCCGCTTTACAATCCATACCCTTTGAGAGTGACGCTTCCAGTAATGGGCTTGACTCACCTGCTTATCGGCTTGGTAGAAGGATTTTTCACAGCCGGTGTTCAAGAATTCATTGAACGTTTGAATATTGATAATACTCAGGAAATAACGACTAAAAAACTACGTCCTTTATTGCTCTTTATCCTAGCCTTAATTATCCTAACGCCACTTGGTTTATTGGCGACGGGAACAGCTTTTGCAGAATGGGATGTCAAAGAGTTAGTAGAAAAATTGTCTCATTACCATGTGGAAGCCCAAGCGCCAAAAGGAATGTTGAATGGTTTTTCATTCAATGCCCTTTTTCCAGATTATAGTATCGCAGGCATTCCAGAAATTTTGGGTTATATCCTGAGTGCTGCCTCTGCTGTTTTGATTTTCTTCATCCTCTATCGCTTGATTTTCGGTAGAAAGATTGAAAAATGATTCTGCCAGATTGGATGTCGGAAGAGCGCCCAGTAGTCACTAAAGTCGGTAGAAATAACTTTCTTATCCGGAATCGTCACCATCTGGAAGCTCTTCTTCAAAAGTTTGAAACGCATCCTTTAAAAGTAGCATCAGTCTTTCATCCAACAGCTAAGGTTTTACTTCTCTTTTTCTTACTTGTTTCAGTGGGAATTAGCCGAAATCTCACAGTTTTGTGGATTATAGCCTTGTTTTTAGGAGCTGGCGTGGCTTTTTTACCGCATTCTGTTTTAGTAAGAACTTTGAAAAAAACTGTAGTGTTGTTGATCTTCCCTTTAGTTCTTTATCTACCGCATCTCTTACTTAGCGGAGGTCAATCGCTCTTTCTTTTTAGACTTCCTTTGATTGCCGTAGCCATTGCTTATTATTCAGAGACAAGTACAATAAGTGAGATGCTAGTGGCATTAAAAGGGTTGCATTTTCCTGATCTTGTTCTGCTCCAGTTAGATATCACCATAAAATATATCGATGTCTTTGGAAAACAATTAATGGATTTGCTCAAAGGGATTGAAGCACGAAGCTTTGGCGGCAACCATCGTTTCCGGATTGGAAGTAATATCTGGGGAATTTTATACCTTAAAGCTATACGCTATGGTGAGGAACTGACTCAAGCCATGGAAGCACGTTGCTTTGTTGGTGAGTATGTCAAGTCATCACAGTCATTCACATGGAAGGACTGGCTGGCCTTGATAGGTCTAGTAGCAGTGATTTTAGGACAGATTATGTTAGGAGGATGAGATGTTTCAATTGAAACAAGTGGCCTGTGCCTATGAACAAAAAAAGGTCTTTACTGGTCTTGATTTGGAGATTAGACAAGGACAATATGTGATGTTGATGGGGGAAAATGGGACTGGAAAATCAAGTCTTATCAGTTTATTAACTGGCTTCAAGCAGGAAGAATCTGGTCGCATTCTTTTCTTAGGGAAGGACCTCAAAGAATGGCTGAAGGACAAACGTCAAAAACGAGATTTTTATAGTCGCCTCGGAATCCTCTTTCAGGATGTGGATAGTCAGTTATTTAATTGTACTGTCTATGATGAGATTGCTTTTGGTCCACGTCAGCTAGGTCTTACCGAAGAAGTGTCACAGCGCGTTCAAGACACGCTATCCCTGCTTAAAATTGAAGATTTAAGAGATCGCGTTCCCTATCAACTGTCTGGTGGAGAAAAGAAGAAAGTGGCTTTTGCCAGTATCATGGTAACTAATCCAGATGTGTATATTCTTGATGAACCCTTCAATAATCTTTCTAAAGAATATGAAGAATTTTTTAGGGAACTTCTACATGAGCTTCATTCAGCTGGGAAAACCATTATCATGTCTGCTCATCACTTTAAGCATCTTCATCACGAAAAGGCTGATGTTCTTCTTTTTGAAGACGGCAAAGCTGATTTCTTTCCTGCCCAGGAAGTGCTCAGTAACCAGCAAGTAATTGAGCGTTTGTCACATTATTAATAAGGATAAGTAGGAAATCGTTCTAGGTTTCCTACTTTTTTCTTTGTCAAACAATTGATATTTTTAGGTGATAGTATTTTCTTATCACTTTGATTATGTTTAAGTATTAGTTAAGCTTAGTGAATTCTGTTACAATAAAAAAATCAATCTCAAAGGAGAGTATTATGAAACTTAAAAAAATTGATACTGTCAATAATTATGTGTAAACACTCAAGTAGAGTTGAAGAATGTTAATCAAATAAGCTTTCAAGTGTGTCAGCACATTGGCCAAACCCTTTATGGATGCGTTGATTTTGCTTGAAATTATAATCTTCAAACAGGGTAACTAAATAACGTTCCAGAGCCTCCTCGTTAGGAAAAAGAACCTTCTTTTTCGTTTGACGTTTGATTTCTTTGTTAAGAGACTCAATGAGGTTTGTCGAATAAATGCTATGCCAAATCTGGTAGGGAAACTGATAAAAAGTTAAAAGATTATCCGTATTCTCCAGACTTTCCATGACTTTCCTATACTTTGGTTTCCATTCGGCGATAAAGTTCTCTAAAATTTGCACTGCCATTTCTAAATTTTCAGCACGATAAATCGTTTTAAATTGCTCCAGAATAACCGCTCTATCTGCTCGTTTCACTTTACTAGCTAGATTTCGACTAATATGAATTAAGCAACGTTGTTGTTTAGCTAATGGGTAAGCCTGATTGATAATCTGTTCAAGCCCCTTGAAGCCATCGGTCACTACAAGAGAAACCTGTTGGATTCCTTGGTTTTGAAGCTTGTCTAACAGGGTGGACCAAGAAGCATTGTTTTCATTTGGGGCGATTTCATATCCAAGAACAGCCTTCTGTCCTTCTGGTGTAATGCCAAGTGCGATATGAATACATTCTTTACTAACGGTTCCACGTCTTAAGGGGAGATAGGTTCCGTCAAGAAATAAAACAGAGTAATTGGCTTCTAAGCTTCGCTCATGAAAAGTAGCGACATTCTCCTGAGTTGCTTTTGAGATATTAGAAATTGTGGCAGGACTATAGTGATGACCATACATTCGCTCGATGATATCACTAATTTCTCGAGTCGTTACACCGGTTTGATAGAGTTTGATAACCATCTCTTCCAAGTGGTCATCTCGACGTCCATAAGCGGGAAGCAAAGCTGGACTAAAGTTCCCATTACGATCTCTAGGAATACTCAACTGAACAGTCCCATATTTGGTTTCGAATTTCCGTGCATAGCTTCCGTTACGACTATTCCCAGAATTATAGCCTAATTTATCGTAAGGTTCATACCCTAAAAAGGCTGATAACTCTGCTTGAAGCAGATCATTCATTGCTGTTTCAAGAGAAGTACGGAAAAATTCATCAATATCTTGCTTTTGGGCTAGGAAGTTAAGTAGTTCTGTGGTAAACTGAGTCATAGGAATAAATCTCTTTCTAGTAATGTTTTGCAACTCTACTATAACGGATTTATTCCTTTTTGTGTTTACACAACTTATTTTACACTACCAAAAAATTCTTGGAATTACGGGTGTAGCCATTGCTTCAGTGGCTTTGCTTGCTGCATGTTCATCTAAATCACCAAAAGAAGCATCTAAATCTTCAGGTGCTAAAGAAACAATTAACTTTGCCACTGTTGGGATAACAGCACCGTTCTCATATGAAGAAAACGGTGAATTGACTGGTTACGATGTGGAAGTGGCTAAAGCAGTCTTCAAAAACTCTGACAAATATGAAGTGAAATTCCAAAAAACAGAATGGTCTTCAGTATTTACAGGTCTTGACTCAGCTAAATACCAAATGGCTGGGAACAATATCTCTTATTCAGAAGAACGTGCCCAAAAATATCTCTTCTCATATCCAATTGCTACCACACCAGCTGTTTTGACTGTTCCAAAAGATAGTAATATTAAGAAATATGATGATATTGCTGGACACTCAACGCAGGTTGTTCAAGGAACATCGACAGTTACTCAATTGACAGAGTTTAATGATAAACATTCAGACAAGCCAGTTGAACTTAACTACACAAATGAAAATATTGAACAAATGTTGACAAATTTGAATGAAGGCAAATATGACTTCAAGATCTTTGAAGCACAAACTGTTAATGCAATCATCAAAAACAATAAATTGAGCAACTTGAAGACTATTGAGCTTAAATCTGATGAACAACCATACATCTACTTCTTGTTCGCAGATAATCAAAAAGATCTTCAAAAATTTGTAAACAAACGTTTGGAAGAACTCCAAAAAGATGGTACTTTGGCTAAGTTGGCTGAAAAATTCTTTGGAAACAAAGATTATATTCCAACTAAAGATGCTTTGAAAGTTCCAAGCAAAAAATAAGAAAGTCTCTTTTGTCAACTGTAGTCGGTGACGAAAAGCCTTTGTTTATTATATGATAAATAAAAGAGGGAAATGATGAAAAAGGTAAAATTTTTGCCAACTTTGAAAATTGCTTTTGAAATTCTTATTGTTGTGTGTGGATAAATTATGAATGACAGTGCATAATCAATCAAATTAAGGAGAAGAGAAATGACCATATTAAAAACTTTTAGTGATACGGTGAAACAATATCCTTCTAAAGTTGCTGTTATGTATAGCGGAGGAGAGTTTACTTTTCAAGAAGTAGATGTGATGTCTAATTTTATTGCTAAGCAGCTACTACTCAATAGCGATGAAGAGACTGTACCTTTTTATATAGAAAAAAATAAGTATGTTTTACCAGTTGTTTTGGGGATAATGAAATCGGGTAAAATTCCGTTACCTATAACAAATAGTCTTGAGGTCAAAATATCATTAGAACGTATTAGCGAAGTTGTCTTTGACGTGTTGATAAGTGATAGGGATGTTAAACTTGAAAATCATTCAGTAACTCTTTTGCTCTTACCCAAAAAATTAGAAAGTTACAGTGAGTATCAAGAAGTAGCTACAACTAAAGAGAATGAAATTGCACATATTATCTGTACTTCTGGAACTACTGGGGTTCCTAAAAAAGTATTTTTAACTGATGATAACATAGATTGGCTTGTAAAAGAATTTTATAAAATTGTGAAGTTTACTTCCGAATCAAAATTTTTATTTACAACTCCCTATACTTTTGATGTTTCATTAACAGAGATTTTGGCACCTGTATATACGGGTGGTACTTTGGTTTGTTACGATGGTGGGATTCAGAATATTATTCGACTAGGAGAAACAATTGAGAAAAAGAAGATAACTCATTTATCATTATCTCCGTCTTTTGCTGAAACTATTATTGATATTAGTGGGCCAGAAGTATTCCAGAATTTAAGAGCGTTGTGTCTAGCAGGTGAGACATTTCCTAGTTCATTAGCGAATAGGTTGAGAGGGCTTATTCAGCAAGGGTGTCGAGTATTTAATTTATATGGGCCTTCAGAAACAACAATTTATGCAACCTACTATGAGTTGAAAGATAGAAAATATAATACTGTTCCAATTGGTAAGCCTTTGCCTGGGGTTCAACTAAAGATAGCTTCTCAAAAAGAGAATTCTAAGATGGCAGAACTTCTAATTGGTGGTAATGGAGTAACGGAAGGGTATAGACTACAACCCGAATTAAATAAAGCTAAGTTTAAGTTGATAGGTTCAAATAGGTACTATGTAACGGGGGACTACGTTTATTACCAAGGAGATAACTTGGTATTTAGTTCAAGAATAGATAGCCAAGTCCAAGTAAATGGTATTCGTATTGAATTAGATGAGGTAAAATCTATTGTAGATAAACTTAAATCAGTTAAATCATCACGAGTTGTTTTTTATAAGAAGAAACTTGTCGTATTTTATGAAGCCGATTTGAATATTAAAGAAGATATTATTAGAGGTTTACCTAGTTACTTAAATCCGACGGTAGTTAAAGTTGAGAGTTATTATCTCAATCAGAATAGAAAGTTGGATGTTCCAAAAATGCTTGAGATATATTATTATAAAAAACAAAGTCAACAAGGAGATGATGTTAGAAAAAATATTTTAGATGTACTATCTAAATTTGAAAGAGTTGATATCACAGATTTGGATTCGTTAGAATTAGTTAGATTTTATTTAGAGATTGAGGATATCTTTGATATTGAAATTAAAGAAAATGATTTTTATAGGCTAAAGAGTGTAGATTCGATTGTGGACTATATTAGAAATAAATCATTTTTTCAAGAACGTTCAACTGAGCCAAACGATAGTTTTACTAAAGAACATGACTTGGTTAATTTAGAGTATAATCTCACAAAAATGAATTATCGTTATTTGAAAAATATTATTACTCCTAGCCCGACACAAAAGAGACTTTATAAAAACAATCAAAATCGTGTTATTGGTTTTAATTTAGCACTGGAAGAAGTGACTTATTTAGAATTGAATAAGCTGCACCATATTATTAAATATTTAAGCTATAAAATTGATATATTTAGACTTGTTGTCGAAAAGGAGCAAACTCGATTTAGCATAGGTATTGTGAATGAAGGAGATTACTCACCTAATATTATTGTACTAAATAATTTACCAACAGAGTTAGAATTACAAGGAATATTAGATAATATAGAAGTGATTCCTATTCCAATTATTGTGGTGGGAACAAGAGATAAAAAAGTAAGATTTTATTTTCCATATCATTCTATTGATGCATCATCATTAAATAAACTTGGAGATACAGTATATCAACTGTACGAAAAAAAGATAGTTATTGATGAAGTACCTAGTAGTTCACTGGTTGCTTTTTCGCAGTTTAAAAGGGAGGTGTTACAGAATGATGTCTCTGGGGATGTTCTTGCTAGATTGCCAAAGATAAAGCCTGCTATTGAGTTTGAGAAATTAAATGATGAAGTTCAATGTTTTCAAGTTTCTTTACCAGAAGATATTAAAGGAGACGATGTATATCTTTTTACAATTTATGCTATCTCACAGTGTATTTTAAGCGACTATAATCTGTCTGCTATATCTGGGGGTCTATCTTTGGATTTTAGAGATTATGAACAGTTTGATGCGTATGACTTAATAGGAGACATTCACAAGAAAATTCCATTCCAAGTAAATCGAACTGAAACTTTTGAGGAGTTTAAAAACTCTCATTTCAAAATTTTGGAGATCTATCGTACAGGTATTGATTACTATGAAATTGCAATGTTAGGAAATGATATGAGTGCTAAAGAAGTGCAAGAACGATTAAATAATCTGTCTCTATCAATAAATTTCATTGGCGAAGCATTTAGGTTAAAAGATACTATTAATAATATAATTGATGTTGATTTTGATAAAAATTTTATTAATGTATTTGTACATGAGCGATTTGCATACGCAGTTATAAAATCTGAGTTATTGAGTAATAGTGTTTATGACTTAATGCATAAAGATAGCAAATTCGAGCTAAAAGTAATTGATAAAAAACGACTGGAAAATGAGGAGACAAACCGATGAGTATTTATAAAGATATAGTAGAGGGGTACCAACTGAATAATATTCAGGAAAAGGATAAATTGAATAACGTTTTGGTACAGCTTAATGAAAAAGATGATCAAGAGATGATAAATAGAAAGAATTTCATTGGGCATTTTACAGCATCAGCATTTGTTATTTCAAAAGATAACAGGCGTTTATTGATGGTTCACCATAATATTTTAAAAAGATACCTACAGCCTGGGGGGCATATTGATAAAAATGATAGAAACCCGCTAGATGCAGCGAAACGTGAGCTGTTTGAGGAGACTGGGATAGATTCTGAAATATTGACGTATCAATGTGCAGAACCATTGAATAGCTTGATACCTTTTAATGTTTCTGTGCATAAGATACCAGAAAATAAATTGAAGAATGAGCGTTCCCACTACCATTATGACTTGCAATATTTATTTTATATTGAAAATGAGGTTGATGTGAAAATTGACAGCAACGAATCGAGTTCCTATGAGTGGATTCAGCTAGATAATGTAAAGGACATGGACGGCTATAAGGAAATCATTAAGAAGATTGAAAAACTTGAAGCAGCTTCTCAAGAACGTTTTTTATCTAATATGCTGAAAGGTGCATCGTTTGAAGACATATCATGTATTACTGTACAACATATTATTCCAAGTACAATACCGATTATCATGACATTGCAAAAAATATTTGGGCATCGTTTGTTAGTGTGTGCTAAACCAAACTCTGTTGATAAGATGGTATGGCACAAGCTAGAAAATATGGGGGTAAGATTAACATTAGCTTCAAGGGATGAATATTTTAATGTAGATTATCTGGGGATAAAGAGTAAAACAATTTTATTAGACATTGGTGGGTATTTTGCCTCAATTGCTCAGATTCCAAACTTACCTATCGAGTGTATCATTGAAGATACAGAAAATGGGATTCAAAAATATGAGAATGTTATTGATCAAATAGAATATCCGTTATTTTCTGTCGCTAGAAATCCCCTGAAGAAGAATGAGGATTACTTAGTTGGTGCGGATATTGTTTTTGGGACAGATTATATATTACATCAAAAAAATTTATTAATGCAATATATGCAAGTGGTTTGTATTGGATATGGGAAAATCGGTTACGGCATCTGTACCAAATTAAGAGAACTTGGTATTAGACCGAAGGTGCTGGAAAAAGATAGCATGAGAACTATTCAAGCGGTACGTGATGGTTGCGACATTTTGCTAGAAAAAGATTTCAAGAATATTGATTTGATTTTTTGTGCGACCGGTTCAAAAAGTCTAGATATTTTAGATTTTCGCTCTATCAAAGATGGAACCTTCCTAGTCTCTGCAACATCTAGTGATGATGAATTTAATTATAGCTATTTATTGGATGAATATGAAGAAATAGTCGAAACTTCATTAATCACTAGATATGAAAGTGAAGACAACTATTTCTATCTGTTAAATCAAGGAACACCAACTAATTTTGTAGTAAACTCCGCTTTGGGAAATTATATTTTATTAGTCCAGGCAGCCATTCTATATACAGCTAAGAAGTTTATTGAAGATAGAGAAATGGCTATAGCTAAGCAAGTAAACACTCTTTCGGATGAGGATAACTATAATATTGCGAAGCAATGGTTAGAATAGTTCTGCTAATGAACAAATATCTGAGGAGTTTATTTTGAATAAAAAAGAACAACAAAATACATATTTACTTGTAGGGAGCCGTATTATTTCTCGTGTTGGAGATATTATGTTTGACTTTGCGAATAACACTTTTTTATCGAGTGTAAATGTTAAGTCACTTATGTTAGTTGGTATTTATCAGACATTAGAAAACATCATCAGTGTGATTTTTAATCTTTTTGGTGGTGTTCTGTCTGATAACTTTCAAAGAAAACGGATTATCATTTTAACAGATATTTTAAGCGGAGTATTGTGTCTTGCCTTATCTTTTATTTCTAATCAGCAGTGGTTGATTTATGCTGTGGTTATCACAAACATTATATTAGCTTTTTTCTCATCATTTTCAGGCCCTGCTTATAAGGCTTTTACTAAAGAAGTGGTGGAAGCAGATAATATTTCAAAACTAAACTCATTACTAGAATCGTTTATAACGGTAGTTAAAGTCGTTGTTCCCCTGGTATCGGTATCTCTATACGGTTTACTAGGATTATATGGTATTTTACGTCTAGATGGGATAACATTTATTGCATCTGGGTTGCTTATTCTCTTTATTCGTCCCATACTTGAAGAAAGTACTGGGAAACAGGTGTTTTCATTATCGAAAATCTTTTCAGATCTTTTTGAAGGAGGAAGGTATCTAGCTAGTCAAAAGGAAATTTTGTACTTGGTTATTTTATCTGCGATTGTTAATTTCTTTTTAGCAGCTTATAATCTGTTGTTACCATATAGCAATCAGATGTTCCCAAGAGTTACCGTTGGCTTATACGGTGTTTTCCTAGGAGCAGAAGCAGTAGGTGGTCTTATTGGAGCGTCTTTAAGCAGTATTCTCAATAAAGTTTTGAAAATAAAAACAATGATTTTATATCTTGGAGTATCAGGTGTTTTTCTATCTTTGACACCTATGGTATACTGTGTTTTTCCAAGTGCTTATATGCTTGCGTTATATCCTGCTTTATTCAACTTGTTTTTGACTATGTTCAACTTACAGTTTTTTTCATATATCCAAAAGAATGTGGATAATGTCTTTCTTGGTAGAGTTTTTGGGATTATTTTTACTGTTGCAATTTTATTTATGCCCATTGGGACAATGACATTTACTTTTCTTTTAAGCCCTAAAAATATCTTTAATTTTGTTATCGTTGGTTTATCTATAGGAGGTATTTCGCTTCTCTTTTATAGGATTTTTAGCAAAAGATTGAGGTAAATTTTCAGAGTAATTTTAGCTCCGATGGCGTAGTAAAATTGCTTAGTAAAGTCACAATTTATATACTTGTTAGGGCAACCATTACACACATAAGGTAATCGTTTTAGAAGTGGGCGGGCCTCACATTTTGAGTGTTGATTGATTCCTTGATGGTAAGGTGTTTACATACTTTTTTAGAGACAGTAGATGGGTCGCCGATTAGTTTAGAAATAGCTCTAAATGTCTTGTTCGTTTCTCATAAAAGTCAGCGATATTGCAGGGATTGGTATGACTAGCTGAAGCGATGTTGTGAATGTACTTGAACAAGATTTTACTGGCATAGGGATTCCCTCGTTTAGTGATGTGTTCCTTAGCGAGAAAGTTCCCAGATTCATAGTGTCTCAGGTCAATGCCAATAAAAGCGTTGATTTGATTGGTATACTGCGACGAATATCTCCCAATTCGCCAATGATAGATGTCGCTGTGGTTTCTGCGATGCCAGGAATTGACCGTAAGATGTCATACTCTGGTAAAGGCTGAGCTAGAGCTACCATGTCGTTTAAGACAACCCGTCTGCGTTCAGAAAGACGAAGCAATTCGGCTCTTTGTCAAACAATTGATATTTTTAGGTGATAGTATTTTCTTATCACTTTGATTATGTTTAAGTATTAGTTAAGCTTAGTGAATTCTGTTACAATAAAAACAATCAATCTCAAAGGAGAGTATTATGAAACTTAAAAAAATTCTTGGAATTACGGGTGTAGCCATTGCTTCAGTGGCTTTGCTTGCTGCATGTTCATCTAAATCACCAAAAGAAGCATCTAAATCTTCAGGTGCTAAAGAAACAATTAACTTTGCCACTGTTGGGACAACAGCACCGTTCTCATATGAAGAAAACGGGGAATTGACTGGTTACGATGTGGAAGTGGCTAAAGCAGTCTTCAAAGACTCTGACAAATATGAAGTGAAATTCCAAAAAACAGAATGGTCTTCAGTATTTACAGGTCTTGACGCAGGTAAATACCAAATGGCCGGGAATAACATCTCTTACTCAGAAGAACGTGACCAAAAATACCTCTTCTCATATCCAATTGCTACCACACCAGCTGTTTTGGTTGTTCCAAAAAATAGTGAGATCAAGAAATACGATGACATTGCTGGACACTCAACACAGGTTGTTCAAGGAACAACGACAGCTACTCAATTGACAGAGTTTAATGATAAACATTCAGACAAGCCAGTTGAACTTAACTACACAAATGAAAACATTACACAAATGTTGACAAGTTTGAATGAAGGTAAATATGATTTCAAGATTTTTGATGCACCAACTGTTAATACAATCATCAAAAATAATAAGTTGAGTAATTTGAAGACCATTGAACTTAAGTCTGATCAACAACCATACATTTACTTCTTGTTTGCTGATAATCAAAAAGACCTTCAAAAATTTGTAAACAAGCGTTTGAAAGAACTCCGAAAAGATGGTACTTTGGCTAAATTGGCTGAAAAATTCCTTGGAAATAAAAACTATATTCCAGCTGAAGATGCGTTGAAAGTTCCTAGTAAAAAATAATAAAGAAGGCTGGGATTGATTCTCAGTTTTTTCATATAATTAAAATCTAGGGCAAGGTATAGTTAATAGCTATAGAGATATACAATTATAAACAATTTGCTACAATTCTCATCTTATGGGATAATAATTTAACACTTAAAACAATTAAAGGGAGTTCGTTATGAAACTTAAAAAAATTCTTGGAATTACAGGATTGGCAGTCGCTTCAATAGTAGCCTTGGCTGCTTGTGGTGCCGGTGGTAACAAATCTGCTAAAGATGATAAAACATTGACAGTTGGTATCATGACTTTGGATGATACAACTGAGCCAGTGTGGGATAAAGTCAAAGAATTGGCTAAAGACAAGGGTGTTACAATTGACTTGAAAGAGTTCACAGACTATAATCAACCAAATGAGGCTCTTAAAAATGGTGAAATCGACGTTAATGCTTTCCAACACATCTATTTCTTGAACAACTGGAACAAAGAAAATAAAGGTGATCTCGTTCCAGTAGCTGATACACTCCTTAGCCCACTCCACCTTTTCTCAGGAACTGAAAACGGTAAAGCTAAGTATAAGGATGTTAAAGAGCTTCCAGAGGGAGCTACTATCTCAGTACCTAACGATAGTACAAACGAAAGTCGCGCTTTGACTCTCCTTCAAACAGCTGGTTTGCTTAAGTTGGATGTTAAAGATGGCGAATTGGCAACTATCAAGAATATTTCTGAAAATCCAAAGAAATTGGAGATCAAAGAAATCTCTGCTGAACAAGCTGCCCAAACTCTTTCATCAGTAGACGCTGCAGTTGTTAACAACTCATATGCACAACAACAAAATGTTGACTATAACACAACCCTCTTCCAAGAAGATCCAAGTCAAGATTTGAAAGAATGGGTTAATATCATTGCAGCTAATAAAGATTGGGAAAAATCAAACAAATCCGATGCTATCAAGACTTTGATTAAGGCTTACCAAAATGATGAAGTTGCCCAAATCATTTATGATGCTTCTAACAAAGTTGACCTTCCAGCATGGAAAGGTGCACCAACACGAGATCAATTGGAAGCTAATTCAAAGAAATAAGCTAAGGGCGAAAGGGCGTGTGAGAGCACACCATTTTGTCGTATATGAAGAAGTCAATTTGATGGCATTTCCTAGTGAAGAAGAGCAGCTACGAAAGTTTCGTAATGATGAAGTTGCTCAGCACTATTTTGAAGTTTTGAGAACTTTGATTTCTAAAAAATCTATTTTTGCTCAAAATATTGGTCTCTATGACGTTGCTGCTTACCTCGGTGAAATTTTTTCTCGTGTAGGAGCAGAGGTAACTGTTGACGAGACCTATGCGGCACCTTTTGTCTTGGCGAAATTCAAGAGTCCAAACCCAGATGCGAAAACAATTATTTTCTATCAACACTATGACACTGTTCCTGCGGACAATGATCAACCATGGACGGATGATCCTTTCCGTTTGACAGTTCGTAAGGGTTACATGTATGGTCGTGGTGTCGATGATGATAAGGGGCATATTACAGCTCGGTTGACAGCTCTTCGTAAGTATATTCGCGAGGTCAGAGACCTTCCTGTTAATATTACCTTTATGATGGAGGGGGCTGAGGAGTCTGCTTAGACTGACCTTGGAAAATATTTAGAAAAATACCGTGATGACCTTCTCCCAGCAGACTTATTGGTTTGGGAACAAGGAAATCGAAATAGTAAAGGACAATTAGAAATTACGGGTGGCAACAAGGGGATTATTACCTTTGACTTGTCTGTCGAGAGTGCGGATGTTGATATCCACTCTAAATTTGGTGCGGTTATTGAATCTGCTTCCTGGTACTTACTCAATGCTATTTCAAGTATGCGTGATGATCATGGACGTATTCTTATCGATGGTATCTATGGAAAAATTATCCAGCCAAATGAACGTGAAATGGATCTTATCGAGACTTACGCCATTGAAAATGCAGATAGCCTCCGTAAGATTTATGGCTTAAAACTACCAATTTTGGAAAGCGACCGTCGTGCTTTCTTAAAAACGTATTATTTTTAGCCAGCTCTTTCTATTGAAGGGATTTCGACAGGTTATCAGGGGCAAGGTGTTAAGACCATTCTGCCAGCTCAAGCCAAAGCTAAGATGGAGATGCGCTTGGTCCCTGGTTTGACACCTGAGTATGTTTTGGATTGTATCAAGGCTCACCTCAAAAAAGAGGGGTTTGACCGTATCAAGGGAACCTTCACTCTTGGTGAAGAAAGTTATCGTAGTGATATGTCAGCTCCTGCTATTGTCAACGTTATTGAGTTGGCAAAAGGCTTTTATGAGGAAGGTGTCGCTGTACTTCCGACAGCTGCAGGCACAGGTCCTATGCATATGATTTACGAGGCTTTGGGTGTTCCTATGGTAGCTTTTGGTATAGGAAATGCTAATAGTCGAGATCATGGTGGGAATGAAAATGTTAGCCTAGCAGATTACTACACCCATATTGAACTAATTAAGGAGTTAATCGCAAATTATGAGTAATGTCATTATTGATTTGAAAAATATTGATATCACCTTTACGCAGAAACGTCGCACTATTCAAGCGGTTAAGGATGTGTCCATCCAGATTGAAAAAGGTGATATTTACGGAATCGTTGGCTATTCAGGGGCTGGTAAATCTACTCTTGTTCGTGCGATCAATCTTTTACAAGTACCTACAGCTGGTAAAATCACTATCGGTGAAGATGTGACTTTTGAGAACGGTCAGGTTCAATTAACGACAAAAGAATTGCGCCAGAAACGTCAAACGATTGGGATGATTTTCCAACACTTTAACCTTATGGCTCAAAAGACGGCTTATGAAAATGTAGCTTTTGCTCTTCGTCATTCTAAACTAAGCAATGAAGAGAAAGACAAAAAAATTCGTGGTCTTTTGGAATTGGTTGATTTGGCTGATCGTGCCGAAAACTATCCTGCACAGTTGTCAGGTGGTCAAAAACAACGTGTAGCGATTGCCCGTGCCTTGGCTAATGATCCTGAAATCTTGATTTCAGATGAGTCTACCTCAGCTCTTGACCCAAAAACAACTAAGCAGATCCTTTCACTTTTGCAGGATTTGAATAAAAAGCTTGGTTTGACAGTGGTTATGATCACCCACGAAATGCAAATTGTTAAAGACATTTGTAACCGTGTGGCTGTTATGCAAAATGGTCAACTTTTGGAAGAAGGAAGTGTTCTTGATATCTTCTCAAACCCACAAGAGGATTTGACACAAGAATTTATTGAAACTGCAGCAGGGATTGAGGATGCCTTGGCTAAGATTAATGCACAACCTTTGGTGAAAAACTTACCTGCATCTGCACTTCTTGTTCAGCTTAAATATGTAGGTTCTTCAACAGATAGACCCCTTTTGACGGAAATCTTCAAAGACTTCGGCGTTTCAGGTAATATTCTTTATGGAAATGTTGAGATTCTCGGTGATACCCCTGTTGGTGAATTGGTCGTTGTTTTAGATGGTGATTCTGATAAGGTTATTGCTGCGCTAAAAGCGATTGAAAATGCAGGTGTTAGCTTGCGAGTACTTAAGAAAGGAGCCCAATAATGTCAGATTGGATTCAACAAAACTTTCCAGATATTTATCGTATCGGTATGCAGGGGGCTAACTCTTGGCCAGATGCCATCTACGCGACACTTTATATGACTGTGATTTCCTTCATCATTGGTGGGCTTCTCGGTCTCATTATGGGTCTCTTCTTAGTATTGACAGGTCCTCGCGGTGTCATTGAAAATAAATTTATTTTCCAAATCTTGGATAAAATTACTTCAATCTTTCGTGCCATTCCTTTCATCATCCTCTTGGCCATTTTGAAAGACTTCACTTACTTTATCGTAGGGACTAACCTTGGTAAGACAGCGGCTTTGGTTCCATTATCAGCTGCAACCTTCCCATTCTTTGCACGTCAAGTACAGGTGGTACTGGCAGACTTAGACCGTGGAGTGATTGAAGCAGCACAAGCTAGTGGTGCAAATCTTTGGGACACGATTAAGGTTTATCTTGGCGAAGGACTCCCAGAATTGGTTCGTGTATCAACAGTGACTTTGATTTCCCTTGTGGGTGAAACTGCCATGGCTGGAGCTATCGGTTCAGGTGGTCTCGGATACATCGCCATCTACTACGGATACAATCGTTCAAGTACATCAGTTACCATCTTAGCAACCTTCTTGATTTTGATTTTGATTTTCCTTATTCAGTTTCTCGGTGATTTCTTGACCCGTAAGTTGAGTCATAAATAGAATTTGAAAGCCTATTTATCAAAGGCTTTTTTCATATATTGACGATTTCAGTAATTTATCATAATATGGAAACTGTAGAATGCTTTGTGGTTACCCTAATCACAAAAAGGAGTTAATTAGTTATGAAACGTTTTATTTCAGCTTGGAATAGGACCAGTCTGATTAAGCGTATTGCCATTGGTGTGGTAATTGGCGCTATACTTGGTTTACTGATTCCAAAGATTACGGTTATTGGTCTTTTGGGAGACATGTTTGTTGGTGGATTAAAGGCGATTGCACCACTCTTGGTTTCCGCTTTGGTTGCGAATGCCCTCTCTCAAACACGTGAAGGTCAGCAGAGTAACATGAAGACAGTTATTGTGCTTTATCTCTTTGGTACCTTTGCGGCTGCTTTGACAGCTGTTATTTCTCACTATATTTTTCCAATTTCCTTAAAATTAGGAGCAGCCTCAGCTACTAAGGCAGCTGCACCTCAAGGGATCGGTGAGGTCTTTAAGGATTTGATGCTTAAAATGGTAGACAATCCTATCAACGCTTTGTCTCAAGCCAATTACATTGGTGTTTTAGTATGGTCTGTCGTTTTTGGTTTTGCCATGCGAACAGCTAGTGAGCACACTAAAGAATTGCTGCATACCTTAGCAGAAGTAACTTCTCAAATCGTACGTTGGATTATTAATCTAGCGCCATTTGGAATCCTTGGTCTTGTCTTTGATACTATTTCTAAGAATGGCGTTGGTGTTTTGGCAGATTATGGTGTCTTAATCCTTGTTTTAGTTGGAACAATGACCTTTGTTGCTTTGGTTATTAATCCTATCATTGCATTTGTGATGATGGGTAAAAATCCTTTCCCATTGGTTTTCCGTTGCTTGAAAGATTCAGGGATTACAGCCTTCTTTACTCGCTCTTCAGCGGCTAATATCCCCGTTAACCTTCAATTGTGTGAGGACCTTGGCTTGAATCCTGATACCTATTTGGTTTCTATCCCTTTGGGGTCAACTATTAATATGGCAGGAGCGGCTGTGACAATCAATGTTTTGACGCTTGCTGCAGTGACTACTTTGGGAATTGAGGTTGATTTTGCAACAGCCTTTATTCTTAGTGTGGTTTCAACTATTTCTGCTTGCGGTGCCTCAGGTATTGCAGGAGGTTCCCTCCTCTTGGTACCCGTAGCATGCAGCCTCTTTGGGATCTCAAATGATTTAGCTATGCAAGTTGTTGGTGTCGGCTTTATCGTCGGTGTCATCCAAGACTCTTGTGAAACAGCTCTCAACTCGTCAACAGATGTTCTTTTTACAGCAGTGGCAGAAAAAAGTCGTTGGAAGAAATCTTAGATAACTACTACATGGTCAGCCTGTTGGGCTGACTTTTTGATTTTAGAGGGAAACATAGCCAAAGACTATAGCTAGCTCAAGGATCTATCATCTTTAAAAAGCCCATAAAATATAGTATAATAAACCATTCAAAGAGAAAGGGTGAAACATTTATGACTAATAATTTATTAGTGCTTCAATCAGACTTTGGTTTGGTTGACGGTGCTGTTTCGGCCATGATTGGTGTGGCCCTTCAAGAAGAACCTAGTTTGGGAGTACATCACCTTACACATGACATTACTCCCTACAACACTTTCGAAGCTTCTTATCGTCTGTTTCAGACTGTCGAGTACTGGCCAAAGGGAACAACCTTTGTTTCGGTAGTTGATCCGGGTGTAGGCTCATCACGTAAAAGTGTTGTTGCCTTAACAAAGACGGGACAATATATCGTCACACCAGACAATGGAACACTTTCTTATATCAAGAAGGTTGTTGGTATCGTTGCTGTCCGTGAAATTTCAGAAGTTGAGAATCGTCGTAGTAATACGGAGCTGTCTTATACCTTCCATGGTCGTGATGTTTATGCCTATACAGGTGCAAAATTAGCTTCTGGTCACATCAGTTTTGAAGAAGTAGGTCCTGAGTTACCTGTGGACAAAATTCTAGAGTTTCCAGTGGTTGAAACCATCATAGAGGAAAATCTAGTTCGTGGTGCGATTGACATTTTGGACGTCCGTTTCGGCTCTCTTTGGACCTCTATCACACGTGATGACTTTTATGCGTTAGAACCAAACTTTGGTGATCGATTCGAGGTGACCATCTTTAACAATGATATGTTGGTCTACCAAAACCAAGTTACCTATGGGAAATCGTTTGCGGATGTTCGTATAGGTCAGCCAATTATTTATATCAATTCCCTCTATCGTGTCGGTCTAGCCATAAACCAGGGGTCTTTTGCCAAGGCCTATAATGTTGGTGTAGGGTCTAACTGGCACATTGAAATTAAACGTTTAGGAGATTAAAGTGAGATTATGAAAAATAATTCAATTCGTACAGTAGTTGCGACAGGTATCGGTGCAGCACTCTTTATTATCATTGGTATGTTTGTTAATATTCCTATTTTTGGGAATACCAGCATCCAACTTCAGTATGCTGTTCAAGCTCTATTCTCAGTGATTTTTGGGCCTATTACAGGTTTCTTTATGGGCTTCATTGGACATGCGCTTAAAGATGGTATTCAATACGGAAATATCTCATGGGCTTGGGTTCTTGCAAGTGGTATTACAGGTCTTGTTATTGGCCTATTTGGTAAAAAATATGATGTAACAATGGGTAAATTCTCTGTAATGAGTATGATTTGGTTCAACCTAGCACAAGCATTAGGACTGCTTATTGCTTATGGTGTAGTTACGCCAATCGGTGATAAAATCCAATTTGCTCAAGCCTGGTCATATCTTTATGCACAAAGTTTTGTAGCTGGCGTAGCTAACTTTATTACAATTGCAATTGGGGGAACACTCCTTCTTGCCATCTATGCTAGTTCACGTACACAATCTGGTAGTCTTACCAAAGACTAGCATGAATCATAGGAGAGTGGGACTGTCAGTTTGCTTTGATATCTCCTCTCTTTATTAGTGGAAACATGGATAAGTACATTAGTTTTAATCAGTTTACATTTCAATATGATGCGCAAGCAGAAGCGACGCTTAAAGATATCAGCTTTGATATTGCCAAAGGCGAGAAAGTGCTCATTTTAGGCCCTTCTGGTAGCGGAAAGTCGACCCTTGCTCAGTGTCTCAATGGTATCATACCTAATATCCATAAAGGTCAGGCAAAAGGCCAGGTAAGGATAGATGGTCAGGATATTTTCAAGCAATCTATCTATGATAAGTCACAGTCGGTATCTACGGTATTGCAGGATCCAGATGGTCAGTTTATTGGCCTAACAGTAGCCGAGGATTTGGCTTTTGCTTTGGAGAATGATTGTGCTGATCAAAGTGAGATGAAGGATAAGGTAGCACTTTGGGCTGAACGTCTAGACTTGACTTCTCTTTTTAATCACCGCCCTCAAGACTTATCAGGTGGCCAAAAACAACGAGTTAGTTTGGCTGGAGTCTTGATTGATGAGAGCCCTATTCTTTTATTTGATGAGCCTCTAGCAAATTTAGATCCTAAATCAGGACAGGAAACCATTGACCTCATTGATAAAATCCACAAGGAGGTGGGAGCTACAACAATTCTTATTGAGCACCGTCTAGAAGATGTTCTTTATCGTCCCGTTGACCGTATTTTGCTAGTCAATGATGGGCAACTTCTCTTTAACGGTAGCCCAGATGAGCTTTTATCAAGTACTCTCTTACTGGAAAATGGGATTCGCGAACCTCTATATGTGACGGTTTTACGTCAGTTGGGATTTGATACAACTAGAGCACAAAATCTTAGCCAACTAGATGCTTTGGATTTGTCTGGATTAGGTATCCCAGATAGCGTTTTGAAAGCTAAAAGAGACAGTTCAAGTGATTCTATTTTGAAGGTTGAGGGGCTTAGCGTTTCCTATGGGGATAATCCAGCGATTATAGAGGATATGTCTTTTAGCTTGAAAAAAGGTGAGCGACTAGCGATTGTCGGTAAAAATGGAGCTGGAAAGTCGACGCTTGCTAAAGCTCTATGCGGTTTTGTCCCTAGTCAAGGGAAATTAACTTACAAGGGTCAGGATATCAGTCAGGATAGCATCGCCGAGCGTTCAGAGCGTATAGGCTTTGTTTTGCAAAACCCAAATCAGATGATTAGCCAAACTATGATTTTTGATGAGGTGGCTCTTGGTTTGCGCTTGCGAGGAATTGAAGAGACTGAGGTTGAAGAGCGTGTTCATGAGGTCCTGAAGACTTGTGGCCTATATAGTTTTCGTAAATGGCCCATTTCTGCGCTTTCCTTTGGTCAGAAAAAGCGCGTGACCATTGCATCTATCTTGGTTTTGAAACCTGAAATCATTATCTTGGATGAGCCAACGGCTGGTCAAGATTACAAGACTTACACAGATATCATGAATTTCTTGGACAGTCTTCAGAAGCAAGGTCATACCATTGTGATGATTACTCATGATATGCAGCTCATGTTGGAATATAGCGATCGTTGTCTCGTTGTGGTTGAGGGGAAAATCATTGCAGACGACAATCCTGTTACAATTCTTAATCAGAAGGATTTACTTGAGTCAGCTAATCTCAAGCAGACATCTCTGTATACTTTGGGTCAGAAATTGTCAAGTAATCCAGTAGAAGTAACCCAGTATTATATCGAAAAAGGAGGCCCTAATGTCTAATCGTTTAATTGGTTATCAGTCAGGTCAAGGTTTCCTCTATGATTTGTCTGGGGCAAGTAAGATGCTTTTCTTTATCTTGGTTTCAGTTGCTTGTATGGCAACCTATGACCCACGTTTTATTCTAGCAGTAGGCTTACTTTCTATTTATCTCTTTAACTTGGCCAAGATTCGTTGGCGAGATATTTCTTTCGTTGTTAAGATTATTGGATCAATTGCTCTCTTTAATTTACTTATGGTCTACCTTTTCGCACCTGGCTATGGTGAAGAAATTTACAGGGCTAAGACAGTTATTATTGAAGGTTGGGGGCGTTTCTATCTAACCAGTCAGGAGCTTTTTTACCTTGCAAATCTATTGCTCAAGTATTTTTCAACGGTCCCTCTTGCCATTCTATTTCTCATGACTACTCATCCGAGTCAGTTTGCGGCTAGCCTGAATCAAATTGGGGTTCCTTATAAATTTGCCTATTCCGTGAGTTTAACCTTGCGTTATATTCCAGATGTTCAAGAAGAATTCTTTACGATTCGTAAGGCTCAGGAGGCTCGTGGTTTGGATTTGTCGCAAAAGGCGGGATTGGTCAAACGTATTCGTGGGAATCTCCAAATTGTTCTTCCTCTAATTTTTTCATCCCTCGAACGAATTGATACCATATCGACAGCCATGGAGTTACGACGATTTGGTCGATACAAAAAACGTACATGGTATGTACACAAATCCTTGACTAAACAAGATTATCTTGTAATCGTATCAGCTACTCTTTTATTGGGAATTAGTCTGGAGTTGATTTATCTTAACCATGGGCGTTTTTACAATCCATGGATTTGAAGTTTTCTTTCAGTGAGTTTTAAATAAACGAAAGAGTTCTGAGATGTCTATAGTATCTTCAGAGCTTTTTTAGTTTTTTATTCCCAATTTTTGAACGGTATTTGTATGAAATTTTCGATAAAGTACTTTATTGTGAAAACGTTTCTGTGATATAATGAAGGGTGTATTGATGTAACTAAAAGAGTCTTGATATTATTAAGGAGGAAATTATGTCTAACCTTTCAGTAAATGCTATCCGTTTTCTAGGGGTAGATGCGATTAACCAATCTAACTCTGGCCACCCTGGTGTGGTAATGGGTGCAGCACCAATGGGTTACACTTTGTTTACTAGACAAATGCATGTCAATCCTGAAGTTCCAAATTGGATTAATCGTGACCGTTTTGTTTTGTCAGCAGGTCATGGTTCAATGCTTCTTTATGCGCTCCTCCATTTGTCAGGATTTAAAGATTTGAGCATTGAAGAGCTTAAACAATTCCGTCAATGGGGTTCTAAGACACCTGGTCACCCAGAATTTGGCCATACAGTTGGTGTAGATGCTACGTCAGGTCCACTTGGGCAAGGTATTGCTATGGCTGTCGGTATGGCACAAGCTGAACGTTTCTTGGCTTCTCGATACAACAAGGAAGGCTTCCCAATCTTTGACCATTATACTTATGTTATTGCGGGGGATGGTTGCTTTATGGAAGGCGTTTCGGCCGAAGCATCATCTTACGCTGGTCTTCAAAAATTGGATAAATTGATTGTCTTGTACGATTCAAATGATATCAATCTTGACGGTGAAACTAAAGATTCATTTACTGAAGATGTACGTGCACGTTATGAAGCTTATGGTTGGAACACTGAATTTGTTCAAGATGGAACAGATATTGAAGCTATCAACGCTGCTATTGAAAGTGCAAAAGCAAGTGGTAAACCATCTTTGATCGAGGTTAAGACTGTCATTGGTCATGGTGCTCCTAATAAACAAGGAACTAACGGTGTTCACGGTGCTCCTCTTGGACCAGATGAAACAGCAGCTGCAAGAGAAAACTTGGGTTGGAACCATGCTCCATTTGAAATTCCAAAAGAAGTTTATGCTGATTTCAAGGAAAATACAGTTGATCGTGGTCGTCAGGCCTATGACACTTGGGTTGCTTTGGTAGATGAGTACAAACAATCTTACCCAGAACTTGGTTCTGAACTTGCACGCATTCTTGAAGGTAAGGATGCAGTTGAATTCCAATCTTCAGACTTCCCAGCTGTTGAAAATGGTTATTCACAAGCAACTCGTAATTCAAGTCAAGATGCTTTGAATGCTATTGCTGATAAAGTGCCAACATTCCTAGGTGGTTCTGCGGATTTGGCTCACTCAAATATGACTTACATTAAATCTGAAGGTCTACAAGATGATGAACATCGTCTTAACCGTAACATTCAATTTGGTGTACGTGAGTTTGCGATGGGAGCAATCTTGAATGGTATGTCTCTCCATGGTGGACTTCGTGTTTACGGTGGTACCTTCTTCGTATTCTCAGACTATGTAAAAGCAGCAGTTCGTTTGTCTGCACTTCAAGGACTTCCAGTTACTTATGTCTTTACTCACGACTCTATTGCAGTTGGTGAAGATGGCCCAACCCATGAACCAATCGAACATCTAGCTGGACTTCGTGCTATTCCAAACCTTAATGTTTATCGTCCAGCAGACGCGCGTGAGACACAAGCTGCATGGTATCAAGCTGTAACTTCTAAATCAACACCTACGGCGCTTGTTTTGACACGTCAAAACTTGACTGTTGAAGAAGGAACAGATTTTGATAAAGTTTCAAGAGGTGCTTACGTTGTTCATGAAACAGCAGCAGATTTTGATACTATTCTCCTTGCTTCTGGTTCAGAAGTAAATCTTGCAGTAGCATCAGCAAAAGCTTTGGAATCAGAAGGCTACAAAGTTCGTGTTGTGAGTGTTCCATCAACAGATGTCTTTGATGCACAGGATCAAGCCTATAAAGAGGAAGTTCTTCCAAATGCAGTTCGTCGTCGTGTAGCAATCGAAATGGCAGCAAGTCTACCATGGTATAAATATGTTGGTTTAGACGGTGCTGTGATTGGAATTGATACATTTGGTGCCTCAGCTCCAGCTGCTAAAATTATTGAAGAATATGGCTTTACAGTAGAAAATATCGTTGAAAAAGTAAAAGGTATGAACTAAGATAGTTTGAATTCTTAGAAACATTAAAAAACATTGGTTATAAGGACCAATGTTTTTTTACGTGTCTAATGGAGAAAGGGCACCTAGGGCTGTTAAGGATGTACTTGAGACACTGGGTGGCCTAATCTATCATGGTGAAGACTGTCATTTCTCTAACTGCTTTGCAAAACATGGTAAGGACTTTGATATTGAAGTAGCTAACAATAACTATCTAGGTATTCAAGAAATGTTAGTCTATCTAAGTCAATTTATTTCAAATATCCTAAATAATCGAATTTTTCTAGTGTTCGATTGTCGGAGACTACTAGAATAGTTCCTTCGTTAGGGAGTCTATTCATTGGGTCAAAGTGAGTGTTTAACTTACCATTTTCCTCATTTCTAAAACCAATAACATTGACGTTATAAGTTTGTCTTAGATTTAAAGTATGCAACGACTTTCCAGCCCATTCATTAGGAATTTTTAACTCAATTAAAGCCACGTCATCCTCTAAATGAAAAATTCTTGAAATGTTACAGCGAAGTATATTTGAAGCCAAGTCTTTTGCTGTGCTACGCTCAGGAGTGATGACCAAATTGGCCCCCATTCCGTAAAGGACTTCCTCATAATTGTTATTTGTAGCTTTGGCGATAATATTTGTAATGCCGAGTTTTTTACAATGTAGGAGCGCCAGTGCAGAAGATTCTAAGTGTTCTCCAGTTGCAATAACGACTGTATCGCAAGTATCGATACCAGCGGAACGTAGAAAGTCAATGTCAGTAATGTCACCAACAGCGGCCTTAGTCACTTGATCAGCAAGGAAATCAATTGTTGTAGAGTTGTTGTCCAAGGCAATGACATCTTGTCCAAAAGAGGAGAGTTCGGTTGCAAGTGTTTGTCCAAAGATTCCCAAACCGAGGACACCAATAATTTGTGTTTTCATATAAAATCCTTTCAGAGTATTGTCAATTAATAAAATAGTTTAGCCGACTGAAATATGAGTAGGGGCATAAGAGACATGTTTTTCTTTTTTTGTCATCAAGCTCAAGAGAACAGTAATAGGTCCGACACGGCCAATGAACATCAGAGCCATGATAACAAGACGTCCCATGGTGTTAAGACTAGAAGTCAGATCCATAGACACCCCAACGGTAGCAATAGCTGACACACTCTCGAAAAGTAGAGCTAGTGGTGACAGAGTAGGGTTAGTCTGAAGCAAAATAACATAGCCGACTAAGAGCATGATTAGGTAAAATAGGATAACAGTGAATGCTTGCATAACAGTTTTATTAGAGATAATACGATTTCGGAAAACAACTCTGGAGTTACCAGAAAGCACCGACTTGAAAAGAAGAAACATGATGGAGGCGGTGGTTACCTTGATACCACCGGCAGTTCCTCCAGGACCACCCCCAATAAACATCTGAATCATAAAAAGAAGGTTTGAAGTAAAATTAGCATTGGTGTAGGAAATAGTCGCAAAACCGGCGGTACGCATGGTTACAGTCTGAAAGAAACTTACCAAAAGTTGCTGCCAGACATTGAGAGTACCGATAGTTTTAGAGTTATCCATTTCCAAAAACCAAGCAAGTAGGGTTCCGCCTAAGAGGAGACAGCTTGTACTTATAAGCACAAGACGACTTTGATTACTGAAAGGTCTACTTGCTAATTTCCAGTTTCTAGGGCGATCTTTAATATAGCGTCTAATCATTTGAATTAAATCAATCCAAACTGCAAAACCTAAGCCTCCAGACATAATAAGAAAAGCCACAGAGAGGTTGATAGTTGGATTGGTCGCATAATCTTGTAAACTGTTAGTTCCTAGGTTATCAAAGCCAGCGTTACAAAAAGCAGAGACAGCTAGAAAGAGACTGTTAAAAATGCCATGACCAAGTCCAAAGCGAGGAATAAAATCAGTCATAATTACTAGTGCCGCTAAAGCTTCAATAGAAAAAGTTATTTTATATACATTGAAAAGATAAGCTTTCAAATCTTTTTGGTTATCCCTACTAAGTGCGGATTGAAGGAGATCTTGATCACTTAATCCTAATTTATTTTTAAGAGTATAGGTACTAAAGGCTATAAGAGAGACTAGTCCAAGTCCTCCCGTCTGTATAAGGAGAATAGAGATAATCTGACCAAAGCCATTGTAAGCCTTGCTGACAGGAACAACGGAAAGCCCAGTTACACAGACCATTGACACAGCATTGAAGAGATGATCTAGGTAGCTTGTTTCTGGACTATTAGCATAATGGCTTATGGGAAGACTAAGTAAAATACTCCCCACTATAATGACAAAGGCAAAGCTGAGTACAAGCTTTTGCGTGACTGAAAGACGATTTATCAATGAGAACCTCCGAGTTATCATAAGGAGAAATAAGAATCCTAGGAGTAAGAAAACATTCTTGGATAAACGTTATAGTGGTTTCTTATTAGGAATCCCAGCACGACGTGGGTACTTGTTTGGGGTTTCTTTTTTCTTATCGATAATGGTAATATTACGACCATCACCATTTGGCAGCTTGTAGTTTTCGTTGAGAATAGGTTTAGCAAAAAGAACGTTCAAAGCATTTCTAGCATCGACTAGCTCTTGGTCAGCTGCGGCAGCCTTAAGTGCAATAAGTTGACCTCCGACCTTTAAGAAAGGAATAGTTAATTCTGAGAGAATTTGCATACGTGCAACGGCACGGGCAGTAACAATATCAAATTGAGCACGGAAGGCCTTATCTTGTCCAAAATCTTCAGCACGTCCGTGATAGAAGTGAACACCGCTAAGTCCAAGTTCATCAGACAAGAAGTTAAGGAAAGTGATGCGTTTATTAAGAGAATCAATGATTGTCACATCAAGATTAGGACAAAGAATTTTAATAGGGAGACTTGGAAATCCAGCTCCAGCACCGATATCCAGAAGTCGAATACTTTGATTTTTAATATGCCCTTGAAGAACAGGAGCCAAAGAATCATAGAAATGTTTGAGGAAAACCTCATCTTTGTCTGTAATTGCAGTAAGGTTGATTTTCTCATTCCATTCTACCAAAAGCTCAAAGTAGCGTTGGAATTGGTCTTTTTGTTTTTGGCTAAGATCGAACCCTAGTTCTTTCAAAGCCATGTAAAAATCTTCAGGTGTCATTTTACAATCCTTTTATCTAGTTTCAATGCCCCTATTTTACCATAATTAATCCCTTTCATCTAATGGAAAAGATTGTTTAAGATTAGGTAAGAACCAGTTTTTAATAAGCTACTAAAAACCTCATAAGTTTAAAATTATGTAATATTAAAGCTGTTATTTTTTTTAAAAAATCTGATATAATGTTAATTAAGTCTAAAATCATAATTACTCGCTTTAATGAAAAGTGAATATAGGGGATTATGGTCTTATGGATTGAAAATAGATTCCTATGGGAAAATTTAATTTGAGGATTGAAAATGATTTATCTTTCAGAAGTTAGAAAGTCTCCAGAAGGGCTAGCCTTTAATGAAGCACCTTCTTTGTTGGAGTCAATTAAAGAACGCTATGACCAAGTTTTAAATCTTGAACAACTTCAAGCAAGTGGTCAAGTAGTCTATGATAATGGCTTATATCTCTTAGATTATCAACTTAGCTATGATATTACTTTGCCATCTAGTCGTTCACTTGAGCCTGCGACACTTGGGTTCAATTACCTAGTCTCGGAAACCTTTATACAAGAGGCGGATGCTGCTCTTCAAAAGGAATTAGTCGAGGAAAATCTAGTTCTTATCTTGAATGACGATACTATTGACCTTAATGAGAGTATTTTAGATAATATTCTTCTTAATATTCCTTTGAGAGTGCTGACACCTGAAGAGAAATCAGGACAAACTTCGCTCTCAGGTAATGACTGGGAAGTCTTGTCAGAAGAGGATTTTGCAGCTCTTAAACAAGGGGAGAAAGAGGCAAGTAATCCTTTTGCTCAATTGAATGGACTATTTGATGACAATTAATTCAAAAACAAACTAAAAATGTTTGACAATTTTAAAAATCTGTATTATTCTGTCATTATAAGCTAATTTTCGGATGTATTCATTGGCTAAACCTAAATACTTTTTGAGGAAATGGAAGCCAAAAAATTTTTTATACAAAGAGGGTAAATACTTATTATGAGCAAACGCATTTTGATTGTTGAAGATGAGAGAAACCTTGCTCGTTTTGTCTCTCTTGAACTTCAACACGAAGGATACGACGTTGTGACAGCGGACAACGGACGCGAAGGACTTGAAATGGCACTTGAGAAAGATTTCGATCTGATTCTCTTGGACCTTATGTTGCCTGAGATGGACGGTTTCGAAGTGACACGTCGTCTCCAACAAGAAAAAGATACTTATATTATGATGATGACAGCTCGCGACTCAATCATGGATATTGTTGCTGGTTTGGATCGTGGAGCTGATGACTATATTATAAAACCATTTGCGATTGAAGAACTGTTGGCACGTATTCGTGCAACCTTCCGTCGTCAAGATATCGAAGCTACTAAGAAGGTACCAGCTAAAGCGTCAACCTATCGCGATTTAAAATTGGATGTTCAAAACCGTGCAGTTGTTCGCGGTGATGAGGTAATTCCATTGACAAAACGTGAGTTTGATTTGTTGAACACACTTTTAAGCAATATGAACCAAGTAATGACCCGTGAGGAACTCTTGCTTCAAGTCTGGAAATATGATGACGTAATTGAAACAAACGTTGTAGATGTTTATATTCGTTACTTACGTGGGAAAATCGACATTCCAGGTAAGGAATCATACATTCAAACAGTACGAGGGATGGGTTACGTTATCCGTGAAAGATGAGTAAATTATTTGGTAAAGTAACCATTAGAAAAAAGTTGACCATGACAACTGCTGTGGTCTTCTTTCTTGTATTGTCGATGTTCACTCTGGTTGTTGTATTTTCAGCCAATACGCTTCTTTTGCAACGTGAACGTCAAAATGTAAATAATACAATCTCAAAAGTTGTTACTTATATCGAAAAGGACTGGGACTCTGATGAAGAGTTGAGTCCAGAGCCGCTTTTAGCGGCCTTTTATTCACCGAAAAATATCTATCCATCAATCATTAATGGAGTGCTTTCTGAAAAGCGTTCCTTAGATGGTCAAGTTGCGGTTTCTAATAGATTATATTCCAACCAGTCTGTCTATGTTTATGACAAAAAGGGAACTTTTATCTTTACTTCTGAGGAGGATACAGACTCACCTCCAGGCATGTCTGAGGTCAATAAACTGAAGTTGGTTTCCTATAAAGGTAAACGTGGTTTCTTACTACAAGTTCCAATCTATGGCAAGGATAAGAAGACCATTGTTGGGTATGCTCAAGTTTTCCATGATTTGAAATTCTACTATGCGTTAAAAGAGCGTTTAATTTTCCTATTGATATTCCTTGAAGTAGGAATGACGGTCTTAGTTATTGCAGTAATTGTAGTTGTCTTGACATCTATTCTTCGTCCGATGAGGCAGTTACACGAAACAATGGGTATTATTATCGATTCGCCAAGTGATTTGGAGCTTCGATCTAAGATTGAGAGTCATGATGAGATTGGTGCTTTGGCACTTAACTTTAACTGTATGATGGATAAAATTCAAGAAAATAATCAGATGCAGATGCGTTTCTTGAGTGACGTCAGTCACGAATTACGTACTCCCATTGCAGTTATTAAAGGACATATGGACCTCTTGCAACGTTGGGGTAAAAATGATCCTGAAATCCTTGAAGAAAGTCTTGAAGCTGCAAGTCACGAAGCCAACCGTATGACGATTATGATTAACGATATGTTGGATTCTATTCGTGTTAAAGGGTCATTTGACAATCATAGAAATGATACATGTGATTTGAATTCTTCAATCCGTACGGTTATTGGGAATTTCCGTGTCCTACATGACGACTACCAATTCTACCTCAATGATTCTGAGGGTTCAGATCGTCCAGCACAGATTTACAGCCAGCACTTTGAACAGGTTATTACTATTTTGATTGATAATGCGGTCAAGTATTCGCCTGTTAATAAGAAAATCCAGGTTACTATCAAGGCTCTGGAAGATGAGATGCTGGTACAGGTACAGGATAATGGTGAGGGTATCTCTAAAGAAGATATTGAACATATATTTGAACGCTTCTATCGTTCAGATAAGGCGCGTAATCGTACGACAACCCAATCTGGTGTGGGTATTGGTTTATCAATCCTCTATCAAATTGTGGAAGCTTATCGATGCCATATCGATGTCAGTTCAGAACTTGGTGTGGGTACACGTTTTGACCTCTACATTCCTTTTGCAGAGTCAGAAACTACGACACCTCAAATTGAAGGTTAAGTCAATTTACAAGAGATTTATACTAACTCTCAATCAATGAGCACGTCTCGTTAAGGGCGTGCTTTTTATGTGTTTTTATGGTAAAATAGAGTACTGAATTTCGAAGATTGGTGGTGAAGTGCATGCGTTGTCCAAAATGTCAACATAATAAATCTAATGTTATCGATAGCCGTCAGGCAGAGGATGGAAATACCATTCGTCGTCGTCGAGAGTGTGATGCTTGTCATGCCCGTTTTACTACATTTGAGCGTGTGGAAGAAGTTCCACTTTTAGTTGTCAAAAAAGATGGTACTCGTGAACAATTCTCTCGCGATAAGATTTTCAATGGTATCTTGATGAGTGCTCAGAAGCGTCCAGTTTCAAGTGAGGATATTGAAAATGCCATCACCCGTATAGAGCAAAACATTCGCCGTAACCATGATGGAGAGGTTGATAGTGAGGTCATTGGGA
Organism: Streptococcus sp. FSL E2-3488; assembly: GCF_038003585.1. NCBI lineage: Bacteria > Bacillati > Bacillota > Bacilli > Lactobacillales > Streptococcaceae > Streptococcus > Streptococcus sp. FSL E2-3488. The sequence continues at coordinate 1,612,235 of NZ_JBBOPL010000001.1, read as the reverse complement.
ATTTAGTCATGAAAGAACTAGCAGATCTTGATGAAATTACCTATGTCCGTTTTGCTAGTGTCTACCGTTCTTTCAAAGATGTTGATGAGATTGAAGAATTGCTTCAAGAAATCACCAAGACTGTCCGTGCGAAAAAAGAGTCTAAAAAATGAGACCTATTGACGAATTTGTCTATGTTGGCAATCAGGTTATCGTTCCCGATCAGGCAAGTTTGATGCGTTGTTATTATCCCATTATTGGGGGTGAGGGATACGCACTCTATCAGTATTTTGTGGCTTTCTATGATAATGGTAATCATCGTCATAAATTTGCTACTATTCTGAATCATCTTAACTTTGGTATGCAGCCTCTTCAGGAATCCCTGGCGGTCCTGACAGCGGTAGACTTGTTGGCTTTCTATCATTCTCCTCAGGGAATTTATGTTGTGGAGCTTAAGTCTCCCCTATCTATCGAGCAGTTTCTAAAACATGCGGTTTATAGTTCACTTCTAGAGCAAAAAATTGGTGAGCCAGCAGTGGATGCTTTAAAACCGACGAGTTTACATGGTTTACAAGACTTATCTAAACGTTTTTCGGATGTTTTTACTGATGAGCGTTTGGCTCAAAAGTCTGTTTCTGAAATTAAGCCTAAAAATTCATTTGATTTAATCAGTTTTAGGAATCGTATGCAGGCTGATGGACTTGTATTTACAGATGAAAAGACAGATGTTCCAGAAATCTATAAGTTGTCTGAAACCTATGACATGAATTGGTATGATACCTATCTCTTGTCAAAAAAGACAGCCGTGAACCACCGGATTATTGTTAAGCGTATGCAAGTGCAATTAGAGCAAGCTCAAGCTCAAAAATTGGGTGGTGATTCTGCATTGACGGAGACAGAGAAAAAGATTCTTAAAGCTGTTAAATCTGGAAAACCTGTTGATTACTTACAGAGTGCTAAGGGTCCAGGCGGGACTGTGACTAATTCTGAGAAAAAAATTCTCACAGACTTGGCACAAAGAGGCTTTATGGATGAGGTCATTAATCTCATGGTTGCCTACAGTTTGGGACGGACACGTTCAACAAATGTGAATCGAGAGTATATCTCTAAAGTTGCCAACGATTTTGACTTTAAGAAGATTGTTACTGCTGAACAAGGGCTTTTGGCTTTGCGTAGTGGTTACGACAAAAAATCACAGCGGGCAAAAGATGATTCTAAGAAGAAAACAAATGTACCTAGCTGGAGTGATCCTGATTACGATAATCAAACCAGTCAGGCCGACCAAGCCAAGTTAGACGAAATTAGACGCCGTGCTTTGGCCAAACTAGAAAAAGGAAAGGAGTAGCCTATGGAAAGAGTTGGACAAACCTTGAACCGAACAGGATATCATGGGTCTGGTAATGCAACAGATTTGACCAAGCAAATCTTGGCGGATCCAAGAGTGGCTGACTTTATTCAAGAACATGGCTTAAGCCAGGACGAAATCAAGCGTAGTCTTCCAAAGTTTAATCAATTCTTGGTGGAATGCCGTAAGGTCAAAGAAGGTGATGTCAGCTACATTGCCAAAGGGTATGAGCCGATTCTGACCATGAATGAAGGCTACGCTGACGTAACCTATAAGGAAACGCGTCAGCTTAAGGAGCAACAAGAACAACAGGCTATTTCTAAGCGGATTAACTTGGTGAGCTTGCCTCAGTCCTATCGCAAGATTACCTTTGCTGATATTGCACTAGATGATGTCGCTCGTGTTGATACCTTTGAGACACTTGTTGATTTTGTAGCTAATTACCCTAGTCCAGACCAGAAAGGCCTCTATATCTACGGAGATATGGGGGTTGGGAAATCATTCATGTTGGCTGCTATGGCCCACGAACTTTCAGAGACGAAGAAGGTTGCTACGACCATTATTCATTACCCATCTTTTACTATTGATGTTAAAAATGGGATCAAGGACGGCTCTGTGAAGGAACAAATTGATGCTGTCAAAGAAGCAGAAGTTCTAGTTTTAGATGATATTGGTGCAGAGCAATTCTCTTCTTGGATTAGGGACGATGTTTTGCAAGTCATTCTCCAGTATCGCATGATTGAGGAGCTACCGACCTTCTTCACATCCAACTATAGTTTTGCAGACTTAGAAGCTAAGCTATCAAATGGACGTCAGGGAGACGAGACTTGGCAGGCCAAACGTGTGATGGAACGTATTCGTTTTCTAGCTAAAGAGGTTCACTTGAGAGGTGTTAATCGCCGTTAAGGTGATTCTAATAATGATAAAGAACAAGCGTGTTTGCTTTCCTTGTTGGAAGTTAGATTGCTAAATGAAGAAAGGAATCCCTAATTTAATCAGGGACTTAAATATATGACATTACCTACAGTTGCTATCGTGGGTCGCCCAAATGTTGGGAAGTCGACCCTATTTAACCGAATTGCGGGTGAACGTATCTCTATCGTCGAAGACGTTGAAGGGGTAACACGTGATCGTATTTATACCTCTGCTGAGTGGCTTAATCGTCAGTTTAGCTTGATTGATACAGGTGGTATCGATGATGTCGATGCCCCATTCATGGAACAGATTAAGCACCAAGCTGGCATTGCCATGACTGAAGCAGACGTTATTGTCTTTGTCGTTTCAGGTAAGGAAGGCGTGACAGATGCGGATGAGTACGTTGCCCGTATTCTCTATAAGACAAACAAGCCAGTTATCTTGGCGGTAAATAAAGTGGATAACCCTGAAATGCGTGCAGATATCTATGATTTCTATTCTCTTGGGCTTGGCGATCCATATCCAGTTTCATCTGTTCATGGTATTGGTACGGGGGACGTTCTCGATGCTATCGTTGAAAATCTTCCAACAGAAGTCGAAGAAGAAAATCCAGATATCATTCGTTTCAGTTTGATTGGGCGTCCAAACGTCGGAAAATCAAGTTTGATTAACGCCATTTTAGGCGAGGACCGAGTGATTGCGAGTCCTATTGCTGGTACGACTCGTGATGCCATTGACACAAACTTTGTGGACAGTGAAGGTCAAGAGTATACTATGATTGACACCGCTGGTATGCGTAAATCTGGTAAGGTATATGAAAATACAGAAAAATACTCTGTTATGCGTTCTATGCGTGCCATTGATCGTTCTGATGTTGTCCTTATGGTTATCAATGCCGAAGAAGGTATCCGTGAGTATGACAAGCGTATTGCTGGTTTTGCCCATGAAGCTGGTAAAGGGATTATCATCGTAGTTAACAAATGGGATACGATTAAGAAGGACAACCACACCGTTGCCAACTGGGAAGCAGATATCCGTGATCAGTTCCAATTCTTGAGCTATGCCCCAATTGTCTTTGTATCGGCTAAGACGAAACAACGTCTTAACAAGTTACCAGAGATGATCAAACGCATCAGTGAGAGTCAAAACCGTCGTATTTCATCGGCTGTCTTGAATGATGTTATCATGGATGCCATCGCCATCAACCCAACACCAACTGACAAAGGGAAACGCCTTAAGATTTTCTACGGGACACAAGTTTCGGTTAAACCACCAACATTTGTTATCTTTGTCAATGAAGAAGAGCTTATGCACTTCTCATACATGCGTTTCTTGGAAAATCAAATTCGTCAGGCCTTTGGCTTTGAGGGAACACCAATCCACTTGATTGCTCGTAAACGTAAATAAAAAAGAGACCAACCAGAATAGAATCTTTACGGGTTGGTCTTTTGGTATTGTAAGGAGAAAACGATGTTAGAAAATGTTCAAACTTATTTATCCAAACAAGGAGTTAAGTATATCAAACCTGAGAAGGCGGAGCCACATCAGGTTTGATATGGAAGCTCTCAAAACTTTGGGACAAGCTGCTCATAAGGGAAATACAGTTTCTTATCAAAAGCTCTAGAGGAGCGTCTAGACCCCATGAAAATGGATCGTGTCAAAAAGTATGCCGTCCACATTTCTGGTGCTATTACAGAGCTCCTGAGGAGCAGTTTAGATGATGTTGCTATGGCGATTCGACTATACGGTTAAGCTGAAGATTGGGGAATATCAGTTGAAATGAGCTTTGTCGAACGGAAAAAATCTGATACTACTCTAGCGAAGCAATATAAGGTCCTAAGACTTACCGATTACTTTTCCACTTTACTATCTTGCTCAATAAGATGGGAAGATGGTGTCAGTCTTCGTGTGGAAGGGACTGAAGCGAATCGTCAGATGCTCAAAGAAGCAGTCAAAGCTGGTCGTGTTCGAAAGGTCTTGGTTAAATATGATGTCCCTGTGACGGATAGCTTGACTAGGGATAACTTACTAGATCAACTAATGGAAGGCTTTCAACTGATAACTCCTTATTTTGATAGTTGTCAGGATGCAAATAAGTTGTTGGAAGATTGGTGTAAAAGAGGAGAATAAAAATGCAAGGATTATTAATGATTGATATGCAAAGGGCCTTTGATAATAGTTCATGGGGAGAACGTAATAACCCTCAGCTTGAAGTGAATTCCCAAAAATTGCTTAATTTTTTTAGAGAAAGGGTATTGGCCAGTACTTCATGTTCAACATGTATACACGAATACTCAATCACGTTTTCACGAATCTCAAGGTCAATATTTTAAAGATGGCTTTCAACCATACCCAAGTGAACCTGTTTTCCAAAAGATAGTTAATAGTGCTTTCATTAGGACGAATTTAGAGAGCTATTTAAGAGATAAAAGAATTGATAAGTTAGTTATTGCAGGCTTTACCTTGCCACACTGTGTGTCTACCACAACTCGCATGGCGGCTAATTTAGTGTTTAAGACGTCACTTATTTCAGATGCAACGGCCAGTTTTGCCCTACCCAATTTAGATGGTCATTTGATAGATCCAGAGGTCCTGCATACCATAAATCTAGTATACTTACACGATGAATTTGCTCAAGTAATGACAATAGAGGAGTTCATGGGGATGATAATGAAGAGCTCTATGCCTTCTGTACTGACCCCAAAAAATTAGACAAATAATTTATCCAAAGGATTTAGTTCTGTACTGCACAGGACTAAGTCCTTTTAATTTTACTTTAATGCGTTTGTTGTTGTAATAATCAATATAGTCTACAATAGTTTGTTCCAATTGCTCAAGTGAGTTAAACGTCTTCTCGTAACCATAAAATATCTCAGACTTAAGAATGCCAAAGAAGGACTCCATCATACCATTGTCTGGACTATTTCCCTTACGTGACATGGACGTCTGGATCCCTTTATCCTCTAGAAATTGATGTTAATACTGATGTTGGTATTGCCAACCTTGGTCACTAAGGTTATCTGCTTTCTTGCCAACTTCTCCTTGGTATGAAGAATACTTGCGTTTACGACGAATTTGGGAACTTGAACCAAGGAGCTTCATCAGACGTTGGACCTTCTTCTGGTTCACTACAAAACCACGATTCCTCAATTCCAGAGTTATTCGGCGATAGCCATAATTTCCTTTATGCTCATAATAAATTTCTTGAATTTCGCCTTTAGTCTCTTTATCTTTGTCGTGCCCATCTAGTTTGTTTCAACTGATAATAGTAAGTCGAGCGAGCTAAACGTGCTGTTTCAAGAAGTAAATCTAGTCGAAATCCTCCTGAAACCATTTCTCTAATTGTCTCTGCCTTTCTCGCTGTAAGGCTTCGTCCCTTTCCTCTAACTCTTTTAACTTTTTTAGGTAGGCCACCTCGGTACGTAAGCGTTCATTCTCCTCTTGGAGTCGCTCTAGTTCTGTCATTTCTTCCCAAGTTTTCTTACGTTTACGCCCCATTTTAGGTACTCTGCCTCTTCTTTTCTCAAGAATTGTATACCCATTTTTTTATATTGTGCTATCTAGTTAGGCAACATTCCACCACTTGGAAGACAATAATCAAGACTTACACTTTTTTGTGAACGACCTTCAAGTAGCACTTTATCAATCATTTCTCGTTTTAATTTAGGAGAATAATAACGATTCTTTCCTTTTTTGATGATGTTTATTCCATAACGGTCAATTAATCTCGTCATATATCTTAATCCAGAAGCATCCACACCAAATCGTTTTGAAAGTCGTTTAAAGCTTTCTCCTTGCTTTCTCAATTCATATATTTGAACTTTATCTTCATAAGTTAGTTTCATAATAAAAACACCCCAAAAGTTAGATTTTTCTATCTAACTTTTGGGGTGCAGTTCATATTGCTCATTACTTTTTTAGGTATTCCAGAAAAATTTTATTATATTTCTATTTTCTTCAAGGATTTTATGCTTGTGGTAAAATCTTTGAAAAAGTTAGAAATAATGAATTGTAAGTGCTGAAATATTACTGTTCGAAAGAATAAAAGGAAAAATTACTACCGTAGAATCTTCATTAACCGCAACTAAAAAAGGAAGTCTTTATAAAAGCACAACTTGTAAAATATGGTATGATGGGCAAAACTGTAACAGTTGTTGCTGAAAAAACTTATTTTAACTATTTTAAAGATAAGCTGTTATATAAGATGACACCTTGATTAGTAAAAATGTAAATATTTGGCGGTGGAGGTCCATTTTGGAACTCCTAATAAGTATATTTACAGGAATTAAAATAAAAGGGGGAAATAATATATCAGTTAGATTACTATACATTCTTCTTTATGGTAATACTTACCGATTATAGCTATAAAGAGTAAAAGTGGTGAGATAAAGATAATTTGTTTCGTAATTTTTCTATTGTTCTGTATATATGAAATGTTACTTATTTCCCTTCTATTTTCTAAATGATAATGATACATAAGTAGTAAAACTATATAAGTTTATATTTATTTTACTAGTGTTTTTATCGGTAGTGTAAAATAAGTTGTGTAAACACAAAAAGGAATAAATCCGTTATAGTAGAGTTGCAAAACATTACTAGAAAGAGATTTATTCCTATGACTCAGTTTACCACAGAACTACTTAACTTCCTAGCCCAAAAGCAAGATATTGATGAATTTTTCCGTACTTCTCTTGAAACAGCAATGAATGATCTGCTTCAAGCAGAGTTATCAGCCTTTTTAGGGTATGAACCTTACGATAAATTAGGCTATAATTCTGGGAATAGTCGTAACGGAAGCTATGCACGGAAATTCGAAACCAAATATGGGACTGTTCAGTTGAGTATTCCTAGAGATCGTAATGGGAACTTTAGTCCAGCTTTGCTTCCCGCTTATGGACGTCGAGATGACCACTTGGAAGAGATGGTTATCAAACTCTATCAAACCGGTGTAACGACTCGAGAAATTAGTGATATCATCGAGCGAATGTATGGTCATCACTATAGTCCTGCCACAATTTCTAATATCTCAAAAGCAACTCAGGAGAATGTCGCTACTTTTCATGAGCGAAGCTTAGAAGCCAATTACTCTGTTTTATTTCTTGACGGAACCTATCTTCCCTTAAGACGTGGAACCGTTAGTAAAGAATGTATTCATATCGCACTTGGCATTACACCAGAAGGACAGAAGGCTGTTCTTGGATATGAAATCGCCCCAAATGAAAACAATGCTTCTTGGTCCACCCTGTTAGACAAGCTTCAAAACCAAGGAATCCAACAGGTTTCTCTTGTAGTGACCGATGGCTTCAAGGGGCTTGAACAGATTATCAATCAGGCTTACCCATTAGCTAAACAACAACGTTGCTTAATTCATATTAGTCGAAATCTAGCTAGTAAAGTGAAACGAGCAGATAGAGCGGTTATTCTGGAGCAATTTAAAACGATTTATCGTGCTGAAAATTTAGAAATGGCAGTGCAAATTTTAGAGAACTTTATCGCCGAATGGAAACCAAAGTATAGGAAAGTCATGGAAAGTCTGGAGAATACGGATAATCTTTTAACTTTTTATCAGTTTCCCTACCAGATTTGGCATAGCATTTATTCGACAAACCTCATTGAGTCTCTTAACAAAGAAATCAAACGTCAAACGAAAAAGAAGGTTCTTTTTCCTAACGAGGAGGCTCTGGAACGTTATTTAGTTACCCTGTTTGAAGATTATAATTTCAAGCAAAATCAACGCATCCATAAAGGGTTTGGCCAATGTGCTGACACACTTGAAAGCTTATTTGATTAACATTCTTCAACTCTACTTGAGTGTTTACACATAATTATTGACAGTATCTTTTTATCAGATATAATAATCTGAAATGTAATGGGTTATATCTCCAAAAATATACGAGGAACTTGACTTATCATATTAGAGTCAGGTTCTTTTTTGAATGAGAACTTTAAATTAGCACCCAAAGGTATCCCTTTCGTAATACCAGCCCCACAAGGTTAACTTGGTCTCTCCTGAGCTAGAAAGTGGACGAAAAGTTCAGTTTACTACTGCATCATTGGTATAAAGTAAAATAAAAACGAGGTCGGAACAATTGTCTCAACCTCATTTATTTATTTTGGTAAAATCACTTCAGCACCACCCATGTAAGGACGAAGAACTTCAGGGATAGTTACTGAACCATCTTCATTTTGGTAGTTTTCAAGGATAGCGGCTACTGTGCGTCCAACAGCAAGCCCTGAACCGTTGAGAGTGTGAAGAAGTTTTACTTTGCCATCAGCTTCGTCACGGTAACGGATTTGTGCACGACGAGCTTGGAAATCTTCTGTGTTTGAACATGAAGAAATTTCGCGGTAAGTGTTTTGTGCTGGAATCCAAACTTCCAAGTCGTAAGTTTTCGCAGCTGAGAATCCCATGTCGCCAGTACACAAAGTGATGACACGGTATGGCAAGTTAAGTTTTTGAAGGATGTTTTCAGCATTAACTACCATTTTTTCCAATTCATCATAAGAGTCTTCAGGTTTTGAGAATTTGACCATTTCAACCTTGTGGAATTGGTGAAGACGAATCAAACCACGTGTGTCCCGACCTGCTGAACCAGCTTCTGAACGGAATGAAGGGCTCAAGGCTGTGAAGTAGATTGGCAATTCTTTACCGTCAAGAATCTCACCTCGGTAGTAGTTGGTCAAAGGAACTTCGGCTGTTGGGATAAGGACGTAGTCAGTACCATCAAGTTCGAAAGTGTCTTCTTTGAATTTTGGATATTGACCAGTACCAAACATAGAGTCGTGGTTAACCATGTAAGGTGTGATCATTTCAGTGTAACCTTCTTTAGCGTGCTCATCCAACATGAAGTTGTAGATTGCACGTTCCAATCTTGCTCCGAGACCTTTGTAGAAAAGGAAACGAGAACCTGTAACTTTTGCACCACGTTCCCAGTCAAGAATACCAATATCTTCCCCTAAATCCCAGTGAGCTTTAACTTCAAAATCAAAGTCACGAGGTGTTCCCCAACGACGAACTTCTACGTTTTCATCTTCGTCAGCACCTACTGGAACAGAATCATTTGGTATGTTTGGAAGTGTCACAATGATAGTGTTAAGCTTTTCATCGATAGCAGCAAGTTCGGCATCAATTTCCTTAATCTCTGCAGAAACTTTTTGCATGGCTGCAATTTGTTCTGAAGCATCTTCTTTGTTACGCTTAGCTTGAGCAATATCATCTGAAGCGATATTACGTTGAGCTTTGAGTTCTTCAGATTTGATAAGAAGCTCACGGCGTTTAACATCAAGCTCTTTTAGTTCATTTAAAGTCTCAGCAACGACACCACGTGTAGCCAATTTTTCGGAAAGGGCATCAAAGTCGTTACGAATACGTTTTACATCTAACATAAGTTCCTCCAAAAAATAAAACACCCAGTAAAAGTGTTGGAGTGACATGGGCCACGGTTCCATCCAACTTCACAGGAGTGCACTTGTTTATGTTTTTAATTATTAGAAACGGTAGAATTTCGTAGGTCAACCCTACCTGCTCACAGCAACCGCAGGCTTTCTGGAAAGGTCTAGCTATTACTTATCCGTCCTTTACATTATACAAAAATTATGATTTTTTGGCAAATAAACTTTTGATACGAGCACCTATGGTTTGGATGAGAGTAGGTAATTTAACAACTTTTTCATTGCCAAGATGTTCCCTAGCAATCTTTAGAATCTTCCCAGAATCTTTTGAGGCAAAGAGGAATTTGCTCTGGTCTGTTAGAATCTCAAAGTGACGACTAACCCTCTTTCCTGATACATTTGCACCAATTTGAGTGATGCTGGTCCAAGGGATTTGAATATATTGCTCGACATTGACATCTGGGTAGAATTCAAGAGCCATATCTCCGATTAGAAATTTACCGACCTTTCCTCCGATAGCCATGTAGGAAACACCCGTTGTATGTAATTCAACTGTTTTGTTTAATGATTGTGCCATATCTATCTTTCTTTTTGACTGTAGTATTTTTATTATAGCATAAGAAAAGAGTTCAGCTTTGCTAAACTCTTGCTCTTTTTACATGATTCCGAAGAAGCTTGCAACAATACCAACTACAAAGAGTCCGATGATGATTGTGATTGGTGAAACTTTCTTCTTAAGCAACCACATACATGCAAAAGTAAGGAGAAGTCCCGTCAAACCTGGAATTAATGAATCCAATTGTTTTTGTAGGGTATCGACTTGAATCTTATCAAAGCTAAGCTTATCGTTGACTTGACCAAGGATAGTTTTTAGTTGGTCACCAGTAACATATCCTTTTGGCCATTCAATATAAGCACCTTTAGGCAAAACTTTACCTGGAAGCTTTACAGTGAAGACGACAGATACCCAACGTTCAACGAGGACGGCCAAGATGAACATACCAAGTATTGATGCCCCTTTAGTAATATCTTTCAAGATACCACCAGATATGTCTTTAGTGATTTCTGAACCTGCTTTGTAACCAAGTTCTTGAGTGTACCACAAGAAGGCCATGCGGATAAGGTTCCAACCAATGAAGAAGATAAGTGGACCAGCAATGTTACCAGCTTGTGCCAATGATGCACCAAGGGCACCAAGAATTGGACGAATTGTGAACCAGAAGACAGGGTCACCGATACCGGCAAGTGGACCCATCATACCGATTTTAACCCCTTGGATAGCCGCATCTTCGATTTCAGTACCATTAGCTTTTTCTTCTTCAAGAGCTAAGGTAACCCCTATGATAGGAGCAGCTACGTAAGGGTGAGTGTTGAAGAATTCCAAGTGACGTTTAAGAGCTGCGGCTTGGTCCTCTTTGTTAGTATAAAGTTTTTTGATAGCAGGAATGAGTGAGTAAGCCCAACCCAAGTTTTGCATACGTTCATAGTTCCATGCACCTTGCAAGAATTGTGAGCGCCACCAAACCTTTTTACGATCCGCTTGAGATAATTGAATTTTTTCAGCCATGAGAGCACCCCTTCCTAGTAGTCTTCCAAGATATCGCCGATTGGGTCGCCTGAACCAGATGAAGTTCCGCCACCATTTCCGCCACCATTTCCGCCACCTTGTTTAGAAAGGTTGAGGTAGATGAAGGCGATGGCAACACCAATGGTACTAAGAGCGATAAGTGTCAATTGGCTAATTGCTGCCAAAGCAAAACCAATGGCGAAGAATGGCCAAACTTCACGAGTAGCCATCATATTGATAATCATGGCGTAACCAACGGCTACGACCATACCACCACCGACAACCAAACCATGGGTGAGCCAGTCAGGCATCAAGCCAAGGGCATGTTGAACAGATTGGGCCGGGATGGCAAGAAGAAGGGCTGCTGGCACAGCAATACGCAAACCTTGAAGAAGGAGAGCGAGGTAGTATGCACGTTCAACACCAGCGATGTTTCCGTGTTCTGCAGCTTTATCTGCAGCATGAACAAAGGCAATAGATGCTGTACGAACAGGCATAGTTAGGAAGAGACCTGCAACTGCAAGCAGGATAGCTATTGCAATCGCAACACCGATACCTTCAGCTGTAAATTTACCACCTTTAACCAAAATGATGGCAGCGGCAACAGATGCAAGGGCAACGTCAGGAGCTACGGCAGCACCGATGTTTGCCCAAGCAAGGGTAATCATTTGAAGAGAACCACCAAGCATGATACCTGCAGTGAGGTTACCTGTGGCAGCACCGATGAGGGTACATGCAACAAGTGGTTGGTGGAATTGGAATTGGTCAAGGATACTTTCAAGACCAGCAAGGAAGGCAACAGCTACGACCAAAATCGCAGAAATAATTGACATATCTGACATGGTTATAATTCCTTTTCTATTGAGTTGTCGTTAGTTGAATTTATCAACTAATTTATCCGAATGAAGATTATTGAACGTTAGCTTTCTTGATAAGCTCAAACAAGTCTTTCTTAGAATCGTTTGGAACCTTACGGACGTCAAATTCAACGCCAAGGTCACGTAATTTTTCAAAACAAGCAACATCATCTTTATCCATAGACAAAACGTTGTTAACCATTGTTTTACCAGTTGAGTGAGCCATAGAACCAACGTTAAGTTCTTTTATTGGCACGCCACCTTCGATAGCACGAAGCGCGTCTTGAACAGTTTCGAACAAGACAAGCGCATGTGTATTTCCAAAACGTGGGTCTTTAGAAGCATCAATTAATTTTTGAATCGGAACAACGTTTACTTTAATACCGTTTGGTGCAGCCTGTTTGATCAATTCCTTACGAAGCTCATCTTTGGCAACGTCATCCGAAGCAACAATAATACGGTCTGCTTTAGAATAAGGTACCCAGTTAGTTACTACTTGACCATGCAAGAGACGTGTGTCCAAACGTGCCAAGTTAATCTTGAGTTTACCATCTCCGATGACTGTTCCTTCAGGGATAGCTCCTTGAGGTGCTGCAGCTTCTACAGGAGCTGCAGTTGTTTCCTCAGCTGGATTTAGCGCCTCTGGAAGTGCCTTGATACCAGCCTTAGCTTCCTTGATGATATTAGCAGCAACTTGCTCTACAGTAGCGTTAGCATCCATCATACGTTCAGTGTATGCTTGGATTAGCATTGGCAAGTTAAGTCCTGTGATGATAGCAATCTTGCGATCTGGGTTTTCCCTAGCGATTCGACTAGCTTGGTTAAATGGTGAACCACTCCAAAGGTCAGCCAAAACAAGAATTTCATCATCAACATCGAATTGTGCAATGGCGTTGTTGAAGTGAGCGTACAAATCATCAGGACCTTCACTTGGCATGAAAGTCACAACTTGAACTTTCTCTTGGTCCCCAAAAATCATAGAGCCTGATTGGTGGATTCCTTCAGCGAACTTACCATGGCTGGCAATAATAATACCGATACCCATTCGTGTTCTCCTCCTTTTATATATTGCTTCTTAGGAATAGAAAAATGATTATTGATATTATCATTCATGACATGAAAATGACAACAATATTTTTTTAGCCCCTTGAAAATTAGAACAATCTAATTATAAAGCGTTATCATTGGTTTGTCAATAGTTTCGTAACAAAAGTATCATAAAATTGAAAAAAACATCAAATTCTTGCAAATATACTTTCTTTTCAGATAAAAGAATTTAGATATAGCTTAAAGCTATATCTAAATAGAGGAAATGGGATTAAGGGGAAATCAGATAAATGCTTGTAATGCGTAGTTACAACTGCTATAATTGCTTCAATTAACTATTTAAGGTTAAATCTATAAGAAAAGAGGACCTCCTTATGTCAGATTTACTAAGTATTTATAATGAATTGCAATCCAAAAAATGGGTTGACTTGACCCACAAAATTAATGCGGAAAGTCCACATTTTCCAGCCCTCCCTGCTTTGAAACAAGAAGACCTTTTTACCTTAAAAGATGGTTTCCATGTTCAAAAATTTACAGTGGTTGGTCAATACGGAACTCATATTGATGCACCTATTCACTTTGTCGAAGGAGGTCGCTGGCTAGATGAGATTGCCCTCAAGGATCTCCTTTTGCCACTCTATGTTATCGACAAGTCTAAAGAAGTCTCTGAGAATCCAAACTTTATCTTGAGCAAACAAGATATCTTAGACTTTGAAGCAGAGCATGGAAAAATTACAGAAGGAGCCTTTGTTGCTTTTCGTAGTGATTGGTCGAAGCGTTGGCCAGATCAAGATGCCATGCGCAACCTTGATGAGAATGGTGTTCAGCAAAGTCCTGGTTGGAGCCACGAAGCTTTGGAATTCTTAATCCATGAGCGTCATGTCAAGGCAGTGGGGCATGAGACTTTTGACACAGATGCCGGTATTCCAGCAGCAGAACATGGTTTGGTTAACGAATACTACCTCTTGGAACAAGACATTTATCAGGTAGAAGTCTTGAATCAATTGGATCAAGTTCCAGCTGTTGGTGCTTTGATTTCAATTGCATTTCCACACTGGGACAAGGCGACAGGTTCCCCAGTGCGTGCAGTGGCTATTTTACCTTAATCAGAAGAAAAGACACCGAAGAAATTTTCGGTGTCTTTTCTTGTTTATAAAAGTAGTTCCTGAAGTTTGCGAGCAACGCCGTCTTCCTCATTAGTCCATTCAATTTGTTCGTTAGCGTGGGGAAGAAGGACAGAGCTAGCATTCTTCATGGCATAACCAGTCTTGGCAAGTTCCAACATCTCTGTATCATTGTGTTCGTCCCCAAAGGCAATCAAATCATCCGTTGATTTGCGCATAACCTTAAGTAAGTAGTTTAGGGCATAAGCCTTGTTAATACCTTTAGGTGAAAACTCTAAAATATTAAGTGGGCCACCCCAAGAATCAACTTCAATTTCTTCCTTGAAGTCTTTCTTGATATCATCGGCTAGCTGGTACTTATCTTCGTGACGAGTTTGCATAAGAAGAGCATTTGGGTTGCGTGTAATTTTTGCTGGTTCCAAACGCATAGCCTCAATGATTTTATCAACACCAAAGAGTTGTGGTTGAATACGCTCTGGGTGATTCATAGAGATATAGAAGTGTTTTCGGTATTCACTAGCCAGAAAATCCATCTCTAACTCATCATGTCGTTGTAAGAGGTTAATCAGATATTTTTTGTCTAATTTAACCGAATGCTCATAGGCCCAGTTTTGGTCTGGAAGATTGGTCAAGGAGCCATTAAAAGTGATGAGTGGTGTTTCTAACCCTAGTGTTTTGTAATGGTCAATAGCCATACGATAAGGACGACCTGTAGCAATAACAACTTGGTGTCCTTTATTTTGTACATCTTTAATCGTTTTTTGTGTGAATTCTGAAATAGTTCCATCTGGGCGCAAGAGCGTTCCATCAAGATCTAGTACAATCAATTTTTTTGTCATGTTCCTATTATAGCAAAAATCTATCCTTTGTTGGTGATTGAGAAAGAGTTCTCTAAGAACGTTCGGGTTTTCATAAGAAAAGTCTCAGGAAATAAACCTTGCACAGTCAAATAATTTTATGTAGAATAGTAATGTTGCATTCTACGTGAGAATGTTCCGAAATTATTCGGATTTTGACAATATTTTTTACTAAGGAGTCTAAACTTTCATGGAAAAGATTTTCAAATTGAAAGAACATGGTACTGACGTCCGCACAGAAGTGACTGCCGGATTGACAACTTTCTTTGCCATGTCTTACATCCTCTTTGTTAACCCAGCGATGTTGGCCCAAACAGGAATGCCTGCACAAGGTGTTTTCTTAGCAACAATTATTGGTGCGGTTGCAGGGACGTTGATGATGGCATTTTATGCTAACCTACCATACGCCCAAGCGCCTGGTATGGGTCTTAATGCCTTCTTCACCTACACAGTGGTTTTTTCTTTGGGTTACACTTGGCAAGAGGCCTTAGCAATGGTCTTTCTATGTGGTGTTATTTCATTAATCATCACGGTAACGAAAGTACGTAAGATGATTATTGAGTCTATCCCAACAGCTCTTAAATCTGCTATTTCAGCAGGTATCGGTGTTTTCCTTGCCTATGTTGGGATTAAAAATGCTGGTTTCTTGAAATTCTCAATTAATCCACATACCTATACTGTAGCAGGTAAAGGTGCTGATATGGCCAAGGCTTCAATTACGGCTTCATCGTCAGCTACACCAGGTTTGGTTGCCTTCAATAACCCAACTGTAATTGTAGGTTTGATTGGTCTTGCGATTGCGATTTTCTTTATTGTTAAAGGTATTCGTGGAGGTGTTCTCCTTTCAATCCTTGTAACGACTATCATTGCTATTTTTGCTGGTGTCGTTGATCTTGGAAGCATTGACTGGCACGCAGCTAGCTTGACATCATCTATTAAAGATCTTGGTAAGATCTTTGGTGCAGCGCTTGGATCTAAGGGATTGGGATTGCTCTTTGCAGATGTTTCTCGTTTGCCTGGTGTTTTTATGGCTATTCTTGCCTTTTCATTGACTGATATCTTCGATACTATCGGTACCTTGATTGGTACTGGTGAGAAGGTTGGTATCATTGCTTCAACAGGTGATAACAACGAATCAAAAGCTCTTGACCGTGCTCTTTACTCTGACCTTGTCGGTACAAGTATTGGTGCCATTGCAGGGACTTCAAATGTTACAACTTACGTTGAATCTGCAGCAGGTATTGGTGCTGGTGGACGTACTGGTTTGACAGCTCTTGTGGTTGCTGTACTCTTTGCCATCTCTAGTTTCTTTAGTCCAGTGGTATCAATCGTTCCTAATGCTGCCACAGCGCCTATCCTTATTATTGTAGGTGTTATGATGCTCTCTAACCTTAAGAGTGTTGATTGGGAAGACTTGTCTGAAGCTATTCCTGCCTTCTTCACTTCTATTTTCATGGGATTCTCATATAGCATTACCTATGGTATCGCAGCTGGTTTCCTTACTTATACTTTGGTCAAAGTCGTCAAAGGTCAAGCTAAGGATATCCACTTTATTATGTGGATTTTGGATATCTTGTTTATCCTTAACTTCATTAGTATGGCTGTGTTCTAAAACTTGAAAGTTAAAAGTCTGTACATTTGTCAGGCTTTTTTAGTTTTTTACGAGTGATGATTTGAGGTTTACTTTCACGACTGTTTTAAGTTAAGATTGAAATCTTGTTAGAAATATTAACTTTATGGAGGTTTAATTTAATGTACAAAAGTATTAAATTAAGACAGGGTGTTATATCTAAATTATTCTTGCTATCTTAGTATTTATAAGCTTTTATGGATTTTTACAGTGGACTATAGTCCAGATTTTTATTTTTTGATATAATGAAAACATGATTTACAGTCAAAATGAAGAGGAATTGATTAGTATAGGGCAAAAGTTAGGTCGATTGCTCAATTCTGGAGATATAATTGTTCTATCAGGTGATCTGGGAGCTGGTAAAACCACTTTAACTAAGGGAATTGCTAAAGGTTTGGATGTTTCACAGATGATCAAGAGCCCAACCTATACTATTGTTAGAGAATATGAGGGGCGTTTGCCGCTATATCATTTAGATGTTTATCGTATTGGTGATGATCCAGATTCTATTGACTTAGATGATTTTCTATACGGTGACGGTGTGACGATTATTGAGTGGGGAGAACTCTTAGATGAAAGTCTCCTGGGAGACTATCTCTTAATTTCGATAACTCATCATGGTGATGGACGTCAACTGCTTCTGGAATCTTTTGGTCCTAGAAGTAAAGAAATCCAGGAGGAGATGGTAAATGGCTGAGTACGAATTAGTCATTGAGGAAGCCCAAAGAGAGGATTCCGTATCCTTAGCACAATTACTAGAGACGGTAACTCTAGAGTCAGATTTTTTGGCTCAGGATGATAGGAGCTCTGTACTGAATGGCGAACAGTTAGCCTCTTATATTGATAGCCGTCAGAGTGTCCCAAATGAGATTTGCTTAGTCGCAAAATTGGGTCATGAGGTTATTGGTGTTTGTAATGTTACTTCTAATCAAGACACGAAGACCAGTCACATCGGTGATATTTTCATTGCGGTTGCTAAACCTTATTGGGGCAATGGTATTGGTCAGTTTCTTATGGGAACAATGATTGACTGGGCAGTCAATACACCTGCTATCCGTCGCTTAGAGTTGACTGTTCAAGCACGTAATGAACGGGCGGTACATCTCTATCAAAAATTTGGATTTGATATTGAAGGCACTAAGAAACGTGGTGCCAGAACTAAAAATGGAGAATTTCTAGATGTTTACCTGATGGCTAAACTCATAGATTAGGAAAAAACATGAAACTTGGACGAAAAATTTTATTGATGTTGTCGGCAATTCTTGCCACCACAGTAGTAGCTGCTGGTATTTATCTAACGACAACTTATAATTATGCTACAGGAGAATTGTCAAAAACCTTTAGAGTATCAAAGGTAACGTCAGGGAATAGTAAGGCTATTCAACAGACAAAGCCTATAACTATTCTTTTGATGGGGGTGGATACAGGATCCAAAGGACGTAAGGAAACCTGGGAAGGAAATTCTGATACTATGATTTTGGTAACAGTGAATCCTAAGACTAAGAGAACTACCATGACCAGTTTGGAACGTGACCTTTTGGCAGATGTTGAGGGATCGGGTGAAGCAAAACTAAACTCAGCCTATGCTGAGGGTGGGGCTGACTTAGCTATTTCAACCATTCAAAAGGTTTTAGATATTGATATTGACTACTATGCGCTGATTAATATGCATGGTATGATTGATTTGGTGGATGCCGTTGGTGGTATCGAGGTAACGAACCATTTTGATTTCCCAATTTCGATTGCAGAAAATGAACCAGAATTTCAGGCGAAAGTAGAGCCTGGAACCCATAAAATCAATGGAGAACAGGCCTTAGTGTATTCACGTATGCGTTATGATGATCCCGATGGTGATTACGGTCGTCAAAAACGTCAACGTGAGGTTATTCAAAAGATTGTGGCTAAGCTCTTGAAGATGGACTCGATAGGTTCTTATAAGAAAATTTTGTCTGCTGTCAGTTCGAATGTACAAACAAGTATCAATCTTGGTGATAGCACTACTCTGCGTGGTTTGATGGGTTATAGTGAGGCCCTTAAAAATATCAAGTCTTACCAGTTGGCTGGTTCGGATGCAATGATCAATGGTGGAAGCTACCAAGTAGCCTCAACTGAGGATATTCTTAAGGTCCAAAACCGTATTAAGAAGGAAGTTGGCAAGAAGGGAGTTTCTGAATCTAAACTTAAGACTAGTTTGGTACTCAATGATTTTGCGACTTCTAGCTATGTTTCAGATGATTTCGTTAACTCTACTGGAAGTTATGAGGCTGGACCATCTGAGGCAACAGGTGGTGGATCAGTAAGTACCTACTATGGAGGTACCACCTACGGCAATAGCTACACTGAGAATACTAGTAATTATGTTCAGGACCAAGCTACAACTGCCCCTACAATTAATTATAATGGTTCAGGTGTAACTACTTATAACTTGGTTCCAGCAGCACAATAGAACTGTTGAGAGATTCCCAGCCTTTTGGCTGTCATATGATTATTACTTGCAATAGTTTTTAAGCTATGCTATAATATGAAGAAATAATGAAAGAGAGGCGGAGTAGAAACTTCGTCTCTTGTGTGTGTAAGGAGGTCATAATGTCGCAAAAAATTATTGATCTCGTGACGGCTGTCGTAGCTCCAGCAATTCCTGATCCCTACGAATTGGTCGATATCGAGTATGAAAAGATTGGTAGTGACTATATTTTGTCCGTTTTGATTGATAAGCCAGGTGGAATTACTGTAGAAGATACTGCAGACCTGACTGAAATTATCAGCCCTCTCTTGGATACTATTCAGCCTGACCCTTTCCCGGATCAATACATGTTGGAAGTGTCTAGCCCTGGATTAGAGCGTCCCTTGAAGACTAAAGAAGCTTTGAAGAATGCTGTTGGTCAGTATATCAATGTTAGCCTTTACAAGGCTATTGATAAAATCAAGATTTTCCAAGGCGACTTGTTGGCCTTCGATGGCGAAACTCTAACAATTGATTATCTTGATAAGACTCGCCATAAGACTGTTGAGATTCCCTATCAAACAGTTGCTAAAGCTCGTTTGGCAGTCAAACTCTAAAACTCTTAGTGTAAATAAAGAAAGGATGCCAGTTTTGGCCCTTAACGGCTAAAACAACAAAGAATATGAGCACAGAAATGCTAGAAGCCTTCCGTGTCTTGGAAGAAGAAAAACACATTAACAAGGAAGACATCATCGATGCTGTGGTTGAATCACTTAAATCAGCTTACAAGCGTCGTTATGGTCAGTCTGAATCAGCAGTTGTTGAATTCAATGAAAAAACAGGTGATTTTCAAGTTTTTACCGTTCGTGAAGTTGTAGATGAAGTCTTCGATAGTCGTTTGGAAATCAGCTTGAAAGATGCGCTTGCTATTAGTTCAGCTTACGAACTTGGTGACAAGATTCGCTTTGAAGAGTCAGTCGACGAATTTGGTCGTGTCGCAGCTCAATCTGCTAAACAAACGATTATGGAAAAAATGCGTAAGCAAATGCGTGAGATTACTTATAATGAGTATAAGCAACATGAAGGTGAAATCATGCAAGGAACAGTTGAACGCTTTGACCAACGTTTCATTTATGTTAATCTTGGAACGCTCGAAGCTCAATTGTCACGCCAAGATCAAATTCCTGGTGAAAGTTTTAAGTCACACGACGTTATCGATGTTTATGTTTATAAAGTTGAAAACAATCCTAAAGGTGTTAACGTCTTTGTGAGCCGTAGCCATCCAGAATTCATCAAACGCATCATGGAACAAGAAATTCCGGAAGTATTTGATGGAACTGTAGAAATCATGAGCGTTTCCCGTGAAGCAGGTGATCGTACTAAGGTTGCTGTTCGCAGCCATAATCCGAATGTTGATGCTATTGGTACTATCGTCGGTCGTGGTGGAAGCAACATCAAGAAAGTTGTCAGCCGTTTCCACCCAACACGTTTGGATGCTAAGACAGGTATTGAGGTTCCTGTTGAGGAAAATATTGATGTTATTCAATGGGTGGAAGATCCAGCTGAATTTATCTACAATGCTATTGCACCAGCTGAAGTGGACTATGTTCTCTTCGACGAAGATGATAGCAAACGTGCGACAGTAGTTGTACCAGATAACAAATTGTCTCTTGCAATTGGTCGTCGTGGACAAAACGTTCGTTTGGCAGCGCATTTGACTGGCTACCGTATTGATATCAAGTCAGCTTCTGAATATGAAGCACTAGAAGCTGAGAAAGCTGAGGCTGAAGTAGATGAAGTTGTCGAAGAAATCGTTGCAGAAGCTACACCTGTAGATGTAACAACGGAAGAAGCACCAGAAGCAGAATAAGAAGAAAATAGAGGTGTTTGATGGCTAAAACACGAAAAATACCTTTACGAAAATCAGTTGTCTCAGGAGAAATCATCGATAAACGTGATTTGCTCCGCATTGTGAAAACTAAAGATGGTGAAATTTTCATCGATCCAACAGGAAAGAAAAATGGGCGAGGCGCCTACATTAAATTGGATAATGAGGAAGCCCTACAAGCTAAAAAGAAACAAGTTTTCAACCATAGTTTTTCCATGGATGTTCCCGAAAGTTTTTACGATGAACTCATTGCTTATGTGGATCACAAGGTCAAAAGAAGAGAATTAGGTCTTGAATAACACAGAAAAATTGTCAAATATGTTGGGACTAGCACAAAGAGCTGGGAAGCTTATTTCTGGTGAAGAACTTGTCATCAAGGCAGTTCAATCAGGGCAGGCGAGACTAGTTTTTCTTGCCAATGATGCTGGTAGTAACGTGACTAAAAAGACGACTGATAAATGTAACTACTATAATATAGAAGTCTCCACAGTGTTTAACGCACTGGAATTAAGCATGGCTATTGGTAAACCAAGGAAAACGGTTGCTGTAGTAGATGCTGGATTTTCAAAGAAAATGAGGACTCTTATGGAATAAAGAATAGGAGGACATCACGTGTCAAAGAAACGATTATATGAAATCGCAAAAGAGGTTGGTGTAGAAAGCAAGGTTATTGTTGCGAAAGCTCAGGAACTAGGCCTTTCTGTTAAGAGCCACTCCTCATCAGTTGAAGAAGCAGATGCTAATCGTATCACTTCAAGTTTAAAAGCGGGTACAGCCAAGGATGAAAGTAAGCCAGCACCTAAAGCGACACCAACCCCTAAAGAGGAGAAGGTAGAGCCTAAGGTTGATAAGGCATCTGTTGCAAAATCAGCTCCTGCTAAAGAAACATCAAAGGCTGAAGTCAAAGAAGCCTCTGTGGCTCTGAAAAAACCGAAAAGCCGTAATTTTAAGGCCGAACGAGAAGCACGTGCCAAGGCAGAAGCAGAACGTCGTAAAAACGGTGGGGGACGAGATAACCGTAACCGAAATCAACAAGGAAACGATCAAGGTAAGCGTCACAATAATGATCGTCGCAATCAAAAAGGAAATGGTCAAGGGGACCATAACAAAGGAAATCGCGATAACAGTACTAATCATGACCGTAATTTCCAAGGGAAACTGCGTAATGATCAGAATCAAAATAACCGTAGAGATAATGCTCGAAATAATCAGGCAGGTCCGCGCATTGACTTAAAAGCGCGTGCAGCAGCCTTGAAGGCAGAGCAAAACGCAGAGTATTCACGTCAAAGTGAAACACGTTTCCGTGAAGAAAAAGCTGCAGAGCAACGCCGTGCAAAAGAACAGGAAAAGGCAAGAAAAGAAAAACAACAAGCTGAAGTAGCAGTTCAAAAGGCCGCTGCTGAAACTAAGCCAGCTCCAAAACCAGCACCAGTGGCTCCCCAATCAGCTCCAACTGCACAAGTACAAGATACACGTCGTAAAAAAGTACGTCCAAATAAATCACGTGATAATCATCGCGTGAATGAAGATGGACCAAAGCAAACTAGAAATAATAAGTGGAATAATCAAAACCAAGTGAGAAATCAACGAAATAGTAATTGGAATAAAAACAAAAATAAAAAAGGTAAAAATAACCGTGGTAATTCAGCTCCGAAACTAGTAACAGAGCGTAAATTCCATGAATTACCAAAAGAATTTGAATACACAGAAGGTATGACGGTTGCAGAAATCGCAAAACGTATTAAACGTGAGCCAGCTGAAATCGTTAAGAAACTCTTCATGATGGGTGTTATGGCAACTCAAAACCAATCTCTTGATGGCGATACAATTGAGTTGTTGATGGTTGACTATGGTATTGAGGCAACCAAAAAAGAAGAGGTCGATAATGCTGATATCGAACGTTTCTTTGTTGATGAAGATTACCTCAATAAAGATGCTATGGTAGAGCGCGCACCAGTTGTTACTATCATGGGACACGTTGACCACGGTAAAACAACCCTTCTTGATACTCTTCGTAATTCTCGTGTTGCTACAGGTGAAGCAGGTGGTATCACACAGCACATTGGTGCCTACCAAATTGAAGAGGCTGGTAAGAAGATTACCTTCCTTGATACCCCTGGACACGCGGCCTTTACATCTATGCGTGCTCGCGGTGCCTCTGTTACAGATATTACTGTCTTGATTGTAGCTGCGGATGATGGTGTTATGCCACAAACGATTGAAGCCATCAACCACTCTAAAGCTGCGGGTGTTCCAATCATTGTTGCGATTAACAAGATTGATAAACCAGATGCGAACCCAGAACGTGTTATCGGTGAATTAGCAGAGCATGGCGTTATCTCAACAGCTTGGGGTGGTGATAGCGAATTCGTTGAGATTTCAGCGAAATTTGGTCAAAACATTGAAGAATTACTTGAAACTATTCTTCTTGTCGCAGAAGTTGAAGAACTTAAGGCTGATCCAACAGTTCGAGCCATCGGCACTGTTATCGAAGCTCGCTTGGATAAAGGTAAAGGTGCGGTTGCTACCCTTCTTGTACAACAAGGTACTTTGAATGTTCAAGATCCAATCGTTGTTGGTAACACTTTCGGACGTGTTCGTGCTATGACCAATGACCTTGGTCGTCGCATTAAGACTGCAGGACCATCAGCACCAGTTTCAATTACTGGTTTGAATGAAGCACCAATGGCTGGTGACCATTTTGCGGTTTATGAAGATGAAAAGGCAGCTCGTGCTGCTGGCGAAGAGCGTGCAAAACGTGCTCTTATGAAACAACGTCAACAAACACACCGTGTTAGTCTTGATAACCTCTTTGATACCCTTAAAGCTGGTGAAATGAAAACTGTTAATGTTATTATCAAGGCTGACGTACAAGGTTCAGTTGAAGCCTTGGCAGCATCTCTTCTTAAGATTGATGTTGAGGGGGTTCGTGTAAATGTTGTTCACTCAGCAGTAGGTGCTATTAACGAATCTGATATTACGCTTGCCGAAGCCTCAGATGCTGTTGTTATCGGATTTAACGTTCGTCCTACACCACAGGCGCGTCAACAAGCGGAAACTGATGAAGTTGAAATTCGCCTTCATAGCATCATCTATAAGGTTATCGAAGAAATCGAAGATGCCATGAAAGGGATGCTTGATCCTGAATTTGAAGAAAAAATCATTGGTGAAGCAGTTATCCGTGAAACCTTCAAAGTTTCTAAAGTCGGAACAATCGGTGGATTCATGGTTACTAATGGTAAAATCACTCGTGATTCAAGTGCCCGTGTCATTCGTGATGGTGTCGTTATTTTTGATGGTAAATTGGCAAGCTTGAAACACTATAAAGATGACGTTAAAGAAGTCGGAAACGCTCAAGAGGGTGGTTTGACGATTGAAAACTATAACGATATTAAAGTTGATGACGTTATCGAAGCTTACATCATGGAAGAAATCAAACGGTAATCACGTCATATTTCTAAGGAAGCTTATTTAGGGGACAAAGCTGGGTCATCTGCCTGGCTTTTGTTCCATTATAAAAAAGAAAGGATAAGATTATGGGAAATTCATTTCGTGTAGATCGTGTTGGAATGGAAATCAAACGTGAAGTCAACGAAATTCTTCAAAAGAAGGTTCGTGATCCACGTGTTCAAAATGTAACCATCACGGATGTTCAAATGCTTGGTGATTTGTCGGCGGCTAAGGTTTTCTATACCATTCACTCTACTTTAGCGTCAGACAACCAAAAAGCGCAAACTGGTCTTGAAAAAGCGACAGGTACCATTAAGCGAGAACTTGGTAAAAATCTGACTATGTATAAGATTCCAGATTTGATCTTTATAAAGGATGAGTCTATCGAATACGGTAATAAAATTGATGAGATGCTTCGTAATTTGGAGCGTAAAGACTAAGCGAAAACTCCTGTCAGTTATGGCAGGAATTTTTGCGTTATAATAGAATAAGAAGAGGACTTCGATGAAAGTAACAGTCTATTTGGGAGCTAATATGGGTGACAATCCTAGCTTTAAAGAAGCAACGATTGCCTTGGGGAGATGGATTGCTAAAAATAGTCTTATCCTAGTTTATGGTGGCAGTAAGATGGGACTTATGGGAGTTCTGGGTGATACGGTTTTGGAATATGGAGGTCAGGCTCATGGTATCATGCCACAGTTTCTCAAAGATAGGGAAATTGCTTATGAGGGATTGACCTCAATGACTATAGTAGAAACGATGGCAGAGCGTAAGACTGCCATGTTAGAGCAAGGTGAGTATTTATCGCCCTTCCAGGAGGTCTTGGAATCCTTGAAGAAATCTCAGAAGCTATTGCTGCTGCTCGTGTGGGTAAGTTGGACAAACCCTGTGTTTTCTTTAATCTCAACGGCTATTACGATGCCATGAAGGCCATGTTAGATACCATTGGTTGCTCTTGATTTTTTAGAGACTGAAACGGCTGCAAAATTTCTCTTTACGGATGATTTTTCTGAAATTGAGGCCTTTGTTCAGTCTTATACCCCACCTCAATTGAGACGTTATAGGTAAGTATCAATGAAGAAAGGTTCTTCCACATTCAAGTGGAAGGACTTTTTATAATCAAATGAAAAGTCGTGTAGGTTTCAAAAAATATCGCAAAATTCTTAACAAAAGTGGTAATTTTGTATATAATGATGTTTATATTTTTAATAATTCAACTAGTTTTTCTCATTATATGTGAGTAATGTTCATGATCACCCAATACCCCTCTTGGTTTGGAAAAATTTTCCATCATTAAAAGTATTTAATGATTTAGGGAAATGTGGGATATAGGATGAAACAGAAAGGGATGATAGTAATGTCTATTTTTGTTAAAAGTGTTAGTTTTGATGATTATCGAAACACACAGCTAAATGAAAAGTGTGCTAATTTTCTGCAGTCTGCTGAGATGGCTAAGCTTCAGGAAAGTCAAGACCATATAGAAAAGGTAGAAGCTCTGGTTTTTGAAAGAGATGGCTTAAGGGTAGCACAAGCAATAGTCGTTTATAAGAAAAGCTTTCGTGTATTTAAAAAGGCCCTCTTGTTACATGGACCCCTGCTAGATTACCACTCCTCTTGCTGGTTTGACAGAGAGATACTCGAAGCTTTAATACTTTATTTAAGAAAGAAAAATATTGCCACACTTTCTATACACCCTTATCTGACAAATCTTATTAGAAATGAAAAACTTGAAAATATTGAAGTGGATAAGGCCAGTGATGTGCTAGAGGTATTTGAAACATTAGGTTTTGAACACTCTCTAGATTCGGAACAATCTCTTGTGGTTAACCAGATGTTCGTAAAATCAATAGAAAGTTTTGCTAGTTCTGATGAAATCCTTGCTGCCTTTTCTCCATCATTGAAGCGAGACCTCAAAAAATTCACTGCTCTGAATGTCAAGACTGAAGAACTTGATGAGCATCAACTTGACCAGTTCTACGATATTTTAAGTCGAACAGCAGAGCGAAAGGGATTTTCTGGATACTGTCAATAATTATGTGTAAACACTCAAGTAGAGTTGAAGAATGTTAATCAAATAAGCTTTCAAGTGTGTCAGCACATTGGCCAAACCCTTTATGGATGCGTTGATTTTGCTTGAAATTATAATCTTCAAACAGGGTAACTAAATAACGTTCCAGAGCCTCCTCGTTAGGAAAAAGAACCTTCTTTTTCGTTTGACGTTTGATTTCTTTGTTAAGAGACTCAATGAGGTTTGTCGAATAAATGCTATGCCAAATCTGGTAGGGAAACTGATAAAAAGTTAAAAGATTATCCGTATTCTCCAGACTTTCCATGACTTTCCTATACTTTGGTTTCCATTCGGCGATAAAGTTCTCTAAAATTTGCACTGCCATTTCTAAATTTTCAGCACGATAAATCGTTTTAAATTGCTCCAGAATAACCGCTCTATCTGCTCGTTTCACTTTACTAGCTAGATTTCGACTAATATGAATTAAGCAACGTTGTTGTTTAGCTAATGGGTAAGCCTGATTGATAATCTGTTCAAGCCCCTTGAAGCCATCGGTCACTACAAGAGAAACCTGTTGGATTCCTTGGTTTTGAAGCTTGTCTAACAGGGTGGACCAAGAAGCATTGTTTTCATTTGGGGCGATTTCATATCCAAGAACAGCCTTCTGTCCTTCTGGTGTAATGCCAAGTGCGATATGAATACATTCTTTACTAACGGTTCCACGTCTTAAGGGGAGATAGGTTCCGTCAAGAAATAAAACAGAGTAATTGGCTTCTAAGCTTCGCTCATGAAAAGTAGCGACATTCTCCTGAGTTGCTTTTGAGATATTAGAAATTGTGGCAGGACTATAGTGATGACCATACATTCGCTCGATGATATCACTAATTTCTCGAGTCGTTACACCGGTTTGATAGAGTTTGATAACCATCTCTTCCAAGTGGTCATCTCGACGTCCATAAGCGGGAAGCAAAGCTGGACTAAAGTTCCCATTACGATCTCTAGGAATACTCAACTGAACAGTCCCATATTTGGTTTCGAATTTCCGTGCATAGCTTCCGTTACGACTATTCCCAGAATTATAGCCTAATTTATCGTAAGGTTCATACCCTAAAAAGGCTGATAACTCTGCTTGAAGCAGATCATTCATTGCTGTTTCAAGAGAAGTACGGAAAAATTCATCAATATCTTGCTTTTGGGCTAGGAAGTTAAGTAGTTCTGTGGTAAACTGAGTCATAGGAATAAATCTCTTTCTAGTAATGTTTTGCAACTCTACTATAACGGATTTATTCCTTTTTGTGTTTACACAACTTATTTTACACTACCATTTTCTGTTCATCCGCTAGTTTATTTTCAAAATCTAAAAAAATGTTTTGGCAAATCTGCCAAGTTTATGTTAGCTTATTTGGATTGTCCAGCTTATCTAGCTTATCTTGATGAGAATATTCAGTCTTTTGAAGCCAAAATTCAGGATTTAAAAGAAGGTCCTCAGAAAAAACGTACCAAGGGTCAAATAGCAGATGCGGAGGATCAATTGAGAAGCTACTATAAGCGGTTAGAACAATTCAAGTCTTACCAAATCAAGACTGACAAATTACCGCTTTCAGCTTATCTTTTCATGGATTATGGTCCAGAAATTGTCAGCTTTTACGGGGGTAATGATGAAGCCTACCTTAATTTCGGTGGAGCGGTTTTGCTTCATTGGGAGATGCTAAAATATGCTAAAAGTAAGTCTAAAAAGCGTTTTAACTTTTACGGTACTATTGAAACTGAGGCAGCTAGTTCTGGCAAAGGAAACTTTAATTTTAAGCGTCAGTTTGGCGGACAATTAGAGACGCTTGTTGGTTCATTTGATAAGACCCTCAATCCCTTCTATGATGTTTTTAAGAAGATACTAGGTAAAGACTAGTGTTTCGATAGCAAAAAAAGCCAATTGAGATGAAAATCATCATCTCAATTGGCTTTTTGAGTTATTTGTTTACAAATATTTCTTAGCGACTTCAATATCACCAGCATAATCAGTGCGTTTACCATTCACAATTTGAAAGGCATCAGCTCCCTTACCGGCGATAACAAGGGCATCGCTTGATCCTGTGGTTTCAGACATGGCTGTTTTGATGGCTTCCTCTCGATCGACAATGATACGAATCTTACGATTGATATGACTAGCAATTTCTTGACAGATGGTAAGGGGGTCTTCCTTGTTAGGGTCATCAGTAGACAAGATGACATTTATTTCGGGGTAAGTGTTGAGGACGTGACCAAAGTCTTGACGACGGCTCTCGCCCTTATTCCCAGGAGCTCCTAGAATTAAAGTAATCTTACCTTTTTGGTGGTCAGTTACGACTTGCAAGAGCTTGTCTAGGCTGTCACCATTGTGAGCATAGTCGACGAATACCTTAGCACCATTTGCCTGAGTGAGAATTTCCATACGGCCTGGAACAGAGGTTTGAGCAATTCCTTTTTTAATATCTTCAAGACTGGCTCCAAGACGTAGGCAGGCTAAACCAGCAGCCATGGCGTTATCCTGATTAAAGTCACCAATGAGTTGGATATCGTAATCACCAGCTAGTTTACCTTTGGCTTTAAAGCTAAAACCTGAGCTATGTTTAACGGTATTTTCAGAGTTCTTACCATAGAAGTCGTGGTCTTTATCAGCGACTTCTTCAGCAACAAAATCGAAGTGATTCATACCACTATTGACAATAACTGCTTGACTATTTTTCAAGAGGAGACGCTTGTGGTAGAAGTAGTCTTCAAAGGTTGGGTGTTCAATAGGTCCGATGTGGTCTGGACTGATGTTAAGAAAGACACCTACATCAAAGGTCAAACCATAGACACGCTTGGTTAGATAGGCCTGACTTGAAACTTCCATAATCAGGTGGGTCATGCCGTTAGATACAGCTTCAGCCATCATATGGAAAAGGTCCAAACTTTCAGGTGTAGTTAAGTTAGATTTGAAGAAGGTTTTTCCGTCTAGTGTCGTGTTCATGGTTGAGAGCAAGGCGGGCTTATGACTTTGCTTAAGTATGTTAAAGGCAAAGTAAGACGCTGTTGTCTTCCCTTTTGTACCAGTAAAGGCTAGTAGTTTTAGTTTGTCTTGAGGGTATTGGTAGAAGGCCTGAGCAACGAGACTCATGGCTTGCTTGATATCTGAAACGAGAATTGCAGGGATTCCTACTTGGTAATCTTTTTCAGCCACGTAGAAGCCTAATCCAGCCTGGACAGCACTCTCCAAAAACTCAAGTTTGAAGCCAGCTCCCTTGGCAAAAAATAGGGTAGATGGTGTGATATCACGACTGTCGTAAGAAAGATGATCAAAAGTCACCCCAGTCCATGAATAGTAGTAGTGCTCTTGGTTGATAATATCTCTAAAATTATGGTCCTTTTTGAGAACCTCTAGAACTTGTTCAATAGTAATCATAGTTCCTATTTTAGCCTTAATGTTCTTGTTTTACAAGTCAGAGCCAAAAGTTTATAATTAACTAGATTGTATTTTATTATCTAGAAAGAGAATTATGACTGAAACTAAAACTGACACGCAGCAGCAGCAAATGCTAAGAGGGACGGCATGGATGACAGCATCCAATATTATCAGTCGTCTCTTAGGGGCACTCTATATTATTCCTTGGTATGCTTGGATGGGCAAACAGGGTGACCAAGCCAATGCTCTCTTTGGTCAGGGATATAATATTTATGCCCTTTTCCTTTTGATTTCGACAGCAGGGATTCCAGTTGCCATTGCCAAGCAGGTATCAAAATATAACACACTTGGAAAGATGGAAACGAGTTTCTTCTTACTCAAACGTATCTTGTATTATATGATTGGGCTTGGACTAATTTTTGGTGTTTTCATGTATTTTGCTTCTCCGTGGATGTCATATCTTTCTGGGGGAGACGAAGACCTGGTTCGAGTAATGCGCAGCCTTTCTTGGGCGGTTGTCATTTTTCCATCGATGTCTGTTTTACGAGGCTTTTTCCAGGGCTTTAACAACATGAAGCCTTATGCCCTAAGTCAGATTGCGGAGCAGATTATCCGTGTCATTTGGATGCTGTTGGCGACTTTCTTCATCATGAAAATTGGTACAGGTGACTATGTGACTGCAGTTGTCCAATCGACTTTTGCTGCTTTCATCGGTATGTTGGCTAGTTATGGGGTACTTTTCTTCTATCTTTGGAAAGAAGGCAAGCTCAAGAGCCTTTTTGGTAAGCAGGCCGTTCATCCTAATATCAATCCAACTGCAATTGTTATTGAGACATTTAAGGAAGCCATTCCCTTCATTATTACTGGATCAGCGGTTCAACTTTTCCAGTTGATTGATCAATGGACTTTTATCCGTACTATGGAGAGGTTTACAAGCTATAGTAATAGTCAGCTTCAGGTTCTCTATGCTTATTTGTCTTCAAACCCAAGTAAGATTACTATGATTTTGATTGCCGTTGCTATTTCTATTGCTGGGGTCGGCATCCCACTTCTGACAGAAAATATGGTTAAAAAGGACCTTGGGGGAGCAGCCAAACTCATTA
This sequence comes from Streptococcus sp. FSL E2-3488, assembly GCF_038003585.1. NCBI lineage: Bacteria > Bacillati > Bacillota > Bacilli > Lactobacillales > Streptococcaceae > Streptococcus > Streptococcus sp. FSL E2-3488. Next base: position 1,581,209 of record NZ_JBBOPL010000001.1, on the reverse strand, counting down.
TTAATAATCTCCAGTTACTTTTGCTCTTTATTATACCAGCCATTGCGGGTTCTGTGATTTTGGCCAAGCCATTATACACTGTCTTTTATGGAGCACCAGACAGTCAGGCTCTTTTACTCTTCGTAGCTAGTTTGATTCAAGTGATTTTCTTAGCTTTGTATAGTGTTTTAGCACCAATGCTTCAGGCTATCTTTGAGACCCGTAAAGCTATCAATTATTTTGCGATTGGGGTGCTGATTAAGGCCATTCTACAGCTACCGTTGATTATTTTTTTAGGAGCCCTCGGTCCGGTTATTTCAACAGCCATTGGGTTAGGAGTTCCTATTGCTTTGATGTATAATCGCCTTCACACAGTTACTCACTTTAGTCGTAAGATAGTCTTTAGAAAAGCTCTACTCATTTGTATTATTACAATGCTCATGGTTATTCCAGTTGCTGTTTTCTATTGGTTATTCCAATTTGTCCTATCTCCAACAAGTCGTATGGGTAGTGTGATTTACTTAGTGATTGGAGGAGGTCTTGGCGTTTTGGTCTATGGAGTGCTTGCTCTTGTGACACATATGGCTGATCAATTGCTTGGCGCACGAGCAGGTAGATTACGAGCTAAATTACATATTAAATAGTATTTGAAACCAAGTCATGTGGCTTGGTTTTTCTTTTCAACTTCTTGTTCTCTTTGGGGCGCATTCCTCTTCCTTTAACCGTTATGCAAATCCTAGCTATTGACTTGGGAACAGATATGGTACCTGCTTTGGGATTGGGGGTTGAATCACCTGAAGAAGGAGTGATGGACAAGCCACCAAGACGTTTATTGGGCCGCTTACTCAATCGCCAACTGTTGCTTAAAGCTTTTGTCTGGTATAGATTGATTGAAGCAGCCTTGGCTATGGGTGCTTTCTTACTTAATTATTGGGTAAATCAAGGAAATTTGAACCATCTGGCTAGCTCAGGGCCCCTCTACCGGGAGGCGACCACCATGACTTTGGGAGCTATTATCTTTACTCAGATTGGTATGGTTATGAATAGTCGTAAGGGCAGGGGCTCTATATTCCAAGTTAAACATTTTACTAATAGGATTATTAGCCTAGGAATTGTTCTAGAAATTGTTCTCTTTATTATCTTGTCCTATGTACCTCTTTTCCACACGCTATTTAACACAGCCCCAATTGGACTTGATGATTGGCTCTATTTACTTGCTTGTCCATTTGTTATTATGACTTTGGAAGAAATCAGATATCGCTTATTTGATAAAAAGTAAGTCAGTGGTTTACCTTAGATTTAAGAAAAAAATTTTGATCTATGTCTTTCTTAGGAGAGTAAGGACATTAGTCATCTCAAAAAGCCTGGAACTTTTAAATTTCAGGCTTTTTCGGTGTCTGAAAAGTCACTTTTAATCATCTCAGAAAGTTTGTCTGTTCTATATTTTGAGGTTATAGTAATAAACTATATCTAACTATCAAGAATTCGTATGATGAACTTTCCATTCTTTTCAGAAAATAGTGATAAAATAGAGGGCATAGATATGGAGAATATCTATTTTATCATGTAGATAGGGTGCAATATGACACAAGATTATCAATTAGAAACTATTTTGGCACATGCAGGAATCAATTCTGATGAAGCAACAGGAGCTTTAGCTTCACCGATTCATTTTTCAACAACTTACCAACATCCAGAATTCGGACAGTCTACTGGTTTTGACTATACACGAACTAAAAATCCAACGCGTGCAACAGTGGAAAAAACGCTAGCAGCTATTGAAAAAGCGGATTATGCTATTGCGACAAGTTCAGGGATGAGCGCTATTGTTTTGGCCTTTGAAATTTTCCCTGTAGGTAGCAAGGTTGTTGCTGCCCGTGACCTTTATGGAGGTTCTTTCCGTTGGTTCAACGATAAAGAAAAAGAAGGACGTTTCTTCTTTGAATACACCAATACAGAAGATGAGATGATTGCGTCTATTGCAGAAGATACCGATATTGTCTACATTGAAACACCGACAAACCCACTTATGATTGAGTTTGATATTGAGAAAGTAGCTCAGACTGCCCATGAAAAGGGTGCGGTGGTTATTGTTGATAATACTTTCTATAGCCCAATCTACCAAACCCCGATTACTCAAGGTGCTGATATCGTTGTACATTCAGCTACTAAATACCTATCAGGGCATAATGATGTTTTAGCTGGTGTTGTTGTGACTAGCAATCCAGAATTCTACGATAAACTTTATTATAACCTCAATACGACTGGTCCGAACTTGTCCCCATTTGATAGCTATATGCTCATGCGTGGACTTAAGACCCTAAAACTTCGTATGGAGGCATCAACGGCTAATGCTAAAGAAGTTGTGGCGTTCTTAGAAAAGTCCCCAGCTGTTAAAGAGGTTCTCTACCCAGGTAAGGGTGGGATGATTTCCTTCAAAGTGGCTAACCAAGATAAGATTCCAACTATTATCAATACTCTTAAGGTCTTTACCTTTGCGGAGAGTCTGGGTGGTGTTGAAAGTTTGATTACTTACCCAGCAACACAAACTCACGCAGATATTCCAAGTGAAGTACGTGCTTCGTATGGATTAACGGATGACTTGCTTCGTCTTTCAATTGGTATTGAAGCAGCAGAGGATTTGATTGCTGACTTGGAAAATGCCCTTAGTCTTTAAGGAGTTATCTATGACACGTTATGATTTTACAACACAACCAAATCGCTTAAATCAAAACACTATGAAATGGCATGAAGCTGAAAGTGATCCTGAACTACTTGAGCTTTGGGTTGCTGATATGGACTTCTTACCTGTTCCTGAAATTAGAGATGCGGTGATTAACTATGCTGAAACGCATATCTTTGGTTACCCTTATCCAAGTGATGAGCTCTACCAATCCATCATAGATTGGGAAAAAAATCAACATGGCTATTCAGTTGATAAGGCGAGTATTGTCCTTATTGAAGGGGTTGTCCCAGCTATTTCAACAGCTATTCAGTCCTTTACCAAAGAAGACGATGCTGTCCTTATCAACACACCAGTTTATCCATCTTTTGCTCGTTCTGTTCGCTTGAATAATCGCAAGTTGATTGAGAATAGTCTTGTTAAGGTTAACGGGCATTTTGAAATTGATTTTGAGCAATTGGAACGTGATATCGTAGACAATGATGTTAAACTCTATGTCTTCTGTAGTCCACATAATCCAGGTGGTCGTGTCTGGACTAAGGAAGAATTGACCATGGTAGCAGACCTTTGCCAGAAACATGGTGTTCTCTTGGTATCTGATGAAATCCATCAAGACTTGGCCTTATATGGGAATAAGCATATCTCTCTAAATACGATTTCAAACGCTTATAAGGATTTTACCCTGGTGCTTAGTTCGGCGACTAAAACCTTTAATATTGCTGGTACCAAAAACAGTTTCACCATTATTGAAAATGAAGACTTGCGTAAATCCTTTAAACAAAAACAATTGGCTAATAATCAAAACGAAATTCCAACTATTGGTTTGATTACAACACAAGCTGCCTTTACCTACGGTCAACCTTGGTTAGAGGAATTGAAGACAGTTCTTGAAACTAATATTGACCTTTTAACTAAGGAACTTAGTGAAAAGACTAATATCGAAGTTATGAAACCTGAGGGCACTTATTTGGTCTGGCTTGATTTTTCAGCCTATGATCAAGATCACAATGAACTTGGACGTTTGCTTAAAGAAGAAGCGAAGGTAGTGCTAAATAACGGTATTACTTTTGGTTCCGAAGGAGAAAAACATTTCCGATTTAACGTAGCTACGCCAACTAAAGTTGTTGCTGAAGGTGTGAAACGTTTGGTTTCTGTCTTTGGAAAATAAGAAAAGTGATGCAAATGGCATCACTTTAAATTTGAGGCAGACTCTTCTTTTGAGACTTTACTTAGACGATATCAGATGTCTGAGACCGTCTTCGAAGTTCCAGTAAATCCAACAGGTGGAAACCATTCTACTGATGATAAGACTTCTAAATCAGCAGATAATAATCAGCCATCACCTGATAAAGAAGATAAAGCAGAAACACCGACGAATACAGGTTTTCCAGTTCGTAGACCGCTCAGCTAATGATAATAATTCATCAGATGATTATCAGGTAGAGGTTCCTGTGAAACTTTCAACAGAGGGTTCTGTCGGTGACCGTCGTCAAGTATCTCAAGCTACAGAGATTGCGACAACAGTACCAGAAGCTATTGTTTCAATTGGACCATCTATTCCAGTGATGCTATTGAAGAAAAGGTAGTTACTGATACAGAAACTCCAAAATCAGCTAAGTCTGATGAGACAAGTAAAGACAACCACATTAAAGTTGCTGTCAACTGTCAATCTTGGCAGCTATCTTTGCGGCTATTGGTAGCTCGGCACTTCTTGGCTATGGTTTAGTAACAGGTAAGATTCATCTGTCTAAAAAATAAAATTGGATCCTTTCCAAAAACGTTTGCAAGTAAAGCAAGCGTTTTTCTTGTGTTTTTGATATAATAGAGTGAATATAAAGCAAAGGAAGAAACTATTATGGGTAAATTTCAAGTTATTTCACATCCATTGATTCAACATAAACTGTCAATCTTACGTCGTGAGGATACGTCTACCAAGGACTTCCGTGAGTTGGTTAATGAAATCGCTATGCTTATGGGTTATGAAGTATCGCGTGATCTTCCTCTTGAAGAGGTTGAAATTCAAACACCAATTATAAAAACAGTTCAAAAACAACTTTCTGGTAAAAAATTGGCAATTGTTCCAATCCTTCGTGCGGGTATTGGTATGGTAGATGGTTTCCTTAGCCTCGTACCTGCAGCAAAAGTTGGTCATATTGGTATGTACCGTGATGAAGAAACACTTGAGCCAGTTGAGTACTTGGTTAAATTGCCAGAAGATATTGATCAACGTCAGATTTTTGTAATGGACCCAATGCTTGCAACTGGTGGTTCAGCAATTTTGGCGGTGGATTCACTTAAAAAACGTGGAGCAGCTAATATCAAGTTTGTATGTTTAGTTGCCGCACCAGAAGGTGTAAAAAAATTGCAAGATGCTCACCCAGATATTGATATATACACAGCATCTTTGGATGAGAGACTTAATGAGAATGGCTATATTGTTCCAGGTCTTGGAGATGCAGGTGACCGTCTGTTTGGTACAAAATAAGTTGAAAAGGGAAATTTTCCCTTTTTTGCTTATTTAGCACTCTTTTTAAATGAGTGATAAGGAATATACTTTTTATTTGACCTAATTTGACTAAAATCATATAATAACATCAAGACAATATTAAAAGGAGAATTCATATGATTCCGGTAGTTATTGAACAAACATCACGTGGTGAACGTTCTTATGACATTTACTCACGTTTGCTCAAGGATCGTATTATCATGTTAACAGGTCCTATAGAAGATAATATGGCAAACTCAATTATCGCTCAACTCTTGTTCTTGGATGCTCAAGACAATACAAAAGATATCTATCTGTATGTTAATACACCTGGTGGGTCAGTTTCAGCAGGCCTTGCCATTGTTGATACAATGAACTTCATCAAGTCTGATGTTCAAACCATCGTTATGGGGATGGCAGCATCAATGGGTACAATTATCGCTTCAAGCGGTACCAAAGGTAAACGTTTCATGTTGCCAAATGCAGAATACATGATTCACCAACCAATGGGTGGTACTGGTGGTGGTACTCAACAAACAGATATGGCTATCGCTGCTGAACACTTGCTCAAGACTCGTAATAACTTGGAGCAAATCTTGGCTGATAATTCTGGTCAGCCAATTGAAAAGGTTCATGTCGATGCTGAACGTGATAATTGGATGAGTGCCCAAGAAACACTTGAATATGGCTTCATTGATGAAATCATGACCAACAACCAATTAAAATAAGTCTAGCTTATCTAAGATAAAAGTCAGATGCTAATCGGTTTATATAAGAACCGTTTCATCTGGCTTTTTGTGTTATAATAGGAAACATGTTAATAATCAATGAGGAGCTACTTGCTATTGATCAAGCAATAGACAGTCTTGTTTTACATTTTTTAAGATTGCCAGAAGTAGAGAATTACCGTTTAAAACAGCAGAGATTCAAAAATGCCAGAGAACTTCAAGAGCTACTCTTGGAATTTCAGGAATTAAAGGAAAGTTATGATAAAGCTAAGGGGTATGAGGCTTTTAGAGCAGATGTGAGAGACTTGAAACGTCAGGTTTTACGAATGAAGCGCCAAATTGATCTAAACGAGGTGGTTATAGGCTATCGTCAGGCGGAGTTCGATTTGCAGATAATACTAGCTTCACTTGGAGAGGAGGTTGCTCAAGCTATCTCAAATCAGATTTTCATTGATACTGGCCTACCTCTTGCCCCTCATAAACCTCATCATAAAAAGGGTGGCACTAACATAAAGGAGGAGAGGAGTCGTGATTAAGCGCCAAGGTATTATTGTTTATTTATACTATAATAGAGACTTACGTAAAATTGCCAAGTTTGGCGATGTTGTCTACCATTCTTATAAGATGCGTTATGTGCACCTTTATGTAGATCAAGACAGGGTTGAGGACATCTTGACAGAGCTTGAAGGAATGAAGGCAGTCAAAAAAGTTCTCCCTTCTTATTATTCTGATATTGATATGGATTTTGTAGGTAGTCTGGAACGTTACGACACCTCGGTCCCTGAACATTTAAAAAACTTTTCTCTTTAGCTAGGAGAAAAGTTTTTTTCTTAACTTAAACGTTAGTTTAAAAGCAATGTAATCGATTACCAGGGATAAAACATAATTGTATATGATTGACAATTTTCTGATAATTCTGTAACCTATAAGGTAGACTTTTTTAAGAAAATATTAAGGAGAAATCTTATGTATAAAAAGATCACACTTATTGTGCTAGCCTTTTTTGCCTCCATTTTTTTGGTTGCCTGTGGCAAGTCACCTGATGTGACTGCTAATGCCAAAGGTACTAAGATTGGGGATACAATCAAAATTGGTGTTAACATGGAGTTGACAGGTGCTGTTGCGGCCTATGGTAAGTCTGAGCAGAATGGTATTAAGTTGGCTGTTGATGAAATTAACAAAGCAGGTGGCGTTGACGGCAAAAAGATAGAGCTCGTCACAAAAGATAATAAATCTGAAAATGCTGAGGCTTCAACATCTTCAACGAACTTGGCTATTCAGAGTAATGTAAATGCTATCGTTGGTCCATCGACATCAGGAGCCGTTGCTGCTGCTAGCCTCGTGTCACAAAAAACAGGGGTTCCTTTGATAACACCTTCTGGTACACAGGATGACCTTACGGTAGATGCTAACGGAGTTAAGAAATTTGTTTTTCGTACAACCTTTAAAGATAGCTACCAAGGTGAAGTTTTGGCGGCTTATTCTTACAATAATTTGAATGCTAAGAAAGTAGTTCTCTACTATGATAATGCTTCGGATTATGCAAAGGGAATTGCGGATGAATTCAAGCGTAAATATAAAGGTCAAATCGTTACTGAAGCTACCTTTGCTTCAGGTGACAAGGACTATCAGTCAGCTTTGACTAAATTTAAAGACCTAGATTATGATGCGGTTGTAATGCCTGGTTACTATACTGAGACTGGTATTATTACAAAACAAGCACGTGACCTTGGAATTGATAAACCAATTTTAGGACCTGACGGATTCAGTGATGAGAAATTTACTGAGCTTGCAGGTAAAAAGAATGCTTCAAATGTCTACTATGTATCAGGATATTCAACAAATGTTGCTCTTTCTGACAAGGCATCTGGTTTCATTAAAGCATATGAGAAAGCTTACAAAATTGAACCAAATATGTTTGCGGCTCTAGCCTACGATTCTGTTTATATGGTTGCAGAAGCATCGAAAGGTGCAAAAACATCAGTAGATATTGCTGATAACTTAGCAAATCTGAAAAACTTTGTTGGGGTTACTGGTAAAATGACAATTGACAAGGATCATAACCCTATTAAAGCAGCTCTTATGGTTAAAAGAGATAATGGTGAAGAGGTTTCAGCGGAAGCCGTTGAAATTGAAAAATAAGCTCTTATCTTTACTAAAAATAAACTAGAAAGTTTGGTTATATATGTTTTTTGAACAACTTCCACAACAACTAGTCAATGGTATCATCTTGGGTAGTATCTATGCACTACTTGCCCTTGGTTATACTATGGTTTATGGGATTATCAAATTGATTAACTTTGCCCATGGAGACATCTACATGATAGGTGCCTTCGTTGGTTACTATGCGATTAACAGCTTGAAGATGAACTTCTGGATTGCCCTTGTGTTTTCCATGATTGTATGTGCCATTTTAGGGGTTGTTATCGAGTTCTTGGCTTATCGCCCACTCCGTAATTCGACACGTATTTCTGCCTTGATTACGGCCATTGGTGTGTCATTCTTTCTTGAGTACATCATGGTTTACTTTGTAGGTGCAGATACACGTTCATTCCCACAATCAATCAAGGTGCATACTTATCATCTTGGTTCAATCTCTGTTACAAATGTGCAATTGCTCATTTTGGTAGTTGCTCTTGTGCTTATGGTTGCTCTTCAATTGATCGTTAAGAAGACTAAGATGGGTAAAGCTATGCGTGCTGTGTCTGTTGATAGCGATGCAGCGGAGTTGATGGGTATTAGTGTTAATAATACGATTAGCTTCACTTTTGCTCTTGGATCATCACTTGCAGGGGCTGCCGGTGTCCTCATTGGTCTTTACTATAACTCAATTGAACCTCTTATGGGGATGACTCCAGGTATTAAAGCTTTTGTTGCCGCTGTTCTTGGTGGTATCGGTATTATTCCTGGTGCAGCACTCGGTGGTTTTGTTATTGGTATTTTGGAAACTTTGTCAACTGCAATTGGTTTATCAAGCTACCGTGATGCCATCGTTTATGGTGTCTTGATAGTTATCCTATTGCTTCGTCCAGCGGGTATTCTTGGTAAAAATGTGAAAGAGAAGGTGTAAGACATGAAGAAAAATCTAAAAGTAAACCTTATTTGGTTTGGTCTTATCATTGGACTCTTCCTTATCTTGAAAGGTCTTGAACTTTCAGGTATCATGAATCTTTACTACATCCAAATCTTAATGGGGATTGGGATTTCAATCCTTATGGGACTTGGTACTAACTTAGTTCTTGGTTTCTCCGGACAATTTACACTAGGACAAGCCGGTTTCATGGCAATCGGTGCGTACTCATCAGCTATCATCACTGGCATGATGCCAACTTATGATGGTTTCTATCTCTCCATGGTTGTAGGTGTCATCATCGCAGCTGTCGTTGCCCTTATTTTTGGTATACCTACCCTTCGTTTGAAAGGTGACTATCTTGCCATTGCAACTCTTGGTATGGCTGAAATTATCCGTATCATTATCGTTAATGGTGGTGAATTGACCAATGGTGCCGCTGGTTTGACTGGAATTCTTCCTTATACAAGCTGGCCTGTCATCTATTTCTTTGTGGTTATTATTACAATCTTGGTACTCAATTTCTTGCGTTCAGCAACTGGTCGCCAAGCAATTACTATTCGTGAAGATGAAATTGCTGCAGAGTCAATGGGTGTCAATGTTACAAAACTGAAGGTTATTATATTCGTTATCGGTGCCATGATTTCAGCGATTGCTGGTTCACTTTATGTCAGCTATATCGGGACTGTTGTGCCAAAAGACTTCGCAATTATGAAATCAATTGATTACCTTATCATTGCCGTTCTTGGAGGTCTTGGATCAATTACAGGTACTATCATTGCTGCTGTTGTTCTTGGTATTATCAACATGTTCCTCCAAAACGTTTCAAACCTTCGTATGATTATTTACGCATTGGCTTTGATTCTTGTAATGCTCTTCCGTCCAGGTGGGCTTCTTGGAACAAAAGAACTCTATCTCTCAAAATTCTTCAATAAATCTAAGGAGGGCAAATAAAAATGGCACTTCTTGAAGTTAAAAATTTAACTAAAAACTTTGGTGGTTTGACTGCTGTTGGTGATGTTTCAATGGAACTCAATGAAGGTGAGTTGGTTGGGCTAATAGGGCCAAACGGTGCTGGTAAAACAACCTTGTTCAACCTTTTGACTGGTGTCTATGAGCCAAGTGAAGGGACTGTAACGCTTGATGGTATAGTTCTCAACGGTAAAGCACCTTACAAGATTGCGTCACTCGGTTTGTCACGTACTTTCCAAAATATCCGCCTTTTCAAAGACATGACTGTACTTGAAAATGTTCTTGTTGGTTTATCAAATAAGCAACCTTCAAATTTCTTTGCATCTCTTTTGCGCTTGCCTAAGTACTATTCAAGTGAGGAAGAGTTGAAAGACAAAGCTATGAAGCTCTTGGCTATCTTTAACTTGGATGGTGAGGCAGATACGCTTGCGAAAAACTTGGCTTATGGACAACAACGTCACTTGGAGATTGTTCGTGCGCTTGCAACGGAACCTAAAATTCTTTTCCTTGATGAACCAGCTGCTGGTATGAACCCACAAGAAACAGCTGAGTTGACTGCTCATATTCGTCAAATTCAAAAAGATTTCGGTATTACAATTATCTTGATTGAGCACGATATGAGTTTGGTCATGGATGTCACTGAGCGTATCTATGTTTTAGAATATGGACGCTTGATTGCAGAAGGAACCCCTGATGAAATTAAGAATAACAAGCGTGTTATCGAAGCTTACTTGGGAGGTGAAGCATAATGGCTATGTTAAAAGTTGAAAATCTCTCAATTAAATATGGATCTATCGAAGCTGTTAAAAACGTTAGTTTTGAAGTTAATGAAGGTGAAGTTGTAACTCTTATCGGAGCCAATGGAGCAGGTAAAACATCTATTCTTCGTACAATCTCGGGTCTTATTCGTCCGACTGAAGGAACGATTTCTTACCTTGGAAATGAAATTCACAAAATACCTGCTCGAAAGATTGTTGCAGAAGGTTTGGCTCAAGTGCCTGAAGGACGTCACGTCTTTGCAGGATTAACTGTAATGGAAAATCTTGAAATGGGCGCTTTCCTTCATACAAATAAAGAAGAAAATGCAGCTCTATTGAAAAAAGTCTTCCAACGTTTCCCACGTCTAGAAGAACGTAAGAATCAAGACGCTGCAACACTTTCTGGTGGTGAGCAACAGATGCTAGCGATGGGTCGTGCCCTCATGAGTCGTCCGAAACTTTTGCTTTTGGATGAACCTTCAATGGGGCTTGCTCCAATCTTTATTCAAGAAATCTTTGATATTATTGAAGACATCAAGGCGCAAGGAACTACAGTTCTTTTGATTGAACAAAATGCCAATAAGGCATTATCAATTGCGGATCGTGGTTACGTTCTTGAAACTGGAAAAGTGGTTCTTTCAGGTACTGGTAAAGAACTTCTTGCATCAGACGAAGTTCGTAAAGCCTATCTTGGAGGATAAGAAAAAGCGCCCAAGGGCGTTTTTTCTATAGTCTCAGACTGATTGTAAGGTACTAATTTTTCAGCAAAATAATGCAATCGGTTACAACTAGTGTGGTATAATACAAGTAAGAAATCATTCGGAGGAAAATGAAACATAGCAGTAAAAGATTTTATGACAAAACGTGTGGTTTACGTCTCACCAGAAACAACAGTTGCAACTGCTGCAGACATTATACGTGATAAAGGTTTGCGTCGTTTGCCAGTAATTGAACACGACAAACTGGTTGGTCTTATTACAGAAGGTACAATGGCGGAGGCTCCACCATCAAAAGCAACAAGTTTATCAATTTATGAAATGAACTATCTCCTTAACAAGACAAAAGTAGGAGATATCATGATTAAAAATGTCCTTACTGTTTCCAAATATGCTAGCCTTGAGGATGCTATCTGCATAATGCTTCAAAACAAGGTTGGAGTTCTTCCAGTAGTAGATAATGACCAAATTTCTGGAATTATTACAGATAAAGATGTATTCCATGCTTTTTTTGGAAATCTCAGGATATGGTCAAGACGGAATCCGTATTGGACTTGAAGTGCCAGATAATCCACATGTTTTGGAAAAAATTGCTAACCTCATTTCTAGTGAAAATCTCAACATTGAACGTACAATTGTTGCACCAAAAACTGATACCATGCTTTGCGTCGAACTACAAGTTGAAGGGGATGTAGAACCAGAATACCTTAAAGAAGTTTTTGTAGAAGCAGGGGTTACAGTTACTGAAATTGCTGAAACAGAAGCAAAAGAATTAGACTAATAAGAAAAGGAGTCAAGACTAAACGAGTTTATTTCGGTGTCCTACTCCCATAGGTCAGTATATTAGCAACGGGTTGTTTTTCTATTGGAACGATCAGCACAGCTGGCTATAAGTTTTTAACAATAAAAACAGAAGCTAGAACATTAAATGTCAGCTTCTGTTTTTGTTAGTTTTGGAAATCATAAAGTGTTGTAGAAAGGTAACGTTCACCATTATCAGGCAAAAGTGTCAATACTTTTTTACCTTCGCCGAGTTCAGCAGCAACTTTAAGAGCAGCAGCAATAGCAGCACCTGATGAGATACCAGCTAGGAAACCTTCCTTGCTACCCAATGTACGTGATGTTGAGATAGCCTCATCAGAAGGAATACGTATAACGCTATCATATGATTTTGTATTCAATGTGTCAGGGATAAAGCCAGTTGAGATACCTTGAATTTTGTGTGGTCCTGGTTTATCACCGTTCAAGACAGCAGATTCGTCAGCTTCAATACCATAAACTTTGATGTTTGGATTAGCAGCTTTCAGAGTTTTAGAAACACCCGAAATAGTACCACCGGTACCGATACCAGCTACGAATGCATCCAAACCATCTGCCCCAAAGTCTTCAAGAATCTCTTGACCAGTTGTATCAGCATGGGCAGCTGGATTTGAAGGGTTAGCAAATTGGAGTGGCACCCAACCATCGCGCTCAGCAGCAACTTCTTTAGCCTTAGCGATAGCACCTTTCATTCCTTCGCTACCAGGAGTCAAAATAAGTTCAGCACCGTAGGCTTGGATGATTTTACGACGTTCAACACTCATTGTGTCAGGCATTACGATGACTACCTTGTAACCTTTAGCAGCGCCAACCCAAGCAAGACCGATACCTGTATTACCAGAAGTTGGTTCAATAATAGTATTACCAGGTTTAATTATTCCAGCTTTTTCAGCATCTTCAATCATACGAAGAGCAATACGGTCTTTAACTGAAGAACCAGGATTAAATGCTTCGAGTTTAACATAAACATCTGCTGATCCTTCTGGGACAATAGAATTAAGTTTAATAATTGGTGTTCTTCCAACAAGTTCGGTAATTGAATTATAAATTGTCATATTCAAAATCCTCTTAATCTTTAATTGATGGTTTTAAGTATACGACGGTAGACCTAACTTGTAAAATACATCTTCTTTATCACTGTGATAATGTTTGACTATCAGATAGGAATCTCAACAATTTTCTTACCGGATTTTTTATAATTTACTTTTCCTTGATAGAATTCAGTAAGCTCTTGACCAAGTCTTTCAATCTCAGACTCTTCAACAAACAAGGTTGTAGAAACATCGGATAGGAAAGTTGTATCAAATTCTTGGATCCCTTCTTTTTCAAGGAAATTGGAGAAGACTTGATATTGAGAGTAGGTTAACTCTACGGTTAGCCCAGTTAATTCCTTGACATCAACTCGACCAATTTCTTCGATTGCATGGGCAACACTACCTGAGTAAGCGCGAATAAGGCCACCAGCACCTAACTTGATCCCACCAAAATAGCGAGTCACAACTGCTACGACATTGGTAAGTCCTTGTTTTTCTAGAACGGTGAGCATGGGCACTCCAGCAGTTCCAGAAGGTTCACCGTCATCACTAGAACGCTTAATTTGACCATCTTCTCCGACAATCATTGCAGAGCAAGAGTGATTGGCCTTGTGATGCTCTTTCTTAATCTGAGCGATATACTCCCTTCCTTCTTCTTCATTGCTAATGCGTTTCAAGTGACAAATAAAACGAGATTTTTTGATTTCTTCTTCAACGATTCCATCGTTGGCAATTGTTTTGTAATCCATAAAAAAATTTTATCATAAAAAGGTGAATTCAAACATATTTTCGAATAGAAAGATATGATACCTAAAGAATATTATGGACGACTATTTACGAAAGAACAGTTACCAGTGGATTATCTCTCAGAGGCTGTAAAATTAGAAAGTATGATAAAGGTTGATAAAAAACTTAGATGTAAAAGATGTTATAGTCGAATAGAGGAAGATTGGCAATTACCGAATGGTCAGTATTATTGTAGAGCGTGTATTGTCTTTGGTCGAAACCAAGAAGGAAAAGAACTCTATTACTTTCCCTCAGAAAAATCAGAAGTAGATTTTCCTGTCTTGAAATGGTCAGGAAAACTGACTCCTTATCAAAATGAGGTCTCGGAAAAGCTTTTAAAGACTTATAAAAATCAAAAACACAGTCTTGTTCATGCAGTGACTGGTGCTGGCAAGACAGAGATGATTTATAATATTGTTGCCTATGTTCTTGAAAATAAAAATCGTGTCGTCATCGCAAGTCCCCGAGTTGATGTTTGTCGAGAATTGTTTCTACGCATGCAGAAAGATTTTACTTGTAGTATTTCTCTGCTTCATGCTGATAGTGAACCATATGATGGTAGTCCGCTCGTTATAGCTACCACTCATCAATTACTAAAATTTTATCATAGCTTTGACTTGATTATTGTTGACGAAGTTGATGCCTTTCCATTTGTAGGGAATGTCATGTTAAATCATGCTGTTAAACAGGCAAAGACGGAAACAGGCCGGTATATTTACTTGACAGCAACTTCTACATTAGCTTTAGAAGAGCAAGTGCGCCTTGGAGCTATAGAAAAGCATCACCTTGCTAGTCGTTTCCACGGAAATCCTCTAGTCCTTCCTCGTTTCTTTTGGCAAGGAAGGTTACAAAAGTCGTTGACGAGCGAGAAGCTTCCAAGGCCTCTAATTCACCAGATTAAGAAGCAGCGTAAATCAAATTTTCCTCTATTAATCTTTTTCCCCAATATAGCATTAGGTGAAAAGTTTAGTATTACCCTAAAAAAATATCTCCCTACTGAAAACATAGCCTTTGTTTCATCAAAAAGCGAGGAGCGTTCAACCATCGTAGAGAAATTCCGAAAAAAAGAATTGACAATCTTAGTGACGACAACTATTCTCGAACGTGGTGTTACCTTTCCACAAGTAGATGTTTTTGTTTGTATGGCAAATCATCACTTATATACTAGTTCGAGTCTTATTCAGATTGGTGGTAGGGTGGGGCGTTCGCCCGAGAGACCTACAGGGAAACTCTATTTCTTTCATGAAGGATTATCTAAATCAATGTTGCAATGTCGGAAAGAAATAAATGCAATGAATAAAAAAGGAGGGTTTGAAAATGAAGTGTCTACTATGTAATGAATGGATTGAACCAGTAGCTCAATTAAGTGATTTAATTATGTTTAAACAAAGAAGAGAGTATTCTTGTGAAGATTGTAAAGCTCAATTTAAAAAGCTTGGGAAGGCGAGATGTTCAAATTGTTATAAAATAATAGATGGAAATAGTTGCTTTGATTGCAAAATTTGGGCGAAAAAAGGCTATATTCCAAAACATTTTGCCATTTATCGTTATGAAGAAAACATGAAAGAGTATTTTAGTCGCTATAAATTTATGGGAGATTATTGTCTTAGAAAAATATTTCAACAAGAAATTAAAGCCAATTTAAAGTCTTTTTTAAAGAAAGGTTATATCTTAGTACCTGTCCCCTTGTCGGAAGAACGCCTGGAAGAGAGAGGATTCAATCAAGTTAAAGGATTACTAGAGGGAATCCCCTATAAAAACATTTTTGAAAAAAGAGAGATCGAGAAGCAATCCTCGAGAACACGCGAAGAGCGGTTAAGTCAAGATAATTCTTTCAGTTTGAAGAAAGGTATTGAGCTACCAAGTAAGATCATCATAATCGATGATATTTACACAACAGGATCTACCCTGTATCAAATGGTCAAACTATTAGAGGATTTAGATGTCAAAGAAGTTTTGACATTTTCCTTAGCTAGATAATAAAAAACCTTGCAAATTTTCATGAAAAGGATATAATAAAGATAAAGAAAACGCTAACAAGCGAGAAAGAGGTCTTTTATGATTAAATATAGTATCCGTGGTGAAAACATCGAAGTAACTGAAGCACTTCGTGACTATGTTGAAAGTAAACTTAGCAAAGTTGAAAAATACTTCCACGAAGACCAAGAACTACATGCACGAGTAAATCTTAAGGTTTATCGCGAAAAGACAGCTAAAGTAGAAGTTACTATCCCTACAGGTTCTGTAACACTACGTGCAGAAGATGTTTCACTAGATATGTATGGTTCTATTGACCTAGTGGTCGATAAGATTGCAAGACAAATCCGTAAAAATAAAACAAAAATTGCACGTAAGTATCGTGAGAAAGTTCCAACCGGTGAAATGTTCTCGACTGAATTCAATAAAGAAGAAGTTGAAGAAGCACCAGCTGTTGAAGTTGTGAGAATTAAAAATATTGAGTTGAAACCAATGGATGTTGAAGAAGCAATTCTTCAAATGGAGTTGTTGGGACACGATTTCTTTATCTATACTGATAGCAAAGATCATACAACTAACGTACTATATAAGCGTGAAGATGGTAACTATGGCTTGATTGAAGCAAAATAATAAGTAGGATATAAACCTGCTTATTATTTTTTTAAAACCTCTTGACATCTATCCAAAAGGGTGCTAAGATATAAAAGTTGTCTTAAGCGATTTGTCTCTAACTCGTAAAGGTTCCAAAACTTTAAAAAAGTTATTGACAAGTTTAAGAAGGGATGATATTATAAATAAGCTGTTTCGTGAGAGACGGCCAGCACGAAGAGGAGAAAAAACTTCAAAAAAAGTGTTGACAAGATATTCTGTCTTTGCTAGAATATAGAAGTTGTCTCAAGAGAGGCAAAGACCTTTGAGAACTGAATAAGAAACCAAGTGCAGGGTTATGATAGAAGAATTATAACCTGTCAATTTACAAGAATAAATCGTCAGACGACGGTAATGAGTTAACGCTCGAACAATTATTAAAGTATTAATGAGAGTTTGATCCTGGCTCAGGACGAACGCTGGCGGCGTGCCTAATACATGCAAGTAGAACGCTGAAGAGAGGAGCTTGCTCTTCT
Organism: Streptococcus sp. FSL E2-3488; assembly: GCF_038003585.1. Lineage (NCBI taxonomy): Bacteria > Bacillati > Bacillota > Bacilli > Lactobacillales > Streptococcaceae > Streptococcus > Streptococcus sp. FSL E2-3488. The sequence goes on along the minus strand of NZ_JBBOPL010000001.1, from coordinate 1,564,078 downwards.
TGGATGAGTTGCGAACGGGTGAGTAACGCGTAGGTAACCTGCCTTGTAGCGGGGGATAACTATTGGAAACGATAGCTAATACCGCATAACAATGGATGACACATGTCATTTATTTGAAAGGGGCAATTGTTCCACTACAAGATGGACCTGCGTTGTATTAGCTAGTAGGTGAGGTAATGGCTCACCTAGGCGACGATACATAGCCGACCTGAGAGGGTGATCGGCCACACTGGGACTGAGACACGGCCCAGACTCCTACGGGAGGCAGCAGTAGGGAATCTTCGGCAATGGGGGCAACCCTGACCGAGCAACGCCGCGTGAGTGAAGAAGGTTTTCGGATCGTAAAGCTCTGTTGTAAGTCAAGAACGGGTGTGAGAGTGGAAAGTTCACACTATGACGGTAGCTTACCAGAAAGGGACGGCTAACTACGTGCCAGCAGCCGCGGTAATACGTAGGTCCCGAGCGTTGTCCGGATTTATTGGGCGTAAAGCGAGCGCAGGCGGTTTGATAAGTCTGAAGTTAAAGGCTGTGGCTCAACCATAGTTCGCTTTGGAAACTGTCAAACTTGAGTGCAGAAGGGGAGAGTGGAATTCCATGTGTAGCGGTGAAATGCGTAGATATATGGAGGAACACCGGTGGCGAAAGCGGCTCTCTGGTCTGTAACTGACGCTGAGGCTCGAAAGCGTGGGGAGCGAACAGGATTAGATACCCTGGTAGTCCACGCCGTAAACGATGAGTGCTAGGTGTTGGATCCTTTCCGGGATTCAGTGCCGCAGCTAACGCATTAAGCACTCCGCCTGGGGAGTACGACCGCAAGGTTGAAACTCAAAGGAATTGACGGGGGCCCGCACAAGCGGTGGAGCATGTGGTTTAATTCGAAGCAACGCGAAGAACCTTACCAGGTCTTGACATCCCGATGCTATTTCTAGAGATAGAAAGTTACTTCGGTACATCGGTGACAGGTGGTGCATGGTTGTCGTCAGCTCGTGTCGTGAGATGTTGGGTTAAGTCCCGCAACGAGCGCAACCCCTATTGTTAGTTGCCATCATTCAGTTGGGCACTCTAGCGAGACTGCCGGTAATAAACCGGAGGAAGGTGGGGATGACGTCAAATCATCATGCCCCTTATGACCTGGGCTACACACGTGCTACAATGGTTGGTACAACGAGTTGCGAGTCGGTGACGGCGAGCTAATCTCTTAAAGCCAATCTCAGTTCGGATTGTAGGCTGCAACTCGCCTACATGAAGTCGGAATCGCTAGTAATCGCGGATCAGCACGCCGCGGTGAATACGTTCCCGGGCCTTGTACACACCGCCCGTCACACCACGAGAGTTTGTAACACCCGAAGTCGGTGAGGTAACCTTTTGGAGCCAGCCGCCTAAGGTGGGACAGATGATTGGGGTGAAGTCGTAACAAGGTAGCCGTATCGGAAGGTGCGGCTGGATCACCTCCTTTCTAAGGAAAAACGGAATGTACTTGAGTTTCTTATTTAGTTTTGAGAGGTCTTGTGGGGCCTTAGCTCAGCTGGGAGAGCGCCTGCTTTGCACGCAGGAGGTCAGCGGTTCGATCCCGCTAGGCTCCATTGAATCGAAAGATTCAAGTATTGTCCATTGAAAATTGAATATCTATATCAAATTCCATATGTAAGTAATTACATATAGATAGTAACAAGAAAATAAACCGAAACGCTGTGAATATTTAATGAGTTAGGTCGAAAGGCCAAAATAAGGTTAAGTTAATAAGGGCGCACGGTGGATGCCTTGGCACTAGAAGCCGATGAAGGACGTGACTAACGACGAAATGCTTTGGGGAGCTGTAAGTGAGCAATGATCCAGAGATGTCCGAATGGGGGAACCCGGCAGGTAATGCCTGTCACTCATTACTGTTAAGGTAATGTAGAGGAAGACGCAGTGAACTGAAACATCTAAGTAGCTGTAGGAAGAGAAAGCAAAAGCGATTGCCTTAGTAGCGGCGAGCGAAACGGCAAGAGGGCAAACCGAAGAGTTTACTCTTCGGGGTTGTAGGACTGCAACGTGGACTTAAAGATTATAGAAGAACTACCTGGGAAGGTAGGCCAAAGAGAGTAATAGCCTCGTATTCGAAATAGTCTTTATACCTAGCAGTATCCTGAGTACGGCGAGACACGAGAAATCTCGTCGGAATCTGGGAGGACCATCTCCCAACCCTAAATACTCTCTAGTGACCGATAGTGAACCAGTACCGTGAGGGAAAGGTGAAAAGCACCCCGGGAGGGGAGTGAAATAGAACCTGAAACCGTGTGCCTACAACAAGTTCGAGCCCGTTAATGGGTGAGAGCGTGCCTTTTGTAGAATGAACCGGCGAGTTACGATATGATGCGAGGTTAAGTTGAAGAGACGGAGCCGTAGGGAAACCGAGTCTTAATAGGGCGCATTAGTATCATGTCGTAGACCCGAAACCATGTGACCTACCCATGAGCAGGTTGAAGGTGAGGTAAAACTCACTGGAGGACCGAACCAGGGCACGTTGAAAAGTGCTTGGATGACTTGTGGGTAGCGGAGAAATTCCAAACGAACTTGGAGATAGCTGGTTCTCTCCGAAATAGCTTTAGGGCTAGCGTCGATGTTAAGTCTCTTGGAGGTAGAGCACTGTTTGGGTGAGGGGTCCATCCCGGATTACCAATCTCAGATAAACTCCGAATGCCAATGAGATATAATCGGCAGTCAGACTGCGAGTGCTAAGATCCGTAGTCGAAAGGGAAACAGCCCAGACCACCAGCTAAGGTCCCAAAATATATGTTAAGTGGAAAAGGATGTGGGGTTGCACAGACAACTAGGATGTTAGCTTAGAAGCAGCTATTCATTCAAAGAGTGCGTAATAGCTCACTAGTCGAGTGACCCTGCGCCGAAAATGTACCGGGGCTAAAACATATTACCGAAGCTGTGGATACCTTTATAGGTATGGTAGGAGAGCGTTCTATGTGCGAAGAAGGTGTACCGTGAGGAGTGCTGGAGCGCATAGAAGTGAGAATGCCGGTATGAGTAGCGAAAGACAGGTGAGAATCCTGTCCACCGTAAGACTAAGGTTTCCAGGGGAAGGCTCGTCCGCCCTGGGTTAGTCGGGACCTAAGGAGAGACCGAAAGGTGTATCCGATGGACAACAGGTTGATATTCCTGTACTAGAGTATATAGTGATGGAGGGACGCAGTAGGCTAACTAAACCAGACGATTGGAAGTGTCTGGCCAAGCAGTGAGGTGTGATATGAGTCAAATGCTTATATCTTTAACATTGAGCTGTGATGGGGAGCGAAGTTTAGTAGCGAAGTTAGTGATGTCACACTGCCGAGAAAAGCTTCTAGCGTTAATTATACTCTACCCGTACCGCAAACCGACACAGGTAGTCGAGGCGAGTAGCCTCAGGTGAGCGAGAGAACTCTCGTTAAGGAACTCGGCAAAATGGCCCCGTAACTTCGGGAGAAGGGGCGCTGACTGATGGTCAGCCGCAGTGAATAGGCCCAAGCAACTGTTTATCAAAAACACAGCTCTCTGCTAAATCGTAAGATGATGTATAGGGGGTGACGCCTGCCCGGTGCTGGAAGGTTAAGAGGAGTGCTTAGCGTAAGCGAAGGCATGAATTGAAGCCCCAGTAAACGGCGGCCGTAACTATAACGGTCCTAAGGTAGCGAAATTCCTTGTCGGGTAAGTTCCGACCCGCACGAAAGGCGTAATGATTTGGGCACTGTCTCAACGAGAGACTCGGTGAAATTTTAGTACCTGTGAAGATGCAGGTTACCCGCGACAGGACGGAAAGACCCCATGGAGCTTTACTGCAGTTTGATATTGAGTATCTGTACCACATGTACAGGATAGGTAGGAGCCTATGACCTCGGGACGCCAGTTTCGAGTGAGGCGTTGTTGGGATACTACCCTTGTGTTATGGCTACTCTAACCCAGATAGGTTATCCCTATCGGAGACAGTGTCTGACGGGCAGTTTGACTGGGGCGGTCGCCTCCTAAAAGGTAACGGAGGCGCCCAAAGGTTCCCTCAGAATGGTTGGAAATCATTCGCAGAGTGTAAAGGTATAAGGGAGCTTGACTGCGAGAGCTACAACTCGAGCAGGGACGAAAGTCGGGCTTAGTGATCCGGTGGTTCCGTATGGAAGGGCCATCGCTCAACGGATAAAAGCTACCCTGGGGATAACAGGCTTATCTCCCCCAAGAGTTCACATCGACGGGGAGGTTTGGCACCTCGATGTCGGCTCGTCGCATCCTGGGGCTGTAGTCGGTCCCAAGGGTTGGGCTGTTCGCCCATTAAAGCGGCACGCGAGCTGGGTTCAGAACGTCGTGAGACAGTTCGGTCCCTATCCGTCGCGGGCGTAGGAAATTTGAGAGGATCTGCTCCTAGTACGAGAGGACCAGAGTGGACTTACCGCTGGTGTACCAGTTGTTCTGCCAAGAGCATCGCTGGGTAGCTATGTAGGGAAGGGATAAACGCTGAAAGCATCTAAGTGTGAAGCCCACCTCAAGATGAGATTTCCCATGATTTTATATCAGTAAGAGCCCTGAGAGATGATCAGGTTGATAGGTTAGAAGTGGAAGTGTGGTGACACATGTAGCGGACTAATACTAATAGCTCGAGGACTTATCCAACGAATGTAACTGAGATATATTGACAACGATTTGGTTTCTTGATACAGTATAGATATTCAATTTTGAGTTGAGAATACTCAGAGTTAAGTGACGATAGCCTAGGAGATACACCTGTTCCCATGCCGAACACAGAAGTTAAGCCCTAGTACGCCTGATGTAGTTGGGGGTTGCCCCCTGTTAGATACGGTAGTCGCTTAGCAAATAGGGAGTTTAGCTCAGCTGGGAGAGCATCTGCCTTACAAGCAGAGGGTCAGCGGTTCGATCCCGTTAACTCCCATAGGTCCCGTGGTGTAGCGGTTATCACGTCGCCCTGTCACGGCGAAGATCGCGGGTTCGATTCCCGTCGGGACCGTTCAAGTAGAAATATTTGAGACTCGTTAGCTCAGTTGGTAGAGCAATTGACTTTTAATCAATGGGTCACTGGTTCGAGCCCAGTACGGGTCATATATGCGGGTGTGGCGGAATTGGCAGACGCACCAGATTTAGGATCTGGCGCTTAACGGCGTGGGGGTTCAAGTCCCTTCACCCGCATTAGAAAAAAAGTTTGCCGGCTTAGCTCAGTTGGTAGAGCATCTGATTTGTAATCAGAGGGTCGCGTGTTCAAGTCATGTAGCCGGCATTAAGATGGTCCGTTGGTCAAGGGGTTAAGACACCGCCTTTTCACGGCGGTAACACGGGTTCGAATCCCGTACGGACTATATTTGAGTAACTTAGGTTACTCTTTTTATTTTGTTTCTTTTTCTTATATGTTATAATATTATATAGTAAAATTTTTTGAGGTGAATTTATGTCTAAAATTTTTGTGTTTGGTCACCAAAATCCTGATTCTGATGCTATTGGTTCGTCTTATGGATACGCTTATTTGAAACGTCAACTTGGTGTTGAGGCTGAGGCTGTTGCTTTGGGTACTCCAAATGAAGAGACTGCTTTTGTACTTGACTATTTTTCTGTAAATGCTCCTCGTGTTGTTGAGTCAGCACGGTCTGAGGGGGTAAATCAAGTTATTCTTACTGACCATAATGAGTTTCAACAATCTATTTCAGATATTAAGGATGTAGAAGTTATTGAAGTAGTGGATCACCACCGTGTGGCTAACTTTGAGACGGCTAATCCATTAATGATGCGTTTAGAACCTGTAGGTTCAGCTTCTTCGATTGTTTATCGCATGTTTAAAGAAAATAATGTTGAAATTCCTAAAGATGTAGCTGGTTTGCTTTTGTCAGGTTTGATTTCTGATACTCTTTTACTTAAATCACCAACGACACATGCTTCAGATCCTGCAGTAGCTGAAGAACTTGCTCGACTTGCTGGAGTCAATTTAGAAGAATATGGTCTTGCCATGCTTAAGGCTGGTACTAATCTTTCTTCTAAATCAGCTGAAGAACTCATTGATATTGATGCAAAAACATTTGAATTGAATGGGAATCAAGTTCGCGTTGCTCAGGTGAATACTGTTGATATTTCTGATGTTCTTTCACGTCAAGCGGAAATTGAAGAAGCTATCAATAGCTCAATTAAAAGTAACGGGTACTCTGACTTTGTGTTAATGATTACTGATATTCTTAACTCAAATTCAGAAATTCTCGCACTCGGATCAAATACTGATAAAATTGAAAAAGCTTTTAACTTTGTTTTAGAAAATAACCATGCTTTCCTTAAAGGAGCAGTTTCTCGTAAGAAGCAAGTTGTTCCTCAATTGACTGAAAGTTTCAATGTGTAAAAAGGCTCTGTAGGCCTTTTTTTAGTGTGCTGATTAATGGTATAATACTTGTTATGATAATACAATTTAACCCAAATAAATTAAGTAATCAGCCTTTTTTTATGGAATTGCTGAATTATCTATATCACTATCAGCCTGTAACTTTGAGAGAAATAAAAAATCAGTTTCCATTACAAAAGAATATAGATAAATTGATTGAGGAGTTTGTTAAAGTTGGTTATATTGAGAGGTCTGAGAAACGTTACCGTTTATTAATTTCTTTAGTTTCAGATCCTTCTACAATTGATTTATACCAGCATTTCTTTATTGAAAGTGATTCTCCTTCTTATCAAGAACTATTAGAGCGTAGATTTGTTACTGAGATGACTAACTCTACTAATGAAGTGATTATTATTGAACACACAAGTATCACGAGAAACGATCTTACGATTTCAAATTATTTTTATAAGTTAAGAGAAAATCTTTCATTAACGGAAGAACAAAACAGATTATATAACTTATTAGGTGATCTTAATCCTGAATATTTCTTAAAGCATGTCACAACATTTCTTTTAAAATTTGTAAGAAGGGAGTACGCTCTTCAAAAGAGGAGGAATATTTTTGTTGATGCTTTAGAACTATTAGGATATCTTATTCAAGTAGAAGATGGGCGTTATATTCTAAATATGGATTTAGACTCCGAAGCATTAGTTTTTTGTGCAAAAAAAGACTAGTTTTATTACTAGTCTTTTTTATGACAACTTTAACGATTCCTTAGTTCAAGATAACGTTTGTACCAGATGTTAACATAAGATTGTGAAAATGGCCCTTTACCATTGTTAATCCAATCTACTAAGATTTTAACATGTTCCTTTAAGATATAGTCAATATCAGGAGAGTAATGCATTTCTTTTTTATGTATTTCATACTCATCTACATCTAGCAATTTTTTCTCACCATCAGCGAAAACTTTGACATCTAAGTCATAGTCAATATATTTTAGCGCTTCTTGGTCCAAAACATATGGACTGGCTAAATTGCAGTAGTAGGAAATGCCGTTATCCCTGATCATGGCTATAATATTAAACCAGTATTTTTTGTGGAAATAAACAATAGCAGGTTCACGAGTTACCCATCGTCTCCCATCAGCTTCAGTAACGAGGGTATGATCGTTAACGCCAATAACAGCATTCTCAGTTGTCTTTAGTACCATAGTATCGCGCCAAGTACGGTGCAATCTACCATCATGCTTATAACTTTGAATTGTGATAAAGTCGCCTTCTTTTGGTAATTTCATGGCGTCCTCTTTCTACAATAGCGGTTATCTTCATTATTGTATCATAATTTTGAGAAAAGAGGGGAAATTCTTAGAAATATTCTCTTAGAGCGGAGGCTATAGCATCGAAGTCATAACCTTTTCGGAACAAAGATTGTGTGAGGTGTTGCTTAAGTTCATAACCGTCGTATTTTTTACTAAATTTTTGATATTGCTTTTCTATTTCTTTATAAAGGAGAGCTTGTTCATTTTCTTCATCGGCTTCTAGTTCTAGTTGGTTAATAGCGTTCTTACTTTCTTGGAATGAAAAGCCTTTATTAATGAGGTTCTGAATCAATTTATCCTTTAGAGATTTGGTTGGTAATTTTCCCTGATATTTTCGTAATAGTTTTGAAGTTACTTTAATTGCTACTTCCGAGAAATCAAATTGGGTTAATACCTCGTCAATGACTTGTTTCTCACAGCCTTTTTGTAGCCATTTTTGCTTCAAGGCATAGGCACCTTTATCTCCTGAATTTAAATTCTGTTGAGCTAGGCTTTCTAGGAGTTTATAATCATCAATCCAATGGTCTTTCTTTAGATTATCAATGATTTGGGGAATTATATGTGGATTTATTTCATGTTTAAAAAGATAGTCTCTTACTTCTTTTTCAGTACGTTGTTTAAAGGAAATAAAATAGAGGGCCAGATTTTTACCATGTGAGAACTGTGCAAAGTTCTTAATATCTTCTAGCTGATCTTTACTAAGTGCCTTTTCTTTTGTTAACATGTACTTGACGATGGTGTCTTCTGTAACATAGAGACTCTCTTTTTTATCTATCTCAACGAGATAGAGCCTTTTTTTCTTCTCTATTTTTGTGATTTTCATAGTTATTATTATATCAAAATGTTAGAATGGTAGTATGAATTTACAAGTGAAACAATGTATCCCGCTTAAGATTAAACGAATGGGGATCAATGGTGAGGGTATTGGTTTTTATAAAAAAACGCTGGTTTTTGTTCCTGGAGCTTTGAAAGGAGAAGAGGTGTTTTGTCAGATTGTTTCGGTTAAGAGAAACTTTGTTCAGGCAAAACTATTAAAAATTAATAAAGCTTCCAAGTTTCGTGTTGATCCTGAATGTGGTGTCTATGAAGAGTGTGGTGGTTGCCAGTTGATGCATCTTCGTTATGATAAACAATTAGAGTTTAAAACGGACCTGTTAGGACAAGCTTTGAAAAAGTTCAAACCGGCTAATTTTGAGTCTTATGAGATTCGTCCAACAATAGGAATGAAGCAACCACAACATTATCGTGCTAAACTACAATTTCAAATACGTTCTTTTGGTGGCTCAGTTAAGGCTGGCTTATTTGCGGAAGGAAGTCATCGACTAATCAATATTGATGATTGTTTGGTTCAAGATGAGTTAACGCAAGCGATTATGAATAAAGTGACAAATTTGCTAGATAAATACAAGCTACCGATTTATAATGAGCGCAAAATTTCCGGGATTCGCACAGTTATGATACGACGTGCTTTAGGGTCTAATCAGGTCCAGCTAATTTTTGTAACATCTAATCCTGTTTCTTTGACTAAGTTGGTGAAGGAGTTAACTTTAAGTTATCCTGAAATTGTAACAGTTGCTGTCAATTATAACTATTCGAAATCCAGTGAGATTTATGGCCAAGAGACAGAAATTATCTGGGGTCAAGATACAATCCAAGAAGAGGTTCTAGACTATAACTTCGCACTTTCTCCTCGTGCCTTCTACCAGTTGAATCCTAAGCAAACTGAAGTGCTCTATGGTCAGGCAGTTGAAGCTTTGGAAGTGGATAAGTCTGAACACCTTATTGATGCTTATTGTGGTGTTGGTACTATTGGACTTGCATTTGCAAAAAAAGTGAGCACCATTCGGGGGATGGATATTATTCCGGAAGCTATCGAAGATGCTAGAAAAAATGCTGAGTCACTTGGACTGGATAATGCTCACTATGAGGTAGGAAAAGCTGAAGATATTATTCCTCGCTGGTATAAGGAAGGGTATCGAGCGGATGCTCTTATTGTAGATCCACCGAGAACGGGTTTGGATAGTAAGTTACTTAAAACTATACTGGAATATACTCCCAAAAAAATGGTATATGTCTCATGTAATGTATCTACTTTGGCAAGAGATTTAGTTTCTTTAGCTAAGGTATATGATGTGAACTATATTCAGTCAGTAGATATGTTTCCTCACACTGCTCGGACAGAAGCAGTTGTAAAGCTGACTAAGAAATGTAATAAAAACTAACATGATAAACAAAAAATTTCAAAATTATTGGAAAATTTCTTTATTTTTCTAAAAAATAGGAGTATAATAGGACTATCGATTTTTTAAAGGAGGAGCGTATGAAGAAGAGCTTCATTGATCAACAAAAGGAAATTTCTTTTGTAAAAAATACTTTCACACAGTATTTAATTGATAAACTTGACGTCGTTGAAGTGCAAGGGCCTATTTTGAGTAAGGTCGGGGATGGTATGCAGGATAATTTAAATGGTATTGAAAATCCTGTAACTGTTAATGTACTTCAGATTCCTGACGCAACATACGAAGTTGTTCACTCATTAGCAAAATGGAAGCGCCATACTTTGGCTCGTTTTGGTTTTAATGAAGGTGAAGGGCTCGTGGTTAATATGAAGGCTCTTCGTCCAGATGAAGACTCATTGGATGCAACGCACTCCGTTTATGTTGACCAATGGGATTGGGAAAAGGTTATTCCTGATGGACATCGTAATATTGCGTATTTGAAGGAAACCGTCGAGACAATCTACAAAGTTATTCGTTTGACTGAGCTTGCTGTTGAGGCGCGTTACGATATTGAAGCCGTCTTACCTAAGAAAATTACTTTCATCCATTCAGAAGAGCTTGTTGAGAAGTACCCTGATTTGACACCGAAAGAGCGTGAAAATGCCATAACTAAAGAATATGGTGCTGTATTCTTGATTGGTATTGGTGGTGTTCTTCCTGACGGGAAGCCCCATGATGGTCGTGCACCTGACTATGATGACTGGACAACTGAGTCTGAGAAGGGTTATCATGGTTTGAATGGAGATATTTTGGTTTGGAATGAGCAATTAGGACATGCTTTTGAGTTATCATCAATGGGGATTCGTGTTGATGAAGATGCACTTAAACGTCAGGTTGAAATTACTGGTGACCAAGATCGTTTGAAATTGGATTGGCACCAAGCCTTGTTACATGGCCAATTCCCACTAACAATTGGTGGTGGTATTGGTCAATCACGTATGGCTATGTTCTTGCTACGTAAAAAACATATAGGTGAGGTTCAAACTTCAGTTTGGCCAGATGCCGTTCGTGAAACTTACGAAAATATCTTGTAAAAAGAGTACTAACGAAAGTTAGTGCTTTTTGATTTGGAATAAATTGTGCGTTATTGATTAGAAAATTTATTATTAGACTAGGTATCGTGAGAGTTGACTATATTTTCATTATAAAGAAAAACCTATCCTTTGTAGGAGATAGGTTATAAAATTAGTTGTTACTACGGAAAAATGCGTCATAGAGCGCTCTAACGGCTTCTTTCTCTTGTTCAGTTTCAATTACAAACATTACAGAAACTTCACTTGATCCCTGAGAAATCATTTCAAGGTTAATGTTTTTTTCAGAGAGTGCTTTGGCTGCTGTCGCTGTAACACCGATGTGGTCTCTCATATTTTCACCAACAATCACTAGGATAGAAAGGCCATGTTCAATTTCAACTTCATCAACACCAAGTTCACGCGTCAAATAAGAGAGGATTTCTTGTTCTTTGATTGGGGTAAGTTCACGTTCTCGAATAATGATTGAAAGGTCATCAATTCCAGAAGGCATGTGTTCCCAACGGATGTTTAAATCTTCCAAGATTTGTAGCACCTTACGTCCGAAACCTACCTCGCGGTTCATGAGGTATTTACTCATATTGATGCTGACAAACTTGTCATCGCTAGCAATACCAACAACTGGAACAGTTGCTCCCTGGTGTTCAAGAATAATACGTGTGCCTGGGTGGTCCGGATTATTGGTGTTTTTGATAACTAATGGAATCTTACCACGATATGCTGGGAGGAGAGCTTCATCATGAAGAACCGAAAATCCAGCATATGCCAACTCACGCATTTCTTTGTAAGTCAACTCTGGAATAGAGTGCGGTTCATGTACCACACCTGGGTGGGCTGCAAAAATACCATCTACATCTGTAAAGTTTTCATATAGGTCAGCTTTAACACCTGCCGCTACGATAGAGCCTGTGATATCAGAGCCTCCTCGTGAGAATGTACAGATTTGATTATCAGAGGTGACCCCAAAGAATCCAGGAATAATCAGAACCTCATCTGATTCACGAAGTTCTTCTAACTTATCATATGAACCCGGAAGAATACGGGCGTTGCCTGGCTCACTTGAGACCAAGATACCAGCTTCGCGAGGATGAACGTAGCGTGCTTCAATATCGTTATTGCGGAAATATTCAGCAATTAATTTTGCATTATTGTCCTCTCCAGCAGCTAGGAAGGTATCATGGAGGAAATCGTTATCCTCGATGGGAAGCGTAGCGAGGTCAGTAATAGCTTTGGCAATTTTTACCATCTCTTTTGATTTGAAACCTAGTTCATCAACCATAGCTTGGTAGCGGTTAATAATCCATTCTTGGTCAGCTTTAACATCAGCACCCTTTATATAGTGTTTGTAGTATTTAATTAGGGCGTCTGTAACTTTGGTATCCTCATCGTTACGTTTACCAGGGGCAGAGACAACGACAAAGCGGCGTTCAGGGTCAGATTTTACAATGTTTAAGACTTTTTCTAATTGTGTTGCTGAAGCGAGTGAGCTTCCGCCAAATTTGATGACTTTCATAGTTACTCCAAAAAAATTATAAATTATTCTACAATTATAGCAAAATTCTGATAATTTGTCACATTGTTTTTAAAAGCGAGTAAGATTTAGTCTGATTATGATACAATAAAGGAAGAAAAGGAGGATGTCCCGTGGTAGAGGCAATTATTTTTGATATGGATGGTGTCCTTTTTGACACTGAAAAATATTATTATGATCGACGGGCAAGTTTTTTAGGCCAAAAGGGTATTTCAATAGATCATTTACCCCCGTCTTTCTTTATAGGTGGAAATACTAAGCAGGTTTGGGAAAATATTCTTAGAGATGATTATGATAAGTGGGATGTGTCAACTTTACAAGAAGAGTACAATACTTATAAACAAAATAATCCCTTACCCTATAAAGAATTAATTTTTCCTGATGTTTTAAAGGTTTTAAATGAAGTGAAATCTCAAGGGTTGAAAATAGGCTTAGCCTCTAGCTCAGTGAAAGCAGATATCTTTAGAGCTTTGGAGGAAAATCGTTTGCAAGGTTTCTTTGATATTGTTCTCTCAGGAGAGGAATTCAAAGAGAGTAAACCCAATCCAGAGATTTATTTGACAGCGTTAAAGCAATTAAACGTGCAAGCAAGTCGTGCTCTTATCATTGAAGATAGTGAAAAAGGAATTGCTGCTGGAGTAGCTGCAGATGTAGAGGTCTGGGCGATTAGAGATAATCAGTTTGGTATGGATCAAAGTGCTGCAAAAGGTTTATTGGATAGTCTTACAGATGTTTTAGACTTAATAAAATAGAAAACAACACCGAGCTTGTCTCCTCGGTGTTTTGAGGTATCAAATTAAAAAATTATAAGTTTATATTGACCTTTAGGTGGACTATGATATACTAGGAAATAACGACTTATGATTTGATTATCAAATTATCTATATATCAAATAAAATTGTGATAAAAAATTAAATAACATGCGGTTTTGATATAGTAACTAGTTATCGGAAGGAGTGCTAAAATGGCTTACGAAACAATTCTTTATAGTGTTGAAGAGGAAGTGGCAACATTAACTCTCAATCGCCCTGAAGTGCAAAATGGATTTAACATTCAAGTTTGTGATGAGATTATGGCTGCAATCGAGGAAGCAGGGGAAGATGCATCTGTGAAGTTCTTGGTTATCAATGCTAAGGGGAAAGTCTTTTCTGTTGGTGGAGACCTTGATCAAATGAAAAAAGCTGTTGCTGTGGATGATGTACAATCTTTGGTTCGTATTGCTGAGCAAGTGAATGAAATATCTTTTGCTCTGAAAAAATTGCCTAAGCCAGTCATCATGGTTATTGATGGGCCCTGTGCAGGTGCCGCTGCTAACTTAGCAGTTGCAGCAGATTTCACAATTGCATCTGAAAAAGCTAAATTTATTCAAGCTTTTGTAGGTGTTGGTTTGGCCCCTGATGCTGGTGGTCTTTACCTTTTGACTCGTTCAATTGGTATTAATCGTGCTACTCAAATTACCATGACAGGAGAGCCTGTGTCAGCTGAGAAAGCTTTAGATTGGGGGATTGCTTACAAGGTAGTCGATTCAGAAAAACTTGAGAAAACAGTGAGTCAATTGATTAAGAAATTAAATCGTTCTTCAGTTAATTCATTCAAAGCAATTAAAGAAATGGTTTGGGAATCTGAATTTGCAGGTTGGGAAAAATACGCTAAGCTAGAGCTTGATTTGCAGAAATCTCTTGCATTTACAGAGGACTTTAAAGAAGGTGTACGTGCTTATAGTGAACGTCGCCGCCCTAAATTCCAAGGAAAATAAACTTGTTTTCAGAAATTAAAACTAAAGCTTTCAAATTGGACTTGCTAAATTAGTTTGAGTCTGATATAATTTGATAATCAAATCTTATTGAAAGGAGTCTGGTGTGGATTACGATAAAATTAATGGCTATCTTGTTGATATTTTTAATAACGTCGTTATTATCGAAGAAGCAAGTTTGAAAAATTCAAAGTTTAATGATATTTCCCTCAAGGAAATGCATACCATTGATGTTATTGGTACACATCCAGATACGACACCAAGTGCAGTTGCTAGAGAGCTTATGTTAACCCTTGGTACTGTAACAACTTCTCTCAATAAACTTGAAAAGAAAGGATATATTATTCGTACGCGATCATCTGTTGATCGTCGTGTGGTCCATCTATCACTTTCTAAAAAAGGTCGTCTGGTATATCGTCTTCACCGTGCTTTCCATAAATCAATGGTGAAGACGATTACAGAAGGCTTTAACGACGAGGAATTAAAGGTTATGAGCAAAGGTTTGGAAAATCTCCATGCCTTTCTTGAGGAGTTGAAATAATGGCATTTGCAAAAATTAGTCAGGTTGCCCATTATGCACCTGCTCAGGTCGTGACCAACGATGACCTATCTAAAATCATGGATACCAGTGATGAGTGGATTCGCTCACGTACAGGGATTCAAGAACGTCGCATTTCATTAAATGAGAATACAAGTGATTTAGCTACCAATGTTGCTTATCAGCTGTTGGAAAAGTCGGGATTATCTCCTGAAGAGCTAGACTTTGTTTTAGTTGCAACGATTTCTCCTGATAACTCAATGCCGTCAGTGGCAGCACGTGTTCAAGGAACAATTGGAGCAGTTAATGCCTTCGCTTTTGATATTACTGCGGCATGCAGTGGTTTTGTCTTTGCTTTGGCAACCGCAGAAAAATTGATAAAGTCAGGAGCTTACAAAAAAGGTTTAGTTATTGGTGCTGAAGTTCTTTCAAAAACTTTAGACTGGTCTGATCGTGCAACAGCAGTTCTTTTTGGAGATGGGGCTGGCGGTGTTTTATTAGAAGAATCTGAAGAAGAACACTTTTTTGGTGAATCTTTAAATACCGATGGTAGCAAGGGCGGTCTTGAGTCGGGAGCTTCTGCAGTTATTTCGCCTTATTCTGATGGTACTGAGCAGCCTAATCCCTATATGCAAATGGATGGTAAAGCAATCTTTGATTTTGCTGTGAAGACTGTTTCGAAGAGTATTAAAGCATTGGTTGAAGAAAAAGGTGAACCTGATTACTTCCTTCTTCATCAAGCTAATATTCGTATTTTGGATACTATGGCTAAGAAAATTGATGTTAGTCGTGATAAATTTCTGGCTAACATGATGTCTTATGGTAATACCAGTGCAGCAAGTATTCCAATCTTGCTTTCTGAGAATGTGGCGAATGAGACTCTTAAGTTAGGCAGTGATCAAACAATTCTTCTCTCAGGTTTTGGAGGGGGTTTGACATGGGGCAGTCTAATTGTTAAAATCTAGTTATATAAATTATGCACCAGCATAGATTATAAGAAATATATTTATCTTAAAGGAGAAAATAAAATGGCAGTATTTGAAAAAGTACAAGAAATCATTGTTGAAGAACTTGGGAAAGATGCAGAAGAAGTAAAAGTAGAAACTACTTTTGACGAACTTGATGCTGATTCACTTGATGTATTCCAAGTTATCTCAGAAATCGAAGATGAATTCGATATTCAAATCGAAACTGAAGAAGGTCTTAATACGGTTGGTGACCTTGTTGCTTACGTAGAAGAGAAAACTAAATAAGCAGAGCATAGAGAATATTCTTATTAGGGATATTCTCATTTGTTTATAAAATTACTTTGATTATTAAACTATTTATTTGATCAGAAAATCGAAAAAAGGTGAAAAATGAAATCTCGTATTACAGAACTGTTAGGAATTAAATATCCAATCTTCCAAGGTGGTATGGCCTGGGTTGCTGATGGTGACTTGGCTGGAGCCGTTTCAAATGCTGGTGGACTCGGAATTATTGGTGGCGGTAATGCCCCTAAAGAAGTGGTAAAAGCTAATATTGACAGGGTGAAACAAATCACTGACAAACCATTCGGTGTTAATATTATGCTTTTGTCGCCATTTGTTGACGATATTGTTGACCTTGTTATTGAAGAAGGTGTAAAAGTTGTTACAACTGGTGCAGGAAACCCAGGTAAATATATGGAACGTTTCCACGAAGCCGGTATCACAGTTATTCCAGTTATCCCATCAGTTGCACTTGCTAAACGCATGGAAAAACTTGGAGCGGATGCTGTTGTTGCAGAAGGTATGGAAGCTGGTGGTCACATCGGTAAATTGACAACTATGGCTCTTGTTCGACAAGTTGCAGATGCGGTATCTATCCCGGTTATTGGGGCTGGTGGTGTTGCTGATGGACGTGGTATGGCTGCTGTTCTCATGCTTGGAGCAGAAGCTGTGCAGGTTGGTACGCGTTTCGCTGTTGCCAAAGAATCTAACGCTCACCAAAACTTCAAGGATAAGATTTTGAAGGCTAAAGATATCGATACTGTGATTTCCGCTTCTGTTGTAGGACACCCTGTTCGTACCATTAAGAATAAGTTGGCTACAGAGTACAATCAGGCCGAAAAAGATTTCTTAGCTGGTAAGAAAACTCAAGAGGAAATTGAAGAGCTTGGTGCAGGTGCACTTCGTAATGCCGTTGTTGATGGAGATGTGGAATATGGTTCAGTTATGGCTGGACAAATTGCAGGTCTTGTTCGTAAAGAAGAAACGTGTGCAGAAATCTTGGAAGATTTGTACACAGGTGCTGCAAAGGTAATTAAAGAAGAAGCTGCTCGTTGGGCAGATGTAAACGTCTAAAAACATCGAAAGGATTATGATAGTGACAAAACGTGCTTTCTTATTTGGTGGTCAAGGAGCTCAGAAATTGGGTATGGCAAGTGATTTGTATGCGGCATATCCCATTGTCAAAGAAACATTTGATACGGCTAGTCGTATTTTAGGTTATGATTTGCGTGAATTGATTGATTCTAACGAAGAAAAACTTAATCAAACACGCTATACTCAACCAGCTATTTTGACAACGTCAGTTGCTATTTATCGTCTCTTGGCAGAAAATGGTATTGCTCCTGATATTGTTGCTGGACTTTCTCTTGGGGAATATTCTGCCCTGGTTGCAGCTGGTGCCCTCTCGTTTGAAGATGCAGTAGCCTTAGTTGCTAAACGTGGGGAATTCATGGAAACTGCAGCTCCAGCTGGAAGTGGAAAAATGGTTGCTGTCATGAATACAGATCCAAATTTGATTGAAGAGATTTGTCAAGAAGCTTCTGAAAAGGGTGTAGTAACGCCTGCCAACTATAATACCCCAGCACAAATTGTAATTGGTGGTGAAGTTGGGGCTGTTGATTATGCTGTAGAATTACTTAAAGAAGCAGGTGCAAAACGCTTGATTCCTCTTAATGTATCAGGCCCATTCCATACAGCTTTACTTGAATCAGCTAGTCAAAAATTGGCAGCAGAACTAGAAAAAGTGTCATTCAATGACTTTGTCCTCCCATTGGTAGGTAATACTGAGGCTCAAATTATGAAGTCAGAAGACGTTAAAGCTCTTTTGGCTCGTCAGGTGATGGAACCTGTACGTTTTTATGATTCGATTGCCACTATCCAAGATTTTGGTGTAGATGAAGTGATTGAGATTGGGCCAGGAAAAATCTTGTCAGGTTTCTTGAAGAAAATTGATAAAACCTTACCAACTCAAAATGTTGAAGATCAAGCTAGTCTTGATGCCCTTCTTAATGCTTAAAACGAGGTAAACATGGAACTTAAGAATAAAAATGTTTTTGTAACAGGTTCAACACGTGGTATTGGATTAGCTGTGGCACATCAATTTGCTAGTCTTGGTGCCAACGTTGTCCTAAATGGACGTTCTGAAATTTCTGAGGACTTGCTTGCGCAATTTGTGGACTATGGTGTAACTGTTGTTGGTATCTCAGGTGATATTTCTAATGGTGAGGATGCTAAACGTATGGTAGCAGAAGCCATTGAAAAACTTGGAAGCGTTGATGTACTAGTTAATAATGCTGGTATCACCAACGATAAGTTGATGTTGAAGATGACTGAAGAAGATTTTGAACGCGTCTTGAAAATCAACTTGACTGGTGCTTTCAATATGACACAGGCAGTCTTGAAACCAATGTCTAAGGCTCGTCAAGGTGCCATTATCAATATGTCATCTGTTGTAGGTCTTATGGGAAATGTTGGTCAAGCTAATTATTCGGCTTCAAAAGCTGGTTTGATTGGTTTCACTAAATCAGTAGCTCGTGAAGTTGCAGCTCGTGGTGTTCGTGTTAATGCTATTGCTCCTGGTTTCATTGAGTCTGATATGACTGATGCAATCCCAGAGAAAATGAAAGACGCTATGATTGCTCAAGTACCAATGAAACGTATTGGTCAGGCAAAAGAAGTGGCAGAAGTTGCGGCTTTCTTAGCAGGGCAAGAGTATCTTACAGGTCAAACAATCGCTATTGATGGTGGTATGACCATGCAATAATTGATTTTCATTATCCAAAAAATCATATACTAAAATATCCATCCGAAAAAGGAGAATATACATGTCTACAAATCGTGTTGTTGTTACAGGTTACGGTGTAACCTCGCCAATCGGTAATACACCAGAAGAATTTTGGAACAGTCTTCATGACGGTAAGATTGGTATTAAGCCAATCACCAAGTTTGATGCTTCTGATATCCCAGTCTTTAACGCTGGTGAAATCCAAGATTTCCCATTCGACAAGTATTTTGTGAAAAAAGATACTAACCGTATGGACACTTATTCACTTTATGCGATTTATGCTGCTATGGAAGCACTTGAAAATTCAGGACTTAATATGGAAGAAGTAAATCGTGATCGCGTTGGTGTTATCGTGTCATCTGGTATCGGTGGTTTACAAGAACTTGAAGATCAAATTATCCGCATGTATGAACGTGGTATGAAACGTATCAAGCCAATGTTTATTCCTAAAGCTCTCTCAAACATGGGTGCAGGGAACATTGCTCTTAAGATTGGTGCTCAAGGGGTATGTAAATCAGTGACAACTGCCTGTGCCTCTGCCAATGATGCTATCGGTGAAGCCTTCCGCGAAATTAAATTTGGATTTCACGATGTTGTCTTGGCTGGTGGTGCGGAAGCTTCAATCACTAAAATTGGTATTGGAGGTTTTAACGCTCTTACAGCCCTTTCAACAACAGAAGATCCAGAACGTTCTTCAATTCCATTTGATAAAGACCGTAATGGTTTTGTTATGGGTGAAGGTGCTGGGGTTCTTGTTATTGAAAGCTTGGAGCATGCGCAAAAACGTGGTGCCAACATCTTGGCTGAGATTGTTGGTTACGGATCAAACTGTGATGCCTATCATATGACAACGCCAACTCCAGACGGTTCAGGAGCTGCTAAAGCAATTAAATTGGCTATCAATGAAGCTGGTATCAAGCCTGAAGATGTTGACTATGTCAATGCTCACGGTACTTCAACACCAGCCAACGAAAAAGGTGAAAGTGCTGCTATTGTGTCTGTACTTGGTAAAGATGTTCCAGTTTCATCTACTAAATCATTTACAGGTCACCTGCTTGGTGCTGCTGGTGCTGTTGAAGCTATTGCAACAATTGAAGCTATTCGTCACAGCTTTGTACCAAAAACTGCTGGTACAAAAGAATTGTCTGACTACATTGAAGCTAATGTTGTTTACGGTGAAGGTAAAGAAGCTGATATTGAGTATGCAATCTCAAATACCTTTGGTTTTGGTGGACACAACGCTGTTCTTGCCTTTAAACGTTGGGAGGGCTAATTTATGAATATTTCTGAAATTAAAGATTTGTTGGCTCAATTTGATACCTCAACTTTGCGTGAATTCTCATATAAAAACAATGGAGAAGAGTTGAACTTGAGTAAAAATCAAACAAGTTCAGTAACTACTTCCCCAGTAGCTCCTACAGTTGAAGTGGTTGCGTCATCTCCTCAGGATCCAGTTGCTCCAGTAGCAGCACCTGCCGCTGTTGAAACTCCAGCAACACCAGTTGAAGAAGCTTCTGCTCAAGCTGCTGAAGGTGAAGTGGTTGAAAGTCCACTTGTTGGTGTGGCTTACTTGTCTCCATCACCTGAAAAACCAGCCTTTGTTTCTGTTGGTGATACTGTTAAGAAAGGTCAAACGCTTCTTATCGTTGAAGCAATGAAGGTGATGAATGAAGTACCAGCACCTAAAGATGGTGTTATTACTGAAATCTTGGTAGCGAATGAAGAAGTTGTTGACTACGGAAAAGGATTGGTACGCATCAAATGACAATTGATATTAATGCTATTCGTGAAGCTTTACCACACCGTTATCCAATGCTTTTGGTTGACCGTGTGCTAGAAGTTTCAGAAGACGAAATCACAGCTATTAAAAATGTAACGATCAATGAACCTTTCTTTAATGGACATTTTCCTCAATACCCAGTTATGCCAGGTGTCCTCATCATGGAAGCTCTTGCGCAAACAGCTGGTGTTCTTGAATTGTCTAAACCTGAAAACAAGGGCAAATTAGTCTTTTATGCAGGTATGGATAAGGTTAAATTTAAAAAACAAGTGGTTCCTGGTGACCAACTTGTTATGACAGCTAAGTTTGTTAAACGTCGTGGAACAATTGCTGTTGTTGAAGCTAAGGCTGAAGTCGATGGTAAACTTGCTGCATCAGGTACTTTGACTTTTGCTATTGGAAGCTAATGTTTTGTGAAAATCCTTCTGGCGACAGTCGGAAAGGATTTTTCTTTAGACATTGGTCTATCACATAGAAAGGAAATCAACACAGACTATCATAAAGATGTCTGATGTTATCTTGTTTTATGTTTAAAAAATTATTGATTGCCAATCGTGGTGAAATTGCAGTGCGTATTATCCGTGCAGCGCGTGAATTGGGTATCCAAACGGTCGCTATCTATTCTGAGGCGGATAAGGATTCTCTCCATACTATGCTTGCTGATGAAGCTATCTGTATTGGTCCGGCAAAATCAACTGATTCTTATTTGAATATGAACCGTGTCTTGTCAGCAGCTATTGTAACTGAGGCTCAAGCTATTCATCCAGGGTTTGGTTTCTTGAGTGAAAACTCTAAATTTGCTACTCTCTGTGAGGAAATGAACATCAAGTTTATTGGTCCTTCAGGTGAGATTATGGACAAAATGGGTGATAAAATCAATGCTCGCGCTGAAATGATTAGGGCTAATGTCCCTGTAATCCCTGGTTCAGATGGTGAAGTCTTTACGGCTGAAGAGGCTTTAGAAGTTGCCAATCGTCTAGGTTACCCAGTGATGCTTAAGGCTTCTGCAGGTGGTGGCGGTAAAGGAATTCGTAAGGTCAACACTAAAGAAGAGTTGGCTCCTGCCTTCGAATCTGCGTCACAGGAAGCTAAAGTATCCTTTGGTAATGGGGCAATGTATATTGAGAAAGTTATTTACCCAGCTCGTCATATTGAGGTTCAAATTTTGGGAGATAGCTATGGTAATATTGTTCACCTAGGTGAGCGTGACTGTTCTCTTCAACGTAATAACCAAAAGGTCTTGGAAGAATCACCTTCTGTTGCCATTGGTAAGACACTTCGTCATGAAATTGGGTCTGCGGCTGTCCGTGCTGCTAAGGCTGTTAATTATGAAAATGCGGGTACTATCGAGTTTCTTCTTGATGAAAAATCAGGTCAGTTTTACTTTATGGAAATGAATACTCGTGTTCAAGTTGAGCACCCAGTTACTGAATTTGTAAGTGGTGTGGATATTGTTAAAGAACAAATCCGTATTGCTGCAGGTGAAAAATTATCTGTGTCTCAAGATGATATTGAAATCAAGGGACATGCCATTGAGTGTCGTATCAATGCGGAAAATCCTAAGTTCAACTTTGCACCAAGCCCAGGGAAAATTAGCAATCTCTACCTACCTAGTGGTGGTGTTGGTCTTCGTGTGGACAGTGCTGTCTATCCAGGCTATACCATTCCACCTTACTATGATTCAATGATTGCAAAAATCATTGTTCATGGAGAAAATCGATTTGAGGCACTCATGAAGATGCAACGTGCTCTTTACGAGCTTGAAATCGATGGAGTTGTGACAAATGCTGACTTCCAGTTAGATTTGATTTCAGACCGTAGCGTTATCGCTGGAGATTATGACACATCATTCTTGATGGAAACTTTCCTACCAGAATATCAGAATCGTGAGGAATAGGGTTTATGGGATTATTTGATCGAAAAGAAAAGTATATCCGTATCAATCCTAACCGTTATGTACGTAATGGGGTTGATCACCATGTGCCAGAAGTACCAGATGATCTTTTTGCCAAATGTCCTGGCTGTAAGCAAGCTATTTATCAAAAGGACTTGGGACAAGCTAAAATTTGTCCAAACTGTTCTTATGCCTTCCGTATTTCCGCAAAAGAACGTCTTGATTTAACGGTTGACGAGGGATCTTTCCAAGAATTATTTACAGGTATTAAAACTGAAAATCCATTAAATTTCCCAGGTTATATGGAGAAGCTAGCTGCCACCAAGGAAAAAACAGGTCTTGATGAAGCAGTTGTGACGGGTGTTGCAACTATAAAGGGACAAAAAACAGCCTTGGCTATCATGGATTCCAACTTTATCATGGCTTCAATGGGAACCGTTGTTGGTGAAAAAATCACAAAACTCTTTGAGTATGCGATTTTGGAAAAACTTCCAGTAGTTATTTTTACAGCTTCTGGTGGTGCCCGTATGCAAGAGGGAATCATGAGTTTGATGCAAATGGCTAAGATATCAGCAGCAGTAAAACGTCATTCAAACGCTGGCTTGCTGTACTTGACTGTCTTGACAGATCCAACCACTGGCGGGGTTACAGCAAGTTTTGCCATGCAAGGCGATATCATCTTGGCTGAGCCACAAACTTTGATTGGCTTTGCAGGTCGTCGTGTCATTGAAAATACAGTTCGTGAAACTTTGCCAGATGATTTCCAAAAGGCCGAGTTCCTTCAGGAACATGGTTTTGTTGATGCCATTGTCAAACGTACAGAGTTGGCTGATACTATTGCCACGCTCTTATCATTCCATGGAGGTGTTCAATGAGCGACGTAGCACGTATTTTAAAAGAAGCACGTGATCAAGGCCGTTTAACGGCTTTGGACTTTGCTAAAGAAATCTTTGATGATTTCATCGAACTTCATGGTGACCGTAATTTCCGTGATGATGGTGCCGTTATCGGTGGTATTGGTCGCTTAAATGGCCAAGCCGTTACAGTAGTGGGTATCCAAAAAGGTAAAAACCTACAAGATAATCTCAATCGTAACTTTGGTCAACCTCATCCGGAGGGTTATCGTAAGGCTCTTCGCCTTATGAAACAGGCTGAAAAGTTTGGTCGTCCAGTTGTTACCTTTATCAATACTGCAGGTGCTTATCCTGGTGTCGGAGCAGAGGAACGTGGACAGGGTGAGGCTATTGCTCGTAACCTTATGGAAATGAGCGATCTTAAGGTGCCAATTATTGCCATTATCATTGGTGAAGGTGGTTCGGGAGGAGCTCTTGCCTTGGCAGTAGCCGATAAGGTTTGGATGCTTGAAAATACCATCTATTCTATCTTGAGTCCTGAAGGATTTGCAACTATCCTCTGGAAAGACGGCTCACGTTCAGAAGAGGCGGCAGAGTTGATGAAGATTACATCAGGCGAGTTGCTTAACATGGGAATCGTTGATAAGGTTATCCCAGAGCGTGGCTATTTTACTAGGGAAATTATTGAAGCGATTAAGACAGCCATCGTAGACGAGTTGGCAGAATTAAGCCAATTATCAACAGAAGACTTACTTGAAGCGCGTTATCAACGTTTTAGAAAATATTAAAAAACATTGGGAATTATATCCCAATGTTTTTTAGACGGTATGACGTTCGAAGGCTTGGTCTGAGATGCCTTGTTCAAGGATAAGTTTAGCCCATTCCTTAGCTGAATGAAGGCTGTGATCCTTATAGTTACCACAAGATTCAATAGTAGTTCCTGGAACATCTTCCCAAGTAATTTCGTTTGCAATAGCTTCAAGACTAGATTTGATAACTTTGGCAATTTCCGTAGGATCTTGTTTTCCCCACATGATCATATGGAAACCTGTACGGCAACCAAATGGTGAGCAATCAATAAGGCCATCGATACGTTGACGGATCAGTTTAGCGAGTAGGTGTTCGATAGTATGAAGACCACCTGTATCAATACTATTTTCATTAGGTTGAATCAAACGGATATCAAAGTTTGTGATGATATCTCCTTTAGGTCCAACTTCCTCTGAAATAAGACGGACATAAGGTGCTTTTACAATGGTGTGATCAAGTTCAAAACTTTCAACAGTAACGTCTTTTGGCATGGTAATACCTCCCTATTCTATAGAGTTATGATACCACAAAATCAGTTTAAAGTTCTAGTATTTATTTGAGAAAAAGCTATAAATATGATAAACTAGAAGCGGTTTTCTTTAGGGAAACCTTAGAAAAGTTGAGGTGAAGACATGATAAACATGATAATTTTAGTTGTCTTTGCACTCATTGGTTTAGTCGTTGGATGTTTAGCAATTTCTATCAAACTTAGCAAAGCTAAGGAACAAGCAGAAACTATCTTGCTAAAGGCAGAACAAGACGCTGTGAATCTTCGTAGTCAGGCAGAACATGATGCAGATTATCTACGTGTAACTGCTGAACGCGAAAGTAAGGCTCAACGTAAAGAGCTCTTGTTAGAGGCAAAAGAGAAAGCTAGAAAATATCGAGAAGATATTGAAGAAGAATTCAAATCTGAACGTCAAGAGCTTAAACAAATGGAGAATCGTTTAACAGAACGTGCAACCAGCCTTGATCGTAAGGATGAAAATCTATCAAGTAAAGAACTCGCCCTCGAGAAAAAAGAGCAGAGTCTTGCTGACAAATCTAAACATCTTAATGAGCGTGAAGAGAATGTGACTCAGTTGGAGGCTGAGAAGCAAGCTGAACTTGAACGTATTGGTCAAATGACCATTGCAGAGGCGCGTGAGGTAATCTTAACAGAGACTGAAAATAATCTTACTCATGAGATTGCAACACGTATCAAAGATGCAGAAGCACAGATCATAGATACTGTTGATAAGAAGGCCAAAAACTTGTTGGCGCAAGCTATGCAACGTTTGTCTGGGGATTATGTTACTGAACAAACCGTAACCACTGTTCACCTCCCAGATGATAATATGAAAGGTCGTATCATTGGCCGTGAGGGGCGTAACATTCGTACCCTTGAAAGCTTAACAGGTATTGATGTTATCATCGATGATACTCCAGAAGTGGTTGTTCTTTCTGGTTTTGATCCAGTCCGTCGTGAGATTGCTCGCATGACTCTCGAAGCCTTGATTAAGGATGGACGTATCCATCCAGCTCGTATTGAGGAGTTGGTTGAGAAAAGTCGTAAGGAAATGGATAACCGTATCCGCGAATATGGTGAAGAGGCAGCTTACGAAATTGGGGCTATGAATCTCCACCCTGACCTAATCAAGATTATGGGACGATTGCAGTTCCGTACTTCATATGGTCAAAACGTACTTCGTCACTCAGTTGAAGTTGGTAAACTAGCAGGTATTATGGCCAGTGAATTGGGTGAGAATGTGGCTCTAGCTCGTCGTGCTGGTTTTCTTCATGATATGGGGAAAGCTATTGACAAAGAGGTCGAAGGTAGTCACGTTGAGATTGGTACTGAGTTTGCACGTAAGTATAAAGAGCATCCAGTCGTGGTTAATGCCATTGCCAGCCACCATGGAGATGTGGAACCTGAGAGTGTGATTGCAGTTATTGTAGCTGCAGCAGATGCTTTGAGTTCGGCTCGCCCAGGAGCTCGTAATGAATCCGTTGAGAATTATGTCAAACGCCTTCGTGATTTGGAAGAGATTGCATCAAGCTTTGACGGTGTTCAAACAAGCTTCGCCCTTCAAGCTGGTCGTGAAATTCGTATTATGGTTCATCCAAATAAAATCTCAGATGATGAAGTTACGATCTTGTCTCACAAGATACGTGAACAAATTGAGAAAAACTTGGATTACCCAGGAAATATTAAGGTTACAGTCATTCGTGAATTCCGTGCGGTTGACTATGCCAAATAAGAGGCTCTTTGTCAACTGTAGAGGGTGGCAAAGTTAAGCTCTAGCGAGAACAAATGATGTTCTCGCTTTTTTGCTGTTCAAAGCGATGTAAATACGTTTTTTAAAGTTGTTAGAGTTGTTTTAAATGAGTGATTGAGTTGAGGTAAAGCTTCCTGAATTAATCCAAAAAATTGTCGTGTTTAAAAATCTTGTCTAAACACTCTTTAGGTGTTAAGGTTTCCCTGAAAGTCCTCGAAGAAAAGGCGTCAGGTAATAGTTTTCGACTATCCTTTTGAATGAGTTTCCAGTAATATTTTAGAACACGATATTCAAGAGACTTCTTCTCAAATTATTTCATTATTTGAATGCGTGTCTGTTTTAGCGTTCTGTTCATATGTTGGACAATGTGAAAACGGTCAAGAACAATTTTAGCATTGGGAAAAATAGTTTTGATTAAAGGGATGTAATTACCAGACATATCCATAGTAACAATTTTCACCCCTTCTCGAGCTTCTTTAGAGTATTTGAAAAAGTGACTACGAATGGTTGTTTGTCGTCTGTTATCAAGAATAGTGATAATTTTCTTAGTCTCATAATCCTGAGCAATAAAGGCTAGCTTTCCCTTTTGATAAGAGAATTCATCCCAAGACAGTACTTCAGGTAAGGTAGAATGGTCATCTTTGAACTGAAATTGTTTAAGCTTACGATACACAGTTGAGGTCGAGATGGCAAGTTTTTCAGTGATGTGCGTCAAAGCTTCTCGATTAAGCAAGAGTTGAGCTGTTTTCTGCTTCACTAATTCAGAGATTTGACAGTTCTTCTGAACAAGGGAGGTCTCAGAAACCGTCACTTTATGGCAGTCTTTGCATTGAAATCTTCTCTTCTTCAAACGAATAAGACTAGGGAGTCCACCAATCTCAATAAAAGGAATCTTATAAGGCTTTTAAAAGTCGTATTTGATTTGTTTTCCTTGACAATGACAACACTTAGGAGGAGTGTAATCAAGTGTAGCTTGCACCTCAATATGTGTCTCGTGTTGAAAAACTTTAGTTAAAGTGATATTTTTGTCTTTAATTCCGATTAATTCTGTAGTATGATAGAGTTGTCTCATATGATTCTTTCTATTTATGGTTTCGTCGCTTTAAATTTTAAGTCAGATGGGACTTTTTGTATACTCAAAAGCTCCATAACTTCTTAGCAGGTTTTACCCACTACAGAAATTATAGAGCCAAATAAGATAAGAAAGCCGAAAGGCTTTTTTTATTTTGTAGTAAAAGTGAAAAAATTAGCCCTGTTAAAAATGTATGAACTTTCTTATCAAATTGCTTCATTTTGATAGGTTAGCGTTTTATAATGAAATATTTTGATTTTTTTTGAGGTTCTTTATTGACAGCTATTATAAATTTAGTATAATAGATTTTGTAAACGATTACAGAAGGAGAGATTATGCTAAAGTCTGAACGTAAGCAGATTATCTTGTCTCAGTTGAAACAAGATGGTTTTGTCACTTTGGAAAACCTGACAGTTTTATTAAGTGATACGTCTGAGTCGACAATTCGTCGTGACTTGGATGAGTTAGCGGCAGATGGCAAACTTAAACGTGTTCATGGTGGTGCTGAAAGTATTCATAGTCTAAAGGAAGAAATTGCCAATAGCCAAAAAGCTATCAGAAATGTTCAAGAAAAGGCTCAATTAGCTGGCTATGCTGCCGATTTGATTAAGGAAGGTGATGTCGTTTTTCTTGAGGCTAGTACAACGAATGAACTTTTGATTCCACATTTGAGCAATCGTCAGGTGACGGTTGTGACTAATTCTATCTATCATGCTGTTAAGCTGGTAGATCTCGGTATTAGTACTAGGATTATTGGTGGTAAGGTTAAACATTCAACAGATGCCTCTATTGGAAGTACAGCTCTGGAACAAATCAGACAACTGAATTTTGATTGTGCTTTCATTGGTGCTAATGGAGTTGATGCCAATTATTTCACAACGCCAGATATGGAAGAGGCAGTTATTAAACGAACAGTGATAGCTAATGCGCAAAAAGCCTATGTGCTAGCTGATGCCTCTAAACTTGGTCAGATTACCTATGCTAAGGTAGCCGAGGTTGAGAAAGTAACCATAATCACAAATGCTTCGGAAGAAGGGCTCCTTAAAGAATTAAAAGAGAAAACGAGGGTTATTGAAGTATGATTTATACTGTAACACTAAACCCATCAATCGACTTCATTGTTCGTATCGACAAGGTAGAGATTGGTGAAGTTAACCGTATGGAGAGTGATGATAAATTCGCTGGTGGTAAGGGTATTAATGTCAGCCGTATTCTACAACGTTTAGGAATTGACAATACTGCTACGGGCTTCATCGGTGGTTTTACAGGACGTTTTGTTACAGATAGTTTGGATGCTGAAGGTATTAAAACTAAGTTTGTAGCTGTCGACCAAGATACACGTATCAATGTTAAAATCAAGGCTGACCAAGAAACTGAAATTAACGGTACTGGACCTGTCATCAATGATTATCAGTTAGCTGAGCTTGAAGCTATCCTTTCAAGTGTAAGTGCTGACGATGTGGTTGTTTTTGCTGGATCTGCACCAAGCAATCTTGGAAACAAGGTCTATAACAAATTGATTCCACTGGTTCGTGAAACTGGGGCACAGGTGGTTTGTGACTTTGAAGGACAAACCTTGCTTGATTCATTGGTCTACCAACCGCTCTTGGTTAAGCCAAATAACCATGAACTTGAAGCCATTTTCAATGTTAAACTTAATGGTTTGGCTGATGTTGAAAAATATGCGCGTGAAATTCTTGCTAAGGGGGCGCAAAACGTTATTATTTCAATGGCAGGTGATGGAGCTCTGCTTGTCACACCAGAGGCTGCATACTTTGCCAAACCAATCAAGGGAAAAGTGAAGAACTCTGTTGGTGCAGGTGACTCAATGGTTGCTGGTTTCACTGGTGAATTTGTCAAATCAGGGGACCCAATTGAGGCTCTCAAGTGGGGGGTAGCATGTGGAACATCTACAGCTTTCTCAGATGATTTGGCGACAATTGAATTTATTAAAGAAACATATAATAAAGTAGAGGTAGAAAAACTATGAAAATTCAGGACTTACTGAACAAAAAAGTCATGTTGCTCGACCTTCAAGCAACTACAAAGGAAGCTGCTATTGATGAAATGATTAACAGCTTGGTTGATAATGGTGTCGTGACTGACTTTGATGTTTTCAAATCAGGCATTATGGCTCGTGAAGCACAAACATCAACTGGTTTGGGTGATGGAATTGCTATGCCACACAGTAAAAATGCTGCAGTAAAAGAAGCAACTGTACTTTTTGCTAAATCTAATAAAGGTGTGGATTACGAATCACTTGATGGTCAACCTACCGACCTCTTCTTTATGATTGCAGCTCCAGAGGGGGCAAATGACATTCACTTGGCTGCACTTGCTGAATTGTCAAAATACCTCATGCAAGATGGTTTTGCAGACCGCTTGCGTCAGGTAACATCTGCGGATGAAGTGATTGAAGCGTTTAATATTGGCGAAGAAGAAGCGCAAGCTGAGGAAGCTAAGAAAGCACAAGCTGTTAAAGAAGCAGCTTCAAGCGACAAACCACTTATTGTAGCAGTAACAGCTTGTACGACCGGTATTGCTCACACTTACATGGCTGAAGAATCATTGATTAAAACAGGTGAAAAAATGGGTGTCAATGTTCGTGTTGAAACTAACGGTGCCTCAGGCGTTGGAACACCATTGACCGCTGAAGAAATCAACAAGGCTGTTGGTGTTATCATTGCAGCGGACAAGGCAGTTGAAACAGCACGCTTTAATGGTAAGAAATTGATTTCTAAACCAGTTGCTGCAGCTATTCGTCAACCTCAAGAATTAATCCAAAACATCTTGGACGGTAAAGCTGAAGTTTTCCACGCTGAAAATGCCGGAGCTGCTCAAGAATCAACAGAGAAATTGAGCCTCGGTGGTGCCTTCTATAAACACTTAATGAGTGGGGTATCACAAATGCTTCCATTCGTTATCGGTGGTGGTATCATGATTGCGCTTGCCTTCTTGCTTGACCAAATCATGGGTGTTCCTAAAGATCAATTGTCACAACTTGGTTCTTACCACGAAATTGCTGCTCAATTCAAAGCAATTGGTGGCGCTGCCTTTGGCTTTATGCTTCCAGTGCTTGCAGGTTACATTGCTTACTCTATCGCTGAGAAACCAGGTTTGGTTTCAGGTTTCGTAGCTGGTGCTATCGCTTCAAGTGGTGCTGCCTTTGGTGGAGTTCCGTTTGCTGCAGGTGGTAAAGCAACCCTTTCACTTGCCGGTGTATCTTCAGGTTTCCTTGGAGCTCTTGTTGGTGGTTTCCTTGCAGGTGGTGTTATCCTTGTTCTTCGCAAACTCTTGGCAGGTATTCCACGTGCTCTGGAAGGAATCCGATCTATCTTGCTCTTACCACTTATTGGTGTATTTGCTACAGGTTTCTTGATGTTAGCAGTCAATATCCCAATGGCAGCAATTAATACTGGTCTTAATAACTTCTTGTCAAGCTTGTCAGGAAGCTCAGCAGTTCTCCTTGGTCTCCTTGTTGGAGGTATGATGGCAGTTGATATGGGTGGACCAGTCAACAAAGCAGCTTACGTCTTTGGTACAGGTACTCTCGCAGCAACAGTAACTTCAGGTGGTTCAGTTGTCATGGCAGCAGTTATGGCAGCTGGTATGGTTCCTCCATTGGCAGTCTTTGTAGCGACACTCTTGTTTAAAGATAAATTTACTGAAGAAGAACGCAACTCTGGTTTGACAAACATTGTTATGGGACTCTCATTCATCACTGAAGGTGCGATTCCATTTGGTGCAGCTGACCCAGCACGCGCTATCCCAAGCTTTATCGTCGGTTCAGCCCTTACAGGTGCTCTTGTAGGTATGGCAGGAATCAAATTGATGGCACCACACGGAGGTATCTTCGTTATTGCCCTCACATCAAATGCTCTTCTCTACCTTATCTTCATCTTGATTGGTGCTGTGGTATCAGGTATCCTCTTCGGATTCCTCCGCAAACCACTTGATAAATAAGATTTGACAGAACAATCTCGTTGTGACGGGATTGTTTTTTGTGTCGTAGCAGATTTTTGTCAGGGTACCTATTTTATGATAAAATTTAGGCAGAAATGGCTTATCTAGTAGCTAATACGCTGTATAAAGAAACATAAGAGGTAAAATATGGTGAAAGAATACGATTATATTGTCATTGGTGGTGGTTCTGGTGGTATTGCCAGTGCCAATCGTGCTGCTATGCATGGTGCTAAGGTTATTCTCTTTGAAGGGAAAGAGGTCGGTGGTACCTGTGTTAATGTAGGTTGTGTGCCTAAAAAGGTCATGTGGTATGGTGCTCAGGTTGCTGAAACCCTTCACCGTTATGCAGGCGAGTATGGTTTTGATGTGACGCTTAATAAATTTGATTTTGCAACGCTTAAGGCCAATCGTCAGGCTTATATCGACCGTATCCATGGTTCTTATGAGCGTGGTTTTGATAGCAATGGCGTTGAACGTGTATACGAGTATGCAAGATTTGTTGACCCTCATACGGTTGAAGTAGCGGGCGAGCTTTATACAGCACCACATATCCTAATTGCAACAGGTGGTCATCCCCTTTATCCAAATATTCCAGGCAGTGAATACGGAATTACCTCAGATGGTTTCTTTGAGCTAGATGAGGTGCCAAAACGTACAGCTGTTATTGGTGCTGGCTATATCGCAGTCGAAGTTGCCGGCGTTCTCAATGCTCTTGGCAGTGATACTCACCTATTTGTTCGTAAGGATCGCCCATTGCGTACCTTTGATAAAGACATTATCGATGTTTTAGTTGATGAGATGGCTAAGTCTGGCCCTACACTTCATATGCATGCTAATGCAACAGAGGTAGTGAAAAATGCAGACGATTCTCTGACTATTAGCTTTGACAATGAAGAAACTATTACAGTTGATTGCCTTATCTGGGCTGTCGGACGTGCAGCGAATACTTCTGGCTTTGGTCTTGAAAAGACAGGCGTTGAGTTGACTGAACGAGGTAACATTTATTCAGACGAGTTTGAAAACACATCTGTTCCTGGTATCTATGCTCTTGGAGATGTGACTGGTAAACTTGATTTGACTCCAGTTGCAGTGAAGGCTGGTCGACAATTGTCAGAGCGACTTTTCAATAATAAAGTTGATGCTAAGCTTGATTACACAGATGTAGCTACTGTGGTCTTTAGTCATCCGGCCATTGGTGCTATTGGGTTGACTGAGGAAAAGGCAATTGCTAAATATGGTGCAGAGAATATCAAGGTCTATAAATCTAGTTTCACTCCAATGTATACGGCTCTTGGGGATAATCGTCAGCTGTCAACCATGAAATTAGTAACGCTAGGTGAGGATGAAAAAATCATCGGTCTTCACGGTATTGGGTATGGTGTCGATGAGATGATTCAAGGATTCTCTGTGGCTATTAAGATGGGAGCAACTAAGGCTGATTTTGATAATACGGTTGCCATTCATCCAACCGGTTCAGAAGAGTTTGTAACAATGAGATAAATAGGTGAAGTCTGTCTACTTAAATGGATAGACTTTTTGTGGCTAAATGGTAACCTATATCTTTTGTGTCACTTTGGCTTGTCTTAACGAAAAAAGGCCTTTAGGCCTTTTTTTCGTTGATTAGGTAGTTCCTGACTTCTGAAATAAAGTAAAGGGATCCAGTGACGACAAATAAATTATCAGAATTTGCAGACTCAGATTGGGTTAACCAGTCTCTGTAGTCAGTTGAGCGTTCTAAGTGTTGAGGGTAATCATCCAAGGGCAGTGCCTCAAAGAAATTGAAGGAGGTTACTGTTATATGATAGTCTTTAAGCTCATCAAGTAAGTCAGTCAAAGGTTTTCGTCGAAGTCCTGCAAAGAGGATGTGAATTCGACGGTTGGCAAAGTTATCTTTTAATACCTGTTTTAGGCTGGCAATTCCTTGAGGATTATGGGCACCATCTAGGTAAATGTTGTTTCTAATCCACTCACTACGACCAGGCCAGTGTGTGTCACAAATACCATCTTGAATGCTTTGATTGGTAATCTTAGGAAATCTTTGAGTCAAGAGATGGGCAGCAGTGACAGCTAGGCCAGTATTATTTTCCTGATGTTTTCCTAGCATGGGGAGATTAAGATTTGGGCTCTCCCAATCACTATAAATAACTCGAAGAGTTTGATTGTCTGTGGAAAGAAGCTGGATTTCTCGATCAATGTTTGCTATAGGAGCCTGAAGTTCCTGGGATTTTTGTTTGAAGAGATGTGAAACTTCTTCAGAAACGCGACCGAGTAATATAGGAGTGTTTTCTCGCATGACGCCCGCTTTATGTCTAGCAATATCTATTAGGCTATCGCCCAAAGTTTCAGTGTGATCAAAGCTAATTGAAGTGCAGATGACAAGCTCCGGCGAAAGCACATTGGTTGAATCAAGCTGTCCCCCAATCCCTGCTTCAATGATAGCAATATCAACCTGTTTAAGGTCGAAGTAGAGAAACATGAGTAAGGTGACCAATTCGAATTCCGTTGGTCGACCCAAATCAGTGTTATTTTCTAAATCATTGAGAAGAACTCGAGCTTTCTCAACAATGTTAATCAGATCCTTGTCTGGAATCTCTGTGCCGTTGATACTAATACGTTCGTTAAAGCGAGTAATATAAGGGGAGGTAAAGGTCCCGACCTGATAGCCTGATTTTGTTAGGATATTTTGTAGGTAGCTAGTCGTTGAGCCTTTACCATTGGTTCCGACAATATGGACTGTTGGATAGTGCATTTGAGGATTTCCAGCTTGTTTCAGGAGCCAGCGCATACGTTTAAGTTTGGGGCGACGTCCATTGCCTTTGAAGGAGTGGATGAAATTTAGAGTTTCTGTATAGTTCATAGGATTATAGAAAAAAGTCAGGGGTTTCCTAACCTTTTCTTTGTTTTAGTTGGAAACAGCGCCACCAGTTGTGGCGTCACCAGTTGTCGTATTGCCAGTTGTATTTCCACCAGTTGTATTGTCTGCAGTGGCTGCGGATGAAGAAGTAGTTGTATTTCCACCAGTTGTTTTGTCTGCAGTGGCTACGGATGAAGAAGTAGTTGTATTTCCACCAGTTGTTGTATCTGCTGATGAAGAATAGGTGTTATTACCAGCTTGGCTGCTTGTCTCTGTTTCTGAGTCAGTTGCATTGCCATGGCTAGATGAGGCGACATTTGATTCTTGGGTCTTATTGTTGCCTTCTTTAATGACCACAGTTGACTGATTGGATGATGAATCAGAAGTGTCCTTTTTTTTAGATGATGTGAAATTCATAATAGTGATGGAAGCGACAATGATTGACAAGATTGTCCCGATAACAGTGAGTACTTTTTGGAAGACAGTGAAGCCTTTTGTAACGTGTTTGGTCACCTTTGGTGCAGATTTTTTTTCTTCTTTTGATGAATGGTTACGACGTGAGTAATTTTCAGACATGATTCTCTCCTTAAAAATATTTCGTACTCTCTATTATATGATTTTCTCTCAAAAAATGCTAAAAAAATTATGCTATAATAGGGAGTAACTATTATTTGAGGAAAAAACATGATTTATTTTGATAATTCAGCCACAACCATGCCCTATCCAGAGGCACTTAGAACCTATCAGGAAGTGTCCACGAAAATTTTTGGGAATCCATCCAGTTTACACCAATTAGGAACATCTGCGACACGTATTTTGGAGGCTTCTCGTAAGCAAGTTGCGGACCTCATTGGAAAATCAGCCGATGAGATTTTCTTTACGTCTGGTGGAACCGAAGGAGACAATTGGGTTATCAAGGGTGTGGCCTTCGAAAAAGAGCCTTATGGCAAACATATCATCGTTTCCGATATTGAACACCCTGCGGTAAAAGAATCTGCTAAATGGCTTTCAGAGCATGGTTTTGAAGTGTCCTATATACCCGTTAATGCACAAGGTTTCGTAGATGTGGAAGCTCTTGCTGGACTATTACGCCCTGACACTATCTTGGTTTCGGTTATGGCCGTTAATAACGAAATCGGCTCAATCCAACCCATCCAAGAAATTTCAGCTCTTCTAGCTAATGAGCCTACCATATCTTTCCATGTGGATGCAGTTCAGGCTATTGGGAAGATTCCTGTATCAGCTTATTTAACAGACCGTGTTGACTTTGCAACTTTTTCTGGTCATAAGTTTCATGCCGTTCGAGGTGTCGGTTTTGTCTACAAGAAAGCTGGCAAAAAGATTACGCCGTTCTTAACAGGTGGTGGTCAAGAAAAAGACCTTCGTTCAACGACTGAAAATGTAGCAGGAATTGCGAGTATGGCTAAGGCCTTGCGCTTAGTCACTGATAAAGAGGAATTTTCTCTTCCCAAAATTGCTAAGATGAAAAAGATTATCTTTGATGAATTGGCTAAGTATGAGGACATTACTATTTTCTCAGGCGAGGGTGAAGACTTTGCTCCTAATATTTTGACCTTTGGAATTAAGGGAGTTCGTGGTGAGGTGGTTGTCCATGCTTTTGAAGAGCATCAAATCTATATTTCAACGACCTCGGCATGTTCATCCAAGGCAGGTAAGCCAGCGGGGACCCTCATTTCTATGGGTATTCCAACCAAGTTAGCCCAAACGGCTGTTCGTATTAGTCTTGATGATGATAATGATATGGGACAAGTAGAACAGTTTCTCACGATTTTCAAGCAGGTCTATGCTAAGACGCAAAAAGTAAGATAGCAAGATTTAATCGATAAAAAAAGAAAACTAAATTCAAGTATAAAAGGAAAAGGAATGGCATTAACGTATTCAGAAATTATGGTTCGCTACGGTGAATTGTCAACTAAGGGCAAAAACCGTATGCGTTTTATCAATAAACTTAGAAATAACATCAAAGATGTGTTATCTATCTATCCAGAAGTTAAAGTGACTTTTGATCGAGACCGTGGACACATCTATCTCAATGGCACAGACTACGAACCAGTCGCAGAGTCTTTGAAGCAGATTTTCGGGATTCAGGCCTTTAGCCCTGTTTACAAATTTGAAAAAGATGTCGAAGTATTGAAAAAAGCTGTTCAAGACATTATGACTGGCCTCTATCGTGACGGCCTTACCTTTAAGGTGACTGCCAAACGTAGTGATCACGACTTTGTTTTAGATAGTCGCGAGCTCAACCTTACTTTAGGAAATGCTGTAATTGATGCATTTCCTGACATTAAGGCACAGATGAAGGGGCCAGATGTTAATCTGAAGGTAGAAATTCGTTCTGAGGCTGCTTATATTTCTCATGAAGAAATTAAGGGAGCAGGTGGATTACCTGTAGGGACTGCTGGTAAAGGAATGCTCATGCTTTCAGGTGGGATTGATTCGCCTGTTGCAGGTTATTTAGCCCTTAAACGTGGTGTGGATATCGAGGCTGTTCACTTTGCAAGCCCACCTTATACAAGTCCAGGTGCACTTAAAAAGGCTCAAGATTTGACCCGTAAGTTGACCAAGTTTGGTGGTAATATTCAGTTCATAGAAGTACCATTTACTGAGATTCAAGAGGAAATCAAAGAAAAAGCACCAGAGGCTTATTTGATGACCCTGACACGTCGCTTTATGATGCGTATTACAGACCGAATTCGTGAAGAACGCTGTGGTCTCGTGATCATCAATGGTGAGAGTCTTGGACAGGTTGCCAGTCAGACTATGGAGTCTATGCAGGCTATCAATGCTGTAACCTGCACGCCCGTGATTCGCCCAGTTGTTACTATGGACAAGTTGGAAATCATTGATTTGGCACAAAAAATCGACACATTTGATATCTCCATCCAACCTTTTGAGGATTGCTGTACCATTTTTGCACCTGACCGTCCAAAAACTAATCCAAAAATCAAGAACGTTGAACGATATGAAGGTCGTATGGATGTTGAAGGCTTAGTTGAACGTGCGGTTGCAGGAATCATGGTGACTGAAATCACACCTATTGAAGAAGCGCAAGACGAAGTGGATACACTTATTGAAGACTTACTTTAGTCTAAGAGTATATAGAGACAGTTTGTTATCGCCCAGGTATCATTAGAGTTAGCTGTATCGAAAAAGAAATGTCGATGTTGAACTTTTACCTAGAAAGGAAACTGCATGACTGTTTATAACATCAATTTAGGAATCGGTTGGGCATCAAGTGGTGTTGAGTATGCCCAGGCCTACCGTTCTACAATTTTCAAAAACACAGGTATTAAGGCTAAGTTTGTCTTTATGGATATGTTCTTGCAGGACAATCTTTCTGATTTGGCCCGTAACATGGGATTTTCAGATGAAGATATCATCTGGCTTTACAGCTATTTTACAGACCTTAAGATTGCCCCAACGACCTATACTGTCAAGGATTTGGAAAAGGAAATTCCTTATGACATTACGCGTCGTGAGATTAATGGCAAAGTGGTTAAACTCTTTTGTACCAAGGAAGATATTTTTTACGCCGCTTATTTGCGTAAAGAGGGTGAAGATATTGTCCATCGTGTGGAAAAAGTATCGCGTGGCTGCCTAATTCGTAAAGACTTTTATTCATATACTAAGATGTTTACAGAGTACTACACACCGGTAGATAATAAGGCTCACCTCTATCAACGCCGTTTCTTCAATGAAGATGGCAGTATTGCTTACGATGAGATTGTTGATGGTAAGGATAGTGTCTTCCGTTTCCCAGATAAGATTTTGTCTTCCAAGCAGGAGTTTATTGCCTACTTTATGTCTCAACTAGGTCTAACCGATCAAGACATTGTCATTTTGGACCGTGCAACTGGTACAGGACAGGCTGTTTTCCGTAATACTAAACCAGCTAAGCTTGGAGTTGTTGTCCATGCAGAGCACTTTAGTGAAAATGCTGTGACAGACAAGACTATTCTTTGGAATAACTTCTATGAGTACCAATTCAGCAATGCAGATAAGGTTGATTTCTTCATCACAGCGACAGAGTGTCAACGTAGCATTATGCTAGATCAGTTCAACAAATATACACCATTTAAACCTCATATCGTAACGATTCCTGTGGGAAGTGTGGATAAACTGAGAGAGCCTGAAGGAGAGCGTAAACCATTCTCAATCATCACAGCTTCACGTTTGGCCAATGAAAAGCACGTGGATTGGCTGGTTAAGGCTGTTGTCAAGGCTAAAGAAAGTCTGCCACAAGTTAACTTTGATATCTTTGGTACAGGTGCTGAAGAAGCCAAGCTTAAGGCAATCATCGAGGAAAATCAAGCTCAGGATTACATCCATCTCAAGGGTCACCAGGATTTAATAGAAGTCTACAAGGATTACGAACTTTACCTATCAGGTTCTAAGAGTGAAGGTTTTGGCTTGACACTTCTAGAAGCTGTTGGTTCGGGCCTTGGTATGATTGGTTTTGATGTCCGTTATGGAAACCAAACGTTTATCAAGGATAATGAAAATGGTTACTTAATCCCTCGATTTGAAAAAGATGATGAGCCTGCTATTGTAGCAGCCTTGGCAGAGAAAATTGTAGCTTTCTTCAATCGTTCAGATTTAGATCATATTCATCAAGTCTCTTATGATATCGCTAAAGGCTTTTTGACAGAGGAAATCGAGCAGAAGTGGCTTAACTTAGTAAGGGAGATGACTGATCATGATTAATTTATTTGAATACTATAGTCAAGGTAGTTGGGATCTCCATTACTCGCTGATTGTCGCTGGCTATGTGAATACAACAGTTTGTCTTTCAGATAATGGCTTTCTACCTAGCGATGTGACCTCACCTTACCTTTTTTTCACAGGCTTTGATAAGGTTCAGGGTTCTGCACTTTACTTTAATCAAGTACCCGTGCCTGATTATTGGGAAATTTTAGGAACAAATAGCAACGCGGAAATCTTCCGTTTTGATAAGAAACGTGGCCATATTCACTATGCGCATCCTGCTCATCAGCGTCTAGTTAAAGCTGTGGATTGGTATGATGAGTCGGGTCGCTTGCGTGTGACTGATCACTACAATAACAAGGGGTATCGTTTCTCACAAACAACTTACAATATTAAGCAAGAAGCGACCATTACTAGTTATTTCACTCCAGACAACAAGGAAGTTATCGTCGTTAACCATTTGACCAAAGACGTTATCTTGAATTGGAAAGACAAGGTCTACATTTTCAAAAATAAATCAGAGTTTGTAGTCTTTTATCTTAAAGAAGCTGGTTATGATTTGCGGCGTATCCTTTATAACTCCTTATCAACACCTTTCTTGACAGCTATGAATCTTCCAAATACTGGTCAAGATGTCCTCTTCTGGCAAGAGCCTATTACTGACACTGTTCCTGGGAACATGCGTCTCCTTCTTGATAGCAATCACCGTCAAACTAAGATTGTTGTGCAAGAATACACAGCTTACACAAATCTTCTAAAACTGATTAGTTCCGAGCAGGCTTCTCGTGTGGCTTTCCTTGGCTTCATGTATCCATTTGCCCGTCAGAATAATTTCCAAAATCAAGCACTTATCTTGACTAACTCAGATCAGATTGAACACTTGGAAAGCATTGTTAGTGAAGTACCTACCATGCACTACCATATTGGGGCAATCACTGAAATGTCAAGCCGCCTGATGGATTTAGCTAAATATAGTAATGTTAGCCTTTATCCGAATATTACAACGGAGCAGGTTAAGCATCTCTATCAACAGGCTGATTTCTATTTGGATATTAACCACCAAAATGAAATCCTGTCGGCGACACGTGCTGCCTTTGAAAATAACTTGCTTATCCTAGCTTTTACGAACACAAGCCATGGTCCAGATTATACTGCACCAAGCAATATTTTCTCACCTATGAATGCTGGGCAATTTAAACAAACACTTAAAGAAGCCTTGGGGAACCGTGACTTTCTTAGTCATTTGCTTGATCGTCAACGTGAGCATGCTCATGTGGCGACACCAGAAGATTATAAGAAGGTTATTGGTTAGGGAAATGACACTAGAAGTTCGTAACATTTGTCCTCTGACACCAACATTCAGGAAGGTCGCTTCACTTTATGAAGCGGCTTTCCCTGTGGAGGAGAGACTCCCACTCCGGCAATTGTCTTGGAATAGTTTGAAAAATGGGCAATCATTCTTGGCTTATTTTGATCAGGAAGTTTTTATTGGTTTTACCTATGCAATCTGTACTAATAACCTGGTCTACCTACTCTTTCTTGCGGTTGAGGAAAGTAAACAGTCGCAGGGTTACGGTAGTCAAATTTTAGCACAAGTAGGGAAGAAGCAGAAAGACGACCATGTGTGCTTACGATTGAGCCTATGGATGAAGAGGATGCTTCTAACCGTACTCAACGACTAAAACGTCTGGCTTTTTATGAAAATAATGGCTATCAGTCTTTGAACCATTTCTATTTTGAAGGAACGGAGCGGTATCAGATTTTAATAACTGATAGGAGTCTTTCTTTAGATAAAATTGAGCAAGATTTGGCTAAGACTTTCCTAGGTAAGCATGGTGTAAGAGTGGACTAG
Source organism: Streptococcus sp. FSL E2-3488 (assembly GCF_038003585.1). Taxonomy (NCBI): domain Bacteria; kingdom Bacillati; phylum Bacillota; class Bacilli; order Lactobacillales; family Streptococcaceae; genus Streptococcus; species Streptococcus sp. FSL E2-3488. The sequence goes on along the minus strand of NZ_JBBOPL010000001.1, from coordinate 1,523,200 downwards.
ATGGCGTATTAGGTGATTAAACTTAAATTGGCAGAATAAGGGTAATCAAAAAACTTTTTCTCTTGTCATTATCGGGGAAAAATGATAGAATTGTAACGTTGACTAAATGCACGTCCTGTGCAACCGCACGACTACTGTTTTTGTAAGTGGGTTCGTCCCCGCAGTACTAGGCGAGTCTTCACAGAGGGAAACCTCAGATATATTAAAAATTTTAATAGGAGGTGCATCATGAGCACATACGCAATCATCAAAACTGGTGGAAAACAAGTTAAAGTTGAAGTAGGTCAAGCAATCTACGTTGAAAAAATCAACGCTGAAGCTGGATCAGAAGTAACTTTTAACGAAGTTGTTCTTGTCGGTGGTGATAAAACTGTAGTAGGTACTCCAGTTGTTGAGGGAGCTACTGTTGTCGGAACTATCGAAAAACAAGGTAAACAAAAGAAAGTTGTCACTTTCAAATACAAACCTAAAAAAGGTAGCCACCGTAAACAAGGTCACCGTCAACCTTATACAAAAGTTGTTATCAACGCTATCAACGCGTAAGCTAACGACTAATCACTAAGAAAGGACACAAATCTTATGTTGAAAACTCTTGAAAACTTGCAACTTTTCGCCCACAAAAAAGGTGGGGGTTCTACTTCCAATGGTCGTGATTCACAAGCTAAACGTCTTGGAGCTAAAGCAGCTGATGGACAAACTGTATCAGGTGGATCAATCCTTTACCGTCAACGCGGTACACACATCTACCCAGGTGTAAACGTAGGCCGTGGTGGTGATGATACACTCTTCGCTAAAGTTGAAGGTGTTGTACGTTTCGAACGTAAAGGTCGCGACAAAAAACAAGTATCTGTATACCCAGTTGCTAAATAATTCAGCTAAAGTCTGCACTTTTGTGTAGGCTTTTCTTATTTATGAAAGGAAGATACCTATGCCTTTAAATCAGTACCAACAAGAGGTCGGTCCAAGCTTAGTGGATGCCACTCCAGGGAGGATGCCAGACATCACTCTCTTGGACGGTCGCTATTGTAGTGTTGAACATTTGACGGTAGCAGAACACTATGAAGATATTCTAGACTTCTACTTTACCAATCAGATTCTTTCAGACTGGACCTATATGTATGTGGATCCTTTTGAATCTGAAGAAGCAGTACGCCAGTGTTTGGAAGACTATGAGCAGTCTTCTAACCCTTATTTCTTTGCCATTAGGGATAAAGTTTCAGGGAAGGTTATGGGTACTTTCTCACTCATGGCTATTACACCCAAAAATCGTAGTGTAGAGATGGGACGGGTGATTTTGGCTCCTGCTATACAAAAAACTCGGGTAGCCACAGAAGCTCAATATCTGGTTATGAAATATGTCTTTGAAGGCCTCAACTATCGTCGTTATGAGTGGAAATGTGACAGTCTCAACCGTCCTTCTGTGACTGCAGCTCAGAGACTTGGTTTTACCTATGAAGGGTGTTTTCGTAATCATGCTATTTATAAGGGACGTAGTCGAAATACGGATTGGTTCTCGATTATTGATAGTGAGTGGCCAAGGCTTAAAGAACGATTTGAGAATTGGTTAGCTCCTGAGAATTTTGATGAACAGGGACAACAGAAACGTTCTCTGAGGGACTGTTAGATATTAATATAAGGGCTCTTTTCTGGTGAAGGAGCTCTGTTTTAGTAGCTTGACGGTCAAGTCAAAGTTTTTAGTTTGCTAGTGCTTATTAGTACTGTCAAAATCAGTTTAAATACTCATTTTTCTGTCAATAATATTCCCATAATAAAACATATTTATGCTATAATAAAGAGTGATTTTATCAAGGAGAATAATAACTAATGGATTTAATTCACGAAAAAGTATTTGTTAACCGTTACCACTATGATGTTCGTAACCATGAGTGGGAAAAAGAGAATGGTGTTCCTAAAACAAATGTTGAAGTAACGTTTCAGTTGCACCATAAAGATAAAGAAGCTAACAATACGTCGGTTGTAGCTGTTTTGCAATTTATGATTGTTCGTGATGAGTTTGTTATCTCAGGGATTATTTCTCAAATGAACCATATTCAAAACCGTATCGTCAATAACCCAAAAGATTTCTCACAAGAAGAAGCTGAGTATTTAGCAGCACCGCTATTGGATACACTTCAGCGTTTGACTTATGAAGTGACTGAAATCGCCTTGGATCGTCCAGGAATTAACTTGGAGTTCTAAGATGTCTTTAGCAGTTATTACGGATTCATCGGTTAATCTACCTACTGAAATTCAGGGGCATGCTGATGTTTATATTTTAGATATTCCGGTTATCGTTGAGGAACAGCCTTTTGTTGAAGGAAAGAACTTGGATGTGAATCAGTTTTATGAGAAAATGGCAAACTCTGAGGAACTGCTCAAGACGTCACAACCTAATCTAGCCGACTTGGATAACCTTCTCATGGAGTTGGGGGAGCAAGGATATACCCATGTCATTGGGCTTTTCCTTTCTTCGGGGATTTCTGGTTTTTGGGCTAATAGTCAGTTTTTGATTGAAGATCATGCCAAGTTGAAGGTTGCTTTTCACGAGACTAAAATCACGGCAGCTCCTATGGGCTATGGGTGCTATGGTTAGAAACGTTTTGCATTGGTCAGAGCAAGGAATGTCATTCGAGAATATTTTGAAGAAGCTCGAGAAGCAAGTAGAAAACACGACGGCTTATATTCTTGTGGATGATCTTAATCACCTTGTTAAGGGTGGCCCCCTGTCGAATGGCTCAGCTATTTTGGGGAATATCTTATCTATCAAACCCATTTTACATTTTAATGCTGAAGGCGAAATCGTTGTTTTTGAAAAGGTACGTACAGAGAAGAAAGCTATGAAACGCTTGGTTGCCCTAGCCGAAGACAATCGTGAAATGGAGCTTAGCATCCTTCATACCAATGCTCCTGAAAAGGCTGAGGCTTTTAAAAGTCAGCTGGAAGCTCAAGGGATTACTGTTTCATCGGTGGTATCCTTATGTGCCGTGATTGCGACGCACTTGGTCGAGGGAGCGCTAGTGCTAGGTTTAACACCTAAATTTACCAAATAAGTACGTTCCATCTGGAATCAGGCTCGCCTATGAGCGAGATCAATAGAGAGGAAAAATAATATGTCTATTAAAGTTATTGTTGCCGGATTTAAAGGAAGAATGGGTTCAACTGCGGTTGAAATGGTTAAGGGAGATGATGAATTGACCTTGGCTGCCTTGCTTGACCCGTTTGCGGCAGAAAAGGAAGTGGATGGTGTTCCTGTCTTCACGGATAAAGCTGATTTGGTTGGTTTCGATGCAGATGTTTGGGTAGATTTCACCATTCCTGCTGTTGCCTATGAAAATACCCGTTTTGCCTTGGAAAATGGCTTTGCACCGGTTGTAGGAACAACAGGCTTTACTGAAGCACAAATTCAGAAATTGACAGATCTTTCTAAAGACAAGTCTATAGGTGGATTGATTGCTCCTAATTTTGCTATCGGTGCTATCCTTCTTATGAAGTTTGCAGCAGAAGCTAGTAAATATTTCCCAGATCTTGAAATCATTGAGCTTCACCACGATAAAAAGAAAGATGCGCCATCAGGTACAGCAGTGAAAACAGCTGAACTTATTCGTGAGGTTCGCGAGAGCAAACGTCAGGGAGCTGAGGATGAAATGGAAACACTTGCTGGAGCACGTGGTGCTGAGTTTGATGGTTTCCGTATTCACAGTGTTCGTTTGCCAGGTCTTGTGGCTCACCAAGAGGTTATCTTTGGTGCCCAAGGAGAAGGATTGACCTTGCGTCACGATTCTTATGACCGTATTTCTTTTATGAGCGGGGTCAATCTTGGTATTAAAGAAGTGGTTAAACGTGATCAGCTTGTTTATGGTTTGGAACATTTACTATGAAATTAAGTTATTTGCCTTCTGAATTTCAGAAGGCTTTACCAATATTAGAGAAAATTAAGGCTGCAGGGTTTGAGGCTTACTTTGTTGGTGGTTCAGTCCGCGATGCCCTTCTCAACCGTCCTATTCACGATGTTGACATTACTTCGTCTTCTTATCCTGAGGAGACCAAACAGATTTTTGAGCGTACGGTAGATATCGGTATTGAGCATGGGACTGTTTTGGTTTTAGAAAATGGCGGTGAGTATGAGGTGACAACTTTCCGAACAGAAGATGTCTATGTGGATTACCGTCGTCCGTCTAGCGTGTCCTTTGTACGTTCATTGGAAGAGGATCTTAAGCGTCGTGATTTTACAGTCAATGCTTTTGCTCTTAATGAAAATGCTGAGGTTATTGATAAGTTCAATGGTCTTGCTGATTTGGACAACCGTGTCTTAAGGGCTGTTGGTAAGGCTGAGGAACGCTTTAACGAAGATGCCCTTCGCATCATGCGTGGGCTACGTTTTGCAGCGAGCTTAGACTTCGATATTGAAGAAAAGACTTTTGAGGCTATGACTAGTCATGCTTTTCTTTTGGAAAAGATTTCGATTGAGCGAAGTTTCATCGAGTTTGATAAGTTGCTCTTGGCACCACATTGGAAAAAAGGGGTTAAGGCTCTTCTAGCGACTAAGGCATATCAGTATCTGCCAGATTTTCAAGAGACAGCAGAGGAATGGCAGTCTTTTGTAGCAGATTATGCTGAAGACTTTAGATTTACGAGTTCTGAGCAGGCCTGGGCGGCAACTCTTCTGGCTCTCAAGCACGATAATCCACGCTCTTTTCTTAAAAAATGGAAGACATCTGTCAATTTTCAGAAGACCGTTCAGTCTTTGATTGAGATTTTTAGATTCCGAATGGAGAGGGAAGTGACCAAACAAGATGTTTATCATTATGGTAAGGACCTCTTAAAGGAAGCTGAAACCTTGAGACAGGCTCAGAGATTAGATGTGGATTATGAGCGTATTGCCGAGTTGGATGGTCAGTTGCTCATTCATGATAAGCACGAGATCGTTGTTAATGGTGGCAAGCTGATGAAGGAGCTGGGATTCAAACCTGGTCCAGATCTTGGTCGTACTCTCAGAGCTATCGAAAATGCTATCGTTGATGGTGAATTAGCTAATGATGAGGAATCCATCATGGCCTTTGTTCAAGCTATGAAACAAGTCTAAAGACGTAATAAAAATGACACACCGCTACAGAACATGCGTAGGATCCGTAGCGGTGTTATTTGTAAAAAGGAAGTAAGATGTCAGATTTTATTGTTGAAAAATTGACCAAGTCCGTTGGGGACAAGACGGTTTTTAAAGAGATTTCATTTATTATCCATGATCTGGATCGTATTGGGATTATTGGTGTCAATGGGACTGGTAAGACAACCTTGTTAGATGTTGTATCAGAGCGTATTGGTTTTGATGGTGACGTGTCACCTTTTACCAAGGCTAATGGTTATAAGATTGCTTATTTAACTCAGGAGCCTGAATTTGATGATGGCAAGACAGTGCTTGATACGGTCTTGTCATCAGACCTTCGTGAGATGGCCTTGATTCGTGAATATGAGACCCTCGTGGCGGATTATTTTGAGGATAATCAATCTCGTTTAGAGAAGGTTATGGCTGAGATGGATAGTCTTGATGCTTGGTCCATTGAGAGCGAGGTTAAGACGGTTTTATCTAAGCTAGGTTTGTCAGACCTCTCTCAAAAGGTTGGAGACCTCTCAGGTGGTCTCAGACGCCGTGTGCAGTTGGCTCAGGTTCTCTTGAATGATGCTGATCTTTTACTTTTGGACGAACCAACCAACCATTTGGATATTGATACCATTGCTTGGTTGACTAATTTTCTCAAGTCTTCCAAAAAAACGGTCCTCTTTATTACCCACGACCGTTATTTCTTGGATAGTGTGGCAACACGCATCTTTGAGCTAGACCAGGCAAATCTGATTGAGTACCAAGGGAATTATCAAGATTACGTGCGACTCAAGGCTGAACAAGATGAGCGTGATGCTGCAGCTCTTCATAAGAAAAAGCAACTCTATAAGCAGGAGTTGGCATGGATGCGAACGCAACCACAGGCACGTGCGACTAAGCAACAGGCTCGCATCAATCGTTTTAAGGAGCTTAAGGGTGAGGTTCACCAAACGCTCAATAATGACGATTTTGAAATTAACTTTGAGACTAGCCGTATTGGTAAGAAGGTAGTTAACTTCGAACATGTCGATTTTGCTTATGAAGATGGTAAGCCAATTCTCAGTGACTTCAATCTTATCATGCAAAACCGTGACCGTATCGGTATTGTTGGGGATAACGGTGTCGGAAAATCAACCTTGCTCAATCTGATTAATGGTGACCTTGTTCCCACAGCTGGTGTCTTAGATATTGGTGAGACTGTACGTATTGGCTATTTCTCACAGCAAATTAAAGATATGGATGAGAGCAAGCGTGTCATTAACTACTTACAAGAAGTCGCAGATGAAGTCAAAACAACTGTTGGGACCACCAGCATCACAGAGCTCTTAGAGCAATTCCTCTTTTCTCGTTCTACCCATGGAACACAGATTGCCAAGCTATCTGGTGGAGAAAAGAAACGTCTTTATCTACTCAAGATTCTGATTGAAAAGCCTAATGTTCTGCTTTTGGATGAGCCGACAAATGATTTGGATATTGCGACTTTGACTGTTTTGGAGAATTTCCTCAATGGTTTTGGTGGCCCTGTTGTAACCGTCAGTCACGACCGCTATTTTTTGGACAAGGTGGCTAACAAGATTCTAGCTTTTGAGGAGGGTGGGGTGCGTGAGTTCTTTGGCAACTATACTGACTACCTTGATGAAAAAGCCTTCTTACAAGAGCAATCAGCCCTTCTAGAGAAAGAAAAAGAGCAAGCTAGCGTTAAGGTTGAGAAAGTCAAAGAAGATAAAAGACGCATGAGCTATTTTGAAAAACAAGAGTGGGCGACTATCGAGGATGAAATTACCGACCTCGAAGCTAAAATCGAAGAGATTGAGGCAGCCATGCTTGAAAATGCTAGTGATTATGGACAGCTAGCAAGTCTTCAACGTGGTTTAGACACCACTAATGAAACCTTACTTGAAAAATACGAACGTTATGAGTATTTGAGTGGGCTAGAGGGATAAACTCTTTAACATTCAAAGCATACTAAAAGCCCTGCATATGCAAGGCTTTTTTATATTATTACGTAGTGAAATAACTTTGTTCTACCATAAGCGGAATGAAAAGGAGAGGACAGATACACCCGCAAAGATAATTAAGGAGGCTGCAAAGCGACCAATAAGAAAGGCTGAGAAAAATGGTGCACAAAAGAGCAAGACTCCAAATACTAAACAAATCAAGGCGATTGACAAAGCAGGTTGCCCTGAAAAACCAAACTGACGTTGGTGATAAGCTTGGAAGCCTTGGGTAAAGGCTGAGACAAGGAGCCACCAAGCGATGATGGTCACAGCGACACCTGAGAGTACCCATGCCGATGCCGATAGCAAAATAATACCAAAAACAATCGAAATGACGCTTTGGAGTAATTGGAAGAAGGAACGGTTCTCGTTATCACGTTTGAAATAAACCATGAGACTTGAACCCCCAGAAATGAGCATCATTAGAGCAAAAATCCAACCAACAATGGCAAGAAGGCTTGTAGGATTAGCGAAGAAAAAGACACCTAAAAGAATAATGAGAATCCCGCTAATTAATGTAAAACTTTTCATATGCTACCTCTTATTAATTTTTTCTTAATACTACTACGTAAGGTAAAAATTGTCAAACAAAACCTACTTTAAATTGGTTGGGTCTGATAAGTGTAGGTAGCGGCTTTTTTAGTTCTGGTAGCTACTTGGCGTCCTGTTTTTTGGAAAAGATGTTTAAAGCGACGTAAGAAATTTGTGGAATCCATTTTAAGGTATGTTTCATTAAAGGTCCCAAACAGCTGACGGTAGGCGGTCAAGGTATTTTCCTCTGGCATAATGTTGAGGATAGTTGGGCAGTATTCGAATCTTCCCTTAATACGTTCCATAGCAATCAAAAGGATTTCCCAGTGGTCAAAGGCGAGGTCATCATGATACAGCGTCTTGTCACCATCAGTAAGCTGCAACTTGCCATTGACCATAGCGATATCTAACCAATGCGTAGACGCTGCATCATCGGCAGCCTTATCCATTTGAATATCATTAAAAGTCATGAAACAGAGGTAAGCTATTGTAATGGTCCACATACGAGGATCTCGATAAGGTGTTCCTACTGTAACGAGTTGCTCGATGTGATCAGTGTTCAGTTGAACTGATGTCTCCTCACGTACTTCACGACAGACAGCCGTATTGAGGTCTTCTTGCTCTTGAACGAAGCCACTACTAAGAGCATATTTTCCCATGTAGGGATGATTTTTTCGTTTGATAAGCAAGGTTTGGACTCTTCCTTCAAAATAGCGGAAGATGACTGAGTCTACAGTTACTGAGGGTTTGGCATACTTATCCAATTCTTCATTACTGTAGATTTTCAGGAAGTCTTTTTCGCTACCAGAATTTTCAAAGGTTTTAGACATATTTTTAGCCTCCTAGTCTATATTGTTAATTTTAAGTGAAAATGCTTTTGCTGAAGCAATCCATTAGATTTCGATATGCAGACGTTCTTTAATTGTCTTCTTGGCGTAATGGTAGTTGTCAGCAAAAAAACTGTCACTATCACAGTTTTCTCCTAAAATAACGATTTTATCCTTGAATGGTGATAGTAGGTCCAAGAGATGTTTGGTAAACCAATCCCGTGTTCGGTTATCAGCCATAGTCATGTCACGGGAACCATCATCTACATAGTTTGATTTTGGTAGTATCACAAAAATCAAATCCCACTTTTCACGAGCTTGGGTTACCTGATAGAGTCGATCTAATAGATAAAACTCTTCTTGTGAGATGTTTTCTTTCAAATAGTAGTCAATATATACCTTAGTGACCGTTGAGTTGGTGTCTGCAAAAATAAGCCATGAGTGTTGCCCGTTGTCAATAATCTCAGCTGTCTGGGCATATTGATCGGTTAAGAGGTGAATATAATCATTGGTATCCAACTCGTCATCTCGAACATTATACTTCTCTTGATATTCTCTGGCATATTCAAGTGAGCAAGGGGCGTTGTAAGTACGAGCTAAATCCTTAACAAGGGTTGTTTTTCCTCCACTGGCATATCCGACAACTAGGACCTTACGAGTAAAGTGGCGACGGAAAGGTTTAGTGATAAATCGCCAATTTTCTATAGTATTATCGCGAATCTCAGTAGCAGAGATATTGATAATAGAACGCTCGATGAGTTCTACCTGAGCTTGAGGGTAGTAGCGATTGAGCTCGATCACGTACTCTGACTCTCCAACATAGAAGGTAATTTTTTCGGGACCATCCGTATTCTTAGTGATAAGGTCTTTGACGCGGTTAACCCATGGCACCCAACCTTCTGGATAGGGAGACATATCGGCTTCGTCTAGTTTATCCACAACGATTAGTTCATCATCATCGTAGAAAACTTCACGGACATTACGAAAGCGTCGGTTGAGCGACAGGCCTGTGCGTGTCCCACGATCTTTTTGTGTGTTGCTGCCACTTACGATGACAAGGACGTTGTCGTTAGCGCGTTTTTCCTTTGTGATGAGGTCGACATGTCCTACATGCATTGGTGCAAAGGTTCCAAAAACAATACCAATACTCTTTCCTGATAGATGTTTTCTTTTCATAGGGTTATCCTTTTTAAATATAGTAAATTTACTAAATTAATGGTGGTATAGTTTCGAGGTAATGTAAATAGATGAAATAGTAAAATAACTAAATTGTTTTTTCAAACAAATTCAGCTTCAAGTCTTTAAATAAGGAGAAAATTTTTGAAAGAATAACCCCAAAAAAATAAAACGCTTACATTATTGACGTGATAGTTTTTTACAAAAGAGGAAGAATTAGCTATGTCATAAATTCTAACATGCAAATCAAAAAAATGACAAAAAACACTTGACAAGAAGATTCTGAAAATTTATACTATTCATGTGATTAAATTACTAAGGTAATTATTTGAAAGGAAACATTGATATGACAACAGGTAAAGAATACGTTGCTAGCGTTTTTGAAAAAGTGAAAGCTCAAAACAGCCACGAGGCTGAGTTCCTTCAAGCAGTTGAAGAAGTCTTCGATTCACTTGTCCCTGTCTTCGATAAATATCCTAAATATATCGAAGAAAACCTTTTGGAACGTTTGGTTGAACCAGAACGTATCGTTTCATTCCGTGTACCATGGGTTGATGATAAAGGTCAAGTACAGGTAAACCGTGGTTTCCGTGTACAATTCTCATCAGCTATTGGTCCTTATAAAGGTGGTCTTCGTTTCCACCCATCAGTAAACCAATCAATCATTAAATTCCTTGGTTTCGAACAAATCTTTAAAAACTCATTGACTGGTCAACCAATCGGTGGTGGTAAAGGTGGATCAAACTTCGATCCTAAAGGTAAATCAGACAACGAAATCATGCGTTTTTGCCAAAGCTTCATGACTGAGTTGAGCAAACACATCGGTGCAGATACAGACGTGCCTGCTGGTGATATCGGTGTTGGTGGACGTGAAATTGGTTACCTCTATGGTCAATACAAACGTATTCGTAACGAATACACAGGTGTTCTTACTGGTAAAGGTTTGAACTGGGGTGGATCACTTGCTCGTACAGAAGCAACTGGTTATGGTGCTGTTTACTTTGCAGAACAAATGCTTAATGCACGTGGTGAAAACTTTAACGGTAAAACAGCAGTTGTTTCAGGTGCAGGTAACGTTGCGATTTACGCTATTGAAAAATTGCAAAGTCTAGGTGCTAAAGCTGTGACATGTTCTGATTCATCTGGTTTTGTTTATGATCCAGATGGAATCGACGTTGATTTGTTGAAAGAAATCAAAGAAGTTAAACGTGAACGTATCGTGAAATATGCAGAAGCTCGTCCAAATGCAACTTTCACACCTGCTGGTGGTGAAAAGACAGTTTGGTCTATCAAAGCTGACTTGGCTTTCCCATGTGCAACACAAAACGAATTGGATGAAACAGATGCAGAAACACTTGTAGCAAATGGCGTTCTTGCTGTTTCAGAAGGTGCTAACATGCCTTCAACTTTGGGAGCTATTGATGTTTTCCTTAAAGCTGGTGTATCATTCGGTCCTGCCAAAGCTGCTAACGCTGGTGGTGTTGCTGTATCAGCTCTTGAAATGGCACAAAATAGCGGACGTACATCATGGACATTCGATGAAGTTGATGCTAAACTCTACGATATCATGAAGGGTATCTATGAAAATGCTGCAGCTGCTGCTAAAGAGTTTGGTCAAGAAGGTAACCTTGTTGTGGGTGCAAACATTGCTGGATTCCTTAAAGTTGCAGATGCAATGTCAGCTCAAGGTATTGTTTAATTAATAGGCCTGACCTGGTTAATAAGCCTCTCTATAAAATAAGAAAAGAAGCCTGCGGGTTTCTTTTTTAGCTGTTTTCCTAGAAGTCAGCTATTTTTGATATAATAAGTTGAGGAAATTATATATGTAATTGAAATCCCTTGGTTCAGAGATAAGGAATGGGGTAGCTATTTTTTCATGTCTTTGGATATGAAGCTGATAAATAAAGGACATATGATTTCATAGTTTAGATAAGAAACAATATGGGAGTAAATAGATGATAAAAACTATCGTAAAGGATGTCTTTTTTCTAGGACAAAAATCGACAGAAGCGACTAAAGAAGACCTCTATTTGGCAAAGGATTTACGTGATACGCTGGAGTTTCATAAGGATGCCTGTGTGGGTATGGCAGCCAATATGATCGGAGTCAAAAAGCGTGTTATTATCGTCAATATCGGTTTTGTCAATCTGGTTATGTTTAATCCTGTTTTGGTAAGCAAGTCTTCATCTTTTCAAACGGAGGAGTCTTGTTTGTCTTTAGAAGGAAGTCGCCCAACCAGACGTTATGAATCGATTGAGGTTGCCTATTTAGATGAACGATGGATGCCAAAACAGTTGAGTTTTTCTGGTATGACATCCCAAATTATTCAGCATGAATTGGATCATTTGGAGGGTGTTATTATATAGCTAGCATGGTTTAGGAAGTGCTTAATATTAGATTTCGAAACATCGATTAGGATAGTTATGGGAGTGAGAGTAGGAACTAAAAATTTCTACCTCACTCTTTTTTAGTTCTCATAGGAACTTTTTTTCTTGACAATAGTTCTTATAAGAACTAAAGTAGTTCCCATGAGAATTATTTAAGGAGGAGCTTGCGATGCATGGAAAAGATCCTTTTAGTGACTTCAGAGAATTCATCAATACTATGGAGTCTCGCGTGCAAGAGTTAGGTAAAGCGTATGGCGTTGAGCATTTAGCTGGTCCACAAGGGTTTGCCGTTAGGTACTTGTTTGAGAACCAAGATAAAGAAATATTTATCAAAGATATTGAGAAAAAACTATCTATTTCCAAGTCAGTGGCTAGTAATTTGGTCAAACGTATGGAGAAAAATGGTTTTGTTGAATTGGTGACATCTGACAAGGACAAACGCTACAAGTATGTTCATATGACAGACTTAGGCAAAAAGAAGGCTCAAGACGTCGGACATTTCCGAGAGGCTATCTATGGACAGTTATTAGATGGTATTTCGAAAGAAGATGCTGAAACAGCATTTCGAGTCTTTCACCAAATTCGTAAGAATTTAGAGAAAAATAAGGAGTAACTTATGTTTAAAATTTTTAAACGTTTGACGGCAAAAGAGTTAAGTATGATTGTCTTAGCTGTGATATTTGTTTGTTTGAACGTCTATCTAAACTTGAAAATTCCAGACTATATGTCTGACATTATAACCCTCTTATCAACCAAGGGGACTAAGGCATCGGATATTTTTGCTTGGAATATGGATGCCCCAGGGATGCGAATGCTTTTAATGTCTTTTGCGGGCTTTATGGCCTCTGTAGTGGTTAGTTTTCTAGCTGCCAGAACAGCATCTAGTTTTACCACTCGTCTTCGTGATGATATATTCCATCAGGTTTTAGATTTTTCGGATGCCGAGATTAAGAAATTCTCTATTCCTAGTCTTTTGACCCGTACGACAAACGATATTACACAATTACAGATGGCACTGACCATGGGGTTACAGGTTATTACACAGGGACCTATTATGGCAATCTGGGCTATTACAAAGATTGCTGATAAAAATGGGAATTGGCTTCTTGCCTTGCTTGTGGCTGTGGCAGTAATTGCCATTCTTATGCTCTTCCTCTTGATTATGGTCATGCCTAAGCAACGTTTGATTCAGACTCTGACAGATAAACTCAATAGTGTGACGCGTGAATCTCTTACTGGGATTCGTGTGGTGCGTGCCTATAACGCCGAGAGTTATCAAGAGGATAAGTTTGAAAAGGCCAATACTGATCTAACCCAAAACAATCTTTTCATCGGTCGTTCTTTTGCCTTGCTGACACCGGTAATGACTGCTGTATCTAGTGGTTTGACGCTAGCTATTTATTGGATTGGTGCGCATCTGATTGAAGATGTTAAGATTCCAACAGATCCAACTAAGATTGCTGGTGCCATGGAAGACAAGGTTCATCTCTTCTCAGACATGGTGGTTTACTCATCTTATGCCATGCAGGTTGTTATGGGATTCATGATGATGATGGTTGTCTTCTTCCTTCTTCCACGAGCAGTTGTAGCAGCTGGACGTATCAATGAAGTTTTAGATACTCAATCTTCAGTTTCTTACCCTGAATATAGTTCTGAAAAGCCTAAAGAAGTCGGAACTGTTGAATTTGAAGACGTTTCCTTCCGTTATTCTGAAACTTCAGAGCCTGTTTTGGAGCATATTAGCTTCAAAGCTAAAAAAGGAGATACGGTTGCTCTTATTGGTTCGACTGGATCTGGTAAATCAACTCTTGTCAACCTTATCCCACGTTTTTACGATGCAACGCAAGGAACTATAAAGGTCGATGGTGTAGATGTGAGATATTACGATCACGAAACCTTGCACAATATTGTTGGTTATATCCCACAAAAGGCAGTACTTTTCTCAGGGGACATCACGTCAAATACGACGATGGGAACCAGCAATAACAGCCCTCTTGATGACGCTAAAATTTGGGAAGCTCTCGAATTGGCTCAAGGAAAAGACTTTGTTGAAAATAAAGAAGGTCAACTTAAGGCAGAAGTGGCTCAAGCTGGGTCTAACTTCTCAGGTGGTCAGAAACAACGTCTGGCTATTGCGCGTGCACTTGCCCGTAAGCCTGAAATCTTGATCTTTGACGATTCCTTCTCAGCTTTGGACTATAAGACCGATCGCAAGTTGCGTCAAGAATTGGCTGAAAAAACACAAGATATGACCAAGTTGATTGTTGCGCAACGCATCTCTACTATTATGGATGCTGACCAAATCTTAGTTCTTGATAAAGGTAAGGTCGTTGGTCAAGGAACCCACGAGGAACTCTTGGCTAACAATGAGGTTTACCAAGAAATTGCCTATTCACAATTGTCTAAGGAGGAGTTAGAAGATGGAAAATAAGCCAAAAACATCGTCCTATAAACGTTTAAAACCCTACATTAAAGGTTTCCAAGTTCCCTTTGTCCTTGCGATTGTTGGAGCCATTATTTCAGCAGTTATAACTGTTATTGGACCTGATAAATTAAAAGAAATCACCAATCTTATTACAGATGGGATTACGCCAACTAAGATGGGGGTTATTCCGGGCATCGATTTAGACAAGGTGGGCAGCATTGCTTTAACCTTGGCTGTTTTATATGCCATTTCAGCCATTGTTGGTTACTTACAAAGTTTTACCGTTGTAACAATTACGCAACGATTTTCACAACGTTTCCGTACAGCAATCCAAAAGAAAATCAACACCTTACCTCTTAATTATTTTGATAGTCATTCTCAAGGAGACACACTCTCTCGTGTGACTAATGACGTTGACCTTTTGGGACAATCGCTTAGTCAGGGTCTGGGTACTCTAATTACTTCAAGCGTTCTCTTGGTAGCAGCCATTATTATGATGTTCTACTCAAATGTTACTATGGCTTTCACTGCGATTGGTTCTGTCTTGATAGGATTTGTTCTAGTAGCCTTTATCATGGGCTTCTCGCAACCACTTTTTAAACGCCAACAAGAAAATTTGGCTAACATTAATGGGTACATTGAAGAAATCTACACAGGTCAAGCAGTTGTAACGAGCTACAATGCATCTAAAGAAAGCAGTCAAGATTTCAAGGGGCTTAATGATAAGCTCTATAATTCAATGTGGCAATCTCAGTTTATCTCTGGTATTATGATGCCACTTATGATTTTCATCGGTAACTTTGGTTACGTCATGGTCTGCTTGGTAGGTGCTGTTAAGGTAATTGACGGAAGCCTGACCATCGGTGATGTGGTAGCCTTCATGACCTATGTTCGTATCTTTTCTCAACCTCTTTCTCAAATTGCACAAGGGATTACACAACTCCAATCAGCAACTGCAGCTATTGGTAGTATCTTTGAATTTTTGGAAGAAAAAGATATGGACGACGAGTCAGTCAAGACAGCTGAGTTGACAGATACCAAGGGTCAAGTAGTCTTTGACCACGTTTCCTTTGGTTATACTCCTGAAAAGACTATCATTCATGATTTTTCAGCTCTTGCCAAGCCAGGACAAAAGATTGCTATTGTTGGTCCGACGGGTGCTGGTAAGACAACCATTGTTAACCTGCTTATGAAATTCTATAATATCGATAAAGGCCGTATCACCATTGACGGTGTGGATACGAACGACATGAAGCGTGAGACCGTCCATGATCAATTTTCTATGGTACTTCAAGACACTTGGCTCTTTGAAGGAACGATTCGAGATAACTTGATTTACAACCAAGAAAATATCTCTGACGAGCAAGTTATTGCTACAGCCAAGGCCGTGGGTGTTCATCACTTCATCACCACACTTCCAAAAGGTTACGATACCTATTTGGATGATTCTGTTACTTTATCAGTTGGTCAGAAACAACTTTTGACCATTGCGCGTGCACTTCTTAAGGATGCCCCTCTTCTTATCTTGGACGAGGCAACATCATCAGTTGACACACGAACAGAAGAATTGATTCAGAAGGCTATGGACAAGCTTATGGAGGGTCGTACATCCTTTGTCATTGCCCACCGCTTATCAACCATTCGAAATGCGGACCTCATCCTTGTGATGAAAGATGGTAACATTATTGAACAGGGAAATCATGATGAGCTCATGGCAGCAAATGGATTCTATGCTGATCTTTATAATAGTCAGTTTACGGAAGAAGTGGCCTAGGATATTCTTATAAAATTATAAGATTTAACAAAATTCCATAAAACGTATGATTGTAAGTCATGCGTTTTGTGTTATACTGAAAAGAAACAGACAGATTATGAGATAAGATGCAATATTGCAAAGCAAGACAAGATGAAGTTTAAAAAGTGACATGAGTGTGCGCAGATGCTTTTGAAGATTATCCCTGCCTCTCGATGAATGCTAGTAATTTAAAGAATCCTGAACAGTATGATGAGTTTGTCTTAGCTTTGCAGAAAATATTGATCCGTTTTGCTATAAAAATGGACTCTTGTTTGGTGGCTGAAGAGGATGGTCACATTGTTGCAGCAGCTATTTTACAGCATCAGACGGTATCTATGCTTAACAATCTTCAAAATGGGGCGATCAAGCTTTTCCGTTTTATAAGTATTATTAGATTGTTCAAGTATTTTAACTTCGTTGAAGAGTCTGAAAGAAATATAGAAGATTCTGCAGAGTACGACTGGTACCTGATGATGTTGTCAGTGACTCCGGATTATCAAAGATAAGGGATAGGGATTCGCTTCTCGCTTGAACCCTTTGGTGGGAATCATCAACACTGTGAGGTCTTTTCAGACGGAGCAGGAAATTACCAAGGTCCTCAACACACTCACAGAGAATAATGGAAGCTTCGGAAAAAACCACAAAAATTGAGACCAATCAAGGAGATGAGATTCCTTCGAACAGTTTTCGATTTTTCAGCGTTATTTTATCGGGTGATATGGTTGTTAGTAAGGATACCAGTCCTATGTTCCTAATAAACAACGATGAAGTGGCTAGATATGCCCTGACAGTTAGACCGTTTGACCAATAATCTTGGAACGATTAGAGAAAAAATATCAATCTTAGCTGTCAAGTTAGTAAGGTCAGTGAAAATAAGGTTTTGGTAGTCTTTTTGGACACGACCTCTTATTATAATTCTTCCCAAGCCTTGTTCAATCTTTCTATTCTTTTATCACTGTTTGCTTTTATCTTTTTTGTCATCATTGTCAGTGCTTTGTCAGGAATCGTCATTCGCCCCTTCATTCGAAATTATGAAAAGCAGCGACGTTTTATCACCATGCTGGTCATGAATTAAAGACACCGTTAGCTATTATTTCTGCTAATACGGAGCTACAGGAACTCATGACAGGGGAGAATGAATGGATCAAGTCAACTAATGACCAAGTGGCACGTTTGACTAATCAATTCTCTTGTGGCTTTATCTCGTCTGGAGGAGCAGCCGGACATTGTTCTTCAAAATGTGGATTTCTCCTATATTACAGAGGATGCAGCCGAGGACTTTAAGGGACCTGTCGTCCGAGATGGCAAATCCTTCGTTATGGATATCACTCCAGATATCCATGTAAAATCCGAGGGAAAATCTCTCTTTGAACTTATAACTCTCCTAGTGGATAATGCTAACAAGTATTGTGATCCAGAAGGAACGGTTACGGTAAGACTTCGTCAGATTGGAAGAACGTGTAAAAGGGATCGTTTAGAAGTGTTAAATACCTATAAAGAAGGCAAGGAAGTTGATTATGGTAAGTTTTTGAGCGCTTTTATCGTATTGATGAGTCTCATAATAACAAAGAGCACAGTGGTTTCGGCATAGGTCTATCCATGGCGCAAAGCATGGTCAAATTATTTAAGGGGGCGAATCCTTGCCTCCTATAAAAATGACACCATCACCTTTACGGTCATCTTGTAAACATATTTTTTTAATATTTGACTAGGTGAAAATCCTAATTTATGATAAAATAGTAAGGATGAAGATTTAGTGTTTGCTTTGCAAAAAAGAAACCATTTTCTTATCCAAATCGTCAAAAGGAGAAGGTCAAATGAGTTCCTTTGCAACCTTTAAAATGATGGCAACTGATGGATTAGAAATGATAAATCTCAGCTAAGAATCAAATCAGAAATATAATAGTTAATAGGGAGAAATCATGGCAGAACCAAAATACAAACGTGTCCTCATTAAACTTTCAGGTGAAGCTCTAGCTGGTGAAAAAGGTGTTGGGATCGATCTTCCAACCGTCCAAGCTATAGCTAAAGAAATTGCTGAGGTAGCGGATTCAGGTATTCAAATTGCTCTAGTTATCGGTGGTGGTAACCTCTGGCGTGGAGAACCCGCAGCTGAAGCAGGAATGGATCGTGTTCAAGCTGACTATACTGGAATGCTTGGGACAACTATGAATGCTCTTGTTATGGCTGACAGTTTGAAACAATTGGGTGTCGATACACGTGTTCAAACAGCGATTGATATGAAATCTGTGGCTGAGCCTTATATTCGTGGCCGTGCCCTTCGTCACTTTGAAAAAGGGCGTATCGTTATTTTTGCAGCAGGTATTGGTTCACCATACTTTTCAACAGATACAACGGCAGCACTTCGTGCCGCTGAAATCGAATCCGATGCCATCCTTATGGCTAAAAATGGTGTCGATGGTGTCTACAATGATGACCCCCGTAAAAACGCTGATGCTGTCAAATTTGACAAATTGACACATGTAGAAGTTATCAAGCGTGGTTTGAAAATTATGGATGCCACAGCTTCTACCCTTTCAATGGATAATGACATTGATCTTGTTGTCTTTAATATGAACGAACCTGGAAATATCAAACGTGTTATTTTTGGTGAACAAATTGGGACAACTGTATCTAACAAAGCAGAATTACGTAAATAAGAAAGAGAGAACTCATGACAAACGCAATTATTGAAAAAGCAAAAGAACGTTTTGCCCACACACACGAGTCATTGGCCCGTGAATTCGGAGCTATCCGTGCAGGTCGTGCCAATGCATCACTTCTTGACCGCATCACTGTGGAATACTATGGTGCTCCAACACCGCTTAACCAATTGGCTTCAATCACTGTTCCTGAAGCACGTGTTCTTTTGATTTCACCATTTGATAAAGGATCAATCGCTGATATCGAACGTGCCATCAATGAATCTGACCTTGGTATCAACCCAGCTAACGATGGCTCTGTAATCCGCTTGGTTATCCCAGCACTTACAGAAGAAACTCGTAAAGAGTTAGCCAAAGAAGTGAAAAAAGTCGGTGAAAATGCTAAAATCGCTATCCGTAACATCCGTCGTGATGCTATGGATGAAGCTAAAAAGCAAGAAAAAGAAAAAGAAATTACAGAAGATCAATTGAAAACTTTGGAAAAAGATATCCAAAAAGCAACTGATGATGCTGTTAATAAGATTGACAGCATGATAGCAGAGAAGGAAAAAGAACTTCTTACTGTTTAATCAATAGAAAATAAGGAGAGTGGGACAGAAAGCAAAAGAGCATGGAATATGTTAGCTTTCTTGTCCGACTCTATTTTTAGAGGAAAAAAGATGAATACACTACTTGGAACCATCATTACTGCACTAGTAACTGATGAAAATGATCGCTTTTACTTTGTTCAAAAGGATGGTGTGACCTTTGCTTTGGCTAAAGATGAGGGAGAACACGCCATTGGTGACATGGTGAAAGGTTTCGCCTATACAGATAGTAAGCAAAAATTACGTTTGACTCAAAAGGAAATCAAGGCAACTCGAGAATCTTACGATTGGGGAGAGGTCACTGATGTCCGAAAAGATTTAGGTGTCTTTGTAGACGTGGGAATTCCAGATAAGGAAATCGTTGTCTCTCTTGATGTTTTACCTGAACTCAAAGAGCTCTGGCCCAAGAAGGGGGATAAACTCTATATAAAACTAGATGTGGATAAAAAAGATCGTATTTGGGGGCTTCCTGCTGAACCTGAGGTCTTTCAACGCATAGCTGGTCCTGCTTACGATAATATGCAAAATCAAAAATGGCCAGCCATTGCCTACCGTCTTAAACTGTCAGGAACCTTTGTCTATCTGCCAGAGAATAACATGCTTGGCTTCATCCATCCATCAGAACGTTATGCTGAGCCGCGCTTGGGTCAAGTCCTTGAAGCGCGTGTGATTGGATTTAGAGAGGTTGATCGCACCCTTAACCTTTCTCTTAAACCACGTTCTTTTGAAATGCTCGAGAATGATGCACAGATGATTTTGACCTATTTAGAGAGTAACGGTGGCTTTATGGCACTTAATGATAAATCGTCACCAGCAGATATCAAGGCGACCTTTGGTATTTCTAAGGGACAATTCAAAAAAGCCTTGGGTGGTCTGATGAAGGCTAAAAAAGTCAAACAAGATCAGTTTGGAACAGAATTAATCGGTTAGGAGAAGGTATGAGAAAATCCTTTTATACTTGGCTGATGGCTCAACGTAATCCAAAATCAAATGAACCGGTAGCTATTTTAGCCGATTTGGCTTTTGAAGATTCAACCTTTCCTAAGCATACCGATGATTTTGAAGAAGTTAGTCGTTACTTGGAAGATCATGCTAGTTTCTCTTTCAATCTAGGCCAATTTGACCAGATTTGGGAAGACTATCTAGCACATTGATAGGGATAGGGCTTTACCATAGGTGTAACTGTTTTTTACAATTTTTTATTAAGTGGTTAGCATTTGAATTGAAATAAATTGTTACATTTTTTTTACAAATATCTCAGATGTTTTTCAATAAATCAGGGTTGTTACAACTAGTTAGTAATTGCTTTAAAGAGCAGTAAGTCACAATTTTTTTGATGGAAAGTGTGGTATTATTGTAGATATTAAAATCGTTAAAGAAGGAATGAATTATACATGTTATCAAAATCTAAAACTACAAAGGCACTTCTTTACTCGACTGCAGCACTTTCGCTTTTTGCTGCTAGCCACGTACATGCCGATGAAACTTCTCACTGGACAGCACGTTCAGTAGATCAAATCAAGGCAGATATCTCTGTAAATGATAATCAACAAACTTACACTGTTCAATATGGTGATACTTTAGGTAGTATTGTTGAAGCGATGGGAATCGATATGAATGTTTTGGCTAATATCAAAGAAATTACAAACATTGACTTGATTTTCCCTGGAACAGTTTTGACAACAACATACAACGCCGATAATCAAGCAGTATCAGTTAAAGTTGAAACACCATCTTCAGAAACTTCTGACACACCTGTAGTAGCAGAATCTAACTTGACAACTAACGAAGTGACTGTAAATGGTCAATCTGTAGTAGCATCTGATTTGTCAGCTCCAGTTGAAACTGTTAGCTTGACAGCTACTCAAGCACCTGCTAAAGAAGAATCAACACAAGTTGTTTCAGAAGTAACAGAGGCTATCGCATCAGCATCAGATACTCCAGCTTACGCAGATACTGAACAACCAGTTGCAGACGCTATTGATCATGTTACTTCATCAGCTGAAGAAACACTTGCAGAAGAGGAAGCTCCAGCAACTGAAACATCTGCACAAGCTGAAACAACTGAAGTAGCAGCAGCATCAGAAGCTGCATCAGATGCGCCAGCAGAACAACTAGCAGCTGCATCAGAGGCACCAGAGAGCTCAGAAGTGCCAGCAGAACAACTAGCAGCTGCATCAGAGGCACCAGAGAGCTCAGAAGCGCCAGCAGAACAACCAGCAGCTGCACCAGAGAGCTCAGAAGCGCCAGCAGAACAACCAGAAGCTGCATCAGAAGCTGTATCAGAAGCACCAGCTGTATCAGAAGTGCCAGCAGAACAACTAGCAGCTGCATCAGAGGCACCAGAGAGCTCAGAAGTGCCAGCAGAACAACCAGCAGCTGCACCAGAGAGCTCAGAAGCGCCAGCAGAACAACCAGCAGCAACATCAGAAGCTGCACCAGCTACATCAGAAGCTCCAGCAGAACAACTAGCAGCGACATCAGAAGCTGCATCAACTCCTAATACATATCCAGTTGGACAATGTACTTGGGGTGCGAAATCATTGGCTCCATGGGCTGGTAATAATTGGGGTAATGCTAAAGACTGGATTGCTAGTGCGCAAGCAGCTGGTCACTCAGTAGGTACAACTCCAGTAGCCGGTGCGATTGCGGTATGGCCAAATGATGGTGGTGGTTATGGTCACGTAGCTTATGTTACATCAGCATCAGGTGTAAATTCAATTCAAGTTATGGAATCGAACTATGCTGGTAACATGTTAATCGGTAACTACCGTGGTACATTTGATCCAACATCATCAGCGCATGGTGGTTCTGTATATTATATTTATCCATAATGAGTACAACAAAAGCGATTCGGATATTCTCGAATCGCTTTTATTTTATATAAATAATATATTCATCCTGAGAAAATAATGGTGTTTGAAAAAAATTCTAGACTAAGGGGAAGTATTTTTATCCTTGTTAAGTTCATGTGACACCATTTATTTGGCGTTGAAAATCAACTTAAAAAAGGTAGAATGGTCTAGTAGATATTTTGGAGGAAATCATGTCTTATACGAATTTAAAGTTATTTGCTTTGTCGTCTAACCAAGAATTAGCAGCAACATCAGAAGCTGCATCAGAGGCACCAGCAACATCAGAAGCGCCAGCAAAACAACCAGCAGTGACATCAGAAGTGGCTTTAGAAGCCCCAGCAACTTCAGAGACACCAGCAACACAACCTGCATCAACAAATACACTTCCAACGGATCCAAATCTTCAACCACAGGCTGAAGCTTTCCGTCAAGATGTAGCAGCAAAATTTGGTCTTACTAATATCGGTGGTTACCGTGAAGGTGACCCACAAGACCATGGTAAAGGACGTGCCGTTGACGTTATGGTACCAGTTGGTTCAGAAGTTGGTAATCAAGTCGCTCAATATGCTGTAGACAATATCGCAAATGCAGGTATCTCATATGTCATCTACAGACAACATTTCTACGCACCAGTAGATAATATCTATGGACCAGCCAATACTTGGAACCAAATGCCTGATCGTGGTAGCATTACTGAAAACCACTATGACCACATTCACATATCGTTCAATGCATAATTAAGAATTACAAAAAGTCACGCCTGGCGTGATTTTTTTGATATAATGGATAAAAATACTTAAGAAAGAGGAACTCTATTTGCAAGAGTATTCTGTTGAAATTACCCTAAATCACCCAGATGATGTCTTGTCGCTTTTTGGAACCAATGAGCGTCATTTAAAACTCATTGAAGAAAACCTAAATGTTATCATACATGCTCGAACAGAGCGTGTGCAAATCCTTGGGGATGACGAAGAAAGTGTCGAATTGGCCCGCTTGACCATTCAAGCTCTCCTTGTTTTAGTGGAACGAGGAATGCTAGTTAACACTTCAGATGTTGTCGCGGCCTTAACCATGGCTCAAGATGGTTCGATTGACAAGTTTGTCGCTTTATATGAAGAAGAGATTATCAAGGACAACAGTGGTAAGCCTATTCGAGTGAAGACCTTGGGGCAAAAGGTTTATGTTGATAGCATTAAAAGCCATGATGTGGTCTTTGGGATTGGTCCAGCTGGTACAGGTAAAACCTTTTTAGCGGTCACTCTTGCAGTCACAGCTCTTAAACGTGGTCAGGTTAAACGTATTGTTTTAACACGTCCGGCGGTTGAAGCAGGTGAAAGTCTTGGCTTTTTGCCTGGCGATCTCAAGGAAAAGGTAGATCCTTACCTTCGTCCCGTCTATGATGCCCTTTATCAAATTCTTGGCAAAGAGCAGACGACTCGCCTCATGGAACGTGAAATTATTGAGATTGCCCCTCTTGCTTATATGCGTGGTCGTACCCTCGAAGATGCCTTTGTAATCCTTGATGAAGCGCAAAATACAACCATCATGCAGATGAAGATGTTCTTGACCCGTCTTGGTTTTAATTCTAAGATGATTGTTAATGGAGATATGAGTCAGATTGACCTTCCACGTCGTGTTAAGTCTGGTCTTGTCGATGCCATGGAGAAATTGAAGGGAATCAAGGCTATTGATTTTGTCCATTTCTCTGCTAGTGATGTCGTACGTCATCCAGTTGTTGCCGATATCATTAATGCTTATGAAAAAGATGCACCTAAGTTTAATCTTGAGGAAAAATCAGAGGGATCAGACCAGGCTGAAGAAGTAGCATCAGGATTGACCGAATACCCAGTCATTGGTGCTGAGGATGTTAAAAAGTAAATAGATGAAAAGAGGTTTGAGAGTAAGTGTTTTCTACCTCTTTTGCTTTTCTAGTCAAGTAACAGATTTTCTCTCTATTTTTTTCTAAAATAGTACTAAAGAATAGGCTAATTTAGAGGAAAGAAGTATGACTAAAGCCCAAAATGAAAGGTTGCTATTATTTTGGTTCTAGGTCTTATGGTGATAGTCTTAATAGCTATTAGAGGTGGAAGGTTTTGGAAGTATCAAGAGAACCATATTATAGACGGTACCTATCAGATGGTAAAATAGGAAGCTACTTTGGCATATTCAGATGAGTTGGTAAATTGGACTAAGCGGGGGAGAAGAGATAATGATACCTTACATAAAGAGTTTATAGTTGTTGAGAATATGAAATCTCAATTTTATTCTCTTTCTTATGGGGATGGGGAACCTTTTATTTCACTAAAAGAATCTTGAGAAAAAGACTTATGAGAAAAGATCTAACGGCTTCGTAATAAATGTTTATGATATGGATGCCAATATTTTTTCTTGAAGAGTTTTTGAGCGTTTGGATTCGAGTGAAGCTGATGACTTTCATTTGGGTTATGAAAATGCATATAAATTTGTACTAGAGTATAGATTTGATTGGCGAACTGAAAGTGATTATCTCAGCTGGCGTTGATAAGTAAACTGACCTAGTAGTTCTTTACTGTGTAGAATCATTGTCTAAAAAAATTATAAAAAGACTTACAGTCTTTATGATAATTGTCAAATACTATTTGGTCATTTATTTTAGTACAATAAAACAGTAGACCAATAAAAAAGGAGATTATTATAAACCAGCAAGAGTGGATTGAGTACCTTGAATTAGTCAACGGTCATAAACCAACTCCGGCAGAGTTATATCAAGCTCAAGCAACTGGCGAGTTTATACTTGAGCGACCTAACATTTTAAGCTCAAATGGACAAGTGAGGGAACAAAGGCCGACTAAGCCAGCTTAACTTGTGATTGCTATGACACAATAGCCTCAGTTTGCCCAAACAGCAGCAACTTTCCAACAAGTAGTGTCCCCTAAAAGAGCTATGTTTAAGAAAACTAAGATTATTTTGGTATCAGTCTTAGGATCCTTGACAGCGATTTTACTTATCGTTGATGGTTACTCAATATGGCGTTACTAATCAGGTAAGATTGCGGATGGAACATACGAGGTAGTAGCCTATTCTTAACGTAATGATGATAAAGATAAGATGGTAGACGCTTTTGATGATGTTTACTTTTACTCTTTTGTAGAAGTTAAAAATAATAATTCTAGATACTATACTTATCTTGAAGACAATAAATCATCTTACGTTAGCTTGTTAGAGTATGAAAGTGATATCCCTCAGAAGTTTGATCCATGGAACAAGACTCAGACAGAGGTTTTAACGGTTGAAGAGTTTGAATCTACTACCAAAGATTTCGTGAAGAAACTGTCCAAGGATTATTCATTCTACACTAAAGATGCTGCTAAAGAAGCTGCTGAAGAATCTGTAAAATCATATAAGAAATCTCTAAAAGAAAAACGTACTTACGTCAAAACAGGAAACGAGTATACTCTGTCTATTTATGACAAGGATGGAGAACTTCAATCACGTGTTACTTATAAACGTATGAGTAAGTGAGACTCTGAGGAGCGCTGGGATGACTATAAGGATATAAGGATGCCATCAAAGATTATAAGAAAGATTTGAAAAAATATAGTGATCAATATGATAACTACAAGGATCACTTTGATTATGGTTATGGCAGTGATTCTGAATCAGGCTCTAACGATAGCGATAGTAGCAAAAAAAAGGAATTGATAAAATCTAATCAGTTAATTTCATAAATAAGTAAAGTGGTATTAGAAAGAGACTTGAGTTTCTAATCTGGTATTGCTTTTCTTTGTATGAAAATAGTCAAATAGCTTAAAAGTCTCTTTTCTTGTAGAATAGAAAGATCAATAAAAAGGGGACTTTTATGAACAAAAAATGAGTGGTTAGATTATTTCAAAACAATCAATAATCGCAAACTAACCGAAGAAGAAATTCAACAAGCTAAAGCGAACGGCGAATTTATAGCCTCAGAGCCTGTGTCAGAGAATAGTCAGCCACAAGTTCAGGTGAGTGAGCCAGTAACTGAACAAGTGACACCAGTTGTGGCATCTAAAAAAGGCTTATCTAAGAAAGTTACAGTCGTTATTGCTTCTGTTATTGGAGCAGATGTAATAATTTCACTTTCTTTTGGTGGTTATGCTTATATCTACCTAGAGGGAGGTGAAAATCTTAGAAGAAAATTATCGATATTATGATAAGGACGAAAAAAGATGATTGATGGTATGAAATTCTATGAGAAAAGTAAGTTAAAAGACGGTAATTTTGTTAAAGTTAAAGGCAATCAGTTGAAATTTTATGAATATACCTTGGCTGGTGAGGTTAACTTGGATTGTGATACTGAAAAAGCTTTCCGTTTTGACAACTGGTCTATAACGCTCGAACTAACAATATCTTTGGTCGATTATACAAAAGTCGTTGAGAAAACTGTAGATAATCATTATAAGGTGGACGAACATACCACTAAATCTGATATCGACGATAGTAAAAAAGTTTATATTAAGTCTTATAAGGAATTTCATAAAGAGACAGTTCACTATAAGGTTAATGACGATAAAATCAATGTCCTTACCTATGATAAAAAAGGCAAACTTTCAGAAGAAAAATCTTTAAACGTCTAACAAAAGAAGAGAAAAAACTGGATTACGACTATGAGCGTGATGTTAGGGACGATAAAAAATTCTTTCATTCCTAGGTGAATATTAAAAGAGCAAAAATCAGCTAGTCTGGTTTTTTTAGTGTCCAAAACGTGCTATAATAAGATGTTATATCATCAGTGTTAGCCCATTTGTTAACACATGAAAGGAAATTAAAATGACAAAAACATTCTACATCACAACACCTATCTACTACCCATCTGGTAAATTGCATATTGGTTCTGCCTATACAACCATTGCTTGTGACGTCTTGGCACGTTACAAACGTATGATGAACTATGATGTCTTCTACCTTACTGGGCTTGATGAACACGGCCAAAAGATTCAACAAAGGGCTGAAGAAGCAGGAATCACACCACAAGAGTATGTGGATAGTATGGCTGTTGGTGTTAAGGATCTCTGGCAACTTTTGGATATCTCATACGATAAATTCATTCGTACGACTGACGATTACCATGAAAAAGTTGTTGCTCAAGTTTTCGAGCGTCTCTTGGAAAAAGGTGATATCTACCTTGGTGAATACTCTGGTTGGTACTCAGTTTCAGACGAAGAATTCTTCACTGAAAGTCAGTTGGCAGAAGTTTATCGTGATGAAGAGGGCAATGTCATTGGTGGTGTGGCTCCATCAGGACATGAAGTGGAGCTAGTGTCTGAAGAATCCTATTTCTTTAAACTCAGCAACTACGCAGACCGTTTGACGGCCTTCTATAAAGAACACCCAGAATTTATCCAACCTGATGGTCGTATGAATGAAATGCTTAAAAACTTCATTGAGCCAGGCTTGGAAGATTTGGCGGTATCACGTACAACCTTCTCTTGGGGAGTTAAAGTACCATCAGATCCAAAACATGTGGTTTATGTGTGGATTGATGCCCTTATCAACTATATTACTGCCCTCGGTTATGGCCAGAATGAGCATGGTAATTTTGACCTTTTCTGGCAAAATGATAAAAACCACGAAATCATCCACATGATTGGTAAGGACATCCTTCGTTTCCACTCAATCTACTGGCCAATCATCTTGATGGCACTTGATTTACCATTGCCTACACGTCTTGTTGCTCATGGTTGGTTTGTCATGAAAGACGGTAAGATGTCTAAGTCTAAAGGTAATGTCATCTATCCAGAAATGTTGGTAGAGCGATTCGGTCTTGATCCCCTTCGTTACTACCTCATGCGTAGTCTTCCAGTCGGTTCAGATGGTACTTTCACGCCAGAAGACTATCTGGCCCGTATCAACTATGAGTTGGCTAATGACCTCGGAAACCTTCTTAATCGTACAGTTGCCATGATTAACAAGTATTTCGATGGTCAAGTACCTGCCTATATTGAGAATGTTACAGACTATGATGCTGATTTGGCTAAGGTTGTGGCTGAAAATATCGAAGAGTTCCACAAACAAATGAATGCTGTGGACTTCCCACGCGCCCTAGATGCTGTGTGGAATATCATCTCACGTACCAATAAGTACATTGACGAAACAGCCCCTTGGGTACTTGCGAAAGAAGATGGTGACGAGGAACAATTGAGAGCAGTGATGGCTCACTTGGCAGCTAGCCTTCGTGTGGTAGCCCACCTGATCCAACCGTTCATGATGAGCACTTCAAATGCCATCATGGAACAGCTCGGATTGCCAGTGGTATTTGACCTTGAAAATCTTGAACTTTCAGGTTTCCCAGAAAATGTTACAGTTATTTCAAAAGGAACTCCAATCTTTCCACGTCTTGACATGGACGAAGAAATTGCCTACATCCAATCTCAAATGAACGCAGGCAAACCACAAGAAAAAGAATGGAACCCAGAAGAAGTCGAACTTAAATCTGAAAAAGACCAAATCAAATTTGAAGACTTTGACAAGGTTGAAATCCGTGTTGCTGAAGTTAAAGAAGTAGAAAAAGTCGAAGGTTCAGACAAATTGCTCCGTTTCCGTCTTGATGCTGGTGACGGTGAAGACCGTCAAATCCTCTCAGGTATCGCTAAATTCTATCCAAACGAACAAGAATTGGTCGGCAAGAAACTTCAAGTCGTGGCGAACCTTAAACCACGTAAGATGATGAAGAAATATGTCAGCCAAGGTATGATTCTTTCTGCTGAACATGACGGTAAACTCACTGTCTTGACAGTAGATCCATCTGTTCCAAATGGAAGTGTGATTGGCTAACAGTAATTCTGTTTTATAGTATTTCCTTAAGTGGGAGTGGGAAAACGAATTGATTTTGAATGGTAAGCCTTCCGTTCCATTCCTTATTTTGATTTCGTTGTATACCCCTACTCACCTAAGAGTAATGAAAAGAGATATTTTTAACATTAAAACGAGTTCAGTCGAACTCGTTTTTTTATACACTATATTTCAATAAATGTTTAATTTGTTCTACGTTTCCATCAGGTCCATAGGCATTAGGGTATCTGTTTAGTTTACTAATAGCATCAAGGTCTCCTTAGTGGTGGGGTAGTAAGCTATCTCGAATTTCTTCGATAAATGCTTGAATAATTGTAGATTGTTTTTGTTTATTGTTGGTTACAAAACCCAAAGTGTGCTTGGTACTATCCTTAAGTGGGATTAGGACAATCTGGTCCTTGATAAAACTGTTGACAATACCAAGGCCAGAAGCATAACTATCAGAGGAACATAGCAGATTCATGACACTGCCTCGGTCATTACTGTAGATAACTTGCTGGTCAGGCAGGACTTCCAGCGGATCCTCGGTGAGATGAATTCCAGAGCTTTCCTGACGAAAACGGACTTGTGGATATCCCTCTAAATCCTTGAGATTTAGAGATTTTTTCTTGGCTAAGGGATGTTGACGTCCCAAGAAAATCTTGGTTTTAAAGTCTCCAAGTGGAGTGAAAGTCAAATCCATGTGTTTGAAACTGCGCTCTAGGATGTGGACGTTATCTTCATTGAGATAAATAATCCCCAAGTCACTTTCGAAACTCTCTACGCTCTTGAGAATCTTTCTAGTTGTTGTTTCGATTAATTGAAATTCTTGATAATCACTACGGAAACGTTTGGCAATATGAGCCATGGGAAGTGACAAAAAATCATAGTGGTGACTGGCAATGGTGAACGATTTCTTAAAGGACTTGTGATAGCGTCCTTTTAGTAGATCCAGCTCCCTAAGGATACGTTTGGCGTATTTTAGAAAATCATGGCCATCATCAGTCAGTTTGGCTCCCGTATTGGAGCGCTCAAAGAGTAGAACTCCCAGTTCTTCCTCTAAATCACGAATGGATGCTGAAAGATTGGGTTGGGTCAAAAAAAGCTTCTTAGCAGCCTTACTAAATGATCCTGTTTCAGAGATAGTATGAACATAGCGACATTGTTGAAAATTCATAAGCAACCCCTTTTTAAAATATGATTGTGACCTATATTATAACAAAATGAGAAGTCTAATATCAGTAAAATCCTGATAGGAATAGATGAAGACCTGATATGAAATTTTTATAAAGTCAGGTCTTATAGGAGTACTGATGGAATGCTGTATAAAGTGTCAGTTGCTAAGACGTCTAATGGCTTCCAATTTTTTAGGACGAATGAGGCAGAGTACTATGGTAATCAGTAGTAACCAGAGAATGAAATACCAGATACTTGTAGCTGGAGCAGCCTGTGTCGCTTGTGACAGAAGGAAACTAGTAAAAATAACCAAAAAGTGCAGAACAATAGTCCATCAGAGGATGCCAGTACGTAGATAAATAGCGGAAAAGAATATACCGATAGCTGAGGCATAGTAAACTTGAACAAGGGTTGCGTCTAAAGGTTGGTGGGTGAGATTTTCTAGACGAGCCAATCCAAAAAATCAGGATGATAAGAAGACGACTTCTAACACATGTTTTGGAGATCTAATCCCATTTTGGAAGGCGAGTTTAAGGGAGAGTACTTTTTTAAATGGAGAGGGAAAGAAAATAAAGCAGTACCTGCAAATAGATCTATCAGAAGGCGGACTAAATCTTTTCTTAACAGGTGGTATGTTTTGAGAGTAGCTATTTTAGCTGATACTCTTCTAGAAAATAGTATTTTGTACGCAGTGTGACGATTTGCACAAAAGCTAGAGGGAAAGCTTTTTAGATTGACTGACTATCAATCACAAGATACTCTTTGATAGAAACCATTTTGTACCAACACGGTTTTGCGTTTGTTGGTATTGAACTGCACCTAGGGAAATTGTGGTTCAATGTTAGTAAATCAGGATTTTGGATGGTGATTATCCAAATCTAAAAATTGTTTTATCTTGTTATTGACTAAAGGAAGTAAGTCCTTGATGAGAATTAGGAACTAGAGGGTAAGAAGCATATTGGAATAGTGTTTTAGAGATGGAATTTGACTAGATGTTTGTGAGAGCATCTGTCTATGCTACATTGACTATTTTCAATGGTCGTGTGGGATAGAGACTGTTTTCGAGTTTTAATTTCAGGGTAGATTGGGGATTTACCTCTAGAAATTGAAAAGAGTTCAAATGGATTGATCGGCACTTGTATCTTAAAGTAGGTAATACACCTATGAACCTATGTTTCCATACAGCAGGGAGCAAGTTTTAATTTGAATAGGGGATGCATCTAGAGAAATCTAGATGCTTTTTTTCATTTTATGACATTTTTTGCGAATACGTAATAGAGTGTATAAAGGAGGGAGTCATGTTAATCGCTAAAAATCAGAAAGGGCTCTTGGTTTCGGCTCTTGAAAATGGGTTGAATCGTGAGGAAACTTATAGGTGCCCTGGCTGTCAAGGAATTGTATTGTTGAGACAGGGAAAGGTGATATGCCCGCATTTTGCCCATAAATCTTTGCAGGATTGTCAGTTTTTCTCAGAAAATGAATCGGCCCAACATTTATCCCTAAAAGCCACTGTGTATCAATCCCTGGACAATCATGGTGAAAGAGTTTGTATTGAAAAGGTTCTGCCTGAGTTAGGTCAGATTGCGGATTTATTCGTTGGAGATTCCTTAGCCTTGGAAGTCCAGTGTTCTCGTTTATCACAGAAACGTTTAAGAGAGCGGACTTTAGCTTACCATCAAATAGGTTACGAGGTACGATGGCTTTTGGGGCAAGAACTGTGGTTGGGACAGCGTTTAACAGATCTACAGCGTGATTTTCTTTATTTTACAACTAAGATAGGTTTCCACCTTTGGGAACTTGATTGGGAGAGGGAAGAGATTAGACTTAAGTATCTCATCTATGAGGATATTTTTGGGAGAGTTTATTACTTAACTAAGACCTGGTCTTTAATAGAAAATCTCATGACCATATTACGTTTTCCTTATCAGGCCAGAAAGGTGGAGACTTATCAAGTGACTCAGCGAAAGAAAGTCTCACATGTTATTCAACGGGAATTAATGGGGAAAAATCCAAGATGGATGAGAAGACAGGAGGAGGCTTATCTTAAGGGGATGAA
Source organism: Streptococcus sp. FSL E2-3488 (assembly GCF_038003585.1). Classification (NCBI taxonomy): domain Bacteria; kingdom Bacillati; phylum Bacillota; class Bacilli; order Lactobacillales; family Streptococcaceae; genus Streptococcus; species Streptococcus sp. FSL E2-3488. Next base: position 1,490,841 of record NZ_JBBOPL010000001.1, on the reverse strand, counting down.
TTTGTTAAGTTTGTCCGATCAGGATTTTTTTCCACAAGTGCGGTTTCCTGAGTCTAAGCATGGATTTGTCCAAATTAGATTATCTATTGATGGTTTTGAAAAGCTTTTCATGCAGTATTATCGAAAAAGGGATTTTTCTTACAAGCAAACCCTGTGCCCTCCCAACTTTTATGCTAAAATAGTAGATTATAGACACAATTAAGGAGAATATTATGTCAGACAATCGTTGTCATTTAGAAGAAAAATATACATGGGATTTGACTACCATTTTTGCGACAGACGCTGATTGGGAGACTGAATATGAAAGCATTGTTCAGGATTTGAAGAAGGCTAGTTCCTTTGCTGGTCACCTCTTGGACTCAGCCAAGAATTTGCTTGAGGCAACAGAACTTTATATGAGTTTGATGCGTCGTTTGGAAAAAATCTACGTTTATGCGTCAATGAAAAATGACCAAGATACAACGGTAGGTCTTTACCAAGAGTACAATGCCAAAGCCTCAAACCTATACTCACAGTTGAGTGAAGCCTTTGCCTACTTTGAGCCTGAATTTATGGCTTTGGAAGCTGAAAAATTAGTATCCTTCAAAGAACAAGAGCCAGGTCTTGGACTTTATGACCACTATTTCGAACGTCTTTTGGCAAACAAAGACCACGTTCTTTCTCAAGAAGCAGAAGAACTCTTGGCAGCAGCTGGTGATATTTTTAACGGTCCAACGGATACCTTCAACGTCTTGGATAATGCTGATATCCTCTTTCCATGGGTATCGGATGGTCAAGGGGATGTGATTGAGTTGACACATGGTAACTTTACCACCCTCATGGAATCTAAGAATCGTGAAGTCCGAAAGGGAGCCTATGAAGCTATGTATAGAACTTATGAGCAGTTCCAACATACCTATGCACAAACACTTCAAGGCGTTGTCAAGGTTCACAATTATATGGCTAAAGTTCGTCACTATAATTCGGCACGTCATGCAGCACTTGCAGCTAACTTTATTCCAGAAAGTGTTTACGACTCACTCTTAGAATCAGTGAATAAGCATTTGCCACTTTTGCACCGTTACCTTGATTTGCGTAAGAAGGTGTTGGAACTTGATAAGCTTAAGATGTATGATGTTTATGCACCACTTTCTGAGACAGAGACTGCTCTTACTTATGAAGAAGCCCTCAAGAAAGCAGAGGAAGTCTTGGCTATCTTTGGTGAGGAGTATAGTAAAGAGGTTCATGCAGCCTTTACGGAACGTTGGATTGATGTTCACCCTAACAAAGGGAAACGTTCAGGCGCCTACTCAGGTGGTGCCTATGATACCAATGCTTTCATGCTTTTGAACTGGCAAGACACTTTGGACAATCTCTTTACCTTGGTTCACGAGACTGGCCACAGTTTGCATTCAACTTTCACACGTCAGACACAACCATATGTTTACGGAGATTACCCAATCTTCTTGGCTGAAATTGCGTCTACAACTAATGAAAATATCTTGACAGAAACACTTCTTAAAGAAGTTAACGATGATAAGACACGTTTTGCTATCCTTAACCACTATTTAGATGGATTTAAGGGAACCGTCTTCCGTCAAACGCAATTTGCCGAGTTTGAGCATGCTATCCATGAAGCGGATGCATCGGGTCAAATCTTGACAGCAGACTTCATGAATAAGCTTTATGCAGACCTCAATGAGAAATACTATAACCTTAAAGCTGAAGATAACTATGAAATTCAGTTTGAGTGGGAACGTATTCCGCATTTCTACATGAATTACTATGTTTATCAATATGCTACAGGATTTGCAGCAGCAAGCTACTTGGCAGAAAAGATTGTTCATGGTAATGAAGAAGATAAAGAAGCTTACCTTACGTACCTTAAGGCAGGTAGCTCAGACTATCCTTTGGAAGTTATCAAGAAAGCTGGCGTTGACATGACCAACACTGATTACTTGGATGCAGCTTTCAAGGTTTTCGAAGACCGCTTAGTTGAATTGGAAGCTTTGGTTGAAAAAGGTGTTCATCTTTCTTAAAAAGAAGTCAGTATACTATATTGAGAGAATCATTCTGGAAAAGAGTGGTTCTTTTTTAGGTTTAAGAGTGGCTGTCTTAAATGTAGGTTTTTACAATCTAATGACTGGGAATGTCAAAAAAGATGTTTCTATTAATCAAAATCTCTAGCACTCGATAGGGATTTTTTATATAATAATACACATGGTTAAATCATATAGTAAAAATGCAAACCACAACATGCGTCGTCCTATAGTAAACAAGGATATCGTGGACTACATGCGAAAGCATCTTAAGGAGAGTACAGGGCACTTGGCTGAACTGGAGGTCTTTGCTCGTAAGGAGAATATTCCGATTATCCAACACGAGGTTGTTGCATATTTCCGATTTTTGTTGCAGACCTTACAGCCTAAGAAAATTCTTGAGGTAGGAACAGCTATTGGTTTTTCAGCCCTTCTTATGGCTGAATATGCACCTGATGCTCAGATTACGACAATTGATCGTAATGAAGAAATGATTGGCTTTGCCAAGGAAAATCTAGCTAAGTATGACAGTCGCAAACAAATTACCTTGGTCGAAGGAGATGCTGCCGAGGTATTGCAAGACTTAGACACAAATTATGATTTTGTCTTTATGGACTCAGCCAAGTCTAAATATATTGTCTTTCTGCCTGAAATCTTAAAACATCTTACAGTTGGTGGTGTCATTGTCTTTGATGATGTTTTCCAAGGTGGGGATATTGCCAAAGACATCATGGAGGTTCGTCGTGGTCAGCGAACTATCTATCGTGGCTTGCATCGCCTTTTTGATGCGACTTTAGATAACCCTGATTTGACTGCTAGTTTGATACCTATGAGTGATGGACTTCTTATGATTCGGAAAAATTCTGAAAATATTATTTTGCCAGATTAAGCATTATTTAAGTAAGTGTGGTATAATAATAGAGATTTTGACAATTTAAGGAGTAGATAAAATGGCTAAAGAAAATGAAAACCTTGAGTCAACAGAAGAAACTGTTGAAGAGGTTGTAGCAGATAAAGATACAGAACAAGAGCAACTTGATCGTCAAAAAGAAGAAGAGGAAAGCATTGCCCTCGCCAGAGAAAAAGCGAAAGAAAAAGCTAAACGTGTTAAAACTAAGAAAACTCGTGATGCCGTTAAAACAAGATCAGGTGCTCCCTTTCTCCGAGGTCTTGCCCTTGTAGCTGTTTCAGCCCTTGTTGGTGCTGGTGCTATGTATGTTTATCTAGGAAACAAAACGACTGAAGAAACAATCTTAGTATCTATGAAAGGTGATACTGTTACTGTTGGGGATGTCTTTAATTTGCTTAAAGGTAGCAACCAAACACAACAAAGTGTTTTGAGTGTAACGTTGCAAAAGGTTCTTGAAAAAGAATACGGTAACAAGGTCAGCAAAGAAGATGTTGATAAAGCCTATAAACAAGCTTCAAAACAATACGGAGACCAATTTTCACAAGTGCTTGCAGCCTATGGTCAGACAGAAGAGTCATACCGTACTCAAATCCGTACACAGAAATTGGTTGAGTACGCTGTTAACCAAGCTGCACAAAAATATTTGACGGAAGCAAATTACAAGGCTGCTTATGATAATTACATACCAAATACAGAGGTGCAAGTAGTTTCAACTACTGATAAAGCCGTGGCAGATAAAGTAGCTTCTGAAGCTAAAGCAGAAGGAGCAGACTTCTCGAAAGTTGCTAAGGATAACAACTTGAAAGTAACTTCTAAGACAGTTAACTCGGCTTCTCAAGACTTTCCAACAGATGTTTTGACAGCGGCCTTCAAGCAAGATGCTAATGCCGTTTCTGATGTAGTAACTGTTTCAAACAGCTCAACTGGTGCTGCAACTTACTACGTCGTCAAAACTGTTTCAAAATCTGAGAAAAATGCAGATTGGAAAAACTATAAAGATGATTTGACTAAGATAATCATCAATGGTAAGAAAGCTGATACTAATTTCACTAACTCAGTAATTGCCAAGGTTCTTAAAAAATACAATGTTAAGGTTGTAGATAAAGCCTTTAGTGGAATTCTTGACCAGTATGTGACTAGTTCTGGAGCTTCATCAAGTTCAACATCAAGCTCTAGCAAATAAATCATAAGATCAAGTTGATAATGTTGTTATCAACTTGACCTAAGACCTAAAACACGTTAAAATGGAAAGTAACAAAGAGTTTTAATGTTAGGAAACTCTGAGTCTTCCCTTTGAGAAAGGTAATCATTGATTCAGATACAGAAAAGTGGCGGTCGCTGCGAGCCATGGACGGATGAGATTACTTGCTACTCAAAGTTTATAATTAAAGAAAAATAAGAATGACAAGGTCATTGAATGAAGGTGGTACCGCGGTTCACGTCGCCCTTCGTTTAGTGGTTTTGTCTTTTATTCTTTTAGTATTTTCTAAATGGTATAAATTAAGAAATAATTAAGGAGAAATAATGAAACAACTTACTTCAGCACAAATTCGCCAAATGTGGCTTGATTTCTGGAAATCAAAAGGTCATGCTGTTGAACCATCAGCTAACTTGATTCCAGTTAACGACCCAACTCTTCTTTGGATTAACTCAGGGGTTGCCACTTTGAAGAAATATTTTGATGGCTCTGTGATTCCTGAAAATCCACGTATCACCAACTCACAAAAGGCTATCCGTACCAATGATATCGAAAACGTTGGTAAGACAGCTCGTCACCACACAATGTTTGAAATGCTTGGTAACTTCTCAGTTGGTGATTACTTCCGTGATGAGGCTATCGAGTGGGGTTATGAGCTTTTGACAAGCCCAGAGTGGTTTGATCTTCCAAAAGACAAACTTTACATGACTTATTACCCGGATGATAAAGATTCATACAACCGTTGGATTGCTTGTGGAGTTGAGCCAAGTCACTTGATTCCAATCGAAGATAATTTCTGGGAAATCGGTGCAGGTCCTTCTGGACCAGACACTGAGATCTTCTTTGATCGTGGAGAAGAATTTGACCCTGACAATATTGGTATTCGCTTGCTTGAAGAAGATATTGAAAACGACCGTTACATTGAAATTTGGAACATCGTTTTGTCACAATTTAATGCAGATCCAGCTGTTCCACGTTCAGAATACAAAGAGCTTCCTAATAAAAACATTGATACGGGTGCAGGTCTTGAACGTCTTGCAGCCGTAATGCAAGGGGCTAAAACAAACTTTGAAACAGACCTTTTCATGCCTATTATTCGTGAAATTGAAAAAATGTCTGGTAAAGCTTATGATCCAGATGGTGAAACATTGAGCTTCAAAGTTATCGCAGACCACATACGTTCATTGGCCTTTGCTATCGGTGATGGAGCCCTTCCAGGTAATGAAGGCCGTGGTTATGTTCTTCGTCGTCTTCTCCGTCGTGCCGTAATGCACGGTCGTCGTCTTGGTATTTCTGATGCTTTCTTGTATAAACTTGTCCCAACTGTTGGTCAAATCATGGAAAGCTATTACCCAGAAGTTCTTGAGAAGAAAGACTTTATCGAGAAAATTGTTAAACGTGAAGAAGAAACCTTTGCACGTACTATCGATGCAGGTTCAAGCATGCTTGATGAACTTCTTGCTAACCTTAAGAAATCTGGTAAAGATACGCTTGAAGGTAAAGATATCTTTAAACTTTACGATACTTACGGATTCCCAGTGGAATTGACAGAAGAATTAGCTGAAGACGAAGGCTTCAAGATTGACCATGAAGGTTTCAAAGCTGCCATGAAAGAACAACAAGACCGTGCACGTGCTAGCGTGGTTAAAGGTGGGTCTATGGGTATGCAAAATGAAACTCTTGCTAACATCACTGAACCATCTGAGTTCTTGTATGAAGCGGAAACTGCAGAAAGTCGTTTGAGCGTAATCGTTGCTGATGATGCTCGTCATGATAGTGTAAATTCTGGCAAGGCTCTTCTTGTCTTTGAACAAACACCATTCTACGCTGAAATGGGTGGACAAGTAGCAGACCACGGTACTATTTCAGATGCAGCGGGTACTACTGTTGCGCGTGTTGTTGATGTTCAACGTGCACCAAATGGACAAGCTCTTCATACTGTTGAGGTTGAAGGTGAACTTGTTGTCGGAGCTAACTACAAACTTGAAATTGACCACTCACGTCGTCACCGTGTTATGAAAAACCACACAGCAACTCACCTCTTGCATGCTGCCCTTCACAACATCGTTGGTAATCACGCAGTCCAAGCCGGTTCTCTTAACGAGCAAGAATTCTTGCGTTTCGACTTCACTCACTTTGAGGCGGTAACTCCAGAAGAATTACGTGCTATCGAAGAACAGGTCAACGAAGAAATCTGGAAAGCAACTCCAGTAACAACTATTGAAACAGATATTGACACTGCTAAGTCAATGGGAGCTATGGCCCTCTTTGGTGAAAAATATGGTAAGCGTGTTCGTGTCGTTTCAATCGGTGACTACTCTGTTGAGCTTTGTGGTGGTACTCACGTTGCCAACACAGCTGAAATTGGTATGTTCAAGATTGTTAAAGAAGAAGGTATCGGTTCAGGAACACGTCGTATCTTGGCAGTTACATCACGTGAAGCTTACCTTGCTTATCGTGAAGAAGAAGATGCCCTCAAATCAATCGCAGCAACACTTAAGGCTCCACAATTGAAAGAAGTGCCTAACAAGGTTGCTAGCCTTCAAGAGCAATTGCATGCCCTTCAAAAAGAAAATGCTACTCTTAAAGAAAAAGCAGCTGCCGCTGCCGCTGGTGACGTCTTCAAAGATGTTAAAGAAGCTAACGGTGTTCGTTACATTGCTAGCCAAGTAGAAGTTTCTGATGCTGGTGCCCTTCGTACTTTTGCTGACCAATGGAAACAAGCAGACTACTCAGATGTTCTTGTCCTTGCGGCTCACATCAGAGAAAAAGTTAATGTCCTTGTAGCAAGTAAGTCTGAAAACGTTCACGCAGGTAATCTTATCAAGGTTCTTGCACCAATCGTATCAGGTCGTGGTGGTGGTAAACCAGATATGGCTATGGCCGGTGGTAGCGATGCTAACAGTATCCAAGATCTTCTCTCAGCAGTAGCAGAACAGTTTTAAGATGTGATACAATAAAAGAAACTTAAAAGGTAGGATGAAAATCCTATCTTTTTTCTTAAAAAAATTAGTAATAATATTGAAATAATTGTAAAAAAATATTTCAAAGGGGTATAATAAAAGTGTGAAAACGGTTCCTATTTTTTTATCAAACAGCCTAGAAAGTGAGAGTGATCAAAAAGAGAAAGGCATATGTTTTTAAGGAACGTCAACGTTACTCAATACGTAAATATTCTTTTAGAGCTACATCAGTTTTGATTGGTGCAAGTTTGATGCTTGGTGGACATGTTTTGGCTCAGGAACAAGCCAATAGCGTAAGTTCCAGCAAGGACTATGAAGTTATTTTAAATAATTCTGAAGCACCACAATTTGAGCAGGCAACTTAGGAAGCTGTTACCGATGTTCTCAATGAACCTGTGTCAAAATCGGAAGCACCAAGACCTAATCTTACCAGCAGTGAAGTTGCTTCTGTTTCTAAATCAGAGGTGGCTAGCCCACGTTCTGAAGCGACGTCAGTGGCTAGTTCAGAAGTGGCAAGTGAAATTGACCGTTAAGCGACTTCAGAAGTTGCTGAAGCTAGACCTACTGACCGTGAAGCTGTCGATACTAGTCTTCGGACTGTCTCAACTAATGCTAGTCATCCTGGTGCAGATGGTCTAGTGACTGCTGATGTTTTTCTTGATATCCCATCATACGGTACGTTTTATTTCCGTCGTACAACTGAAATTCGTACAGCTCCAGTCATGGATATCAAACCTACTTTTGTCTTTAGTTCAGGCGACCATGTTATCTATGACAAGGTCTTGAAGAGAGACAATCACCAATGGATTTCTTATGTGTCATACAATGGTACTCGTCGTTATGTCGACCTAGGTGTTGTCGTAGAGTCTCTGGCTAAACCAAGAGGCGACATGGCTATTGAAAGTCATGATAATGGTGACTTTAGCGTGGTTATCAGTAATGTATCAGATCAAAATGGTGTCGTAGGAGTGTCTGTTCCAATCTGGTCTGAAAGGAATGGCCAAGATGACATCATTTGGTACAATGCGACTCGTCTTAATAATCGTAACTACAAGGTTAATGTCGGTCTAAGTGACCACAAGAATGAACGTGGTCTCTACAATGTACATCTTTACTTTGTTGAAACTAATGGTAAATTAGTTGGTGTGGGTGGCACAACTCACACAGTTCCTGCCAAGGTTGAAGAAACTCATATAACTACTGGCCATAGCCTTCCTGACTCAGGAACTTATACCTTCAAAGAACGTTCTATTATTAAAGCAGAACCAAGTGTCGTAAGCCCAGAGTTGGCCTACTATGATGCTGGTATGTCTGTTAACTATGACAAAGTGGTGACTGCAGATGGTCATACATGGCTCTCTTATGTTAGTCGTGGAGGTAACCGCCGTTACATTGCTATTGATGGTAAGGCAACAGCAGTTGCTCAATCAGCAAGCCCAAGCCTAGCGATAACTGGAACCTATACCTTTACAAAACCTAGCTCTATTAAGGCTCAACCAAGTGTTGCTAGCCCAGAGTTAGCCTACTATGATAAGGTCATGTCCGTTCGCTATGACAAGGTCCTAACAGCTGATGGCCACACCTGGTTGTCTTATGTAACCTATAGCGTTTAAGACGCTATGTGGTGGATATTTCTTAAGAGTTGTAACATCACTCTCTTTAACTAGTACGAAAAAGATTACTATTTGTTTAGTAATCTTTTTACTTTTGATTTTTAGAAAATAACGAATATATAAATATAAGTCGGTCATTTTTGTCGATTATGACGAAAATCGGATAGTTTATGAGTTTATGATTAAAGTGGGAACAAGTCAAAAAAATTGGTATACTAGTGGGCAAGTGAGAAATATTTAGTAATATTTTGTAAAACACTTGTAATGTTTGTTACCTAGCGTTACAATCAACCTGTAACATCAATTTGATAGGGAGAATAATTGATATGAAACGAGAAAAATTTTTACACGAACAATAACGTTTTTCAATTCGTAAATATTCTTTTGGGGCTGCGTCAGTTCTTTTAGGAGCTAGTTTGGTCTTTGCGAGCCAAGCTTTGGCTGACGAACACCACGAAGTAGCAACAACCTCAGATACCATTTTGCGTGCGACTTCAGATAGTGATGCTATGACAGCGACTGATATTTTCAGTGGCGTAGCAACAGATGGAGTAGCGTCAAGTAATAAAGCAAGCCAAGTCTCAACAACTAGCCAAACCGCTAGTGAAGCTGCTACTAGCGAGGCTACAAGTGAAGTGAGTGCTAGTATCTCACAAGCAGCATATAAAACATCTGAATCAACAGTTGCCAGCTCAGAAGCAGCAAGTGGTACAAATACTTCATCTGAAACAGTCACTAACTTTGATGTATCTGCCTTAACGAGAGCAGCTGTCAATACTAGTTTGGTGAGCCAACCGGATACAACTACAGCAAGCGGCCTTCTAAGCCAAGGAACTTATGTCTACAAGGAGCGTACAGAAATAAAGAATCAACCGAAGGTTTCTGCCAAGGCTGAATTCTATGTGAATCCAGGGGGACAGCGTCTTTTACGACCAAGTCGTGACAGCTGACGGCTACCAATGGATTAGCTACAAATCATACTCTGGTGTGCGTTATTATGCTCAAGTGAAACCGGTGGAAGCTGGTAGTGGTGACGGTAATAGTGGTAATGGGAATGGGAATCCTTCTAATGACGCTTAGGCCACAACAGGTGCTTTGAACATCCCAGCGACAGGAACTTTCTACTTTACACGCGATACAGATATTAAGAAGGAACCAAAAGAAGACCTCAAACCCACTTTTGTTTTTGGCAAGGGAGACCATGTCATCTATGATAAGGTTTTGACAGCCGATGGCCGCACATGGCTCTCATACATGACAATGAGTGGTGCTCGTCGTTACGTCAATATTGCTTAATGAGATAAAAAGTCTGGTTAGACAATGTGTCCAGCCTTTTTTGATAGCCTCTCTTTATCAGATGATTGAATTTTTCAATTTTTGTGATGTCTTTTGGAGTGCTATAATGGTTAACATAGAATCGAGGTTACTATGAAAATTGCATTGGTACAGATGGATGTTGCCCACGGACAGCCTGTGGAAAATAAAAAGCACGTGAAAGAGATGTTGGAAAGAGCACTTGTTGCTAATCCCGATGTCATTGTACTTCCTGAAATGTGGAATACAGGCTACGCTTTAGATGAACTGGATGGGCTTGCAGATAAGGAAGGTTTGGAATCTCAAGAATTCTTGTCTCAGTTTGCCAGAGAACATGCTGTTGCTATTCTTGGAGGGTCTGTTGCTATTGAGAGAGACGGAAAATTCTACAATACGACTTATGTTTACAACAAGTCTGGGAACCTAATCAATATCTACAGTAAGGTCCATCTCTTTGGTCTTATGGCAGAGGACCGGTATATGTCTGCTGGGGATGCGGAGTCTATTTTTGAGCTTGATGGTGTGATAGCGGCAAGTGTCATTTGTTATGATATTCGTTTTCCTGAGTGGGTGCGAACACAGATGGCACAAGGGGCCAAGGTGCTTTTTGTGGTAGCGCAGTGGCCAGAACCTCGAGTGCAGCAATGGGAGATTTTATTAAAGGCGCGTGCGGTTGAAAATCAAGCCTTTGTGGTAGCCGTTAACCGTGTCGGAGCAGGACCAGATCCAGATGATGTCTTTTCAGGGCATTCTATGATTATAGATCCACTAGGAAATGTAGTCTTGCAGGCTAAGGAATATGAGGAGGGCATTTTTACGGCTGAGATTAATCTTGAAGAGGTGGACCGAGTGCGAGGTCAAATTCCCGTTTTTGAGGACCGTCGCACGGACTTGTATTATTAGGGAGATTTTATGTTATTTGAAGAATCGGATTTATTGAAAGAATTGCCAGAACAGTTTTTTGCAGGGTTAGTTGCTAAGGTGAATGCCAAGGTGGCAGAAGGAGCAGATATTATCAATCTTGGTCAGGGAAATCCCGACCAACCGACCTATGACCATATTGTTGAGGCCTTGCGTGTCTCAGCGAAAAATCCTGCCAATCACAAGTATTCGCAGTTTCGTGGCAATCGTCCTTTTAAGGAAGCAGCTGCTAGTTTTTACAAGAACCATTATGGGGTTGATTTGGATTCGGAGCGTGAAATTTGTGTCATGGGTGGGGCTAAGATTGGTCTTGTGGAATTGCCCCTAGCTTTGATGAATCCTGGTGATCTCCTGCTCTTACCTGATCCAGGTTATCCTGATTACTTGTCGGGAGTGAGTCTGGGTCGTGTAGCCTATGAAACTTTTCCTTTGACGGCTGAAAATGATTTTTTGCCAGATTTGGAAGCTATTCCTGAGGGGATAGCTCGCCGTGCTAAGTTTATCTATATCAATTACCCTAATAATCCTACGGGGGCTGTAGCGACAAAGGATTTTTATGAAAAATTGGTTGCCTGGGCTAAGACCTACGAGGTAGGGGTGGTGAGTGATCTGGCTTACGGGGCTTTGGGCTATCAGGGTTATGAGAATCCTAGTTTTTTGGCAACTCCTGGTGCCAAGGATGTAGGCATTGAGTTTTATACTTTCTCAAAAACCTTTAATATGGCAGGTTGGCGTTTGGCATTTGCGGGTGGAAATGCTGAAATGATTGAAGCCTTGAATCTGATTCAAGACCATCTTTTTGTGGGGGTTTTTCCCGCTTTGCAGGAAGCTGGGATTGCAGCCCTTTTAGATCCTAAATCTGAAGAGGCAGTGGCCCAACTAAATGCGGTTTATGATAGCCGTCGAAATGCTTTTGTTCAGGTAGCTGCTAAGATTGGCTGGCAAGCCTTCCCATCCAGAGGTTCCTTTTACGCTTGGATGCCTGTACCTAAGGGCTATACCAGTGAAAGTTTTGCAGATCTTTTGCTTGAGAAGGCCCATGTTGCTGTGGCACCAGGAAAAGGGTTTGGACCAGCAGGTGATGCTTATGTTCGTATCGGGCTTTTGGTAGAGCCGGAGCGTCTGGTCGAAGCTGTCAATCGTATTGCCGACCTGCATTTATTTAATAAGTAGATAGCAATTATGAAAACAAGCAGTTAAAAAAACACTGCTTGTTTTTCATATTTTTGCACTTCCTTCTTGACAAATGAATAAAAATACAATAAACTAATCACATATTTATAAAAAAGGAGCGCATAAATGAAAGTTTCAATCGTTGGTATCACTGGTTATAGTGGTTTAGAGTTAGTTAAAATTTTGAATAATCATAAAAAAGTAGAACTTGTTTCTATTCACGCAACCAAGGAAGTGGGCCGACGATTGTCTGATGTGTACCCCTATTTGGCAGGTGTTTGTGATTTAAAAATAGAATATTTTGATGCGCAAGAGATTATAGAAAAGGCAGACTTAGTCTTCTTTGCTACACCTTCTGGAGTTGCTAGTTCGCTAGCAGAGGAATTTGTTCAGGCTGATTTTCCTATTATTGATTTGTCTGGTGATCATCGCTTGCCAGCAGATGTTTATCAAGAATGGTATAAAAAATCACCTGCCAAGAAAATGATTTTGAATAAATTTACATATGCATTGTCAGAATATACAGATGTTAAGGGTAAGAAATTTATTGCCAATCCTGGATGCTATGCGACAGCGACAGAGTTAGCCATGATTCCTTTGGTGGCAGCCGGTCTTATTGAGACTGATAGTATCATTGTAGATGCCAAGTCTGGTTTAACTGGTGCGGGTAAAGCTTTGAGTGAGTCTAGTCATTTTGTTAATGTTCACGATAATTACATGACTTATAAGCTCAATCATCATCAGCATATTCCAGAGATTGTACAAACTTTGCAGGCTTTTGATGCTGATATGCCGGAGATTCAGTTTTCAACGTCGCTTTTACCGGTTAATCGTGGAATCATGGCTACAGTTTATTGCAAATTGAAGAAGGACGTAGCTGTCTCTGATATCGCTTCAGCCTTTGCAAAAGCCTATGATGATAAACCTTTTGTACGTGTACAAGAAAACTTACCAGAACTACATAATGTCATTGGATCGAATTTTACAGACATCGGCTTTGCCTATAATGAGAAAACCAATGTTATGACAGTTATTTCAGTCATTGATAATCTGCTAAAAGGAGCATCTGGACAGGCAGTGCAAAATCTCAACCTCATGCAGGGGTGGGATGAGACGGAAGGTTTACATATGAAACCGTCATACTTGTAGATGTAAGCATAGAGTTAGGAGAAAAAATATGAAAGTCATAGATGGAACAATTGCTAGCCCGCTAGGATTCTCAGCAGATGGGCTACATGCAGGATTTAAAAAGAGAAAGATGGATTTTGGTTGGATTGTCTCTGAAAAGCCAGCTAGTGTTGCAGGTGTTTACACGACCAACAAGGTTATTGCAGCTCCTCTGATTGTAACCAAGACCTCGGTGAAAAAAGCTGGTAAAATGAGGGCTATTGTCGTTAACTCAGGTGTAGCCAATTCTTGTACAGGGACCCAAGGCTTAGAAGATGCATACACCATGCAGGAGTGGACAGCTGAAAAGCTAGGTGTTGAACCTGATATGATTGGTGTGGCTTCTACAGGGATTATCGGTGAGTTGCTACCAATGGATACCTTGAAAAATGGTCTTTCCAAGTTGGTGGTAAATGGAAACGCGAATGATTTTGCCAAGGCGATTTTGACGACAGATACAGCGACTAAGACTATTGCTGTGACGGAGACTTTTGGACGTGATGTAGTCACTATGGCTGGTGTTGCTAAGGGCTCAGGTATGATTCACCCTAATATGGCGACAATGCTTGGGTTTATTACTTGTGATGCTAATATTTCTAGCGATACTCTTCAATTGGCCTTGAGCCAAAATGTTGAAAAGACCTTTAATCAGATTACGGTTGATGGGGATACTTCGACCAATGATATGGTTCTTGTCATGTCCAATGGTTGCGCGCTCAATGATGAGATTCTGCCAGATACACCAGAGTTCGATAAATTTTCGAAAATGCTTAATTTCGTGATGCAAGAACTGGCTAAGAAGATTGCCAAGGATGGTGAAGGCGCCAATAAGCTCATCCAGGTTGATGTGGTCAATGCTCCTAATGCCCTTGATGCCCGTATGATGGCAAAATCTGTAGTCGGTTCAAGTCTGGTCAAAACAGCCATCTTTGGTGAAGATCCTAACTGGGGGCGTATTTTAGCTGCTGTTGGCTATGCCGGTGTGGATGTGCCTGTGGACAATGTTGATATCATGCTTGGCGGTCTGCCAGTCATGCTAGCCTCTAGTCCTGTGACCTTTGATGATGAAGAAATGAAAGACATCATGCACGGGGATGAAGTGACCATAACAGTAGACCTTCATTCGGGCCAAGAAAAAGGGACGGCATGGGGTTGTGACCTCTCTTACGATTACGTTAAAATTAACGCTCTCTACCACACCTAGACTATTTATGACAAAGGAGTTAACTAATGACTACCGAATATATTGTAATTAAGATTGGTGGAGTAGCCAGTAAACAGCTAACTCCTGAGATACTGGCTAAACTGTCAGAATGGCAGCAGGCTGGTCAAAAAATAATCATCGTCCATGGGGGTGGCTTTGCTATCAATCAACTCATGGAGGAACATGACATCACAATTCACAAGGTCAATAGTCTACGTGTGACGAGTCAGTCAGATATGGTCTTAATTAAAGAAGCCTTGGTTGACATAGTTGGGAAAAACTTGGCGGGTCAGTTGACACAAGCGGGTTTTCCAATCTATCAGGTTGTAGATGAGCTGCCAGATCTTGTTCATGCTGATTTTTTAGATCAAGAGATCTATGGTTACGTGGGAGAGGTCAAGTCTATTACTAATCAGACCCTAGTGGCACTTCTATCTCAAGGCAAGATACCATTGATTCCTAGCTTAGGTTACAGTGAGCAGGGTGATTTGCTGAATATCAACGCCGATTACCTTGCAAGAGCGGTGGCTATTAGTCTAGGATCCAAAAAGCTTATTCTCATGACAGATGTCAAGGGTGTTTTAGAGAATGGGCAGGTTTTGAATCATTTGAATATTGTAGATGTTCAGAAAAAAGTAGATTCAGGTGTGATTACTGGAGGCATGATTCCTAAAATTCAAAGCGCTGTTCAGACGGTTGAATCTGGTGTTGATCAGGTCATTATTGGTGATAACCTTACAGATGGTACAATAATCAAGGAGTAAACGATGACAAAATTATTTTCAAATTATAAACGGGCAGCGATTGATTTTGCTTCGGCTCAAGGCAATTATTTGACAGATACCACTGGCAAGACCTATTTGGATTTTTCATCTGGTATCGGGGTGACTAATCTTGGCTATCATCCCCGTGTCAATCAAGCTCTAACAGATCAGGTAGGCAAGATTTTGCACCAGCCTAACCTTTATTACAATCAGTTGCAAGAAGATGTTGCCGGTCTTTTAACTGGTGACAAGGACTATCTGGCCTTTTTCTGTAACAGTGGTGCAGAAGCCAATGAGGCAGCCATAAAAATCGCCCGTAAGGCATCGGGTAAACAAGAAATCATTACCTTCCAAAATTCCTTCCACGGTCGAACCTTCGGATCCATGTCTGCCACTGGTCAGGATAAAATCAAACAAGGTTTTGGTGAAGGCGTGCCCCACTTTAGCTATGCCATTTTTAACGACATGGACAGTGTTAAGGCTCTAGCCAATAAAGAAACGTCGGCCATTATGCTTGAGTTGGTTCAAGGAGAATCAGGTGTTCAACCAGCGGACAAGGCCTTTGTCAAGGCTTTGTCTGATTACTGTCAGGAAACTGGTATTTATCTCATCGTAGACGAAGTTCAGACTGGTATTGGTCGTACTGGTAAGCTCTTTGCTTATGAACATTACGATATTGAGCCAGACATCTTTACCCTGGCCAAAGGTTTGGCAAATGGTGTACCAGTTGGTGCCATGCTTGCTAAGTCATCTCTTGGAGGGGCTTTCTCTTATGGAAGTCACGGCTCTACTTTTGGTGGCAATAAACTATCTATGGCAGCGGCCAAGGCTACGCTTGAAGTCATGTTGACTCCAGGTTTTCTGGATACTGCCCTTGAAAATGGGAACAAGCTACAAGTTAAATTGCAAGAGGTCTTGTCTGATAAAGAGACAGTGACCTCTGTGCGTGGATTGGGCTACATGATTGGAATTGAGACTACTGGAAATCTAAGTGAACTGGTACAAGCTGCTAGAGATAAGGGATTAATTGTCTTAACTGCAGGGACAAATGTTATCCGTCTTCTGCCTCCAATCACTCTAAGTGATGCTGAAATCGAAAAAGGTGTGGCTATCCTATCAGAAATATTTGACTAGACAAGAAGAAATCACTTGATTTACAGTCAAGTGATTTCTTTTACTTATTGTCAGTAGTAATCTTGCTTAGAAGTCCTTTAGCTGTTGTTGTTGGCAGAATACGGACACGATTAAGTGAGAGAAGGCCATCATTGGCACTCGCTAATCCTTCGTTAGTTGTCAGTCCTAACTTGTAAGTTTTTTTAGCTAGGTCCAGTGTTGTTTGATTGTAGCGACCTGATGGATAAGCAATGGTGTTGACCTTGATGTTGAGTTTGTCCTCAAGAAAGTCAATAGAATTCGTTAATTCATCCTTTTGCGTCGCCTTGTCAGTGACAGACAAATCAGGGTGATTGACCGTATGAGATTGGAAGCTCATGCCGTGTGCCATCATTTCCTTCATCTGTTTAACGGTCAGATTTCCAACGTTCCCTTTCTTAACAAAGCTAGTGATTATATTATTGGTTGCCTTCGCCTTGTATTTTTTGAGAATCGGGTAGGCAATTGTATAGAAGTCTTCGTTACCATCGTCAAAGGTCAGCCAGACAACCTTCTTAGAAGGTAGGGCATTTTCAGAGAAGGCTTTGTAGGCTTCTTCAGGCGTTAGAAAGTAGTATCCTGCATCTACCATGGCCTTAATTTGCGCTTCAAAATTGTCCGGAGCAACAATGAGGTTAGCGTTAGAGGCCTCAGATGGATCCATAACGTGAACAGCATGGTACATGAGGATAGGGATTTGAACAGGGTCATCATAGGTTTTCCACTTAGCTGTACTCTTAGATTGACTGGTCTGATTCTGTTGTTGGTTGTTTGTCGACTGATTTGGTCGGTTTAGCATAAAAACGGCCAATAGACCAAGAAGGACCAGGTTTAGGACAAGCAGAAGTAGTTTCAATTTTTTTCTTTTAACTTGACTTGTTTTTTTCTTTTGAGAAGTCATTGTATCCCCTTTCAAATAGGTCAAGCTATTATTCTAACAAAAATGGGGTGAAAATGCACAGAATTTTCAGTAAAAAAAGAATACTTGTCTCCTTAAATGACAGAAATATTCTGTCAATTCCGATAGAAATATGGTACAATTAAAAAAATGTATGTTTTTAAGGAGAGATCATAAATGTCTATTAAAATTGGATTGCTTGGCTTTGGTACAGTAGCTAGCGGTATTCCTTTTCTCTTGAAGGAAAATGGTGAAAAGGTTTTTGCAGCTTCACGTGACCAACTTGAAATTGCCAAAGTTTTGGTTAAAGATGACGAGGAAAAAGATCGTCTTATCGCTGCCGGAAACGACTACAATTTTGTCACAAATGTTGACGAAATCCTTAACGATGAAGAGATTCAAATCGTTGTAGAATTGATGGGACGTATCGAGCCAGCTCGTACCTTCATCACAAAAGCGCTTGAAGCAGGTAAAAACGTTGTCTCTGCCAATAAGGACTTGATTGCTACTCATGGAAAAGAGTTAATTGCTCTTGCTCAAGATAAGGGGGTGGCTTTCTACTACGAAGCTGCTGTTGCCGGTGGTATTCCAATTTTGCGTACTTTGGCTAACTCTTTGACGTCTGACAAGGTGACTCGTATCCTTGGTGTGCTTAACGGTACATCTAACTTTATGATGACTAAGATGGTTGATGAAGGTTGGTCATATGAGGACGCCCTCAAGACTGCTCAAGAACTTGGTTATGCTGAAAGTGATCCAACCAACGACGTTGAAGGGTATGACGCCGCTTATAAAGCTGTTATCCTTAGCCAATTTGGTTTTGGTGCTACAATTGATTTTGACGACGTTTCTCACAAAGGCATTACGAACATCTCTACAGACGATGTGGCTGTTGCTCAAGAATTGGGTTATGTTATCAAATTGGTTGGTGATGTGCGTGAAGTAGAATCAGGTATCTCAGCAGAAGTATCACCAACATTCTTGCCAAAAAATCACCCACTTGCTAGCGTCAACGATGTTATGAATGCAGTCTTTGTTGAATCTATCGGTATCGGTGAATCTATGTATTACGGTCCAGGTGCTGGTCAAAAACCAACAGCAACATCTGTTTTGGCAGACATTATCCGTATTGCTCGTCGTCTTTCAGATGGCAATGTGGGTAAACCATTTAATGAGTTCCGTCGTGACTTGCCATTGGCTAATCCAGCGGACGTTAAGAGCAATTACTACTTTGCCCTTGATACGCCAGATGAAAAAGGTAAAATCCTTCACTTGTCTGAAATCTTCAACTCAGAAGATATTTCGTTTGAACAAGTCTTGCAACAAAAAGCAAATGGCACAACAGCTCGTATCGTTGTGATTACACATGCTATGTCTAAGACACAACTCAAAGCTGTTACTGAAAAACTTGAAGCAGCAGAAGATTTCACAGTTGTCAATACATTGAAAGTTTTGTCTAACTAATTGATAAGCCCATACTGGTGCGTATAAGAAAGGTATTCAAGGAGAAAAGTCGCTGATGGCTTTCCTCCTCTCGGTGTATTATTATGAAAATTACTGTTCCAGCAACATCTGCCAATATTGGTCCAGGTTTTGATTCTGTGGGTGTTGCCGTTTCTAAATATTTGACAATCGAGGTGCTTGAACCAGCGGATGCATGGCATATTGAACATGATTTGGGAGATATTCCTTTAGATGAAAATAACCTCCTCATTTCAACGGCCTTGCAAGTTAAGTCTGATTTGCAGCCCCATAAATTGGTGATGGCCTCAGATATTCCCATGGCGCGTGGGCTAGGTTCTTCTAGCTCAGTTATTGTCGCAGGGATTGAGTTAGCCAATCAATTGGCAGATCTGAAGCTCTCAGATGACGATAAACTTGATATTGCAACCAAGATTGAAGGTCACCCGGACAATGTTGCCCCAGCTATTTTTGGGAATCTCGTTGTAGCCTCTTATGTGGATGAACATGTTAATAGCATCGTGACAGACTTTCCAGAGTGTGCCTTTGTAGCCTTCATTCCGAGCTATGAACTTAAAACGTCTGATTCACGTGGGGTACTTCCAAGTAACCTGTCTTACAAAGAAGCTGTAGCTGCATCATCTATTGCCAACGTTGCCATTGCTGCCCTCTTTGCAGGCGATTTGGTTAAGGCGGGACATGCTATTCAAGGGGATATGTTCCACGAACGCTACCGTCAAAAATTGGTTAAAGAATTTGCGACTATTAAGGAATTGTCAGGTCAATACGGTGCTTATGCGACCTATCTTTCAGGGGCTGGCCCAACAGTTATGACCTTGACACCAAATGATCAAGCTGAGGCTCTAAAAACGGCTATCGATGGTCTTGGTTTAGATGGTGAAACCCTCATCCTATCTGTGGATAAAGGAGGTGTTGTCGTTGACTAGAAAAAATCAAGGGCTACTCTTTGGTCTAGCCACCTATATTCAATGGGGATTTCTATCCCTTTTTTGGAAGCTTTTAGCAGGTGTTTCGGCTTACAACACCTTCTCGTGGCGGATTGTTTTTACAGTGGTGACTATGCTGATTTACGCCCTAGTCGCTAAGCAAAATACACGTTTCAAAAAGGAGCTTGTAGAACTTTGGCAAGATAAGAAAGCCTTGCTTCGTATGCTACTTGCTAGTTTTTTCATAGCAGCTAACTGGTTGATTTATATCTATGCTGTGGGTCATGGTCAAGCGACGCAGGCTAGCCTGGGCTATTACATTTTGCCTATTGTTTCTATCCTGTTTGCCCTCATTTTTCTTCGTGAATCATTGAGTAGGACCATGTGGGCAGCAGTAGTATTGGCCTTTATAGGAGTACTGGTTCTTATTGCCAATACAGGAAAACTTCCCATGGTTTCATTGGGGTTAGCTCTGAGCTTTGGTTTCTATAGTCTAATCAAAAAAGGGGTTAGGATTTCCAGTGACGTAGCCATGCTAGTAGAAAGTGGCTTGCTACTACCTTTTGTAGCTATCTATCTCGTTTTCTTTTCTCCAGAATCATTTTCTTCCTATTCGAGCATGGAAATGTTTCTCCTAGCCATATCCGGTGTGGTGACGGCCGTTCCATTGCTTTGCTTCTCAGAGGCAGTCAAAAGGGCACCGCTTAACCTTATTGGTTTCATCCAGTATCTTAGTCCTACGATTCAACTTCTCGTAGCCATCCTCATTTTTGGTGAGACGGTCAGCTTTGGAGAGTTGAAAGGCTTCTTCTTTATCTGGATGGCCATACTAGTCTTTGTAACTGGCCAAATAGTAACATTTCGTAGAAGTTCCTGATAGCTATCGGGAACTTTTTATAATGCCGACCTAAAAATGAGCCAAGTTTATCTGACAATTTTAGAACTTTAAGATATAATAGTAGTATTAGATTAAAATAGAGGAGAATTTTATGCGAAAAATGAAAAAGCTAGTGAGGTATCTGCTTCTGCTCGCTATTCCAGTTGCCATCGCTGCAGCCTTGTTTGTTTTTAACGGCTCAGGTTATCGCTTGTCAGAACAAGATGCTGCAGACATTGCTTACAAAAATGCAGGTGTCAAAACTTCTGAGATATCTCAATCAACAGTCTCAAAATCACGTTCTGGATTTCATGGAAATTATGAGATTAGTTTCACAACGTCAGACAATCATTTTGAGTATACGATTGACGGTCTGTCAGGGTCTATTTTGAAATATAAGAGTGACCATTCAATGTCTAAAGATGTTGACGGTGCTCAAAAAGGTGGAGAGCCTAAAGACGAGACTCAATCTAGCGAAAGTAAGGACGAGACGGCAGTGTCCAAAGAAACTGCACAAACGACAGCTCTTAATCATGCTGGCCTAGATGAAGGCTCTGTAACAAACTTGAAAACGGAGTTGAAGACCGAAGGAGACGGTAAAGTCTACAATATCAGTTTTGATTATGCTGCTAGTGGACTACGTTATAAATACGCGGTAAATGCTGATTCAGGAGCTATTGTAGTCTATACGACAGAGTATCTCACAGAAGCTACTGCAGCTGCGCAATAGATCCGTAGATAGTGGGAAAGTTCTCCTTATTTATTAAGGAGAAGCCTTGCAATTTCTCTGAAATGTTGTAAACTTAAAGTGAAAACGATAACAGCAATTTTAGAGAGTACCGTAGAATAAAGGAAAATTTGACCATGAAAGAATTCCAAGCATTTAAAGATACGCTTAGCAATAAGACTCTCAAAGACATTTACGAAGAAAGTAAATTGGAAGTCCAAAATGAAACAACCGAAGGTACGGAAGCCTTCTCAGTTGCCTTGGCAACCCAAATGGCTATAAATCTACTTGAAAGCTATGAAAAATGGCTCAAAGAAGAAAGAGCTAAGGAAGAAAATTAAGATGAGATCCTTATCGACAGACAGGACTTTTCTAATGAGAATAAAATGAGGAAATGGATTCATCTTTTAAGGTAAAATCGGTAGTCTAACTTATTTGCAAATTCAGGTCCCCACAATTTCATTTGTCTTGAGATTAAAAATGTGATAGAATAAGACTATTCAGAGGTGCTTTGAAGCCCATTTGTCACAGGAAGCGGTGGTACTGAGAAATCCGCACAAATGTCAAAGCTGGTTGCTGATGGTCAAATTGAATAAAGAGAGGTGTGAGTGGTTGCCACTCAAAACTGGGTGGTACCGCGGATACATATTCGTCCCTGTCATGTTTATGACAGGGGTTTTTTATAGCTTTTAAAGAACCAAGACCGAAGGTCGCAGGTGAATTTAAAGATATTGGTGCAGACGGAGCGAAAGCGAGGTCAACATTGCTATCAAAGGAGGTTGTCATGAAGCAATCTTTTGAGACTAGTAAATTGTATTATGGTTTTCCTATTTTTATCTTGGGTTATCAGGATCAGACCTATGGTTATAATGTGACGACCTGTAGTTCTTCCTACAGTTTAGGAGATTGGCTTGTCTTCGGAGTAGGTAGCAAGGAAAATGCAGCAGACCAGATTAAACATTATCAGAAGTTCACTGTGAATATTCCTGATGAAAGTTTCATACTTCAGCTGGAGCAGGCTGGATTTATTAGTCACCGTGAAAAGATTGCTGAACTCTGCTTAGATTTCCGACCTTCTAAACTGACACAAGCACCTATCTTGGATGCCTGCCCAGTCGTTCTGGATTGTAAGGTCGACAGAATTATTGAGGAAGATGGTACCTGCCATATCTTTGCTAAGATTTTAGATCGCCTTGCTGATTCTGATTTGCTAGATGGCAGGGGCCCTTTTAAAAATGACCGCTTTGCACCGACTTACTTTATGGGTGATGGTCATAAGCGTGTCTATTGCTATCTGGATAACCGAGTTGAACCCATGGGAAGCTTCATCAAGAAAGCGAGGAAGAAAGATGACAAGAGCAGTATTACCACCTGATTGAATTGAGACGGAGCGTCTCGTTTTACGAGTCCGCAAAGTGGCAGATGCTGCGGATATCTATGCCTACGCTAGTTTGCCAGAAGTCCCCTATCCAGCAGGATTTCAGCCTGTCCATACCTTGGAAGATGAGATTTATTATCTAGAGCATATCCTTCCTGAGCGTAATCGAAAAGACAATCTCTTAGCAGACTATGGCATTGTGGTTAAAGGGATCTATACAGTTATTGGCTCTGTTGATTTCAATCATCGCCACGACGATGATGTGCTGGAGATTGGTTATACTTTGCACCCAGACTATTGGGGGCAAGGTTATGTACCAGAAGCCGTGCGTGCTTTGATTGACCTAACTTTTAAGGAGTTGGGCCTTCATAAGATTGAACTGGCCTGTTTGGGGACAATGTCCAAAGTCAACGAGTCGCAGAGAAGCTTGGTTTCACCCATGAAGCTCGCATAAGGGATCGCAAAGATGCCCAGGGCAACCGTTGTGACAGTCTGATATATGGATTGCTGAAGAGTGAATGGGAAGTCCAAGACCAACATTAAAAATAGAAATAACTAGAAAGGACACACACATGTCTAAAGAACTTTCACCTAAATACAATCCAGCTGAGGTTGAGGCTGGTCGTTACCAAAAATGGCTTGATGAAGATGTTTTCAAGCCTTCAGGCGATAAAAAGGCTAAGCCTTATTCCATCGTCATTCCACCACCAAACGTAACCGGAAAACTTCACTTGGGTCACGCTTGGGATACAACTTTGCAGGATATCATTATCCGTCAAAAACGTATGCAAGGTTTTGATACGCTTTGGCTTCCTGGTATGGACCACGCTGGAATTGCCACTCAAGCTAAGGTTGAAGCTCGTTTGGCCGAAAGTGGCATTTCTCGATATGACCTTGGTCGTGAAAAATTCCTTGATAAAGTCTGGGAGTGGAAAGACGAGTATGCGGCAACTATCAAGGAACAATGGGGTAAGATGGGCCTCTCTGTAGACTACTCTCGTGAGCGTTTCACCCTTGACGAGGGGTTATCAAAAGCCGTTCGCAAGGTCTTTGTAGAGCTTTACAAAAAAGGTTGGATTTACCGTGGTGAGTTTATCATCAACTGGGATCCAAAAGCCCGCACAGCCCTTTCTGATATTGAGGTCATTCACAAGGATGTGGAAGGTGCCTTCTACCACATGAACTACATGTTAGAAGACGGTTCACGTGCCCTGGAAGTGGCAACAACTCGTCCTGAAACCATGTTTGGGGATACTGCCGTAGCTGTTAACCCAAATGATGATCGTTATAAAGACTTGATTGGTAAAAATGTTATCTTGCCAATTTTGAACAAGCCAATCCCAATCGTTGGCGATGAACACGCAGACCCTGAATTTGGTACTGGTGTGGTTAAAATCACTCCTGCTCATGACCCTAACGACTTCTTAGTTGGTCAACGCCATAACTTGCCACAAGTCAATGTCATGAATGATGATGGCACCATGAATGAATTGGCTGGCGAATTCAACGGTATGGACCGCTTTGAAGCACGTAAGGCCGTTGTTAAGAAATTGGAAGAAATCGGTGCCCTTGTCGAAATCGAAAAGATGACTCACTCAGTTGGTCACTCAGAACGTACAGGTGTGCCTGTTGAACCACGTTTGTCTACACAATGGTTCGTTAAGATGGACCAACTGGCTAAAAATGCCATCGCTAACCAAGACACAGACGATAAGGCTGATTTCTATCCACCTCGTTTCAATGATACCTTCCTTCAATGGATGGAAAATGTCCACGACTGGGTTATCTCTCGTCAGCTTTGGTGGGGTCACCAAATCCCTGCTTGGTATAATGCTGAAGGTGAAATATACGTTGGCGAAGAAGCACCAGAAGGTGACGGCTGGAAACAAGACGAAGATGTCTTGGATACTTGGTTCAGTTCTGCCCTCTGGCCATTCTCAACTATGGGCTGGCCTGATGTCGACTCAGAAGACTTCAAGCGTTACTTCCCAACCTCAACACTTGTCACTGGTTATGACATCATCTTCTTCTGGGTGTCTCGTATGATCTTTCAATCATTGGAATTCACAGGTCGCCAACCATTTAAGAATGTCCTTATCCACGGTCTTATCCGTGACGAGCAAGGACGTAAGATGTCTAAGTCCCTTGGTAACGGTATTGACCCAATGGATGTTATCGAAAAATACGGTGCTGATGCCCTTCGTTGGTTCCTTTCAAACGGTTCTGCACCAGGTCAAGACGTGCGCTTCTCCTACGAGAAAATGGATGCTTCTTGGAACTTCATTAACAAGATTTGGAACATCTCTCGTTACATCCTTATGAACAATGAAGGGTTGACCTTGGATGTGGCGCGTGAAAATGTAGCTAAAGTGGCTGCTGGTCAAGCAGGTAATGTCACAGACCGTTGGATTCTCCACAATCTCAACGAAACTATCGGAAAAGTTACTGAAAACTTTGACAAGTTTGAATTCGGTGTGGCTGGACACATCCTTTACAACTTTATCTGGGATGAGTTTGCGGACTGGTATGTTGAGTTGACTAAGGAAGTGCTTTACAGCGATAACGAGGACGAGAAAGTCATCACTCGTTCTGTCCTACTTTACACTTTGGACCAAATCTTGCGTCTCCTTCACCCAATCATGCCATTCGTGACAGAGGAAATCTTTGGTCAAATCTCAGAAGGCTCTATCGTCACAGCTGAATACCCAGTGGTTCGTCCAGAATTTGAAAATGAAGAAGCGGCAGCTGGCGTTGAGGCCCTTAAAGACGTGATTGGATCAGTTCGTAACTCACGTGCAGAAGTTAACGTAGCGCCAAGCAAGCCGATCACCATCTTGATTAAGACTAGCGACAGCAAGCTCGATGCCTTCTTTAATGACAACATCAATTACATCAAACGCTTCACAAATCCAGAACACTTGGAAATTGCAGCAGATGTCGAAGTACCTGACTTGGTTATGTCAAGCATCATCACAGGCGCAGAAATTTACTTGCCACTCGCAGACCTTCTCAACGTCGAAGAAGAGTTGGCTCGTCTTGAAAAAGAATTGGCCAAATGGCAAAAAGAACTTGACATGGTTGGTAAGAAACTCTCTAACGAGCGCTTCGTAGCCAATGCCAAACCAGAAGTCGTCCAAAAAGAACGCGACAAACAAAAAGATTACCAAGCTAAATACGATGCGATAGTAGTGCGTATTGATGAGATGAAGAAATTGGTGAAATAGAACAAAGAGACACGGTGAAATGCCGTGTCTTTTATTGAAAGTAAACGCTTATACAAAAAGAATGAAAATGTTAGGCAAAGTCAGTGAAAATGTCCAAAAAACCGTCAATTCGTTGACTTTCGTGGAAAATAGGACTAAAATAGCTTGGTAAAAATAATTAAAAGGAGAATTCTACTATGAATTTAACTATCTTAGCCCTCGGTTTGGCCGTTATGGGTGTATCTATTGGTGAGGGTATCCTCGTTGCCAATATCGCTAAGGCTGCAGCTCGCCAACCTGAGATGTTTAGTAAACTTCAAACATTGATGTTTACTGGTGTTGCCTTCATCGAAGGTACTTTCTTCGTATTGTTTGCCCTTAGCTACATTGTCTAATAGACAAATAAAAAAGATGGAGGAGGGATGAGCAGTGGAAACTACAAGTAATCCAACCGTCTCATTATTTGGGATTGATTTTGACTTGACGATCCTTGCCATGTCTCTCTTGACAGTAATTATCGTTTTTGGAGTGGTTTTTTGGTCAAGTCGTGATATGACCATTAAACCAAAGGGAAAACAAAATGTACTCGAGTTCATCTATGAATTTGTGAACAACACCATTTCTCAAAGTCTTGGAAAATTCACAAAAAATTATAGTTTGCTCTTGTTTGTAATTTTCACCTTTGTGTTTACAGCAAACAACTTAGGTTTGCTTGTATCTGTTAAAAGTGAGCATTACAATTTTTGGTCTTCTCCAACATCGAATTTCGGTGTCACTATCACTCTTTCTTTGATTATTACCCTCGTTAGTCATATTGAGGGGATTCGTAAAAAAGGGTTTAAAGGCTATCTCAAAGGTTACCTTTCACCATACCCAGCTATGCTCCCAATGAACATTTTGGAACAATTTACCAACCTTGCATCATTGGCCTTGCGTTTGTTTGGTAACATTTATTCTGGTGAGGTACTAATTGACTTGATTCTTCAATTAGTGAAATGGTCTGTTTTTGCAGCACCTATATCCTTTGCTTTGAACCTTGTCTGGGTTGCCTTTTCAGCTTTTATTGGGTTCATTCAAGCCTATGTCTTTATTATCCTAAGCTCTAACTACATTGGTGATAAAGTCAACGAAGAATAATTAAGAAAGGGAGAAATGAAATGTCATTACTGATTAATAGTACGACACTTGGTAATATCATTATTACGCTCGGCTCAGTTTTTCTCTTGTATTACCTCATTCGTAAATTCGCATGGGATCAAATTACAGGAATCTTTGTCGCTCGTGAAAAGAAAATTGCCACAGATATTGATAGTGCTGAAAAAGCTCGTCAAGAAGCAGAAATCTTGGTACAAAAACGTCAAGATGAGTTAGCTGCCGCTCGCACAGAAGCAACTCAGATTATTGATGAGGCCAAGAAAACTGGTAAAACTAAAGAGTTAAAAATCATTGCAGAAGCATATGATGAAGCTAAACGCTTGAAAGAGAAAGCAAATCAAGATATCGCCCAAAGCTGGTTGGAAGCACTTGCTGGCGTTAAAGGTGAGGTTGCTGACTTGACTGTCCTTTTGGCAGAAAAAGTCATGAAACAAAACCTTGATGCAAAAGCGCAATCTGACTTGATTGATAGCTATCTTGATCAATTAGGAGATGCTTAATGGATAAGAAAACACAAGCTCTTGTTGGGCAGTATGCCAGAAGTCTGGTAGAAGTCGCTTTTGAACAAGACGCCGTGTCAACAATCCAAGAAGAAGTAAGGCAAATCCTAACAGTTTTTGCTGAAACAAATCTAAAAACCTTCTTGTCTCAAGTAAATGTGACAAGCGAGGCTAAGAAAGAAAGTTTAAGTTTCTTTCAAGAGTCTTGTTCAGTATACATGAACAATTTTCTTGAGGTAATTTCACTCAATGACCGAGCTAACATTCTTTATGATGTCTTGAAATTGGTCCTTGAGCTCTTTGATCAAGAAGACAACACTTACGATGTCACTGTGACATCAGCAAGTCCCTTGTCTGAAGAACAAAAAACTAGACTTTTGACGATAGTTTCACAAAAATTTGAGATTAAGACACGTCGTTTAGTAGAAAAAATTGATGAGGAACTCATTGGAGGATTCGTCATCAAAGCAAAGAATAAGTTTGTTGACACGTCAATTCGTAGTCAATTACAAGCATTTAAAATGAATTTGAAATAGAAAGTGGTGTGACTTTTGGCAATTAATGCACAAGAAATTAGCGCTTTAATTAAAAAGCAAATTGAAAACTTCCAGCCAAATTTTGACGTCACAGAAACTGGTGTAGTCACTTATATCGGTGATGGTATTGCCCGTGCTCGTGGACTTGATAATGCCATGAGTGGAGAACTTCTCGAATTTTCAAATGGTGTCTTCGGTATGGCTCAAAACCTTGAGTCTAATGACGTTGGTATCATTATTCTTGGAGATTTTTATACAATTCGTGAAGGTGATGAAGTTAAACGTACTGGTAAAATTATGGAAGTGCCAGTAGGTGAAGCTCTTATTGGTCGTGTCGTAAACCCACTTGGTCAACCAATTGATGGTCTTGGAGATATCAAGACAACTGCAACTCGTCCAGTTGAAGCACCTGCACCAGGCGTTATGCAACGTAAATCAGTTTCTGAACCACTCCAAACTGGTCTTAAAGCGGTTGATGCTTTGGTTCCAATTGGACGTGGTCAACGTGAGTTAATCATCGGTGACCGTCAAACAGGTAAAACATCTGTTGCGATTGATGCAATTTTGAACCAAAAAGGACAAGATGTGATTTGTATCTATGTTGCTATTGGTCAAAAAGAATCAACTGTTCGTACACAAGTTGAATCACTTCGTAAACATGGTGCTCTTGATTACACAATCGTTGTGACTGCCTCAGCATCACAACCATCACCATTGCTTTACATCGCGCCTTACGCTGGTGTTGCAATGGCTGAAGAGTTCATGTATAACGGAAAACATGTCTTGATTGTTTATGATGATTTGTCTAAGCAAGCCGTGGCTTACCGTGAACTTTCATTGCTTCTCCGTCGTCCACCAGGTCGTGAAGCCTACCCAGGGGATGTATTCTATCTCCACTCACGTCTTTTGGAACGTTCAGCTAAGCTTTCAGATGATCTTGGTGGTGGTTCAATTACTGCCTTGCCAATCATCCAAACACAAGCAGGAGATATCTCAGCTTATATCGCGACAAACGTTATTTCTATCACAGATGGACAAATCTTCTTGCAAGAAAATCTTTTCAACTCAGGTATTCGTCCTGCGATTGATGCTGGTTCTTCAGTATCACGTGTTGGTGGTTCAGCACAAATCAAAGCAATGAAGAAAGTTGCTGGTACCCTTCGTCTTGACTTGGCTTCTTACCGTGAACTTGAAGCCTTTACACAATTCGGTTCTGATTTGGATGCCGCAACACAAGCTAAACTTAATCGTGGACGTCGTACAGTTGAAGTGCTTAAACAACCACTTCATAAACCACTTCCGGTTGAAAAACAAGTTCTTATTCTTTACGCTTTGACACATGGCTTCTTGGACAGTGTTCCGGTTGATCAAATCTTGGATTTTGAAGAAGCCCTCTATGACTACTTTGATAGCCATCATGAGGATATCTTTGAAACAATCCGTTCAACTAAGGATCTTCCTGAAGAAGCTGTGCTTAATGAAGCTATCCAAGCTTTCAAAGATCAATCGGAATACAAATAGAGATAGGGAGGACAGCATATGGCAGGCTCTCTAAGAGAAATCAAAGCAAAAATTGCTTCAATTAAGCAAACGAGTCATATTACAGGAGCCATGCAAATGGTTTCTGCTTCTAAATTGACACGTTCTGAGCAGGCTGCTAAAGATTTCCAAATCTATGCCTCAAAAATTAGACAGATCACAACAGATCTTCTACATTCAGAATTGGTTAATGGTTCTTCAAATCCGATGTTGGATGCACGTCCAGTTCGTAAGTCAGGGTATATTGTCATTACTTCAGATAAGGGATTAGTTGGAGGATATAATTCAACCATTCTTAAAGCTGTCTTGGATATGATTAAACGTGACCATGATTCTGAAGATGAATATGCTATCATCTCTATTGGTGGAACAGGTTCAGATTTCTTCAAAGCTCGTAACATGAATGTTGCTTTTGAACTTCGTGGCCTTGAAGATCAACCTAGTTTCGATCAAGTCGGGAAAATCATTTCTAAAGCTGTAGGAATGTATCAAAATGAGCTTTTTGATGAACTTTATGTGTGTTACAATCATCATATTAATAGTTTGTCTCGTGAAGTTCGTGTTGAAAAAATGCTTCCAATTGCTGATTTTGATCCTAATGAATCTGAAGGCCATGTATTGACCAAGTTTGAATTGGAACCAGATCGTGATACTATTTTGGATCAACTCTTGCCACAATATGCTGAGAGTCTTATCTACGGTGCTATCGTAGATGCCAAAACAGCTGAGCATGCTGCTGGTATGACCGCAATGCAGACTGCCACTGATAATGCTAAGAAAATAATTAACGATTTAACAATTCAATACAACCGTGCACGTCAAGCAGCCATTACTCAGGAAATCACTGAGATTGTTGGCGGTGCTAGTGCACTTGAATAGCTAGAGATTTGTCTTGATTTGACATACAATAAAAAGGGATGATTGTCATCCAGAAAACTATCATAAGGAGAAAACAATGAGCTCAGGCAAAATTGCTCAGGTTGTTGGTCCTGTTGTAGACGTAGCGTTTGCAACTGGCGATAAACTTCCTGAGATTAACAATGCATTGGTCGTTTACACTGATGAAGAAAAGTCTAGACGTATCGTGCTCGAAGTAGCTCTTGAACTTGGAGAAGGTGTGGTTCGTACCATTGCCATGGAATCTACTGATGGATTGACTCGTGGGCTAGAAGTTCTGGACACAGGTCGTCCAATCAGTGTTCCTGTTGGTAAAGAAACTCTTGGACGTGTCTTTAACGTGCTTGGAGATACCATTGACATGGAAGCACCTTTTGCAGATGATGCAGAGCGTGAACCAATTCATAAAAAAGCACCTACCTTCGATGAATTGTCAACAAGTACTGAAATCCTTGAAACAGGGATTAAAGTTATCGACTTGCTTGCCCCTTATCTTAAAGGTGGTAAAGTCGGACTTTTCGGTGGTGCCGGTGTTGGTAAGACTGTTCTTATTCAAGAGCTGATTCACAACATTGCTCAAGAACACGGTGGCATTTCCGTGTTTACGGGTGTTGGGGAACGTTCACGTGAAGGTAATGACCTTTACTGGGAAATGAAGGAATCTGGCGTTATCGAAAAAACAGCCATGGTCTTTGGTCAAATGAATGAACCACCTGGAGCACGTATGCGTGTTGCCCTTACTGGTTTGACTATCGCTGAATATTTCCGTGATGTTGAAGGACAAGACGTGCTTCTCTTCATTGATAACATCTTCCGTTTCACTCAAGCAGGTTCTGAAGTATCAGCCCTTCTTGGTCGTATGCCATCAGCCGTTGGTTATCAACCTACATTGGCAACTGAAATGGGTCAATTGCAAGAACGTATCACATCAACTAAAAAAGGTTCTGTTACCTCAATCCAAGCTATCTATGTCCCGGCCGATGACTACACTGACCCAGCGCCAGCAACAGCATTCGCTCACTTGGATTCAACAACTAACCTTGAACGTAAGTTGACACAAATGGGTATTTATCCAGCTGTTGACCCATTGGCATCAAGCTCACGTGCCCTTTCACCTGAAATTGTTGGTGAAGAACACTATGCTGTTGCGACTGAAGTTCAACGAGTACTTCAACGATACCGTGAATTGCAAGATATTATCGCTATCCTTGGTATGGATGAATTGTCGGACGAAGATAAAACATTGGTTGGACGTGCTCGTCGTATCCAATTCTTCTTGTCACAAAACTTCAATGTTGCTGAACAGTTTACAGGTCAACCAGGTTCTTATGTTCCAGTTGCTGAAACTGTTCGTGGCTTTAAAGAAATCCTTGAAGGTAAATATGACAATCTTCCTGAAGATGCCTTTCGTAGCGTAGGGCCAATTGAGGATGTAGTAGCTAAAGCTAAAGCTATGGGCTACTAATGAGGTGAAGATATGGCACAAATGACCGTACAAGTGGTAACTCCAGATGGTCTTAAATATGACCACCATGCCAGCTTTATCCACGCGGTTACTAAAGATGGTCAAATTGGTATTTTGCCAGGCCATATTAACTTGATTGCTCCACTTGAAGTGGATGAGCTCAAGGTTCGTCGTGTGGATGACGAGAGTCACGTCGATTGGATTGCCGTAAACGGTGGTATCATCGAAGTTAAAGATGATTTCATTACTATCATTGCCAATTCAGCAGAACGTGATCGCGACATTGACGTTTCTCGTGCCGAACGTGCCAAGCAACGTGCCGAACGTGTCTTGGAAGAAGCAACAAAATCTGATCGTAATGTTGATGTTCAACGTGCTCAGGTTGCTCTCCGTCGAGCACTTAATCGTATCAATGTCGGTACAAAAATAAGATAAAAAAACGGGACCTAAGTCTCGTTTTTTTATTTATCCTTAAAGAAAATATGAGAACTAGCAATATTACCACAGAAAGCTAGTTTACAAATTAATTTGAGTATAAAAGATTAAATAAAAGTTTTAAAGATGAAAACGGTTAATTTAGATTTTACTTTAGTTTAAGATATCAAAGTGTTATAATATAAGCTGTTAGCTTTATGTTTTTTTATGAAATGTAGGGTAACATAATAGAAAGTATGAGTTTTTTAGATATGAAAATTGAAAAGAAACATCTTTTGGACTATACCATCTTGATACCTTATTTAATTTTATCAGTGGTTGGTTTGATTGTTGTTTATTCAACAACGAGTGCTCGTTTAGTAACTTTTGGAGCCAATCCTTTCGCATCAGTTATGAACCAAGGTGCCTTCTGGCTAGTATCCTTATTATTTATCTTTTTTATTTATCGATTGAAATTGAATTTCCTTAGAAAAGATAAGGTCTTAGGAGCTGTAATAATTGTCGAAATTATACTTTTGGTTGTTGCGAAATTTTTCACTAAAGAAATTAATGGAGCGAACGGATGGATTGTACTGGGTCCCTTATCTTTCCAACCAGCGGAATATCTTAAGGTTATTGTTGTTTGGTATTTGGCGCACACCTTCTCAAAACAACAGTCTGCTATAGAACATTATGACTATCAGGCTTTAACTAAAAATAGGTGGATACCGAGGACTAAAGAAGAATTTAATGACTGGCGTTACTATTTGCTGGTAATGATTGGCTTAGTTGCCATCCAACCAGACTTGGGAAATGCGGCTATCATCGTATTGACAACGGTTGTCATGTTTTCAATTTCTGGTGTTGGTTATCGCTGGTTCACGGCACTGTTTGCTGGTATTGTAGGGCTGTCGTCTGCTTTTCTTGGATTGATTGCTTTGGTTGGAGTACAAAACATGGCTAAGGTACCTGTCTTTGGATATGTTGCCAAGCGTTTTGCAGCTTATTTTAATCCTTTTAAGGATTTAACAGGTTCAGGACTTCAGTTATCTCATTCTTACTATGCTATGAGTAATGGGGGGTGGTTCGGTCTTGGTCTCGGAAATTCGATTGAGAAAACCGGTTATCTTCCAGAAGCAACGACAGACTTTGTGTTTTCAATTGTTATTGAAGAGTTAGGTCTCATTGGAGCAGGTTTGATTCTTGCCCTTCTCTTTTTCCTTATTCTTCGTATTATGATTGTAGGAGTAAAAGCTAGAAATCCATTTAACTCTATGATGGCACTTGGTGTGGGGGCTCTCATGCTTATGCAAGTTTTTGTTAATATCGGTGGAATCTCAGGTTTGATTCCATCGACAGGGGTTACCTTCCCTTTCCTTTCACAAGGTGGTAACTCTCTTCTGGTAACTTCCGTTGGTATTGCTTTTGTCTTGAACATTGCTGCTAATGAAAAACGAGATAATATTGTTCAGGCTATTGAGGAAGGGTTGTCTCAGACTCAAGAACTTGAAAATCAAAATGAAAAAATTGTACCTTTGAGAAGAAGTCGTTAGCATACGACTTCTTTTTGTCTTTTGGAGTGTAGTCATGGTTTGGATAGAATGAAAAGATTATAAAAGTAGTAGAAAGAGGATTATTGAAAGAAATATTTGTGATTACTATAAAGAAAAACTGAAAACTATATAAAATACTTGCAATTCTATGACATTTTGATAGAATAGTAGAGTAAAGTTAGACTGTATTGCCTACTGTCTATCTATAAAATATATTTTATTGGAGGCTTTTCCTAAATGGCAAAAGAAAAATACGATCGTAGTAAACCACACGTTAACATTGGTACAATCGGACACGTTGACCATGGTAAAACTACTTTGACAGCTGCAATCACAACTGTATTGGCTCGTCGTCTTCCTAGCGCAGTTAACACACCAAAAGACTACGCTTCAATCGACGCTGCTCCAGAAGAACGTGAACGCGGTATCACAATCAACACTGCACACGTTGAATACGAAACTGAAAAACGTCACTACGCTCACATCGATGCGCCAGGACACGCGGACTACGTTAAAAACATGATCACTGGTGCCGCTCAAATGGACGGTGCGATCCTTGTAGTTGCATCTACTGACGGACCAATGCCACAAACTCGTGAGCACATCCTTCTTTCACGTCAGGTTGGTGTTAAACACCTTATCGTCTTCATGAACAAAGTTGACTTGGTTGACGATGAAGAATTGCTTGAATTAGTTGAAATGGAAATCCGTGACCTTCTTTCAGAATACGATTTCCCAGGTGATGACATTCCAGTTATCCAAGGTTCAGCTCTTAAAGCTCTTGAAGGTGATTCTAAATATGAAGACATCATCATGGACTTGATGAATACTGTTGACGAATACATTCCAGAACCAGAACGCGACACTGACAAACCATTGTTGCTTCCGGTCGAAGATGTATTCTCAATCACTGGTCGTGGTACTGTTGCGTCAGGACGTATTGACCGTGGTGTTGTTCGTGTTAATGACGAAGTTGAAATTGTTGGTCTTAAAGAAGAAAGCCAAAAAGCAGTTGTTACTGGTGTAGAAATGTTCCGTAAACAACTTGATGAAGGTATTGCCGGTGATAACGTCGGTGTCCTTCTTCGTGGTATCCAACGTGATGAAATCGAACGTGGTCAAGTATTGGCTGCGCCTGGTTCAATCAAGCCACACACTAAATTCAAAGGTGAAGTTTACATCCTTTCTAAAGAAGAAGGTGGACGTCACACTCCATTCTTCAATAACTACCGTCCACAGTTCTACTTCCGTACAACTGACGTAACAGGTTCAATCGAACTTCCTGCAGGTACTGAAATGGTTATGCCTGGTGATAACGTGACTATCGACGTTGAGTTGATCCACCCAATTGCCGTTGAAAAAGGTACAACATTCTCTATCCGTGAAGGTGGACGTACTGTTGGTTCAGGTATCGTAACTGAAATCGAAGCTTAATTAATATTAAGTTCCCAATACAATTATTAGTCAGACAATAATTGAGAGAGTCGAGTTTACTCGGCTCTTTTTGGTCTTTAAATATCTGAGAGTCTTCTTTGTTTGCATTTAGTTGACTAAAGTTAGCTTTTATAGAGAACAATCTTAATAAAGCAAGTCGAGTTTTCGGAATTTTCCTAAAAACCTAGTAATAGTAAGGGATTTGTGATAAAATAAACGAGTAAATAAAAAAAGAAGAGGTATGTGAAATGTCACGTAAACCATTTATCGCTGGTAACTGGAAAATGAACAAAAATCCAGAAGAAGCAAAAGCATTTGTTGAAGCTGTAGCGTCAAAATTGCCTTCAGCTGACCTTGTTGAAGCTGGTATTGCGGTTCCTGCAGTTGATTTGACAACTGTTATTGCTGCTGCTAAAGGTTCAAACCTTAAAGTTGCTGCACAAAACACTTACTTTGAAAATTCAGGTGCTTTCACTGGTGAAACTAGCCCACAAGTTTTGAAAGAAATCGGTACTGACTATGTTGTTATCGGTCACTCAGAACGTCGTGACTACTTCCACGAAACCGATGAAGACATCAACAAAAAAGCTAAGGCAATCTTTGCTAACGGTATGATTCCAATCATCTGTTGTGGTGAATCCCTTGAAACTTACGAAGCTGGTAAAGCAGCAGAATTCGTAGGTGCTCAAGTTTCAGCTGCTTTAGCTGGATTGACTCCTGAGCAAGTAGCTTCATCAGTTATTGCGTACGAACCAATCTGGGCTATCGGTACCGGTAAATCAGCTTCACAAGACGATGCACAAAAAATGTGTAAAGTTGTGCGTGATGTTGTGGCAGCTGACTTCGGTCAAGAAGTCGCTGACAAAGTACGTGTTCTATACGGTGGTTCAGTTAAACCTGAAAACGTTGCTGAATACATGGCTTGTCCAGATGTTGACGGAGCTCTTGTAGGTGGTGCATCACTTGAACCTGAAAGTTTCTTGGCATTGCTTGACTTCGTTAAATAATGAATAAAAAGTTCGAGAACTGTTCTCGAACTTTTCTGTTTGTAAACATATGTCTAAAAAACTAAACCTAATAAGATAAATATGTGGTTTATATAAATAGAGTTTTGAAACGTTTTGTGGTTTTGATGACATGCTAAGATGTACACTCTTTTACCATAGGCTATATGCTTTCTGAGATTGTTCATTTAGCCTAAAATTTGATAAAATAGAAGGTGAATAAACAACAAAGGAAATATCATGTCTAAAGGGTTACTAATCTCAATCGAAGGACCAGATGGGGCTGGAAAAACTTCAGTTTTGAAGGTGCTTTTGCCACGTTTAAGAGAGGTTTATCCAGCTCAGGTCATAACGACACGTGAGCCGGGTGGCGTGGCTATTGCAGAGCAAATCCGTGAAGTTATTCTGGATATAGATAATACGGCTATGGATGCTAAAACAGAACTTTTGCTCTATATTGCTGCTCGTCGCCAACATTTGGTTGAAAAAGTTTTACCAGAACTTGAAAATGGCAATATGGTTATCATGGATCGCTTTATTGATTCCTCGGTAGCCTATCAAGGAGCAGGCCGAGGGCTTGATCAAGATGAAGTTGCTTGGTTAAATAATTATGCGACGGATGGTCATAAACCTGATTTGACCTTGTTGTTTGATGTGGATTCTGAAACTGGTTTAGCTCGTATTGCGGCAAACGGTGAGCGAGAAGTCAATCGTTTGGATTTAGAAAAAATTGATATGCACCAACGTGTACGTCAAGGATACTTAGATTTAGCTGAAGCTGAGCCAGAACGTATTAAGAGAATCGACGCCTCGCAAACTTTGGAAGAAGTTGTAGAGGATACCTGGGAAATTATTAAAAGTTATTTATAAGGAGCAAGATGAAGTTATCTGAATGTCAAAGAAAACTTTTTGAAGAGTTTTCACAAATTATCAGAGAAAATCGTTTGAGTCATGCTTATTTATTCTCGGGTGATTTTGGAAGTCTCGACATGGCTATTTGGCTAGCGCAGAGTCGCTTTTGCCTGACTCCTGAGGATGGTCTTCCTTGTAGCCACTGTCGTCCGTGTCGTTTGATTGCACAGGGAGATTTTTCAGATGTTAAATTGGTTGAACCGCAAGGGCAGATTATAAAAACAGATATTATTCGTCAACTGACAAGAGAGTTTAGCCAATCGAGTTTCGAGGGCCACGCTCAAGTGTTTATCATTCGTGATGCGGATAAAATGCATGTTAATGCGGCCAATAGTCTCTTGAAGTTTATCGAAGAACCTCAGAGTCAGATTTATATTTTTCTGTTAACAGCTGATGATAGTCGTATCTTGCCTACGATAAAAAGTCGAGTGCAACTCTTTTATTTTCCTAAGAACAAGGCCTATTTAGAAGACTTACTCCAGAGAGAAGGTTTGTTGCTGACACAGGCCAAAGTTTTAGCGGATTTTGCTAAGGATGAAACGCAAGCTTTGAGTTTGTCTAAAGATAAAAAGGTTCTTGATGTCATCGATATAGTGGAGCGTTTTGAACAATCCTTGCTGGCTAATCACGACCTTCTTTATTTGGATGTTGCAAAGTTGGCCGTCCAGTGTAGTGAAAAATCGGAACAAGAGATGGTATGGGCTTTTTTAACTTATCAATTGGGAAAGGAGATACAAAATCCACAAGCACGACGATGGTTAGATTTAGTTTTTAAGGCACGTGAAATGTGGCTTGCTAATGTCAGCTTTCAAAATGCGATGGAGTATTTGGTATTATCATGACAGAAGTCATTGGAATCAAATTTGAAGAAAATGGAGCGGTAGAATACGTTGTTCCTGATAAAAATTACACCAAAGGTGACTTTGTAGTCGTTTTGGAGAAAAAAGATAAGCGTCTAGCCCAGGTTGTTATGGAAAATACTGTTTTTCCAGAGGTTAGTTTACCCGTGGATTTGAATAGGGTCGAAGGCTTGGCTAGTGAGAGAGATTTCGCTAGATATGATGAAAATCTTTTAAAGGCTGAACAGAGTATGAGAGTAGTGGCTGATTTAATTGCTCAAAATCAGCTAGATATGAAAGTGGTGGACATAGTCTTTCCTCTAAATAGCTCTTATGTGCTTATCAGTTTCGTGGCTGAAAAGCGGGTAGATTTTCGTCAATTGCTCGAGGATTTGGCGGCTTATTTTAAGACGCGAATTGAGTTACGTCAAATTTCCAGTCGTGAGGAATCAAAAATTTATGGTGGTTTAGGTCCTTGTGGACGTGCACTGTGTTGTTCTAGTTTTTTGGGCGAATTCCCACCGGTATCGATTAAGATGGCTAAAAATCAAAGTTTATCCTTGAATTCTGGTAAGATGAACGGTGTCTGTGGACGTCTCATGTGTTGTCTCAGTTATGAAGATGATTTTTACCGAGACAGTAAGGCTAGTTATCCTGACTTGGGTGAAGAGATTGAGACCAAGGAAGGTAGAGGTCAAGTCATTGCTATTGATGTGATTGCAGGGACTGTTAAAGTTATGTTTGAAAAAGGGGGAGCTCCCCTAACTTATGGAGTGGAGGAAGTTCAGCTAAATGGAAAAGCGTGAATTGTATGATAAATTCGAAGAATTATCACAAAATTTGATGTCAATGTTGGCAGAGGTAGAAGCGATTAAGGCGAACTTCTCAGGGATTTTCGAGGAAAATACGGCTCTCAAGTTGGAGAACGACAAGTTACGTGAGCACTTGAGTCAAGTGGTTCAAGAGGAGACAGGGACTAAAATGTCTCATGGCAAGGTGAACCTCGAGGCTATTTATGATGATGGATTCCACATTTGTCCAGATTTTTATGGTCAACGTCGTGATAATAATGAAGCTTGTGGATTCTGTGCAGAATTGTTGTACGGAGATTAAGCATGCAGGTTCAAAAGAGTTTTAAGGGACAATCTAACTACGGTACCCTTTATTTGGTTCCCACACCTATTGGGAATTTGCAGGATATGACTTTTCGCAGTGTGCAAATCTTGAAAGAGGTGGATCTTATTTGTGCGGAGGACACGCGTAATACGGGTCTCTTGCTCAAACATTTTGAAATTGAAACCAAGCAGTATTCTTTTCATGAGCACAATGCTTACGAGAAAATTCCAGATTTACTGGAACGTTTGAAGTCAGGCCTTTCTTTGGCTCAGGTTTCTGATGCGGGTATGCCTTCTATTTCGGATCCTGGTCATGATCTGGTCAAAGCCGCCATTGCTGAGGATATTCCTGTAGTAGCCCTACCTGGCGCATCAGCTGGTATTACTGCTTTGATTGCTAGTGGTCTAGCGCCTCAACCTCATATTTTTTATGGTTTCCTCCCCCGTAAAAAAGGTCAGCAGATTGATTTTTTCAAGGAAAAGCTGTCTTATCCTGAGACACAGATTTTTTATGAGTCGCCTTATCGTGTGGCAGATACCCTTGAAAATATGCATGAGATCTATGGCAATCGCCAAGTGACACTAGTTAGAGAACTGACCAAGCTTTACGAAGAGTACCAACGAGGAACTATTTTAGAAATTTTAGATTATATTGCTAGTAATCCACTCAAGGGTGAATGTTTACTGATTGTAGCTGGGGCTTCTGAAAATGATAGGGAAGGATATCTAACATCAGATGTTGCTCCAATCGAGGCTGTTGAAGGTTTAATTGCTTCTGGCATGAAGCCTAATCAGGCTATAAAAACCATTGCTAAAGAACGGAAAATAAATAGACAAGAGCTTTATAACCTTTTTCATGGAGTGTAAGAAGCTCTTTTTTTATGGTAACATAAGATGTTAGAAAATAAAAAATTATCAAAAAATTCCATAAATAAGCTTGTGGGATTTTTTTTTGTGTGATATTATTTAACATAAAAATAATTTCTTTTGATTGGAGTGGTTTTATGGATACAGGTAGTACTGCCTTTATATTGATATGTTCAGCCATGGTGTGCTTGATGACACCAGCTTTGGCCTTCTTCTATGGTGGTCTGGGGCGTCGAAAAAATGTCATTAATACCATGATGATGTCTGTTCTTCCCTTAGCAATTGCCTCTCTCTTGTGGGTTGTTGCTGGTTATTCACTTTCTTTTGGTGGTCAAGGCTATTTCTTTGGGAATATTAGTCATCTCTTTTTACATGGAGTCTCTGAAACGACTTCAAGTCGTGGTCTAGCTATTACTGATCTCTTATTTTCGGCTTTTCAGATGATGTTTTCCATTATCTGTGTGGCGATTTTGACAGGTTCAGTAGTAGGACGTATGCGCTTTACTCCTTTAGCTATTTTCATAGTCTTTTGGTTACTTTTGGTCTATTATCCTTTTGCACATATGGTATGGGGAGACGGAATTCTTGTCAAGTGGGGGACGATTGACTTTGCGGGTGGTGATGTGGTCCACATTACTTCAGGTGTTTCGGCTTTGGTTTTGGCAATTGTTGTTGGAAAACGTCGTGACTATGGGATTTTAGAGCACCGTCCTCATAATGTTCCTTTTGTTCTGTTGGGAGCGAGTCTTCTGTGGTTTGGTTGGTTTGGTTTTAATGCAGGTTCTGCCCTAGCGCCCAATGGATTAGCAGTTCATGCTCTTGTGACTACGCATTTTTCTGCAGCAGCTGCCATGTTTTCGTGGCTAGCTCTTGAAAAATATGTGACAGGTCATCCAACTTTGGTCGGTGCTTCGACCGGTTTAGTAGCCGGGCTTGTTGCCATCACGCCTGGGGCTGGCTTCGTTTCCATCTGGAGTTCCATTCTAATAGGAGCCATGGTTAGTCCGGTTTGTTTCTATGCCATTTCTGTCTTGAAAAAACGCACTAACTATGATGATGCTTTGGATGTTTTTGGTTGCCATGGTGTCGGAGGAATCTTTGGTGGTTTGTGTACAGCTGTTTTTACAACACCAAATCTAGCCCTAGATAAGGCTAATTTTGGGCTTATCTATGGAAATGCTCGTTTGTTTGTAGTGACAGTTCTAGCCATTGTTTTCACAGTTACTTGGTCGGGGCTGGTAACCTATGGTATCATAAAAGTAATTGGCCACTATATACCTTTGCGTGTCAGTGACCGTGATGAGGCTATTGGTCTTGATGACTGTGAACACAAGGAAACAGCCTACCCAACCTTTATGGGTATGGATTCGTAGGAGGATACTGATGAAAAAAATCGAAGCGATTATTCGTTCGGATAAATTGGAAGATTTGAAAAATACCTTGACTGGTAGTGGTTTGACTAAGGGAATGACTGTGAGTCAGGTCTTGGGTCATGGGACCCAACGTGGCTTTGCGGAGTTTGTCCGTGGTCAACGGATTGTTCCGACCTTATTGGCTAAGGTTAAGGTGGAAATAGTAGTCAAGGATCTGGCAGTTGATGAGGTTGTGGATACTATCCGTAGCGCTGTGGCGACAGGCGAAGTCGGTGATGGGAAGATTTTTATTGTTCCTATTGATGATGTCATTCGTATTCGTACTGGCGAACGGGGCGGAGACGCTATTTAATGTCATATTGAATTAGGGCTTAAACCAGTTGGTTTGTGTCTTTTTTAGTGAATTTTGATATACTTACAGGAGTTAGTATGATTGAGGGGGTGACTGATTGCCGAAAGGAAAAAAGAAAACTAAGTCGAAAGCTAGACCTAAGAAATCTAAAAAGAAAAAGAAGTCTGTCTTGCTTTTTCCTAAATTTTTCCAAAAGTGGAGTCTGATTTTTATTGGCCTATTTTCTTTATTGGGCCTCTTAGCTAGTTTAAATTTTCCAAGATTGACTATGGAAAAAAATATGACGCCTACGGATGAGACGACGGTTGCTTTTATTGCTGAGATTGGTGAGACGTCGCGCTATTTGGCAGCTAGAAATGATCTTTATGCATCTGTCATGATAGCTCAGGCTATTCTAGAATCTGACTCTGGACAATCACAATTAAGTCAAAAGCCACTTTACAATTTCTTTGGAATTAAAGGAGAATACAATGGTCAAAGTGTAACCTTACCGACCTGGGAGGATGATGGTAAGGGAAATCCCTACCATATCGATGCTGCCTTTCGTTCCTATGGTTCTGTGGAAAATTCTCTACAGGACTATGTGGAGTTTCTTGAGGGTAGCTACTATGTCGGAGTACACCGCTCCAAAACGAGAAGTTACAAAGATGCGACTGCAGCCCTAACAGGTGTTTATGCCACCGACACGACCTATGGTGATAAGTTGAACAGCATCATTGAACAATATCAGTTAACTATTTATGACACATATTAGGGTTAAGAAGGATAAGAAAAATATGAACCAGAACCAAGTGAAACTCATTGCAATTGACATGGACGGGACCCTCTTAAATAGCCAAAAAGAGATACCTGAAGAGAACATCAAGGCTATTCAAGAGGCGACTGCAGCAGGTATTAAAATCGTACTATGTACAGGTCGCCCACGTTCAGGCATTGTTCCCCATTTTGAAAAATTGGGTCTTAGTGAAGAAGAGTACATTATCATGAACAATGGTTGTTCAACTTATGAAACTAAAAATTGGACCTTGCTTGAATCTGAAAGTTTATCTCGCTCTGAAATGGAAGAACTCTTGCAGGCTTGTGAAGATTTCCCAGGGGTGGCTCTAACCTTTACTGGTGAAAAAAGTTATTATGTTGTGGGTAATGAGGTACCTGAGCTAGTAGCTTATGATGCTGGGACTGTTTTTACAGAAGCGAAAGCTAGGAGTTTGGAAGAAATCTTTGAGGAAGGGCAAGTGATTTTCCAAGCTATGTATATGGCTGAATCTGAACCTTTGGACGCCTTCCAAAATGCTGTGCAAGATAGACTTGATCAGAGCTATAGCACAGTTCGTAGTCAAGAATATATTTTTGAAGTCATGCCACAGGGGGCAACTAAGGCTAGCGGGCTTAAACATTTAGCTGAAAAGCTTGACATTAACCGGGATCAAATCATGGCTTTGGGTGATGCTGCCAATGACCTTGAAATGCTACAGTTTGTAGGTCAAAGTGTTGCCATGGGAAATGCTAGTGATGACATCAAGTCTTTGAGTAAATATGTGACCTTGACAAATGATCAGGCAGGTGTAGCCTACGCCATTCGCACCTGGGCTTTATAAGAAAAAGACCTTTAGCTTTTAATTGCTAAAGGTCTTTCGATTTCGGATAATGGCAATGAGAGTGGTTAGTGTAATGGTGATATCTATGATGGCAGCGGGGTAAGCCTTAATGATCAAATCGTAAATTAGCCAGAGTAACATATTCTCAATAATGACCCAACGAAGCTACTGGAGGTTTCGTGTGATAGCAATTGATAGACTATAAGAGACTGAAGAGATGATTGGCAAATAGCCAATAACCCCAAGTTGATTGAGATAAGGATCCTACGATGGTTCGAAGAATAATGAGGATGGACAAAATAGTCTTGGTCATTTTCTTTTTGATCATCAAACGATTTCTGATGATGGAAATACTAATGGTTAAGGCACTGGTATAGCCACCCAATAAGAGGTTAGCAGCGGCAGTGAAAATGTAGTCGGTAATTTGCCAGACGGGCATCTTATTTTTGATTTTGTAAAAGAGGATATGGCAACACAGAGGGTTCCAATGGCTGAGAGTACTTGTGCTAGAAGGTAAGATTGTCATGATGCAACTTCCATTTTTTCCTTTCTTATATCACAAGAAAGAAGGATTTATTTCGATGATATCTATCCGTTAACTAAAATTATTCCTGGTGAGGATGAAGTTAACAAGTACGAAGCGCTTTACTTGAATCGTTTGCTTATCACATAAGCGCCATCCATTGCCCTTGGTAATGCTAAGAAAGAGTTGGTTCACTTAGCATCATATGCCATTCAATCTTTGGAGGATTCATACGCTTTCTTTGATAAAGGTGATGAGAAATACTTTGACAAGGTAGAGAAGTATGAAACAGCTGTTAACAGTATTGATGAAGAGTTAACAACTTACTTGATTGAAATCTCTAACGAATTTCTTAGTGTTTATGAAAACGAAATTTTGGTAAGTGTTTTAGATTCTGTTCGTGACTTGGAGCGTATTGGTGACCTGGCAGTTGCAAGTGCCAACCTTTCACAACATATTCATAATAAAGGAATTGAATTCTCTGGGACTGCTAAGGCTGAGCTTGAGGATGTTTATAATCGCACGCACCGTATTGATCTTGATAGTATTCGTGTTGTTGTGGATGATGACAAAGTGCTTGCAGGTCAAGTTATCCTTCGTCATGAAGAGTTGAAAAAACTTGAAAAACAATTGCGTATGATTTCATA
The DNA here is from genome assembly GCF_038003585.1 of Streptococcus sp. FSL E2-3488. Classification (NCBI taxonomy): domain Bacteria; kingdom Bacillati; phylum Bacillota; class Bacilli; order Lactobacillales; family Streptococcaceae; genus Streptococcus; species Streptococcus sp. FSL E2-3488. The sequence goes on along the minus strand of NZ_JBBOPL010000001.1, from coordinate 1,446,230 downwards.
CCAAACGTCTTAATAATGGTGAATGTACTGCGCAGGCAGGTATCAACTATGTTGATTACCTCTCATATTACACACGTATCGCAGACTATGCCATCAACCTTGTTGAAAAGGTTACAGAAGGTGTGATTTAATATCGAAAGTCGAGAACTTTTCTCGGCTTTTCTGATATAATGAAGGCGTATTGAGAACATAGAAAATTGATGAGAGGTAGTCCTATGACTTATTATATTTCAGCCAAACGTTTTTATTTTGATCATAAGGTCAAAGAAGGTGGCTACTTGGCGGTCACAGATGGTCGTTTTGGTAAGTGGACAGAAAATGTACCAGAGGGTGCAGAAGTGCTAGATTACAGTGATTATCAGATTGCTCCTGGCCTTGTGGACACTCACATTCATGGCTTTGCGGGGTACGATGTTATGGATAATTCTGAGGAAAGTCTTCTAGGCATGAGTCAAGCCTTGCTTTCAGCAGGTGTGACTTCTTTCTTACCGACAGTATTGACAGCGCCATTTGAAGAGCTAAAAGCTATCTGTCAGACAACAGCAGAGACGGCTGGTAAGGAGCCTGGTGCTAAAATCCAGGGACTCTTCTTTGAAGGACCGTATTTCACTGAGACCTATAGGGGAGCGCAAAATCCTAAATACATGGGCAACCCAAGTATCGAACAGTTGCAAGCCTGGCAAGAAGCGGCTCAAGGAAAGTTAATCAAATTAGCCCTGGCTCCCGAGCGTGAAGGAGTGGCTGACTTTATTAAAGAAGCGACTAAACAAGGTGTAACGATTGCTTTAGGACACTCCAATGCTACTTATGAAGAAGCCATGGCAGCAGTGGAAGCTGGTGCTTCAGTCTGGGTTCACGTCTACAATGGAATGCGTGGCTTTAGTCACCGTGAGCCTGGTATGGTTGGTGCAGCCTTTGATACTCCTGAGACGATTGGTGAACTGATTGCGGATGGTCATCACGTGGTTCCTGCAGCTTGTAAGGTACTCATCAAGCAAAAAACGCCTCAAGGAGTTACCCTTATTACAGATTGTATGTCAGCGGGAGGTTGTCCTGATGGTGACTATATGCTAGGTGAGCTCCCTGTTATTGTGAAAAATGGTACCGCTCGTCTTAAGAAAGGTGGTAACCTAGCTGGCTCTATCCTACAACTCAAAGACGGTGTCAAACATGTGGTTGATTGGGGACTCGTGACGGTTGCTCAAGCCTTACAAATGGCAACTAGTATTCCTGCTAAATCGGTTGGACTAGAAAATATTTGTGGCAGCCTTAAAGCTGGTCTCCCAGCCGATTTCATCGTCTTAGATGATTCCTTGGAGTTACAAGCAACCTATATTGATGGGTGTAAAGGTTGGGAGAAGTAATACTATAAGCAGTGCTTTCTTATTTAAGTACTTTTTTTGTTTTTTACAGAATTATAACAGTAAAGGTGTAAAATGGAAATAGCTTTTATTTTATAGGAGGTAATATGTCAAAACGTATTTGGAGCATTGCCCTGGCTTATATCGGTGTAATGATTGGTGCAGGAGTATCTTCTGGACAGGACCTCTTGCAGTATTTTGTCAGTTTTGGAGTCTGGGGGTTGATAGGTGTTATTGTCCTTGGCGTTCTACATGTTGGTTTTGGCCGTTTGATGATTTCTCTAGGAAGTTATTACCGTTCTGATGACCATTCAGTCGTTCTGGCTGAGATTAGCCATCCCGTTATTTATCGTATTCTGTATTCTGGACATTGCTCTGATTATCACATGCTTTCTTTTTGGTTTTGTTATGACGGCAGGTGCAGGGGCTAATTTAAATCAGCAGTTTGGTATGCCGATTTGGGTAGGCGTCTTCCTCTGTACAGCCTTGACTATCTTTGTTAGTTTATTAGATTTCAAGAAAATCATCGGTGTTATTGGAGTCTTTACCCCTCTGATTTTGATTATGATTGCCATGATTTTCGTGACCAATGTTTCTGGGGCGTAACTGGGATTTTGTAGAGATGAATAAGGTGTCTCAAACCATTCAATCACCCTTCCCAAGCGTTTGGATGTCTGTGATCAATTATTTTTCTGTTTGTGTCATGTCGGCTATAGCGATGGCCTTTGTTATGGGAGGCTCTATTTTCAAAATTGATGAAGCTGAAAAGAGCGGAGCATGGGGAGGCTTCATGGTTGGTATGATTTTCTTCATCACGACCTTGATTCTCTTTGCTAACAGTGATAAAATTGCTAGATCGGATGTTCCTATGTTGGCTATTGCTAAGGAAGTGAACCCTATCTTTGCGACAACTCTACGCCTTTGTGATTTTTGGTTTGATTTTCAATACCGTCTTTAGTCTTTACTATGCCCTTGGAAAACGCTTCTCAGCGTGGAGTGATAAACGATACAAGTTCTTTGTGGCTGCCTTTGCCCTGGCTGGTTTTGCTATATCCTTTATGGGTTTCCGTCAACTGGTGGCAGTTATGTATCCCATTATTGGTTATCTGGGGTTGTTGATGTTGGTTGTCCTAGTTGTAGCTAGCTACCGCAAAAAAGGCGGAATTCGCAAGGAAAAAGAAATTCGAAATCATCTTTTAGGTATTGTCGAGAAAGCTTATGATTCTGAACAAGATTTAACATCTCAGGATAAGGAAAAGGCAAAACAACTTCGAGAAGCTTCGATTATTGATAATGATATTCTCCATGAAGATACCCATGCACATGTCCGTCAGGAAATGGGACTTGGTAAGAAGGGTTAGAATTTTATTTTACAAGTTTCTCTATTTTTGCTATAATACTGATAAGAAAGAAAAGCTTATGGCGTTTTTCTAGCGAGCTTGGGATAGTGAAAGCCAAGTAGAACAAAGTAGGCAACGGCGCTTTCTCTCAGCGAAGAGCTGAGTACAAACAGATAAAATGAAGTAATAAATTAGGGTGGAACCGCGTTTCTGACGCCCCTAGGTCGAACGACTTGGGAGCAGAGACAAGGTTCTTTTTGCATCCTGAGTCTCAAAGATAAAGGAGTAAATCATGTCTAAAAAATTGACTTTCCAGGAGATCATCCTTACTTTGCAACAATACTGGAATGACCAGGGTTGTATGCTCATGCAGGCTTATGATAATGAAAAGGGTGCGGGTACGATGAGTCCCTACACCTTCCTTCGTGCCATTGGTCCGGAACCATGGAATGCGGCTTATGTTGAGCCATCTCGTCGTCCAGCAGACGGTCGCTACGGGGAAAACCCAAATCGTCTCTACCAACACCACCAATTCCAAGTGGTCATGAAACCATCACCATCAAACATTCAAGAACTTTATTTGGAGTCATTGGAAAAATTGGGCATCAACCCATTGGAACACGATATTCGTTTCGTTGAAGACAACTGGGAAAACCCATCAACTGGTTCAGCTGGTCTTGGTTGGGAAGTTTGGCTTGACGGTATGGAAATTACTCAGTTTACCTACTTCCAACAAGTTGGTGGCTTGGCAACTGGACCTGTTACCGCTGAGGTCACATATGGATTGGAACGTTTGGCTTCTTACATCCAAGAAGTAGACTCTGTTTACGATATTGAGTGGGCTCCAGGTGTTAAATACGGAGAAATCTTCCTTCAACCAGAATATGAGCACTCAAAATACAGCTTTGAAGTCTCAGACCAAGATATGCTTCTTGAGAACTTTGAAAAATTTGAAAAAGAAGCAGGACGTGCTTTGGAATTGGGTCTTGTTCACCCAGCCTACGACTACGTATTGAAATGTTCACACACTTTTAACTTGCTTGATGCTCGTGGTGCTGTTTCTGTTACAGAACGTGCTGGCTATATCGCTCGCATCCGTAACTTGGCGCGTGTTGTAGCCAAGACCTTCGTTGCAGAACGTAAAAAACTTGGTTACCCACTTCTCGACGAAGCCACACGCAAAAAACTCCTCGCAGAAGAGGAAGAATAAAGAGAGTTACAAGAAAGGAAAAGGGCGAACAGAGTGAGCCCATATTGGTACCCAGAGGCAAGTCAAAGGCTTGCTAAAGGGATAGAGGTGCCGCCGTACTGCCTGGTGGAGATTTTTGAAACCTCAAGTTCAAAAATCAGTTGATTAAATCCACTTTGATGAGACTGTTGGAAATCTATGGCAAGTAGACATAGTATTTCCCTACAGCCCCTCACAAAGTTGGTTAGCAACGTCCCCAGTATCTTAAGGTGCCTATCAAAAAGAAGAAGATGTAAAGGAAAAAACATGACAAAAAACTTATTAGTAGAACTAGGACTTGAAGAGTTGCCAGCCTACGTAGTCACACCAAGTGAAAAACAACTGGGTGAGAAAATGGCAGCTTTCTTGGGTGAAAATCGCCTTTCATATGAAAGCATTCAAACCTTCTCAACACCTCGCCGTTTAGCAGTTCGTGTACTTGGTTTGGCTGATCAACAAACCGATTTGACAGAAGATTTTAAAGGACCTTCTAAGAAAATTGCCTTGGATGCTGATGGAAACTTCTCAAAAGCTGCCCAAGGATTTGTTCGTGGGAAAGGCTTGACGGTTGACGATATCGAATTCCGTGAAGTCAAAGGGGAAGAATACGTCTATGTGACGAAACATGAAGCTGGAAAATCTGCCAAAGAAGTATTGGCTGGTATCCCAGAAGTACTTGCTTCATTGACCTTCCCCGTCAGCATGCACTGGGCTAACAACAGCTTTGAATATATTCGCCCTGTTCACACATTGATCGTTCTTTTGGGGGATGAAGCCCTTGAACTAGACTTTTTGGGTATTAAGTCAGGTCGTGTTAGTCGTGGGCACCGTTTCCTCGGGCACGAAGTGGAAATCACCAATGCGGATTCTTATGAAGAAGACCTTCGTACCGTTTACGTGATTGCAGATAGTAAAGAGCGTGAAAACATGATTCGTGAGCAAATCAAAGCTATCGAAGCAGAACAAGGTGTTCAAGTCCAAATCGAAGAAGGTCTTTTGAACGAAGTTTTGAACTTGGTCGAATACCCAACTACCTTCATGGGAGGTTTTGATACTAAATATTTGGACGTTCCAGAAGACGTTTTGGTGACATCAATGGAGACCCATCAACGTTACTTTGTGGTGCGTGATCTTGATGGTAGGCTTAAACCAAACTTTATCTCAGTTCGTAATGGGAACGCTGAGCACTTGGAAAATGTCGTTCGAGGAAATGAGAAAGTCTTGGTGGCGCGTCTCGAAGATGGTGAATTCTTCTGGCGTGAAGACCAAAAACTCAAGATTGAAGATCTCGTTGCTAAATTGGCAAACGTCACTTTCCATGAAAAGATTGGCTCTCTTTCAGAACATATGGCACGTGCTGGTGTCATTGCGGCTTCATTGGCTGAGAAAGCAGGTTTGACTGCTGAGGAAAAGGCAGCAGTAGCGCGTGCAGCAGAAATCTACAAATTTGACCTCTTGACTGGTATGGTTGGTGAGTTTGATGAGCTTCAAGGGATTATGGGTGAAAAATATGCCCTCCTTGCTGGTGAAGATGAGGCAGTAGCGACAGCTATCCGTGAGCACTACCTTCCTGATTCAGCAGACGGAGCCCTTCCTGAAACGAAAGTTGGTGCTATCCTTGCCCTTGCGGATAAATTGGATACCCTCCTTTCCTTCTTCTCAGTCGGTTTGATTCCATCAGGTTCCAATGACCCTTATGCACTTCGCCGTGCAACACAAGGAATTGTTCGTATCTTGGATGCCTTTGGTTGGCACATTCCTATGGATGAGTTGATTGACAGTCTTTACGGACTTTCATTTGATAGTCTCTCATATGACAATCAAGCAGAAGTTATTAGATTTATCAAGGCCCGTGTGGACAAGATGATGGGTAGCACACCAAAAGATATCAAAGAAGCTGTTCTTTCTGGTTCAAACTTTGTAGTAGCAGATATGCTTGAAGCAGCTGAAGCTCTTTCAGAAGCTGCTAAGACGGATGGTTACAAGGCAGCTGTTGAGTCACTCTCTCGTGCCTTCAACTTGGCAGAAAAAGCAGATACTTCAGTAGCAGTCGATGCTAGTCTCTTTGAAAATGATCAAGAAAAAGCCTTGGCTCAAGCAGCAGAAAGTCTTGAATTGACAGGTTCAGCTAGCGACAAATTGGCTCAACTCTTTGTTCTTAGCCCAGTCATTGATGCTTTCTTTGACAATACGATGGTTATGGCAGATGATGTGGCTGTTAAAAATAACCGTTTGGCTCTTCTTTCTGCTCTTGTGGCTAAAGCTAAAACTGTTGCAGCCTTTAACCAATTGAATACAAAATAGAGGTAAGAGTAAATGGATTCTAAAAAAATAGCTCGAATCAATGAGCTTGCAAAAAAGAAAAAAACAGAAGGCTTGACACCAGAAGAAGCAGTAGAGCAAGCAAAACTTCGTGAGGAATATATTGCGGGTTATCGTCGTGCTGTTCGTCACCACATTGAAGGAATCAAAATTGTGGATGAAGAAGGAAATGATGTGACACCCGAAAAACTACGTCAAGTCCAACGTGAAAAAGGTCTACATGGGCGTAGCCTAGATGATCCTGAATCATAATAATTTAAAAATAGGGGCTTGAATTTAGTCCGAGCTCCTATTTTTTAAATTAAAATATTCTGAATTATATACACAATATTGACCAATTGTTTCAAAAATGGTACAATATAAGTTATATTAAAAATAGCTGGGCTCTCTGAGTCGTATTAAATAGAATTGGAGTGAAAAAAATGTCACAAAAGCAACATCATAACGACGACGATAACCAGACTAAAAATGGTATGGTACGAGGTCTTCAAAACAGACACGTTCAGCTGATTGCCATCGCTGGTACAATCGGTACAGGTCTCTTTCTTGGGGCAGGGCGTTCCATTTCCCTAACAGGACCTTCAATCATCCTAGTTTATATGCTGACAGGTGTCCTCATGTACCTCATGATGCGAGCTATCGGTGAGATGCTCTACATGGATCCGGATCAACATACCTTTATTAACTTTATTACGAAATACCTTGGTAAAGGCTGGGGATTTTTCTCAGGGTGGTCTTACTGGGTATCGTTGGTATTTCTTGGTATGGCAGAAATTACAGCCGTTGCGAACTATGTGCAGTTTTGGTTTCCAAGTTGGCCTGCCTGGCAAATTCAGATTGTCTTCCTATTTATCTTGAGTTCGGTAAATTTGATTGCGGTTAAGATTTTCGGGGAAGTTGAGTTTTGGTTTGGGATGATCAAGATTATCACCATTCTTGCCTTGATAGCTACAGGGATCTTTATGGTAGCAACTAACTTTGAAACGCCAGCTGGACATGCGAGCCTTATTAACATTACACAAGGCTTTCAAATGTTTCCTAAAGGTTGGGTAAGCTTTGCCATGGCCTTCCAGATGGTTTTCTTTGCCTACCAAGCTATTGAGTTTGTAGGAATTACAACATCTGAGACAGCAAATCCTCGTAAGGTGTTGCCAAAGGCAATCAAGGAAATTCCGGTTCGTATTGCAATCTTCTATGTGGGAGCGCTCATTGCCATTATGGCTATCTTTCCGTGGCAGAAGCTCCCAGTTAATGAGTCACCGTTTGTAATGGTCTTCCAAATGGCTGGCATCAAGTGGGCAGCAGCTCTCATTAACTTTGTTGTCTTGACAGCAGCAGCCTCATCTTTGAACTCAACACTTTATTCAACTGGTCGTCACCTTTTTCAAATCGCTAAGGAAACACCAAACAGCAAGGTTATGAAATCTTTGAAGCTTGATACCTTGGCACGTAATGGTATTCCTTCTCATGCCATCATTGTATCAGCTATTGTGGTATGTATCTCAGCCTTTATCAATGTCTTACCTGGTGTGTCTGATGCCTTTGCTTTGATTACCGCATCGTCATCAGGTGTTTACATTGCTATCTACATCTTGACCATGCTTGCTCATCTCAAGTACCGTAAATCTCAAGAATTTATGGCAGATGGCTTCCTTATGCCAGCCTATAAAATTCTTAATCCTTTGACTATTGCATTTTTTGTCTTCGTCTTTGTTTGCCTCTTCTTGCAAAAGTCAACTGTTGTTGGAGCTATTGGATCAGTGATCTGGATTGTGGTATTTGGTATCTATAGTAACTTAAAATATAGTAAATAAACCAACCTAACTCACTGATATACTCCCCATATAGTAGACAGTGAAAAAACAAAAATTCACTAGAAACTATATAGGGAGTTTTCATATGTCCAAAAGAAGTCCAAAATCATTAGAGGAAAAATTAGAGATAGTTCAATTGTTACTCAAGCATGAGCAGTCCATTTCACAACTCAGTGAGCAATATGAAGTTAGTGATAAGACTATCCAGTCTTGGAAAGTAAAGTATGAGAAGTTTGGTATTGATGGTCTTAAGGAATCCAAAACTTGGAAGAGATACTCTTCTGAATTAAAAGAACAAGCTGTTTTAGATTATCTTAATGGAAAAGGGACATTGATAGCTGTGTGTCAACGCTATGATATTTCTGATACTTATGTTCTCAGAAGTTGGATAAAACGGTATACTAGTGGTAAAGACTTAAAAGCTACTAGTAAAGGATATAGCCGTATGAAACAAGGAAGACCGACAACATTTGAAGAGCGTGTTGAGATTGTTAACTACACGATTGCTCATGGTAAAGACTATCAAGCAGCTATTGAGAAGTTTGGTGTTTCTTACCAACAGGTTTATTCTTGGGTTCGTAAGTTTGAAAAGAGTGGGTCACAAGGTTTGGTTGATAGACGTGGAAGAGGGTTAGAAAGTAAACCTAATTTAACCGAAGCTGAGCTACTTCAACTCAAGATTAAACAACTGAAGGAACGCAATCGTCTCCTAGAAATTGAGGTTGGTCTGCTAAAAAAGTTAGAAGACGTCAAACGAAGAAATCGATGGTAAGACTAGGTAAGCATTTGGCGGAGTTCCAAGCAGTCAAGGATTATCATGATGAAGAACCAGATGCCCCTATTCAAATCTTGTGTCAGATTTTAAAGGTATCACGTTCAGGCTATTACAAGTGGTTCAATCATCAAGAGACTCTTTCTGAGAAAGAAAATACGAAACTCATGGAGACCCTTAAGAAACTTCACAGCTTCTACAATGGCATCTTAGGCTATCGGCGCATGACAACGTTTATCAACCGCCAACTTGGAACCAACTACAACAAGAAGCGTATTCGTCGACTAATGAGAATACTAGGCATCAGCTCAGTTATCCGTCGTGTCAGACATTCTTGCACGAAAGCTGGTGACAGATTCTATGAAGAAAACATTCTCAACCGTGATTTCACAGCTACCGCACCTAATCAGAAATGGTGTACCGATGTTACCTATCTACAGTATGGAATGGGAGCCAAGGCTTATCTCAGTGCCATTAAAGACTTGTATGATGGCTCTATCATCGCTTATGAGGTTAGTCATAACAATGACAATCCACTTGTTATAAAGACGATTAAGAAGGCTTTAGAGCTTAATCTAGGTGCCACACCAATTATCCATAGCGATCGTGGTAGTCAGTACACTTCAAAGGAATACCGTTATATCACACAACAAGCTGGGCTGACTTTGTCTATGTCACGTGTGGGAAAATGTATTGACAATGCACCGATTGAAAGTTTCTTTGGGCATTTCAAGACAGAGTCTTATCATCTTAAGAAATATAAGACTTATGAAGAACTAGTCGCAGATGTAGAACGCTATATCGAATTCTACAACACACAACGGTATCAAGCAAAATTAAACAACCTGACTCCTTTGGAATTCAGGAATCAGGTTGCTTAATCATTTTAGTATTTCACTGTCTACTTGACAGGGAGCGGTTCACACCTTTCTGGTGAGTTTTTTATTGCAAAAAAAGGACACAAGGTGTCCTGGTTATAAATTATGAAATGCTTTCTTGGTTTCCATGTTGAAGAAAACCACCTAAGAGGCTTTTGCTGCGGTGAAAAATAGCAGGCTTGTGATTGTTGTGTGCACGCCCATTTATATCTAGTTTGGCCCATTCAAGTGCTTGATAAGCATTTCGATCTGATACTGTAGAAGTACCAATGTAGCTGTAGATACCTGCCTGAGAAAGAATAAAGCCTTGAAGTTGGCGAATGTGTTCGTCGTTAAGTGCTTCTGAAAAATATATCTTAACAGTCTTATAAGTTAAGGATTGAACAGACTCAACGATAGGCGACTCTGCTAAGAGATGTAGCAATGCTTGATGTTTAGTAAAGTACTTATCATAGTCCATTGGAAGAATAATAGTATGGGCAATCCAATCCTCTAAATTAGCTCTAACTTTTTCACTAAGTCCTTTAGCTGTAATATTGAGGGTATCTATGGTGAAAGGAAGCTGGTCGATGTGAGCAGTGTTAGAACCATATGCCTTTTTAAAAAGCGGTGTACTTGATAGAATTTGTCCAGTAGGTGAAATAATCGCCAAGGCGGTTTCCTTGGTTTGGTAACCAAGTTCCTGACATTCCATGCTAGCGTAAGTGTCTTTAAATTCAATAATTGCTCTTGTTTTCATCGTATAACTCTCTTTATGTTAGTTTATAAACTAACAATAGTTTATCACGACTTAAAGTCTTGGTCAAGATTTTACATCCAAAAACAAAAAAATAATTTTGTAAGTGTTTGCAAAATTATTTTAACTCTGATATTATAGAACCATAGCAAAAGGATTGTTACTGGTCAGCAGGCAAAACCTAGATAAATACGAAAAACTAATGGGAGTAGTGCATACTCAACCCAATTGGTTCTTCGTATTTATTTAGTTTTTTTGTTGAAAAAGCCTCAAAGCAACTAAAATCCTAGAAAAAAAGGAGCCCTTATGGCTAAATATACTAAATTATCTGAGGACATTCTCAAACACGTTGATGGTAAAAAAATATCAATAGCTTGAAACACTGTGTGACACGTTTGCGCTTTGATTTGAAAGATAAGTCTAAAGCAGATGATAACTATCTTAAGAATCGTGATGGTGTCGTTACTGTTGTGAAGGCATGAGGTCAATATCAGGTGGTTATCGGTAACCATGTCCCTGATGTTTATGCGGAGATTCTTCAAGTTGGCGGTCTACCAGCAGGTGGTAGTCTGGATCTTGATGAAGGTGATGCACCAAAGGGAAATCTCTTTGACCGCTTTGTATCTCTAGTCTCAAGTATTTTTCAACCTTTCCTTGGGCCTTTGGCTGCAGCAGGGATTATCAAAGGTATAGTTGCTATCATGGCAGCATGTGGCTTGTCAGCTACAACGAGTCCTATGTATGTTATCTTGAATGCAGCAGGAGATAGTGTCTTCCAATTCTTGCCAATCTTGATTGCATTAACATCTGCCCGTCGTTTCAAGGTTAATGAGTTTACAGCTTTTGCGATTGCAGGAGCACTTGTTTATCCTGATCTTGCTACACTAGTCACACTGCTCTTCAAAAGGCTGATCAAGGGCATGTTCTAGGAGTAATTCCTTTTGCACTTCCTGCAGGAGGTTACCTTTCAACTGTGATGCCTTCTATCTTAGCAATTTGGGTGGCTTCATACATTCAAAAATTCTTTACCAAGATGACACCAGATGTGATTAAAGTCTTCGTAGTACCTCTTTTTACATTACTCATTACCGTTTCCATTAACATTCTTGGTGGTGGGACCAGTTGCCAATACTTTGTCTGATGGATTGACAAATCTTTTCCAAGCAATCATGAACTTCAATCCGATTGTCTTTGGTCTTGTACTTGGTATTTTGTGGCAAGTCTTGGTTATGTTCGGAATGCACTGGGCACTTATTCCTCTTGCAATCTCAGACGTGGCAACAAACGGTAGTTTAAGTATTCTTTCAGCAGCACTTTTGCCATGTTTTACGCAAACAGGTGTATTGGGAGCTATTATGCTTAAGACAAAAGAAGAAAAAGTCCGCACCATCTCTATGCCAGCGTTTGTTTCATCTATTTTTGGGGTTACAGAACCAGCTATCTATGGTGTGACACTGCCAATGAAAACACCATTCTACATTTCATGTGGCGTTTCTAAATTGATGGGAGCTGCCATGATAGCCCTAGATATTAAGATGTATTCAACTGGTGGTCTGGGTGTCTTTGTCTTTCCAAGCCTTATTGGCTCGGACGGTAGCCTACTAAAGTTATCTTTGCGATTCTTATTGCTGTCCTTGGCGGTGTTCTCGCCTTCCTCATCCAACTCTTTGTACGAGTACCAAATCTATAACAGTGGCGGTGAAGTAGCTAAGGCTGAGGGAAAAGCTGATGAAGCTGCACCTGTTCCTAAAGAAATTCAACAAGAAATCATTGCTAGTCCGCTTATCGGGAATATTGTACCGCTTAACCGTGTAACTGACCAAGTCTTTGCATCAGGAGCTATGGGCAAGGGGATTGCTATTGATCCTACTGATGGTGTAGTTGTTGCACCAGCTAAGGCAACCGTTAATTTAGTCTTTCCTACTGGGCATGCTATTGATTTAACAACTGAAAATGGTGCAGAGCTTCTCATCCATATTGGTATGGATACTATTTCATTTGCTGGTAAAGGTTTCAAGACCCATGTAGAAGCCGGGGATATCGGAGAAGCAGGCCAAAAACTTATAGAATTTGACCTAGCAACTATCCGAGACGCTAAATTACCAGTCATCACACGGTCATTGTGACAAACACTAACTTCGGTGGGTCTTAACTACTAAAGAAGCCCGCGTTAACGCTGGTGATTATCTCCTCGCTGCTGTTAAATAAAAATAAATCCGAGAAGCTGATTCTCGGATTTATTTTTATTTGAATTTGTAGTCTTTAATGACTTCGACTGAATTAACAGTTAGATTTTCTTTTGGTTTGTTATTGTCATCAACTTCAAGGTTAGCAATAGTATCAACGACATCCATGCCTTTGATGACTTGTCCAAAGACGGTATATTTCGTATCACCAGCAGGGTAACCACCTTTTTTATAGGCGTCAATGATAGGTTTTGGATAGCCTGCGTTTCCTAGTTGCTTACTTTGGTCATCCTTGTTTTGAACGATGAAGAATTGGCTGCCGTTTGAATCTTTGGCACCTGTATTAGCCATAGCAAGTGCGCCACGAATGTTGTAGAGGAATGGTGTAGGCTCAACAGCGAAACCTTTCTTCCATATAGATTCTCCACCGGTACCATCTCCCTTAGGATCACCACTTTGAATCATGAAGTCCTTGATAACACGGTGGAAGGTAAGACCATCGTAGTACTTATCCTTGGCGTGCTTCAAGAAGTTTTCAGAAGCCTTAGGAGCAAGCGTAGGGAAGAGTTTAACAGTGATATCACCTTTTGAAGTATGGAGGATAACTTCAGCTTCGTCCTTGCCGACTTTGTCTGTCAACTGTGGAAAAGCCTCTTTTCCGGATTTTTGAGCTTTTTCTAATTGTTTAGTGAATATCTTGTTATCCACGTAAGCATCTCCACGAACAGCACGAGAAATATTCTCACGGTAGACAAATCCTAGTCCGGCGATAACAAGTATAATAATTAATGGAATGTACTTTTTAATGTTTTTCATATATAACTCCTTTGGTGCATTATAACTACTATTTTAGCAGAAAAAAACCTCTTGGGAAACGGTTAACAGAGGTATTTAATTATGCTAGAATGGAATTATCAACAATAAATTGAACATGGGACTAGATATAGGGAGAGGTTGCCTCAAGGTGTAAAGTGAGGTCAGCCTTTTTTAAGGGACATTTGCACCAACCTTGATCGGAGATAGTTGTCTAAATCCTTACTATAGAAAACTTCACTAATTTGAAGGAATGTCTTGTTTAGATTTCTTGAAAAAAAGGAGATCTTTATGTCAACTAAAGCAGAATGAGCTGAACTCTTTGAGTCGGTACATGGGCGTAAACCTATCCCCCAAGAATTTTTGGACGCTAAAGCAGCTGACTTTGACACTAGCGCTTTGACTGCTCAAGTAGCATCTGTACAAGAACCAGCTAATGAACCTGTCGCTGAAGAAGTGCCAGCAGAACAAGCTGATGTTGCTGAAACAGCTGAAGGTGCTGTCACAGAACAAGCAAGCAGTGAATCACCATTTGGAACGGCAGCCTTCTCAGAAGCACCTGCGCAACAACTAATACCACAATTTGATTCAAGCATGTTTGAAAAGGGATATATCCCTACAGCTTAAGGATTCGGAACTGTACCTAATTCAGTAGATAGCTCAGCGGATAAACCACTCTTCAACCTTATCTTGCCAATCGTTGCGATTGCTCTTGCAGTAATTTTTTCCATCTTGGCATGGTTTGTCAGTCCTACTTGGCTCTTCATCATTTTGACAGTCCTTACAGTTACTGTAGCAGTCGTTTCGCTTGTCTTCAGCCTTAAATCAAGCAAGAAATTGCTCTCGATCATCGCAATAGGTGTTGCTGGTCTTATGATCTTTGTGTCTATTGGTGGTTTGATTTTCCAAATATCTCAAGACTCTAGTGATAGCACAAGCTCAAGCAAGACATCAAAAGTTGCTGATAAAGATGATGACAAAAAATGATGACAGCGATTCAAAATCAGACTCAAAAGGTGATAGCACTGACGTCAACGATTACATTGACAAAAATACTAAACTTGACTGGAATGAATCTAAATTCAAGAAGTTGAAAGTTGGAAAAGACTCTGCTAAGTCAATTATGAAGACTTACTGTAAAGTATCAGATGCTCAAATGTCAGGTGATGACTTGAACATGACTTATTCTGGCAAAGACTATAGCGAAAGTGTCTACCTAACCTTTAAGAAACAGTATGATGGTACCTTTATCTTGTCACATGCTTCAGGAAACTTCCCTACAGATGCTGTACAAACTGATGACTCTTACAAATCTGACTGGACGAAAGAACAGTTTGATGCTCTTAATAAGGGAGATTACAGCAACCCATCAAACGGAACAAAACTCGAAGGTATCCTTAAGGATCACCCTAAAGCTTCAGACGCTGATTACACCATCTCAACAGTTCGTGAAGATGAGTTCAAGAAAGAATTGACCGTTTTTTTATAACGACTTTAAATCTGAAGATGGTAAACTTAAGACTGTTTACTTGTTATTTGACACTACAGAGGATGGTGATACATTTTGACCTTTAAGTCTAAAGATGGTGTTTACATCCTAGCGCATGCTTCCGCAGACTTCGGCTATGATAAGGTTAAGGAAGTTAGTGACTATCAAAGCGACTGGACAAAAGAGGATTTTGATAAGTTAACTGTTGGTACTCAAGCAGATTTGCTTAAGGGAACACCTCTTTCAGATGTTGTCTCAAACCACTCTGAGGTCAGCTTTAGTACGCATGAGCTGACTCAGACTAATGAAGGATACCTCACACAAAAAGTATCGCTTAGTTTCTACGATTATAGTCCAGACAGTGGTAAACTTAAGACCGTTCACTTAACTTTCGACTATGACAAACGTGAAAACGAGTACTTCTTGACAGACAAATCAGACGAATAAGACTACTTTTTAATTAATTCAAGCTCAGGGTTGCCTGGGCTTTTTACTATCAACAAAAGAGGATAAAATCTGGTATAATAAAACTGATTGATTTTTCAAGAAAGAAGTGTCACATATGAACATACAACAACTACGTTATGTCGTAGCCATTGCCAACAGCGGAACCTTTCGTGAGGCGGCCAGCAAGCTCTTTGTGAGTCAGCCTAGTCTATCAGTGGCTATCAAGGATTTGGAGCAGGAGTTAAATTTTAAAATTTTCACCCGTACAACGACGGGGGCAGTCTTGACCAGTCAGGGCATGACCTTTTATGAACGCGCGCTTGAGGTGGTTCGAAGTTTTGATAGTTTTGAAAATCGCTATCTTAATGCTTCTGAGAAGGGCAACCAGTTTTCGATTTCCAGTCAGCACTATGATTTTTTGCCACCTTTGATTACAACTTTTTCGGAACGTTACCCTGATTACAAGGATTTACGTATCTTTGAGTCTACGACCGTTCAAATTTTGGATGAAGTAGCCAAGGGGCAAAGTGAGATTGGAATTATCTATTTGAATCGTCAAAATAGTAAGGGTATCCAACAAAATATGGATAAGCTTGGGCTTGAGTCTATTGATTTAATTCCATTTAAGACTCATATTTATCTTCGTAAGGGCCATCCACTGGCTCATAAAGAGAGTTTAGTAATGGAGGATTTGGCACACCTACCTACCGTACGTTTTACTCAGGAGAAGGACGAGTACCTGTACTATTCTGAAAACTTTGTGGATACATCAGATTCGTCTCTTATGTTTAACGTGACAGATCGTGCGACTTTGAATGGTATCTTGGAGCGTACGGATGCTTATGCGACGGGTTCTGGTTTCCTTGATGCTCAAAGTGTAAACGGTATTACAGTTATTCCACTTGAGGATAATTTGGATAACAAGATGGTTTATGTTCGCCGTAAAGGAATTAACTTGTCGTCGTGTGCTCTCAAGTTTGTCAATGTTATGTTTGACTACTTTGATACTTATAAACCATAGGAGGACTTATGCGTAAAGTTGCGATTCCTGTGGCTATTCTGGCTTTGATTGGTTTGGATCAGTGGGTCAAGCATTGGGTTGTGGCAAATATTTCCCTCAACCAAGTTATTAAGGCTATTCCTGGCGTTTTCAGCTTGACCTATCTACAGAACCGTGGTGCTGCTTTTTCGATTCTACAGAATCAGAAATATTTCTTTGTAATTTTGACGGTTCTAGTGATTGGTGCGGCTCTGTTCTATCTGGTTAAGAATTACCAGAAGAGTCTTTGGTTGGTTCTATCTTTGATTTTGATTATCTCAGGTGGTATTGGCAACTTTATCGACCGTGTGCATTTGGGTTACGTGGTTGATATGGTTCAGCTTGATTTTATCGATTTTGCAATATTTAACGTGGCAGACTCCTATCTAACGGTGGGCGTGCTGCTCTTGATTTTAATCTTATGGAAAGAGGAAAATGGAAGTCATCATTAAAGAGGCGGGAAACCGTCTGGACAAGTCTTTGGCCGATTTGACAGAATTGTCACGTAGTCAGGCCAATGAAGCGATTAAGGCTGGAACAGTATTAGTCAATGGTAAGTCGGCCAAGGCTAAGTATGTGGTAAAAGAGGGTGATGTCATCACCTATGTATTGCCTGAAGAAGAGGTCTTGGAATACAAGGCTGAAGATATTCCTTTGGATATTATCTACGAGGATGCGGATGTGGCAGTGGTCAACAAACCTCAAGGTATAGTGGTCCATCCATCAGCTGGCCACACATCTGGCACCTTGGTCAATGCTCTTATGTACCATGTCAAGGACCTTTCGTCTATCAATGGCGTGGTTCGTCCTGGGATTGTTCACCGTATCGATAAGGACACGTCTGGTCTCCTTATGATTGCTAAGAATGATAAGGCCCACAATGCTTTGGCAGCTGAGCTTAAGGATAAGAAGTCGCTTCGCAAGTATGTGGCTATCGTGCATGGCAATCTGCCTAACGATAGAGGTGTGATTGAGGCTCCGATTGGGCGTTCGGACAAAGACCGTAAGAAACAGGCAGTAACAGCTAAGGGAAAGCCTGCAGTAACACGCTTCACCGTTCTTGAACGTTTTGGCAACTATACGTTGGTAGAGTTGCAGCTGGAAACAGGTCGTACCCACCAGATTCGTGTGCACATGGCGTATATTGGTCACCCGGTGGCGGGAGATCCTCTTTATGGGCCACGCAAGACCCTCAAGGGCCATGGACAATTTCTACATGCTAAGACCCTTGGTTTCACGCATCCTACGACAGGCGAATTGGTCGAATTTACCGCAGAAGAACCCATTATTTTCAAGGAGACCTTGGAGAAATTGAGGAAAGCTTAATAGTCATCCAACGGATGTTCTTTCTTGTGAGAGAGTGTCCGTTTTTTTTTTTTTTTTTTTTTTTCTTGTAAAAGAGTCTGAAATTTGCTATAATCTACCTAATTAAATAAGTCCTTTAATTACTGTCCAGAGAGGCAGGCAAGGAGCTATGAGAAGTGCGCAGGTGAACTGTGCCATGTTTTTGTGTATCTCCTTGTTTCAAGGGGATTTTTTGTATTTAGAAAGGTTTTTTTATGAAGAAAAAAGAAATCGTCGATGACGTAACCATGAAACGTGCCATTACACGTATCACTTATGAGATTATTGAGCGAAACAAGAATCTCGACAAGATTGTCTTGGCTGGTATTAAGACACGTGGTGTTTATATTGCTCAGCGTATTCAAGAGCGCTTGAAACAATTGGAAAACCTTGATGTACCATTGATTGAGCTTGATACTAAGGCTTACCGTGATGATGTTAAATCTGAACAGGACACATCCCTTATTCCTATCGAAATTGATGGTACAGATGTTATCCTTGTAGATGATGTGCTCTACACAGGTCGTACTATCCGTGCTGCGATTGATAATATCGTTAGTCATGGACGTCCAGCGCGTGTTGGATTGGCTGTCTTGGTTGACCGTGGTCACCGTGAATTGCCAATCCGTGCGGACTATGTTGGTAAAAATATCCCAACAAGTCAGTCAGAAGAAATTGAAGTATTGGTGACAGAAGTTGATGGTAAGGATAGTGTCAACATTATTGATCCAAACTAGATTTTAGTCTTTAGATAGGTGAGTTTACGATCCTACAATGATTCTTTCGCTGTGGTGGGAGAGTTGAGATGTTGGTTTAAATAAACACGGGACTCATTTCTTAGGAAAAAGATAAGTCCCCTACCCCTAGCACACTTTGGAGTGTATTGTCGACTTTCTATTTTTCTACAGAAATGTTTGGCTTAGCCAAAACGTCCCTTAGTGTCTTGTTAATTGAACACGCCCTAAGCCTTGTGTAAAAAAGATAAATACTCTTTGGAGCCATCGGCTCCGTCATCGTATTTCCTATTTTTGCTTTAGGTTTTAGACGGGCTTTGTATCGTGTTTTTAAGGAGTATTTTGATATCGTGAATAACGTAAAATATGATGTGAATGATATGCCTAAAGTTGGTTTATTGGTGGGTTTGTCATTCCAGCACTTGTTTGCAATGTTTGGTGCGACGGTTCTTGTACCGATTTTGGTTGGGATTGATCCCGCTATTGCTCTTTTCTCATCTGGTTTGGGAACTTTGGCTCACTTGACGGTGACTAAGTACAAGATTCCAGCTTACATGGGGTCTAGTTTTGCCTATATTGCGGCTATGCAAATGCTTATGAAGACTGACGGTATCGGAGCGGTGGCTCAAGGTGCCATGGCTGGAGGTTTGGTCTACTTGGTTGTTGCCTTGGTTGTTAAGTATGTGGGGAATGCTTGGATTGATAGAGTCCTACCGCCAATTGTGGTTGGTCCAATTATCATCGTAATCGGTTTGAGTCTTGCGGCAAATGCAGTCAAGGATGCGACAATGGTTAATGATACCTATAGTATCTTTAGTCTTGTGATTTCTATGGTAACTCTCTTTTCCGTCATCCTCTTTAATATGTATGGTAAGAAAATCATCGGTGTTATCCCAATTTTACTTGGTTTAATCGTGGGTTACATTTTCTCAGTGGTTCTTGGTTGGTTAACGGGCCATGAGTTTGTCCAATTTTCAAAAGTTGCGGCTGCTCATTGGTTCCAAGTTCCAAGTTTTGACATTCCGTTTGTGAATTATGACTTCAAACTCTATCCAAGTGCGATTTTGACAATGGCTCCGATTGCCTTTGTGACAATGACCGAACACTTTGGGCATGTTATGGTTTTGAATAGTTTAACTGGACGTGATTACTTTAAAGATCCAGGTCTTGATCGTACTCTAACAGGTGATGGTTTGGCACAGATTATCGCTGGTTTCTTTGGAGCTCCGCCAGTAACTTCTTATGGTGAAAATATTGGAGTTATGGCCCTCAGTAAGGTCTACTCAGTTTACGTTATTGCGGGTGCAGCAGTGATTGCGGTCTTGATGAGTTTTATTGGTAAGGTGTCTGCTCTCTTGAGTTCCATACCAACAGCTGTTTTGGGTGGAATTTCAATTGCCCTCTTTGGGGTTATCGCTGCTAGCGGTTTGAAAATTTTAGTTGAACATAAGATTGATTTTGATAATAAAAAGAATCTCTTGATTGCTAGTGTTATCTTGGTATCTGGTATCGGTGGTTTGATGATTGATCTTGGTGGTTTTCAAATCACGGGTGTGGCAAGCTCAACCATTCTTGGAATATTGCTTTACCAAATCTTGCCAGATCCTAATAAAGGTAGCAAGAACTAATCAATCATTAAAAAAGGAAAAACTATGGCGATTGCAGATGGGAAAGTGTCACTAAAACATTTGGTGACTATGGAAACCCTCACGAATGAAGAGGTCTTGGGCATGATTCGTCGAGGTGGAGATTTTAAAAACGGTAGAGCTGATTTCCAGCTGGATCGACAGTATTTCGCTGCCAATCTCTTTTTTGAAAATTCAACACGAACACATAAGTCCTTTGAAGTAGCTGAGAAAAAACTTGGATTGGACGTGATTGAGTTTGATGCTGGGACTAGCTCAGTAAATAAGGGTGAAACCCTCTATGATACGATTTTGACGATGTCTGCTTTGGGTGTTGATATCTGTGTGGTTCGCCACTCGGAAGTCGATTACTACAAGCAGTTGATTGACAGTAGGACTATTCAGACTTCTATTGTTAATGGTGGTGACGGTTCTGGGCAACACCCAAGTCAGTGTTTGCTTGATTTGATGACAATTTATGAAGAGTTCGGAACTTTTGGAAATCTAAAGATTTGTATTGCAGGCGATATTACGCATTCGCGTGTAGCTAAGTCAAATATGCGAATTCTCAAGCGTTTGGGAGCACAGATTTATTTTGCTGGCCCTACAGAGTGGTATTCAAGTGAGTTTGATGTTTATGGTCAGCATGTGGCCATTGACGACGTCATTGAGGACTTGAATGTACTCATGTTGCTTCGTGTTCAGCACGAACGTCATAGGAATGACAAAGGATTTTCAAAAGAAGAGTACCATACTCTCTATGGTTTGACTGAAGAACGTTATGCCAAGTTAGCAGATCAAGCAATCATTATGCACCCAGCTCCGGTTAATCGTGATGTGGAAATTGCTGATAGCTTGGTTGAGGCACCTAAGGCACGTATCGTTACTCAGATGCAAAATGGAGTCTTTGTCCGTATGGCGATTATCGAAGCTATTTTAAATGGCAAAGCGTAAACAACGTTAACAGATTCCTGAGAGAATCAGACGAAAAAGAACACGCCCTAAGCCTTGTGCAAACGAATTACTTTTTGGCTCAGCTGCATTATTGTTGTTTGCTTTAGACTTGAGACGGGCCTTGTTCTAAGTGAAAGGAACAATTTACTATAATGGCAAAACGTTTACTTATTTTAGAAGACGGCACTATTTTTGAAGGTCAAGCCTTCGGTGCTGATGTGCATGTGACGGGTGAAATCGTCTTTAATACTGGTATGACGGGTTATCAAGAATCTATCACTGACCAGTCTTACAACGGTCAAATTTTGACTTTTACTTATCCACTGGTTGGAAACTATGGGGTTAACCGTGATGACTATGAGTCAATCACGCCAACAACTAAGGGAGTGGTTGTTTCAGAGGCTAGCCGTCGTGCCAGCAATTGGCGTAACCAAATGACCTTGGATGAGTTTTTGAAAGCTAAAAACATCCCGGGTGTTTCTGGTATTGATACACGTGCTTTGACTAAGATTATCCGTCAACATGGTACCATGAAGGCGACTTTGGCTAAACCTGGAGACAGCATTGAGCACTTGCAAGATCAATTGCGTGCCACTGTTTTGCCAACCAACAATATTGAGCAGGTATCGACTAAGACAGCCTACCCAGCACCTGGTGTTGGTAAAAATATTGTTTTGGTTGACTTTGGTCTGAAGCACTCAATCTTACGTGAATTCTCAAAACGTGATTGTAATGTGATGGTTGTTCCTCATGACATCACAGCTGAAGAAATTCTCCATCTCAATCCAGATGGTGTGATGTTATCTAATGGTCCAGGTAACCCTGAAGATGTGCCTCATGCACTTGATATGATTCGTGGCATCCAAGGCAAAATCCCAATTTTTGGTATTTGTATGGGTCACCAGTTGTTTAGTTTGGCGAATGGTGCCAAGGCCTACAAGATGAAGTTTGGTCACCGTGGATTTAACCATGCGGTTCGTGAAATTGCGACTGGTCGTGTTGATTTCACCAGCCAAAACCATGGTTATGCCATTGACCGTGACACACTTCCAGAGTGCCTCATGGTAACGCACGAAGAGATTAACGATAAATCAGTTGAAGGTGTTCGTCACCGTGACTTCCCTGCCTTCTCAGTGCAATTCCACCCAGATGCAGCGCCTGGTCCACACGATGCGAGCTATCTCTTTGATGAGTTCTTAGAATTGATTGATGCTTTCCAAGCTGAAAATGCACGTCGTTAATTGCAACTGTCTAGTGACTATAATGGGGTGTGACCCTTGTTTTCCCCAGTCTACTACCTTATTTAATGACAACCAGAGAGTTGTCAAATAGAAAGGAGAATTAAGGACTTGTATTCAGTTAAAGAGACTAATTAAACTGTATTGTTTTCAGTTTTAGTGATGCTTGCTTTGATTACAAGGAGTTACAGATTCCTTATTAAGTTAAAAGCGTCATGTTAAAAATATTATCTTAAACTGAACACGGACGGAAAGCTCGGAATTTAGAACAATCGTTTTGGATGCTGGCATCCTGCAACGATTGCCTAAAATCCTAGCGCTTTCTGGTCGTCCTTTGTATCTTAAATATGCCTAAACGTTCTGATATTAAAAAAATTATGGTTATCGGGTCTGGTCCTATTATCATTGGTCAGGCTGCTGAGTTCGACTACGCTGGTACGCAAGCTTGCTTGGCTTTGAAAGAAGAAGGCTACAGTGTTGTTCTTGTTAACTCTAACCCTGCGACTATCATGACTGATAAGGAAATCGCAGACAAGGTTTACATTGAACCTATTACGCTTGAGTTTGTCACACGTATTCTTCGTAAAGAGCGTCCTGATGCCCTATTGCCAACACTTGGTGGACAGACTGGTTTGAATATGGCCATGGAATTGTCAAAAGCTGGTATTCTTGATGAGCTTGGAGTAGAGCTTTTGGGAACAAAATTGTCTGCCATTGACCAAGCCGAAGACCGTGACCTTTTCAAACAATTGATGGAAGAGTTGGAACAACCAATTCCAGAATCAGAAATTGTAAATACGGTTGAAGAAGCAGTTGCCTTTGCGACAGAGATTGGCTACCCAGTTATCGTTCGTCCAGCCTTTACCCTTGGTGGTACTGGTGGTGGTATGTGTGCTAACGAAGAAGAACTCCGTGAAATCGCTGAAAATGGATTGAAATTGTCACCAGTAACCCAATGTTTGATTGAGCGTTCGATCGCTGGTTTCAAAGAAATCGAATACGAAGTTATGCGTGATGCCGAAGACAATGCTCTTGTGGTATGTAACATGGAAAACTTTGACCCAGTTGGTATCCACACAGGGGACTCAATCGTATTTGCCCCAACGCAAACCTTATCAGATATTGAAAACCAAATGCTTCGTGATGCCAGCTTGAAGATTATCCGTGCCCTTAAAATTGAGGGTGGCTGTAACGTCCAGTTGGCGCTTGACCCACATAGCTTCAAGTACTATGTTATCGAAGTAAACCCTCGTGTATCACGTTCATCAGCCCTTGCCTCAAAGGCCACTGGTTATCCAATCGCTAAATTGGCGGCTAAGATTGCTGTTGGTTTGACACTTGATGAAATGATTAACCCAGTCACTGGTACAACTTATGCCATGTTTGAACCAGCCCTTGACTATGTGGTTGCTAAGATTCCACGTTTCCCATTTGATAAATTTGAACACGGTGAACGTCGTCTCGGTACTCAGATGAAAGCGACAGGTGAAGTTATGGCTATCGGTCGTAACATTGAAGAGTCACTTCTTAAAGCATGCCGTTCACTTGAAATCGGAGTTTACCACAATGAAATGTCTGAGCTTGCCGAAGTAACAGACGATGCCTTGGTTGAAAAAGTTGTTAAAGCTCAAGACGACCGCCTCTTCTATATTTCTGAGGCCATTCGTCGTGGTTACACTATTGAAGAATTATCAGAGTTGACTAAGATTGATATCTTCTTCCTTGATAAATTGCTCCACATCTTCGAATTGGAACAAGAATTGGCTACTCACGTAGGCGATGTTGATGTTTTGAAAGAAGCTAAACGTAACGGTTTCTCTGATCGTAAGATTGCTGATCTTTGGAATCAAACAGCTAACCAAGTACGTGCGACACGTTTGGAAAACAACATTGTTCCTGTTTACAAGATGGTTGATACTTGTGCGGCTGAGTTTGAATCATCAACACCATATTTTTACTCAACTTACGAGTGGGAAAATGAGTCAATCAAATCTGATAAAGAATCGGTCATCGTTCTTGGTTCAGGTCCTATCCGTATCGGACAAGGGGTTGAGTTCGACTATGCGACAGTTCACTCTGTAAAAGCTATCCAAGCTGCTGGCTACGAAGCCATCATCATGAACTCTAACCCTGAGACAGTTTCAACAGACTTCTCAGTGTCAGACAAACTCTACTTTGAACCATTGACCTTCGAAGACGTGATGAACGTTATTGAATTGGAACAACCTAAGGGTGTGGTGGTTCAGTTTGGTGGACAAACAGCCATCAACTTGGCAGAGCCATTGTCTAAAGCAGGTGTGAAAATCTTGGGTACACAGGTTGCTGACCTTGACCGTGCAGAAGACCGTGACCTCTTCGAACAGGCTCTTAAAGATCTTGACATTCCACAACCACCAGGACAAACAGCGACAAATGAAGAAGAAGCAGTTGAAGCGGCTCGTAAGATTGGTTTCCCAGTTCTTGTTCGTCCATCATACGTTTTGGGTGGACGTGCTATGGAAATTGTTGAAAATGAAGATGACCTTCGTTCTTACATGCGCACAGCCGTTAAGGCTAGTCCAGACCACCCAGTCCTTGTTGATAGCTATATCATAGGACGTGAGTGTGAAGTGGATGCCATCTCTGATGGTAAGGATGTCTTAATTCCAGGTATTATGGAACACATCGAACGTGCGGGGGTTCACTCAGGGGACTCAATGGCGGTTTACCCACCACAAACTCTTTCTAAGAAAATCCAAGAGACTATCGCTGATTACACGAAACGTTTGGCTATCGGTCTTAACTGTATCGGTATGATGAACATCCAGTTCGTTATTAAGGACGAAACAGTCTATGTTATCGAGGTTAACCCACGTGCCAGCCGTACAGTACCATTCTTGTCTAAGGTGACTGATATCCCAATGGCTCAAGTTGCTACAAACTTGATTCTTGGTAAATCATTGGCTGAGCAAGGTTACAAAGATGGTCTTTATCCAGAAAGTAACCATGTCCATGTCAAAGCACCAGTCTTTTCATTCACAAAATTGGCTCAGGTAGATAGTCTCCTTGGACCTGAAATGAAATCAACTGGTGAAGTTATGGGTACAGATGTGACTCTTGAAAAAGCGCTCTATAAAGCCTTTGAAGCATCTTACCTCCACTTGCCAACCTTTGGTAACGTCATCTTTACTATTCATGACGATACCAAAGAAGAAGCCCTTGACTTGGCTCGTCGTTTCGATGCTATCGGTTATGGTATCTACGCAACTGAAGGAACAGCTAAGTTCTTGAATGAACACGGGGTTCACGCAACGCTTGTTAACAAGTTGGGTGAAAACGATGACAATGACATTCCAGCCCTCGTTCGTACAGGTAAAGCACAAGCTATTATCAATACAGTTGGTAACAAACGTACTTATGACGAAGATGGAGCAGCTATCCGTAGTTCAGCTATTGAAGCAGGAATTCCACTCTTCACAGCCCTTGATACAGCAGATGCTATGGTGCGTGTGCTTGAAAGCCGCAGCTTTACAACAGAAGCTATCTAAACACAATATTGAGTCTCAGCTTTGCTGGGGCTTTTTTCTTACACGAATGTAAGCTAAGAAGTTAAAAATGAAAGCTTAGGCTATAGTTTTGTTTCCTAAGATTCTGCTATACTAGAAACATGATTATTACGACATCTTTACGTGAAAACGAGTCCTTAATTGCACGTGCTCAAGAATTAGCTAGCGAACTAGGAGCTGACTATCAGCCACGACGCAAGTTGTCTTTATCCAAATGTCTGGAACGATTTGGCCCCTTTTATCTTCTATATAAGGACAGATTGTCTTTTGTCAATGCAGATGCCAGTGAGTTGACCTTTCATCCAGATACGGCTGTCCTTCGGCTTAAGGCTCCACATGATGCTTTAATTAGTCTTTTGGGGCAATCTCCCAAGTCTATTCTTGACACGACTATGGGTCTGGCTTCTGATAGCCTAGTGATGGCAGCAGCGGGAAATCAGGTGACTGCCCTTGAGAGTCAAGATGTGATTTTTCAGGTGGTTTCTCGTGGTCTTGCCTCTTATCAGACGGATGATAAGCAGCTTGAAAAGGCCATGCGGTCTATTAAAGCTATTAAGAGCGATAGCCTATCCTTTTTGAAATCTCAGGATGATCACTCTTTTGATATCATTTATGCCGATCCTATGTTTTCAGAGACCATCAAGGAATCAGAAAATCTACAAGCTATCAAACCTCTAGCTAATGGTAGCCGTCTGACAGAAGAATGGCTAAAAGAAGCTAAACGTGTTGCACGGGAAAAAATTATCATCAAGGCACATTTTCGAGATACCGTTTTTGAAGAACTTGGTTTTGAACGCCAGGTTCGGCCCAATCAAAAGCTGCATTATGGTGTCATGGATGTAAGCGAAGGCCATTGACACTTAAAGTTAAAAGTATTGCAATTGTTTTATTCATATAATACAAAAAAGAGAGACTTATGCGAAAGAAAATCAGTCCAAAGTTATTTAAAAATAAAAAAAGAGTTTGGATTATTGAAGGTAAAAAAGGAACAACTTGCCTAGTCCGCTCTTCTAATTGGTATGGTGAGGGCAGAATCGGAACAGTACGTTTATTTTGACAATACTATTGGACGAAATGCATCTGTGACAGTCTATGTTGGTGAGAAAATTAGTGTTGCTCAGCAATTGATCCAATATGACAGCACATCAGCCTAAGCAGCCTATGATACAGATAGTCGTGCTTATAATATGGCAAGATCGTGACTGCAATTTTTTCCAACAGTATGGAACGGCTCCTGCGGCTTCAGCACAAACAACTAGTGATTCGGATGAGGATGATTCGACAACTACCGTTAGTCCTCAACAGTGTCAGAAAACCGAGGCAAGTAATTACCAAACCTTGCAAGATTATAATGATGCCATTGCCAATGCAGCATCAGAGCTAGAAAAGGCACAAGATGTTCTCAACCAAACAGTGATTGTTTCAGATGCTAATGGAACAGTCGTAGAAGTTGCGGACTCTGTGGACCCTGCTTCAAAAGAGAGCCAAACCCTAGTTCATGTGACAAGTGAGGGCTAATTTGAGATTCAAGGGACCTTAACAGAATATGACATTCCAAATATTTCAATAGGTTAAAAGGTCAAGATTGCTTCCAAAGTATACCCAGATCAAACTTGGACAGGTAAAGTCAGCTACGTTTCCAATTATCCTAAGCAAAATGCCAGTCAGTCAGATGGGACATCTGGCAATTCAGGTCAGTCAGGTTCCCAGTATGAATATAAGGTTCAATTGACTAGCTCCATCGGCAAACTTAAGCAATGTTTTAATGTATATCTTTAAGTGACAAATGATGATGTCTTGTTGGTTCCTGTAACTGCTGTGAGCAAGAAAGGAACTGACAACTATGTCTGGCTTTACGATGATGAGACTCAGAAAATCAAGCAAGTTAGGGTCAAACTTGGTAATGCCGATGCCAAGCAACAAAAATTGCATCAGGGCTGAAAGAAGTTCAAAAAAGTTATTACCAAGGCTGAAAAATCCTTTAAGGATGGAGAGACACTAAAGGCTGGGGAGCTAGATCCTGCTTATGCAGATTTGGCAAAACCTACCAAACTGGTTAAATAAGTTTGGCTAGAGCAAGTGGCCAAGCAGACGCCAGGTATCGATAGTAATTTTGTGACCAACAACCTAACGTCCTCTATCTCCCTCCAAAAAAAACTGTGAAGAATGTTAATATCACAGGTGCCAGTCAGGGTTACTTTAAAGCTAAAAAGTTAGGGATGCTGGCAGGACGTTCCTTGCAAGACAATGATTACAAAAACTTTTCGCGTGTCATTGTCATTGATCAGATGGTAGTTAAAAAATTCTTTGAGACCAATGAGGATGCCCTTAATCAAGTAGTTACTGTTGGTAACAATGATTGTCGTGTGATTGGTGTCTATAAGAAACACTGACACAGCGATTGGTTCCTCTGGTGAAATTGGGACAGCTCTTGTGGCCAATATCTAGTTAGCAGCTGAGAATAATACTGATCCTAATGGTCAGATTTGTTTCCATGTGACCGATGTGAAAAATAGTAGCAGTGTCGCTAAGGATGTCGCTAAACGCTTGACCCACTTGTCCCAAGGTGACAATAGAGAGTACAAGTCAGCAGATATGAGTTCAGCCTTAGATCAGGTCAACACGATTATTGGGATCATTACCACTGTTGTCGGTGATATTTCTGCGATCTCATTATTAGTTGGTGTGATTAGTGTTATGAATATCATGTTGGTTTCAGTAACTGAGTGGACACGAGAGATTGGTCTTCGTAACGTTTTAGGCTCCATATGTCGTAAAATCTTGACTCGTTTTTGATTGAACCGATGGTCTTTACCATCCTGGATGGCCTGATTGGTCTAGGTTTTGCGGCCCTTGTAGTTGGAATAATTGGGAATGCAATGGATCTTAAAGAGACGGTCTCTCTTGGCGTAGCCATGGGAAGAATAGGCTTCTCAGCAGGCGTAGGAATCCTGCCGGCAAATAAGGCATCAAAACTCGATCCTTTCGAAGCTCTTAGATATGATTAGAAAAGACCTCTTGAATCTTTGGATTTTTAGAGGCTTTATGATGTTCAAAAAAGATAGAGAAAAAATCCAAAAAAGTTGTATTTTTCTCTTGACGTCTGATTCAGGTAATGGTATTCTATATAAGGTTTGAAAAAAACTGACCTAAGACAGTTGGGGAGCTAGACTCGTAAACATCCAACCGAGGCACAAAACGTAACTATTTTTTTGTGACGTATTGTACTTTCGTGTCTAGGTTTAGGTACGGTTTTTTTGTGCCTAGCCCAAAAATAAAAACGGAGGTAAAACTACTAATGAGTGAAGCTATTATTGCTAAGAAAGCTGAACAAGTTGCTATTGTCGCTGATAAAATGAAAGCAGCAGCATCTATCGTTGTTGTTGACTCTCGTGGACTTACAGTTGACCAAGATACAGTTCTTCGTCGTAATCTTCGTGAATCAGGCGTTGAATTTAAAGTTATCAAAAACTCTATCTTGAGCCGTGCAGCTGAAAAAGCAGGTCTTGAAGACCTTAAAAAACTTTTCGTTGGTCCATCTGCAGTAGCATTCTCAAACGAAGATGTTATCGCACCAGCAAAAGTTATTAGCGAATTTGCTAAAGACGCAGAAGCTCTTGAAATCAAAGGTGGTGTTGTTGACGGCGCGTTCACTTCAGTCGAAGAAATCAACGCTCTTGCATCACTTCCAAACAAAGAAGGTATGCTTTCTATGCTCCTTTCTGTACTTCAAGCGCCAGTGCGCAACGTTGCATACGCTGTCAAAGCGGTTGCAGAAAGCAAAGAAGACGGTGCTGCATAAGCCCATCTTTACAACTCGTAGCCTAAGCTACGTTTAAAACACTATATTAAAAAACACATTTGGAGGAAATCACAATGGCATTGAACATTGAAAACATTATTGCTGAAATTAAAGAAGCTTCAATCCTTGAATTGAACGACCTTGTAAAAGCTATCGAAGAAGAGTTTGGCGTAACTGCTGCTGCTCCTGTAGCTGCTGCTGCAGATGGTGCTGCTGACGCTGGTGCTGCTAAAGATTCATTCGACGTTGAATTGACATCTGCAGGTGACAAAAAAGTTGGCGTTATCAAAGTTGTACGTGAAATCACAGGCGAAGGTCTTAAAGAAGCTAAAGCTATCGTTGACGGTGCACCATCGGTTATTAAAGAAGGTGTTTCTGCAGCTGAAGCTGAAGAAATCAAAGCTAAACTTGAAGAAGCTGGAGCTTCAGTTACTCTTAAATAATAGAGTATCGCAATTTGATTGCGGAAGCCTATTAAATCAAGGTTTTAGAATTGCTTAGAGCGATAAAAAATCGGGGGAATGTTATTATTCCCCATCACCCCCCCAAAGATTTAATCTTGGTGGGGTTTGTTTATAAGGCTCTTTGTTAACTGTAGTGGGTAGATTAAAAGCTAACACCTAGAGAGGACGAACTTCGTCCTCTCTTTCTTTATGTTCAATGCAATCAAAATCCGTTTTTTAAAGTTTTCAAAGTTCCTGAAACCAAAGGCGTTTCTCTTAATGACTTTGATGAGATTATTGGTAGCTTCCAGTTTGGCGTTGGAATAAGGCAATTCCATGGCGTTTAAAACCTTGTCTTTATCCTTTAAAAATGTCTTAAATACCGTCTGGAAAATAGGATTAACAGTGGCTATTTCCTGTTCGATGAGACTGAAGAAATGATCTGAGTTTTTCTCTTGGAAATGGAACAAGAGAAATTGATAGAGTTCATAGTGCTGTCTGAGTTCATCTGAGTAGGATAGGAGTTTTTCTTGGATTTCCTTGTTAGTCAAATGCATTCGAAACATAGGACGATAAAATCGTTTATCGCTGAGTTTACGGCTATCTTGTTGTATCAATTTCCAGTAACGTTTCAAGGCTTGGTATTCCTGCGATTTTCTGTCGAATTGATTCATAATTTGAATACGGACACGGTTCATAGCACGACTAAGGTGTTGCACGATATGAAAGCGATCGAGTACAATTTTTGCATTCGGAAAAAGCTGTTTAGCAAGTTGATAGTAGGGACTAAACATATCCATGGTAAATCACTTTGACCCGATTTCTAACCTTTCTAGGATAGCGTAGAAAGTGGTTTCGGATGGTTGCTTGGGTTCTTCCGTCGAGAATGGCGATGACATTTAGGGAGTCGAAATCTTGAGCGATGAAGCTCATTTTCCCCTTCTTGAAGGCATACTCGTCCCAACTCATCACCTCAGGTAGGGTATTCCAATCCGTTTCAAACTTGAACTCATTTAGCTTTCTCATAACTGACGATGTTGAAATTGATAGCCTGTGTGCAATATGTTTCATTGCTTGATTTTCGATGAGTAATTGTGCGATTTTCTGGTTAACAGCGACAGAGATTTGGTGGTTCTTCTTGACAAGAGGAGTTTCAGCGACCGCCATTTTTCCGCAATCTTTACACTTGAAACGACGCTTTCGAAGACGGATAAGTAAGGGATAGCCAGCTGTTTCTAGGTAGGGGATTTTAGAGGCTTTCTGGAAATCATATTTAGCCATTTGTCCCTTACTAGAAGGACATTTAGGGGCTGTGTAATCCAAGTGACCGTGGAGTTCTAAGTGAGTTCCCATATCATATTCATCAGTGATAGTGATATTTTTGTCTTTAATTCTGAGAAAATTTGTGATAAGATTTAGTTGTTCCATATGAGTCTTTCTAAAATGATAGTTTGAGCACTTTTTATTATAGGTCATATGGGACTTTTTGTATATACTCAAAAAGGCTCCATAATTTCCATGGTGGATTTACCCACTACAGAAATTATAGAGCCGTTTATAACCATCAAGGATTAGATTGCGAAGTAAACTAATTTGCAACAATGAAAAGAGGAAATCAGTATATTTCTGCCACTTCTTTTTATATGATAGTTTTGTCATTGTCAATTAAAAGTATCAAAGAGAAGATTCTGAAATAATTATTTTTCTTCATCAAACTGAATTATAAATATTGTCTTGTGTTAAAATAATCATAAATAATGCTTAGATAAAATCCTAACTTTTATTATAGTTATAGGAGGGTGATAGAGTGGAATTAAGTTATCATGGTAGTGGTTCTGTCCTGGTCAAGCATTTTTGTAACACCATTGACTAAATAAAATTATTTCAATCGTTTTTCTAGAGGTGTTAGGTGGTTATTATAAGAATGAGGTCTAATTTGATTATACCAAACATAGGCAAAGTCGTTTATAGCTTGGTCCAGTTCCTCGATGGTATCATACCGATGTTGATAAACTTCTTCAGCTTTTAATGTATTGTAATAACGTTCCATTGGAGCATTATCATACGGAGTACCCGCACGACTCATACTTTGAGAAATGCCCAATGATGAACAAAATCTCGTAAATTCTAGTGAGGTGAATTGTACACCTAGATCTGAATGAAGTATCAGTTTAGATGGATTACAATGCTGAGCATGAATTGCTTTATTAAGGGTTAGTTAATAATATATTCCTTAGTCATAATTATATTTTTGCTGATTTTTAGTCATAAATTAAATTACTTCTCCAGGATTGTCATTTTACCGTCAATTATCTGATAAACTTTGTCTGCCATATCTTTTAACCTTAAGTCATGAGTAACTACAATAATAATTTTATTTCTTTTGTGCGCTAAATCTCTGAGTAACTCGATTACTTTCATGGATCTATCTGTATCTAATGCGGCTGTGGGTTCATCTGCTAAAATATAGTCAGGATCAGTGTATAATGCTCTAGCAATTGCCACACGCTGCTTTTGTCCACCAGAAAGTTGATTAGGATATTTTTTTAGCAGTTCTAAAAGTCCTAAATCAGAAAGAAGCTCATGCAATTTTTGTTCAGTCAAATTTTGTTTTTTTAGTTTATCTACGAATTTAAACTGTTCTTCGACCGTTAAAAATGGGACTAAGTTATAAGATTGTAAAATAAATCCTATTTTTTCCAATCTTAATTTTGTTTGTTGTTTTTTGGACAAACTGTTAATTGTACTGTCATTTATTTTTACGTCACCATTAGTTGGTGTCTGTAGTCCGCCTGCTATAGTCAAAAATGTAGTTTTTCCTGATCCTGATGGCCCTACAACTAAAATAAGCTGACCGCTTTCTGCTTCGAAATTAATATTTTCTAGTGCTACGTACTTACTACCCCCCTCACCAAAAATTTTTGTGACTGAGTCGAAAATGAGATTTGACATGAAATTAACCTCCAATAATTTTGTAAGGATCAACTTTGGCAATTTGGCGAATTGGTATCAACGCACCCAACAAGGACATAATAATAATACCGATTCCAGTTACAATAATATTACTTTTATCGATGACAATGGGTACCTCGCTGGGTAACGTAATAGCTGTTATTTCACCTAATATAATGGCTATAATAACGCCAATAACTGACATAATAAATGATTGAAATAACGTACTCAAAACAAGATATTGCGTTGAGACTCCTTGCGCCTTCAAGACACCTAAGTTAGGTAATTTTTGAACGGTCAGAATATACAAGAAAATTGAAATAACAATTAGAATAATAATATACAAAAAACCAATCATGAAGTTGAATGTGAGTTGTTGTGCACTATATCCGGGTAATTTATTAATAAATGAGTCAATGCTTAACTGAATAGTCCCTTTTGGTATTTTTGAATTATTTAACGTATTCTTGAATACCACAGCATTTGTTACACCTTTATTCAGTGATTGAATAGTGTCTGGTGAAATATAAACCACGGGAAGAGCACTTAAAGTTGCCCTGGGTGTAAAACCTGTAATTTTAATCCTCAATGATGAATTAGCAACTAACAAGTGGTCACCGATTTTGAATCCATCACGTTTGAATTTATCCGATACGACGCCGGCATTGTTTCGGACATTTTTACTACCACTTGTTATTTTCAATTTTTTAAATATGAACGATTTGGAATCAAGAGCTACTAATTGAGTATTCTCTTTTAATCCATTTTCTGATTTTACAAGTGTACTATACTGTGAAATTCTGGTACCATTATTGGGTA
Source organism: Streptococcus sp. FSL E2-3488 (assembly GCF_038003585.1). Taxonomy (NCBI): domain Bacteria; kingdom Bacillati; phylum Bacillota; class Bacilli; order Lactobacillales; family Streptococcaceae; genus Streptococcus; species Streptococcus sp. FSL E2-3488. The sequence goes on along the minus strand of NZ_JBBOPL010000001.1, from coordinate 1,412,349 downwards.
AACTAGCAACCTGATCTTGTGAAAGAAAAGATTGTTGTAAACGTCCTTCAGAATCACTATTTAAGACAATACTTGAAGCATCCCACTCGTTAATTGCCGCTTTGTTTAGGTTAGCTAAACCAGTGGCTAAACCAGTAAGAATAATCAAAAGATAACTTACTAAAAATATAAGTGCCACTATTAGGCTATAACGCAATTTTTCATGTAGCATCTCTTTAATAGCTAAAAACATAATAATCTCCTGTCATTAATTCTATTTATTATTAGTGTATCACTTAATGTGTTGAAAAGGTTTTTAATAGTACTAGTAATTTTTATTGGGGTGTCACATATACTCTTTTTGATAAATCAACGAAGTTATTTTTCATTAATTTTGTGCTGATTTACTATTTTGGAATGAGAAAGAATTTGACTTTTAAGGAAGTAGTTAGGAGAAACAGTTTTAAAACATATATTTGGGATGTGTTTTTCATTTTATCTCTAATTGTGGTAATATATATATTATCAAATAATATTAGAATTATTATATAACAATAGAGGCGAATCAATGAATTACGTTATTTTTACTTATTCTATTATTTTATTGCTTTCAACTTACTTTGGACATAAGAAGAAGCTGGGAGTATCAACTGTTTCAGTGGTCTTAGTTTTTATTTTATGTTTCTCAGCGTTGTTTGGATTATCTTATTCGAATATTGTTCTAAAGCTATTGATATCAATGATTTTGTTATTAATTTCGGTTAGCTTTTTCTCTGATAGAAAGAAAAGTGGAAAGAAAATTAATTATACTCACCATTGTATCCGCCTTCTTATTCATTTATTAATGATTGGGTGTCTATTCTTATGGTTTTAAAAATTTATGAATGTCATTTTATCTTTTTTCTTTACCTATAAAAAACAATCAAGTAGGAATATTATAAAATGACAATTATTATTTGTGGCAAACTAAACTTTAAATTTTGCCCCGAATTGGCCACACTTTTAAAAGAACCAATAGGAACAATGAAGATTTCTTGCTATATAATGAGTTTGGATAAAACCTTATATTTGGCGTTTTTAGATACATTGGGAATCTTGATGCATAAATTGGCTATGCTCAGCAAGCTAAGCTTTTTAATGTTCGTCCGTCTTGAATGTGTAGTCGAACAATTTTTTGTCGTGTTTCGTCTGGATAGTGTTTCATGTTATGTCTCCTATTCTAATGAATAGTTTAACTTATTAGGTAGGAGAGTGTTACAAATTTACTATACCAGAACATACATACCAACAGTTACACCAGTAACACCAGAAGGAACACCTGCAGAATCTGAAGGACCTAAAGGACAACCACAAACAGGGACACCAGTCTTCATCCTAGGAAATCCAAATGTACCAATTGATGAAACTGTTAAACGAACATTTGACGATGGAACAACTGAGAAGAAAGTACCAGACGAAGGTATATATACAATCGATGAAAACAGTAAAGTAACCTTCACACCAGAACCTGACTTCGTAGGTAAAGCAACAGGAGTAACAGTTAAACGTGTAGGTAAGAACGGAATGCCAGTAACAGCTACTTACACACCAAAAGTTCATCCTGATACTTCATTCGTTGATAAAGAGGGTAACTCACTTTCACCAACAGAAGATGGAACTAAACCTACTAAAGATATCCCAGGATACAAGATTGTTAAAACTGAAGTAGACGAAAAAGGAAATACAAGACATATCTATGAAAAAGTCATAACAACTTACAAAGATAAAGATGGCAATGTAATTCCAGGAACAACTACTAAGGAAGGTACAACTCCTAAGAAAGATATTCCAGGTTACCGCTTTGTAGAAACTAAGACACTTCCAAACGGAGATACAGAGCACGTCTACGAAAAAGTTAAGGCAAGTTATAAGGATAAAGATGGTAACGAAATTCCAAACTATCCAACAGAAGACGGCGAACAACCTAAGAAAGATATCCCAGGCTACCGCTTTGTAGAAACTAAGACCCTTCCAAATGGCGACATCGAACACGTTTATGAGAAAGTTTCAACACCAGCTCCAACAACCTTCACCTTTTCCTCAACCAACTCCAGGTAAGCAAAGTACAACTACTTGGGCTGATGACAATGGAAATCCATTGAAACCAACTGAACCAGGCTCTAAAGAACCGGGAACAGTTTCAGGTTACGAATATGTGAAGACTGTGACTGATCCAAATGGAAATATCAAACATATCTTCAAAAATGTTGAAATGCCGACTCCAAGACCGGTTGAACCAAGTCAACCAGCAACACCAAAAGATGTTGAAGGTCAAAAAGAGTTGCCAAATACAGGTACAGAAGACAATGCTAGCCTAGCAGCACTTGGACTTCTTGGAGTATTGAGTGGATTTGGTCTTGTAGCTCGTAAGAAGGAAGATTAATTAAATCTTTCTGATAAACGAATATAATAGAAAACCAATGATGTAAAAATCAGGCTCTTTGTCAACTGTAGTGGGTGACGAAAAGCTAACATCTAGAGAGGACCGGATAGGTCCTCTTTTTATGTATGTTCAGTGTGATGAAGACACGTTTCTTAAAGTTGATGAAGTTTCTAAAACCGAAGCCCAAGCGTTTAATGTCTTTAATTAACTTATTAGTCGCTTCAAGTTTTGCGTTTGAATAGTCTGTTTCTAGTGCATTTTGGATGTATTGCTTGTGTCTAAGAAAAGTCCTAAAGACCGTTTGAAAATAGTGATTGACCTTGCTTCTATTTTCCTCTATCAGGTCAAAGAACTCACCTACTCTCTTCTCCTGAAAGTGAAAAAGCAAAAGCTGATAAAGTGTATAGTAGTCAGTAAGCTCTTTTGAAAAGACTAGTGTCTTCTTAACAACTTCATGTGGTGCTAAAGTTTGGCGGAAAGTCTTTGAATAGAAAGAGTTGAGAGATAACTTACAGCTGTCCTTTTGGAAGAGTCGCCAGTGATTTTTCAAGGCTCGATAGGGTAGTGACTTCTTATCGAACTGGTTCATAATTGCAATTCTAGTCTTTAAAAAGGCACGTCCAAGGTGCTGGATGATGTGGAAACGATCAAGAACGATTTTTGCGTTTGGAAAGAGCTTGCGAGCCAGTGGAATATAAGCTCCAGACATATCCATCGTGATAAACTGTACCTGTTGCCGGACTTTCAATGGATACTTCAAAAAGTAGTTTCGTATAGTAGTTTGGCGGCGATTATCAAGGATGGTTATGAGTTGGTTTGTCTCATAATTCTGCGCCACAAAAGCCAATTCCCCTTTCTTGAACCCAAACTCATCCCAGGACATAACAGCAGGGAGTTTGTCATAATGTTCCTTGAAAGTGAACTGATCAAGCTTACGATAGACAGTGGACGTCGACACGCGAAGTCTTCTTGCAATATCAGTTAGTGACACCTTCTCAGTTAGAAGCTGTGTAACTTTTTGTCGGACTAGATTGGAGATTTGGCAGTTTTTCTCAACGATAGATGTCTCAGCTACCGTGACTCTTCTACAACTTTTACACTGGAAACGACGTTTTTTCAGACGTAGTAGAGTTGGCGTTCCCGCTTGCTCGAGAAGAGGGATTTTAGAAGGCTTTTGAAAGTCGTACTTGATCATCTTTCCATGGCAGTGAGGACATGATGGTGCAGGGTAATCGAGTTTTGCTTGAATCTCGATATGAGTATCAGTTTCAAAAACAAGTGAAATCTTGATATTTTGGTCTTTAATTCCGATTAATTCTGTGGTATTCTTAATAGGTCTCATAAGTTCTTCCTAATGGTAGTTTTGTCACTTTTCATTATAGTTCTTATGGGACTTTTAGTGTACACTCAAAAAGCTCTATAATCTCTACAGTAGTTTTACCCACTACAGAAATTATAGAGCCAAAAATCATTGGTTTTTTGAAATTTACAAATGTTTTCTGAAAATGAGTTGGCTAACTTTTTATAAAATGGTAAAAATTATTTTAATATTACAAAAAAATGTAGATACTTAAAAACAAAAATATAATTACTACTATAAATAATTTTTGAAAAATAAAATTTAGTTATTATAGTCTAAATTTTAAATGGAAAATTTGCTTATAATACGGGATACTGTCAATAATTATGTGTAAACACTCAAGTAGAGTTGAAGAATGTTAATCAAATAAGCTTTCAAGTGTGTCAGCACATTGGCCAAACCCTTTATGGATGCGTTGATTTTGCTTGAAATTATAATCTTCAAACAGGGTAACTAAATAACGTTCCAGAGCCTCCTCGTTAGGAAAAAGAACCTTCTTTTTCGTTTGACGTTTGATTTCTTTGTTAAGAGACTCAATGAGGTTTGTCGAATAAATGCTATGCCAAATCTGGTAGGGAAACTGATAAAAAGTTAAAAGATTATCCGTATTCTCCAGACTTTCCATGACTTTCCTATACTTTGGTTTCCATTCGGCGATAAAGTTCTCTAAAATTTGCACTGCCATTTCTAAATTTTCAGCACGATAAATCGTTTTAAATTGCTCCAGAATAACCGCTCTATCTGCTCGTTTCACTTTACTAGCTAGATTTCGACTAATATGAATTAAGCAACGTTGTTGTTTAGCTAATGGGTAAGCCTGATTGATAATCTGTTCAAGCCCCTTGAAGCCATCGGTCACTACAAGAGAAACCTGTTGGATTCCTTGGTTTTGAAGCTTGTCTAACAGGGTGGACCAAGAAGCATTGTTTTCATTTGGGGCGATTTCATATCCAAGAACAGCCTTCTGTCCTTCTGGTGTAATGCCAAGTGCGATATGAATACATTCTTTACTAACGGTTCCACGTCTTAAGGGGAGATAGGTTCCGTCAAGAAATAAAACAGAGTAATTGGCTTCTAAGCTTCGCTCATGAAAAGTAGCGACATTCTCCTGAGTTGCTTTTGAGATATTAGAAATTGTGGCAGGACTATAGTGATGACCATACATTCGCTCGATGATATCACTAATTTCTCGAGTCGTTACACCGGTTTGATAGAGTTTGATAACCATCTCTTCCAAGTGGTCATCTCGACGTCCATAAGCGGGAAGCAAAGCTGGACTAAAGTTCCCATTACGATCTCTAGGAATACTCAACTGAACAGTCCCATATTTGGTTTCGAATTTCCGTGCATAGCTTCCGTTACGACTATTCCCAGAATTATAGCCTAATTTATCGTAAGGTTCATACCCTAAAAAGGCTGATAACTCTGCTTGAAGCAGATCATTCATTGCTGTTTCAAGAGAAGTACGGAAAAATTCATCAATATCTTGCTTTTGGGCTAGGAAGTTAAGTAGTTCTGTGGTAAACTGAGTCATAGGAATAAATCTCTTTCTAGTAATGTTTTGCAACTCTACTATAACGGATTTATTCCTTTTTGTGTTTACACAACTTATTTTACACTACCTAATACGGAAGTGTGATACGATTAAATTATTTTCAAAGTATATAGTTTCGGCATAAAAACATTGTTACATTAAATTTTAAAATTATCGTTTTTTTTTAAAAAATTAAGTATTTTGAAAAATAAAACAATTTATAAGGGGGTTATTACTCATATGCGAGGGAAACAACAAGATTTTCGAACAGAGAAGTACATTCGTTACGGTATTCGTAAGTTCAGCTTTGGAGCAGCATCAGTAGCAATTGCTGTTGGTTTAATGTTCTTAGGTAATGGCGTAGTATCAGCGACGGAAGTACAATCAGCTGAAACAGCTATTACAACATCTGCTTCTAGTCAAGGTGACAAGGAGACGGAAAAGGCTGAGCCTAAAGCAGAAACAGTAGAAACTGTGAAGCCAGAAACTGTGAGTCCAGAGACTATGAAGCCAGAAACTGTGAATCCAGAGACTGTGAAGCCAGAAACTGTGAATCCAGAGACTGTGAATTCAGAGACTATGAAGCCAGAAACTGTGAATCCAGAAACTGAAAAAGCTACAGAAGTGAAATCAGAAGTTGCAGCTACAAAGGCAGCAACTAAAGCAACTCTAGCGAATACAGATGCTAGTCAAGCCGATGTAGATGCACAAGCAGAAACTGTATCAGCTTTGAGCACAGCTGTAACTGAATCAAATACTGCTGAAAAGAAATTAAGACCAACTGAAATTTATACAACTAATGGTACTCCAGGTACCGCCGGCACTGCAGTTAAGACAAATGCAAAGTATGCAAATTCTGTGGAAACAGTGGATAATAACAAGCGTGGTAATAGAGAGAATACAGATTCTATTAACCAAAGACGAAGAGTCAAAAGAAGTGCAATAGATACAACTAAGTTTGCTCAAAACTACGATAGAAAGGTATTGTCAGGTTCAGTTACCAATACGGGTTTCTCAGTTAGTGATCCAGATTATCCATCTGGAATGTGGATTGATCCAGATAAATCTCATTACAGTTATGAATGGGTGCAAACATATTATGGAAACCAGATTGTTCTTTCAACTAATCGAACGGGCGATGGAATTGTTTATGTAACGGAATTATCGCCATCAAATAAAGTTTTAAAACAATACACTTTAAATCAAAATACTAAGGTACCATCTGCTGTATTTGATAGTATTACCTACTATAATGATACTTATTATGCGATGGTTGAAAGTTTAAGAGATCCTCTTGCTGTTAAATATATTGTTAGTAAATATGATACTGGCTACTACAATAAACTATCCTATATGGTACCCAAATTGATCACACAAACAACCTATTTTGTTGATAAAGATGGCAAGCAAATCACCGACAGTAATGGTAATCCGGTTGTTCCTTATACACAAAAAGGGTTAGTTGGCCAAAAATATACGACGAGTCCCATACTTATAAATGGTTACTATGCTACTGCACCTTCTAATTCAAATGGCGTTATGTCACCATTCGGAGAGATTGGTGCTAGTTATGTTAAAGACTTTCATGATGGAATAGTTGTTACTTACACTCAGACTGGTTCAGATGGAACAATGTCTGCTTCAATTGCTCAAGATGGAAAAGTTCTCAAGACATATACAAATATAAAGCCCTCAGATCCTGTGATAAAGTATCAAGTAGGTTATACGACAGTCGCAATTAAAAATCCATATATTCCACAAACCTCTGATGTTAAGTATGTTTACAGAAAGCTCGGCAACTGGGTCGTCTCTAATCCTGATGGCTCGACAAAATCAATTATTTATCCCAATGATCCTATTGACCCTACTAAGATTGCTGATTCATCTGTGCCTGGTTACCCGTTTATTGATTTTCTTCCTGGCTATACACCTAAAGACCATATGGGGACTCCTTTGGTGCCAGTTGATCCCGATGACCGTACTAAGGGCTATATTCCGCCAATACCTTCTGATATTGGTAAAGATACAACGATCACCTATACAGCAGATACTCAAAAAGCAACAGTAACTTATGTTGTAGAAGGAACAGGAACAGTACTTCACACAGATAACCTAGAAGGTAAATCTGGAGAACCAATTGATTACTCAACAGTAGCTAAGCTTGCTGAACTTAAAGCTCTAGGGTATGACCTCGTAACTGATGGATTCACAACAGCTACAGATAAGAACTTCGATAAAGATACGAAAGTAGATCAAAGCTTTGTAGTAACGGTTAAACCACACGTTGAACCAATCAAACCAGTAGATCCAGAAAATCCAAATGATCCAAATAAACCAAAACCAGGTGATCCAATCGATCCTAACAACCCTGATGGACCAAAATGGACAGAAGATCTCATTAAACAGATTGATACAACTCGCCACGTGAACCGTACAATCACATCCGTTAACGAAAAAGGTGAGGAAGTAGCTCAGAAAGTAACAGATAAAGTTACATTCACTCGTGAAGGTAAGATTAATTCTGTAACAGGTGAAATCACTTACGGCAACTGGACAGCTAAAGATGGAGATACAACATTCGATAAAGTTGAATCACCAGTAGTTCAAGGCTACATCCTGAAAGATGCTAAACAAAAAGAAGTAGCAGCTACAACAGGATTAACGGTAGACTCTAAAGATGAAAATATCGAAGTTGTCTACACTAAACTTGGTTCATGGGTACCAAAAGTACCAGAAGGATTCGAGGAACCAAAACTTGATAAACCTCAATATCCAAACGATCCAACAGATCCAACAAAACCAGGAACACCAACAACAGTGATTCCTCAAGTGCCAGGAACAACTCCAAAAGATTCAAATGGAAACCCACTGAAACCAGTAGATCCAAACGATCCAAGTAAAGGATATGTTCCACCAACACCTGAAAACCCAACAGAAGATACTGTAATCACTTATGAGAAAGATTCTCAAAAAGCAACAGTAACTTATGTTGTAGAAGGAACAGGAACAGTACTTCACACAGATAACCTAGAAGGTAAATCTGGAGAACCAATTGATTACTCAACAGTAGCTAAGCTTGCTGAACTTAAAGCTCTAGGGTATGACCTCGTAACTGATGGATTCACAACAGCTACAGATAAGAACTTCGATAAAGATACGAAAGTAGATCAAAGCTTTGTAGTAACGGTTAAACCACACGTTGAACCAATCAAACCAGTAGATCCAGAAAATCCAAATGATCCAAATAAACCAAAACCAGGTGATCCAATCGATCCTAACAACCCTGATGGACCAAAATGGACAGAAGATCTCATTAAACAGATTGATACAACTCGCCACGTGAACCGTACAATCACATCCGTTAACGAAAAAGGTGAGGAAGTAGCTCAGAAAGTAACAGATAAAGTTACATTCACTCGTGAAGGTAAGATTAATTCTGTAACAGGTGAAATCACTTACGGCAACTGGACAGCTAAAGATGGAGATACAACATTCGATAAAGTTGAATCACCAGTAGTTCAAGGCTACATCCTGAAAGATGCTAAACAAAAAGAAGTAGCAGCTACAACAGGATTAACGGTAGACTCTAAAGATGAAAATATCGAAGTTGTCTACACTAAACTTGGTTCATGGGTACCAAAAGTACCAGAAGGATTCGAGGAACCAAAACTTGATAAACCTCAATATCCAAACGATCCAACAGATCCAACAAAACCAGGAACACCAACAACAGTGATTCCTCAAGTGCCAGGAACAACTCCAAAAGATTCAAATGGAAACCCACTGAAACCAGTAGATCCAAACGATCCAAGTAAAGGATATGTTCCACCAACACCTGAAAACCCAACAGAAGATACTGTAATCACTTATGAGAAAGATTCTCAAAAAGCAACAGTAACTTATGTTGTAGAAGGAACAGGAACAGTACTTCACACAGATAACCTAGAAGGTAAATCTGGAGAACCAATTGATTACTCAACAGTAGCTAAGCTTGCTGAACTTAAAGCTCTAGGGTATGACCTCGTAACTGATGGATTCACAACAGCTACAGATAAGAACTTCGATAAAGATACGAAAGTAGATCAAAGCTTTGTAGTAACGGTTAAACCACACGTTGAACCAATCAAACCAGTAGATCCAGAAAATCCAAATGATCCAAATAAACCAAAACCAGGTGATCCAATCGATCCTAACAACCCTGATGGACCAAAATGGACAGAAGATCTCATTAAACAGATTGATACAACTCGCCACGTGAACCGTACAATCACATCCGTTAACGAAAAAGGTGAGGAAGTAGCTCAGAAAGTAACAGATAAAGTTACATTCACTCGTGAAGGTAAGATTAATTCTGTAACAGGTGAAATCACTTACGGCAACTGGACAGCTAAAGATGGAGATACAACATTCGATAAAGTTGAATCACCAGTAGTTCAAGGCTACATCCTGAAAGATGCTAAACAAAAAGAAGTAGCAGCTACAACAGGATTAACGGTAGACTCTAAAGATGAAAATATCGAAGTTGTCTACACTAAACTTGGTTCATGGGTACCAAAAGTACCAGAAGGATTCGAGGAACCAAAACTTGATAAACCTCAATATCCAAACGATCCAACAGATCCAACAAAACCAGGAACACCAACAACAGTGATTCCTCAAGTGCCAGGAACAACTCCAAAAGATTCAAATGGAAACCCACTGAAACCAGTAGATCCAAACGATCCAAGTAAAGGATATGTTCCACCAACACCTGAAAACCCAACAGAAGATACTGTAATCACTTATGAGAAAGATTCTCAAAAAGCAACAGTAACTTATGTTGTAGAAGGAACAGGAACAGTACTTCACACAGATAACCTAGAAGGTAAATCTGGAGAACCAATTGATTACTCAACAGTAGCTAAGCTTGCTGAACTTAAAGCTCTAGGGTATGACCTCGTAACTGATGGATTCACAACAGCTACAGATAAGAACTTCGATAAAGATACGAAAGTAGATCAAAGCTTTGTAGTAACGGTTAAACCACACGTTGAACCAATCAAACCAGTAGATCCAGAAAATCCAAATGATCCAAATAAACCAAAACCAGGTGATCCAATCGATCCTAACAACCCTGATGGACCAAAATGGACAGAAGATCTCATTAAACAGATTGATACAACTCGCCACGTGAACCGTACAATCACATCCGTTAACGAAAAAGGTGAGGAAGTAGCTCAGAAAGTAACAGATAAAGTTACATTCACTCGTGAAGGTAAGATTAATTCTGTAACAGGTGAAATCACTTACGGCAACTGGACAGCTAAAGATGGAGATACAACATTCGATAAAGTTGAATCACCAGTAGTTCAAGGCTACATCCTGAAAGATGCTAAACAAAAAGAAGTAGCAGCTACAACAGGATTAACGGTAGACTCTAAAGATGAAAATATCGAAGTTGTCTACACTAAACTTGGTTCATGGGTACCAAAAGTACCAGAAGGATTCGAGGAACCAAAACTTGATAAACCTCAATATCCAAACGATCCAACAGATCCAACAAAACCAGGAACACCAACAACAGTGATTCCTCAAGTGCCAGGAACAACTCCAAAAGATTCAAATGGAAACCCACTGAAACCAGTAGATCCAAACGATCCAAGTAAAGGATATGTTCCACCAACACCTGAAAACCCAACAGAAGATACTGTAATCACTTATGAGAAAGATTCTCAAAAAGCAACAGTAACTTATGTTGTAGAAGGAACAGGAACAGTACTTCACACAGATAACCTAGAAGGTAAATCTGGAGAACCAATTGATTACTCAACAGTAGCTAAGCTTGCTGAACTTAAAGCTCTAGGGTATGACCTCGTAACTGATGGATTCACAACAGCTACAGATAAGAACTTCGATAAAGATACGAAAGTAGATCAAAGCTTTGTAGTAACGGTTAAACCACACGTTGAACCAATCAAACCAGTAGATCCAGAAAATCCAAATGATCCAAATAAACCAAAACCAGGTGATCCAATCGATCCTAACAACCCTGATGGACCAAAATGGACAGAAGATCTCATTAAACAGATTGATACAACTCGCCACGTGAACCGTACAATCACATCCGTTAACGAAAAAGGTGAGGAAGTAGCTCAGAAAGTAACAGATAAAGTTACATTCACTCGTGAAGGTAAGATTAATTCTGTAACAGGTGAAATCACTTACGGCAACTGGACAGCTAAAGATGGAGATACAACATTCGATAAAGTTGAATCACCAGTAGTTCAAGGCTACATCCTGAAAGATGCTAAACAAAAAGAAGTAGCAGCTACAACAGGATTAACGGTAGACTCTAAAGATGAAAATATCGAAGTTGTCTACACTAAACTTGGTTCATGGGTACCAAAAGTACCAGAAGGATTCGAGGAACCAAAACTTGATAAACCTCAATATCCAAACGATCCAACAGATCCAACAAAACCAGGAACACCAACAACAGTGATTCCTCAAGTGCCAGGAACAACTCCAAAAGATTCAAATGGAAACCCACTGAAACCAGTAGATCCAAACGATCCAAGTAAAGGATATGTTCCACCAACACCTGAAAACCCAACAGAAGATACTGTAATCACTTATGAGAAAGATTCTCAAAAAGCAACAGTAACTTATGTTGTAGAAGGAACAGGAACAGTACTTCACACAGATAACCTAGAAGGTAAATCTGGAGAACCAATTGATTACTCAACAGTAGCTAAGCTTGCTGAACTTAAAGCTCTAGGGTATGACCTCGTAACTGATGGATTCACAACAGCTACAGATAAGAACTTCGATAAAGATACGAAAGTAGATCAAAGCTTTGTAGTAACGGTTAAACCACACGTTGAACCAATCAAACCAGTAGATCCAGAAAATCCAAATGATCCAAATAAACCAAAACCAGGTGATCCAATCGATCCTAACAACCCTGATGGACCAAAATGGACAGAAGATCTCATTAAACAGATTGATACAACTCGCCACGTGAACCGTACAATCACATCCGTTAACGAAAAAGGTGAGGAAGTAGCTCAGAAAGTAACAGATAAAGTTACATTCACTCGTGAAGGTAAGATTAATTCTGTAACAGGTGAAATCACTTACGGCAACTGGACAGCTAAAGATGGAGATACAACATTCGATAAAGTTGAATCACCAGTAGTTCAAGGCTACATCCTGAAAGATGCTAAACAAAAAGAAGTAGCAGCTACAACAGGATTAACGGTAGACTCTAAAGATGAAAATATCGAAGTTGTCTACACTAAACTTGGTTCATGGGTACCAAAAGTACCAGAAGGATTCGAGGAACCAAAACTTGATAAACCTCAATATCCAAACGATCCAACAGATCCAACAAAACCAGGAACACCAACAACAGTGATTCCTCAAGTGCCAGGAACAACTCCAAAAGATTCAAATGGAAACCCACTGAAACCAGTAGATCCAAACGATCCAAGTAAAGGATATGTTCCACCAACACCTGAAAACCCAACAGAAGATACTGTAATCACTTATGAGAAAGATTCTCAAAAAGCAACAGTAACTTATGTTGTAGAAGGAACAGGAACAGTACTTCACACAGATAACCTAGAAGGTAAATCTGGAGAACCAATTGATTACTCAACAGTAGCTAAGCTTGCTGAACTTAAAGCTCTAGGGTATGACCTCGTAACTGATGGATTCACAACAGCTACAGATAAGAACTTCGATAAAGATACGAAAGTAGATCAAAGCTTTGTAGTAACGGTTAAACCACACGTTGAACCAATCAAACCAGTAGATCCAGAAAATCCAAATGATCCAAATAAACCAAAACCAGGTGATCCAATCGATCCTAACAACCCTGATGGACCAAAATGGACAGAAGATCTCATTAAACAGATTGATACAACTCGCCACGTGAACCGTACAATCACATCCGTTAACGAAAAAGGTGAGGAAGTAGCTCAGAAAGTAACAGATAAAGTTACATTCACTCGTGAAGGTAAGATTAATTCTGTAACAGGTGAAATCACTTACGGCAACTGGACAGCTAAAGATGGAGATACAACATTCGATAAAGTTGAATCACCAGTAGTTCAAGGCTACATCCTGAAAGATGCTAAACAAAAAGAAGTAGCAGCTACAACAGGATTAACGGTAGACTCTAAAGATGAAAATATCGAAGTTGTCTACACTAAACTTGGTTCATGGGTACCAAAAGTACCAGAAGGATTCGAGGAACCAAAACTTGATAAACCTCAATATCCAAACGATCCAACAGATCCAACAAAACCAGGAACACCAACAACAGTGATTCCTCAAGTGCCAGGAACAACTCCAAAAGATTCAAATGGAAACCCACTGAAACCAGTAGATCCAAACGATCCAAGTAAAGGATATGTTCCACCAACACCTGAAAACCCAACAGAAGATACTGTAATCACTTATGAGAAAGATTCTCAAAAAGCAACAGTAACTTATGTTGTAGAAGGAACAGGAACAGTACTTCACACAGATAACCTAGAAGGTAAATCTGGAGAACCAATTGATTACTCAACAGTAGCTAAGCTTGCTGAACTTAAAGCTCTAGGGTATGACCTCGTAACTGATGGATTCACAACAGCTACAGATAAGAACTTCGATAAAGATACGAAAGTAGATCAAAGCTTTGTAGTAACGGTTAAACCACACGTTGAACCAATCAAACCAGTAGATCCAGAAAATCCAAATGATCCAAATAAACCAAAACCAGGTGATCCAATCGATCCTAACAACCCTGATGGACCAAAATGGACAGAAGATCTCATTAAACAGATTGATACAACTCGCCACGTGAACCGTACAATCACATCCGTTAACGAAAAAGGTGAGGAAGTAGCTCAGAAAGTAACAGATAAAGTTACATTCACTCGTGAAGGTAAGATTAATTCTGTAACAGGTGAAATCACTTACGGCAACTGGACAGCTAAAGATGGAGATACAACATTCGATAAAGTTGAATCACCAGTAGTTCAAGGCTACATCCTGAAAGATGCTAAACAAAAAGAAGTAGCAGCTACAACAGGATTAACGGTAGACTCTAAAGATGAAAATATCGAAGTTGTCTACACTAAACTTGGTTCATGGGTACCAAAAGTACCAGAAGGATTCGAGGAACCAAAACTTGATAAACCTCAATATCCAAACGATCCAACAGATCCAACAAAACCAGGAACACCAACAACAGTGATTCCTCAAGTGCCAGGAACAACTCCAAAAGATTCAAATGGAAACCCACTGAAACCAGTAGATCCAAACGATCCAAGTAAAGGATATGTTCCACCAACACCTGAAAACCCAACAGAAGATACTGTAATCACTTATGTTCCAGTACCACAACCTGTAAGACCTACAGATAATGGAGATAATAATGGAACTCCAACAACTGCAGCTCAACCAGCATCACCTTCTACACCTCAATATATGGATGGCAAACGTGAACTTCCAAATACAGGTACAGAAGATAATGCTAGCCTAGCAGCACTTGGACTTCTCGGAGTATTGAGTGGATTTGGTCTTGTAGCTCGTAAGAAGAAAGAAGATTAATCTTTCTAATTGATACGATTTGTTTGCAATGAACATATCTTCCTTAAAACTGATGAATCGAATGATTCATCAGTTTTTTTACTTTATCTATGAAAGGAATATGTGCACATTGAACTAAAGGAAGTATATGTAATTTAATTGAAATAAAATTATACTAATTTATTCTTGGTAAAAATACAAAAATATATAATGGTAGTGTAAAATAAGTTGTGTAAACACAAAAAGGAATAAATCCGTTATAGTAGAGTTGCAAAACATTACTAGAAAGAGATTTATTCCTATGACTCAGTTTACCACAGAACTACTTAACTTCCTAGCCCAAAAGCAAGATATTGATGAATTTTTCCGTACTTCTCTTGAAACAGCAATGAATGATCTGCTTCAAGCAGAGTTATCAGCCTTTTTAGGGTATGAACCTTACGATAAATTAGGCTATAATTCTGGGAATAGTCGTAACGGAAGCTATGCACGGAAATTCGAAACCAAATATGGGACTGTTCAGTTGAGTATTCCTAGAGATCGTAATGGGAACTTTAGTCCAGCTTTGCTTCCCGCTTATGGACGTCGAGATGACCACTTGGAAGAGATGGTTATCAAACTCTATCAAACCGGTGTAACGACTCGAGAAATTAGTGATATCATCGAGCGAATGTATGGTCATCACTATAGTCCTGCCACAATTTCTAATATCTCAAAAGCAACTCAGGAGAATGTCGCTACTTTTCATGAGCGAAGCTTAGAAGCCAATTACTCTGTTTTATTTCTTGACGGAACCTATCTCCCCTTAAGACGTGGAACCGTTAGTAAAGAATGTATTCATATCGCACTTGGCATTACACCAGAAGGACAGAAGGCTGTTCTTGGATATGAAATCGCCCCAAATGAAAACAATGCTTCTTGGTCCACCCTGTTAGACAAGCTTCAAAACCAAGGAATCCAACAGGTTTCTCTTGTAGTGACCGATGGCTTCAAGGGGCTTGAACAGATTATCAATCAGGCTTACCCATTAGCTAAACAACAACGTTGCTTAATTCATATTAGTCGAAATCTAGCTAGTAAAGTGAAACGAGCAGATAGAGCGGTTATTCTGGAGCAATTTAAAACGATTTATCGTGCTGAAAATTTAGAAATGGCAGTGCAAATTTTAGAGAACTTTATCGCCGAATGGAAACCAAAGTATAGGAAAGTCATGGAAAGTCTGGAGAATACGGATAATCTTTTAACTTTTTATCAGTTTCCCTACCAGATTTGGCATAGCATTTATTCGACAAACCTCATTGAGTCTCTTAACAAAGAAATCAAACGTCAAACGAAAAAGAAGGTTCTTTTTCCTAACGAGGAGGCTCTGGAACGTTATTTAGTTACCCTGTTTGAAGATTATAATTTCAAGCAAAATCAACGCATCCATAAAGGGTTTGGCCAATGTGCTGACACACTTGAAAGCTTATTTGATTAACATTCTTCAACTCTACTTGAGTGTTTACACATAATTATTGACAGTATCTATATAATCTCTTCAGGAAACTAAACTGAAAATTGAATTCTTAATTTATTATAATAAATATCATATATTGAGTGTAATTGGGATGGCTATAAACCTTATAAAAAGCTTCTCAACGCCTATGAAACACTTTAAAAAGTTGAATATGGAAATTAGTATTCTAAGTAGCAAGCAAAGATGGTTGCTGGATTGCGTAAAATTGATTTAGACGATGTAACTTTAGAAGTATTAACTAATTGGCGTGAGTTCAAGTGTAAAATGACGAAGATGATTATGTTTTAGCTCGATTTGGCAATCCCTTATTTAAATCAATTATTTGCCGTATTATTAAACGACAGGCTGAGATTGTGGATGTTTAAAGGAATCCTAGAAAAGGCTTGAGTTATAGTCATTCATATTATCTTCTTAATGTTCCTAAGATATGTCCCCTATATGTTTCACATAGACTAGGTCACACTGATAAATCAGTGACTTAAAATGCTTATAGTCTTTGGTATCATAATGATGTAATCGGGATTCTGGAAAGATCACTCAAAATATTTTACAATCAAATATTCTTTAGTATCCTTCCAAAAAATTGTCAAAATGTAAATTCATTAAATAAATTCAGCAATATCAGTAATTAGAATCAGTCTGCTTCAGGTACTCTTAAAATAATAAGGTAACGACTCAAGTCGCTTAATAAAGAAAACCAGGGTGTAAGCCCTGCTTTTTTCTATTGCTTTTAATATTTTCATTTGTTAGAATGTAGGTAATTTGCGTGCTTGTCACGCCCTTTTTATGTGCTTTTTAAGGTATTGAAAGTTAGTATCCGATTCTTGTGAACCTAAAAGTATAGCTAAATGAAGAAGAAAAAGGGGGAATTTATGGCTTATATTTGGTCTTATCTCAGGCGTTACCCTAAGTGGCTAGCGATGAATTTTACGGCAGCTATTTTATTTGTTATTGCTAACCTGGGTCTGCCGACGGTTCTCGCCAGAATGATTGATGAGGGAATTAACCGTGGGGATGCTGACAAGCTTTATACCTATGCTTGGGTCATGTTTGGTGTGGTCTTAACTGGTATTGTTGGTCGTGTGCTTTTGGTCTATGCGGTTGGTAAGTTGACGACTACTATGGTGCAGGTCATGCGTAATGATATCTACGCCAAACTTCAGGAGTATTCACACCATGAGTACGAACAAATTGGGGTATCTTCTTTGGTGACTCGTATCACGTCGGATGCTTTTGTTCTCATGCAGTTTGCAGATCAAGTCCTCAAGTTGGGTGTTATCACTCCTTTGATGATGGTTTCCAGTGTCTTTTTGATTTTGACGACAAGTCCATCTTTGGCTTGGATTGTGGCAATCTCCTTGCCTTTACTAGCTGTAGTTGTCTGGTATGTGGCGGTAAAAACGCGTCCGCTTTCTGAAAAACAACAGGCAACTCTCGACAAGATTAACCAGTATGCTCGTGAAAATCTGACTGGACTTCGTGTCATCCGTGCTTTCGCTAGAGAAGATTTCCAAGAGAAGAAGTTTGCCTCTGAAAATGCTGTCTATGCAGATAATTCAAGCAAGCTCTTTAAATTGACTGGTTTAACAGAGCCACTTTTTGTACAAATCATCATCGCTATGATTGTGGCTATTGTTTGGTTTGCCCTAAATCCATTAGGTTCTGGAACTCTGGCAATCGGGGACTTGGTTGCCTTCATTGAGTACAGTTTCCATGCACTATTATCCTTCCTCTTTCTAGCTAATCTCTTTACCATGTATCCTCGTACAGCGGTATCTAGTGAACGTCTGCAGGAAATTATGGATATGCCGATTTCTATCAATCCAAATGAAGATGGCGTGACAGAAACCGAGACTAGGGGATATTTGGAATTTGACAATGTGACCTTTGCCTATCCCGGTGAAACTGAAAGTCCTGTCCTACACAACATTTCTTTCAAAGCTAGACCAGGTGAAACCATTGCCTTTATCGGATCTACGGGTTCAGGAAAATCATCACTTGTACAGTTGATTCCACGCTTTTATGATGTAACACTTGGACGCATTCTTGTTGATGGTGTAGATGTCCGTGACTACAATCTTAAGGCTCTTCGTCGTAAGATTGGCTTTATCCCACAAAAAGCCCTACTCTTTACAGGGACTATCGGTGAAAATATCCGTTATGGTAAGGAAAATGCCAGTCATGAAGAATTGAATCAAGCCACTGATGTGGCTCAAGCCAAGGAATTTATCGAAAGTAAGGAAGAACGCTATGATTCTCACTTGGCTGAGGGTGGTAGCAACCTTTCTGGTGGACAGAAGCAGCGTTTGTCAATTGCACGTGCTGTGGTTAAACGTCCTGACCTTTACATCTTTGATGATTCCTTCTCTGCCTTGGACTACAAGACTGATGCGACCTTGCGCCGTCGTCTAAAAGAAGTGACCCAGGATGCGACAGTCTTGATTGTGGCTCAACGTGTGGGAACCATTATGGATGCAGATCAGATTATCGTTCTTGATAAGGGTGAAATTGTTGGTCGTGGCCGTCACGAAGAGCTCATGGAAAGTAATGAGATTTACCGTGAGATTGCTAATTCACAATTGAATCAAAAGAGTCTTACGGAAGACTAGAAGGAGGTGAAAATGAAGGATAATAAAAAGAAAACAACTCATTCCTCAAGTTTTGGCCGCCTTTGGTCATACTTGCAGGTTTATCGTTTCCCACTTTACTTAGCTATTTTCCTGAAAATTATTAGTGTCATCATGAGTGTTATTGAGCCGGTGGTCATTGGTTTAGCCATTACGGAACTGACTAAAAATACACTGGACATCATTAAGGGGGTAGCAGGTGCTCATATCAACGTGTCCTACGTTGGTTTAGTTTTGGTCTTTTACCTCTTGCGTGGTCTCATCTATGAGTTGGCTTCTTACTATTCCAACTATTTTATGACCAATGCTGTGCAAGCAACGGTTCAGGATATGCGAAATGAGATGATTGAGAAAATCAATCGTACCTCAGTGTCATACTTTGATAAGCAACAATTTGGAGACCTTTTGGGTCGCTTTACTAGTGACGTCGAGACAGTTTCAAATGCCTTGCAGCAGTCATTCTTGCAGGTTGTCAACGCCATCTTTACTCTAGCCTTGGTTATTGGGACAGTGCTTTACCTTAATCTTCAGTTGGGAGCTGTGTTTGTTATCACTATTCCGATTTCTTACTTTGGTGCTCGCTTCATTATGAGTAAGTCTCAACCTTACTTTAAGCAGCAGGCTGATGCCCTAGGTACTCTTAACGGTTTTGTTCAGGAAAATCTGACTGGTTTCAATGTGATTAAACTTTTTGGGCGTGAGGGTAGATCATTAGACGACTTTAAAGAAATTACGGAAGACCTTCAAAAGGTAGGTTTTAAGGCCAATTTCATTTCAGGCCTCATGATGCCTTTCCTTAATGGTTTATCTGACTTGACCTATCTAATTGTTGCCGTCCTAGGTGGTTTGCAAGTCTTGGCTGGTCGCTTGACGATTGGTAATATGCAGGCTTTCGTTCAGTACGTTTGGCAGATTAATCAACCTATTCAGAACTTGACTCAGCTGGCTGGACAATTGCAGAGTGCTAAATCTTCCTTGGACCGTATTTTCCAACTGATGAATGAACCAGACGAGGCTAATGATGCTACTGAGGTGCTTGAAGGAGATTTAACTGGTCAAGTTATCTTTAATCATGTGGACTTCCAGTATGTAGCTGATAAACCTTTGATTCGTGACTTTAATCTTGAGGTTAATCCTGGTGAAATGGTGGCTATTGTCGGTCCTACCGGTGCTGGAAAATCAACTATTATCAATCTTCTCATGCGTTTCTATGATGTTACTGCAGGTTCTATCTCGGTTGATGGTCATGATATACGCAACTTGTCGCGTAAAGATTATCGTAAACAGTTTGGTATGGTGCTTCAGGATGCTTGGCTCTTTGAAGGAACTATCAAGGAAAATCTTCGTTTTGGTAATCTTGAGGCAACTGATGAAGAAATTGTTGAAGCAGCGAAGGCTGCCAATGTGGATCACTTTATCCGTACGCTGCCTGGTGGCTACAACATGGAAATAAACCAGGAATCAAGTAACATTTCACTGGGACAAAAGCAACTTTTGACCATAGCCCGTGCACTTTTGGCTGACCCTAAAATCTTGATTTTGGACGAGGCAACCTCATCAGTTGATACCCGTCTGGAACTCTTGATTCAAAAAGCCATGAAGACACTTATGCAAGGTCGAACAAGTTTTGTCATCGCTCACCGTTTATCAACAATCCAAGAAGCAGACAAGATTTTGGTCCTTAAAGATGGACAAATCATCGAACAAGGGAACCATGAATCCCTCCTTGCAGATAAAGGTTTCTATTACGATTTGTATAATAGTCAATTTGCAGAGAAATAAACAAAAAAATCCACCAGTTCATAACTGGTGGATTTTTTCTGAATGTGATGTGCAGTAAGAGAGACTTCCCCTGTAAGAGAAGTCTCAACATCACTATTTATTTTTCCGAAGGTCGTGTTACGAACATGGCATCTCCGAAACTGAAGAAGCGGTAGCGTTCTTGGACGGCGTGTTTGTAGGCCTCTAGGACGAATTCACGACCAGCAAAGGCTGAAACCAACATCACCAAGGTTGACTTTGGAAGGTGGAAGTTGGTTGAAAAGGCATCTACGACTGTGAATTGATAACCTGGTTTGATAAAGATATTGGTCCAGCCCGAGTCGGCTTGGAGTTGGCCATCATATTTATTTCCAATTGTTTCCAGTGTTCGGATTGAGGTTGTCCCTACTGCAACAATGCGACCTCCAGCAGCTTTGACACTATTGAGGGTATCGGCCGCTTCTTGGCTGAGGGTGTAAAATTCTGAGTGCATTTCATGCTCGTCGACATTATCGACAGAAACAGGTCGGAAGGTTCCTAGTCCAACGTGGAGGGTGAGGTAGACCAATTTTACGCCTTTAGCTTCAATTTTTTGAAGTAACTCAGGTGTGAAATGGAGTCCAGCTGTTGGAGCAGCGGCAGAGCCATTTTCCTTGGCATAGACCGTTTGATAACGATCGCGGTCTTCCAATTTTTCATGGATATAAGGTGGCAGTGGCATCTCGCCTAAGCTTTCCAAAACCTCAAGGAAGATACCGTCGTAGCTAAATTCTACGATACGTCCGCCGTGATCCAGTTCCTTAGTGATAGTGGCAGTCAAGCGACCATCACCAAAACTGACTTTAGCACCTACTTTAAGGCGTTTGGCTGGTTTGGCCAAAACTTCCCATTGGTCACCTTGGGTATTTTTCAAAAGGAGAAATTCTACATGGCCGTGTGTATCAGTTTTTTCACCGTAGAGGCGGGCAGGAAGCACGCGCGTATTGTTCATGACCAAGGCATCTCCAGGGTTAAGCTGATCAATGATGTGGTCGAAGTGGGTATCAGTCATTTCCCTAGTTACAGGATCAATGACTAAGAGTTTAGAGGCGTCACGTTGTTCCAATGGGGTTTGGGCAATTAGTTCTTCTGGTAGTTCAAAATCAAAATCGTTTGTATTCATTTGTTTCCTCGTTTAAAAATTTTCAGCCTTTTTATTATAGCACGATATAGGGCGACAGTCATTAAACTTATCAAGTGAAAACGCTTGACAGGAAGGTTAAAAAAGAGATAATAAAGAAAATGGTATATACCAATATTGAGGTGAATAGAATGAAAAAGATTTTAGTTAAGAATCAAGTTGAGGGAGGCAAAGTTGCCTTTGAACTTCTAAAAGAGAGCCTTACAGCGGGTGCTCAAACATTGGGATTGGCGACAGGTAGTTCCCCTATCGCCCTTTACCAAGAGATGGTTGAGAGTGACGTGGATTTTTCGGAACTTTACAGCGTCAATTTGGATGAATACGTCGGACTATCACCAGAGCATGAGCAGAGCTATCATGCCTTTATGAAGGCTCAACTCTTTGATGCCAAGCCATTTAAGGAAAGCTTCTTACCTGACGGTATGGCTGAAGATTTGGAGAAGGCGGCTAAGGATTACGATGACGTCTTGGCACAACATGTCATTGATCTGCAAATCTTAGGAATCGGAAGTAATGGGCATATTGGTTTTAATGAGCCAGGTACGCCTTTTGATAGTCAAACCCATGTGGTCGACTTGACGGATAGCACCATTGAAGCAAATAGCCGTTTCTTTGCCAGTCGTGACCAAGTCCCTACAAAGGCTATTTCAATGGGAATTGCTTCTATTATGGCTGCTAAGAAGATTATCTTGTTTGCCTATGGTGACAAGAAGGCAGATGCCATTTTCAAGATGGTCAAGGGGCCAGTGACAGAGGAAGTGCCAGCTAGTGTCTTGCAACATCATCCAGACGTGACTCTTATCTTAGATGAGGCTGCTGCTGCGAAATTGTAGGAGAAAACATGAGTCGAGCAGATGCGAGTTAGGTAATCAGAAAGTTATAGAAAAAAACAGGTTGAGCTAGTGCTACTCAACCTGTTTATTAATGAATAAACATAATATAGATTTTGACTTCAAATATTTACGTTACCTAATTATTACTCATTTTTCATCAATTACCTAAAATTCTTTAGTCGGAATAGTCCCTATTTTTATTGGTAATAAAATCTCTATTTGATATTGTCCATCTTTTATAAAGTGTTTGATATTACCTTGATATTCTTGAACAAGAGCATCAATACTTCGCAACCCCCAGCCATCTTTTTGACGGGATTTACGAGTAGATTTTTCTTTCTCATCAAAATTATTTCTAATATTGATAAAAAGATTTTGTTGAAAGTATCGGATATTAAGTGATAAGTTTCTTTCTTTATTTGGTAGTCTGAGACAAGCTGCAATACTATTGTCTAGGCAGTTTCCTAATATAACAGCTAAAATATCTGGTTGAATAGATAATTCTTGTGGTACAAAGCAATCAATTTCCATTTCTATCTCATCTTTTAAATGATGTAGTTTTTGATTAAGTAAAAAATTAATAGTTTGATTTTTAGAGTAGAAAGTTTGTTCACCTACTATACTATCTGTTAATGAATAAAGATAATCTTTTGCCTCTTCAGGATTTTTCTCTAAAAGCGATAAAAGAGTTAAATGTTTATTTTTTAAGTCATGCCGAAGGCTTTGGAGACGTTGATATTCTTCTTGAGATTGTTGTATTTCTCGAACTTGGAACTGTAATTGTTCTTTTTCCAATTGGTTTTGGTAATATTGCTGCTGTTGACGAGCAAGGTACAGATTAAAATAAAGAGAGGAGAGAGTTAATACAATGAGAGATGAGAGAGAAATGATTGACAGGTAATCTGCTCCAAATACCCCTCCTTGAATGGCAGATATTGTAAAAGCAAAGAAAATAGATAAAAGAGGCACGATAAACTGATAAAGCCAGTTTCCCTTAGAAGTAGCAATACGAAGCCTTTGATGGGATAGGAGAAGCTTTCGTAAGATAAGAGTTATTCCTGTAGATAAGAAGAAACTTATTCCGAGATACAAACTAATAGCTTCTAAATTTTTTGATAGTTCCCCTAAAGGTAAAATTAGTTGGATTCCTTGGTTTAGGACAGCTCCTGCTAACAAACTTAGACTAGTTTGTAAAAGAATCCAAAAGGAAGACTGGCGAATAGGATAATCAAAATTGAGACCGATTAGATAGTATTCTAAAATGTTTAGAAGGAGATTACTGACCAAAAAAATACGACTTTCAGAGAATAGGAACACGAGTTCCCCATGAAAAATCAATATGAAAAAAAGGGCTACTATGACCTGCACCCCAAAAGTTAGACAGAAAAAAATCTAACGATTGGGGTGTTTTTGTATGAAATTAAGTTATGAAGATAAACTAGAAATATATCAGTTAAGACAGGCTGGTTTTTCTTGGCCTTATATTAGTCGAAAGTACGGTGTATGTCTATCCAATCTTAAGTACATGGTACGGCTTATGGAGAGACATGGTATTGAGGTTGTTAAAAAAGGGAAAAATAAGTATTATCCCTCTAAATTAAAGCAGGAAATCATTAATAAAGTTCTTATTGACGGTCAATCTCAGCTCACCGTATCACTGGATTATGCTCTTCCCCAACAATCCCTACTCACCAATTGGATAGCACAATACAAGAAAAACGGGTATACTATTGTTGAGAAACAACGAGGGAGACCGAGTAAGATGGGACGTAAACCAAAGAAAACTTGTAAAGAAATGACTGAGCTAGAACATATTCTGGAAGAGAATGAGCGTCTGCGTACCGAGGTAGCTTATCTAAAAAAGTTGAGGGAATTGCGCTTGAGGGACGAAGCCTTACAGCGCAAAAGGCGGAAACAGTTAGAGAACTGGTCTCAGGAGGATTTCGATTAGACCTCTTACTAAAAACCGCTAAGCTAGCTCGTTCTACTTATTATTATCAGTTGAAACGGTTTAATAGAGCTAAGAAAGATAAGAAGGTCAAAGAGATGATTCAAACCATTTACGTTGACCATAAAGGCAATTATGGATACCGTCGTATTCATTTAGAACTAAGAAACCGAGGATTTGTTATCAATCATAAGAAGGTTCAACGGTTAATGAAACTCATGGGACTCGCTGCTCGTACTCGTTGTAAGCGTAAATACTCGTCTTACAAGGGAGAGATTGGGAAGAAAGCTGATAATCTAATTCAACGTCAGTTTGAAGGGGCTAAGCCTTATGAGAAGTGTTATACGGATGTCACTGAATTCGCTTTACCAAATATTAGAGAGAAACTCTATTTATCCCCTGTTCTTGATGGATACAATAGTGAGATTATTGAATTCACCTTGTCACGCTCACCTGATTTAAAACAGGTTCAAACCATGCTTAAAAGAGCATTTCCGGCTACCTCTTACCAAGGAACTATTCTTCACAGCGACCAAGGGTGGCAATATCAACACCAGTCTTATCATGATTTCTTGGCATCCAAAGGGATTCGTCCATCTATGTCACGCAAGGGAAATAGTCCAGATAATGGCATGATGGAGTCCTTCTTTGGCATCTTAAAGTCTGAGATGTTTTACGGTTATGAAAAGACTTTTAAGTCGCTTGATAAGCTAGAACAAGCCATTACGGATTATATTTTTTATTACAACAATAAACGTATCAAGACAAAATTAAAAGGACTCAGTCCTGTGCAATACAGAACTAAATCCTTTCAATAATTTATTGTCCAACTTTTTGGGGTCAGTACACTAAAGGCTTCTTTTTCATATTGATTTTAGACAATGGTCTATAAAATAACATACTTGCTAGAAATAAATCGTACAAGATACTGATTATTCGTAATCCTACTAACATTAAAAATGCCTTTCACTTAGATAGCTGTAATACTTTTCTTTAAAAGAAAACTGAAACTTTCTACTAATTGGGAGTAGGTGTTCTTCAGTCCCATTTAGTAAAATAGTAACTGTTTTTGAATCAAAGTCTTTGATGTATTTGGGGTTTAAAATATAGGAAGCATGAATTTGAATAAAATAATTAGGGAGTTTTTCCAAAATCTCTTTTGTTTTTAGTAGAGACTTGTAGGTACCTGTCTTTGTGTATATAAATACTGAACGTTTATCTTTCTCAAAAAATACAATATCGCTCGAAGGGACAGAATAATTGTGTTTACCAAATGAGAAGGTAAAAAGTGCTTGGCCTATATCCAAAAAACGCAAAATACGATCCAATACTTTCATTAACTTTTGAGGTTCTATCGGTTTTACGATATAGTCAAAAGTCTGAACTTCGAAGACTTGTTCCATATAATCACGATAACTTGTCACAAAAATAATAGGAATGAAAGGATTAAATTTTCTAATCTTTTGTGCTACGTCAATTCCATTGATTCCTGGCATATTGATATCCAAAAAGACACAGTGGATGTCTGGCGTCCGCTGATTTAAGAGTTTTTGTGGATTTGTATAAAGTTTTGTTTCTAGAGGAAATTTATCATAAGAAAGTAAATAATGTTCTAATTGGCTAGCATCTCTATCAGAGTCATCACAAATAGCAACTTTTAACATTGAAAACCTCCTCACTCATTTCTGTATGTTAGTTATAACGTTAAAATGGTCAATTATGACATAATTGTAAGAAAAATGTAAGTTTAGTATACAATATTCTTATTAAAGATGAAAGGAGAATTCCAAATGAAAAACATTCAAGTACGTAAGGCCGTAGCTCAAACCGAAATTAGCTGGGGTATTATTTAATTGCTTAAAAATGTTAAATAAACATATAAGCAAATGTTACCTTCGATTCTATCACGGAAAATTTTTGATAGAATTACTACAATAAGGCAAGGGGAAATTATAGAATCACCTCGTCTTTCTTTTTGAAAAATAGTGAGGAAAAAATGAAATTCCATTGTCCAAGAATAAAAGAAATATATCCTATTTATAAACTTCACGATAATTTGTTTAGGGTAGGCTCCCAAATTGGTATAACTACTGAAATCAGTGATGAGGACGATAAAATGTGGAGTTTAGTTAATATTTTAGATGGAAGGACTATTAATGACGTTGTAGATATTATTTAACTAAGTATCCAGATTTGACGGAACAAGATATAATAGGTGCTATTGAACTATTGGATAAGGAGGGGGTTATTGAAGAAGGTGCTACAATAAATTGTATTAAGGAAAGATATCATTCAAATATCTACTATTTTAGTCGCTATTTAAATAGTTTTAAAGATAGTATAGATATTCAAAAGAGACTTAATGAAACGACAATTCTTTTATTAGGACTTGGCGGAGGAGGGTCCAATATACTAACTTTGCTATCTGGTCTAGGACCTAAAAAAATAAAAATTGTGGACTTTGATATCATTGAAAAAAGTAATCTAGGTAGGCAATTTTTATATAAGGAGGAAGACGTAGGGGCTCTTAAAACACAGATTGCCCATCAAGAAGTGTCAAAAATGAATTCTGATATCGAAGTTGAAACTCATAATTTACGTATAACATGTGTAAACGACTTGTTGCCATTATTAGACAATGTTGACATTGTTATTTGTGTTATTGATGAACCACAATATGATATTCAGCGTATTGTAAATAAAGCTGTAGTTACAAAAAATATTCCGTGTGTTTTTGGTGCAAGTCAAGTTAGTCGCGGACGTGTTTATTCTGTAGTACCCCATCAAACAGGATGTTTTGATTGTTTAAACATTCATTACACGAAAATTGATAGTCTATTCTTGGAACAATTTCGGGGTATTCGTACTGTTACTAAGAAAATTCCTACAATTGCTTATGGTCCGGCTATGTTTCAATTGACATCTGCTATTGTTGATGAGGCTGTTCGATTAATAACTAAATATGCAGAACCAATGAGTCTTAATCGCCAATACGAGATTAATTATGAAAACGGAGCGTCGTTCACACACAAACCTTGGGGACATTATCCTGATGAGTGTCCTACATGTGGTAACGGTAAGGAGGAAAATTGGGAAATCTTTTCTCAATACGGAGAAATAAAATTATGACTTTTGAAACGCTCACCATTGAAAATTTAACAAAATCATTTGATAAACAACATTTTGCTAATAACCATATCTTCTTAGAGCTAGAAGCTGCAAAAATCACAGCTCTTATAGGACATAATGGTGCTGGTAAATCAACTCTTTTAAAGCAAATGATTGGTTTTATTAAGCCTGATCAGGGAGATGTTCACTACGGAGATATTTCTTTTATACATAACCGTAAACAAGCTCGAACAATGATGAGTTATATGTCACAACAGTATGCACCTCTTGAAAAGTTAACTGTTGAGCAAAATTTAGAGATGATTGGAAGAATGAGAGGGTTAAGTACCTCAGAACTCCAAAAAGAAATTGAGCACCTTCTAGCAGATCTGGAAATAGTAGAATACCGTGATAAAAAAGGGAAGAATCTTTCAGGAGGCTTAAAACGGCTTACATCTTTTGCCATGGCATTAATTGGCTCTGCTGATATCATGCTTCTTGACGAACCAACCAACGATGTTGATCCTGTACGTCGTGAAAAACAGTGGCGATTATTACAAAAACTGGCTTATAAAGGACACACTATTATCATTGTTACCCACAATCTACTAGAAGTTGAAAAATATGCGGATAATTTTGCTCTTTTTAACCATGGTAAATTATTAAAATCTGGTCCAGTACACCAAATGTCTTATAAAAATCATTATCAAATTTCTTTCAATTTTGTTAGTAAAGAATTTTTAAGTCTATTCGAACATTTTACGATGGTCAATGGTTGTGTTTGTCAGATGGAAATTGAAGAAAGTGAATTAACACGAATACTCATTCAAGTTAAGGAAGGTATAGAAAAAGGGCTTATTTCAAACCTTTCAGTTAAGATGAAAACATTATCTATTTCCGATCTTTATAAAGAGGAGCTTGTTAACTGATATGACTCAATTTTTTTACTTACTTCGTTGGAACTATCTTCGACAAAAAAATCTATTCATTCTATTCACACTAGCTCAAGTGCTTTTGTCCGTTTCACTTCTTTTTGGGTATCCGTTGGTAATTGGTAAGATGGACACAACAACTGCTTACTATCTTGCCTCTGGATCAGTTTTAATGGGAGTTATTTCTATTGGCTGTACGATTTCATCTCCTGTTATAGCCAATGCCAAGTCAGAAGGTCATGTGGACTATATTCGAGCTTTACCTATTCCTAGAATTCTAATTTCTTTAGCTGACCTATGTATATGGTTAATTGCTATTTTACCAGGTGTATTCTTCACTTTTTTATTAGGCTGTCTTCGCTTTTCTGTCCAATTAAATTTGTCAATTTTGTCTGTTTTTGTGATGTTACTTATTTGCCTAACAATGATTAGTCTAGGATTTTCAATTGCTTATATATTTTCCCAAAATATTGTCACGCTAATGTCTCAGCTTATTTTAATGATTGGTCTTATGTTTTCACCAATCATGTATCCGGCAGGTCGTCTTCCAGATTGGTTAGATCAACTTTATTTTCTACTTCCATTTGTCCCTTCTGCGAATCTTCTTAGAGCTAGCTTTTATAGACATGGAACTGTTTCGCTTGTAGATATAGGAGTTCTTATTTTCTGGATTTTTCTGACACAACTGCTTATCTTAGGGACACTACAGAAAGAGTTGTAATACTATCTTATGGAAAACAATCTTACGAAACTCAGGTTTAGACATCTGGTACTCAGCCTTTTTCTTTTGTGACAATTCTCCTCCAAACAAATCAATTGCCTAGTCCTCTTTGATAGCGGTATAATAGTTAAGTTGATTTTATTATCAAACAACAAATATAGATATTTCATAAAGAAAGAGGAAGTACAATGGCAAAACCTATTCGAGTATTGCTTTATTATAAATACGTTCCCATCGAAAACGCTGAGCAATTTGCGGCTGACCACTTGGCTTTTTGTAAGTCAATCGGTCTAAAAGGTCGTATCTTGGTCGCTGACGAAGGGATTAATGGAACGGTTTCTGGAGACTATGAAACCACTCAAAAATACATGGACTACGTTCATAGCCTTCCAGGGATGGAGGACCTTTGGTTCAAGATTGATGAGGAAGAAGAACAAGCTTTCAAGAAGATGTTTGTTCGCTACAAGAAGGAGATTGTTCACCTTGGCTTAGAGGATAATAACTTTGATAGCGACATCAATCCACTTGAAACTACAGGTGCTTACTTGTCACCCAAAGAGTTTAAAGACGCTCTTTTGGATGAGGATACTGTTGTCCTTGATACACGTAACGACTATGAATATGACCTTGGTCACTTCCGTGGAGCCATTCGTCCTGACATTCGCAACTTCCGTGAATTGCCACAATGGGTTCGCGACCATAAGGAAGAGTTCATGGACAAGCGCGTGGTTGTTTACTGTACTGGTGGTGTCCGCTGTGAGAAATTCTCAGGTTGGATGGTCCGTGAAGGCTACAAAGATGTTGGCCAATTGCACGGTGGTATCGCAACTTACGGAAAAGATCCAGAGGTTCAAGGGGAGCTTTGGGATGGTAAGATGTATGTCTTTGACGAGCGTATTGCTGTTGATATCAACCATGTAGACCCTATCGTTGTCGGTAAGGACTGGTTCGATGGCACGTCTTGCGAACGCTATGTCAACTGTGGTAACCCATTCTGTAACCGTCGTATCCTTGCTTCAGAGGAAAATGAAGACAAATACCTCCGTGGCTGCTCACATGAATGTCGTGTTCACCCACGTAACCGTTATGTCTCTGAAAATGGTTTGAGCCAAGAAGAAGTTGTCTCACGCCTTGCGGCTATTGGTGAGAGCTTGGATGTAACACCAGCCTAAGTTTAAATAGAGAAGAAGCTGAGAGAAATCTTGGCTTTTTGTTTTGCAAATTATTTCTAAAATTATGACAGATATATATTGCAATTAGAAATATATAGTGTATAATAAAGATGAAAATAGCTGGTGAACCTAATCAATTTCGACGATAATATCAGATATGATGTAAAGGAGGGAGTATGTGGCAAAGAATTTACGTTTAAAAGCAGCTCGAGCAGAGCATGATATGACCCAGGGTGACTTGGCAGAAGCTGTAGGTGCAACAAGACAAACCATAGGTTTGATTGAAGCTGGAAAGTACAATCCCAGCCTAGCCTTATGCATTGCCATTTGCAAGACATTGGACAGGACTCTGGATCAACTGTTTTGGGAGAATTAGGAAGGAAGTAAAGATGATGAAATTCAAACTGATTAATAATAAGGTTACAGATGAACGCGAAGTAGCTCTAACTAATAAAGTTGCTGCTGAATGTTTTTACATAATGATTGTAGGGACGCTTGTATGCTTAGTTTATGGCTCCCTCTTTAACAATGGTGTCATCTCTGCTGATTACTTACTTTATCCATTGTTGATAAGTAGTATTTGGTCTATTTATAGAGCTGAACGTCTTGATGTAAATGCTTTTGGTAGTTCGAGTATAACAGTCTTAGGTTGTTTACTAGTGACTGGGCTTATCACCCTTATGATAATGTCAGCTAACTATCGGTACAACCATGATGTCTATCATAATAATCCCTTGGATCCTAGATATCTCATGGCTTGGCCAATTACTTATACCATATATGTTCCCTTTGTCTTTTTAGTGAATTGGGCTCTCGCTGCATTGGGAAGATTTGAGAGAAGACGTCTTGAAAAACAACTAGACGATTTGGAGAATGAAGAATAAATAGTGATAGAATCAGACCATTCTTTTTGGTCTGATTTTTTTGTGTTATAATGGTTCCTAAAACTAAGGAGGTCACGTATGCTACTAACTGAATTTGATGCGAATAGACAAGCGATTATAAATCCCGAGGCCTTACATGAGCCTCTTGAAGGTTTTCCTAAAATAGCTGTATCCTGTTTTTCTCGTTTGACCTTTCAACGAATGCTTGAGATGTTTCCCCATGAACTTATCTATGAAATATCCATGGCGAATGTGGCTATTCCGATTTATAAGCTTGTTATTGATGATAATGAGTTGGCCATTTTTAATGCACCTGTAGGCGCCTCTGCCTGTGTGGGTATTTTAGAGGATATTTTTGCCTTGGGAGCTGATAAACTTGTACTTTTTGGTACTTGTGGGGTGCTTGATGAAGATATTAAAGAGACTTCTATTATTATTCCTAGTCATGCCCTTAGAGATGAAGGGACGAGTTTTCACTATGTGGAAGCCAGCGATGAGATTGCGGTAAATGTGGGTGTTTTAGACCATTTTCGTTCCTATCTCAATGAACGTCAGATTTCTCATAAGGAAGGCAAGGTTTGGACAACTGATGGCATTTACCGTGAGACGAATGGTAAACTCAAAGCTAGAAAGTCAGCAGGAGCCATTTGTGTGGATATGGAGTGTTCTGCTGTTGCAGCTTTAGCAAAGTTTAGAGGTGTTGACATCTGCCACTTCTTCTATGCTGCGGACCACCTTTCTGAAGGTATAGTTAATTGAAACAAGGACAGGACAAAAGTGCCTCAAGAAAAGTATCGCAATTTGGCAATACTTTTCTGAGGTGTTTTTTAATTTGAGCCCATGTTTTCTCAATGGGATTATACTCAGGTGAGTAAGGAGGAAGTGGTAAAAGTCTATGACCCTGCTCCTTGCATAACTCTTTTAGCTTATTCATCCTATGAAACCTTGCATTGTCCATAATGATAACAGATGGTTTATCTAAAGTGGGTAGTAAGAATGTTTTAAACCAAGCTTCGAAAAAGTCACTAGTCATGGTTTCTTTGTAGGTCATTGGGGCTATAATCTCACCGTTTATAAGACCTGCGACTAAAGATAGCCGCTGGAATCTTCTTCCAGAGACCTGACCAGTGATCAACTGACCTTTCAAAGATCGACCATATTCTCGATGAAAATATGTCTCAAACCCTGTCTCGTCAATATAAACAGGTGTCAAGTGACTTAAGTTATTAAATTCTTTAAGGAACTGATTTACTTTCTCAGGGTCTTGTTCATAGTAGGTACAGCTCTTTTTTTTCGAGTATATCCCATAGCTTTGAGAGCGTAATGAATAGCTGTTGGATGACAGCCAAATTCAGAAGCTATTTCAGTCAAAAAAGCATCTGGATGAGCATCAAGATAGTTCTTTAATTTTTCTCTATCAACTTTTCTCGGTTTGGTTCCCTTAACTTGGTGATGAAGCTCGCCTGTAGTCTCCTTTAATTTTAGCCATTGATAGATGGTGTTGCGGGAAATATCGAAAACAACAGATGCTTCAGTAATACTGCCGGTTTTCTCACAGTATGCGAGAACTTTTTTACGAAAATCTAATGAATATGCCATAAGTACATTATACCACAAATGTACTATTTTTGTTTCATTTTACTATAATTGGGACGCCCGTAACTTGATGAATCATATGGACTTGGATGAAAAAGATAAGATAGCTTTATTAGCTTTGGAGTTTGCGTGTGACTGGATTAAACCTTAAAAATTCTACTTTTTAGATTTATTATTTGTAATCAATCTAAATAACTATTATAATACTTTTTTATAATGATTCTAAATAAGGAGCGAACAATTGTTGGAAGATAAGAATTTTGCAGAACGTTTAAATATTTTGAGAGCTGGTGTGTTGGGTGCCAATGATGGCATCATTTCCATTGCGGGAGTGGTTATCGGTGTGGCTAGTGCGACATCTAATATCTGGTTTATCTTGATTTCAGCCTTGTCAGCGATTTTTGCCGGTGCCTTTTCGATGGCAGGTGGTGAATATGTCAGTGTGTCAACGCAAAAAGATACCGAAGAAGCGGCTGTCGCTAAGGAACAAGCCCTTTTGGATCGCTCTCCTGAGTCAGCTAGAGAAAGTTTATATCAAACCTTCCTCAGTCAAGGGGATTGCGAAACAGA
Source organism: Streptococcus sp. FSL E2-3488 (assembly GCF_038003585.1). Taxonomy (NCBI): domain Bacteria; kingdom Bacillati; phylum Bacillota; class Bacilli; order Lactobacillales; family Streptococcaceae; genus Streptococcus; species Streptococcus sp. FSL E2-3488. Next base: position 1,378,645 of record NZ_JBBOPL010000001.1, on the reverse strand, counting down.
AGCGGAAGTTAAGGTCAATCAAGCCTTCAGTAAAAATCCTATCAAGGTCTTAGTTGAGGAAAAATATGGGGTGGATATGGAAGAAATCACCAATCCATGGCATGCTGCCGTATCTAGTTTTCTGTCCTTTTCAGTGGGATCTTTGCCTCCAACGCTAGCTATCCTGCTTTTCCCAGATCCTTATCGTATTCCTATAACAGCGGTTGTGGTTGCACTGACCTTAATCTTGACTGGCTATGTTAGTGCTAAACTTGGGAAAGCACCTGTTAAACAAGCGATGTTGCGAAACTTGGCAGTAGGACTCTTGACCATGCTCGTGACCTATGTAGTTGGGCAAGTCTTTCATGTGAATGTGTAATTGTTAGTAGTATGAGTCTACCTTTTAGGTAGGCTTTTTTTGTCTACTAGACCAGACTTATCCATGGTACAATAGGGCTATGCGTTTAGATAAATTATTAGGACAGTCGGGCTATGGTTCTCGCAATCAGGTCAAGAAGCTCATTCGTAGTCGTCAGGTATATGTAGATGGTGTCCTGGCGGATCGAGATAATCTTAATGTGGATGCTAGTCTTCAAACCATCATGGTTTCTGGTAAAGAACTGGAGCATGCGCCAGAAGTCTACTACCTTATGAATAAGCCGTCAGGAGTGGTGTCAGCCAGAAAGGACAAGGAACACCAAACAGTTATTGATTTGATTAGGCCTGAGGATCAGCGAGAGGGCCTTTATCCTGTGGGACGTTTGGATAGAGATACGGAAGGTTTGGTGTTGATTACCAATAATGGTCCCTTGGGCTTTGCCATGCTTCACCCACGCTATCATGTGGCTAAGACATATTATGTTGAGGTTAATGATATTCTGGGGCCTGATGCACCTGCATTTTTTGAGTCTGGTGTGGTCTTTGAGGATGGGACTGTTTGTCAATCAGCTCAGCTGGAAGTTTTAAGTTCTGCAAGTGATAAAAGTTGCGCTCGAGTCACGATTTCAGAAGGTAAGTTTCATCAAGTAAAAAAGATGTTTTTGGCTTATGGGGTCAAGGTGACCTATCTCAAGCGTATCTCTTTCGGAGAGTTTAAACTTGATGAAGGGATGGCAGTAGGTTCCTACCGAACCTTGACTGAAGCGGAAAAAACAATCTTGCGTACTTATTTGGGTTAGTAGCTAAGGTGCGATAGGAACTTTCAATCAGCTGATAAGACTATCTTATCGCTAGTCTTAATACGATAACACCTATAATGACAGTATTTTTTAGAGGTATAAGAAATACTTATGGAATACTATAAATATTTTTTATTTCTCAAGTATCGCTTCTGGTGGTATGATGGAATCAATTCGATTGAGAGTTTCACAAATGGATTGACAATCTAAAACTGATCAGAGAGGGAGGTTCATTATGACAGAAGTATTTTACGATCATTTAGCAAAGACGCGTCATCAGATTCATCAACATCCAGAGGTTTCTGAGGAGGAGCATGAGACGACAGTCTTTTTGAAAGCTTATTTGAAAAATCTAGGTGTTGAGCCTTTAAATTATCCCTTGAAGACAGGACTCATCGCTGAGATTGGGTCAGGTCATCCTATTATTGCCTTGCGTGCTGATATTGATGCCCTACCGATTAAGGAAAAGACAGGACTTCCTTATGCCAGCGACAATGGTGCCATGCATGCTTGTGGTCATGATTTTCACCAGACCTCTCTGCTTGGTGCTGCTCAGCTTTTAAAAGAAAGAGAAGCAGAGCTTAAGGGGACTGTTCGATTAATTTTTCAACCGGCTGAGGAAAATTTCCAAGGGGCCTATCAGGTCATTGAAGCGGGCGGTATTGAGGGTGTGTCAGCTATCATCGGTTATCACAATAATCCTCACTTGAAACCTGGTCAGATTGGCCTTCGTTCAGGTGCTATTTTGGCAGGCGTGGAGCAGTTTAGGGTTGATGTCATGGGTGTTTCGTCCCATGCAGCCCGTCCTGATTTGGGTGTGGATACGGTCTTGGTTACTACGACTATCATTAATAATTTACAGCAAATTGTTGCTCGGACGGTATCTCCCTTTGAGTCAGCTGTATTGTCAGTTACTCATATCGAAGTTGGAAATACCTGGAATGTTCTTCCAGCAGCCGGCTTCTTCGAAGGAACGATTCGGACTTTCGAGCCTAAGGTTCGGGAAGATGTCATTGCTCGCTTTGAAAAAGTTGTTCAGGCGACAGCGGATCAGTTTGGTGCTCAAGTTGACATTACTTGGGGTAATTCACCTTACGTGACCTACAATGACCAGACACTCACACCACTCATCTTTGAAAATTCTAAAGCCTTCGCAGAAGTGATTGAAACGCTGCCATCAACAGGGGGCGAAGACTTTGCGGCCTATCAAAAGGAAATACCAGGAGTCTTTGCCTTTGTTGGCTCAAATGGTGAAGAAAATGCACCAGACTGGCACCATGATGATTTCCTTGTGAAAGATGAGGCCTTGCCAGTAGCTGTGAATTACTATGTGGAAAACGCTCTTTTCCTCCTTGATTATTTTAAGGAGCAAGACGACTGACTATTCCCTTAATTGGAATCACTAGTAATGAAAAAACTGTTGCGGAAAGAAGTCCAATCATCCAGAGTTTCTCTTGGGTCATAAGCAATTAGCAGACCAAGGACTCTTTGATTATTTTATTAAGAGTTTTCCATGAAGCTTAAGGATTTTAAATTGGTGCTGCTTTTGAAAATAAAAAGGAGGATGTGCATAAGAAAAAATACTCTTTTGATCATTTAGTTTACAACTTAAGAGCCCAGCCGATTGGTTGGGTTCTTTTGTGAATTGTTTAGATAGTTAGGGGAGTATGATTCTAAGGTCTTAAAATAGCGGAGATTTTTTTCTCTTGATTTTAGTTAAAATGAAAGCGCTATCATTACAGAAAGATAGATAGGAAGTGGTTAAGCGATTTGCACAATCCTTTACCTTATGACCTCCGAATGAGGAGAAAATATGTTAATTGGTATTCCAAAAGAAATCAAAAACAACGAAAACCGTGTAGCTCTTACACCTGCAGGTGTCCAAAGTCTTTTGGCTAAGGGACACGTAGTATTAATCGAAACAAATGCGTCCAAGTTCTGTTATTGTTAACGTTGCCGTTGACCAAGGTGGGGTTGTTGAGACTGTGAATCGTGTGACAAGTCACGATAAGCCTGTTTATGAAACACACGGTGTCCTTCACTATGCTGTTGCTAATATTCCAGTTGCAGTAGCACGTACATCAACCATTGCTCTTACCAATGTTACCATTCCTTATATCGAAGCTCTTGCAGGAGTAGGCTTTAAACAGGCTATTGAAAATGACGAAGGCCTTCGCCAAGGTGTAACGACTTATCAAGTTCACATTACTAGCCAACCTGTTCCAGAAGGATTGAATAGAAGCTGTACAGCTATTGACGAGTGACTATAAGTTTATAATTCTATCAGAATGAAAGATAAGTCGCGCCATGAATTGGTGTGACTTTTTTAGTTAGGATAAGAGGTAATCGTGTGTTTGGTAGTTGATCGTCAAGTGTCTATAAAGCTTAAATCTGCTTATTTTTTCTAATCTAGGTATTGTTTTATGCTATAATGAGCAGACATCTCAACATTAGTAATGAGCACCTATGACTCTTTCTGTTTTTACTTAAAAAATGCGCTCATAAAGAGGTTTTACCATAGCCAATCATATTCGTGTTCTCACAGAAATTATTTTCTCTTATCTTGTCGTCTTTTATTTTGGTGTAAAAATCGATGTATCATTGACCAAGCTTCTAATTACAGTAGGTGTGGCAGCGCTGCTTGAAATGATTTACCATGTGATACTTGCTCGAAGATAGGAGCAAATATTTCTTTCGAAGCTTTTTGGAGAAACTGTGGACAACTCTTTAGAAAAAATGTTGTGTTCTTCTTTTTTTTTTTAGTTTTTTACCACATAATTTTCAAAGGGTGCATATATCTCCATTAACATAAGATATGAAATCGGTTACATAAAAAGCTGTAGCTTTTTTATTTTCCAGTTCAGATATTGGTAGTCTGAAAAATTAAATGATATAATGTCAATAAATAGGAGGATACAGAAATGTTGAACTATGATTTGATTGTTATCGGTTTCGGTAAAGCCGGTAAAACGTTGGCTGCTAAGATGAATGCGGCTGGTAAGAAAGTTGCTGTCATCGAGCGCAGTAAAGCTATGTATGGTGGGACTTGCATTAATATTGCGTGTATCCCAACTAAGACTATGATTGTTGCGGCTGAGAAGGGCTGGTCATTTGACGACACCATGAAAGAACGTGGTGCAGTGACTAGTCGTCTTAATGCTAAGAATTATAAAATGTTGGCAGACAATGGCGTTGATGTCATTGATGCAGAGGCACATTTTGTGTCAAATAAGGTTATTGAAGTAGTAGCTGGGGATGACCGCCAAGAGCTTACAGCTGAGACTATTGTTATTAATACTGGTGCTGTATCTAATATCTTGCCTATTCCTGGTTTGACAACAACTAAGCATGTTTACGACTCAACTGGCATTCAAACTCTTGAAGCTTTGCCAAAACGCTTGGGTATCCTAGGTGGTGGTAATATCGGTCTTGAATTTGCTGGCCTTTATAACCGTTTGGGTAGTCAAGTGACTGTCTTGGATGCAGCGACTAGCTTCTTGCCACGTGTAGAGCCATCTATTGCTAAGTTGGCCAAGCAATACATGGAAGAGGACGGCATTGTCTTTGAGCAGGGTGTTAAAACTTCCGAAGTAAAAAATGACGGTGATGAAGTTGTCGTTGTTACTGACAAAGGTGAGTTTCGTTTTGATGCTCTCCTCTATGCGACAGGACGCAAGCCTAATATCGAACCTCTTCACTTGGAAAATACAGATATTGCCTTGACAGAACGTGGCGGTATTCAGGTTAATAAGCATTTGGAAACAAGCGTTCCTGGTGTATTTGCAGTGGGTGATGTTAATGGTGGACTTCAATTCACTTATATTTCATTAGATGATTTCCGTATTGTCTTTAATTACTTGACAGGGGATGGTAGCTATAACCTTGAAACACGTGGAGCAGTTCCAACTGCCATGTTCCTCTACCCACCTTTGGCACAGGTTGGCCTTACTGAAGACCAAGCCAGAGCAGCAGGTGGACCAGTTGCTGGCATGCCTCGTGGTCATGTTAACGGTGATTTGCGCGGTGCTTTCAAAGCTGTGGTAAATCCTGAAACTAAGGAAATCTTGGGTGTGACCCTCTTTGGTCAAGAATCTCATGAAATTATCAATCTAATTACCCTTGCTATGAACCATCATATTCCATACACAGATTTGGCTAACCAAATCTTCACTCACCCAACTATGGCTGAGAACCTAAACGACTTGTTTGCGATTTAAAATGAAAAGAGCCGTGAGGCTCTTTTTTAATATAGAAGAAAAATTTTTTAAGACTTTCCTTAGGTGATTTCGGTCGTCAGCGACCTTCTTCGAAGTTCCATGACTAATTTTTGAGCCCCTTCACTTTTTAATTTCTAGGCTCAGGCTAAAACAGTTTCCCGAACTGTTTTACTCTCAAAAATTCCGAGTTCCTGAAACTATTATGCTTCAGGAACTTTTCTCACAGCGGAAAGTCTTGTAAAAAGCAAATCACAAATCATAGGTTAATCTATTTGATAAATTCTATAGAAATGTTTGGCCAGAATATGTTCCAATTTTTCTTTTTTACTCTCTCGTTATAGATCATTTGTCGGTCCTTGTCTGAAAAGTAATGCGGTGTGGGTGATACTCTGAAGTTAATCAAATCGTTTGTTCCAAAAGGAATAAATACTTCTAGTTCCTGATTGTCATTTAGTCTAGCAGCTATGGCAGTACATTTTTCGGGAAATTTTGAAACAGCATCGGTAGAGCTGACATACTTTTCAGTATTAGGACTATGTATATTCATATAATACTGATTTTTTATTTCCCAATTGTATTCAGGATATTTTTTCTTTATTTGATTTTCTATTTCAACAGTTTGCTCATATGATATGTTTTTATCAAAGAAAATGACATCGATATCTGAGAAATTGATATTTGAAGATGTACTTCCGGTGCTTAAGTAGTCCCAAATATAATTGCGTAAAGTTCCAGCACAAAGCCAACAGTCATTAAGTTGGAAAGAGTGGATAATCTTTAATAGTGCCATTAGTTCGGAGTTCTGTTTAATTAGTTTTTCGACATCAATCATTTTTTAACCTCATTGGTATTGTACTAGTTTAAGATAGAAATATCAATTTAGGACCATGTCTCTAATGCAAAGCGACACTCTAGGTTAGATATCGCTTTTTTTGCGCTTTGATGATAAGATAGAAGTGACATAGGAAAATTCCTTAGATTGGGGCTCTTAATCCACTCAGGGAGGTTTATTGACCTTGAGTCACCACTAGAATCTGTATGAAAAATATAGAAAGACACTCGCCTGAAAATTTGTCTGTGAGTGTGTGTAATTTATGACTAAGAAAGTAGGAGTGGGCAAGGCTCACAGTAAGATTATTTTGATGGGGGAGCACTCGGTCGTTTATGGTCATCCTGCCCTTGCTCTCCCTCTTAAGGATATTGAGGTTGTCTGTCAGATTCAGGCGGCTGAGACTCCTTTGACGCTCAAGGCTCAAGATCCCTTGACGACGGCGATTTTTTCAGCGCTTAATTATCTGAAAATCAAGAATCGGCCTATCAGCTATGCTATTAAGTCAAGTGTTCCTGAAAAGCGTGGCATGGGGTCGTCTGCGGCTGTAGCCATTGCGGCAATTCGAGCGGTCTTTGATTATTTCGATCAAGAGCTTAGCCGGGAGACCTTGGAAATGCTGGTTCATCAGGCGGAGACCATAGCACATAGTAAACCGAGTGGTCTGGATGCTAAGACATGCTTGAGTGACAAAGCCATTAGCTTTACGCGTAATATCGGTTTCAAGGAAATCGAGGTCAATTTAGGTGCTTATCTGGTCATTGCTGATACGGGTATCCATGGAAACACCCGTGAAGCTGTGGAAAAGGTTGAAGCTAATGGTTTAGATGCCTTGTCAGACCTCAACCAATTGGGTGAATTAAGTCAGAAGGCAGAACGGGCCCTCAAAGCCAAGGATCAAAAGCTTCTTGGACAGCTCATGTCTCAAGCCCATAATCATCTTAAATCTTTAGGCGTGTCTTGTGCCTTGTCGGACCTTCTAGTAGCAACTGCTCTGGACCATGGTGCACTGGGAGCCAAGATGTCAGGCGGAGGGCTTGGTGGCTGTATTATTGCTCTGACAAGTACTAAAGACCAAGCCCGAACGATTGCTAAAAAACTTCAAGAAAAAGGAGCCGTAAACACGTGGATAGAAAGCCTGTAAGCGTCAAATCGTACGCAAATATTGCTATTGTCAAATACTGGGGTAAGGCGGATGCGGATCGTATGATTCCTTCAACCAGTAGTATCTCACTGACTTTGGAAAATATGTATACGGAAACCAAGTTGTCTTTTCTGCCTAAGGATGCGACCAGTGATGTCATGTATATCGGTGACGAGCTCCAAGGAGAAAAAGAGACGACTAAGGCCAGCAAGGTTTTAGATATCTTCCGTACTGATCCAAATCAGCCTGTCAAAATCGAAACATGGAACAATATGCCAACAGCAGCAGGCCTATCATCAAGTTCCTCAGGCCTTTCAGCTTTGGTCAAGGCCGCTAACGAGCTCTTCCAAGTAGGAAAAACGCAGTCTGAATTGGCTCAGATTGCCAAGTTTGCTTCAGGCTCATCATCACGTTCTTTCTTTGGGCCGCTGGCAGCTTGGGATAAGGATAGTGGTGAGGTTTATCCAGTTGAAACAGATCTCAAATTGGCCATGATTATGTTGGTTTTGACAGATCAAAAGAAACCCGTATCTAGCCGAGACGGTATGAAATTGTGTACCGAAACATCGACTTCTTTCCCAGAGTGGATCAGACAGTCTGAGCTAGATTATAAGGATATGTTGGCCTATCTCAAAGCAAATGATTTCCAAGCGGTCGGTGAGCTCACTGAAGCCAATGCCCTTCGTATGCACCAAACAACAAGTACGGCTAACCCTCCATTTTCATATCTAACGGAAGCCTCTTATCAGGCTATGGACAAGGTTAAGGCCCTCCGTGCCTCTGGTGAGCAATGTTATTTCACTATGGATGCAGGACCAAATGTCAAGGTGCTCTGTATGGAAGAAGACCTTGACCGCCTAGCAGAACACTTACGCAAGGATTATCAGGTCATCGTTTCACGCACCAAGGAGTTGCCAGATGCCTAAGCAGTCGGTCAATCAGGTCACAGTAAAAACAGGTGGGAAACTCTACATTGCTGGAGAATATTCAGTCTTAACACCGGGGCAGACAGCCCTAATTCAATTTATTCCTATTTTTATGTCAGCAGAGATCAAGAAAGCCCAAACTACCCAGTTGACCTCAGACATGTTTGACTACAGTGTGGACCGTGAGCCAGACGTAAATTACGCCCTCATTCAAGAGGCCTTGAATACTTTTGAGGCCTATTGTGGTGAGAACTTGCCTGCTCTAGACCTTTCAATCACTGGAAAGTTGGAACGAGATGGGGTTAAATTTGGCATTGGCTCATCAGGTTCAGTTGTAGTATTGACCCTTAAGGCCTTGGCGGCATCGCTTCAGAAAGACTTATCCAAAGACATTCTCTTTAAATTAGCTAGTTACACCCTCCTCAAACAAGGAGACAATGGTTCTATGGGAGATTTAGCTTGTATCGTATACGAGGATCTGGTTTCCTATCACTCCTTTGACCGTGCAAAAATAGCGGAGCTTATAGATCAAATGACTCTATCCGAACTTTTGGAAATAGACTGGGGTTACCGTATCAGTCCAGTAGTGTCAGAACTAAAAGCTCGCTTCTTAGTGGGGTGGACCAAGCAAGCTGCTATCTCAAAAGACATGGTTAAAATGGTCAAATCTCGCATATCAAGCAAGTATTTAAGTGAAACAGAAGTTGCCGTCCAAGATGCCATCAAGGCACTGGAAACAGGAAATAAGAATTTGCTTAAGAGAAGCCTTCAAACAGTAAGCGACCAGTTAGAATCATTGAGTCCAGATATCTATGTGGACAAGTTGAAAAAACTCAAAGAAGCTGAACAACGGCTTGATGCTATTGCCAAGTCCTCTGGAGCTGGAGGTGGTGACTGCGGTATCGCCTTTACCTTTGATCAAGCTAGCAGAGATATCCTAGTTGAGCGCTGGCAACAGGCAGGCATAGAGCTCTTGTATGAGATTTAGGGTCAGCTTAGTAGAATATAATCCACGCAAGAAAGTAAAGAAATAACCTATGACAAATCGTAAAGACGATCACATCCGTTATGCCCTCAAGTACCAGTCGCCCTACAATAGTTTTGACGATATGGAACTTATCCACAAGTCTCTACCGACTTATGATTTAGATCAGATTGACTTGTCCACACATTTTGCTGGACGAGATTGGAAATTCCCCTTTTATATCAATGCCATGACAGGTGGATCTGCCAAAGGTGGGGCTGTTAATCGAAAACTAGCTGAGGTGGCTAGCCGAACAGGTATTCTCATGGTGACGGGTTCCTACAGTGCTGCTCTAAAAGGAGAGGCACCAGAATCCTTTGACTATCGTAATGAGTTTCCAGACTTAGACCTTGCGACCAATATCGGTGTTGATAAGTCTGTGGACCTGGGGATTAAGACGGTGGAAGCTATGGATCCAGTCTTTTTACAGCTCCATGTTAATCTTATGCAGGAGCTTCTCATGCCTGAGGGAGAGCGTATTTTCCACACTTGGAAGGAAAATGTGGCGGCTTATGCACAGAAAATAGAGGTTCCTCTTGTGCTTAAGGAGGTTGGCTTTGGTATGGATGAGAAAACCATTCGCTACGCCATGTCTCAGGGCATCAAGACTGTGGACATCTCAGGTCGTGGTGGAACTAGCTTTGCCTATATTGAAAATAGTCGAGGTGGTAACTGTGATTACCTAAATGACTGGGGACAAAGTACGGTTCAGACCCTTTTGCAAGCCCAAGACCTTCGTGAGGAGGTGGAAATCCTAGCCTCTGGTGGCGTGCGCAATCCACTTGATATGGTTAAATGTCTGGTCTTAGGAGCAAAAGGTGTAGGCCTCTCACGAACAGTTCTTGAATTGGTGGAACGTTATCCTGTGGATAAGGTTGTGGCTATCGTCAATGGCTGGAAGGATGACCTTCGCCTTATCATGTGTGCCCTTGATTGTCGCACTATTGATGAGCTCAAATCTGTAGATTACATCTTATATGGAAAGTTACAAGGGACTTATGTCAAACAAGAGAAGTCATAAAGGTGATATCACTTTAACCTCGGTAAAGGATAAGTAACTCAAATCTTGTTTAGACTTGATTTAAAAGAGCATTTAATGAGACTTTCCGCTGTGAGAAAAGTTCTTGAAACACTAGTGTTTCAAGAACTCGGAATTTTTGAGAATAAAACAGTTTGGGGAACTGTTTTAGCCTGAGCCTAGAAATTAAAAAGTGAAGGGGCTCAAAAATTAGTCATGGAGCTTCGAAGAAGATCACTGACGTCCGCACTCACTTCAGGAAAGTCTCAAAAAAGATTATTCTAAAAAGAGCGTCAGCTCTTTTTTCAATACCGTCCATTCTGCCAAAACCTTTTCATTTATGGTATAATAGGGCGATTATAGATAATCAGAGGCCCTAAAAAACGTCAGTTATGAGGACATATTTTCTAAGAAATAAGAGACTTATTTTTAAGGCCCCTCTCTTTCGTAGGCTATCCCAGTGGGAGGTGGAGGCCCTGAGATTTGGGACTCAAGGCTAAAACCGCCTCGAAGGAAACCATCACAAAAAAATCTTAAGAAGGAAAAAGAAAATGAGTAATTACGCTATTATCCTTGCTGCGGGTAAAGGAACTCGCATGAAATCAGATCTTCCAAAAGTATTACACAAGGTTTCAGGCATCACTATGCTTGAGCATGTTTTCCGTGCAGTTTCAGTTATCGAACCAGCTAAAAATGTTACTGTTATTGGTCATAAGGCTGAGCTTGTTCGTGAGGTTTTGGATGGTCAATCTGCCTTCACTATGCAAACTGAACAGTTGGGGACTGGTCACGCAGTAATGATGGCTGAAGAAGAGTTGGCTGGACTTGAAGGGCAAACGCTTGTTATCGCCGGTGACACGCCTTTGATTACTGGTGAAAGCCTTAAAAACCTTATTGATTTCCACGTTAATCATAAAAATGTTGCCACTATCTTGACTGCAACTGCCGATAATCCATTTGGTTATGGCCGTATCATCCGTAATGAAAATGGTGAAGTCACTAAGATTGTTGAGCAAAAAGATGCAAATAAGTTTGAACAACAGGTTAAAGAAATTAATACAGGGACTTATGTCTTTGACAATAAACGTCTCTTCGAAGCACTTAAAAATATTAATACTAACAATGCTCAAGGAGAATACTATTTGACAGATGTCATCTCTATTTTCCGTGAAAATGGTGAAAAGGTAGGTGCGTATACCCTTCGTGACTTTGAAGAAAGTCTTGGAGTTAACGACCGTGTTGCCCTAGCTACGGCAGAAGATGTTATGCGTCGTCGTATTAACAAGACTCACATGATTAATGGTGTTACTTTCCAAAATCCAAATGCGACATACATTGATGTAGATGTGGAAATTGCACCGGACGTTGTGATTGAAGCTAATGTTACTCTTAAAGGAAAAACTAAAGTCGGAGCAGAGTCGGTGTTGACTAATGGAACTTATATTGTTGATTCAACTATCGGTGCCAATACTGTTATCACTAACTCAATGATTGAGCATTCAGTGGTTGAAAAAGGCGCTACAGTTGGTCCATTTGCCCATATTCGTCCGGATTCAATGCTCAAAGAAGGCGTTCATATTGGTAACTTCGTCGAGGTTAAGGGGTCTACTATCGGTGAAAATACTAAGGCCGGTCACTTGACCTACATTGGTAATGCGGAAGTTGGTTCTGACGTTAACTTTGGTGCAGGGACGATCACTGTAAACTATGATGGCCAACATAAATTCAAGACCCAAATTGCTAACAACGCCTTTATCGGAAGCAATTCAACCTTGATTGCACCGCTTGAAATTGGGGACAATGCACTTACAGCAGCTGGTTCAACCATTACGGATAATGTCCCAGCTGACAGCGTAGCCATTGGACGCAGCCGTCAGGTCAATAAAGAAGGCTACGCTATTAAGAAACCTCACCACCCAAGCCAACAAAAGTAGGCTTAAGCTCATCTAAGTCTTGGTTCTATTGAGGAGATGAATTAGATTGGGCTTATAGATTGAAGGAGTCAAGTCATGGAGTTTGAAGAAAAAACACTCAAACGTGAGTTAAAATTTAAGGGACATATTTTTGAAGTTGCAGTGGATGAAGTTCTCTTACCAGACGGTAAGACAGCTGGCCGTGAACTGATTTTCCACAAGGGAGCAGTGGCCGTTTTAGCTATTACCCCTGAAGGGAAAATTATTATTGTCAAGCAATACCGTAAGGCTATTGAGGCGGTTTCCTACGAGATTCCTGCGGGTAAACTGGAAGTCGGTGAGGCTGGCGATGAGATGGCTGCAGCAGCGCGTGAACTTGAAGAGGAAACTCAGTATAGGGGCGAACTTAAATTGATTCATGAGTTTTACACATCCATTGGTTTCTGTAATGAAAAAATTAAACTCTATGTGGCTACAAACCTCCAGCCTGTTGAAAATCCACGTCCGCTTGACGAAGATGAGTTTCTTGAAATCTATGAGTTGACTTATGAGGAGTGTATGGAACTCGTAGCTTCAGGTGCTATTCAGGATGCTAAAACCATCATTGCTCTCCAGTACTATGCACTTCATTTTGGAGGAAAATAAGTTATGAGTAAGACACTTTTGACTGACGATGTCATTGAGCAAGCCAAGCGTGGGGAAATTGACTTAGAGGATCATCCTTATTATCAGGATTACGAGGAAGAGTTCTATGATGAGGACTATGAGGCTAATTATCAGCCCTCTGCATACAAGAGCCGCCGGATTGAGAATGCTAAACGTAATCAATTTCAGCACAAGCTTAATCGTATTCTCTTTTGGATTGTCGTCCTCTTAATTATTCTCATTGTTGCTGTCTTTTATTTCTAAAAAGTCTGTGAGTTGGATAGATGTATTTGCTGATCTCTGTTAAGATTACAAGTAAAAAAGGAACTATATGAAAATCGGAATTATAGCTGCCATGGAGCAGGAATTAGTGCTTCTAGTGGAGCAATTGGAAAATAAGGTTGAAAAAATTGTTTTAGGCAATATCTACTATACAGGACGATTGGGTAAACATGATGTTGTTTTGGTGCAATCAGGTGTAGGGAAGGTCATGTCAGCCATGTCTGTGGCTGTTCTGGCAGACCACTTTGAGGTTGATGCTCTAATTAACACTGGCTCTGCAGGAGCCGTAGCGCCTGAACTTAAGATTGGGGACGTTGTTGTGGCATCAAGATTAGTCTACCACGATGTTGATTTGACAGCTTTTGGCTATGATTATGGTCAAATGTCTATGCAGCCGCTTTACTTTGAAAGTGACCCTAGCTTTGTAGAGACTTTTGAAAAGGTTTTGGCTCAAGCCTCTATCGACTCTAAAATTGGTCTTATTGCGACTGGTGATAGCTTTATTGCAGGTCAGGATAAGATTGATGCTATTAAAGGGCACTTTCCAGAAGTCTTAGCCGTTGAAATGGAAGGAGCAGCCATTGCTCAAGCTGCACAAAGTGTGAAGAAGCCTTTCATCGTTGTCCGTGCTATGAGTGATACAGCAGCTCATGACGCTAATATTACCTTTGACGAATTTATTATTCAGGCGGGTAAACAATCAGCTGCGATCCTAGTGGAGTTTCTCAAAGAACTTGCTTAAGTAGTATAAATGAGTGTTAAGGTCCACCTTCTTAATAAGGTTAAAAGCTACTGTCATTCTTAAGAGGATGGCAGTTTTTTTCTACTATACATTCATATAATCTTCCAATCTTTGAAAGCAATAACTTGAATTTCGGCATTTTTAAAATAGAATCACAATTAAAATTATGGCAAAAAATGAGGAAGTGAAACAATGTTAAAAGAGGGGTCTGACCATAAAGTCTATAATATAAGTTTTTTTAGATTGCACTATCTATTTACTTGCAAAGTTCTGAAAATAGCGTGTAACTCTTGTTGAAAAGGATTGCAAAAATAGGAAGATAGAATCATGAATAATCTATTCTGTGATTTAAGGCTGCGTTTCCCTACTAGCTACGAGATCAATGTCTATAATCCTAAAAATGAAATTGTGGGTCTTGAATAGATAAATCCTGAAAAGAATCGTATCACAACGACTTTTAATAATTATTTCAAGATCCATCTAAACAATAAGCTTATGATTTGGGAGTTGGATACCTTATATTCTGATGAAGTAGAAGAAAGGGAGCATATTACTCTTGATTTTGTGGGACGTATCATTCAAGTTACAGTGGGTAAAGTGCAGTCACCTCCTCCATGGGAAGAGGTCATCTCTAAATGGGGAAGCTAAGATAAGCAGAGTCTAACTCTTCTAAATTGGCAAATGTGTCTTAACGACTCACGTCTTGTCCATAACAACTTGAGATTGATTGACACTTGGTCTGACAATCAACGGTTTTTGGACGGTTCTCTACAGCTTCGCTACATTGATTTAGCAGATCCTTGAATTGACAAGGGATCTGCTATAGACCTGATTAAGAGTTTCTCTTATGACGACTCCCATTTTGATCTTAAACTTAATCAGTTAGACCGCATGGTCTATGTTTGATATCAAACCCGTTTGACACAACCTGTTGAAGAATCACACAACCCTGTTAACCGTATTAAGCTTCATGCTGATGTTATTTCTAATTCTTATAAGTCAACCATTCACTTGGATGGAGGTTGTGGAGATGCCATCGGGGATAACCTTATTCATTTCAATTTTGAACTTGAAAAGGAATTGACAGGTAGAGACCTCAAAGATAGAGAGTTTACATTCAAACTCCTTGATGTTACTGATGGTGCCAATCCTGTTGAGTTAGGGGAAACCACTAATGATGCCAAGAGTAAAATTGTCTTTTCAGATTTCTCACTTAGCAAGCCAAGCATCTATCATTATCGCGTGACTGAAGTTCCAGGAAATGATGAAGATGTGGTATATGATAAGCTAGAAGCCAATATTACTATTCAGCTTGTTCGAGAAACTGTCGATAACCAAGTTAAATTGGTTGCCAAGGTTTCCTACCCAGAAGACGGTAGGTATCTTTAACAATAAGTTTGCGACTCCAGCTAAAGCCACTATTCAGTTCAGCAAGGAATTAACTAAGACAGGTGTTATGCAAGATCTAAAAGCAGATCAATTCCAATTTGTCCTTAAAGACCGTTTTAGAAAAGTCCAAGTGACTGTTACTAAGACTGTCGGTGAAAAGGATAATCTGCTTGTAGCAGCGGTTATCCTTCCTTTGAATATGGAATTCAACAATAGTTTCATTCTACTAAAACCTCGAACAATACCAACTCCGCCTACTCCACCGGTGACACCCAAATCAGCTAAGCCAGTTGTATCCTCTGAGAAATCAGGTCCTCAACTTCCAGAGACTAATCAAACTAATGATACTGCTTTGCTATCACTAGGAGTGGTAGCAGTCATGGGTGTAGCATATAGCCATCGTCGCCGTAAAAACGTTTAAGACGATGACCTAAAATATCGAGAGTACTCGATCTTTTTTGTGCTTTTCTACCCTATCTCATTAAATGAGAAATCAAGATAAAGTTAACTGCAAGATGAAATTTCGAACAAATTAAGCTATAATTATGAGTATGAAAGTTCTACTTTATCTTGAAGGAAAATCGATTCTTGAAAAATCAGGAATCGGACGGGCTCTTCACCATCAGATGCGTGCCTTGGACTTGGCGGGGATTCCCTATACAACAGACATCTTGGGTGATTATGATGTTGTTCATATCAATACTTATGGACCACGCAGTTTGATGTTGTTGCATGCAGCAAAACGTCGTGGTAAGAAGGTCATCATGCATGGTCATTCGACACGTGAAGACTTTGAAAATTCATTCATTGGTTCTAACTTCATGGCGTCACTTTTTGGGAAATATTTGGCCCATATGTATCAAAAGGCTGATTACGTGATTACGCCATCTGAGTATTCTAAAAAATTGATTCAATCTTATGGGGTGACCACACCAATCATTGCTGTTTCAAATGGGATTGATCTGAAAAAATACGGCAAGGACCCACGCAAGGAAGAAGTTTTCCGAGATTACTTTGGTATCGAGGAAGGACAACCAGTGGTTATTTGTGCGGGTCTTTACTTCCAACGTAAGGGAATTGAAGATTTTGTCAAGGTTGCTGAGAAGATGCCACATGTTCGTTTCATTTGGCTAGGCAGTATTAGTAAATGGCTAATTCCTAAAAAGATTCGAGACATTGTCAATGGTAAGCATCCTGATAATGTCAGCTTCCCAGGTTATTTCACGGGAGATGTCTTCCAGGGAGCTATGAGTGGTGCCAACGCCTTCTTTTTCCCATCTTATGAAGAGACAGAAGGAATTGTAGTACTTGAAGCCCTTGCTAGTCACCAACATGTAGTCTTACGTGATATCCCTGTTTATGAGGGTTGGATTGATGAGAAATCTGCTTCATTTGGTCACAATGTGGATGAATTTGTAGTGGCCTTACAAGATATTATCGATGGTAAAGTGGACAAGCGTGAAGCAGGATACAAGGTTGCGGAAAGTCGCTCGATTGATGATGTCGCCCAAAAACTTGCTAAAGCCTACAAAGAAGTATTGGAGATTTAAATGCGTATCGGATTGTTTACGGATACCTATTTTCCACAGGTATCTGGTGTTGCGACTAGTATTCGCACACTGAAGACGCAGTTGGAAAAAATGGGGCATAATGTCTTTATTTTTACTACGACTGATAGAGATGTTGATCGCTATGAAGACTGGCAGATTATTCGTATTCCTAGTGTGCCCTTCTTTGCTTTTAAGGATCGTCGAGTGGCTTATCGTGGCTTTTCTAAGGCTTTAGAGATTGCAAAACAGTACAAGCTAGATATTATTCATACGCAGACAGAGTTCTCCTTGGGGCTTCTAGGGATTGCCATTGCGCATGAACTTAAGATACCTGTTGTACACACCTATCACACCCAGTATGAAGACTATGTCCGCTATATTGCCAAAGGTATGGTTATTCGACCGAGTATGGTTAAGTACATTGTTCGTGGTTTTATGAGTGACTTGGATGGGGTTATCTGCCCGAGTGAGATTGTTTATGACCTTTTGCTCAAGTATAAGGTTGCTGCTGAGAAAAGGGTCATTCCAACAGGTATTGAACTTGAGAAATTCCAGCGTCCAGAGATTACTGAGGAAGATGTGTCGGACTTGAGAGCCAAGCTTGGTATTTCCTCAGATGAAACCATGTTGTTGAGCTTGTCTCGTGTCTCTTATGAGAAAAATATCCAAGCAGTTATGGCGGCTCTACCTTCGGTTTTAGAGGAAGAGGACAAAGTTCGGTTAGTTGTTGCTGGCGATGGACCTTATCTACCACACTTGAAGTCCCAAGCTAAGAAACTTGGTATTGAGGATAAGGTAGTTTTCACTGGTATGATTGCACCTGGCGAAACAGCTCTTTACTATAAGGCTGCTGATTTCTTTATCTCGGCATCAACCAGTGAGACTCAAGGGTTGACTTATTTGGAGGCCTTGGCAAGCGGTACACCTATCATTGCTCATGGAAATACTTATTTGGACAATATCATCACTGACAAGATGTTTGGAATACTGTATTATCATGATAATGATTTAGCAGGGGCAATTTTGGAAGCGGCTATAGTAACGCCAGAAAAAGATGAAACTAAGTGGGCTGAGAAGCTCTATGAAATTTCTGCGGAAAACTTTGGAAAACGTGTCTATGAGTATTACTTGGACCTTACGATTTCTAAGGATTTCCATAATGATCTTAATGGTGAAGATAGCACTATGAAACGATTGACCCGTATGGTGACTCATTTGCCAACTAAGGCTATTACCTTGCCTGTCAATGGCTCTGTTCGGATTATCAAAGGATCTGCCAAACAGGTCAAGAAAATCAGAAATATCAAAAAATTTTTGGATTAGGAAAGCTATCATATTTTCCTAGTCAGATAAAATCTTAGATTGATTAATAAAAGAGAAAATTAGCTTGAAAAATTACTGTTTCATGCTATAATAACGCATAGAGACATATCAGTCATGGGAAATCTTTCAGAGAGCGTGCGGTGCTGGAAATCACGCAGAGGACATGGTTGGGACTACTCGATTAACTTTTTATGCAAACATAAAACGGTGGCCACGTTAGAGCCAATCAGAGGTGTAAGACAGACTTATTTTTTGTCGTACACGAACTAAGGTGGAACCACGTTGCGACGTCCTTTTTGGATGTTGCAATTTTTTTGTGAGGAGACTAACTATGGACTTGCAAGAATTAGTGGACCGTAGTTGGGCAATCCGACAAGCTTATCACAATTTGGAAGTTAAGTATCATGATTCCAAGTGGACGGTAGAAGAGGACCTCTTGGCTTTATCTAATGATATTGGAAATTTCCTACGACTAGTGATGACAAAGCAAGGAGACGCTACTATGATGAAATACCCCACACACTGGAACAAAAACTTTCAGAAAATATCTGGTGGCTAGTAGAACTTTCTCAACGTTTGGATGTAGATATTCTGACGGAAATGGAAAACTTCCTCTCTGATAAAGAGAAACAGTTGAACATTAAGACTAGGAAGTAGTCTGATAGTCAAAAGTCAATGCTTAGAAACTATGAAATAATAAAAGGAGAAAATTATGATTAACATTACTTTCCCAGATGGCGCTGTTCGTGAATTCGAATCTGGCGTGACAACCTTTGAAATTGCACAATCTATCAGTAATTCTTTGGCGAAAAAAGCTCTTGCTGGTAAATTTAACGGTAAATTGATTGACACAACTCGTGTAATCACTGAAGATGGAAGCATCGAAATCGTGACACCAGATCACGAAGATGCCCTTCCAATCTTGCGTCACTCAGCGGCACACTTGTTTGCTCAAGCAGCTCGCCGTCTCTTCCCAGATATTCATTTGGGTGTAGGTCCAGCTATCGAAGATGGATTCTACTACGATACAGACAATCAAGCTGGCCAAATCTCTAACGAAGATCTTCCTCGTATCGAAGAAGAAATGAAGAAAATCGTTAAAGAAAACTTCCCATCAATCCGTGAAGAAGTGACTAAAGACGAGGCACGTGAAATCTTCAAGAACGATCCATATAAATTGGAATTGATTGAAGAACACTCAGAAGATGATGGTGGTTTGACTATTTATCGTCAAGGCGAATACGTTGACCTTTGTCGTGGTCCGCACGTGCCATCAACTGGTCGTATCCAAATCTTCCATCTTTTGAATGTTGCTGGTGCTTACTGGCGTGGAAATAGTGATAATGCGATGATGCAACGTATCTATGGTACAGCCTGGTTCGATAAAAAAGATCTCAAGGCTTACCTTAAACGCCTTGAAGAAGCTAAAGAACGTGACCACCGTAAACTTGGTAAAGAACTTGATTTGTTCATGATTTCTCAAGAAGTCGGTCAAGGGCTTCCCTTCTGGTTGCCAAATGGTGCCACAATCCGTCGTGAGTTGGAACGCTACATTGTAGACAAGGAAGTCGCTGCGGGCTACCAGCACGTTTACACTCCACCAATTGCGTCAGTTGAACTTTATAAAACTTCAGGTCACTGGGATCACTACCGTGAAGACATGTTCCCTCCAATGGATATGGGAGATGGGGAAGAATTTGTCCTTCGTCCAATGAACTGTCCACACCATATCGAAGTCTACAAACACCATGTTCACTCTTATCGTGAATTGCCAATACGTATCGCTGAGATCGGTATGATGCACCGTTACGAAAAATCAGGTGCCCTTACAGGTCTTCAACGTGTACGTGAAATGTCACTGAACGATGGACATACTTTCGTTGCTCCAGAACAAATCGAAGAAGAATTCAAGAAAATTCTTCAATTGATCATTGATGTTTATGAAGATTTCAACTTGACTGATTACCGTTTCCGTTTGTCTTATCGTGACCCTGCAGATAAGCACAAGTACTTTGACAATGATGAAATGTGGGAAAATGCTCAACGCATGTTGAAAGCAGCTGTTGATGACATGGGTGTTGAATACTACGAAGCTGAAGGTGAAGCAGCCTTTTATGGACCAAAATTGGATATCCAAGTTAAGACTGCTCTTGGTAAGGAAGAAACTCTTTCTACCATCCAGTTGGACTTTTTGCTTCCAGAACGTTTTGACCTTCACTACATCGGAGCTGACGGTGAAGAACACCGTCCAGTGATGATTCACCGTGGGGTTATCTCAACTATGGAACGCTTTACTGCGATCTTGATTGAGAACTACAAGGGGGCCTTCCCAACATGGCTTGCCCCTCACCAAGTAACCCTTATCCCAGTATCTAACGAAAAACACGTGGACTACGCATGGGAAGTGGCTAAGAAACTTCGTGATCGTGGTGTTCGTGCCGAAGTTGATGAACGTAATGAAAAAATGCAGTTTAAGATTCGTGCTTCTCAAACGCAAAAAATTCCTTACCAATTGATTGTTGGTGACAAGGAAATGAAAGACGGAACTGTTAACGTTCGTCGTTATGGTCAAAAACAAACACACACTGAGACTGTGTCAGAATTTGTAGAAAATATCCTTGCTGATATCGCTCGCAAATCACGCCCAGATGCCGAATAGATCAGAAAGTCGGTTAGCTAAGCTAGCTGACTTTTTGGTAGGACAAACCATGCATGTTTTTATAAAGAGACTTTTATTTCTGCTAGGAAGTAGTTCTAGTCTTGTTACTGGCTAGCTTTACTTATCATAGGTTAGCCTTGCAAAGAAAAAATGCTTCTCTTAACCCTGTAGGGCAAATGATAGCTGTCAATGGATACAAAATTAGCGTCTTTGTAAAGGGTCAGGGGTCACAAACCCTAGTTTTTCTCTCTGGTGCTGGAATGGCTTCACCAATCCTAGATTTTAAAGATGTGTATGATGGGTTCTCAAAGGAGTACAAAATAGTTGTTGTTGAAAGAGCTGACTATGGTTACAGTGTGAGGACACGTCTAAGTCAAGAGATGTATCTGTGATCCTTTCAGAGATACGTCAATCCCTAGCCAAGTCACAAGTATCAGGTCCATATATTATTCTTTCTCATTCGATGGTCTCCTTAGAGACGCTTCTTTGGCAAGAAAACTACCCAAGTGAAGTGAAAGCTGTGGTTTGTCTTGATTGGGCATTTCCAGAAAGTTATTTCCAGTTGAAGAGGCACCTCAGATGTTACGTCTAGATCGTTGGGAAAGTCAATTAGGTCTGTTAAGATTACTGCCGAGACAATTATATATGCCCAATGAGAACCTAAGTGATAGTGACCGCCGTCTTTATCAAGAAATAGCTTACAGACAACTCTTGTCGCAAGCTATGTTAAATGAGAGCCTATGTGCGAAAGAGAATGATAAAAAGGTGAACTCTACTAGTATTAAATCTCAAATGCCCGTGCTACTCATGGTGTCTAATGGAAAAGGGACAGGTTTTGGTCAGGAGCAGTGGCGACATTATGCGACTAGTTTTGCAAAGGGTCAGAAAAATATGGAAGTCACTTATTATGATTCTCCTCATTATTTCTATCACTATCAGACCAAAGAGGTGATTAGAAGCATAGAGGAATTCATACAAGAGACAACTGATTAAATGATTGAGGAGAGATGAGATGCTCATAGGCTCAAAAGCCTTTTCTAGCTTATGGAAGGAATGGCAAAAGGAATATCAGCCATTACAGGTACTGAAGTTATTGCTTGCTTATATAGAGATGCCAGAGGATCTATCTGGGGAGCTTGAGGAAACTCAGCGGTTATTATCCTACTTTGACCTTGACTTGGCGCCTCATGATGTCTTCTGGAAGGATATTGTCAGCTTGGTAGATTTAGCTTTTCCTGGTGATAGCTTGTCTCAGGAAGGCCTTGTAGAGCGACAAATCCATCAGCTACGTTACCTGATTTCGAGTCAACAGGCCCAGTATGTGAGGACACATTATAAAAGAACAGGGATGACAGACAAGGAAGCTTTAGCTGTCTATCTCAGATGGAAACCTTTCACCATGTTTGATCAGGGACGTCTGCACCAAAAGATTGCTATCCGTGATGGCAAGGTGATTTATCCAGATGAAACTCCCAGTGTTAATCTTAAGATTCTCCTTTATAATCGCATAGAGTTTATTTTGGATAGTCAGGGAAATTTTCTCAATGAGGTCGATGCGGAGAAGGTAACTGAGAGTGGTGTGGTAAATGGTGCTAGTTTCAACTATGGTAATTTCAAGCGCCATTGGCAACTGGATGTGGAGCCAGTCCAACTAAACGATCCGGCCTTTCGTAATCGGATGACTAAGGGGTTTCGATCACCCAACAAATTGAGGAAGAAGTGGGGCCAAAAAGAGCCTGAGCATTTTGACAAGTCTTTTTACAATCCAAATGGTATCTATGCCCAGTCCCATAGATCTTTGGCTAATGATGTCAAACGCCAAGCCAGAGCCTTTCTCGCCATGGTTTATGGTGTCAAGCCGTTTTATACAAAGCAATAAAAGAGATTTATATGTCTAATCAACCACAAAACAATAAAGAAGGAACAGCGGTTCTAGGATCGCTAGTCTTTATGGCCTTATATGCCCTAGGTATTTGGCACAATGCTGTCCGAGGAAATATCCCTTTCCTCATTCTTTGGAGTGTTTTACTACTTGTTAATGTCAGCTATTTGATTTTCCGTTTGAAAAAATAAAGAAAGAGCCAGATCTGTAAGAAATTCAGGTCTGGCTTATTTTTTTATATTCAATTATAACTTACCACTCGCTTTCTTCTGGGATAATAATCTAACAAATGATGTAGAATGGAAAACCTATTCCCAATAAGAAAATCGCTACAGCCCAGATAAGGCGAATAATTACAGGGTCAATGTCAAGATAATTGGCGATACCAGAACAAACACCGGCGATGATTTTGTTGTTTGAATCTCGTCTGAGTTCTTTTTTATATGATTTACCTCCGTATTTCCTTATTATACCATAACACCTTGAAGTCTAGTATGGGCTTTAAGGAAGCATGAAGTAGACAATCCCCATATATTGGAGAGTTGAAGCCAGCATGATGAAGAGGTGCCAAATCATGTGGAAGTATGTTTTTTTCTTAGCATAAAAAGCTGCCCCAACCGTGTATGACAACCCTCCAGCAAGCATGAGTCCCCAAAAGGCAGGCCCTGTCTTAGTGACGATAGCTGGAATAATGAAGATAACCAACCATCCCATCATCAGATAGAGGAAGAGGGAGAATTTTTCATTGATTTTTTTAGCAAAGATTTTATAGAGAATCCCAAAAATCGTTGTTCCCCATTGGAGGATGATGATGCTATAGCCTAGCCATCCGCCAACCAGTGAGAGTGCAACAGGGGTGTAGCTTCCAGCAATGGCGATATAAATCATACTGTGATCAATAATTCTCAAAACCATCTTGTGAGGTGAGTTGTAATCCATAGCATGATAGATAGCTGAGCTCAAGAACATGAGGAAGAGGCTGATGACAAAAACGGACATACCGACAGCAGCAGTCATGCCGTAGCCGTTGTTAGCATGAACGGCAGTAATTGGCAATAAGACCAGCATGGCAATGGCGCCGACAGCGTGTGTCACGCTGTTTGCCACTTCCTCACCAAAGCTAAGTTTTTTACTGAGTTTGAGGTTTTGAGAAGTGTTAAAAGTAGCAGTATTAGACATTGTTTCCTCCTTCAAGGTCGTTTAAAAGTTGATGGGTAGCTCGGTAGCATTGAAGCGTCTGACAGAATGAGAGTATGACTTGCGGAACTTCTTGGGGAAACTGACCATTCATACAGGCTATAAAGTCATTGTAGTAGCTCTTTTGACTTTCGGCATCTGGTCGTAGGATTTCTAAGGTTTTGGCAATCTCTGAAATCTCAAAGACGGTCTTCAGACTAGTAATGACAATAAGTCTAGCTACCTGAGCAGCATTATATTTTTCTTGATAGATTTTGCGATATGGCCATGTTTGACATAATTATTGACCATAGAGGCAGTTAGCCCCTTTTCGTTTGGTCCCAGAGTGCTTTGGGTGACCTGATTGACATAGAGCAAAACCTGATCCAAATAGAGTTCAATCTCTGGTAATTCTTCCCAGAGAGGGTATTGTTGTGTTGTCAAATTACAAAAACCTCTTTATCTAGTTTTCATAACTAGATTATAACATTATAGAAATTCAAGTAAAGTCAGAACTTAAAAGACAAGAAAAAAGATGACGGAATAAGAGGTTCCAACATCTTTTTTTTTAGTCTTAAAAAGGTAAGTAATATTTTAAACTGCTACGGTATTCTTTTTAAGGATTTCTGAGTTTTTCCAAAATCGCTTGGGCAGTTTCCTGATTCATATGTTTGGCCTTGAGAAGCTCAGACAAAACGTGAGGCATCTCTTCTGGATTAGCACCAGCTAGTAGAGCTAGAGATTTAGCCTGAAGTTTCATATGTCCTGCTTGGATACCTGTTGAGGTAAGCGCTTTAAGAGCAGCAAGATTTTGTACCAAACCAAGAGAGACGATGATACCTGCTAGGGTTCTAGCATCTGGATGGTTGAGCAAGTCGTGGGCGATTGATACACTCGGATTAAGTCCAATAGAACCACCTCGGGTCGCGATTGGCATTGGTAGGGTTAATTCTCCCACCAGTTCCTTAGTTTCTTGATTATAGGTCCATGTCGATAGGCCACGATAGCTTCCGTCTTTGCTAGCATAGGCGTGGCACCCAGCCTCAACTGCTCGCCAATCATTGCCAGTCGCGATAACTAGGGCGTCGATACCATTGAAAATTCCCTTATTATGGGTAGCTGCTCGGTAAGGGTCGACCTGGGCCAATTGGCTAGCCAGTTCCATTTTTTTAGCAAAATTATGGGCCTCTGCCTTGTTACGACTGAGAAAGCGTGTGTTAAGACGACAGGTAGCTGTGACAAGACTTTCGGTAGCTAGGTTTGAGAGAATGGCCATGAGGCTTTGACCTTCCGAGAGATTTTCTAATTCTGGTACCAGGGCTTCCATCATGGTGTTGACCATATTGGCACCCATGGCTTCTTGAGTATCAACTGCCAAGTAGACAATGAGGAAATCTCCCTTGGTTTCAGTCCAGAGCTTGCGAGGACCACCCCCACGCTTAACAATAGAAGGGTAAGCTTCTTTGGCGATATCTATAAGTTTCTGACTAGCTGCTTGAATCTTACTTGCCGCAGTGGCTTTATCAGGGACATCAAAGAGGGCTACTTGCCCAATCATCTGCCGGTCATGAATCTTGGTTGTAAAGCCACCAGAACGCTTGATGAGCTTGCTAGCATAGGAAGCAGCAGCCACAACTGAAGGTTCCTCGGTAACCATGGGAACCTGATAGGTAACGCCATCTACCAATACATCTGGGCAAATGGCGAAGGGAAGTGTAAAGCGACCAATGACATTTTCAGCCATTTGATTAGCTGTTTCAAGAGTAAGCTGTTGGTCATTATCCAGAAGGTCTTGATTTTCCTGAGACAAAAGAGCATTATTTTTCAAATGCTCTTTGCGTTCTTGCAATGTCTTCTTGGAAAAACCAGTCCAAGAGAGTTTAGTCATTTTGATTTCCTTTATAGATACGTTGATGTTCAGAGATTTCAGTCAAACGGAAAGGTCCAGTTTGATAAGTATTGAATTGGGTTGAGCCAGTGTCATCCAATTGAGCCTCTTCATAGAAAAGTTGCTCATAGTCAGCAACGCTCAAGTTATGGCGTTGGGCAAAGATATCTAGACGATCAGAACGAAGCATGTCTTTGTAGCCTTCCACTAAACGACCGGAGAAAATTTCAGAGACGGCTCCAGAACCATAAGAAAAGAAGCCTATCTTATCTCCTGTTTTAAGATTTTGTGACTGTTCAAGCAAAGAAAGAAGTCCAAGATAAAGTGATCCTGTATAGATATTTCCGATTTGTCGACTATAGGTAATAGAAGCTTCGAAGTTACTTGTGAGACGCTCTTTATTCTCTGGATTCAAATCTTTGGGAATAATCTTATTAAGTCCCTTAAGAGCCAATTTAGGATAAGGAAGGTGAAGGCAAAAAGCTGCAAAATCAGCAAAATCGACTTGATGACGTTCTTGATAAGCTACCCAAGTTGTCTTCAAACTATCAAGGTACTGCTTGTTTGAATAGATGCCTTGAACAAATGGCGTTGAACTATAGTTTGGACGCCAGAAGTCCATGACATCACGGGTTTGTGCCACATTGTCATCCGCAAGCTCTAAAATACGTGGATTCTGACTGACTAGCATGGCTACGGCACCAGCTCCCTGAGTAGATTCACCTGAGGATCCTACACCATAGCGGGCGATATCACTAGCGATAACCAGAACCTTGCTATTCGGGTGAGCTGCTACGTGCAATTTAGCGTAGTTAAGACCAGCAGTTGCTGCATAGCAAGCTTCCTTCATTTCAAAAGAACGGGCAAATGGTTGAATGTTGAGAAGACTATGGACATAAACTGCAGCAGCCTTTGATTGGTCAATGGAAGACTCAGTAGCTACAATGACCATATCAATGGCCTTCTTGTCGTCGTCAGTTAAAATGTCAGCGGCTGCGTCAGATGCAAGTGTCACGATATCTTCTGTAATTGGTGTAATGCTGGTTGCATCAAGCATCAGCCCCTTGCTGAATTTTTCAGGGTCCACCCCTCGAGCAAGAGCAAGATCCGCCATGTTTAGAACATATTGACTGGTCGCAAACCCAATCTTGTCAATTCCAATAGACATATGATGTTTCCTTTTATTCTTCATTGTAAAGTATCCAGAGGATGGTAGTGTAAAATAAGTTGTGTAAACACAAAAAGGAATAAATCCGTTATAGTAGAGTTGCAAAACATTACTAGAAAGAGATTTATTCCTATGACTCAGTTTACCACAGAACTACTTAACTTCCTAGCCCAAAAGCAAGATATTGATGAATTTTTCCGTACTTCTCTTGAAACAGCAATGAATGATCTGCTTCAAGCAGAGTTATCAGCCTTTTTAGGGTATGAACCTTACGATAAATTAGGCTATAATTCTGGGAATAGTCGTAACGGAAGCTATGCACGGAAATTCGAAACCAAATATGGGACTGTTCAGTTGAGTATTCCTAGAGATCGTAATGGGAACTTTAGTCCAGCTTTGCTTCCCGCTTATGGACGTCGAGATGACCACTTGGAAGAGATGGTTATCAAACTCTATCAAACCGGTGTAACGACTCGAGAAATTAGTGATATCATCGAGCGAATGTATGGTCATCACTATAGTCCTGCCACAATTTCTAATATCTCAAAAGCAACTCAGGAGAATGTCGCTACTTTTCATGAGCGAAGCTTAGAAGCCAATTACTCTGTTTTATTTCTTGACGGAACCTATCTCCCCTTAAGACGTGGAACCGTTAGTAAAGAATGTATTCATATCGCACTTGGCATTACACCAGAAGGACAGAAGGCTGTTCTTGGATATGAAATCGCCCCAAATGAAAACAATGCTTCTTGGTCCACCCTGTTAGACAAGCTTCAAAACCAAGGAATCCAACAGGTTTCTCTTGTAGTGACCGATGGCTTCAAGGGGCTTGAACAGATTATCAATCAGGCTTACCCATTAGCTAAACAACAACGTTGCTTAATTCATATTAGTCGAAATCTAGCTAGTAAAGTGAAACGAGCAGATAGAGCGGTTATTCTGGAGCAATTTAAAACGATTTATCGTGCTGAAAATTTAGAAATGGCAGTGCAAATTTTAGAGAACTTTATCGCCGAATGGAAACCAAAGTATAGGAAAGTCATGGAAAGTCTGGAGAATACGGATAATCTTTTAACTTTTTATCAGTTTCCCTACCAGATTTGGCATAGCATTTATTCGACAAACCTCATTGAGTCTCTTAACAAAGAAATCAAACGTCAAACGAAAAAGAAGGTTCTTTTTCCTAACGAGGAGGCTCTGGAACGTTATTTAGTTACCCTGTTTGAAGATTATAATTTCAAGCAAAATCAACGCATCCATAAAGGGTTTGGCCAATGTGCTGACACACTTGAAAGCTTATTTGATTAACATTCTTCAACTCTACTTGAGTGTTTACACATAATTATTGACAGTATCCAGAGGATACTAATCTATAGTGATTTTACCATAAAAAAGAGCTTTCGCCTTGAAAAAAAACTCTGATAGTTAGTAACACTTTATTTTTTGATATGAACTAGAGGATTTCAAAAGACGTAGTTTTGGTAATCCCATAGCTTTTAGTTCTCATTTGCACCAGAATAAGGTAAAATAAAAATGAAAAGCAACATTATTTACAGCTATAATTAGATAAGCAAAGTTATTTCCATCTATATGTTACGAGTATTAAGTGAGACTTTATTTTCAATGGAATAAAGAGGAAAATCATGACGAAAGCAGACACTATTTTTAAAGAAAATATCACTAAAATCATGGAAGAGGGAGTTTGGTCAGAGCAAGCACGTCCTAAATACAAGGATGGCACAACAGCCAATTCCAAATACATCACAGGGTCTTTTGCAGAATATGATTTGAGCAAGGGAGAGTTTCCAATTACGACTCTGCGTCCCATTGCTATCAAATCTGCCATCAAAGAAGTGTTCTGGATCTATCAAGACCAGACAAATAGCCTAGATGTGCTTGAAGATAAGTATAATGTTCATTATTGGAATGACTGGGAAGTTGAAGGCGTCCCTGCTAATAATGGGGACAAGCGTTCAATCGGTCAGCGTTATGGGGCAGTCGTTAAGAAGCACGATATTATTAATCGTTTGTTAGCACAGTTAGAAGCCAATCCTTGGAATCGCCGTAATGTCATTTCCCTTTGGGATTACGAGGCCTTCGAGGAGACAGCTGGACTTCAGCCTTGCGCCTTCCAGACCATGTTTGATGTTCGTCGTGTGGGTGAGGACGTTTATTTGGATGCCACTTTGACGCAGCGCTCAAACGATATGTTGGTGGCCCATCACATTAATGCTATGCAGTATGTGGCACTTCAGATGATGATTGCCAAGCATTTTGGTTGGAAAGTTGGTAAATTCTTTTATTTCATCAACAACCTCCATATCTATGACAATCAATTTGAACAAGCTGAGGAACTCCTCAAGCGTCAGCCGTCTGATTGTCAACCACGCTTGGTCCTCAATGTTCCTGATGAAACTAATTTCTTTGATATCAAACCAGAAGATTTTGAATTGGTGGACTATGATCCTGTTAAACCTCAACTCAAATTTGACTTAGCAATTTAATACATGCTTATGATTTAAGCCCATAAAGAGCTGGCAAAGTTTTTCCAAGCTCTTTTTGTCTTTTTTTGTTAGAATGGATTGTAAACTTATAAAGAAAAGGAAATACCGTGTCTAAACAAATCATTGCTATTTGGGCGGAAGCTCGTAACCATGTTATTGGGAAGAATCACACCATGCCGTGGCACTTGCCTGCTGAACTGGCACATTTCAAGAAAACGACCATGGGTTCAGCAATTCTTATGGGACGTGTGACCTTTGATGGCATGAACCGTCGTTGCCTCCCAGGACGTGAAACCTTAATTCTAACACGAGACAAGGACTTCGACTGTGAGGAAGTAACGACCGTTACGAGTGTTGAGGAAGCTCTAGCTTGGTTTGAACAGCAAGATAAGGATCTCTATATTGCTGGTGGTGCTAGTGTCTACAAGGCTTTTGATGGACATTATGATATGCTCATCAAAACAACTATTGAGGCTGATTTAGAGGGAGACACATATTTTCCACAACTAGATACGACGGCATTTAAAGAGGTATCGCGTGACCGCGTGCCCAAGAATGAAAAAAATGCCTATGACTTTAGTATAAGTCGCTATGAAAAAGAAGGGGACTAGGTTCATGCAACGTAGTGTTTTTGGATTATTTACTGCATTATTGGGAGTGCTTTGTGTGCTTTCCGCAATTCCTGCCTTTCGTAAGAAACGTTATGGGTTAGCAGTTTTTCTCTTTTTAAATGCTTTTACTAACCTTGTCAATACTATTCATGCCTTCTATGGCACCCTATTTTAGAAAAGAGTGAGGAATAAATGGCTGGAAATCGTAATGAAGAGATGGTTTATTGTTCATTTTGTGGCAAAAACCAAGAAGAAGTGAAGAAAATTATCGCCGGTAATGGCGTCTTTATCTGTAACGAATGTGTGGCCTTGTCACAAGAAATCATTCGTGAGGAAACGGCTGAAGAAGTTTTAGCTGACTTGGCTGAAACGCCAAAGCCAAAAGAACTTTTAGATATTTTGAACAACTATGTCGTGGGGCAAGATCGTGTCAAACGTGCCTTGGCAGTAGCTGTTTACAACCACTATAAACGTATCAACTTCACAGAAAGTCGTGAAGATCATGATGTGGACTTGCAAAAATCAAATATCCTCATGATTGGACCAACAGGGTCAGGGAAAACTTACTTAGCTCAGACTTTGGCTCGTAGTTTGAATGTTCCTTTCGCGATTGCGGATGCGACATCATTGACAGAGGCAGGTTATGTGGGTGAGGATGTGGAAAATATCCTCCTCAAACTAATCCAAGCGGCAGACTTTAATATTGAACGTGCGGAACGTGGGATTATCTACGTGGACGAGATTGATAAGATTGCCAAAAAAGGTGAGAATGTTTCAATCACTCGTGATGTTTCAGGTGAAGGGGTTCAACAAGCTCTCTTGAAGATTATTGAGGGAACAGTGGCTAGCGTTCCACCTCAAGGTGGTCGTAAACACCCTAATCAAGAGATGATTCAAATTGATACTAAGAATATTCTCTTTATCGTGGGTGGTGCTTTTGATGGTATCGAAGATATCGTTAAGCAACGTCTTGGTGAGAAAATCATTGGGTTTGGTCAAAATAATAAAGCAATTGATGACGAATCATCATACATGAAAGAAATTGTGGCTGAAGATATCCAAAAATTTGGACTTATCCCTGAATTTATCGGACGTTTGCCAGTTCTTGCGGCCCTTGAACAGTTAACGGTTGACGACTTGGTGCGTATTTTGACAGAGCCTAGGAATGCCTTGGTGAAGCAGTATCAAACCCTCTTGTCTTATGATGGGGTTGAACTTGAGTTTGACCAGGATGCCCTTGAGGCTATTGCAAGTAAGGCAATTGAACGTAAGACTGGTGCGCGTGGGCTTCGCTCTATCATTGAAGAAGTCATGATGGATGTTATGTTTGAAATCCCTAGTCAGGAAGATGTCACTAAGGTTCGTATCACCAAAGAAGCTGTTGATGGGAAAGCTGCTCCAGTATTGGAAACAGCATAAGGAGGACCTATGACTGAAGAACAAGTCCTAAATACGCACAATGCTGAGATTTTACTCAGTGCGGCAAATAAGAGTCACTACCCACAAGATGACCTACCTGAAGTTGCCCTAGCAGGACGATCGAATGTTGGTAAGTCAAGCTTTATCAATACACTTCTTGGTCGTAAAAATCTAGCACGTACTTCTGGTAAACCAGGAAAAACACAATTGCTCAATTTCTATAATATTGACGACAAGTTACGCTTTGTGGATGTTCCAGGTTATGGTTATGCCCGTGTTTCCAAAAAAGAACGTGCTAAATGGGGGAAAATGATTGAGGAGTACCTTGTGACTCGAGATAATCTTCGTGTCGTTGTTAGCTTGGTTGACCTCCGACATGAGCCAACTCAGGACGATATTCAAATGTATGAATTTCTAAAGTATTATGAAATTCCAGTTATTGTTGTAGCGACTAAGGCTGATAAGATTCCTCGTGGAAAATGGAACAAGCACGAATCGATCATTAAGAAAAAACTCAATTTCGACAAAAATGACCATTTCATCGTTTTTTCATCTGTCACACGTGATGGCTATGACGAGGCATGGGATACTATTTTGGCAGAATTGTAAGAAAAGCTCGGTGAAATCCGAGTTTTTTCTTGTGATAGTTTTTCTCTATCTCTTTGATAGTTTCAACCTATTATCCAAAGATCTTTTATTGTGATAAGCTTGTTTTATTACATTTATTGGAGGAATCTATGGAAAACCATAATTATGAAAATGAGGGTCAGTTTCAACGGAAGATGACCTCACGCCACCTCTTTATGCTCTCGCTGGGTGGTGTTATCGGCACTGGTCTTTTCTTGAGCTCGGGCTATACGATTGCACAAGCAGGTCCCCTTGGTGCTATCCTCTCTTATCTTGTGGGAGCTGTTGTCGTTTACTTGGTTATGCTTTCGTTGGGGGAGTTAGCAGTAGCTATGCCAGTAACGGGATCCTTTCACACCTATGCCACTAAGTTTATCAGTCCTGGAACAGGTTTTACTGTAGCCTGGCTTTATTGGATTTGTTGGACGGTTGCCTTGGGGACAGAATTCCTAGGTGCGGCCATGCTGATGCAACGCTGGTTTCCGTCAGTTCCGGCTTGGATTTTTGCAGCCTTCTTTGCCTTAGTAATTTTGGGGATTAATGCTTTGAGTGTGAGATCTTTTGCGGAAGCAGAATCCGTCTTCTCGTCAATCAAAGTCATCGCCATCTTGGTTTTTATCATACTAGGTCTAGGAGCTATGTTTGGTTTGGTGCGTTTTGAAGGTCACCATGAAGCTATTATGTTTAAGCATTTGACGGCCAATGGTCTCTTTCCCAATGGAGGTCTTGCCATTGTGTCAGTTATGTTGGCGGTTAATTATGCCTTTTCGGGAACAGAATTAATCGGTATTGCAGCTGGTGAAACAGATAATCCCAAAGAGGCTGTTCCACGTGCTATTAAAACAACCATTGGACGTTTGGTTATCTTCTTCGTCTTGACTATTGTGGTATTGGCTTCGCTTCTTCCAATGAAAGAAGCAGGGGTATCCTCAGCCCCTTTCGTTGATGTCTTTGACAAGATGGGGATTCCATTTGCGGCAGACATTATGAATTTTGTTATCCTGACAGCTATTCTTTCGGCTGGGAATTCGGGACTCTATGCTTCAAGCCGTATGCTTTGGTCTTTGGCCAATGAGGGAATGCTCAATAAAAAACTAGTGAAAATCAATAAGCATGGCGTTCCAATCACAGCCCTTTTGATTTCCATGGCTGGGGCAGTTTTATCGCTCTTCTCAAGTATCTATGCAGCGGATACGGTTTATCTAGCTCTAGTATCAATTGCTGGTTTTGCAGTTGTTGTTGTTTGGCTTTCTATTCCTATGGCACAGATTAATTTCCGAAAACAGTGGAAGCTAGAACATTCCGAAGACGAACTGGACTATAAGACACCGTTTAATCCAATCCTCCCTTATATCACAATTGTTCTGTTGGCTATTTCTGTGCTTGGGATTGCTTGGGATAGTTCACAACGTGCGGGACTCTATTTCGGTATTCCTTTCATGATTTTCTGTTACCTTTATCACTACCTTTGCTTTAACAAATGGTAAGGAGGAGTTTTATGGCAACATTTAAAGATTATTTGGAAAATAATTCTCTCCTCATTCTTCATGGGGCTCTAGGAACAGAGATGGAAGCCCTGGGGTATGATATTTCAGGTAAGCTCTGGTCAGCTAAGTACCTTCTTGAGAAGTCAGAAGTTATTCAAGAACTTCACGAAACTTATGTAGCTGCTGGGGCTGACTTGATTACCACGTCATCTTATCAGGCGACCTTACCTGGATTGGTAGAGGCAGGACTTACCGAGAAAGCAGCGGAGCAGATTATTGCCCTGACGGTCCGGTTAGCAAAGGCTGCACGTGATAAGGTATGGGGAGCATTAGATGAGACTGAGAAAGCAAAACGACCATATCCTTTGATTTCTGGAGATGTTGGTCCGTACGCGGCTTATTTGGCTAATGGTTCTGAGTATAGTGGTGATTATGGTCAAATTACTATCAAGGAGCTTAAGGATTTTCATCGCCCTAGGATTCAAATTCTCCTAGATCAAGGTGTGGATTTGTTGGCTTTGGAAACCATTCCAAATCGTTTGGAAACACAAGCCTTGATTGAACTTCTAGCTGAAGAGTTTCCAGAAGCAGAAGCTTATATGAGTTTTACAGTCCAGATTCCAGATGCTATCAGTGATGGGACTTCTCTAGCTGAAATGGCCAAGCTTGTTTCTCAGTCAAATCAAATCTTGGCTGTAGGCATCAACTGTAGTTCACCTCTTCTGTATAACCAGGCTCTAGCTTTTCTTAAGAATGCTGGCAAGGCGCTCATTACTTATCCCAATTCAGGTGAAGTTTATGATGGCGACAGTCAGACTTGGAAACCCAAAGATAAAGACGCTTTAACCCTAGTTGAACATAGCAAGTATTGGCATGCTCATTTTGGCGTGAAAATTTTGGGTGGTTGCTGTCGAACACGTCCAAATGACATTAAAGCCTTATATCAAGAATTTAGAACCTAGTCAAATTTCTAATTATTTGTTATAATAAGAAATTGTAAGGCTATTAGCTCTACACACTATTAGTAGAAAATGAAGCCAGCATTAAGCTGGTTTTTAAAATGAAGAGGAAAACATGACCTACGAACAAGAATTTCTAAAAGACTTTGAGGAATGGGTTGTTACCCAAGTTAAAGTAAACGAAACGGCTTTGGCTGCTAGCAAGAAAATCTGGGAAGAAGATGGCGATGAGCGTGCACGTGATGCAAGTTTCCGTTATGAGGCTAAATTAGATGCCTACAATTTCCTAATTGGTAAGTTTACCAATTATCGTGCGGGTAAAGGTTTCCATGATATGCCAGATGGCCTGTTCGGAGAACGTCACTATTAATAGAGAATGAAAAAATGACAACCGTGCTTTATAAGAAAAAGTCGTTTGTCAAAATAGGAGAAAACTAGACATGGCTAAAGTAAAAAATAAAAAGAAAGCTTTTAAACACCGTTTGAAAAAACAAGGACTTTTCAATAATCTTAAAGCCCCTGTTCCACCGGTGCCACCAGTAGCACCACAACCTCTTGCTGAATCTAAGACAGTTGCTAAGGAAGAAGTGGTAACTACAGATCTTAGTCTTGAATCCTTTGCAGAACTTCCAGAAGTTGACGGTCTTCGTTCGAACCTTGTAGAGACCCTCTACAATGAAGGTTTGACGTCAGTAGCGGCTTTTGCTACTGTGACTGAAGAAGAAGTCCTAGCGCTCAAGGGGGTAGGACCTGCGACAGTTAAAAAATTAAAAGAAAATGGTGTCAGCTTTAAAGCTTAAGCCTAAAAAGATCCGAGGTAGAGACTTTGGATCTTTATTATTTGTTTTGAGGCCGTCAGTTGGTTAGCAGAACAAGAAAACCACTAGCTTGGCTAGTGGTCAATAGTAATTAATTATTTATTTGGATTTTGTTTAGTTAAATTAAGTCCAAAGGGTACCAGGTTTTCTCGATGGTTACGGATACGAGCTATATTTTCAGTGTGACGGAAAATAATCACTAAAGCTATGATGATAAGAACAGCACTAAAGATTGGGTCATAGCCATCTAGCAAGAAGTGGATGGCTGGAAAAGTAGCCAAGGTGATCAGTCCAACAACTGCAGCAGTGATACTTGAAAATGAAATCATGCTGGTTAAATAGAGCGTTAAAGCAAAGACCAGGAGTAGGAAGACAAAGTAGAGGGGAACAAAACCAAGAAGCACCCCAGCACTTGTCGCAACGGCTTTTCCACCCTTAAATCCCGTAAAGAATGGAAAAACATGCCCGATAATTGCAAAGAAACCAATGATTAGGGGTGACACTTCCGTGACACCCAGCCAAATAGGTAAGAGCACTGCCAAAGTTCCTTTAAGCATGTCCACTAAGAAAGTGATTGTGCCAGCAGTCTTACCAAGAACACGAAAGGTATTGGTTGTTCCAGTATTTCCAGATCCATGCTCTCGAAGATTAGTGTGAAAGAAAACTTTTCCAATCCAGAGACCAGTCTGAATGGAACCTAGCAAGTAGGCGATAAGGATTAACAATAAGATTTTCATGAGATAATTATAGCATACAGCCTAGTAATTGACAAAGCTAGTCAGCATAAAGATACCCTATGAGCTTTCTCAATTTCCTTTGCAAATTCTTTTGAAAACTTATAAAATAATAAGGATGAAAATTTTGGAGGTCACTCTTGGCTAAAAAAGAAATAAATGTAAATAATTATAATGATGATGCCATTCAGGTACTGGAAGGGTTAGATGCTGTTCGCAAACGCCCAGGGATGTACATTGGCTCAACAGATGGGACAGGTCTTCATCACTTGGTTTGGGAGATTGTCGACAATGCGGTCGATGAAGCTCTCTCAGGCTTTGGTGATGTCATTGCTGTCACCTTAAATAAGGATGGTTCTGTTTCCGTTTCTGACTCTGGACGTGGGATGCCGACAGGTATGCATGCCATGGGTAAACCAACGGTAGAAGTTATTTTCACAGTCCTCCACGCAGGTGGTAAATTTGGACAAGGTGGTTATAAGACTTCTGGTGGTCTTCACGGTGTAGGATCATCAGTTGTAAATGCACTTTCTAGCTGGCTTGAGGTAGAGATTACCCGTGATGGTAGTGTTTATCGCCAGCGTTTTGAAAATGGTGGTCACCCTGTTACAGGGCTCGAAAAGATTGGCAAGGCACCTAAGTCTAAGACAGGGACAAAAGTAACCTTCATGCCTGATGCTAGCATCTTTTCAACGACAGACTTCAAATTTAATACTATCTCAGAGCGTCTCAAAGAATCAGCCTTCCTTCTTAAGAATGTTACCATGACATTGACAGACTTGCGTGGTGAAGAAGAAGTACGCGAAGAATTCCATTATGAAAATGGAGTCCAAGACTTTGTGTCTTACTTGAATGAAGACAAGGAAACGCTGACGCCAGTCATCTATATTGATGGAGATCAGCAAGATTTTCACTTGGAATTAGCCCTTCAGTACAATGATGGTTACTCTGATAATATCCTTTCCTTTGTTAATAATGTCCGAACTAAGGACGGAGGTACTCACGAGACGGGGTTCAAATCTGCTATTACCAAGGCCTTTAACGATTATGCACGTAAGACTGGCTTACTCAAAGAAAAGGATAAGAACCTTGAAGGGTCGGATTACCGTGAGGGCTTGTCAGCGGTTATCTCGCTCTTAGTTCCTGAAGAGCACCTTCAGTTTGAGGGGCAAACCAAGGATAAGTTGGGGTCACCACTTGCTCGCCCTATTGTTGATGGTATTGTTTCAGAGTATCTGACTTATTTCCTTATGGAAAATGGAGATCTGGCTTCTAACTTGGTGCGTAAGGCTATCAAGGCCCGTGATGCCCGTGAAGCTGCCAGAAAAGCTCGTGATGCTAGCCGAAATGGAAAGAAAAATAAAAAAGACAAGGGACTCTTGTCAGGGAAACTGACACCAGCCCAGTCTAAAAATGCCAAGAAAAATGAGCTCTATCTGGTCGAAGGGGACTCTGCTGGTGGATCAGCCAAACAAGGCCGTGATCGTAAATTCCAGGCAATTCTGCCCTTACGAGGTAAGGTCCTAAATACAGAGAAAGCCAAAATGGCAGATATTCTCAAAAATGAAGAAATCAATACCATGATTTACACTATTGGTGCAGGTGTTGGAGCTGATTTTAACCTTGACGATATCAACTATGACAAGATTATCATCATGACCGATGCTGATACCGATGGAGCTCACATCCAGACCTTGTTGCTTACTTTCTTCTATCGTTATATGCGTCCATTGGTTGAAACAGGGCACGTTTATATTGCTTTGCCCCCTCTTTATAAGATGTCTAAAGGTAAAGGCAAGAAGGAAGTTGTCGAATATGCTTGGACCGATGGGGAACTTGAAGAACTTCGTCAAAAGTTTGGTAGAGGTGCGCTTCTCCAACGTTACAAAGGACTTGGTGAAATGAATGCTGACCAGCTTTGGGAAACAACCATGAATCCAGAGACCAGAACGCTTATCCAAGTGACTATTGACGATTTAGCGCGTGCCGAACGCCGCGTCTCAGTGCTAATGGGAGATAAGGCAGCTCCTCGCCGTCAATGGATTGAGGATAATGTTAAATTTACCTTGGAAGAAACGACAGCGTTTTAAGGAGTGTGAATAATGGATCTATACTTAGGTTTTCTTTTATTAGTTTTTTGTCCTCAATTTTTCTTGTAATCATCATGAATCGTCGACAAATTAGACTTTTAGGATTGTATACACCGATAGTATTTCGTCTATGCATACTTAAGGTAATTGAATCTAAATTTGGAGACCCTGAAAGTTTTTTAGAGGTAAGGCTTCTCATGATGATTTTACAGGTAAGTATGATTGGCTAAAAAGATGGAGTTTGCCTACAATCATAAAGAGAATGAGAGATGACGGCTTATGCTGAGGAGGAACTCTCTAATCACTGATTCAATAATCTATTTTAAACACTTTAAACTACAGAAAGGATTGTTCGGTTACTTGCAGTAACTAAATTCCTTTTTCTATAGAAAACCACTCAACATTCTTTGAAAGGAGTTGAACACGCCCTAAATACTGTGTGAAAATTCCTTCCCCACCATTTAACAACGTATTTTAAACTTTACAGAAAGGGTCGTTTGGTTACTGAATGTAACTGAACACGGGACTAATTTCTTAGGAAAAGTAGATAAATCGCCTTGGCTTCATCGAACCTTGCATCGGTTTCCTATTTTTCTACAGAGATTTTCGGCAAGCCGAATCGTCCCTTTGTATCTTATGTCTAACATTCAAAACATGTCCCTTGAGGACATCATGGGAGAGCGTTTTGGACGCTACTCCAAATACATCATTCAGGAGCGTGCGCTACCTGACATTCGTGACGGTCTGAAACCCGTTCAACGTCGTATTCTTTATTCCATGAATAAGGATGGCAATACCTATGACAAAGGCTATCGTAAATCGGCTAAGTCTGTTGGTAACATCATGGGTAATTTCCACCCACATGGTGATAGCTCTATTTACGATGCCATGGTGCGTATGTCCCAGGACTGGAAGAATCGTGAAATCCTAGTTGAGATGCACGGTAACAATGGTTCTATGGACGGTGATCCACCAGCGGCTATGCGTTATACCGAGGCACGCTTGTCAGAGATTGCTGGGTATCTTCTTCAAGATATCGATAAAAACACTGTTCCTTGGGCTTGGAACTTTGATGATACAGAGAAGGAACCAACCGTTTTACCTGCAGCCTTTCCAAACCTTTTGGTCAATGGTGCGACAGGGATTTCTGCTGGTTATGCTACAGACATTCCGCCACATAATCTGGCAGAAGTCATCGATGCCGTTGTTTATATGATTGACCATCCATCTGCTAAACTGGATAAGTTGATGGAATTCTTGCCTGGACCAGATTTCCCGACAGGTGCTATTATTCAGGGGAAAGATGAGATTCGTAAGGCTTACGAAACTGGTAAGGGCCGAGTAGTCGTGCGTTCGCGTACTGAAATTGAACAACTCAAAGGTGGCAAGAAACAGATTATTGTTACTGAAATTCCTTACGATGTTAATAAGGCAGTTCTTGTTAAAAAAATTGATGATATTCGAGTCAATAACAAGGTTCCAGGCATTGCAGAAGTTCGTGATGAGTCTGACCGTTCAGGCTTGCGTATTGCTATCGAACTTAAGAAGGATGCTGACAGCCAAACCATTCTTAACTACCTTTTGAAATATACGGATCTGCAGGTCAACTACAATTTCAATATGGTGGCTATTGATCATTTCACCCCACGTCAAGTGGGCTTACAAAAGATTTTGTCTAGCTACATTGCTCACCGTCGCGATATTATCGTTGCTCGTTCAAAATTTGATAAGGAAAAGGCTGAAAAACGCCTTCATATTGTTGAAGGGTTGATTCGTGTTATCTCAATTTTGGATGAGGTTATTTCCCTTATCAGAGCTTCTGAAAATAAGTCAGATGCCAAGGAAAATCTTAAAGTCAGCTATGATTTTTCAGAAGAACAAGCCGAAGCTATCGTGACCTTGCAACTTTATCGTTTAACAAATACGGATATCGTCGCTCTCCAAAATGAGGAAGCCAATTTACGTGAACAGATTGCGACCTTGGCTGCCATCATTGGTGATGAGCGTACCCTGTTTAATGTCATGAAACGTGAACTTCGTGATATTAAGAAGAAATTTGGAAATGACCGTCGTTCAGAGTTGCAAGCAGAAACCAAGACTATTGAAATTGATACCGCAAGTCTAATTGTTGAAGAAGAAACCTATGTCAGCATCACTCGTGGTGGTTATGTCAAACGTACTAGCCCACGATCTTTCAATGCTTCGAAGATTGAAGAAGTTGGAAAACGTGATGATGATGATTTGATTCTGGTTCAGCAGGCTAAGACGACACAGCATCTCTTGATTTTTACCAATCAGGCCAATGTGATTTATCGTCCAATACATGAGTTACCAGATATTCGTTGGAAGGATCTAGGAGAGCATTTATCACAAACTATAACTAATTTTTCAAAAGAT
Source organism: Streptococcus sp. FSL E2-3488 (assembly GCF_038003585.1). Lineage (NCBI taxonomy): Bacteria > Bacillati > Bacillota > Bacilli > Lactobacillales > Streptococcaceae > Streptococcus > Streptococcus sp. FSL E2-3488. The sequence continues at coordinate 1,338,067 of NZ_JBBOPL010000001.1, read as the reverse complement.
GAAAAAGTGCTTTATGCAGAAATCCTGGATGATTTTGAAACTGGTACTTACCTGGCAACCACTAAGCTTGGTCAAATTAAACGTTTCGAACGTAAGGAATTTACGCCATGGCGTACCTATAAGTCTAAGTCAGTTAAATATGGTAAACTCAAGGATGAAAGTGATATGATTGTCACAGTAACTCCAATTCAATTGGATGATATCATGATTATCACTCAAAAAGGATATGCCCTTCGTTTCAATGCGGATGAAGTTCCAGTGGTTGGTGCTAAGGCAGTAGGTGTTAAGGCAATCAATCTTAAGGATGACGACAAGGTTCAAGCCGTTTTTGTGGCAAATACGCAAAGTTTCTACTTACTTACACAACGAGCTAGTCTCAAACGTGTGGCGACGTCCGATATTCCACGGGCTAAGCGAGCTGGTCGAGGTCTCCAGGTTCTTCGTGAGCTTAAGACCAAGCCTCACCGTGTCTTCACAGCTGGTCCAGTCTTTACAGAAAATGCTGGAGCTGAGATAGATCTTCTAGCAACACCAGTAGAAGAGACTCCTCAGATCTTGTTTGTAATAGCTACGACAGGTGAAACTGCAGAGGTTGATTTATCACTTCTTAATCTGTCAGAGCGTACTAGCAATGGAAGTTTCATTGAAGGACTAGCAGATAAAGAAGTCTTCTCAGCCAAAATTCTTAAAAAATAGAGTTAAGAAAGCTTTGTTCTCTTACTAGAGGACAGAGTTTTTTCTTTGGCTGACAAAATAACTCTTATAAAATAATTGTCAGAATTTTGCAAAATAACATTGAAATTTTCAATGAAAAGGACTATACTAGAGAGCACATAGTAACAGAAAAGAGGACATACACATGACAGTTGATTTAGACTGGGAAAATTTAGGATTTAATTACCGTAAACTTCCATTCCGTTATATTTCATATTACAAAGATGGTAAATGGGATGAGGGGCAATTGACTGAGGATGCAACCTTGCACATTTCAGAATCATCTCCAGCCCTTCACTATGGTCAAGAAGCTTTTGAAGGTCTCAAAGCTTACCGCACTAAAGATGGCTCTATTCAATTGTTCCGTCCAGATGAAAATGCCAAACGTCTACAACGTACTGCTGATCGTCTTTTGATGCCACAAGTTCCAGTGGAAAAATTTGTAGATGCTTGTAAAAAAGTAGTCCGTGCTAATGAAGAATACGTCCCACCATATGGTACTGGCGCAACACTTTATCTTCGTCCACTCTTGATTGGGGTTGGAGACATTATTGGTGTTCACCCGGCAGATGAGTATATCTTTACAATTTTCGCTATGCCAGTAGGGAACTACTTCAAAGGCGGATTGGCTCCAACGAATTTCCTTATCCAGGACGAATATGACCGTGCAGCACCACATGGTACAGGTGCTGCTAAGGTTGGTGGTAACTACGCGGCAAGTATGTTGCCAGGGAAAATTGCCCATGATTCTAATTTCTCTGATGTTATCTACCTTGACCCAGCAACCCACACTAAGATTGAAGAAGTCGGTTCTGCAAACTTCTTTGGGATTACAGCAGATAATGAGTTCATTACTCCGCTTAGCCCATCTATCTTGCCATCAATTACGAAATTCTCATTGCTTTACCTGGCTGAAAATCGTTTTGGTATGAAAGCTATTCAAGGTGATGTTAAGATTGCCGAGTTGGATAAATTTGTCGAAGCCGGTGCCTGTGGTACAGCTGCTGTTATCACACCAATTGGTGGTGTACAACACGGTGATGACTTCCATGTCTTCTATTCAGAAACAGAAGTCGGACCTGTAACACGTAAACTTTATGATGAGCTAACAGGTATCCAATTTGGTGACGTTGAGGCCCCAGAAGGATGGATTGTCAAAGTTGACTAATTCCAAGTAAATAAATGATTATTTTAAAGCTTGCCCTTGCAAGCTTTTCTCTTTTTCGGTAAAATTAAGGACATACACTAAGAAAGGATGGCTCGATTTAGGTATCGGGTATAGATCTATGAGTAAAAAAGACAAAAAAATTGAAATCCAAATCAAAGATGCCAAAGTCATTGTAAACAAAGCAACCATTGAAGGTTTTGAGCTTCTTGTTGGAAAGAAAGTCATCGGACAAATTGTAGAAATCGATGGAAAGTTTGCCGTTGTTGATAAAGAAAATGTATCAGGTTTCCACAAGAAAATGGATGATGCAATAGCTGCCATTATCGAAGCCTACAATCTTAATCATTAAAATCCAAAGTAAAGGCTTGCTTTGATCAAGAAACTGTGTTATACTGTTTCTTGTTCTTAAGGAGAGATAGCGAAGAGGCTAAACGCGGCGGACTGTAAATCCGCTCCTTCGGGTTCGGGGGTTCGAATCCCTCTCTCTCCATGTCTAAGAAACTGAATCGGAATATTCGATATCAAGTGCTTAGATGTTTTTTTATAGCATTTTGTTATTGGGGTATAGCCAAGCGGTAAGGCAAGGGACTTTGACTCCCTCATGCGTTGGTTCGAATCCAGCTACCCCAGTCAATGGTATCGGGTGCATTGGCACCGTCTATGTTAATAATTGTCTTTGCGGGTACCTTGAAAAATATATTGTTATCAAGGGTCAGAATTGGCTGGCTCTTGTTGGAGGATTTTTTTAGAATGAACGAATTTGAAGAATTGCTAAATAGTGTTAGCGAAGTTAGCACAGGTGACGTTGTAACAGCTGAAGTTATCTCAGTAGATAATGATCAAGCAAATGTTGTTATCGAAGGAACAGGTATCGAAGGTGTTTTGACACGTCGTGAATTGACAAATGACCGTGACGCAAACGTTGCCGACCTTGTTAAAGATGGTGAAACACTTGAAGTGCTTGTTCTTCGTCAAGTTGTTGGTAAAGATACTGATACTGTAACTTACCTTGTATCTAAAAAACGCTTGGAGGCTCGCAAAGCTTGGGATAAACTTGTTGGTCGTGAAGAAGAAGTTGTTACTGTTAAAGGAACACGTGCTGTTAAAGGTGGACTTTCAGTTGAATTTGAAGGACTCCGTGGATTTATTCCAGCCTCAATGATTGATACTCGTTTTGTTCGTAACACTGAACAATTCGTAGGTCAAGAATTTGACGCTAAAATTAAAGAAGTTGATCCAGCTGAAAACCGTTTCATCCTTTCACGTCGTGAAGTTGTTGAAGCAGAAGCTATAGAAGCTCGTAAAGAAGTCTTCTCTAAACTTGAAGTTGGTTCAGTAGTAACTGGTAAAGTTGCTCGTTTGACAAGCTTCGGTGCTTTCATTGACCTTGGTGGTGTAGACGGACTTGTTCACGTGACTGAATTGTCTCACGAACGTAACGTTTCACCTAAATCAGTTGTATCTGTTGGTGATGAAATTGAAGTTAAAGTTCTTGCTATCGACGAAGAAGCAGGACGTGTATCACTCTCACTTAAAGCAACAACACCTGGACCATGGGATGGTGTTGAACAAAAACTTGCTGCTGGTGATGTAATCGAAGGTAAAGTTAAGCGTTTGACTGACTTTGGTGGTTTCGTTGAAGTATTACCAGGAATCGATGGACTTGTTCACATCTCACAAATTTCACACAAACGTGTTGAAAATCCAAAAGATGTTCTTTCAGTAGGTCAAGACGTTACTGTTAAAGTTCTTGAAGTAAACGCTGATGCAGAACGTGTATCACTTTCTATCAAAGCTCTTGAAGAACGTCCAGCTAACGCTGAAGGGGAAAACAACGAAAAGCGTCAATCTCGTCCACGCCGTCCAAAACGTCAAGAAAAACGTGACTACGAACTTCCAGAAACTCAATCTGGATTCTCAATGGCGGATCTTTTCGGAGATATCGAATTGTAAGATAATAAAGAGACATGGAAACATGTCTTTTTTTATATTATATAGTATGCTATAATAGTATACTGTTAGCACCCTTAGTGTAATGGATATCACGTAAGATTCCGGTTCTTGAGATAGGGGTTCGATTCCCTTAGGGTGCAAAGTGGAAACGTTGAGAGCGTAGTGCTTTCAGCGTTTTTTAGTTGTTAAATCTATCAAGAGTGCTCTTTAAATTCAGGGAATGTTAGAAAAGGTAACTGATATATAGTATCTTTAGAGTTTAGGGAGAAAGTCAATGAATAGTAATTTGTAATAATAACCGAATTATCTATTTCTGTAAATTGGGTAGAAAGCTAGATGCTAATAAATCGTACATAGTCTATACTTTTGTGTATATCTTGGTAATTTTTTGCTATTTATTAAAAATTTTGCTATAATAATCAATATCTCATATTGGGGCCGTTACGGATTCGACAGGCATTATGAGGCATATTCTGCGACTCGTGTGGCGACGTTAACGCTCAGTTAAATATAACTGCAAAAAATACTAATTCTTACGCTGTAGCAGCCTAAACACCTGCTCGCGTGACTTCTAGCAGATTGCTTATGTTTGTTTAGAGGTTTTATTGATTTATAAGCTACGTTCGATCATTGCCTAGCTGGTCGAAAAGAGATTTATAGGCTCGCATATAGAAGGCTTGAGTTATGTGTCGTCTATCTGTTAAATGAAAGACATAACCTATGGTCGTAGACGAATATGTTGGCAGATGCTTGGACGTGGGTTCGACTCCCACCGGCTCCATAAAAACTTGAGGCGTCAGCCTTTTATTTGTGTATAGTAACTTATTATGAAAAAATTTTTGTCTTTGACCGTTTTAGGTGTCTCACTTGTTTCCTTAGCTGCTTGCGGAAATTCTTCGTCTAAGACTGAGACGAAAGGTTCTTTGGATAATGAAGCATCAAAGGTTTTAACTGTTAAGCATGGAAATGTTCGTCAGAACTTTGATAAGATTATCATGGCAAATGCTTCTCAGGAGTTTTCTGGGGGATCAAATCTTGATAGTTTGAAGGGGTGGTTTGGTGAGCCAACATCAACTAGTCATGAGCAGGCAGGAGACGCCACGCTTGATGTCTATAATTGGCAGTATGATAATGTTGTTGTTACATCAAAACTTTTTAACAATAGTACCGTTGTTAAGTCAATTTCAACTTTTTCTTACGTTCGGGATTCTAAAATCACTTTGAAAATGTATGAAGATCTTAAAAATGGAACTAGCTATGATAATGCGGTCAAAATACTTGGGGTACCAGATGTTTATTCTATCGCTGTTTCTTCTGATGCGACAATGACACAAGCACTTTGGTCATCTAACCTTGTAACTAAGAAAGGGAAAACAGGTAGCCTTACTCTTAACTTTAAAAATGGTACCTTGGAAAACAAGTCTCAAGAAAATTTGATTAACAAGTAATCACAGTAAAAGATGCCTTTCTAAATCAATGAAGGTATTTTTTTGTTATAATAAAAGGAGTGATTAAATTTGTGAAAATGTAATGACTAAAAAGGGTATTTTTTATAGGGATAGTAGGTTTAATTCTGGTAATCTTATGGCTTCTTTTAAATAACTTTATCCCCAAAATCAAGAAATAGAGGAATGCTAATCATGATCAAACCTTTTTAAAATTGGTTTTTAAGCAGGCAAATTTTTTAAATGCACTTGTTCTTATTAGTCTCATGATTCTGTCATTAGCTATTTTTGGAGTTTCAAGTTCTATTTTTTGTATTTTTGTTGGGCTACTTTATGCCCCTTTGCTTTCAATTCCCTTGAATATTATAGGTAATACTTTTGATAATTTGACTAGAATTGAAATTTTAAGAAGACTTGATAAGTCTAAACGTATGGAGAAACTCCTAAACTATGATGAGTACTTTAAACATCGCTTTATTGGTATTTTCCTAGCATTCTCTATTCCTTTTATCCCATCAGCTTTGGTCAATTACGCTTATGTTCAGATGAAATTACCCACAAGGACAAGGATTTTAGCGCCACTAATTGGAATGACCCCACTCTCCGTTATTTATGCTGTCAGTGGGGATTTGTTGCTTAATTGTCGTCCAATCCGACTACCGTTAGTGGCAATACTTGTTCTCTTGCTGTTTATCTCACTAGTAATTTACTGTATCCATTTTAGGAAGGAAAAAAATGAGCTTTATTCAAGTAACTAAAGAAGAATTTAATACACATGCTCAACAGGTTTCTGAGCGTTCTTTTATGCAAACTGAAGAAATGGCTAAGCTTCTTGAGAAACGTGGATTTAGCATTAGCTATGTTGCCTGGAAAGAAGGTAACCAAATAGAAGTTTCAGCGATTGTCTATAGTATGCCTATGACCGGTGGGCTTCGTATGGAGGTGAATTGTGGACCAATTCACTCAAGTGTGGCTCATCTAAGTGACTTTTACCAATGTTTGAAGGACTATGCTAAGGCAAATGGTGCTCTTGAACTGGTAATCAAACCTTATGATACTTATCAAATCTTTGATAGTAATGGTGAACCAATAAGTAGTGAGCAGAAGCAATTGATTAGTCAATTGACTGACCTAGGTTATAGTTTTGATGGTTTGCAGACAGGGTATCCTGGTGGTGAGCCCGATTGGCACTATGTTAAAGAATTGTCTGGGATTGAAGAAAAAGATCTCATCAAATCATTCAGTAAAAAAGGGAAACCTCTTGTAAAAAAAGCCAAAACATTCGGTATTAAACTGAAGAAATTGAAACGCGATGAGTTATCTATTTTTAAAGAAATCACTTCAGCGACCTCTGATCGTCGTGAGTATAGTGACAAATCTTTAGATTATTATCAAGATTTTTATGATGCTTTTGGTGATAATGCTGATTTTATGGTAGCTACCCTGAATTTTCAAGATTACTTTGATCATTTAGAGAGTAATCAGGCAAAGTTGAGAGCTAGAATTGTCAAATTACAAGCTGATTTAGAGACCAATCCAAAATCTGAGAAAAAACAAAACCAATTGAGGGAGCTATTAAGTCAGTTTGAGACTTTTGATGTTCGCAAGGGCGAAGCAACTGCCTTTATTGACAAGTATGGTCAGGAAGACATTGTTCTAGCCGGAAGTCTTTTCGTTTACACACCTCAAGAGGCAGTCTATCTTTTCAGTGGCTCTTACCCTGAATTTAATAAGTTTTATGCACCTGCACTCTTGCAGGAGTATGTGATGACACAGGCTATTAAACGTGGTATTGGTTTCTATAATTTCCTTGGTATCATGGGCATCTTTGATGGTTCTGATGGGGTTTTGCGATTTAAACAAAACTTTAATGGTTATATCGTTCGTAAGATGGGAACTTTCCGTTATTATCCACAACCGCTAAAATATAAAGCCATTCAAGGAGTTAAGAAACTGCTTGGACGTAACTAAGTCTCGGAGGGCTTCTATGGGAGTCCTCTTTCATTATAGTTGTGTTTATGGAATTACTCCATGTATAAAAGCGTTTAGAGAAAGAAGGAGGTAGTTTAATGAAACTCGCACTATTAGGTACAGGAATGATTGTTACAGAGGTCCTTCCTGTGTTAACGACTATTGAGGACATTGAGCTGAAGGCTATAATGTCGACACCACAATCACTTGATAAGGCTGAAACTTTAGCCAAACAATATGGTCTAACTCAGGCGACAAGTGATTATGAAGCCATCTTGTCCAATCCAGATGTTGACACCATTTATGTTGGAACACCTAATCATACTCACTATGATTATGCCAAGCAAGCACTTCTGGCTGGCAAGCATGTCATCTGTGAGAGACCTTTTACCCTGCATTTGGAAGAGTTCGAAGAGCTGATTAAGCTTGCTTAAGAAAAAGAGCTTCTCTTGATAGAAGCAATAACAAATCAATATTTGGAAAATTTTAAAGTTATCAAGTACTCCTTATCTGAAATTGGTGATATCAAAATTGTCAACATCAATTATTCCCAATATTCGTCACGTTACGATGCCTTTAAGCGATGAGAAATTGCTCCTGCCTTCAATCCTGAAATTGGTGGTGGAGCGCTTAGAGATCTTAATATCTATAATATTCATCTTCTTGTTGGTCTTTTTGGAAATCCTAATCGTGTGGAATATCTACCGAATGTAGAGCGAGGAGTAGATACTTCAGGAATTTTAGTTTTGGACTATGGTAACTTTAAGGCTGCTGCCATTGGAGCAAAGGACTGTAGTGCTGAAATTCGCTCAACTATTCAAGGTGATAAGGGAGCTATTACCATTTTTGGTGTAACCAACACCCTTCCTGAAATTGATCTTACTCTTAATGGTCAAGAAGAGATTGTGACTAATCTTAATAACCCAAACCATCGTATGTATGATGAATTTGTAGTTTTTGAAAAAATGATTGCGACAATGGATTTTGAAAGTGTTGCCAAGCAGTTGAAGCATAGCCGCCAGGTTATGGAAGTCTTGGACCAAGCTTCTAAAGTCTTATAAAAAAGAAGCTGTGGCGGTTGGCTACGGCTTCTTTTTGAATTTATACAGTTGTTGGGAATGAGATCTCAATTAATTTATCTGTGTGTACTGTTCTTAGTTTGTCCATCAAAACGATGTCTTTGTCAATTTTTCGTTTGAGGAAGAATTCACGGATAACTTCTAATTCGTTGTCCTTAACAGCACGGTGTTTATTTGAGATTAGAAGTTCGTAATGTTTCGGTGCTTGTGTAAAGACAACATCTGTATTTCCAGCAGAGTATGTCTCTACAAGAAAGGCATCTGTATTATCGAGTTGATTGTTAACTAGTTTTTGATGGGTCCAGGTTGTATTAATGAGTTTCATAGTTTCCTCCTAGGATTTGGCAATTAGTGTATTGCTTTCTTTCCATTGTTCGATTCCCCATTTATGGCTACCACGTTTTAGCTTGGCAATTGCTTCATCAATTGGAAACCATGCCAGGTTGTTGAAATCTTCAAGGGGCTTTCCAATCTCTGAAAAATCTACAACTTCATAAATGTAGGCTGGATTGTAGTAGTATGTGTCACGATGGCTTGAATAAAAGTATTCGTCAGCTTGTCCATAGTACTGACCTAAAGTGGCTGTGTACCCAATTTCTTCAATTAACTCGCGTTTTAAGGCACTAAAGTGATTCTCACCTGCTTCGATTTCTCCGCCTGGGAGAAACCAAGCTTCATTAGGAGCCTGCACTAAAATGATCTTTGTCTTGTCTTGGTTAGGAATTACAGCATAAACACCGTAACGTGTTTGATAATGAGCTTCCTCAACCTTGTCACCAAATGTTGGATTCATGAGTTGCTCCTTAGGTTTATTTTCCTACATTATACTAAAAAACTCCTCATTTTCCTATTGATTTAGGCAGAATTAGGGATAATTTTACAAAGAGAAAATGTAAAAGTATAAAAAACCAAGTCATTCGACTTGGTTTCTTTCCTTAGTTGACTTCTTTTAATGCTTCAGTTTTCTGAGAAGTTTTTTCAGTTTTTTTAGCAGATTTAATGGTGATGTGTCCCTTTGAAGTCATTACAGCCTTGAGATCTTTTTCATTTGGATTTTTAAGGTAGAAGTCTGTAATGGCATCTTCGATGTGGTCTTGGATTGTACGACGCAATGGTCGAGCACCCATCTTAGGATCATAACCAAGGTCAACCAGTTTGTCCTTAACTTTATCAGTCACACTGAGGTGGATACCGTTGTTTGCCAAGCGTTGGTTGACGCCATCAAGCATAAGGTCCACGATAGTAAGGAGATTTTCCTTGCTTAGGGCAGAGAACTCGATAATACCGTCAAAACGGTTCATGAATTCAGGACTGAAGAAATCTCCGAGGTGGTTGATAACAGAATTGGTACGATTCTCACGAGCAGCTCCAAAACCTACACTTGCTTCCACTTTACCAGTACCAGCATTTGAAGTCATGATGATGATGGTATCTTTGAAACTTACAGTTCTCCCTTGACCATCAGTCAGACGACCATCATCAAGTACCTGAAGGAACATGTGAAGCACATCTGGGTGAGCTTTTTCAACCTCATCAAGGAGAATGAGTGAATAAGGGTTACGGCGGACCTTTTCGGTTAATTGCCCAGCTTCGTCGTAACCAACATAGCCTGGAGGAGCACCGACCAATTTAGCAACAGCGTGTTTTTCCATGTATTCTGACATGTCAAAACGAATCATACTATCAGATGAACCAAAGAGCTCGATGGCTAACTGTTTAGAGAGCTCAGTTTTACCGACTCCTGTAGGGCCTACAAATAGGAAGCTACCAATTGGGCGGTTTGGTGCACCAAGTCCAACACGATTACGGCGGATAGCTTTGGCAATCTTATCAACTGCGGCATCTTGGCCAATAACATGCGCCTTAAGGTCATCGGCGAGGTTGAGAAGTTGAGATTGTTCTTTTTCTTTTAAATCACCGATAGGAATATTGGTTTTTTGCTCGACAATGGCTTCGATATGTTTTTCAGTAATGATAGGCATATCTTGATCTTTGATGGTTTGCTGTTGCATTTCCTTGTATTTAGCAATTTGGTCACGGAAATAAGCAGCTTTTTCAAAGTCTTCGTCACGAGTAGCCTGAGCTTTAAGATTCTCAGCTTCAATCAAACGTTTATCGAGGTCCTTAGGATCGATAAAGTTGAGGGTTAAATTCATCTTAGAGCCAGATTCATCGAGAAGGTCGATGGCCTTGTCTGGCAAGAAACGGTCCTGAATGTAGCGGTTGGATAATTCTGCAGCTGCAGTAATGGCTTCATCAGTGTATTTGACATGGTGGTAGTCTTGATATTTAGGCTGGATACCACGCAAAATTGTGATTGTTTCCTCAACTGTTGGCTCATCTACCTTAACAGGTTGCATACGACGTTCGAGTGCCGCATCTTTCTCAATGATACGGTATTCGTTGAGTGTTGTTGCTCCAACAAGTTGAAGCTCTCCACGGGCAAGTGCAGGTTTTAAGATGTTTCCAGCATCCATATTGCCGTCCCCAGTATTACCAGCTCCTACAATTTCATGGATTTCATCAATAAAGAGGATAACATCCTGACGTTGGCGGATTTCCTCCATGAGCTTTTGCATGCGTTCTTCGAACTGGCCGCGGATACCAGTCCCTTGAACTAGGCTTACAACATCAAGACGGATAACTTGCTTGCTTTGGAGTTTTTGTGGCACATCTCCATCAACGATTTTTTGGGCAAGTCCTTCGACTACTGCGGTCTTACCAACACCAGGTTCACCGATAAGAACAGGATTGTTCTTGGTACGGCGGTTCAGAATTTCGATGACGCGAATGATTTCTTCGTCACGACCAATGACAGGATCAATGTCTCCACGACGAGCAATATCTGTGATATTAATTCCAAATTCTTCGAGAAGGCCTTGAGGTTGTTGAGGGGATTGTTGACGTGGTCCTCCAGGACGGCCTGGACCACCGTTTCCACGGTTACCTCCCTCTTGTGTTGGAGGTGTATTAGGAAGGTCTCCGTTAGAAGAACGGAAGTTGTTTAGGTCACTGAAGAAATCGTCGAAGAAGTTGGAACCTCCTGCTTGATTGAATTGGTTAAGGGGGTTCTCTGGATCAGATTTTATGATTTTATAACAATGTTGACAGAGGTCAACTTGTTGCTGATTACCATTTACGTTGGTATACAAATGGATACTAGCTTCATTAAGGTTACAGTTTTGGCAGAGCATATCAGTACCTCTTTCTATCTGAGTTGGGAAAGACCTTTATTTGAAAATATATTGGTCAAAAAAGGTCAAATCTATGATTCTATTATAGCATGCAGTAGTTATATTGCAAGTAAAAAGCATCTATTTTTGGTACTTGAGGAACACGATTGCTAAAAATGAATTTTAATACAAAATTACTTGTTAAAAATACATAAATATAATATAATATTTTATATTATTCAGAATGAAAGAGAGATACCTATGATACAAACTAAATCCTTCTTGAAAGAAATCGACTTTACTAAACAGGAACTAGAGGAGTTGATTGATTTATCTATAAAATTTAAACAGTTAAAGAAAAATAGAATTCCGCATAAATATTTAGATAGTTTAAATATTGCATTGATTTTTGAAAAAACATCGACAAGAACCCGTTCAGCCTTCACTGTGGCTGGTCAGGATCTAGGAATGAATGTAACCTATCTTGGTGCTGGAGACATTCAGCTGGGTAAGAAGGAATCGGTTGTTGATACGGCCAAGGTCCTTGGTTCTATGTTTGATGGAATCGAGTACCGTGGTTTTAAACAAGAGGATGTTGAGGACTTGGCTAAGTACTCTGGTGTTCCGGTTTGGAACGGTTTGACAGATACTTGGCATCCAACTCAGATGATTGCGGATTTCATGACCTTGAAGGAGCACTTTGGTAGTCTAGAGGACTTGACCATTGCTTATATTGGAGATGGTCGTAACAATATTGCTAATTCTCTCTTGGTGACATCGGCTATCTTGGGCGTTAATGTTAAGATTATTTCGCCAGAAATACTTCAGCCAGAGGCTGATATTGTAGAGCTAGCTCAGAAACATAATAATGGGGCTGACTTAACCATTTCAGATGATATCTCAGAGGTTAAAGGAGTGGATATACTCTATACTGATGTCTGGGTTTCTATGGGCGAAGAGGTAGATTTTAAATCAAGGATAGATTTACTATTGCCTTATCAAATTAACGTAGGCTTACTTGCTAAGGTCGAAAATCCAGATGTCATCGTTATGCATTGTCTCCCAGCATTTCATGATCTTAATACTCAAATCGGACAAGAAATTTATGAAAAATATTGTCTGGCTGAGTTAGAAATTACAGATGAAGTATTTCATAAATACAGTGAAATCATCTTCCAAGAAGCTGAGAATCGTATGCATTCAATCAAGGCTATTATGTACAATTCCTTGAAAAATATTTAAAATTCCCCCATTTTTCCCGTAAGTGTGATAAAATAAGTAGGAAATACACAATTTATAGGAGAGATAACATGGAATCACATTTGGTGAGAATCATTAACCGTCTGGAAATGATGGCGGCTGATGGTGGTAATTCGAAACGTAATTTTGAACGTGAAGGAGTAGTTGTTGCTGAAGTATCATTTAGTAACGATCCTGAAAATGGTCCAGTGTACATATTGCGTGACGTTGAAGCTCGCGAGTCATACTCATTTGATAGCATCGACTTGATTGCAATGGAAATCTACGATTTGCTTTACTAATAATTAATTTGGATCCTCAGATAGGGGTCCAAAAATTCAAAATGCCTGGGACTCAATAGTTTCAGGTGTTTTTTTAGGGCGAGAGTTTCGGTTTATGCTTGTTTTAATTGCAAAAAAAAATGGAGTCACTTCAAAAGTTTTCGTAGAGTTTTTGATTGCTATGTCAATCATTATTTTTTATACCGAAATATCGCATTTATAAGAAAAATACTTTATTATTATACAGTCTTCTGATATAATATTGAAGAATATTAGTAAGGAGTATCTTGATGAATTTTTCATTTCTACCACAGTTTTGGTCTTACTTTAACTATGGTGTCTTAGTAACAATTATGATTTCAGTCTGCGTGGTCTTCTTTGGAACCATCCTTGGTGTCTTGGTATCCTTGGCCAAACGTTCTGGAATCAAACCATTGGAGTGGTTAGTAAGCCTTTATGTTTGGGTTTTCCGTGGAACACCTATGGTTGTACAGATTATGATTGCTTTTAACCTTATCCATATGAATCTTCCAACTGTTCAGTTTGGGATTTTGAATCTTGATTTATCACGTATCGTTCCAGGTATTATCGTCCTTTCTTTGAACAGTGGTGCTTATATTTCTGAGAGTGTGCGTGCAGGTATTGAGTCTATTCCTAAAGGTCAGATTGAAGCAGCTTACTCACTTGGTATCCGACCATGGAATACCATGCGTTATGTGGTCTTGCCTCAAGCTATTAAAAATATCTTGCCTGCCTTGGGTAACGAGTTTGTCACTATTATCAAGGATAGTTCACTCTTGCAAACTATCGGGGTTATGGAGTTGTGGAATGGTGCACAAACTGTTGCAACGACAACCTACTTGACTTTGACACCACTCTTGTTCGCAGCCTTCTATTATTTGATTGTGACAACGGCTATGACTGCACTTTTGAAACAAATGGAAAAACGACTTGGGAAGGGACGTAAATAATGGCAGAAACAATTATTGAGATTAAAAATCTCCACAAGTATTTTGGTAAAAACAAAGTTCTCAAAGGGATTGATTTAGATATTAAAAAAGGTGAAGTAGTGGTTATCATTGGTCCTTCAGGATCTGGTAAATCAACTTTCCTACGCTCAATGAACTTACTTGAAACGCCTACAAAAGGGGTGATTTCCTTTGAAGGTGTAGATATTACAGACAAGAGCAACGATATTTTCAAAATGCGTGAAAAGATGGGAATGGTTTTCCAACAGTTCAACCTCTTCCCGAATATGACGGTTAAAGAAAACATCACTTTGTCACCGATTAAAACTAAGGGTGTTTCTAAAGCTGATGCTGAAGCTAAGGCTATGGAGCTTTTAGAAAAGGTTGGGTTGAAAGATAAGGCAGATGCCTACCCAACGAGTCTATCAGGTGGTCAGCAACAACGTATTGCGATTGCTCGTGGTTTGGCTATGGATCCAGACGTTCTCTTGTTTGACGAACCCACATCAGCCCTTGACCCAGAAATGGTTGGTGAAGTTCTTGCAGTTATGAAAGACCTCGCTAAATCAGGGATGACAATGGCAATCGTTACCCACGAAATGGGCTTTGCCTATGAGGTAGCTGACCGTGTCATCTTTATGGATGGCGGTGTTATTGTCGAAGAAGGCACGCCACGAGAAATTTTCGACAATACCAAGGAAGAGCGTACTAAGGATTTCTTGAGTAAGGTTTTGTAAGATATCTATTAAGCATATAAACATTGTCTGTGAAGACTGGAAGCTTTCCAGTCTTTTTCTGTTTGTATTTTTTCTTTTCTAGAATAATTCTTGTTTAGGATAATATTACGGAAAAGATGGATAAATATGCTATAATGATGTCATATCAAAACTAATTAAGTAGGTAAAGAAAGATGTTCATATATGATGCGGCCTTAAAAACACCTTACCGAATTCTTGGCATTAACCTCCCTAAGGATAGTCTTTTGCATTTATCTAACCTAGGGCTGGCTGCCGGTGAAACTATTGAGGTGGTAACTAAGACCAAGAACAGTGCTATTATTATTGTTAAAGGTAGTCGCTTAGCCTTTGATGCTTCGATTCTGGATAAAATTGATTTGGCTCCTGCAGAGGAGGACCAGAAAAAAATCCCTCTTTCTGAACTACCAGTCGGACATTCTGCCATAGTTACGAATATCTTCTCAGCAAATGAAACCAAACGACGTCTTATGGATATGGGAATTACAAAGCGTACACGTGTTTTGTTGCGTAAAGTAGCACCTTTGGGAGACCCCCTAGAGATTAGTTTGAGAGGATATGAATTAACCTTACGCAAGTCAGAAGCGCAAATGATTAGTGTGGTCATGTTGGACGAGGAAGAGGAAAAATGACAGAAATTGCATTAATAGGTAATCCTAATAGTGGTAAAACCAGTTTATTCAACCTAATAACAGGACATAATCAGCGTGTTGGGAACTGGCCAGGGGTTACTGTTGAGCGAAAGAGTGGTCTGGTCAAAAAGAATAAGGATTTAGAAATCCAAGATTTGCCAGGAATTTACTCAATGTCACCCTACAGTCCTGAAGAAAAGGTGGCGCGTGATTATTTGTTAAGCCAAAGGGCTGACAGCATTTTAAATGTGGTTGATGCGACAAATTTGGAGCGTAACCTTTATCTTACAACGCAGTTAATTGAGACGGGTATTCCAGTCACTATTGCCCTCAATATGATTGACGTTTTGGATGGTCAGGGAAAAAAGATTAATGTAGATAAATTGTCTTACCATCTAGGTGTGCCAGTAGTGGCCACCAGTGCCCTCAAACAAACTGGTGTGGATCAGGTAGTGAAAAAGGCAGCTCATACAACGACTTCTACGGTTGGTGACCTTGCCTTTCCAATATACGATGATAGGTTGGAAGCTGCCATTTCGCAAATTTTAGAAGTCTTGGGAAATTCGGTGCCACAAAGGTCTGCGCGTTTTTATGCCATTAAACTCTTTGAACAGGATTCTTTAGTTGAGGCTGAGCTAGACTTGTCCCAATTCCAACGAAAAGAAATCGAAGATATCATTCGTATCACTGAAGAAATTTTCACAGAAGATGCGGAGTCAATTGTCATTAACGAGCGCTATGCTTTTATCGAGCGTGTTTGTCAGATGGCTGAGAGTCATACAGAAGATTTCGCTTTAACCTTGTCGGATAAGATTGATAGGATTGTTACCAATCGTATTTTGGCTTTGCCAATTTTTTCAGTAGTCATGTATTTGGTCTACTTCTTATCTATCCAGACCGTTGGAACCATGTGGACAGACTGGGCTAATGATGTCCTCTTTGGTAAGTATGTTCCTGATTTGGTATCTTCTGGTCTTGATTATCTCCAAGTTCAGGATTGGCTTAAGTCTCTGATTGTTGATGGTATTGTAGCTGGGATTGGGACGGTACTTGGTTTCCTTCCTCAAATCTTCGTGCTATTTATCTGTTTAGGTGTGCTTGAAGATATTGGTTATATGAGTCGTATAGCCTTTGTTATGGATCGTATTTTCCGTCGTTTTGGACTATCTGGAAAATCCTTTATTCCCATGCTGATTTCAACAGGATGCGGTGTTCCAGCAGTTATGTCTAGCCGGACTATTGAAAATGAAAGGGATCGTCGGATTACCATTATGACAGCAACCTTCATGCCTTGTTCGGCCAAGTTGGAAATTATTGCTTTAATTGCAGGGGCCTTCTTCCCTGGTAATTCTTTTGTGGCACCAAGTACCTATTTTATTGGGATAGCTACCATCATCTTATCAGGTATCGCTCTCAAAAAGACTAGTTTTTTAGGTGGTTTGACAAGTCCTTTTATCATGGAATTACCTGCTTACCACTGGCCAAAAGTCCTATCAGTCTTACGTTATGCTTTTGGTAAGGCTATGAGTTTTGTTAAACGTGCGGGAACAATTATTTTCAGTTTGACTGTCCTGATTTGGTTCATGTCCAACTACAACTTTATGTTACAGAACGTTGATACGGAAGTGAGTATCTTAGCAACTTTGGGTAAAGGCTTGTCCTGGATTTTTGAGCCTCTTGGCTTTGGGAATTGGCAGGCAACAGTTGCTGCTCTCGCAGGTTTAGCAGCCAAGGAGACAGTTGTTGCCACCTTCGGGATTCTCTATCATAACAGTAGTGAAGCTGGTTTGGCTACGGCTCTGCAAGCAGATTATTCAGCTCTAGCTGCTTATTCTTTCTTGATTTTTAACCTACTTTGTGCACCATGTTTTGCAGCTATCGGGGCTATTAAGCGTGAAATGGCTAATCTGAGATGGACGGTTGGAGCTATTGGTTTTCAAACAGGTTTGGCTTATTGTGTCAGCTTGATTTTATATCAATTTGGTCAAGTTCTCCTTTATGGTAATCCAATATCGCTTTGGACACTTGTAGCAGTCTTGTTTTTAGTGACTATGATTTACTTCGTTGTTCGTAAACCGCGTCAAATTAAGGATAAGATTATTACCTTGGAAAATCTTCAAGAAGCTAATAGTTAGGAGAAGTTGTTATGTCTACATTTATCATTGCTTTTATTATTTTCGCTTTGACTGGTTTAGGTATTCGTTACTATATTAAAGGAAAAGGATCTTGTGGAGATTGTGAGTGCTCTTGCCCGGTCAAAGAAGAAATGCATAAAGCTAATCACTAATGGAATATAAGAAAATGATCTCTAATTTGGATAAGGGGTCATTTCTTCTTACAATTGTGAGGAATGTATAAAGGTTGCCTAAGAGAAAGTATGATATGATGACATTGAAAGAATCTAGCGTGACTTAATAAAGGCGAAATGAAAGAAATGGGTTTAAACAGAGAGATTGTCCTAATTCATGAGACCTGATGTGCTGGTAATATCTAGAGAGAATTTGCGACAGGTCTCCGTCAGATGGAGTATACGGTGCATACACCTAGCTTTCGTTACCATGACTTACCATATCAAGACTGTCTGAATAAAGTTGGTACCGTAACTTTGCAGGATTATCGAGATGATTTGGTGGCTTTGATTGAAAGTTTAAATCAGCCACCGCTTCTTTTGGGACACTCTTTAGGTTTTCTAGTGGCACAAATGGCTGCTAAAAAGATAGAGATTGATGGTATGATTTTCATGTGACCAGCTCTGACAGATAATATTTTTGCCTTTTATCCAACCATGCTAGCTTGTTTCGGCAAACACTTTTTACGTTGGTTTTTTTGGAAAAAAGCCATTCCGCCTTATAAAAAAGAATTTTTTCAAGTATTGTATGAATGAGCAAGAGGAGTCTTTGAAAGAAGAAGTCTTTACGACACTAGTATCTGAGTCGGGTAAAGTTTACACTCAGATGGCCCTTCATTGATTTGATAAGAGAAAGGCGGCTTACGTGGATTTTAGTAACACTTCATGTCTTGTTCTTGTGATTGCGGGGGCTAAGAATAAGATGACTCATCCTAATATTGCTAGAAGAACAGCTAAGAACTACCGTGACTCAGTTCTTGTTTCACTAATGGGTGCAGATCACATGTATGAAAGTGGTAAATTCCAGCAAAAGACCTTAAGAGTTATTGAGGGGTAGAGTCAGCAAAATGGTTTTGTAAATTAATTATGAAGAATAATCAGACGAAGTTGGGACAAGTTCCCAGCTTTTTGTGTTTCATCTTAAATGTCTTTTTGAAAATTTTGAAAATTAAGTCACAAAGAGGCCTTCCTATGGTATAATTGAAAAAAAAGTATGTATTGGAGAACACCATGGCGATTATAATGGACGGTAAGGCCCTAGCTGTTAACATGCAGGAGCAATTGCAAGAAAAGGTAGCACGTCTAAAAGAAAAGGAATGGACTGTTCCAGGACTAGTGGTAATTATGGTTGGAGAAAACCCTGCCAGTCAAGTTTATGTGCGTAATAAGGAACGAGCTGCTAAAAAAGCTGGCTTCCATAGTAAGACGGTCAATCTTTCTGAGAGTATCAGCGAGGAAGAACTGATTGAGGTCATTGAAAAGTACAATCAGGATCCGCTTTTCCATGGGATTTTGGTTCAATTGCCATTGCCAAATCATATTAATGAAATGCGTATCCTTTTGGCTATTGATCCTAAAAAGGATGTGGATGGTTTCCATCCTATGAATACAGGGAACCTCTGGAATGGACATCCTCAAATGGTGCCTTGTACACCAGCGGGAATTATGGAAATTCTCCGTGAGTACAATGTTGAATTGGAAGGTAAGACAGCAGTTATCATTGGACGCAGTAATATTGTAGGTAAGCCTATGGCACAGCTTCTCTTGGAAAAAAATGCCACAGTTACTTTGACCCACTCACGCACGCCACATTTGGCTAAAGTTTGTAACAAGGCCGACGTTTTGATAGTGGCTATTGGCCGTGCAAAATTTGTAACAGAAGAATTTGTCAAAGAGGGTGCTGTTGTCATTGATGTGGGAATCAACCGCGATGAAGAAGGTAAACTCTGTGGTGATGTTGATTTTGATCAAGTGAAAGAGAAGGTTAGCATGATCACGCCTGTCCCAGGAGGTGTAGGACCTATGACTATTACCATGCTGATGGAACAGACCTATCAAGCTGCTCTTCGTAGTTTGAAAGGATAGCTTATGAAAGTTGATGATGACTTAGTTAGGCAAGTGATAAGACCTAGATTGAGAGAGTCTCACAAGGGCTCTTATGGTCGAGTGCTTTTGGTTGGTGGACTTTATCCTTATGGTGGCGCCATCATTATGGCTGCTATTGCCTGTGTCAACAGTGGTGCGGGCTTGGTTACAGTTGCTACAGATCGTGAAAATATCATAGCTCTTCATGCTCACCTTCCTGAAGCTATGGCCTTTGACCTAAGGGAGACTGAAAGATTTCTTGATAACCTTAGAGCAGCAGATGTTATTTTAATCGGCTCTGGTCTAGGTGAGGAGGAGACAGCTGATTGGGCCTTGGAGTTGGTCTTGGCAAATATTAGGTCAAACCAGAACTTGGTTGTTGATGGTTCTGCTCTTAACCTTTTGGCAAAGAAAAATCAGAGCAGCTTGCCAAAGTGTCACCTTATACTCACTCCCCATCAAAAGGAATGGGAAAGACTGTCTGGTTTAGCTATTTCAGAGCAGTCGGTTTCCAATACTCAAAGAGCCTTAGAGGAGTTCCAAAGTGGAACAATTCTAGTTGCCAAGAGCCATAAGACAGCTGTTTATCAGGGAGCAGAAGTAACCCATTTAGAGGTCGGTGGGCCCTATCAGGCAACGGGTGGAATGGGAGATACCTTGGCTGGTATGGTTGCTGGATTTCTTGCCCAATTTGCCTCAACTGACTCTTACAAGGCGGTCATCGTTGCGACTTGGCTCCACTCAGCTATTGCGGATAATATCGCTGAAAATGCTTATGTGGTTTTGCCGACTCGCATCAGCAAGGCTATTCCTAGCTGGATGAAAAAATTGTCATTATAAAGCTGAAAACATGTCTCAAATTGAGGCAAGTTTTTTTAAATTTCGATATTTTTTTAAGTTTGCTGAAGATGATTTGTGATAAAATATAATAAAATTCTTATAAGAACATAGAGGAGATAAAGTGACATCATTTTGGGAAAAAAATAGTCAAAAATGGAAAAAATGGCGTCAGAAGAGAAAAGAAAAACGAGCGAATAAACCTAGAAAGCCAGTAAACATCTCGCGTCGTGTTTACTTGCTTTTTGGTGTCGTCTTTGTTCTTTTTTTGTTACTTTTTGCGCGTTTGACCTATATGCAGGTTTATAACAAATCTTTTTATACTAAAAAATTAGAGGATAACTCCAAGTATACGGTTAGGATTGCAAGCGAACGTGGGCAAATCTTTGATGCCAAGGGGATTGCTCTTACGACCAATCAGAGTAAGGATGTTATCACCTTTACGCGTAGTAATCTAGTGTCATCAGATACCATGAAGAGTGTTGCGGAAAGATTGGCAACTTTGGTGACACTGACAGAGACTAAGGTGACAGATCGCCAGAAACGTGAATTTTATTTAGCTGATTCTGCTAACTATAAGCGTGTGGTTAATGATCTTCCTAATGACAAGAAGACAGATAAATTTGGTAATAAATTAGCAGAAGCTACTATCTACAATAATGCTATTAATGCGGTTCCTGATGAAGCTGTTGATTATTCTGAGGACGAGCTAAAGATAGTCTACATTTATTCTCAGATGAATGCTGTTTCTAATTTCTCAACAGTCATACTGAAGACGGCGGACTTGACTCCTGATCAGATTGCGATTGTGGCAGCTAAGCAGAAGGAACTTAATGGAATTAGAGTTGCTAAGGATTGGGAACGTCACACGTCTGATTCGTCCTTGTCCCCTCTTATCGGTAGGGTTTCAAGTTCAGAAGCAGGACTGCCTCAGGAGGATGCTAAGGATTATCTAAAAAAAGGGTATGCCCTAAATGACCGTGTAGGTACCTCTTATTTGGAAAAAGAGTACGAAGAGGAGCTCCAAGGAAAACATACTGTTCGTGAGATTACTGTGGACAAGGAAGGTAAGGTTGATAGTGATAAAATCATTCAGAAAGGTAGCAAGGGGAACAACCTGAAGTTGACCATCGACCTTGATTTCCAAAAGGGAGTTGAAGATATCCTTGGCCAACAACTATCTTCAGAGATTTCAGAGAATAAAGCGACCTATTCTGAAGGTATGTACGCAGTAGTTATGAATGCGGATACTGGTGCTGTCCTTGCTATGGCAGGACAAAAACACGAGCAAGGGGCACAGGATTTTAAGGCTGATGCCTTAGGAACCATCACCGATGTCTTCATTCCAGGTTCTGTAGTTAAGGGGGCTACTTTAACCGCAGGTTGGCGCTCGGGTGCTATCTATGGGGACCAGGTATTAACTGACCAACCTATTAATATTGCTAGTTCGCCCCCAATTACCTCTTGGTTTACAAATAAAGGTAGTCGTGCCATTACCGCAACTCAGGCCTTAGAATATTCCTCAAATACCTATATGGTTCAGATTGCTATCAAACTTCTTGGGCAACAGTATGTTCCAGGAATGTCCTTGTCGACTGATAATATGGAAAAGGCGATGACGACGCTTCGTGATACTTATGCTGAGTTTGGTATGGGTGTGTCTACGGGACTTGATTTACCAGGAGAATCAGAAGGTTACATTCCCAAGAATTATAATGTAGCCAATGTCTTGACAGAGGCTTTTGGACAATATGACTCTTATACAACCATCCAGTTGGCTCAGTATGTTGCCTCAATCGCAAATGGTGGAAAACGTGTAGCACCTCACATCGTCGGAGGTATCTATGATGCTGGTAAAAATGGTAGTCTAGGAACTTTATCTTCAACTGTAGACACGCGCGTCCTTAACAAGCTATCCTTAGATTCTAAGCAATTAGGGATTATCCAACAAGGGTTTCATGACGTGGTCAACTCAGGTTCTAGTCTTGCAACCGGTAAAGCCATGGCAAGTTCTATTATTCCAATTAGTGGTAAAACAGGGACAGCCGAAACCTATGCAACAGATGGTTCAGGAAATTCAGTAACGACAGTTAACCTTAATGCTGTTGCCTATGCGACAGCCAAAGATGGTACTAAGTTGGCGGTTGGGATTATGTACCCACATGCTTTAGACGGGAAGAGTAAGGCCCATCAAAATGCCGTTAAAGCTATCATGGAACTTTATCAAAATACTCACTAATAATACAAAATCTCTTGTGCCTTGCATGAGAGATTTTTCTGTGATATAGTGTTTGAGTATTTGTTCTTTAAGATATGAGTTGAGAAATATAAAAGAAATGGAGGACCTCATGCTTTATCCTACTCCAATTGCTAAACTGATTGATAGTTTTTCAAAATTTCCAGGAATTGGGGCTAAGACGGCGACACGTCTGGCTTTCTATACCATTAGCATGTCTGATGAAGATGTCAATGATTTTGCAAAAAATCTTTTAGCAGCAAAACGTGAGTTGACCTATTGTTCAGTTTGTGGTCGCTTGACTGATGATGACCCATGTATTATTTGTACGGATGAAACTAGAGACCGTACTAAGATTTTGGTTGTTGAGGACTCCAAAGATGTTTCTGCTATGGAAAAGATTCAGGAATATCGTGGTCTCTACCATGTGCTTCAAGGGCTTATCTCCCCTATGAATGGTGTTGGACCAGATGATATTAATTTAAAAAGTTTGATTACCCGTCTTATGGATAGCGAGGTTGACGAGGTCATCATCGCAACTAATGCAACGGCCGATGGTGAGGCAACCTCTATGTATATTTCACGGGTCCTCAAACCTGCAGGTATTAAGGTGACCCGCCTAGCGCGTGGGCTGGCTGTTGGTTCTGACATCGAGTACGCTGATGAAGTAACCTTGCTAAGAGCCATCGAGAATCGAACAGAACTGTAGAAAAAGTGTTGGTATAGCCAACCCTTTTTGTTTATTGTCATTAGGTTTCTCATTAAAAACTTTGTAAAATAAAAAAGGCTTAAATGATGAGGGATCATGATGTAAATTGAAAAAAATTAAATAACAATGTTGTCCAAGCCATGGATAATGACGTAGAATACATCGTTATGGGTAAGGGACTTGGCTTTCAAAAAAAGATCGGAGAGACGGTTAATAAAGAGAAGATTGAAAAGACCTTTGTCTTGGAAAATCCGGAGACAGTGGCCAAATGGACTCGTGTTTATGTAGATTTGCCTGATGGTGAAATGCAGGTCTTTTTGAATATCATCACTTTTGCTGAAGCTGTTCTGCAAACCAAGTTTGATCCCTCTTTTTTTATTGCTCTTGCAGACCATCTTCATTATGCTATTGAACGCAGTAGAGAAGAAATATCCCTACAAAATCCTTTGGCTTGGGAAGTTAGAAATTTTACCCTCGGGAGTATGAAATTGGAAAACAAGTCCTTCGTTTGATTGCCAATGATTTAGAAGTGGAATTGGTAGATGATGAGGCAGCCTCAGTCGCTTTGCACTTTGTCAATGCATAAAAGGATGCGGGTCTCCATGAAAAAGACTGACAGATGACTCAAATTGTGGTTTGCATTAGTGAGATTGTCCGTCTTCATTTTGCTTGTGACTTGGAGCAAGATAGTTTTTCTTTTAACCGTTTTATTACTCATCTTCGGTACTTAGCGCAACGTATTGTGAGTGGGGTTAGTGGTGGTAAAAACGATGCTTTTCTATATGAACAAGCCAAGACTAACTACCCAAAATCTTTTATCTGTACCCAAAAGATCGTCACCTATATCAAGTCAAGTTATGCTTTTGAACTTAGTTTAGACGAACAGGTCTATTTGACCATTCATATCCAACGCTTTAGAGATAATATCGATAAGTAAGCGATTCTCATAGATATTATATAAAAAGCAGACAATTAGGCTCAGGTCTGCTTTTTCTGTGTCCTTGTGATATAATGAATTGATTGATATTTTACTGAAATTATTCGGTGAAAGTATTGAATGCAATTTAGTATTCGTCATAAAAAGCTAATTTGTTAATGAAAGGAAGGAGCAGCTCTGTCCTTTAAGTAGGCTCAACTATTCCGAAAAAGCATGCTATGTACGTTGAAATGATTGATGAGACTGGACAAGTTTCAGAAGAAATAAAAAAACAAACCTTGGAATTACTTGATTTTGCAGCGCAAAAACTTGGCAAGAAAGACAAGGAAATGGCGGTTACTTTTGTAACTAACGAACGTAGTCACGAATTGAATTTGGAGTATCGTGATACGGATCGTCCAACCGATGTTATTAGTTTGGAGTATAAGCCGGAGTTAGATATTACCTTTGATGAAGAAGATTTGGCTGAAAATCCTGAATTGGCTGAAATGATGGGGGAATTTGATAGTTATATCGGCGAACTCTTTATTTCTATTGATAAGGCTCGCGAACAAGCTGAGGAATATGGGCATAGCTACGAGCGTGAGATGGGCTTTTTGGCTGTTCACGGATTTCTTCATATCAACGGGTATGATCATTACACCCCAGAAGAAGAAGCGGAAATGTTTGGATTACAGGAAGAAATTTTGACTGCTTATGGACTTACGCGACAATAACCCACAAAAAAAGTGGAAAAACAGAGAATTTACGACCAGTTTCGAGTTTGCTCTGACAGGGATAATAACGGCTGTTAAAGAAGAACGCAACATGCGTAAACATTTGGTATCGGCTATCTTAGTGGTGTTGGCTGGCTTGGTTTTTCGTGTGTCAGCGATAGAATGGATTTTTCTCCTGCAGGCAGTTTTTCTAGTAATTGCCCTAGAGATTGTTAATTCTGCCATGGAAAATGTTGTTGATTTAGCCAGTAATTATCACTTTTCCATGCTAGCTAAAAATGCTAAGGATATGGCTGCAGGAGCGGTTCTGGTTGTCTCTTGTTACGCACTCATTACTGGTATGATTGTTTTCATACCTAAAATTTGGGATTTGATTTTTAACTAAAAAATAGAAAGAAGATATATGACTTTTAAATCAGGATTTGTGGCCATTCTTGGTCGACCTAATGTAGGAAAATCAACTTTTTTGAACCATGTTATGGGGCAAAAAATTGCTATCATGAGTGATAAGGCTCAAACAACCCGTAACAAAATTATGGGGATTTACACAACAGATAAAGAACAGATTGTTTTTATTGATACACCGGGTATTCACAAGCCCAAGACAGCACTTGGAGATTTCATGGTGGAATCTGCTTATTCAACCCTTCGTGAAGTGGATACAGTCCTCTTCATGGTTCCAGCCGATGAACCGCGTGGCAAGGGCGATGATATGATTATCAAACGTCTTAAGCAAGCCAAGGTTCCGGTTATATTGGTGGTTAATAAGATTGATAAGGTCCATCCAGACCAGCTCCTTGAGCAGATTGATGATTTCCGTAAACAAATGGATTTCAAGGAGATTATCCCAATCTCAGCTCTTCAAGGAAATAATGTTTCCCACCTTGTAGATGTTTTAAGTGATAATCTTGAGGAAGGTTTCCAGTATTTCCCCTCGGATCAAATCACAGACCATCCAGAGCGTTTCTTGGTATCTGAGATGATTCGTGAAAAAGTCCTACAGTTGACGCGTGAAGAAATTCCGCACTCAGTTGCTGTTGTCATTGATTCTATGAAGCGTGATGAAGAGACTGATACGGTTCACATTCGTGCGACCATCATGGTTGAGCGTGATAGCCAAAAAGGTATTGTCATCGGTAAAAAAGGTGCTATGCTTAAGAAAATTGGTACTCTTGCTCGTAAAGATATTGAGCTCATGCTTGGGGACAAGGTCTTCCTTGAAACTTGGGTGAAGGTTAAGAAAAATTGGAGGGATAAAAAACTTGATTTGGCCGATTTTGGTTATAATGAAAAAGAATACTAAGAAAAGCTGGGCACTTGCTCGGCTTTCTTTCTAGAAGGAGGGGCAGATGCCTGAGTTACCTGAGGTAGAAACAGTTAGACGAGGTTTAGAAAAGCTGTTACTAGGAAGGACTATTTTGTCACTTGAAGTTAAGGTCCCTAAAATGATCAAGACATCATACGATAGTTTTTTGCATGATTTGCCTGGTCAGACGATTCAAGCCATGCGACGTAGGGGAAAGTATCTCATTTTTGATTTTGGTCAGTTGATAATAATTTCTCACTTACGCATGGAGGGAAAATATCTGCTGTTCACAGACCAGGTTCCTGACAACAAACATTTTCACCTCTTTTTTAAGCTAGATGATGGCTCAACCCTAGTTTATCAGGATGTACGTAAGTTTGGGACTTTTGATTTATTGGATAGGAAACAAGAAGAGGCCTATTTTACAAGGAAAAAACTTGGCCCTGAGCCTACCAAGAAGACCTTTAAATATGTACCGTTTGAGAGAGCCTTAATGCATTCTGGCAAGTCTATTAAGCCCTTACTCTTGGAGCAGAAGTTAGTAGCCGGTCTAGGAAATATCTACGTTGATGAGGTGCTTTGGGCAGCCAAGGTTCATCCTGAGACACCAGCAAATAAACTTAGCAAGGCAGCCATGAAACGGGTTCACGATCAAACGATTGCCATTTTACAGCTGGGGATTGCTAAGGGTGGTTCCACTATAAGGACCTATCGTAACGCCCTTGGTGAGGATGGGACCATGCAGAATTATCTACAGGTTTATGGAAAGACAGGTCAACCTTGTCCACGTTGCGCAAGCATGATTGTGAAAATCAAGTTAGGAGGAAGAGGAACACATTTGTGTCCTCATTGTCAAAAACGATGATTATAGGATTAACAGGAGGCATTGCTTCAGGGAAATCAACCGTAGTTGAAATAATTAAAGATGCAGGTTATAAGGTCATTGATGCTGATCAACTAGTACACGACATGCAGGTCAAAGGGGGAAGATTGTATCAAGCCTTGCTTGATTGGTTGGGAGATGGGATTCTTCTTCCTAATGGGGAATTGAACCGTCCTAAGTTAGGGCAACTGATTTTTTCAAGTGAAGAAATGCGATATCAATCTGCTGAAATTCAGGGAAAGATTATTCGAGAAGAACTGGCAGCAAAAAGAGACTGCTTGGCCAAAGAAGAGGACGTCTTTTTTATGGATATTCCTTTACTTTTTGAAAATGATTATCAGGATTGGTTCGATCAGATTTGGTTGGTGGCGGTGTCACCTCAAGTACAAGGACAACGCTTGATGAAACGGAATCACTTAAGTGCTGAGGAAGCAGGCATGCGTATTGCTAGTCAAATGCCTTTAGCCGAAAAACTGCCCTATGCTAGTTTAGTTATCGACAACAATGGGAACATCGATGATTTGAAGAAGAAGGTGAAGGGTGCCATAAAAGATTTAGCTAACCTCGTATAGTTAGTCATTGTGTTATAATGGATAGTGAATTTTAGAAAGAAGATGATTATTTGCGCCAAAAAGAGCTTGAAACCGCTGATTGGCAACGAAATCTTAAAATTGCTTGGATAGGAACTTTTTTTACTGGGGCTAGTTTTTCTATTGTCATGCCCTTCATGGCTCTCTATGTAGAAGAACTAGGGGTTAAAGGTGCTATGGTAGAATGGTATGCTGGTTTATCTGTTGCCCTATCTGCTTTAGCTTCAGCCTTGGTTTCACCAGTTTGGGGACACTTGGCGGACCGTTATGGTCGAAAGCCCATGATGATTAGAGCCAGTATGGTCATGACCTTTACAATGGGAGGCTTAGCCTTTGTGCCTAATGTCTTCTGGATGCTTTTTTTGAGAATCTTGAATGAATTGTTTGCAGGTTATGTGCCAAATGCAACAGCTTTGATTGCCAGTCAGGCTCCTCAGCAACGTTCTGGCTATGCCTTGGGCACATTATCAACTGGTCTCACAGCTGGTGTTTTGATTGGCCCTTTGCTAGGTGGTGCCATATCTGAGGCCTTTGGTATGCGAGGGACCTTTCTATTAGTTGGGTTGATTTTGTTTATCTGTTGTCTCTTGACTATCTTTGGTTTGCGAGAGGACTTCCAATTAATTGAAAAGGTAGAGATAATGAGTTTTTCGCAAGTATTTGCTAAAATTCCTAGCAAATCGCTTTTAATTGGCCTCTTTGTGACTAGTATGATTATCCAGATTTCTGCCCAATCAATTGCTCCAATCTTGGCGCTTTATATTCGTTATTTGGGTCAAAGTGATAATATCCTTTTTTTACTCAGGGCTAATTGTGTCCGCTATGGGCTTTTCAAGTCTTTTAAGCACTCCTTATTTAGGACGACTTGGTGATCGCATTGGGAATCATCGTTTGCTCTTAATGGGCTTATTCTATAGTTTCCTTTTGTATTTCCTTTGTGGTTTTGCAGGTTCAGCCTTGCAACTTGGCCTTTTACGCTTTGCCTATGGTTTTGGTGTAGGTGCCTTGACGCCTAGTGTCAATTCCTTATTGACCAAGATGACCCCAAAAGAAGGAATTTCAAGAATCTTTAGCCTTAATCAAAGTTTTTCATACATTGGACAAGTTTTAGGACCCTTTGTGGGTTCAGCTGTTGCAACAGGATTAGGCTATCGTTGGGTTTTCTTTGTGACAGCAGCCATCGTCTTTGGAAATTTTGTTTGTTCCTTAATCATCTTTAGAAAATCGCTAGGAGTTAAGAATATAGGTGAGAGTTAAAATCAATTTAAAGTGTAGTGAATGTGGGAGCCTCAACTATCTCACAAGTAAAAATAAACAGAATCATCCTGAGAAAATTCAGGTACCTAAATTCTGCCCCAAGGATAGAAAAGTAACCTTACATGTTGAATCTTAAGGGGTTCTATGGTAGAATTAAAGGGACTTTTTCGGAGGATAACTATGTACAACTTATTATTAACGCTGCTCTTGGTTATGTCAGCTATTATTGTGATTGCGGTATTCATGCAGCCACAAAAAAATCCAAGTAGCAATGTCTTTGATGGTGGTGGGGCAGAAGCACTATTTGAACGTAGTAAACCACGTGGCTTTGAAGCCTTTATGCAACGCTTTACAGGAATCATGGTTTTTCTATGGATTGTAGATGCAATCGTCCTTTCCATTCTCTCAAGTAAGTAATGAGTTGACTGAGGTTGACTCATTTTTTGCGTTATAGTCAATAAAAGTAAAGGAAATTATGAAAGAATCTATTATAAATTATTTGAAAGAGCATGGGAAATCCAGTGTAAATGACATTGCCCACGCTCTTAATCACGCTGGCGGTGAAAAGTTCCCACAGCTTATCAAAGTCATATCAGCTATGGAAAGGAAGAGACAGTTGCGCTTTAATCGAGACGGCTCTGTATCCTTACGTCCTAAGAAAGAACATCCCAATCAGGTTACTGTAGAGGGTGTTTTTCATGCCAATAAGAATGGTTTTGGTTTCTTACATGTCGATGACAGTGAGGATGACATGTTTATTGGTCGTAATGACGTTGGCCATGCCATTGATGGTGACACTGTTGCTGCAGTTATTAAGAAGCCAGCAGATCGTTTGCGTGGGACAATGGCTGAAGCAAGAGTTGTTGAAATTGTCGAACGCTCTCTTAAAACGGTTGTCGGGAAATTTATCCTCAATGACGAGAAAGAACCTTATGTAGGTTACATTAAGTCTAAGAATCAAAAAATTCAGCAACCAATCTATATCAAGAAAGGACCAGTTGCTCTTGAGGGGACTGAGATTATTAAGGTTGATATTGAAAAATACCCTAACCGCCATCACGATTATTTTGTAGGAAGTGTTCGAGATATTATTGGTCATCAAGGAGATGCTGGTATTGATGTCTTGGAAGTTTTGGAATCAATGGATATTGTTTCGGAGTTTCCAGAAGATGTTATGGCTGAAGCAGAGGCTGTGCCGGATGTACCTAGTCAAGAAGATCTAATTGGTCGTGTTGACCTTCGTCAAGAAGTGACCTTCACCATTGATGGAGCTGATGCCAAGGACTTGGATGATGCAGTTCATATTAAACGTTTACCAAATGGTAACTATGAGCTAGGTGTCCACATTGCAGATGTGTCTTATTATGTCACAGAGGGTTCTGCCCTCAACCGTGAGGCTGCAGCGCGTGGGACTTCTGTTTATGTGACAGACCGCGTGGTTCCAATGTTGCCTGAGCGTCTTTCAAATGGTATTTGTTCTCTAAATCCCAATGTTGACCGCTTGACTCTGTCAGCTATTATGGAGATTACTCCAAAAGGCAAGGTGATTAATCATAAGATTTGCCAATCTGTAATTAAGACAACCTTCCGTATGACCTATAGTGATGTCAATGAAATGTTGGCTGGAAATCCAGAAAAGATTGAACAGTTTAAGCCTATCATGGATTCTGTGTCAGCTATGGCAGAACTTCATAAGATTTTAGAAGATATGCGCGAACGTCGTGGTGCCCTTAACTTTGATACATCTGAAGCTCGTATCTTGGTTAATGATAAGGGAATGCCAGTTGATATCGTGGTGCGTGAACGTGGGACGGCTGAGCGAATGATTGAGTCCTTTATGTTGGCTGCCAATGAATGTGTGGCAGAGCATTTCGCTAAGGCTAAGTTGCCATTTATTTACCGTATTCACGAAGAGCCTAAAGCGGAGAAATTGCAACGCTTTATGGATTATGCTTCTATCTTTGGTATTCAAATCAAAGGAACAGCTAATAAGATGGATCAGCTAGACTTACAAGATTTCATGGCGCGAGTTCAAGGCAAACCTGGAGCAGAAGTCATGAATATGATGTTGCTTCGTTCAATGCAACAAGCTCGTTATTCAGAACACAATCATGGGCACTATGGACTTGCGGCTCAGTACTATACTCACTTCACCAGTCCGATCCGTCGTTACCCAGACCTTTTGGTTCACCGAATGATTCGTGAGTACACCAACAATATGTCTCAAGAAACGCGTGAACACTTTGAAGAGGTTATTCCAGAGTTAGCTACTTCATCTTCAACCCTTGAGCGTCGTGCTATTGACGCTGAACGTGTCGTTGAAGCCATGAAAAAAGCAGAGTACATGGAAGAGTTTGTTGGTCAAGAATTCGATGGTATTGTCGGAAGTGTGGTTAAATTCGGTATGTTTGTGGAATTGCCAAATACCGTTGAAGGTTTGGTTCATATCACAACACTTCCAGAATTCTACAATTACAATGAACGCACCATGACCCTTCAGGGTGAAAAATCTGGTAAGACTTTCCGTGTTGGCCAACCTATTCGAGTTAAGTTAATTCGTGCAGATAAGGAGACTGGAGACATTGATTTCCAATACCTTCCAAGTGAGTACGATATCACTGAAAAAGTAGATCACAAGGCTCGTCAGGAACGTGAAGAGAAGGCTAAGTCCTTCCGTAATAGAGGACCACGCCGCGATCGTCAGAATGGTGATTTCGAAAGTCGTGGTAAACGTGTAAATAAGCGTAGCGGTCAAGATAGTAGTGGTTACAAAGGCTCTTATGATGAAAAGCGTAAGTCATCTAAGAAACCAGACAAGCGTAAGAATCAAAACCGTCCTCATAATGATAATAAGGGACGTGAGAGTGGTCGTCGTAAGAAAAAAGAAAACAAACCTTTCTACAAGGACGTTGCTAAAAAACGAAAATAGGATGAGAATGGAGGGACTGCTATGCCAAAAGGTGAAGGCAATGTTGTTGCTCAGAATAAAAAGGCGAGACATGACTATAGTATTGTAGATACTATTGAAGCGGGTATCGTGCTGACAGGGACAGAGATTAAGTCTGTTCGTGCGGCTCGCATCCAGCTAAAGGATGGTTACGCCCAAATAAAAAACGGGGAAGCTTGGTTAATCAATGTTCATATTGCTCCTTTTGAGCAAGGGAACATCTGGAATCAAGATCCAGAACGTACTCGGAAATTATTGCTCAAGAAAAAGCAAATCACCAAACTTCAAAATGATCTTAAAGGAACAGGGATGACCTTAGTCCCACTTAAGGTTTACCTAAAAAATGGTTTTGCCAAGGTTCTACTGGGTATCGCCAAAGGGAAGCACGATTACGATAAACGTGAGTCAATCAAACGTCGCGAACAAGAGCGTGACATTAAACGTATTATCAAGAGTGTTAACCGTTAAAACACCTATCATCTAAGACTGATCTGGTATTAGATGATTTTTTTGCTTTTTAGCTTTAAGAAATGATATAATGGAAACATCGTATGATCTTTCGTTAGGGCTGTCTTGAATAGTACCTAACGCTAGATTTTGATACTGTAAAGGAGATTTACGATGCCAGTAGATGCAAAAACAAAATATAAGGCTAAGAAGATTAAGATTGTTTTCTTTGATATTGATGACACCCTTCGTGTCAAAAAAACAGGTTATATTCCAGAGTCTATTAAGGCTGTTTTCAAAGGACTTAAAGAAAAAGGAATCTTGACAGGGATCGCTACAGGACGTGGCTACTATGGTGTAGTTGAGGAAATTCTGGACCTAGAACCTGATTATTTTGTAACAATCAATGGAACTTATGTCATTAACCGAAAAGGGGAAGAAATTTATAATCAGCCCCTTGCTCGTGAAGTTACTGAAGCTTTTGTTGCTTGGTGCAAAGAGATTGGGATTGCTTGGGGCTTCGCTGGTAAGGATAAGCCAGTTGTCTCAGAACGTTCAGAATTGATTGATGATGCTATAGTGCCTATCTATGGTATTTGTGACGTTGAGCCAGATTTCCATTTGACTAATGATGTTTATCAGATGTGGACTTTTGCAGAAAATGATGGTGACCTTAAGTTGCCGGAGGAACTCGCAGCCCACGTTCGCTTGGTGCCATGGCACGAACACTCATCTGATGTGGTAGCAACTGGTATCTCAAAGGCTTCAGGTGTCGGTCATGTCTTGGAGCATGAGAATCTTACACCAGTCAATGCTATGATGTTTGGTGATGGGCCAAATGATATGGAAATTTTTGACTATGTTGGTCTTAAAATTGCCATGGGGAACGCCACACCAGAACTTAAAGCCAAAGCTGATTATGTAACTGGAACAGTAGAAGAAGATGGCATTTTCAATGCCTTGGAGGAACTCGGATTGGTAGAAAAAGAACTTCATTTCCCACAACTTGACTTGGATACAGTAGAAGGTCCAGTCGTAACGATTAAAACAAATCATGGTGATTTGGTCATCAAGCTTTTCCCTGACCATGCGCCATTGGCTGTCACTAACTTTGTCAATTTGGCCAAGAGCGGCTATTATGATGGTGTGATTTTCCACCGTATTATCAAGGACTTTATGATTCAAGGTGGTGACCCAACTGGTACTGGTATGGGTGGTGAATCAAGCTTTGGTGGTAGCTTCCAGGACGAGTTTTCTGAAGAACTCTATAACCTCCGTGGTGCACTTTCAATGGCAAATGCTGGACCAGATACTAATGGTAGCCAGTTCTTCATTGTTCAAGCACCTGAGATTCCTTATGCTAAAAAGGAACTTGAACGTGGTGGCTGGCCAGCACCAATTGCAGAAGCTTATGCTGAAAATGGTGGCACACCTCACCTAGATCGTCGTCACACTGTTTTTGGTCATTTGGTAGATGAAGCCTCTTACAAGGTGCTCGATGAGATTGCCAATGTTGAGGTTGGAACTCAAGATAAGCCGCTTGAGGAAGTTGTTATTGAAACGATTGAGGTAACAGACTAAGATGAAAATTGGAGACAAGCTTAGGGGGGTTATCACGGGCATCAAGCCTTACGGTGCCTTTGTTTCATTGGATAATGGTACCACAGGCTTGATTCATATCTCGGAGATTAAGACAGGCTACATCGACAACATCTACAATACACTAAAGGTAGGCCAGGAAGTCTTGGTTCAGGTAGTTGATTTTGATGAATTTACTCAAAAGGCCAGTCTTTCTTTGAGGACACTTGAGGAAGAAAAAAATAAAATCCCCCACCGTCATCGTTTCTCAGATAGTCGTTTGAACTATGGCTTTAAACCTTTGGCAGAAGCGTTGCCAGGATGGATTGAAGAAGGGCTTGACTATCTTAGACAAGAGCATGAAGGATAAATAGCAAAAGCTGACACATGAAGGGTCAGCTTTTTAAATGTCATTTGAATTTGAGTGCAAACGAAATGGTCCTCAACTTAATTGAAGACCATTCTGGATTAATTAAACATCAAAATAGAGAAGTTCTTTTGGTGTGTGTGTAAAGACTTCGAAGCCATCTTTTGTAACATAGCCACAGTCTTCGATACGAACACCAACTTTTTCAGGAATGTAAATTCCTGGTTCAACAGAGAAGCACATACCTTCTTCGATAATCAAGTCATTTCCTTCCATGATTGAAGGAAACTCATGGACATCCATACCAATACCATGTCCCAAACGGTGGTTGAAGTATTTGCCGTAACCAGCCTTTTCAATAACATTACGAGCTGCAGCATCAACTTCACTGGCTGTTACGCCTGGTTTGATAAAATCAAGGGCAGT
This sequence comes from Streptococcus sp. FSL E2-3488, assembly GCF_038003585.1. NCBI lineage: Bacteria > Bacillati > Bacillota > Bacilli > Lactobacillales > Streptococcaceae > Streptococcus > Streptococcus sp. FSL E2-3488. The sequence continues at coordinate 1,303,240 of NZ_JBBOPL010000001.1, read as the reverse complement.
GAGTTGAGCTTCCAAACAGATATTGTAGATATCTTTCTTGAATTGGTCAGGTTGACCAACAGCTACGGTACGTGTCATATCTGAAACATAGCCTTGACTAACAACACCCAAGTCGAAGAGGAGGAGGCTATCATTTTCAATGCGGTTAGTTCCTGGAATACCATGTGGGTTTGCGGCATTGTTGCCTGTGAGAACCATAGTTTCAAAGGACATTTGATTGATACCGATTTTCTTCATGCCAAATTCGATTTGAGCAATGATGTCTGTTTCAGTAACGTCGAGAGATATATTGTCAAAACCGATATTGACAGCTTTATCAGCATAATCACCGGCAACAATCATTTTTTGAATTTCATCAGCTGACTTGATAACTCGCATTTTGTGGATGAATGGTGTCAGGTTCTCGAAGCGACCTTCAAAGACCGTTTGCAATCCTTGGAATTTAGTTACATTGAGATTATCAAACTCTGCATAAATAATAGGGATGTCTGTACTTGCTAGACCAGCTTTGATTTTTTGCCATGGATTTTCAGAGTCCACATAACCGAAGACTGGGAAATCGAGAACAGAAGAGGCACGTGCAACCTCAAGAGCAGGAACAAAGAGGGCAGGCTCACGATTTTCGTAGACGAAGAGGAACATTTGGCGTTCATGTGGGTCACAATCAAAACCAGTAAGATAATTGACAGTTACAGGATCTGAAACAATAGCTAGCCCTGATTTATTTTCATTTAAAAAATGACGAATGCGATCAAGTTTAGACATAGAAAAAACTCCTTTTTATTTCTTACACTCATTCTGTCACTTTTATAGGGAAAATGCAAGCTGTTTTTGGATTTTCATTAAATCATTTGCTTTCATTGAGTTTTTTTAATCTTATAGGTTGTAAGCGATGAATAATCATGAAAATGCGAAATGATAGCCAAATATTTGAAACGTATTTCTTCACCTTAGCTATCGAAAGAGATTCTTTTCATTTTTTTGTAAAGGATTAGTCAAAACATTTGAAAGTGTTTTCAAATTTTGCTATAATTATCGTGAAGAAGTGTGCATTAAATTTAGAAAGGAAGTATTTCTTATGAATACTGATGAAACAATCACAATTTATGATGTAGCGCGTGAAGCTGGAGTATCGATGGCAACTGTTTCTCGTGTTGTAAATGGTAACAAAAACGTAAAAGAAAACACCCGAAAAAAAGTGCTCGAAGTCATTGATCGTTTGGATTACCGTCCAAATGCGGTTGCGCGTGGCTTGGCAAGTAAAAAAACAACTACTGTAGGAGTTGTCATTCCAAATATTGTAAATAGCTATTTTGCTACTCTAGCTAAAGGTATTGATGACATTGCAACCATGTATAAGTATAATATTGTTCTTGCTTCCAGTGATGATAATGAGGATCATGAAGTTACAGTCATTCATTCTCTAATTTCTAAACAAGTTGATGGTATTATTTTTATGGGACACCATCTGACAGAAAAAATCCGTGCAGAATTCTCTCGTACCCGTACACCGATTGTTCTAGCAGGAACAGTTGATCTCGAACACCAATTACCAAGTGTTAACATCGACTATAAAGCTGCCGTTGAGGATTGTGTAACGCAACTTGCTAAAAATAATGAAAAGGTTGCCTTTGTATCAGGACCACTAATTGATGATATTAATGGCAAACTACGTTTGGCCGGGTATAAGTCTGGACTTGAAAAGAATAATTTGAGCTACAACGAAGGACTTGTCTTTGAAGCTAAATATAGCTATAAAGACGGCTTTGAGTTAGCACAACGTGTCTTGAACTCTGGTGCCACTGCTGCCTATGTTGGGGAAGATGAATTGGCTGCAGGTCTCTTGAATGGCCTCTTTGCTGCAGGCAAATCAGTTCCAGAAGATTTCGAAATCATCACAAGCAATGATTCACCGGTTACAAGCTACACACGTCCAAACCTTTCTAGTATAAACCATCCTCTCTATGATTTAGGGGCAGTTAGCATGCGTATGTTGACTAAAATTATGCATAAGGAAGAACTTGAAGATAAAGACGTTATTCTTAATCATGGTCTAACTTTACGCCAGTCAACAAAATAAAAAGGAGTTGGGACATCAGTTTGTCTCAACTTCTCTTTTTTAGAAAAAGGGAGAATGAATGACTTTTGAGGATGCTTATTTTAAACAGAAAGTCCTAAAACATGATAGCCTGGAGCCTTTTGGTTTTATAACTAGTGAGAAAGGCTATGAGCTCAGAAAACCACTAATGGCTGAAGGACTTGAGGCTCGACTATTCATTGATTTAGAAGGTAAGTTGACAGGGCAGGTTGTTGATATTGATTTTGACGAGTCTTAAGACACTTTCCGAAGCCCTCACGCAACTGGAACCTACGTTGGTCAAGTCAGAGAAGCTTATGGAGATCTCCTGTCGCAAGTAGCTGAGTTTTGTTATGATGATCAATTGTTTTCATCCCCGCAAGATAATCGTCTGGCTAATTTTATAGTTAAGGAATTTTCAGACCAAGCTGACCCTCCTTTTGAGAAATATCCAGACTATCTTTCCTTTCGGGTTGATGGTAAGTGGTATGCCCTATTTTTCCCTCTCAAGGGTGAGAAACTAGCACTTAGTGGAGAAAAGGCGAGTTTAGTCTATGATGTGGTTAACATCAAGGTCGATCCAAGATAGATGGATAAGCTCTTAGACTTAGATGGAATTTATCCTAGTTACCATATGTCCAAGAAGACTTGGATAAGCCTTGTTTTAGATGAGACAATTCCAGACCAAACGATTTTTGAGCTCATTAGAGGGAGTCGTTCTCTGGTTGCTCCTAAACATCTTAGGAAGGCTTCAGAGCCACACTACTGGATTGTTCCAGTAAATCTAAAATACTACGATATCGGGGAGGAGTTCTCAGCAAGTGAGGATATTCTTTGGACTCAGAAAGCCAGTATGCAAAAAGGGGACTTCGTTGCAATCTATATTACGGCACCTACCAAGGCCATCCGTTATCTCTGTCAGGTTTTAGAAGCTAATATAGCTAATCAAGGTTATCGTGATGAAGAGAATATTAAGGAATTGATGCGAATTAAACCTTTATACAGCTTTAATGATAGTGATTTTGATAGTGAAAGGCTAAAGTGCTTTGGTATCAAAACTGTCCGAGGTCCACAACATATGACAGATGACTTGGTCCAGGCCCTGTCCCCTTACTTGAAAGGAAAATAAAAGGAGTAAATGATGCGAATTCTGATTGCACCTGATTCGTTTAAGGAAAGTTTGTCTGCAAAAGAGGTTGCCCTAGCTCTTAAATCGGGCCTTGAAAAGGCCTTACCAGACGCTGATTTTGACCTCATGCCAATAGGCGATGGTGGCGAAGGTACCTTAGATGCTCTTGCTGAAAATCTAAATCTTGAGAAGAAAACTGTTAAGATTCCACATGCTTATACAGGTGATGGATCTGTCCCCTATGCTAGTAATGGGCAGACTGCCATTTTTGAAATGGCTGCGGTTTGTGGCTTGGAGCAGGTACCTAAGGATAAACGCAACCCCCTTTGTATAACAACCCAGGGAGTCGGTGAACTGATTGTTCACTTGGTTAAATCTGGTATTAGTGATTTTATTATAGGTGTAGGTGGATCAGCTACTAATGATGGCGGAATTGGTATGGCTTATGGATTAGGTTATCGTTTTTATGATTCTGAGGGGCGGGAGCTTGAGCCAATAGGGGCCAATCTTGGTCACGTTAAAAAGGTGTCTTCTAAAAATAAACTTGATCTATCTAATGTAACTATTCGTCTTATCACCGATGTGGATAATCCTTTGTGTGGTTTAAATGGGGCAACCTATATTTTTGGTGGTCAAAAGGGCTTGGCACCTTCACAAGTTAAAAAGGTTGACCAAAACATGGCTCAATTCTACCAAGGATTTGCTCCTGAGGTTCCAAAACTAGCTGGTTCAGGTGCTGGAGGGGGAATGGCAGCAGGAATGGTAGCCTTTGCAGGAGCAGAAATTAAGTCGGGGATTGATTTTGTACTGGATTGTGTCGATTTTGACCAGCGTGTAAAAACAGCTGATTTGGTTATTGTTGGGGAAGGACGTATGGATAATCAGTCCTTATCTGGTAAAGCACCAGTAGGTGTAGCTAAACGAACACCATCGGCTATCTCAGTTATCGCTATTTGTGGCAGTTTGAAGAATGACTTACCTGATTTTCCAGTAGGTGGCATTTCAGCCGCTTTTCCAATCATTGGTCAATTAGGTGACTTAGATCAAATTCTGTCTTCGGCTAAGGAAAATCTCTATCGAACAGGACTCAATATTGGAAACCTCATCAAGTTGAGTCAGTCATTGTGAAACAAGAAAAAGCTGACCAGGGGCCAGCTCAGATGTTATTATTTTCCAAATAGCTTAGTAAAAAATCCCCTTTTTTCAACGATTTGCTCAGTTTGCTTGGGAGCAAGAATATCAGGATAGAGCTCTGAGAATAGTATCTTATCAAGGTTTTCGGCCTTATCACTATGCACAACAATACCATACGGTGAGTGTGCTTTTGCTTCATCCACAATAGTTGCAGAAATATTCAGTGTTTGAGCGTCCTTGATATAGGTGAACTGTGTCTGATCAGATAGGTTAGGTGAAAGCTTTAGACTATGGTTGGGGTAAACTGCTAATAACTTCTTTAAAATCAGTGGAAAGTGTTCTATTACGATTTTCTTTTCAGCATCTTCCAATAAAACAGCTAGGACTACACGTTCTGCATAGGTACCAAAATACTGACGAAGTTCATCGGGATTCAGGCGTTTTTCGCCACTGGCGCATTGGAACACTTTATCTTCAAGTGAAGTCATAGGGAATCTCCTGTCTCTTTTCTATTTACCATTATACAATATTTTGAATTCCTTTTCATTTGCCTTATTTTTTCTGAGATTTTCAAAAATAATTGAAATATTAAAAAATAGATAATCGCAAGAAAATTCTGGTTTTAATTTGCTTAACCCTTGATATTATGGTAATATAAATGTGTAAAAAATTTTAACTCATAAGGAGAGTATTGTAATGTCAATTATTACTGATGTCTACGCACGTGAAGTCCTTGACTCACGCGGTAACCCAACACTTGAAGTAGAAGTTTACACTGAATCTGGTGCATTCGGTCGCGGTATGGTTCCTTCAGGAGCATCAACTGGTGAACACGAAGCAGTAGAACTTCGTGATGGTGACAAAGCTCGTTACGGTGGTCTTGGTACTCAAAAAGCAGTTGATAACGTAAACAACGTTATTGCTGAGCACATCATCGGATTCGACGTACGTGATCAACAAGGTATTGACCGCGCAATGATCGCTCTTGACGGTACTCCAAACAAAGGTAAACTTGGTGCCAATGCTATTCTTGGTGTGTCTATCGCTGTAGCACGCGCAGCTGCTGACTACCTTGAAGTTCCACTTTACAGCTACCTTGGCGGATTCAACACTAAAGTTCTTCCAACTCCAATGATGAACATCATCAACGGTGGTTCTCACTCAGACGCTCCAATCGCTTTCCAAGAATTTATGATTGTACCTGCTGGTGCACCAACATTCAAAGAAGCGCTTCGTTGGGGTGCTGAAATCTTCCACGCGCTTAAGAAAATCCTTAAAGAACGTGGACTTGAAACAGCCGTAGGTGACGAAGGTGGTTTCGCACCTCGTTTCGACGGAACTGAAGATGGTGTTGAAACTATCATCAAAGCTATCGAAGCTGCTGGATATGTACCAGGTAAAGACGTATTTATCGGACTTGACTGTGCATCATCTGAATTCTACGATGCAGAACGTAAAGTTTACGACTACACTAAATTTGAAGGTGAAGGCGCTGCTGTTCGTACTGCTGCAGAACAAATCGACTACCTTGAAGAATTGGTTAACAAATACCCAATCATCACTATCGAAGATGGTATGGACGAAAACGACTGGGACGGTTGGAAATCTCTTACTGAACGTCTTGGTGGTAAAGTTCAATTGGTTGGTGACGACTTCTTCGTAACTAACACTGCTTACCTTGAAAAAGGTATTGCAGAACACGCTGCTAACTCAATCCTTATCAAAGTTAACCAAATCGGTACTTTGACTGAAACTTTTGACGCTATCGAAATGGCGAAAGAAGCTGGATACACAGCAGTAGTATCACACCGTTCAGGTGAAACTGAAGATTCAACAATCGCTGATATTGCAGTTGCAACTAACGCTGGTCAAATTAAGACAGGTTCATTGTCACGTACTGACCGTATTGCTAAATACAACCAATTGCTTCGTATCGAAGACCAACTTGGTGAAGTTGCAGAATACCGTGGTTTGAAATCATTCTACAACTTGAAAAAATAATTCTATTGTAATATAGAATGGAAAGAGGTTCCTTGGGGAATCTCTTTTTTGTCTTCTCACAAATAAAATATCACACTATAATATTTCTGAGTCTAAATTAGTCATCTGAATAAAAAAAATTCCCTCAATCCTATTGATTGGGGGAATTTAGGCTTAGAATAGGCCTTTAATCTTGTCTAAAGCTCCATTTACCATTTCGTTGCCTGAAACGAGAGATTTAGCTTGGTTGAAGTACTCACCTAGATCATCTTTGTTTTCCTCGACAAACTTTTTAGCTACTTCAAAATCTTTTTTTTCGATCATTTCTTTCACTTGGTTAAATAATTCCATTGGATTCATATCAGATCTCCTATATATGTTTTGTTATGATTCTTATTTAATCATGGTTGGAGAAAACTAGCAAGAAATATGTCCGAGCCAGATCGTTGAAGAGTTGATTATGTAGAGATATGGTTGATTTAATCTAAAAAGACAGCCCGATTAGAACAGTCTTTTTAGGATTATTCTTGTGCAGCTGTAGTTTCTTGACTAGATGAGCTTTCTTCTGTTGAGTTTGAGCTTGATTCAGGTTCAACAGGATGTAGTTCCTTGTAAGATGGTGTCTTGAATAGGTCAGCTGTTGATTTATTGCCTTTTTGTTTGTAGAGACTTGTTGATTTATCTTTCAGCTTTTTATTGATTTTTTTCAGTTGATCCATCTGTTTAGTGTAGGAAATTGTGCTAGAATCAAGAGGATTTAAACCATCTGGCGTGTAGAATCGAAGGAGGTCACCTGTTTGGACTGCATCACTCATTGACAACTGGGTTGCAACCGCATTACGAATAGCCTCATTTTCCTTTTTAGTAGTCTCATCAGGGTTAGTAATTTCTTCTCCTGTTTGAGTGTTATAGAGTCTACCAGAGTAGCTTGTGTATTGAGGTGTAACATATTGACCTGAGGTTCTAAATGCGACAGTTTGCTTATTATCAGGAGATAGGAGGTCTTGTCCCATCTGGATATAAGAGCTAGTGTCAACACCAAGAATGTGAAGGAGGGTTGGGAGGGCATCAACTTCACCACCAAATGTGTTAGAGATGCCACCTCCAGTATATCCCGGGATGTGAATCATGTAAGGGACACGTTGAAGCATGGCTTTATCATAATTTGACCAAGTCTCAGGGTTCTTCCCGAGCAGTTCCGCTAGATTACTGCTTCGCATATCAGAGATACCGTAGTGGTCACCATACATAACAATAATCGAATTATCATAAAGGCCAGTTTCCTTAAGGTAATCAAAGAAGTCTTTGATTGCAGAGTCAAGATAGTTGGCTGTTGCAAAATACCCGTTAACTGTTTCGTCTTTTGTGTCAGCGAGTGGGAAACCTTGTTCGTTTTTGTCGCCTGACAGGGAAGTGTATGGGTAGTGGTTAGATACGGTTAGGTATTTAACATAGAAAGGCTGTTGCATTTGTTCCAGATATTTGATGGAATCTGAAAACATGTACTTATCATTAAGACCGTATTGGAAGGAGTTTTCATCGGTTTTCTCAGTGAAAGCTGATGAGTCAAAGAAGTAGTTATAACCCCACTTTTTATAGGTATTATTGCGATTCCAGAAGGATCCAGTGTTTCCGTGGAAAACAGCTGAAGTATAGCCACCCGTTTGAGCTAGGATAGATGGTGCAGCGTAAGCTGTATTGGTACCACCGTAGTTTACCATATATGACCCTGTACTTAGTCCGAAGAGTGATGTTTCCATCAAGGTTTCAGCATCAGAAGTTTTTCCTGATTTAACTTGGTGGAAGAAGTTTGAAAAGGCTAGGGTTTCATTTGAGTGGTAAATGGAATTGAGGAATGGTGTTACTTCATAAGACTGACCATCTACTTGGAGCTTGTAATCAATAAGAAACTGTTGGAAACTCTCCAAGTGAATAACGATAACGTTTCTTCCTTTAGCAATTCCGTAGTACTTAGGATCAGGTGCTGCATAGTGCTCCTTAACATAAGCTTCAACCTTTTTCATGTCGTCTGATGTTGCGGATGAACGAGCTTGTGAAGCTTGATACGTTAAGTTACCGGAATAAGCTGTAAAGAAAGGAATCCCCATAGCACGAACAATATAGTTGTTGGAGAAACCACGTGTCAGTAACTCACCACGGTTAACTTCCGCTAGAAATAGGTTAGCTGAGAGAAGGAGTGTCGATAGTGCGGTGATAGCAAAACTAGCTCGTTTATTAAATGGCTTACTATCCGTTTTTAGTTTTTTCCTAAAAACACCATAAATGAAGAAAGGAATATCAATCAAATAAAAGATATAACTTGGTTCAAGAAGGTTCTTAGCTGAGTCTCCCAGCCCGGCTGCTGAACTAGAACTTGCTAGGATGGTATTTACAGTTATGAAGTCTGTAAACTCTCCAAAGTAAATGACATTAGCAATAAGCAGGAGATTAAGGATGACATAAATAGCAATTGTTGTGCCATAAAAAAAACGGCTTTTCTTGAAGTAAAGTCCTAAACCTAGCAGCATTAATCCCAGTGGAATAGGGTTAATCAGCGAAAGCATAACCTGATATCTGCTTTCCCACTCAAGATTAATGTTGACGAAATAAGCGAATATGTTTTTTAGCCAGTAAAAGAAGAGTAACAAGAAGACGAATCCGAGTCTTGATGAAACTCCTTTCCAAAAAGCTTCGTTTATTTTTTTCAAAGTAATACTTCCTTTGATTTTATATTATCTTAGCTATTATACCAAATAACAAAATGACTCTCAAAAATTTACTGTCATAGAGTGTCATATTCCTTGACATATAGTTGACAAAATCTAGTTACGAAACAGAAATTATAACATTTTTTTGATATAATAGTAGCATGAATATATTGACGGTGAGTCCCTTTGCGGAGAAAAAAATCAAACAAGGGAAACAGCTTCTTTTAGCTGAAGATTTTCCAAATATAGCTGAAAATAATCAGTTGGTTTATCTTTATAGCCAATCCAAAGAATTTTTAGGAACAGGCTATTTGTCGAGTCAAAATAAGGGGATAGGTTGGTTTTTGTCCCCTAAAAAGCAACAATTGACAGTGACTTATTTTCAGGGGCTTTTTGAGAAGGCAAAAGCTAGACGTCAATCCTATTATGCTAATGATTTAACGACGGCTTTTCGTCTTTTTAACCAAGATGGTGATGATTTTGGTGGTCTAACGATTGATTTGTATGGAGACTATGCCCTCTTTTCGTGGTACAATGTCTTTATTTATTCCTTGAAGGATATTATTGTAGAGGCTTTCCAAACGGTCTTTCCTGAGGTTTTGGGGGGCTATGAAAAAATTCGCTTCAAGGGCCTTGATTTTGAGTCAGACCATCTTTATGGACAAGAGGCCGCTGATACCTTCACTATCTTGGAGAATGGGGTAACTTATGAAGTTTTTCTAAATGATGGGCTAATGACAGGGATTTTTCTTGACCAGCATGAGGTGCGTGATGGTTTGGTTAATGGTTTGGCCTTGGGCAAATCAGTTTTGAATATGTTCTCCTATACGGCAGCTTTTTCAGTTGCTGCAGCTATGGGGGGAGCGGTTGAAACGACATCGGTGGATTTGGCAAAACGTTCACGTGAGTTATCCACGGCTCATTTTGAAGCTAATGGCTTTAGTATGGAAAATCATCGTTTAGTTGTGATGGATGTTTTTGATTATTTTAAATATGCCAAGAAAAAGGGATTATTTTATGACCTTATCGTTATAGATCCGCCGTGCTTTGCTCGAAATAAGAAACGCACTTTCTCAGCAAATAAGGATTACCACAAGTTGATTGCGCAGAGTCTTGATATTCTATCAGAGTATGGGACAATTATTGCAAGTACCAATGCAGCTAATATGACAGTGCAACAGTTTAAAAAGCAACTGCGTAAGGGATTGGGAGATGTTTCAGCGGACTTTGTTAACTTGCAACAATTACCAGTGGATTTTGCCGTCAATCCTAATGATCCAACATCAAATTATTTGAAAGTATACACAATAAAGGTAAATAAATGAAAATTGTAGTTCCGATTATGCCGACTAGTTTAGAGGAAGCACAAGCGCTTGAGCTGTCTCGTTTTGAGGGGGCAGACATTATTGAATGGCGTGCAGATTTTTTAGATAAGCATAGTATCTTAACAGTTGCTCCAGCTATTTTTGAGAAATTCGCAGGCTTTGAAATTGTTTTTACCATTCGTACGACACGTGAAGGTGGTAAGATTGAGTTAACTGATGGGGAATATGTCACACTGATTAAGGATGTAGCTGCTATCTATTCACCAGATTATATTGATTTTGAGTATTTCACACGCAAGGAAGTCTTTGACCAGATGCTTGAATTTTCAAACTTGGTTTTGTCTTATCATAACTTTGAGGAGACACCTGAAAACCTTATGGAACTTTTATCTGAGATGACCAACTTGACGCCAAGAGTTGTTAAAGTAGCCGTTATGCCTAAGAATGAACAAGATGTCCTTGATCTTATGAATTTTACACGCGGCTTTAAGGCCTTTAACCCTGAACAAGAGTTTGTAACTATGTCAATGGGTAAGTTAGGTCGTTTGTCACGTTTGGCGGGAGACTTGGTGGGGTCATCATGGACTTTTGCTAGTCTTGACAATACCAGCGCACCGGGTCAAGTTGCTCTTGCGGATATGTGTAGGATTAGGGAGGTTTTGGATGCGGATTGATGGACACACACGCTTAGCAGCTGTTGTTGCCAGTCCTATCAAGCATTCAATTTCTCCTTTCATTCATAATTTAGCTTTCGAAAAAACACATGTTAATGGGGTTTATGTAGCTTGGGAAATTCCAGAGTCAGACCTGGCTGAGACAGTTGAAAATATTAGACGTTACAATATGTTCGGTATCAACTTGTCTATGCCATATAAGGAAAAGGTAATTCCATTTTTGGATGGTCTTAGTCCTGAAGCTCAACTGATTGGTGCAGTCAATACGGTTGTCAATCGTGATGGTCGTTTGATCGGCCATAATACAGATGGCTTTGGCTTTTTTGCTAGTTTAAAGAACTTTAATCCTAAGGATACTCATATTATGATTTTGGGGGCTGGTGGTGCGGCTAAATCTATTGTGACACAGGCAGTTCTTGATGGTGCAAAAAAAGTTAGTATCTATGTTCGGCCCCAATCCTTGGTCAAGGCAAAAGAAAACTTTAGAACCTTGCTTGATCAAACCGATTGCTATTTAGAATTTCATGATTTAACTGATGCTGACCACTTCCAAAAGGAATTAAGGCAAACCGATTTATTGGTCAATGCGACTAGTGTGGGTATGGATGGTGAGTCATTGCCCATTTCTATAGATACAAGATTCCCTAAGGAACTCTTAGTTGCGGATATCATTTACCAGCCTTTTGAAACACCTTTCTTGGCCTTGGCAAGGAAACAAGAGATAGAGGCTGTGAATGGACTAGGCATGTTACTTTATCAAGCAGCAGGTGCCTTTAAATTATGGACAGGCGAGAATATGCCAACAGGTGCTATTTGGCAGGAATTAGAAAACATATACAATAGCTAGGAGGGGTCGACGATGAAACTAGAGGTAAATTTAAAACAAAACCCTTATGACATTATCATTGAAAAGGGAGCTCTTAAAGGGGTAGGACAATGGGTCAAGTCACTTTGGGAACCACAAAAGATTGCGCTTATTACGGACAATCATGTGGGAGGCCTATATGCAGAAAAAGTTAAGCTTAGCTTGGAACACGAAGGTTTTGAGGTTGTCGTTTTTAATTTTCTAGAAGGTGAAGCGAGTAAAAATCTTAAGACTGTTAATAAGGCTTATGAGTTTTTGATTAAGAATGGCATGACTCGTAGTGATGGTATTGTCGCTCTTGGTGGTGGCGTTGTTGGAGACTTAGCAGGATTTGTCGCTTCAACCTATATGCGTGGAATTCATTTCGTTCAAGTTCCAACCAGTCTAACTGCCCAAGTAGATTCATCTATTGGTGGAAAGACAGGTGTGAATACTCCTTCTGCCAAAAATATCGTAGGAACTTTTGCTCAGCCTGATGGGGTTTTAATTGATCCTAATGTCCTTGAGACACTTGGTAAACGTGAATTGATTGAAGGCATGGGTGAGGTTGTCAAATATGGTTTGATTGACGATCCTGAACTTTGGCAGCTCCTTGATAACATTGATGGTTCGGTTCATAGTATTTTGGAAAACTCAGAGACCATCATTTACCGTTCATGTAACGTTAAGCGTAAAATTGTGGTTGAAGATGAGTTTGAAGGTGGCGTCCGTATGTACCTAAACTTTGGTCATACGATTGGGCATGCCGTCGAACAAACAGCTGGTTATGGTAAAGTTATGCATGGTGAAGCTGTGGCTATTGGAATGGTTCAGATTTCTCGTGTTGCTGAGAAAAAAAACCTAATGCCTCAGGGAATCACACGTCAAATTGCTGAGATGTGTGTGAAATTTGGTTTGCCAGTGGACTATGAACCATGGCGTGTTGAGGAGCTCTATACAGCCCTCACACATGACAAGAAAGCCCGTGGTAATAGTATTAAGACAGTTATAGTTCCAGAGATTGGTAAGGCAGCTATCAATCAGATTCCTTTAGTTGAAATGAAAGAGTACTTGGAGAAATAAATGAGATATTTAACAGCAGGTGAGTCTCACGGCCCACGTTTAACGGCAATTATCGAAGGTGTACCAGCTGGTCTTCCCTTGACCGCTGAAGATATCAATGGCGATTTGAAACGCCGCCAAGGTGGTTATGGTCGTGGTGGCCGCATGAAAATTGAGTCTGATAAGGTTGAAATCACTTCTGGTGTTCGTCATGGGAAAACAACAGGGGCTCCAATCACCCTCCATGTCATCAATAAGGACCATCAAAAATGGTTGGACATTATGGCTGTTGAAGATATTGAGGATCGTTTAAAAACTAAACGCAAAATCACCCATCCACGTCCAGGACATGCTGACTTGGTTGGTGGTATGAAATACCGTTTTGATGATTTGCGTAATTCGTTGGAGCGTTCCAGTGCGCGTGAAACAACTATGCGTGTGGCAGTGGGTGCTGTCGCTAAACGAATCTTGGCTGAGCTTGATATTGAAATTGCTAATCATGTGGTTGTCTTTGGTGGTAAGGAAATTGATGTGCCAGAGAATTTGACAGTTGCTCAAATCAAGGAATTGGCCCAACAGTCAGAAATTTCAGTTGTTAACCAAGAGCGTGAGCAAGAAATTAAAGATTACATTGACCAAATCAAAAAAGAGGGTGACACCATCGGTGGTGTCGTTGAAACGGTCGTTGGTGGTGTACCTGTAGGACTTGGTTCTTATGTGCAATGGGATACCAAGTTGGATGCCAAGATTGCTCAAGCAGTTGTTTCCATCAATGCCTTCAAGGGGGTCGAGTTTGGTCTTGGATTCAAAGATGGCTATCTCAGGGGCTCTCAAGTGATGGATGAGATCCTTTGGAATGAAGAGGATGGCTATACGCGTAGAACCAATAATCTCGGTGGTTTTGAAGGTGGAATGACAAATGGTCAACCAATTGTAGTCCGTGGGGTTATGAAGCCAATTCCAACTCTTTATAAACCACTAATGTCAGTAGATATTGAGACCCATGAGCCATACAAGGCAACGGTTGAGCGTTCAGATCCAACGGCCTTGCCTGCAGCAGGTGTCGTTATGGAATCAGTAGTCGCTACTGTCGTAGCTAATGAAATCTTGGATAAATTCTCTTCTGATAATTTGGAAGAGTTGAAAGAAGCGGTAGCACATCACCGTGACTATGTGAAAAACTTTTAAGCAGCATCAGTGAAAAGACGGGAGTAGGAATGAGTAAAAAAACTATTTATATTGCAGGATTGGGTCTGATTGGTGGCTCCCTGGCCTTAGGGATTAAAAGGGATCACCCTGATTATGAAATTCTTGGATATAATCGCTCTGACTATTCTCGAAATATTGCACTAGAACGTGGGATCGTTGACCGAGCAACAGGTGATTTTAAAGAGTTTGCCCCCCTTGCGGACGTCATTATCTTAGCAGTGCCAATCAAGCAAACGATGGCCTACTTGAAGGAGTTGGCTGATCTGGACCTTAAAGATAATGTCATCATAACAGATGCGGGCTCAACCAAGCGTGAAATCGTTGAGGCAGCGGAGCGTTATCTAACAGGCAAAAATGTTCAGTTTGTAGGTTCTCACCCGATGGCTGGTTCTCATAAATCAGGGGCTATTGCGGCCGACGTGACACTTTTTGAAAATGCTTACTATATTTTCACACCGACAAGTCTGACAAAAGAGACAACGATCCCTGAGCTTAAGGATATCTTGTCTGGCCTTAAGTCACGTTATGTTGAGATTGATGCAGCTGAACACGACCGGGTAACGAGTCAAATCAGTCATTTTCCACATCTTTTGGCTTCTGGTCTTATGGAGCAGGCAGCTGATTATGCTCAGGCTCACGAAATGACCAATCACTTTGCGGCTGGGGGGTTCCGAGATATGACCCGTATTGCTGAGAGTGAACCTGGGATGTGGGCTTCCATTCTCATGACTAATGGGCCTGCTGTTTTGGATCGTATTGAAGATTTCAAAAAACGTTTGGACCATGTGGCTGATTTGATTAAGGCTGAGGATGAGGGTGCTATTTGGGAGTTCTTTGACAACGGTCGTAAGAAGCGTAAAGAGATGGAAATTCATAAAAAGGGTGGCGTGGAAAGTGCCTTCGATATTTTTGTGGATGTGCCTGACCGTGAGGACGTTATCCTTAGCATTATGGAATTGTTGCGAGGAACGTCTTTGGTTAACCTTCGTATCAATGAAGAAAATCGTGAGGATATTCATGGTATCCTTCAAATTACTTTTAAAAATGAAAAAGATCGTAAACATGCTAAGACTGTTATTGAAGCCAATACAGACTATCATGTGGTGATCGCATAGGAGAATAAAATGAGAAATATTTATGATTTAGCAAATGAGTTGGAACGTGGCATCCGTGCCCTTCCTGAGTACAAAAACTTGGTAGAGAAAAAAGAAGCGATTGCAACTGATGCTGAGGCTAGCGCTCTTTTCAAAGAGTTTACGGATTTCCAAGAGGATTTCTATGCTAAAATGCAGGCTGGTACAATGCCAACAGCAGAAGAACAAGCAGCTGTTCAAGAATTGGGTCAAAAGGTAGAAGCTAACGCCCTTTTGAAAGAATACTTGACTGCGCAACAAAGTCTGTCTGTTTATTTGAATGATATTGAACGTATCATCTTCAAACCTTTGCAAGAATTGAATAACTAATAAGGGAGGCCTTTGTCAATTGGCAGGGCTTTTTCTGCATTAAAGGAGGTAAATTATGGCTCGTAAAATTGGAATTATTGGAATGGGAAATGTTGGTGCCGCGGTAGCTCATGGGGCTATTGCTCAGGGCTTAGCCGATAGTTATGTTTTTATTGATATTAATGAGAGGAAAGTTGAAGCAGATGCCCAGGATTTTAAGGATGCCATGGCCAATCTGGCCAACTATGCAAACATCGTGGTTAATGATTATGAAGCACTTAAAGATGCTGATGTTATCATCTCAGCTCTTGGAAATATTCAGCTACAGCACAATGCTGGTGAGGACCGTTTTGCTGAATTCCCATTTACCCGAGAGGCTGTTTATCAGGTTGCTCAGGAGCTAAAACAGTTGGATTTTAAAGGTATACTCTTGGTCATCTCAAATCCTGTAGATGCGGTGACAGCTCTCTATCAAGAATTCACAGGTTGGCCAAAGGAACGCGTGATTGGGACAGGGACTTTACTTGATACGGCTAGAATGAAGGCAGCAGTGGGAGAGGTTCTGGAAGTTAATCCCAAATCAGTATCAGGCTACAATCTTGGGGAACATGGCAACTCTCAATTTACAGCATGGAGTCAGGTTAAGGTGAAAGGTCAAGATATTACAGCTTTAACGAGTGAAGAGGAGCGTCAAAATCTCTTTATGGCTTCTATGAAGGGGGGGCACAAGGTTTTTTATGGTAAGGGTTATACTTCATACGGTATTGCCAGTGCTGCCCTTCGTTTGGTGGCAATTATCCTCTCTGACGCTCAAGAAGAGGTGACAGTATCTAGCTATCAAGAAATCTATCAGACTTATCTTGGCTATCCAGTTATTTTAGGACGTCAAGGTGTGGAAGCCCCTGTCCACTTGACTTTGTCGGCTGAGGAAAAACATCTTTTGCAGGACTCTGCTGACTTAATTCGGAACCGTGTTCAAGAGTCAGTTGCCTTTTTGAAAGAAAAGTATGGCAACACAATCTAGTGAATATTTTGACAATTCAGTATATGGTTGGGCTTTCAAATATGGTATAATGAGGATAACAATAAAATTTTTAGGAGTAACCTATGAAACTAGAAACCAAGGCTCAAGGTCTTCGTGGCAGCTTGCGTATCCCTGGTGACAAGTCCATCAGTCACCGTTCGATTATGTTCGGTAGTCTTGCCAAAGGCGTGACAACTGTTCGTGATATTTTACGAGGTGAAGACGTTCTCTCAACTATGCAGGTCTTTCGTGATTTAGGTGTGACTATTGAAGATGATGGTGATGTGGTACGTATTCACGGTGTTGGTTTTGACGGTCTCAAGGCTCCTCAAAACAAGCTGGATATGGGCAACTCTGGAACATCGATTCGTTTGATTTCAGGTGTACTTGCCGGTCAAGATTTTGATGTGGAAATGTTTGGGGATGACTCCCTTTCAAAACGCCCTATGGACCGTGTCACTATTCCTTTACGTCAGATGGGTGTAGAGGTGTCAGGACAAACTGACCGTGATTTGCCACCATTGAAAATGCACGGCAGCAAGTCCCTTAAACCTATTTATTACGAATTGCCAGTGGCCTCTGCTCAGGTTAAGTCTGCCCTTATTTTTGCGGCCCTTCAAGCTGATGGTGAGTCTGTCATCATTGAAAAGGAAAAAACACGTAATCATACGGAAGATATGATTCAGCAGTTTGGTGGTCAGCTTCAAGTAGAAGGCAAGGAAATTCGTATTTCTGGTGGGCAGACCTTTACTGCTCAAGAAGTTGTGGTTCCAGGGGATATTTCTTCAGCCGCTTTTTGGTTGGTAGCAGGACTCGTGGTGCCAAACTCTAAGATTGTCTTGAAAAATGTTGGTATTAATGAGACACGTACCGGAATCATTGATGTTATCAAGGATATGGGTGGTAAGATAAAACTTTCAGATATTGACCAAGTTGCTAAATCTGCGACCATTACGGTTGAAACTTCAGAACTTAAAGGAACCGAAATTGGCGGTGACATCATTCCACGTTTGATTGATGAACTTCCGATTATCACACTCTTGGCGACACAAGCTCAAGGTAAGACGGTGATTCGTGATGCTGAAGAGCTCAAGGTCAAAGAGACTGATCGTATTCAGGTGGTAGCAGATGCCTTGAATGCTATGGGTGCTGATATTGTTCCAACTGAGGATGGTATGATTATCACTGGGAAGACGCCTCTTCACGGGGCAGAGGTCAATACCTTTGGTGACCACAGGATTGGTATGATGACAGCCATTGCTGCCCTCTTGGTTCAAGATGGCGAAGTTGACTTGCAACGTGCGGAAGCTATCAATACGAGCTACCCAAGCTTCTTTAGTGATTTGGAAGGATTACTGCATGGCTAAGGTTTTATTGGGCTTTATGGGAGTTGGTAAGAGTTCCGTCGCCCCATACCTGAATGGTCGTTTCGTAGATATGGATCAGGTCATCGAAGATAAAATTGGAATGTCCATTACTGATTTCTTTGCCAAAGAAGGCGAAGCAAGTTTTCGTCAGATTGAGTCTGAGACTCTGGAAGAACTCCTTCAAGAGGGAGATGATGTTATCATCTCTACTGGTGGTGGTGTCGTTGTGACGGAGTGCAATCGTAAACTTTTGAAGAAAAATCGTAAGCATAACGTATGGCTTCACTCTTCTTTTGATGTGGTCTATAATCGTATTAAAAAGGATATCAAAAATCAACGCCCCCTCTTTCTCAATCATTCTAAAGAGGAATTCAAGGCCATTTATGATGGTCGAATGGCCCTCTATAAAGGTTTGGCAGATCTGGTTGTCACTGTTGATAATCGGACGCCAGAAGAAGTAGCAAGGTTTATCAAATGTATGTAGGTTATTTGGGCCCCAGTGGGTCGTTTACGCACAATGCAGCCTTAAAGGCATTTCCTGAGGCAAGCTTGGTTTCTCTAGGTACCATTACTGAAGTTATCAAGTCATATGAAGAGGGACGTGTGGATTACGCAGTTATTCCTGTGGAAAATTCCATTGAGGGATCCGTTCATGAGAGTTTAGACTATCTCTTCCACCAGGCAGACATTCGTGCTGTGGCCGAGATTGTTCAACCCATCAAGCAACAGTTAATGGCTAGCAAACACCATGCAAAGATTGAAAAAATTTTCTCACATCCACAAGCGATTGCTCAAGGGAAAAAGTATATTAAAGATCATTTTCCACATGCTAAAATTGAGACAACAGCCAGTACAGCCTTTGCGGCTCGCTATGTCGCAGATAATCCTGACCAGCCTTATGCTGCAATCGCTCCGCATGCAGCTGCCAAGGAATACGGTCTCGAAATTTTAGCTAAGGATATTCAGGAAATTGAGAAGAATTATACCCGTTTCTGGTTATTAGGGAGCACTGTTCCTGAAATTCCGCTCAATCAGATTAATTGTAAATTAACGCTTGCCTTAACTCTACCTGACAATATGCCAGGTGCACTTTACAAGGCTTTATCGACCTTTGCCTGGCGAGGCATTGACTTGACCAAGATTGAAAGCCGTCCTTTAAAGACGGTACTTGGCGAGTACTTCTTCATTATTGATTGTGATTATACAAAGAAAAAGTTGGCTCATTTCGCTCTTGAAGAGCTAACTGCAGTTGGAATTGGATATAAAATCTTTGGAGCTTACCAAGTCTATCAAATTTAAAGGGAAATCTTATGACCAAATCTAACGATGTGCCATTTACGTATTATGAACGGTTACGTTACAGCTATCTTTTAAAAAATCTTGCCCGCCTTAATGGACAGCAGGCTTCGGAATTCAATTATCTACAAGGAAAGTTGGATGCCTATGAAGCTGAACGTTCCTACGAGAGGTATCAAGGTCAAAGAGCTGACTATCAAGAAGCATGGCGCCAACCTTATGATAATCGTTCAAATTATTATCAGGAGCCTGATTATGAGGATGTCAACCAGCTAACAGAGGAAGGTCTGCCTGTCTATCGAGAGGAAGCGCCTCAACTAAAACCTAAGCGAAAAAAGGTTCAAAGACGAGTGCCCCCTTCAGTAATATCGGAACCAAAGTCCAATCCGCATTCAACAAAGAAAACGCGACATAAGAAAAAAAGAAAACTCAAGAAGGTTGTTAAACTGGTATTCAGATGCTTGAGTCTTGGGATTGTGTTCTTAGTGCTAGCAATGGCCTATCAATTTTACAAAGGAACTGACCTTTCTGCTGCTGGTAACAATGGTAAAGCCTATCGACCGGCCTTAGTCGAAACCTTTAACGGTAAAGACACTAAGGATGGGGTGAATATCCTTATTTTGGGTTCTGACCAACGAGTCAGCCAAAAATCTACCGATGCCAGAACAGACTCTATTATAGTTGTCAATGTGGGCAATAAGGAAGGCAAAATCAAGATGGTAAGCTTTATGCGTGACACCTTGGTTAATATTAAGGGCGCTTCAGAGACAGACTATTCTCAGGATCTGAAACTCAATACTGCCTTCAATATTGGTGAGCAAAACAATCATCAAGGAGCAGAGCTTATGCGACAGACGCTCAAACGAAATTTTGACATTGATATCAAGTACTATGCCATGGTCGACTTTGAGACCTTTGCGACAGGTATTGATACCCTGTTCCCAGATGGCGTGAAAATCAATGCCAAATTCTCCACTATTGATGGTAAAAAAGTATCTTCGGTCCAAGTTCCAGATGATTTGAGGATGGAAAAGGATGGGAATGTTCCGAATCAAACCATTAAAGTCGGTAAGCAACAGATGGATGGACGAACTCTTCTTAATTACGCTCGTTTCCGTAAGGACGATGAAGGGGATTATGGGCGTACCAAGCGGCAACAACAAGTGATGCAAGCTATTATGAAGCAAGTTAAAAATCCTATTAGTCTTTTCAAGGGTCCTGAGGCTTTAGGAAAAGTATACTCACTGACTTCAACCAATATGAGCATGACGGAAATGTTGGATTTGGGTCTTTCAAATGCTGGTAGTTTTAAACATGGGATCAATTCTCAAACCATTCCTTCAGATGGTGATTGGATTGACAGCTATGATTTATATGGTGGTCAAGGGATTGAAATTGATTTTGATAACTATCAGTCAAAATTAAAAGAACTAGGATTTAGATAAGAAAACAAAGCAGGTTCACACCGAACCTGCTTGTTTTTTGGTATTAAGAGCTTGTATAAGCGCCTTGTATAAGAGTTTTAGAAAATGATAGAGCAAATAGGTCATGATGACAAGAACGAAGACGAACTCTACCTTATAAACCAATTGGGTAGCTGGATTGACTAGTCCAAGACTAGTAGTGGCTGCCCTAAAAGCATTGACACTATTGACCAAGGGAAAGCTGAAAGCTGCAAAAAGTGGCATAAAGCCTTTTTTAACCAGTCTTACGAAGAGATTAAGAGCATAGAAAAAGAATGCTTGCGAGAATAAGAGTAGGGCAAGTAAAATAATAGTTGCAGGTCTTTGATTACTCTTGATTGAGCTGGTAATGAGAAGGGCCAGAGGTGCTGCTAAAATGGCAAGTATAGGTCGATAGAGGTGAGGGATGGCTATCTGTCTCATTCTCCACAAAACAAGTGGAAAGAGGGCTAGTGTCGCCAGTCCCGTTAGTCCCAGAATAAGTCCCTTGATGCTAGTTGGAACACTAGCTGGTACTGTCACAAGACTGATAGCAGGTCCAACGTAGATCACGAACCAGCTTGGAAAGACTTGGTTCAAAGATAGTGGGTGCATAAAACGCAGACTGAAAAAAATAATATAGGCAATATAAAGTCCAAGGAGCCCAACCCAAGTCACACTTAAGCCTATTTGAGCTAGTGGAAGGCGGCTGGCAAAGAGAAAGGCAGCCATAAAGTAGCTAGCAAAGGCCGAAGCAATGACTGGATTGTGCAAATCTTCCCTTACTTTTTCAAAGCCAAGAATCAAGCGTCCTAGTATAAGCATAAAACCTATACTTGCCAGAAACCAAATGCCCTGAGCAATCAGGGCATAGTGGTTTATTTGATTGGATAAACTAAAGAGGGCAAGAACTAGACTAGATAGGGCCAAGGGAATTTTCTTAAAAAATACCTTCATTGTTCTACCGGCCTTTCTAGCTAGCTGCAAGAATGTGACGAAGCTGTACCGCACTCGGAGATACAATTGGAAGGAAGACGCCTTCATTCCAACGACGGATAAAGCTTGACTCTGATTCTTTCAAATAGCCACGACCACCACTAGCCTGAAGTTCGAGGAGCAGACTGTTGGCTACGACATCGACAATATCGATACGCAATTGGAAAAGTTCACGTGGTTTTTCAATGAAATAATTAGCATCATTAAGACCCGCAAAGAGTTGGTCTTGAATAGCAAGAAGATTTCCACGTGTTGCTTCAAATTCCTCACGAAGAACGCTACGGTTACTGTTTAGACTAGCTTCAACCTCATCAAGAGAACGTTGTGCCAAACCAAAGGCAAGACCAAATTGGAAACCAAGGAAGTTCGGACGTGTTTTGGCAATATAGTCTGCACCTTCTTTTGAAAGGACCCAATTAGGATCTAACTTAACGTGATCAAAAGTAAGAGAGGCAGTGTTAGCACCTTGAAGGGAAACAAATTCCAAATCTTCAGAACGGCTGAGGCCTTCAGCTTCAGATGGAATGGTGATAATCCAAGGTTGGCTACCGTCTTTAAAGTCAGCAGCAAAGAGAGCAGCGAATTTATCAGAACGAAGGTTAGTTACCCAAGGCAAACGACCATCAAGATAGTAGTCATCACCTTCTTGGCTGATAGTAACATTCAATTCTTCAATATCAGATAAGAATTTGACGGCGTTAGACAAACCGGTACCACCAGCACGCTCACCGGTATATAATTCTTTCAACCATGTTTCACGAGGGTAAGCATTGTCGCTAGCTAAGATATACTCGATGAAAGTACGGTGTCCCCAAGAAATAAAGGAAGCTGTCAAAGAGTGTTGTGCCAATTCATTAAGCACATCAACAACGTGAGTAGGACCACCACCTAGGCCATTAAACTCAGCAGGTACGCCGATCTTAAAGACGTCGTTTTCAGCAATTTTTTCAAGAAGTTGGTCCGCAATTGGTCCAGACTCTTGGTCAATATGGTCAGCGTTGGTGTCCAACCAAGTAAGGAATTCTTTTGAAAAACGTGACATAGGCTTAGATCCTCCTCTAGTTTATCGTTTGGTTTTGAATTAAGCGAATTCTTGAAGTTCAGGGTTAATCGGTGTTTGTGCGAGATTGTTAGCGTAGTTACACAAGCTAGCAAGGCTGACACCCAAGATAACGTCAAGGGCATTTTGAGCAGTGTAGCCAGCTTCCAAGAAGTCATTGTAGGCTTCGTCACCAACAGCACCTTTAGTATTGATTACGGCAATAGTGAATTTAGCAAGGGTATCAAGTTTTGGATCGTCTTCGATTGGTGTACGGTTACGAAGGGCTTCCAAAAGTTGAGGTGCCATTTGGATTTGCTTGATTGAAAAGGCTGTGTGACCTGCCACACAGAAGGCACATCCGTTAGTAACAGCAGCTGTAATTTGAACAACCTCACGTTCAGTTGGTGTCAATGAATTGCGACGGTTGATTTCACCGACAGTACGGTAAGCTTCAAGCGCAGTTGGCGCATTAGCAAGGAGACCAATCAAGTTTGGAATGAATCCCCCATTGGCATCTTTGACTGTTTGAAGGACGTCTTTAACTTCTTCTGGTGCAGTTTCGATTGTATGAATGGTAATATCTGGCATGATTTCTATTCTCCTTTAGATAGAAACGACATCTAGCAAGTTGCTGAGTCGTTTAATTTTTTGTCATGGACCTATGATAGCACGGTATGACTTTTCTGTAAAATTTATATTATTTATGGCTAGTCATAAATTTGATTTATATGTGCTATAATGGAGGGTAGTAAAAGGCCTTTGAAGGTATATTTAGGCCCCCTAAAAGTAAAGAAAGTTGAATTATGTTAAATAAAAACGATATTGTAGAAGTTGAAATTGTCGATTTGACACATGAAGGATCAGGCGTAGCCAAGGTCGACGGCTTTGTCTTTTTCGTGGATAATGCCCTACCGGGTGAAGTCATCAGAATGCGTGTGCTTAAGCTTAAGAAGAATATCGGTTTTGGTAAGGTTGAGGAGTATGTGACCCTTTCACCAAGTCGTAATCAGGATATTAATGCTACTTATCTTCATTCAGGAATTGCTGATTTTGGGCATATGACTTACACTGAGCAGCTTAAGTTCAAGCGTAAACAAGTCGTCGATAACCTCTATAAGACAGCCGGTATCTCGGACGTAGAAGTTGCTGAAACACTAGGTATGGAAACACCTTACGCCTACCGTAATAAGGCGCAGGTGCCCGTTCGCCGTGTTAAAGGTCAGCTTGAAACAGGTTTCTACCGCAAGAATTCGCACGACTTGATTCCAATTGAAGATTTCCTCATTCAAGACAAGGAAATTGATAAACTCATTGTCTTTGTCCGTGACCTTCTCCGTCGTTATGACCTCAAACCTTATGATGAGAAGGAGCAGACAGGTTTGATTCGTCATTTGGTAGTTCGTCGTGGTCATTATTCAGGTCAGATGATGTTGGTCTTTGTAACGACCAAACCAAAAGTTTTCCGTATTGGCCAAGTCATTACTAAGATTACGGAAGCCTTTCCAAGTATTGTTTCAATCATTCAAAACATCAACGATAAGAACACTAACGCCATCTTTGGTAAGGAGTTCCGCACCCTTTATGGCCAAGACACCATCACAGACAGTATGTTGGGCAATGACTATGAGATCTCTGCCCAGTCTTTCTATCAGGTTAACACTGAGATGGCTGAAAAACTCTATCAAACAGCTATTGACTTCTCAGATCTAAACAGCGACAGCATTGTTATTGATGCCTATTCAGGAATCGGGACAATCGGTTTGTCATTTGCAAAACAGGTCAAGGAAGTCTACGGCGTTGAAGTTATCGAAACAGCTGTTGAAGATGCCAAGAAAAATGCAGAACGCAACGGCATTACAAATGCCCACTATGTGGCTGACTCAGCTGAAAATGCCATGGCCAAGTGGAGCAAGGATGGCATCAAACCAGACGTCATCATTGTGGATCCACCACGTAAGGGCTTGACTGAAAGCTTCATCAAAGCCAGCGTCGCCATGCAACCTGAGAAGATTACCTATGTCTCATGTAACCCAGCAACCATGGCGCGTGATATCAAACTTTATCAAGACTTGGGCTATGAATTGAAGAAAGTCCAGCCGGTTGATTTATTTCCGCAGACGCATCACATCGAGTGTGTAGGTCTACTCACTCGTGTGGAACGGTGATATAATAAGGTTTTGAGCAGCTCGGGGGAATCCTCGGATTGCCCTTTTTCCGTGTAAAAATGACTTTTTCATGGCGAACCGTAGAGTTGACAGAAATGTTATGGAGCCTTGAGTTGACGGGTTTTACACCGTAGAGTTGATAGCTTAGATGATTTTGGTAACGGTTACGTGATATAATATATTATCGAAATTCCATGGGAGACAAGGTTATGAAGCAGATTTTTATATTCTCAGATTCACAAAAAGATAATATTTCATATTTTGAACGTGAGCCGGCAATGCTAGTTTCCATGAATCGCAGTGACTTGCCTTATCTAAAAGAACAAGACTTTGCGAGTCATACAGCTATCTATGTTTTAATTGGTGGAAATAAACGCTACGTGGGGCAAGCTGCAGGCCAAACCATTTATCAACGGTTATATCAACACTTTTCTAAAGAAGATAAGAAGTGGGTTGAGTCAGTTTTATTTTTCTCCAGAACAGATGGGAAACTATCAAAAGCTGATACCGATTATTTGGAGAAGCGACTCATTCAAGATTTCACTGAGAAATCAGATTACCAAATGATGAATTCAACTATTGGAAACAAATCTTATATTGGGAAGCTTTCAAAAGCCCAGTCAGATCAATTGTATGAGACTGTTTTTGAGATCATTGATGATATTGCAAATATTGATCTGTTTGGTGTTTCAGAGGGTGAATTAACGAATGAGGTTAGTCCATCAGATATGTTTGAAATTCAATATGATGGTCATACACTACAATCAAAGTCTGCAAGAGGTCTGTTTGTTGATTTCGTAAAATCAATGCTTGTCGACGATAAATACAAACAACAGATAGAAGAGTTAATAGCGCCAAATGCACCAACTGCTGGAGTCGTTTTAGGTAGAAAAGTTTCAACTTATAATGGCAGACCAATTTCAGCAGAAGTGGCTCCAGGTGTATGGCTATTCACAAATTTTTCAAGAAAAGATACTAAAAATAAGCTTGAAAAGTTAACTAAGCAGCTAGGAATTTCAGCTAAAATTAATTGGAAATAATGACGGGTGCACTCTGGTGAATGATTCCCTAGAGTGCCTTTTTATCACTCAAAACTCCAAAAAAGTACATAATAAGTTTAAAACGGTTAATTATAAAGTGGCATTCTGTGATATAACAATTCTATATTTATAGAATAATATTCCACTTTTGTGGACGGAGGAACTACATGGGTTTTAGTTATGAACGACTGTGGGAGTTAACGTTGAAAAGGAGAATTAACAAAACATCTTTGAGAGATATGGCTGGGATTACAAATTCGACATTATCTAGATTATCTAAAGATGAGACTGTTTCTATGGAGGCACTTGCAAGGCTATGTGAAGCACTTCAATGTCAACTAGAAGAGATTATTGAATATAAACTTGAAAATAAGGATAGGGTTGAATGATGTGCTATTTGGGAAATAAGACAAAATTGTTAACTTTTATTGAGAAAGTTATTGACAAATATAAAATTGAGGGAGAAACCTTTGCAGACTTATTTGCAGGAACTGGTTCGATAGGAGATTACTTTAAAGGGAAATATACGGTTTATTCAAATGACTATATGTATTTTTCTAAAGTAATAAGTGAAGCAAAGCTTTCGAATTTTAAGACACCAGATTTTAAAGAGTTTCACAAGAAGTATGGAGTAAGTCCATTTGAATGGCTGAATAAAAAACAGTATAAAACGGAAAAAAGTTATTTTACCTATAATAACTACACACCTCTCGCTGATAGAATGTATTTTACGGAAGATAACACATTGAATATTGATGGAATGAGACTTGATATAGAAGAGTTGTTCCATGAAGGCTATATTTCAAAAGCAGAGTATTCGTATTTGTTAGCATCATTATTAGATTGAATTGCTAGATGCTCTTATAGATTTCTTCTTAAGATTTGAAAAAAGAGTGAGATAGATAACCCTAAATTTGTCGAGGTAATACCTTTAACGATGACTTTATACTATCGTTAAAAGGTTAAGTGGATATATTCCCACATAAGAAACCAAACTGAAAAACTATCAGTACTTAAATGAGGTCGTCATCAAGGGGGAGATGCTCTTCATTGTCTCCTCTCTCATGGAGCTTTTTCCCCTTTGTGAACTTGCTGGGAGTAGAGATATCGACGATATCATCTATAATCGAGGCATCAGTGGTTTGAATACGGATGAATTTGTCCAGCATATCCATTCCCTGCTTTTGGATTTGAGACCGACTAAGGTTTTCAGCAATATCGGTACTAATGATATAACCGAGGAGACTTATGGAAATCAGTGGTTCCACCATATGACGGCGTTCACCTATATGCCAATGCCTACTTAAAGGTCTATGAATCTCTTGAACCCTACCTATTGGATTAAAAAAATATGAGAGAATTTCCAGTTCTTACTCGCTTTTTTCCCTTGATTACAGTACAATAGACGTCAAAAGTGAAAAATTGAAATGAGGTATCCCTATGTGGAAATGGTTTAAGCGACTCCTTATCCTCGTCATTGTGCTCTTTTTGGCAGTGGTGGCTCTACTTATTCCGGACAATATCGATAGTCAAGACCAATTAAAAAATGTATCAACACAAACATCTCTTGTTGATTTAGCCCAGGCTGGTATCGGTGGGGCATCCCTCTCATCAGGTGGCCTTTCAACCGAGATTAATCTTGATAGTAATCAGTTTCGTCAAGTCCTAAAAGCAAGCATAGCTGAATCTAATGATGAGACCTTGCAAAACAGTACCGTAGAGTTGAATGATTCCTATCTAACAGCTAAGGTTCCCGTATCTCTTGGCCCTATCGAATCAACATTTAGCCTTGATTTTACGGTCAGCACTAACAAGGAAGTCATCCTACTAGATTTGGTAGGTGCCCACTTGGGTCGTCTTCCAGTTCCAAAATCACTGGTTCTGCCTTATCTCAAGAAGAGCATTGCCCAGTCTAGTAGTGGTGTTCGCATGGTTAACAACCAGATCCAGATCAAGCTTCCTGAAATAGGATACGAGATTGACCAAGCCACAGTTACCAACGGTAAGATGAAGGTGAAGCTTAATATTCCGATTTCCTTGCCAACAAGTTAGTAGTTTAAAATCATTTGTTCAAAAATAAAATCCAAAACCAAGTCTAAACTGACTTGGTTTTTTACATGAGCAAAGTCGTTAGAGGGAGGACTACTTATATTTTTTCTAGGTTTCGGAATGAAGTGAATAACGTTGTTTAGATAAAAATGATATTAAATTGATTTTTTAAAACATAGATTATAGCGTTTACAAAAAAGTTGCGAATTTTCAGATACTAGTTTATAATATTAGAAAAAAGCATAAGGGGATTATTAAATGAGTGACTTAGTTTTAGGACTTGATATCGGTATAGGTTCTGTTGGTGTAGGTATCCTTAACAAAGTGACAGGAGAAATTATCCATAAAAACTCACGCATCTTCCCAGCAGCTCAAGCGGAAAATAACCTAGTACGTAGAACGAATCGTCAAGGAAGACGCTTGACACGACGTAAAAAACATCGTAGAGTTCGTTTAAATCGTCTATTTGAGGAAAGTGGATTAATCACCGATTTTACGAAGATTTCAATTAATCTTAACCCATATCAATTACGAGTTAAGGGCTTGACCGATGAATTGTCTAATGAAGAACTGTTTATCGCTCTTAAAAATATGGTGAAACACCGTGGGATTAGTTACCTCGATGATGCTAGTGATGACGGAAATTCACCAGTAGGAGACTATGCACAAATTGTTAAGGAAAATAGTAAACAATTAGAAACTAAGACACCGGGACAGATACAGTTGGAACGCTACCAAACATATGGTCAATTACGTGGTGATTTTACTGTTGAGAAAGATGGCAAAAAACATCGCTTGATTAATGTCTTTCCAACATCAGCTTATCGTTCAGAAGCCTTAAGGATACTGCAAACTCAACAAGAATTTAATCCACAGATTACAGATGAATTTGTTAATCGTTATCTCGAAATTTTAACTGGAAAACGGAAATATTATCATGGACCCGGAAATGAAAAGTCACGGACTGATTATGGTCGTTACAGAACGAATGGAGAAACTTTAGACAATATTTTTGGAATTCTAATTGGGAAATGTACATTTTATCCAGAAGAGTTTAGAGCAGCAAAAGCTTCCTACACGGCTCAAGAATTCAATTTGCTAAATGATTTGAACAATCTAACAGTTCCTACTGAAACCAAAAAGTTGAGCAAAGAACAGAAGAATCAAATCATTAATTATGTCAAAAATGAAAAGGCAATGGGGCCAGCGAAACTTTTTAAATATATCGCTAAGTTACTTTCTTGTGATGTTGCAGATATCAAGGGATACCGTATCGACAAATCAGGTAAGGCTGAGATTCATACTTTCGAAGCCTATCGAAAAATGAAAACGCTTGAAACCTTAGATATTGAGCAAATGGATAGAGAAACGCTTGATAAATTAGCCTATGTCTTAACATTAAACACTGAGAGGGAAGGTATTCAAGAAGCCTTAGAACATGAATTTGCTGATGGTAGCTTTAGCCAGAAGCAAGTTGACGAATTGGTTCAATTCCGCAAAGCAAATAGTTCCATTTTTGGAAAAGGATGGCATAATTTTTCTGTCAAACTGATGATGGAGTTAATTCCAGAATTGTATGAGACGTCAGAAGAGCAAATGACTATCCTGACACGACTTGGAAAACAAAAAACGACTTCGTCTTCAAATAAAACAAAATATATAGATGAAAAACTATTAACTGAAGAAATCTATAATCCTGTTGTTGCTAAGTCTGTTCGCCAGGCTATAAAAATCGTAAATGCGGCGATTAAAGAATACGGAGACTTTGACAATATTGTCATCGAAATGGCTCGTGAAACAAATGAAGATGATGAAAAGAAAGCTATTCAAAAGATTCAAAAAGCCAACAAAGATGAAAAAGATGCAGCAATGCTTAAGGCTGCTAACCAATATAATGGAAAGGCTGAATTACCACATAGTGTTTTCCACGGTCATAAGCAATTAGCGACTAAAATCCGCCTTTGGCATCAGCAAGGAGAACGTTGCCTTTATACTGGTAAGACAATCTCAATCCATGATTTGATAAATAATCCTAATCAGTTTGAAGTAGATCATATTTTACCTCTTTCTATCACATTCGATGATAGCCTTGCAAATAAGGTTTTGGTTTATGCAACTGCTAACCAAGAAAAAGGACAACGAACACCTTATCAGGCTTTAGATAGTATGGATGATGCGTGGTCTTTCCGTGAATTAAAAGCTTTTGTACGTGAGTCAAAAACACTTTCGAACAAGAAAAAAGAATACCTCCTCACAGAAGAAGATATTTCAAAGTTTGATGTTCGAAAGAAATTTATTGAACGAAATCTTGTAGATACAAGATACGCTTCAAGAGTTGTCCTCAATGCCCTTCAAGAACACTTTAGAGCTCACAAGATTGATACAAAAGTTTCCGTGGTTCGTGGCCAATTTACATCTCAATTGAGACGCCATTGGGGAATTGAGAAGACTCGTGATACTTATCATCACCATGCTGTCGATGCATTGATTATTGCCGCCTCAAGTCAGTTGAATTTGTGGAAAAAACAAAAGAATACCCTTGTAAGTTATTCAGAAGACCAACTCCTTGATATTGAAACAGGTGAACTTATTAGTGATGATGAGTACAAGGAATCTGTGTTCAAAGCCCCTTATCAACATTTTGTTGATACATTGAAGAGTAAAGAATTTGAAGACAGTATCTTATTCTCTTATCAAGTGGATTCTAAGTTTAATCGTAAAATATCAGATGCCACTATTTATGCGACAAGACAGGCTAAAGTAGGAAAAGATAAGGCGGATGAAACTTATGTCTTAGGGAAAATCAAAGATATTTATACTCAGGATGGTTATGATGCCTTTATGAAGATTTATAAGAAGGATAAGTCAAAATTCCTCATGTATCGTCACGACCCACAAACCTTTGAGAAAGTTATCGAGCCAATTTTAGAGAACTATCCTAATAAGGAAATGAATGAAAAAGGGAAAGAAGTACCATGTAATCCTTTCCTAAAATATAAAGAAGAACATGGCTATATTCGTAAATATAGTAAAAAAGGCAATGGTCCTGAAATCAAGAGTCTTAAATACTATGATAGTAAGCTAGGCAATCATATTGATATTACTCCGAAGGACAGTAACAATAAAGTTGTCTTACAGTCAGTTTCTCCATGGAGAGCGGATGTCTATTTCAATAAGACTACTGGAAAATACGAAATCCTCGGATTGAAATATGCTGATTTACAATTTGAAAAAGGGACAGGAACATATAAGATTTCCCAGGAAAAATACAATGACATTAAGAAAAAAGAGGGTGTAGATTCTGATTCAGAATTCAAGTTTACACTTTATAAAAATGATTTGTTACTCGTTAAAGATACAGAAACAAAAGAACAACAGCTTTTCCGTTTTCTTTCTCGAACTATGCCTAAACAAAAGCATTATGTTGAATTAAAACCTTATGATAAACAGAAATTTGAAGGAGGTGAGGCGTTAATTAAAGTGTTGGGTAACGTTGCTAATAGTGGTCAATGCAAAAAAGGGCTAGGAAAATCAAATATTTCTATTTATAAGGTAAGAACAGATGTCCTAGGAAATCAGCATATCATCAAAAATGAGGGTGATAAGCCTAAGCTAGATTTTTAATATTAATTGTTAGAAAGTGTTGCAATTATAGTTATCATATACTATAATAATAGTGTAAGGGACGCCTTACACAGTTACTTAAATCTTGCAGAAGCTACAAAGATAAGGCTTCATGCCGAAATCAACACCCTGTCATTTTATGGCAGGGTGTTTTCGTTATTTAAAGAGGAGAAGAAATGACTTGGAGAGTTGTACATGTCAGTCAAAGCGAGAAGATGCGCTTAAAGCTTGATAACTTATTAGTGCAAAAGATGGGACAAGAGTTTACGGTGCCACTAAGTGATATTTCGATAATCGTTGCAGAAGGTGGGGATACAGTTGTTACCCTTCGTCTATTAAGTGCCTTAAGTAAATATAATATTGCTTTAGTTGTTTGCGATAACGAACATTTACCAACAGGAATTTATCACTCACAAAATGGGCACTTTAGAGCGTACAAGCGCTTGAAAGAACAGCTGGATTGGTCTCAGAAACAAAAGGACAAGGCATGGCAGATTGTAACTTATTATAAAATCAATAACCAAGAGGATGTTCTAGCCATGTTTGAAAAAAGTCTGGACAACATTAGATTACTTTCAGACTATAAAGAGCAGATAGAACCTGGTGATAGAACGAATAGAGAAGGACATGCTGCCAAGGTCTACTTTAATGAGCTCTTTGGTAAACAATTTGTCAGAGTAACTCAGAAAGAAGCTGATGTCATCAATGCTGGTTTAAACTATGGCTATGCTATCATGAGGGCTCAGATGGCTAGAATAGTGGCGGGTTATGGTTTAAATGGCCTATTAGGAATCTTCCATAAAAATGAATACAATCAGTTTAATTTGGTTGACGATTTGATGGAGCCATTTAGACAGATTGTAGATGTTTGGGTATATGATAATCTACGAGATCAGGAATTCCTTAAGTATGAGTATAGGTTGGGATTGACAGATTTACTCAATGCTAAAATCAAATATGGCAAAGAGACTTGCTCAGTGACAGTTGCTATGGACAAATATGTCAAAGGCTTTATCAAATATATTTCGGAAAAAGATAGTAGTAAATTTCACTGCCCAGTGGTATCAAGTTTAGAGTGGAGAAAATAAGATGAGGTATGAAGCATTGAGATTATTATGTTTTTTTGATTTACCAATGGAATCCAAGGATGAAAAAAGAATATATCGTAATTTTCGTAAAGAATTAATTTCAAATGGGTTTGAAATGTTACAATTTTCGGTCTACTATCGCACTTGTCCTAATAGAAGCTTTGCAAATAAATTTTATAAGAAGTTAAAGATGAGCAATCTTCCTGCTGGGAATGTGAGACTTTTGGCAGTTACTGAAAAACAATTTTCAGAGATGACATTAATTATAGGTGGTAAAACTAAGCAAGAAGAAATCGTCAGTGATAATAAGTTGGTGGTCATATGAAATTTTTTGTACAACATCCTTACAAAGAACGTATTGAATTAAATATTGGTGCAATCACACAAATTGTTGGTCAGAATAATGAACTCAAATATTATACTTGGCAGATTTTGAACTGGTATTTTGGTGGAAAAAAATACTCAAGTGAGGACTTAAGTATTTTTGATTATGAGGAGCCTACCATACTTGATGAAGTTGGAGAAATAGTGAAACGAAATAGCTATCACTATATCGACATTTCAAGTTTTAAGGATTTACTGGAGCAGATGGAATACAAGAAAGGAACACTTGCCCACGCTTACCTTCGTAAAATTGCCAATCAAGTTGATATAGTAACCCATTTGGAGAAAATTAATGAACAAGTAGAGCTTATAGAAAGAGCAATGAATCAGCATATAAACTTAAACTGTGGACAGGTAGAATACCATTTGGAGAATCTCCCTCTAACACTAGACCAACTACTCACAAAAAATTTTAGCCCATTTTTTGCCATTGAGAACAAGAATCTATCTTTTGAATGGGTTTCTAATATTGATAAACTATCCCTCTTTTTAGAAATGTTAGACCATCTTCTTTCACAAACAACAGAGAAGTATCTCATTGTGCTAAAAAATATTGATGGATTTATCTCAGAAGAATCTTATACTATTTTTTATAGGCAAATCTGTCATCTGGTCAAGAAGTATCCAAATCTAACCTTTATTTTGTTTCCTAGTGACCAAGGCTATTTAAAAATTGATGAAGAAAATAGTAGGTTCGTCAATATTTTATCTGACCAGGTGGAGCATTTGTATGATGTTGAGTTTATGTATGAAAGGGTAATGAAATATTATCCAAGTAATGATTTTCCGACGAGAGAAGGTTTTAGGATGTCTTTAGAAACTGTGACACCTTATTTATTGACAAAAATGCTGAGACAACCTAGTCTCTCACTTGTTGATTCAGTAATATTGAATATCCTAAATCAGCTGTTTCATTTTAGTTACCGTATAAGATATTCTCAGACACCTGATAAGGAACTATTAAATAAATTTTTAGAAAGTAAGGATTGACAAGGACAGTTATTGATTTTATAATCACTATGTGGGTATAAAAACGTCAAAATTTCATTTGAGGTTTTTGTACTCTCAAGATTTAAGTAACTGTACAACGCTGATACAGGCTTTTTAAAAACAAAACAGTTTTTGTACTCTCAAGATTTAAGTAACTGTACAACCGGCGGAGCTTTTCGATTGGCTAAAGCCAAGTTTTTGTACTCTCAAGATTTAAGTAACTGTACAACGCAACTAGCAAGCGCCCCAATTTTTCACGAGTTTTTGTACTCTCAAGATTTAAGTAACTGTACAACAGAGGTTATCAGTTACTCATCAATTCATTTGTTTTTGTACTCTCAAGATTTAAGTAACTGTACAACTAAGCTACTTGATTTAGATAATGAGCGTACAGTTTTTGTACTCTCAAGATTTAAGTAACTGTACAACTTACTTAATTGGATTTGGTCAAACAAACAAGTTTTTGTACTCTCAAGATTTAAGTAACTGTACAACCCTGTACGTTGTCATACTGTTCCTTGGTCAGTTTTTGTACTCTCAAGATTTAAGTAACTGTACAACGTAGTTAGAGGTCCGTATAATGAACTTTTGTTTTTGTACTCTCAAGATTTAAGTAACTGTACAACAGTCACCTCAAAGCTTAAAATTGGGCTGAAGTTTTTGTACTCTCAAGATTTAAGTAACTGTACAACTATTCAGGTATGACTTATGATATGGTAGCGGTTTTTGTACTCTCAAGATTTAAGTAACTGTACAACTGGCATACGGAAAAAGCAGATACAATCGATGTTTTTGTACTCTCAAGATTTAAGTAACTGTACAACAATGACAATATACGAGTTTTTAAATGAGGTGTTTTTGTACTCTCAAGATTTAAGTAACTGTACAACAAGAAGCAGCAAGATGCATCAAACACCGCAGTTTTTGTACTCTCAAGATTTAAGTAACTGTACAACTGCATTTGTAACCATGACTTCTTCTTCGGTAGTTTTTGTACTCTCAAGATTTAAGTAACTGTACAACTTAAATGGGTTATGCTGTTCAATATGCGTCCGTTTTTGTACTCTCAAGATTTAAGTAACTGTACAACTTTCTCCTTCGATGATTGTTCTTCCATCTTGTTTTTGTACTCTCAAGATTTAAGTAACTGTACAACTTGGGAAATTGGGAGAAGATTACAACACGTCGTTTTTGTACTCTCAAGATTTAAGTAACTGTACAACCGTTAACACCGTTGTATTGTTCTTTAGTCAGTTTTTGTACTCTCAAGATTTAAGTAACTGTACAACGGTACTACACCTCAAACGGTGAGTGCATGGGTTTTTGTACTCTCAAGATTTAAGTAACTGTACAACATATTTCGAAAGATACAAGGACACTTACACGTTTTTGTACTCTCAAGATTTAAGTAACTGTACAACCAACCAACGGTAACAGCTACTTTTTACAGTGTTTTTGTACTCTCAAGATTTAAGTAACTGTACAACTGGAAACTAAGAAATGCAATAGAGTGGAAGGTTTTTGTACTCTCAAGATTTAAGTAACTGTACAACGGCTTAACTCGGTTACGAATGTATCATTGTGTTTTTGTACTCTCAAGATTTAAGTAACTGTACAGTTTGATTCAACATAAAAAGCCGGTTCAATTGAACTTGGCTTTTTAAAATACACGATAAACATAAGGATTGTCAGGCTGACTAACCTCTTTAATCTCAGTCAAATTAAGGATAGGGAGGCTCTGTTTAAGGTTTTGATAATAATTCACAGTGATGGTACCAGTGACTGTTACCCAGGTATTATCCTTAAAGGTTTGGTCGCTTCCTGTCGTTGCCAGTCCGTAAACACCTGAATCGGCGATACAGTGGATAATACCGAAACGGAAGATGAACTGATATCCCTCGGTCTGCGGGTCATTGTAAACAAAGCCGGTATAGGTGACCTTCTTACCCACGAAATCGTTTGGATAGAGATAGATGAGCTCCATGACTTCCATGTAATTTTCCGTGGTAATCTGGATGGTCTCACGTCCCTTGTACCTGGCTAGCTCCTTGGTCATCTCCTTCTCATAAGCTGAGGAGGTGAAGTAGGAGCTGGTGTCCGGCCTTAAGTACTGGATAGTCGTTCCCTCTTGATTGGCCTGATTAGGATCGCTCCCTGCCGCCAGTGGAAAATGATAACCTTTAGCTGATACAGTATTGGCATCCAGGGTCACCGTTGGCACTAAGAGCCCAGTGAGAACTGGAAATGCCAAGAGAACGATGCTGGCTCCCTTGGCCACTCGACCTGACAAATGCGAGTGAACCTTTATTTTCTTCATCCAAACGATGAGTTGAACCAAAGCGAGGATGAAGGAAAGCGCCATGGAAATGTAAGCCAGGTAGGAGTAGTGGATATTAATGTACTGGTTGAGCTTGCCAGAAACTTGCAAGTACATGACGAGCTCAAAATACCCAGATAAGATGAGAAAACGTAACATTAAATCACCCCCAATACTAGACAGTAAATGACTGTTACCAGACTTGCGGTTCCCACAAAGAGCCCGACAAAGCGTGTCTTAAACTGGTGTTTCATCATGATCAAGTTCTTGATATCAACCATAGGACCGATGATGAGGAAGGCCACTGTTGGTGCCACTCCAAAACTAGAGAGTAGTGAAGCTCCGATAAAGGCATCTGCCTCAGAACAAAGTGAGAGGATAAAGGCCAGGAGCATCATGATGAGGATGGCTGTCACAGAATTATGACCGATGGTCGTTAGGATTCGGGTAGGTAGGTAGGTCTGCATACTTGCGGCCACCAGGCTCCCGAAAATCAGGTAACGCCCAGTGTCGAAAAATTCATCTACCGCATGAATCAAGGCTTGAAAAACCTTCTTACCAGCTGACAAACCACTATAGTCGTGCACATGACTGACCTTTCGATTTTCCTTAAGAATCTGGTCATCCACCACAAAGCCCAGCAAGATTCCCAAAATCATGGCAATCAAGAAAGCCCCGAGGAAACGTAAAATCACGTACCAAGAGTTCCCAAAGGCCGTATAGGTCGCAAAGAGAACGACTGGA
Source organism: Streptococcus sp. FSL E2-3488 (assembly GCF_038003585.1). NCBI lineage: Bacteria > Bacillati > Bacillota > Bacilli > Lactobacillales > Streptococcaceae > Streptococcus > Streptococcus sp. FSL E2-3488. The sequence continues at coordinate 1,266,088 of NZ_JBBOPL010000001.1, read as the reverse complement.
TTAATAATAGGGGCAGTTGCCATGAAAGGAATAGCCGTGTAGCTAGGCACTTTTTTCTCTAAAAAGCGCGTGATAATGGGAACAATCCCACACTCACAAGAAGGGAAAATAAAACCAATTAGAGTTCCAAAGAGAATAGCCAGGACCTTGTTTTTCGGCAGGAAGTTTTGGACCTTTTCAGGAGTCAAGAAGACTTCGATAAAGCCAGACACGATACTTCCCAGTAAAACAAAGGGCAGGGCTTCGATAATAATAGATAGAAAAACTGCCAGAAGCTGAAAAACGCTATCTGGTAGTTGATGAAAAATAGCCATAACTTTTATTTCTTCTTATCTTCTTGAAGACGTTTGTCCTTCTTAGGATCAGTTCCCGCCTTTTCAAAATTAGGGATAACCGCAAAAGATGCCATCATGCTTTCAAGTTCATTTGTTTTTTTCTGAATAACCGCCATAAAAAGCCTCCGATCATCTACAAGGTTTTCTGCCCAAGCATACCTCCTATCGTGGTATAATAGAGTTTATGGAAAATCGAAATTTAGAGACATTGGCTCAAGAATTGGGCCTAAAAAAACAACAAGTTGAAACCGTTTTGGAATTGACCGCAGAAGGTAATACCATTCCCTTCATTGCCCGTTACCGTAAGGAAAAAACCGGAAATCTGGATGAAACTCAAATCAAGGCTATCATTGATATGGATAAGTCTTTGACAGCCCTCCAAGACCGCAAGGAAACGGTTCTGGCAAAGATTGAGGCTCAGGGCAAATTGACTGACCAACTCAAGGCAGCCATCGAAGCGGCTGCAAAGTTGGCAGACGTGGAAGAACTCTACCTTCCCTATAAGGAAAAACGCCGCACTAAAGCGACTATTGCCCGTGAAGCAGGTCTCTTTCCACTGGCTCGTCTTATCTTGCAAAATAGTTCAAACCTCAAAGATGAAGCTGAAAAGTTGACATCCGAAGCCTTTCCAACAGCTGACAAGGCCCTTGCGGGTGCTGTGGATATTTTGGTTGAGGCCTTTTCTGAGGACAATAGCTTGCGCTCTTGGACTTACAACGAAATCTGGAAGAACAGTGAGATCACTTCGATCCTAAAGGATCAATCTCTGGATGAAAAGGAAACCTTCAAGATTTACTATGATTTTGCGGATAAGGTATCTAAACTCCAAGGTTACCGTACTCTGGCCCTTAACCGTGGTGAGAAATTAGGCGTTATCAAGGTAAACTTTAAGCACAATCTTGAGAAAATGCATCGTTTTTACAGTGCCCGTTTCAAGCAAAAAAATGATTATATTGAGGAAGTCATCAACCAGTCGCTCAAGAAGAAAATCATTCCAGCTATGGAGCGTCGTATCCGTAGTGAGTTGACTGAAGCAGCAGAAGATGGAGCCATTAATCTTTTCTCTCAAAATCTTCGAAGCCTTCTCCTAATCTCACCACTTAAAGGAAAGAGGGTACTTGGATTTGACCCAGCCTTTCGTACAGGAGCTAAATTGGCCGTCGTTGACCAAATAGGGAAACTGATTACAACTCAGGTCATCTATCCAGTTGCTCCAGCAAGTCAAGCTAAGATTGCTCAAGCTAAGAAAGACTTGGCTGACCTTATCAAAGAGCATGCTATTGAGATTATTGCTATCGGAAATGGAACAGCCAGCCGTGAAAGTGAAGCCTTTGTGGCAGAAGTCCTCAAAGATTTCCCAGAGACCTCTTATGTCATTGTCAATGAAAGTGGTGCCTCAGTCTACTCTGCTTCAGAGTTGGCCCGTCATGAGTTCCCAGACTTGACGGTCGAAAAGCGCTCTGCTATTTCCATTGCCCGTCGTCTTCAAGACCCTCTGGCGGAATTGGTTAAGATTGACCCCAAATCAATCGGAGTAGGCCAATACCAGCACGATGTTAGCCAGAAGAAACTCTCTGAAAATCTTGATTTCGTCGTTGATACCGTGGTTAACCAGGTTGGTGTCAATGTCAATACGGCAAGTAGTACTCTCTTGTCACATGTCTCAGGTCTCAACAAGACTATCTCAGAAAATATTGTTGCCTACCGTGAGGAAAATGGGGAGTTTACATCACGTGATGAAATTAAGAAGGTCCCACGTCTTGGTGCCAAAGCCTTTGAACAAGCTGCCGGTTTCCTCCGTATTCCAAACGCTAAAAATATCTTGGATAATACGGGAGTCCACCCAGAGTCTTATCCAGCGGTGAAGGCTCTCTTCAAGCAGTTAGACATCACAGATTTGGACGACTCTGCTAAGGCAAAATTGAAGGCTCTTAATCTTAATGACACAGCAGAAGAGCTAGGGCTTGGTCAGGAAACCCTTAAAGATATCATTGCTGACCTTTTAAAACCAGGTCGAGACTTGCGTGATGATTTTGAAGCACCGGTACTTCGCAAGGATGTTCTTGAGCTCAAAGACTTGTCGGTGGGGCAAAAACTTGAAGGAACAGTACGTAACGTTGTGGACTTTGGTGCTTTTGTGGATATCGGTGTCCATGAGGATGGTCTTATCCATATCTCTGAGATGAGTAAGAGTTTCGTTAACCATCCAAGCCAAGTGGTTTCTGTTGGGGATTTAGTTACCGTATGGGTGTCAAAAATTGACTTAGAACACGAAAAGCTTAATCTTTCCTTGGTGAATCCACGTGAATCTAACTGATTATGTTAAGACAGTTTCTATCGAAGATTTCGGTTGGAAATTTAAGCATCAAGCCTTGTGGAACAAGCGCCTGAGGACCACTGGAGGTCGTTTCTTCCCCAAGGATGGACACTTAGATTTCAATCCGAAACTTTATGAAGAACACGGCCTCGAGACCTTTCGGAAAATCGTCCGTCATGAACTCTGTCACTACCACCTTTATTTTCAAGGGAAGGGCTGCAAACATGGGGATAGAGATTTCAAGGACCTACTAGCTAGGGTGGATGGCCTTAGGTACGCCCCCAAAATGCGAAACCAGGCAGAAAATTACTTCCTTTATCAGTGCCAATCTTGTGGTCACACTTACCGTCGCAAACGCCGTGTCAATACACAGAAATTTGGATGCGGTTTGTGCCAAGGCAAACTCATTTTTCTAAATCAGTCCTAGGACTGATTTTTTTTGTCTCAAAAAATCATACAATGATATCAACGAAATGATAGGAGAAGAAAACCATGCCAAATCACTTCTATAAGATACGAAAAAATAGACTCGTCGCCGGTGTTGTTGCAGGTTTGGCAGATAAATTTGGCTGGAACCTCACTTTGGCTCGTGTCTTAGCTATTATTCTCATGGTTTCCACGCAGTTTGGAATCTTCTTATACTTAGTTTTAGCCCTCCTCCTTCCTTATAAAGAGGATATTTATCCCGAAATAAAACTTAAGGATGGAAGAAAACGCAAAAATGCTGAACCTGTAGAAGACGAGTGGAAATGGTGAGTAAATGATAACAGAAAAGATCTATGATTGACCTTAGTGTTAGTCATAGGTCTTTTTTTTTGCTTTGCGAACCGCATTGAAAACCTTTTTATGATACAATGAAACTAGTAAATAATCGGAGGAAATAACATGACAGTAACTGTTAAAATGTTGGTTGATAAGCTTAAACTTAAGGTTGTCTATGGGAATGAGGAGCTTTTGGCAAAAGCGATAACAACGGCTGATATCTCTCGTCCTGGTTTAGAAATGACGGGTTATTTTGACTATTATTCACCAGAACGACTTCAGTTGGTTGGGATGAAGGAGTGGTCCTACCTTAAAACCATGACTGCTAATAACCGTTATTCTGTTTTTGCTAATATATTTAGAGAGGAAACTCCAGCTGTTGTCGTGGCACGTGGTCTTGAGATTCCAGAAGAGATGCTTCAAGCTGCTAAGGAAAATGGTGTAGCAGTTCTTCAAGGACGCAACTCTACATCATCACTTTCAGGTGACATGTCTTGGTATCTCAACTCTCAATTAGCTGAACGTACTAGTGTCCATGGTGTTCTGGTAGATATCTACGGGATGGGTGTTCTTATTCAAGGGGACTCTGGTATCGGTAAGAGTGAGACAGCGCTCGAGTTGGTGAAACGTGGCCACCGTCTAGTTGCTGATGACCGTGTAGATGTCTATGCTAAGGATGAGGGAACTCTCTGGGGGGAACCTGCAGAAATTCTTCTCCATCTTCTTGAAATTCGTGGGGTTGGTATCATTGACGTTATGAGTCTTTACGGAGCTAGTGCTGTCCGTAATTCATCTCAAGTTCAGTTGTGCATATATCTTGAGAATTTTGAAAATGACGAGGTCTTTGACCGTCTTGGAAATAGCAATGAAGAGATTGAATTACAGGGCGTTAAGATTCCACGTATCCGTATTCCTGTTAAGACAGGACGTAACGTGTCAGTCGTTATAGAAGCTGCAGCAATGAACTATCGTGCTAAGCAAATGGGATATGATGCAACCAAAACTTTTAAGGACCGTTTGACCGACCTCATTAGTAAGAATGGTGAAGACTAATGTTAGCTACTATTGATCCAATTGCTCTAAGACTTGGTCCAATCAGTATTCATTGGTATGCTATCTTTATTGTATCTGGTCTTTTGCTTGCAGTTTATCTGGCTCAGCGTTTGGCTCCTGAAAAGGGAATCAATCCTGAGCATATCTTAGATTTTATTCTCTTAGCCTTTCCTATAGCCATTGTTGGTGCTAGGCTCTACTATGTGATTTTCCAGTGGTCTTATTACAGCCAAAATCCATCGGAAATTTTTGCGATTTGGAATGGTGGAATTGCTATCTATGGTGGCTTGATTGCTGGTGCAGCTGTCCTTTATTGGTTCGCCAAACGTCATGCTATAGCGGTTTTAGATTTTCTAGATATTGCGGCCCCTGGGGTCATGATAGCTCAGAGCATCGGTCGCTGGGGAAATTTTGTCAATCAAGAGGCCTATGGAAAAGCAGTTAGTCAACTGAATTATCTTCCAGAAATTATCCGTCAGCAGATGTTTATTGATGGAAGCTACCGTGTACCTACCTTCCTTTATGAAAGCCTATGGAATTTAGTTGGTTTTAGCATTATTCTGGGACTACGATATTTTAATAAGGGATTGCGACAGGGAGATGTGACTTCATTTTACCTTATCTGGTATGGACTTGGACGCTTTGTCATTGAAGGCATGCGTACGGATAGTCTTATGTTTGTCGGCTTGCGTGTCTCACAATGGGTCAGCATTTCCATCATTATCCTTGGAGCTGTCCTCTTATATTTCCGTAAACAACGTCAAAAAGCAGATTATAAAATGAAAAACTAGTCATACTGTTCAGACTTTGTTATAATGAAGTGAAAATTATAATAACAAAGGTCATACGAGGCAGGAGTCAAACATTCAGTTTTTTTGTTAACCTTTTAAACAGGTCAAAGGAGTCTAAAACTATGGTAGAAATTGCATTTCTTATTATCGCAATCGCACTTGCTGCATTTCTAATTGCATTAATCCCAACTTTACTTCGCACACGTCATGTTGTCAAAGAAGTTGAAGAAACAGTTGCGGTTCTTCGTACAGATATTAACGTAACACTTCACCAAACAAATGAAATTTTGGCTAAGGCTAATGTCTTGGTTGAAGATGTTAATGAAAAAGTTCAAACGATTGATCCTCTCTTTGTAGCAGTAGCTGATCTTTCAGAAAGTGTTTCTGACTTGAATACTCGAGCTCGTCACCTCGCTGCTAAGGCAAGTGCAGCAGGAGCAAGTGTCGGTAAAGCAGGCTCAGCCTTTGCTATCGGCAAGGTTGCTTCAAAACTATTTGGTAAAAAAGACAAGAAAAAATAAGGAGGTCTTTTCATGAGTAAATTTCTAAACACCCTAATTATTGGTGCAGCATCTGGAGCTGCAGCAGCGTATTTCTTTACAACTGAAAAAGGTAAAGCAGTTAAAGCACGTATTGATGAGGAAATCGCTTCATTCAAAGAAGATCCTAAAGCTTACCAAAATCAAGTAGTGGAAAAAGTTAGCGACTATAAAGAATTAGCAGTCGATACTTTCCAAGATTATAAAACAAAATTTGAAAATGGCGACATCACTGCAACTGATTTGACAAAAGCCGTTCAAGAAAAAACAGCTCAAGTTGCTGACTTTGCAAAAGAGAGCTTTGAACTCATCAAGGAAAAAACAGCTCAAGTAACACCTGAGCAAGCCAATGTTAAAGCAGAAACAAAAGCTATCGTTGATGATATCTTCATTGATATCAAAGATATCTCTGAAGAAGTAGCAGAATCAAACTAAAAAGAACGTTGACTCCTTAGTCAACGTTCTTTTGCTTTAAGATATTCGATTAGGACATAAATGCCTAACTGACCAATGGCGCTAATGGTAATTGCCCAGAAGAAGGCCCAGAAGGTAGCTACCTGTGCTACCAAGAAAAGGAAGGCAACTAGGACTGTTGAAACACAGAAGCTTGAGACACGTCCAAAGAAAATCATATCTTGTAGTTTAATACTATTACTATTTAGACCTTGATCGTCTTGATAATTGGTCGTTTGACGACGTTCAATCTCGAAATCTTCGATGTGATCAAATTGACGGTGTAAGTTGTCAGCCATGTCTGCCTCCTTTCTATATAAAGTACCTAAACCACTATTTTGTGTAGGCTAAAAGACTGAGTCAGTATTTTACTAGTTACAATCTTTTTAATAATACCATAAAAAGTTTATATTGCAAAGTTTTTTTTTGAAATTCTAGTATTATAAAACTATTTTTAAATATCAAAATACGATTTAACAAAACCTAAAAGTTCTAAAAAAATCAATCAATTTGTGCTATAATATGAGTTATGAAAAAAATAGTGATTACAGCGACAGCTGAGAGCTACGAGCAGGCACGTGAGCTCCTAGAACTTGGCGTAGATCGTATTTACATCGGCGAAAAAACTTTTGGCCTTCGTTTGCCTAAGCCTCTTTCATTCGCAGAAATGCGAAAAATCGCAGAGCTGGTACATGAGTCAGGTAAAGAGTTAACTGTTGCAGTTAACGCCCTCATGCACCAAAGTATGATGGATGCTCTTCCTGACTACCTTGATTTTCTTGAAGAAATTAAAGCAGATTATATCACGGTTGGTGATGCAGGAGTTTTCTACATCTGTAACCGTGATAAACGTCCCTTCAAAATGATTTATGATGCTTCAACCATGGTAACCTCTAGCCGTCAGATTAATTTCTGGGGCAAACAGGCAGGAGCATCTGAAGCTGTTTTGGCCCGTGAGATTCCATCTGCGGAACTCTTCATCATGGCTGAAAATCTTCAAATTCCAGCAGAGGTTTTGGTTTACGGGGCAAGTATCATTCACCACTCAAAACGACCACTTCTTCAAAACTACTACAACTTTATCAAAACGGATGAAGCTGTTACCAAAGAACGTGACCTCTTTCTTTCTGAACCTGGAGATCCAGATTCTCACTACTCAGTCTATGAAGACTTGCATGGAACACATATCTTTGCCAATAATGACCTGGATATGATGACTAAGCTTTCAGAACTCGTTGAGCATGGTTTTGACCACTGGAAGTTGGACGGTGTTTATTGCCCAGGTGAAAACTTTGTAAAAATTACCGAATATTTTGTGAAGGCTCGTGACCTCATCGAGGCTGGAGAATTTTCACAGGATCAAGCCTTCCTCTTCGATGAAGCCATTCATAAATTACACCCAGCCAACCGTGGTTTGGACACAGGTTTCTATGATTATGAACCTGACCGTGTAAAATAAAATTACGTCCTCCTTCGGTTGAGAGTTTTCCATTTTCAGGGAACGAAAGATCTATCCTAAAAACTAAAATCGACAATCTTGCAAATTGGAGAAATTATGACTACAACTAAAAAACGCCCAGAGGTACTGGTACCTGCTGGGACTTTGGAAAAATTGAGAGTTGCTGTAAATTACGGCGCAGATGCTGTTTTCGTTGGTGGACAAGCCTATGGTTTGCGTAGCCGTGCTGGAAACTTTACCATGGATGAGCTTCGTGAAGGTATCGAATACGCTCACGCTCGTGGCGTTGACGTGCACGTTGCTTCTAACATGGTTACCCATGAAGGAAATGAAAAAGGTGCAGGTGAGTGGTTCCGTGAATTGCGTGATATGGGACTCGATGCCGTTATTGCATCTGATCCAGCCTTGATTGAAATCTGTTCAACCTATGCTCCAGGCCTTAACATCCACTTGTCAACGCAAGCATCTGCGACAAACGTTGAAACTTTTCATTTTTGGAAACAGTATGGCTTGACTCGTGTTGTTTTAGCACGTGAGGTTACTATGGAAGAATTAGCTGAAATCCGTAAACGTACGGACCTTGAAATTGAGGCCTTTGTCCATGGTGCTATGTGTATCTCATACTCAGGTCGCTGTACCCTTTCTAACCACATGTCAGACCGTGATGCCAACCGTGGTGGTTGTTCACAGTCATGCCGTTGGAAATATGACCTTTACGACATGCCATTCGGCCAAGAGCGAAAGAGTATTCACGGTGAAGTTCCTGAAGAATACTCAATGTCAGCTGTTGACATGTGTATGATTGAAAACATCCCGGACCTTATCGATAATGGTGTTGATAGCCTGAAAATCGAAGGTCGTATGAAATCTGTCCATTACGTATCAACAGTTGCCAACTGTTACAAGGCGGCCTGTGATGCTTACATGGAAAGTGCAGAAGCCTTTTATGCTATTAAAGATGATTTGGTTAACGAGCTTTGGAAAGTTGCCCAACGTGAATTGGCAACAGGTTTTTATTACAAGACTCCAACAGAAAACGAGCAACTCTTTGGTGCCCGTCGTAAGATTCCACAATACAAATTTGTTGGTGAAGTAGTAGATTTTGACCCAGTAACTATGACAGCTACGATCCGTCAACGTAATGTTATCCTCGAAGGTGACCACGTTGAATTCTACGGACCAGGCTTCCGTCATTTCGAGTGTGAGATCAAAGATCTTCACGATGCTAATGGTAATAAGATTGATCGTGCACCAAACCCAATGGAACTTCTTACTATTACCGTGCCACAAGAAGTTAAACCTGGTGATATGATTCGTTCAACTAAAGAAGGTTTGATTAATCTCTACCAAAAAGACGGTTCAAGTAAGACTGTTCGTGTCTAATGACGAGAAAAATATATGGTCTCTTGGTAGATAATGAGAGCAGGTGCCAGCATTATCACACAGAGCTAGATATCGTTGCCCTAAAATGCTTCGATTGTCTGAAGTATTATGCTTGTTATCAGTGTCATGATAGGCTTGGAGGAACACATAGCTTTCGAGCTTATCCTTGTCATCTCAAGCAGGACAAGGTCCTTATCTGTGGTGTTTATCAGCATGAGATGGTTATTGATGAGTATCAAGAGGCAATAGTTTGTCCTAATTGTCACAGTGCTTTCAACCTAGCTTGTTCAAAGCATTATGATATTTATTTTGAAAAATAAAAAGATTGAAGATTCTGTTCACAGGAACAAAGTCTTCAATCTTTTTTTCTTTAGTTAAAGTAGCTATGACTTTTTAGAGCTTTTAATACTGGCTTAGTCACCAAAGTAACAATCAGACCTTTAATGAGGTCGGGAATGATAAAGGGTGTCAAACCGACCGCCACAGCTGCAGACCAACCCATCTTTCCAAGAAAGTGCAGGCTAAGGATACCACCGACAAAGACAAGCGCATCTCCCAAAACAAAAGCCAAAAAGCTTTTCCAGATAGGGGTCTTAGCATGGGTTAGTGCTGATGTGACAAGAGCAAAAAAAGGATAGGCAAGAAGATAGCCAGCTGAAGGACCAAAGAAGGATTGAAGCCCACCGCCACCTCCTGCGAAAACGGGTAAACCAATAGCGCCAAGAATAAGATAGAGGATAGCAGAAAGAGTAGCTTCCCTCGGTTTAAAAACAGCAGCCACAAGTCCTACAGCAAAGGTCTGTAGAGTAATGGGAACTGCCCCAATCGGAATGATGATTTGAGCCAGTGCAGCAATAATAGCAGCACCAAAAGCTGGAAGAATAAGGGATAGTGTCCGATTTTGTGTCATTTGAGTTAACCTCGAGCGATTTGATAGTTAACTTATAATACCAAGACCTACTATATTAGTCAACCCAAAAATAAAAAGAGGTTAACTAATATACTTAACCTCGTTGAGATATGATTTTTAGACGTTTAATGTCTTTTAGTTCAATCATACTGATAACTTTGTCCTGCTCGATAAAGATAGCTTGACGTTGGCTGTCATAACGATTGATGTAGCCCTTATAGGTCCTATGATTAGAAGCCAGCATGACCATTTGTTTATTATCAATAGCATGATAGATATCATTAATAAGATAATTTTGCATTAGGTGGACAGGTTTGCAGTGACCTGTTTCCACAAACTGATGAAGCTGATGCTTTACCGCTTCTAAAAAGTTTATCATGGTCATTTCCTTCGTTTCTTGATAAAATAATTATAGCATGAAAGGTAAAATTTTGTGGATAACTTTTTGCTAAATCCTGAAATTTTCACAGGAAAAAAACGAATAAAGTTAGTGGAGGTAAGCAAATGGCAGAATTTTCATTTGAAATTGAAGAAAAACTCTTGGTATTGTCTGAGAATGATAAGGGATGGACTAAGGAGCTTAATCGTGTGAGCTTTAACGGAGCACCAGCCAAGTACGATATCCGCACTTGGAGTCCAGACCACACCAAGATGGGCAAGGGAATTACCCTTAGTAACGAAGAATTTCAAGTTCTCGTTGACGCCTTCAAAAACTAAAACAAGGTCAGCATGGTGCTAGCCTTGTTTTTTTTTTAAAACGTATCAAAGATAAGTTTGAGATTGAGAATGGTTAGGACAATAGCGATGGCATAACCGAGGTAGGTATTCCACTTGGCATTGACGTGTTTTCCCATGAGTGATTTTTTAGAAGTGTAGTAAATCAAAGGGAAAATAGAGAATGGCAAGGCAATTGAAAGGAATACTTGTGAATACACCAAGAGTTGATCCAGTGTCTTTTCTTGATCGCCGTAGAGAATAGCTACAATGATAACAGGTAGCAGGGCGAAGAGACGTGTGAACAAACGAATTACCCACTTTGGTAACCTCATGTGGAGGAAACCTTCCATGACAATTTGACCACTCAAAGTACCAGTGATAGTAGAGTTTTGACCACTAGCCAAGAGCGCCAAGGCAAAGAGAGTTGAAAGTGTCGAACTAGCTAACGCACCAGCAATCTTAGAGTCCTGAAGGGCATTGTACATTTGTGAGAAGGCTGAAATATCAGAAGCGTGACCAAAGAAGAGAGCTGCCCCCAAAATCAAGAGGAGGGAGTTAACCACAAAGGCCAAAGACAATTGAATGTTGGAGTCCCAGGTCATGAAACGGACAGCCTTGGTCACGTCTTTATCATCTGAATAGTCAACCTTACGAGTCTGTGACAAGGATGAGTGCAAGTAGAGGTTATGTGGCATAACGGTTGCCCCCACAATCCCAAGTGCCAAAGTCAATTGGTTGGTGTCCCCAGCAGCATGTGGCTCGAAGAGTGCTGGCGTAGGAAGATAACCCTCGAGGATTCCCGCAACACTAGGCTCAGACAAGGCTACTAGATAGGCAAAGATAACCAAGATGGTCAAAATTAAGGTTGAAACAATAGCCTCGATTTTCCTGAATCCCAGCTTCATGATGAGCAGGAGTAGGAAGACGTCAAGGACTGTCACCAGAATAGCAACCATGATTGGAATACCAAAGAGTAGGTTAAGAGCGATGCCAGAACCAAGTACCTCAGCCAAGTCCGTCGCCATTAAGGCCAGCTCAAGAATCACCCAAAGCGTGTATCGCAACCATTTAGGTGAGTGGTAGGCAGTCGCTTGAGCTAGGTCCATTTGGGTCACAACCCCTAATTTTCCGGCCATTTGTTGCAACTGCATAGCGATTAATGATGAAATTAAGATGACAAAGAGTAGGCTGTACTTGTAGGTCGCCCCACCGACGACACTTGTTATCCAGTTCCCTGGATCCATGTAACCCACGGCCACAAGAGCCCCAGGTCCCAAGAAAGCCTTAAGATTTTGCCAAAAACGATTATTATTAGGTGTATCTACGGATTGGTTTACCTCAGAAAGGGAAACCTTTTTTGAAAATGTCATAAATACCTCTTTCTAAGTCGCATCTGCCTAAAAGTGTATTATTTCTAGACAGACGGACAGTTCCATTATAACACTATGAGCAAGATATGCAAGGTTTTCGAAAGGTTTTGACTTTTTAATCATTAATGTTGTATCCCTACTTTTTATACTAAAGTATAGGAGTACATATATTACTATATTGGGAAGAAAAATAATTGAAAGCATTTCAACTAACAGCCAAGAAAAAGATTGCTTTGAAACTCTTAGCTGTCATTGCGATTGTTTTGGTGATTTATATCATTAACATACAAACGAATCAACCAGACAATTTACCTGCAAATTACATGGAGTGCCTTAAAAATCCTGAAATAACAGAAAATTACATCGGTCTCTGGAAGTCTCATTGGCATGAAGAAAATAAAGCATGGCTTTATCCTGCTAAACAATACGCGATTTATGCAGAAGTAGCCCTCGCTTGTTTATCAGCTTGGATTGCAGCATCAAAAGCAAAATTTTGGAAATAAGAAAATGCTTCTCTCGATTGAGGGAAACATTTTTAAATAACAAATTTAAGTTTGTTTGTCGTGATAGCTTTTTGATAGAATACTATCTGGAGGAATGTTACATGTCTAAAAAAATCATTAATGTTGTGGCAGCAGCCATCGAAAAAGATGGTAAAATCTTTTGTGCCCAACGACCAGAAGGAAAAAGCTTGGGTGGATACTGGGAGTTTCCTGGTGGTAAGTTGGAAGAAGGAGAATCCCCTGAAGAAGCTTTGATTCGAGAGATTTATGAAGAACTAAATTCCAAGATTGAGATTATTTCGTTTGTCAATGAGGCCTCCTATGATTATGATTTTGGAACTGTTGTTATGAATACCTTTCATGCTAAACTGGTTTGTGGAAATCTAGATTTGTTGGAGCATCAGGATTCAGTTTGGTTAGAGCCAAGTCGCTTGAAAACTTTGAATTGGGCACCTGTAGATAGACCAGCTGTAGAATTGTTATCAAAATAAGAGCATCACTTATGTGGTGCTCTTATTTATTAGTTATGTAACGATAAAGAGTGTCAGGGACAGGATTATCTAGTTTGAAATTCATAGTAACAATACTTTCATTACCACTTTCCAGTGGGCGTACTAATTCTTCAACAGTAGATGGCACGATGGTCAAGTCACCTAAATAGTAGAAATCGCCGCCCTCAGCATCATCTTTAATAATAAATAATTTTAGGTCTAATCCATTTTCAGGGGAATTGATAATTGTTTTTACATCTGGAGACTCAAGTGTACGCTTGTTTTTAGAAAACCACTTAAGAGTAGTCTCGTTTAATAACTCATCTTCGTATTTGATAGTATCACTGATTTCATCATCCTTATGGTAGGTGATGAAGATTGGACAAGTGTTAGTATTCTTGTCTATTTTATAGCCACCGATGTTAAGTGGGGGTTCATCTTTAAACCAGTTCAGAAGTTTACAGACATCACGACGAGAATATTTTTGACCGATTGTAAATATTTCAGGATAATCATTTGTTTTATATAGTCCTGCCTCAATAACATCCTTAAAGAGCAAGGTGAAATCGGAGTTTTTGAAACTATCTATGACCTCAGGATTGAGCTTATAAACATTTTTTTCTAGAGTGACCAGAGGTTCTGTGCCGAATTTTTTTACCTCTTGAGATTTAAGAAATTGAAGACTTAGTACATTCTTAACAGAGGAGATAATTGAGTCTTTAGTAGATAATTGTTCTGTTTCCAAAATCTTAATAAACTTATCTTTTGAGATTTCACCCTTTTTGATAAGTTCCTGAAGTAGAAGAAGCTCATGTTTTCGTTTACCAGGAAGAAGTTCAAATGTGATAAAACTCAACCAGTTACTCTCGGTATCAGTGAGTTCTATTGCCTTGTTTGAAAATTTGTTAATAACATCCGCATAGTTTTTGAAGCTATTATTGTTGAAAAATACTATTGGATCAATATTATCAAAGGTTAAATGATCGATTAGCATAGGCGTTCTACCAAGTTTATTTTCAAGATCAGTATAGGCATCTGTGAGAATTTTCATGTTAGATAGAACCGTGTTTGTAATCGATTTGAAGATTTGTTCCTTAGCAACTTCCTCAAAGGTCACGGTTGTTAAACCACTCAAGATGTTTGGTTCTCGTAGTTCACGACGGTAATTATCTTTATTCATAGATTTATCACCGAATAATGCAATTGGAATCAGATAGTTATTTTTGTAATTACCAATAAAATCAATGATAGTAACGTAATCCTTACTTTTATGTTTACGAAGTCCACGACCAAGCTGCTGAACAAAAATGATACTTGATTGCGTGTTACGCAACATAACTACCTGGTTTACGGATGGTATGTCTATCCCTTCATTAAAAATATCAACGGTCAAGATATATTCAAGCTTCCCATCTTCTAATTGCTTAACAACCTTTTCACGATAGTTGATATCGTCATCACCAGTCAATGCGATGGTACGTTTTCCATGTTGATTAAGTTTTTTTGATAATTCTCTGGCTTCTGCTTTTGATGAGCAAAAAATAAGTCCACGAACTTGATTATTACAAACACCATAGAAATCAATTTTATTTAGAATATGTTTGACACGCTCATCTGATGTAAGGTTTGAGATATTTGATTTTTCGTCAATAAGTTGACCATCAATTTCGATGTCTTTAACACCAAAATAAATGAAAGGACAGAGCATGTCATTTTCTAATGCATCTTGTAAGCGAATCTCATAGGCAATATTATAGTCAAAAATTTCGTAAATATTTTGGCCATCAGTACGTTCAGGAGTTGCTGTCATACCTAGATAAAAATTCGGTGTAAAATGGCCCATAACTTTTTTGTATGAATCAGCTCCAGCCTTATGCACTTCGTCAATGAGAATATAGTCGAAGAAGTCTTTTGAAAAAGCTTTTAAGTTATCCTCGCGTGATAATGTTTGGATAGTCGCGAAGATATATTTTTTTCCATTTAAATCATCACCTGAGTGATAAATATGTCCTTCAGATGGATTAAAGCCCAGAACTTTTTGAAAATCTATTAAAGATTTTTTGAGAATCTGTTCACGATGGACGATGAATAGCATGCGCTCAGGATTATATTGTTTAACGTCAAAGGCAGATAAAAATGTCTTACCAGTACCTGTGGCACTGATAACAAGTGCCCTGTCTTTTCCCTGTTCCCGAATATTTCTGAGCCCTTCAAGTGCGGCTTCTTGCATTTTATTAGGAACAATTTTTTCAGCTGAATAAGGGAGCTTTTCTTCATCATTAATCTTTGTGAGACTAATGATTTTCTTTCTCTTTTTAGCATAGGTCTCTATTATTTCGGGTGTTAGTAGCTCTGATTGTTCCCAAATACGGTCAAATTCTGATTTGGTATTTTGAACAAACTCCCCGTTATGAGTAGAGGTCAGTTTGATATTCCACTCATAATTAATTTTTAGAGATGTATGTGTGAGGTTTGAACTGCCTGAGATCAGTACCTGTTTACCAGTATGTTCGAAAAGATAGAATTTGGCGTGCATCTGTATTTTTTCGGGTGTTAAACGGACTTCAACGTTTTTAAGCTTTAGTAGCTCACGCATTGCATCAGGGTCATTGAAATCTAGATATGGGGAAATCAAGATTTTCCCTGGCACTTTCTTATCCATTAGGTCTGATAATTGCGACTTAATCATGGCAATTCCATTTTTAGTGACAAAGGCGACAGAAAAGTAGAAAGCAGCACACTTACTTAATTCTTTCTGTAAGTCTGTCAAGACATAGCGTTTTTCATCACTATTATTCACAAGAATCTGAGGAGAATAGCCACCATCTTGATATTTAATGTTATCAACAAAACCAAACTTAAGTGATTTTATCAAAGTGTCCTGAAATAAATTAATTCCCTCTGGCATGTATAATCCCTCTCTAAGAATACAAATTACTAACATTATATCAAAAATAGGTATAGATAATATTTTCATATTACTAGATTCAAAAAGTACATCATTTCTGTGACCGTAGTGAGTACTTTTGGGTATTTTTCAAGGTGAAAGAAGTAGTTAAAACATTGGATCGCAACATCAAAAGCAAAATTTTGGAAATAAGAAAATGCTTCTCTCATTTCGAGAGAAGCGTTATTTCATATTACCCGATGTGAGTCTTATATTGACTGAAGATTTCGTTAATATCATCTTCAACCAAGTGATAGATTTTCCAGTCAAATTTAGTTCTAGCAACATAACCAAGACTGTGTAACAAAAATTCATATAATCTTCATAAAAATCAGAGATGCAGGGGAGGAGTAGTTCACTGATATCAGATGAACAGAGTTTTTCTTAAGGAATGTTATTTTCTTCACAATAAAATGCAAGTGCTTGGTCGAGAAAATAATCTGTGCGATCTCTGGAAAAGTCGAATTGACTTTCTTCTGTCTTTGTCTTAGGATGTTCGACCACAGTTTATTCTTTCTTAAAAAGGTACTTCAGTTTTTGAACACGTTTATACCTCATATAAAAATATCCCATTATTTGACTAATGGGATATCATTATTATTTCATCGTTGGGAACAACAAGACATCACGGATGGTTGTTGTGTCAGTGAGAAGCATGCAGAGACGGTCGATACCGATTCCGAGTCCACCTGTTGGTGGCATACCGTATTCGAGAGCTTCAACGTAGTCGTAGTCGATGCCTGTTGCTTCGTCGTCACCGAGTTCTTTAGCAGCAGCTTGTGCTTCGAAACGTGACAATTGATCGATTGGATCATTCAACTCAGAATAGGCATTTCCGTATTCTTTGGTCATAATGAAGAGCTCAAAACGATCCGTGAAGCGTGGGTCTTCTGGATTTTTCTTAGCCAAAGGTGACACTGCTACTGGGTGACCATAAACAAAAGTTGGTTGCGTCAAGGTTTCTTCAACAAATTCTTCGAAGAAGGCATTGATAATTTGTCCCACTTCTGTGTAGTGTTTTTCAACTGGTACATGTTTTTCGTTTGCAAGTGCTACAGCTTCTTCAAAGGTCATGTCTTGCCAGAAGTCAACGCCAGTGATTTCCTTGATGGCATCAACCATATGGATGCGTTTGAATGGTTCGTTGATTTTGATTTCTGTTCCTTGGTAGTTGACAGGCCCATCTCCTTTGACAGCTTTTGCAGCATGCTGGATAATACCTTCTGTTAAATCCATAATATCATGGAAATCAGCATAGGCTTGGTAAACCTCAATCATAGTAAATTCAGGATTATGAGTTGCATCCATTCCTTCGTTACGGAAGATACGGCCAATCTCATAGACGCGTTCCATACCACCAACAATGAGACGTTTGAGATGAAGTTCTAGAGCTATACGAAGCACCATATCAATATTTTGAGCATTGTGGTGTGTAATAAATGGTTTGGCAGCCGCACCCCCAGCTTCATTGTGAAGCACTGGTGTTTCGACTTCAAGGAAACCTTGAGCATCGAGGTAGCGACGGATTTCAGAAATGATTTTTGAACGTGTGACAAAGCGGTCAAAGCTTTCACGGTTAGAAATCAAATCGAGGTAACGTTTACGGTAAATCGTTTCAATGTCTGAAAGTCCGTGGAATTTCTCAGGCAATGGACGAAGGGCTTTAGACAAGTGCGTGATATGAGTAGCCTTGATAGAAAGTTCTCCCATATCTGTACGCATAACTTCACCTTCGACACCGAGGAAGTCACCAAGGTCAGCTTTCTTGAAGATTTCGTAGTTTTCTTCACCGACAGCATCTTTACGCACATAGATTTGGATTTGACCATCGCGATCTTGGATGTGAGCAAAGCCAACTTTACCTTTACCACGCTTAGTCATCAAACGGCCTGCGATAGTAGCAGTTTCATTGATTTCGTGCAATTCTTCTTTTGTTTTATCGGCGTATTTTTCTTTTAATTGACCAGATGTAGCTGTGCGTTCGAATCGCTTACCAAAAGGATCGATTCCTTGTTCAGCCAAGGCCGCCATTTTTTCACGACGGACAATCTGTTGATCGTTTAATTCTTCCATGTGTTGATTTGGCATGTTAGTCCTCCATAAAATAGTCGTTAATATTGTATCATAATTCATCCTCTAAAGATAGGACAAATGACTAAATGTCAGATAAATAAAGGGGAAAGCCCTTTATTTTTAAGAAAAATAGTTAACTTGAATTAATGATTGATTAGGAAGTTATATAATTTATTGACAAATATAATAAAAAAGTGTACAACAACAGGGTAGGATTCGTATGAAATTAAGGAGAGTATACAATGAAAAAGAAAAATTATGTTGGTAAAGCTGTGATGCTTGGCGCTTTACTAGCGCCTATTGGGCTACCTACGGTATCTGTGTTAGCAGATGGCTTTTATCAAAATCAAACAAGTGCTCATGCTGCAGATATTACAAACTGGATTGCCAGCACACCGCAACAAATTACAAATAATTTGACAACTCAGAACATCAATCCACAACAGTTAGATGGTCAAAAATATGTAATTCAATGGGGTGATACCTTGTGGGGAATCTCTCAAGCGACGGGAATCTCTATTGAAAAATTAGCCTACGATAACAATATTCAGAATATTGACCTTATCTTCGCGGGTGACGTCCTCATCTTGAAACGTGATGGTGATGTACCAGCAGGTTATCATGTGACTGGTAATGGTCACCGTTGTGCACATTCTAAGATTGTTATCAACAACTATTATGGCGATAATAACCGAGTGATTATCAATAATAGTACTTTTGTATCTGATGACCACTCTAAGAATACAATGATTTACGCTCCAGATAATTCTGATCACAGCATTTCATTCTCCAATAACAACAACAATAATAACGATAAGGATAAAGATTCTAAAGAAAGTAAGGAGTCATCTTCTTCATCATCAGAATCTAAAGACGCTTCATCAAGTTCAACAAGTTCTTCTTCATCTTCTGCATCAAGCTCAACAGCAATCAGCAGTGAAAGTAAAGTAAGTACAGATACTTCTAAAGAAAATGAATTGACTGAGGATGCTTTCCAAGACAAGGTTCAGGAAGAAGTTTCAAATATTTATCAACAAAAACGCTCAGGTAGACCTGAATGGAAATTCTTCTCACATGTAGATGATAAGAATAGTCTGAATGCTGATGCTAAGGAGGACACTGAAAGAACAGCGCTTTACCGTCAAGGCGAAACTGCTAAAGATGAAGACATTGCTAATGGTCCTAAAGATGGTGCCAGAACTGAAGCCAATGCCAAAGCACTCGCTGAGAAGATTTACGACACCCTTAACAATGGTGGCAAAATGTCAGAGCTTATCAAGGCAAAATATGCCCAAATTAAGGTAACTTACAAGGGTGATAAGTGGACCTTCAATGTTGATGTTTATAAAGAAAAAGAAAGTTCATCATCAAGCACTGAAACATCATCTGAATCAAAAGCTTCATCAAGTGATGATTCTCAAACAGAAACACGCATGAGTTCAAGTTCATCATCAAGTTCTTCAAGTCATACTGAAACAGACTCAGAGGCAAATTCTTCTGACCTAACTAGTGACGAATAGAGAGAGGCCAATCATGTCAAAGAGAAATATCATTATTAGTGTTGTACTTGCTTGCCTCTTGGTTACGGGAGCTGGTTTCAGTGTCTTCTATTACTGGGGGTCACACCATTTGGATAGTGTTGTACCTGGTAAGGTTTACCAATATTCAAGTTCTTTAAATGGTGAGGTCAACAATCGTGTCATGTATGTAGCCTTCCAAGAGGGTGGTAACAAGGCACTAGTGAGTCAGGACCGTACGACAGTGGTTAATGCCGCTAAGAGCCAGACTGATTTTGACAAAGCCTATAGTGACCAAACAGCTAAATGGGAATATAATGTGACAAAAACAACTTTGACTCTCGGTAAAAAAGAGGATGATCAATTGTCACAATGGCAGTACAATAAGGTCTTTGCTTATGGCGACCATTTCACATCAAAAGATTTCTATTACCAGATTGCCAAAGGTGGTCAGGGTGAAGTGAAACAGAAAATGACTTTTAAAGAAATTAAATAATCATCTGATGATAAAAAGATCCCTAAGGTTTGGAATGTCATGTTTCAAACCTTTTTTCTATCTGAAATACTGGAAGTCACGAATAATATTTTCCCAATTTTGGTCAAAAATTGAAATAAGAGGGCAAAAACGGTATAATAAAAATGTTTGAGCAATTTCATGCTAATCAAAAAACAGATATGCATGACTGCTTATAGACAGTTGACTTAAAGCAACTTTTGCAAGACTTAGGCTTAGGGACTGACTGCTTCATCAGTTTAGTTATCGGACATTCTAGTTTGCTAAGTCTATGCCAAGAGAACGACATAAGAGAGAACGGACAAATGATTACTTCTATTGTTTTTGACGTTGATGATACTATTTACGACCAACAGGCACCTTATCGTATTGCCATGGAAAAATGTTTCCCTGACTTTGATATGACCCATATGAATCAGGCTTATATTCGTTTCCGCCACTATTCTGACATCGGTTTTCCACGTGTAATGACCGGTGAGTGGACAACCGAATATTTCCGTTTTTGGCGCTGTAAAGAGACACTTTTGGAGTTTGGTTACCATGAAATCGATGAAGAAATGGGGAACCATTTCCAAGAGGTTTACGAGCATGAGTTGGAAAACATTACTATGCTTGATGAAATGCGCATGACCCTTGATTTCCTCAAAGAAAAAAATGTTCGTATGGGAATTATTACTAATGGACCAACAGAGCATCAGCTTAAGAAAGTCAAGAAGTTGGGATTATACGATTACGTGGATCCCAAACATGTCATCGTCAGTCAGGCGACAGGATTCCAAAAGCCTGAAAAGGAAATCTTCAATCTTGCTGCTGAACAATTTGATATGAATCCATCGACGACTCTCTACGTCGGAGATTCATACGACAATGACGTTATGGGTGCCTTTAACAGTGGCTGGCATTCTATGTGGTTTAACCACCGTGGACGTAGCCTTAAACCCGGTACGAAACCAGTCTTTGACTTGGAAATCGATAGTTTCGAGCAACTCTTTGGAGCTGTGAAAGTCCTTTTCGACCTTCCAAATAACAAATTTATCTTTGATATTAACGATAAAGAAAATCCAGTTCTTCAACTGGGTATTAACAATGGTCTTATGATGGCAGCTGAACGTCTTCTTGAGAGCAATATGAGTATTGATAAGGTGGTTATTCTCCTTCGTTTGGATGCTAACCAGGAAAAAATTCTTCGTATGAAGTATGGAAAATAAAAAAACGGCCTAACGAGGCCGTTTTATTGTCTAGAATGTGATAAAGGGGGAAGTGAAATGGTGGGAACAGATAACTTAAAATATGATATTGAAGCACTAAGTACTGAGCGTGATGCTTTTAGAAAATAAGTAGAAGAACTCAACGATAAATGTGGTGATCTCTTTGTGGGTGTTAGAGATGCGGAGCAGATGAAGTGTGTTGCCTGAGATTCCTATTATGCCTTGGCGGACCATCTTAATGCTGAAGAAAAGCAAAGAGGGTTTTCTGATAACTATTGGGAACATGTTCATAGAATTGTCAAAGATGAACCGAGTCGGAAACAATTACCAAGTAGCCCTAAAAAGTAATAGTTTTATGGGTTTTTTCATGCAAAAAAAGCGATCCTGTTAAGGACCGCTTATTTCACGATATAAGATGATGACTTAGCTAATTTTGTTGACTTGAGTCCTATAGGATGTGTCATTCCAAGATTTGAGAGTGAAGTGCTCACAATCATCTGTCTCGAGAATTGTGACAGATGCATTGTCAAGACCACCGGCTTTACGAAGAAGACCAGGTTCAAAGCCAAGTAGACTACGAATAGAAGCTGTTAGATTAGCTCCATGTCCGACGAGGAGGACGTTCTTCATACTACCATCTTTCAGTGTTCGGACTAAGTCAGCTACACGTTTGGTTGTGTGATAGACGGACTCCGCTTGAAAGTTGTTGGCACGGAAGTTGGCCAGGTTATGACGAAAGGCATCCATTTCTTTGGAATAAATCGCTTGAATGATAGAAAGTTTTTGTCCCTCTAGTTTCCCCAATTGCCACTCACGCAGATCCTTGGTATAGGTAATTTTAGCTTTAGTTTTTTGAGACTCCATGATGAGTTCAGTTGTTTTTTTAGCGCGTGGTAAGTCACTTGATAAGACCAAGTCGAAATGAGTATCACTGAGGTAATGGCCAAGCTCACTGACTTGCTCAATAGATTCTTTAAGAAGGGGGGAGTCTCCCTTGGAACCTTGGAGGCGTCCTTCCAAATTCCATTGAGTTTTACCGTGGCGTACAAAATATAGTCTCATGATTACTCCTTAATATCAGCAAACTCGGCATTAACGAAATCAGCAAGCTCTTGACTGTTGATGCGGATAGAACGCCCAATCTCTCCAGCTGAGACAATAAGAAAACCTGCTTCCTGGGCAGACTGATCGATATAAATGGGAAAATTGTGTTTTTGACGAATTCCCACAGGATTGTTAGCCCCGTGTACATAGCCAGTTGTTTTTTGGAGATCCTTTTGTGGAATCATTTGAACTTTCTTGTTGCCTGAAATTTTAGCTAATTTCTTTTCGGATAGATGCTCAGTGATAGGGATAATACCAATGACTGGTCCTGTCTTATCCCCTTTAAGGGCCAGGGTTTTATAGATGCTCTCACGCGCCACATCCTCTGGAAGCTCTCCTTCTAAACCGTTGAAGGATAAGCTATCATGGTCTATTTTAGCCTTATCAAGAATTTGGTCGACCAAAGTTTTCTTGACTTTGCTTTTTTTAGCCATTACGTTATCTCCTTTTCAAAGTTGTACATTTCTACTTTCCATTATAACACATTTGTCCAAACACGCTTAAGTCAATTTGGGCAAGAAGAAAACCAGTGTCTGAAACACTGGTTTTTACTCACTAGTAGACGACTTTGAGGAACGAGATGAGCTGGTTACAGTTGCTGAGCTAGTTGAACTTGTCGAAGTAGTTTTCTTATTTTTAGTTGATTTCTTCTTAATCTTTCCAAAGAGTTTTTCAAAGGTTTTACGCTTGTTTTTCTCAGGGTTGATTTGATTAAGATCTAGGGTATTGTCGAAACCAGGAAGGCTTCCTTGTGACGTATACTGGTGAAGGTCATAGTCGATTTCAGTATTTGGCAAAGCCTCATAGTAGCCCGAGTCGGTACCATAGGCTGGAATCCAAACGGCATCGAAGTTTTTGGTTGAAACTTCTTGCTCAAGCATGAAATAGGTACCAATATAGAGGCCAATCTTCTCAGCTCCTAGACGTTTGAGTTCAGCACGAAAGGCTTGGACACCTTCCTCCATGTTAGACATGGTTTCCTCTTCAACGTCAATCCAGTAATAGGTAGGTTTGTATGGAGAAGCATTATTGTAGAAAATACGAGCTTCTTCCTTCATCTCTTTGACAGAAGTACCTTGGGCGTAGGAATAGACGGCAACTGGAACGTCACGTTTTTTGAGTTCTTTGATATGTGTTTTAAAAGATTTGTCAACTCCATTTGAGCTGGCGGCATTACTATCCTTACTAATCTGTGAACCACCGAAGACGCGGATGATAGCACCAGAAATATAATTTGACAAGACATCGTAGTCGATATCCTGAGGAAGTTGCCAACCCGAAAGGTCGATAATGGGATTGAGTATCAGCTCCTCATCGGAACTGTCAGATGTACTACTGGTTGTTGTTTTTGGTGTAGTAGCAGAAGGAATAGCTGATTTCACTTTCTCGAGATGCGCCTGCTGTTTAGACGTATTGTGAATGTTTGCAATAACTAATGCTAATCCTAAAAGAGCTAGAACCACGTAAACAACGATCGGTTTAATTCTTCTTCTCATCCCTTCCCATTCTACATTAAATAGCGTAAAAATGCAAAACACTCGGCATATAAATTATGTGAGATATATTACAGTGACTTATTTTTTTAAAGTTTAGTAATACTAGCTCAAACTGATTTAATGAGGGTATTATTAGGGGATTAGTTGTGAATTAAGTGAATATTTCATTTATTTAAGAAGAATTTTTAGCCTTATTTATCAGATTTTTCCTTAAAACTAGCACCACTAGTGGCATCAGACCAAGCTACTAGAGCTTGAGCAGAACTATCCAGATAGGTCTTGAGAGGTTGTTTTAAATCATAAATGGTTTCCCAAAATCCAAGGACATCTCCTTCTTTATCGAGAGCAGCCTGATAGGTCTGGATTAGGATTTGATCAAAACTGTCTGTGGGAATTTGATAACTCATTTCTTTGTTAGGAGAAGCCAAAATCTCAGATAGAATCCAATCGGGCAAATTTTCAGACTCACGGGGAAAGAAGCTACCGTCAGCCCCACCATTGTCATAGAGAAGGGTTCCTGTAGCATCATAGGCTGCTAGTTTATAGGGCAAATGGTTCAGTAATGTTTTTAAATCGTTCATATTTTCATGATAACTTCTTTCATGCGAAATAGCAATACATTGGATTGAGAAGTATACAATCGTAGGATAGTATCAGTTTGTCTAAGGATAATAGTAGCCCTGAAATCAATATAAGGCTATAATAAGGACAAAATATTTGAGGTAATATCATGTCAAAACTTATTTTTTTGATGTTGATGGCCTCTATAAGGCTTTTGATAGATTAGGATTATTGAAATAGAAAAACTGAGTTCCTTTTGGAGCTCAGTTTGTATTTTATGCCGGTTTATGACCGATAAATTTTTTCAAGAGGAATAAGAGATAGCCAACAGCAATGTAGCCAGCACTGATGACCAGGACGTTTATCATGACCTTATTCCAACCAAATTTATTGACATTGATAAAGAAGTAGGCGAAAGGACTATCTTTGGCACCTGGAATTGACAGTTTTAGAACCAGTCCGTTTAGAAGGGCAAAGGCGAAGTAAGACAGTGGGAATAGGGACCAGTAAAGTGGTTCGCGCAGACGAAAGGCTTTCTTAGAATCGAAAATGAGAGTATCAATCACCAAGCCCCAAGGCACAATATAGTGAACCAAGAAATTCCGTATTGTCCAGTATTTTTCAGGTTCTGTAATAGGTGCTAGCAGGATATGGTAAATAACTCCTGTGATGAGGATGGCCATGGTTACGCCACCCTTGTAACGCAGGAGTTTGATGTTAGTTGTAGCATCCCCTTTTTTGAAGTCATGGATGATAAAGAAAATCAAACTAAAGAAGACCAGAATATTGGACAAAACGGTGTAGTAGAGCAACATGCCCCAACCATCATCATGGATTTGAATAGAGACTCCTACCAGTCCACAAAGAGCTAGTAAGATACGGTAAAATCGTGAAATAGTCATAAGTTTCCTTTTCTTAATAAATAATCTCTCTTATCATATCACATTTTTCACTAACAATTTTGTGAAAATTCTAGTAAAATCAAAGTAAGAAAGACTTTCAAAGAGTTTACCATGCCCAATTTAATCGATTATCTTGAACAGGTGAAGGAGCTTACCTTTGATCAAGAACCTCTCAATATCTTGGATAAGGTTTGTATCAACGAAATTGGCTAACTGACTTATGAAAAATGGCTCTTAGCAAGTCATTTGAAGGAAACCATCAATCTACATGACTATGCTAAAGGGAAGGACTTAAATCCAGACTACAGCTTCATGGTGACTAAGAAACGGGTTGAACTAGCTGAATCTATGGTCAGGTCGAGGCGTTTTGCGGGACTTAATCTAAGTAGCTACCGTAGTGTCTTGGACAAGGAAGTTGAAAAGCAGTTTGCAGCCATAATTTTCAGTTTACCTGAATTAGACTACCATCAGCTTGTCTTTCGTGGGACAGATATAGTGTCATTGGCTGGAAGGAGGATTTTCAGCTGACCTATAGTGACGGATTGCGTATTGATACCATTGCCACAGATATCAAGGTAACAACCATTTAGCCAGGTATTGTTGAGACGGACTTTTCTCAAGTTCGATTTCACGGTGACAAGGAGGACAAAGCAGCCAATGTCTATCAAGGTTTGAAAGCCCTCCAAGCCCAAGATATTGCGGAGGCGGTCCTATATGTCACCAAGCAACCACGACGTGTTCAGATTTCAGACATGACCATCATGGCTAACCAACAAGCCACAGGGTTTACGATTCATAGGGGAGAGTAAAAAGAGAAACTTATGAAGAATAAAACTAATCCAGCCATCGGCAGTAGCTGGGAAGACTTACAATCAAAACTCTTTAGCAAGGAAGAAATTGAAGCCAGTTACCAAAGAGTGGAAAAACTCATTCAGAAAAAAAGAGTAAATAGAAGATAAAAACACGGAACCAAGCTGTGTTTTTTTGTTTGAACTTTTCCAAAACTATGAAAGAAACCGTGAAAATGCTATAATGTAAGGGATTACGACAGGACGGAGAGGTGAAACAATGGTTTCTAGAAGAGAGTTTTCAGAATTAACTAGGGTTCAGATTCCAGCAGCCTTACACTTAATGCGTTTGGGGTATACATATCTTCCTCATAATGGTAAGGAGATTATGGGGAGAGACCCCGAAACAAATATTTTAATTTCAATCTTTAGAGAGCAATTTTTAAAGTTCAATAATTATGCAACTGATTTGGATGTTGAAAGAGAACTTAATAATATCAAGATTGAATTAGATCAAAATGATTTAGGACGTGCCTTTTATAATCGTATAGTAAGTGATAGTGGTCCAACTTATGTTGACTGGGGAAAACCCTGAAAATAATACATTTCACCTTGCTTTAGAGGTAACCTGTCAAAATGGAGGAGACGAGTTTAGACCTGATATCGTCATTTTTATAAATGGCTTACCACTTTCATATATTGAAGTGAAACAACCTAATGCCATTCGTGATGGTAAGACTGCTATTCAATCTGAGCAATCACGAACAGCCGTTAGATTTGAGAATAGGAGATTCCGTCGTTTCAATAATATTACACAATTAATTTCGTTCTCAGATAATTTACCTTATATCAGTGGTCAAGGTCAACAAAAGCAAGGATCCTTTTACTGTTCCAATGCATTTTCAAAAACTAAATTCAATGCATTTAAGGAAGAAAGAGAAGAGGAACTAATTTATTCTATACGTTCATTAGGTGAAGAGGAGATTGACGCAGTATTAAAAGATGTTAATCGATTTGCCTTGAAATCTCAGCCAGAATTTAAGACAAATCAAGATCCAAGTACACCTTGTAATACATTTATCTCATCACTCTATCAAAAGGAAAGACTATTGTTTTTGCTTCGCTATGGATTAGCTTATGTAGAAGAATACTCGAAAGATGGCACTATTCAACTGCAAAAACATGTGATGCGTTATCCACAGTTTTTTTGCAACAAAAGCAATTGAGGATGCAATTAGAAAAGGAGTGAAGAAAGGTGTCATCTGGCATACACAAGGATCTGGAAAAACTGCCTTGTCTTATTTTAATATCAGGTACCTTACAAATTATTTCTCAAAACAAGGAATCGTGCCTCAGTTTTATTTTGTAGTTGATCGCTTGGATCTTGCAGATCAAGCTACGCGAGAGTTTACGAAACGTGGTTTGAAAGTAAAAAGGATTAACAGTCCACAAGAATTGAATGAAAAACATGATGCTTATCAAGTTGCTGTCGTTAATATTCAAAAATTTAAGGATAATTCAGATTTAACAGATCATTCAGGCTATGATTTAAATCGTCAAAATATCTATTTTATTGATGAAGCTCACCGTTCATATAATGAGAAAGGCTCCTATCTCCCAAATCTATACAATGCAGATAAAAATGCTATTAAGATTGCATTGACTGGAACGCCCCTAATAACATATAAAAAAGATGGTAAAACCAAGGAAAGTCATGCAACGACTCGTGATATTTTTGGTGATTATATCCATAAATACTACTACAATCAATCGATTGATGATGGTTTTACACTTCGTCTGATGCGTGAAGATATTGAAACCTCTTATAAAGAGACTCTTCAAACCATCAATGAAGAAATCTTGCGTGGAGATCTTTCAAAAGATGATATTTTTGCTCATCCACGTTATGTCTCACCAATGTTGGATTTCATTCTGGAAGATTTCAATAGAGCACGTGATGTTGTCTTCGATGATGATTCCATCGGTGGAATGATCGTTTGTGATTCATCTAAGCAAGCTCGTGAGATTGAAAAGCAATTAGAAGAACGCAGAAGTCGTGGGGAGACAAATATCACATCAGCTTTAATCCTTCATGATGAAGGTGACAAAGAATACAAGAAAGATCGTGTAGAGAGCTATAAAGAAGGTAAAATTGATCTTGTTATTGTATATTCGATGTTACTAACAGGATTTGATGCACCCAGGTTGAAAAGATTGTACTTAGGTCGCAAAATCAAGGCTCATAACTTGCTTCAAACATTGACACGTGTTAATCGTCCATATAAGGATTATCAATTTGGATATGTGATTGACTTTGCAGATATTTCGAAAGAATTTGATAAAACCAATCGTGCGTATTTGGAGGAGCTTAATCAGGAGTATGATCTAAAAAACACAGGAGAAGATGTTGAAAATGTTTTTGGTTCCCTCTTTGTTTCAGCTGACGAAATTAGTAAACAACTTGAGAAATCAGAGACAATTTTGATGAATTATCCAACTGAGAATCTAGAGTTCTTCTCTAAAGCCATCGACGAAGTGAGGGATAGACATCAACTTATCGAGTTACGAAAAGCGCTAGAAGCGATGAAGCAATTTTATAATGTTGCTCGACTTTTAGGACATCGTGAACTTCTAAGTAAAATTGACATTAACCAGGTTTCGACTTTGTTGAACGTGATTTCAAGACGTTTACTTAACCTCTCACTTATGGAAAAACCTGATGAATTTTCAAGTCGAACCTTGCTTAATCTAGCAATGTCTGATACGACATTTAGTTTCGTTAAAATCGCAGAAGAGGAGTTACGACTAGCAGCGAATGATCTCTACGAGCTTCGCAAACGAGTTGCAGGTGGGATTAATGGTCGTCCAGATGAAAAAGACCCTGAATGGGTAAATCTCTATGAGGAATTCCGTAGAATCCTGAAGAAACATATGATTTATGAGCAGGAAGGCCTCACAATGGAGAATATCAAAGAAACTCAGACTGAGTATCAAAATCTGTTTGACGCATTTGAAGATTATAAGAGCCGAATGCGACGACTAGCTATGAATTTCAATGGCGATGAAATGGCAGCTCGATCTTTTAAGCATGTTACCAACTCAACCGTAGTAAGTGAATTTCCAGTTATCTTTCATGTGATTAAAGGCTCAAAAGCCAATTTAGATTATCAAATTGGTTTAAATCAAGGTGTCCTTGATAACAATGAATTTTTTAAACGAATGATTCGTGAACAGGCACGCAAAGAAATGAAAAATACAGAGTCAGCAGGAAATGAAAGGTTGACAAAACAAGACTTCAACAATCTTGTGGAATCTTTATTTGAAGAATACGAACAGGAATATCAAAACTAATGAATGAACAATATAAGGTCCAAGTCCAAAACTTGGTAGATGATTTGAAAGCAGTCTTTACCCATGCTGGTCTAGGGGGTGAAGCAGGAGAATACAAACTCCTTACCCAATCTTTCTTGTACAAATTCTTGAATGACAAGTTTCTCTATGAAGCACAAGACGTTGATTCGGAAAACACCTATGACCGTCTAGTATCTATGAGTGAAGAGGATTATGATTGGCTCCTAGAGGATATCGGAACTTCAACAGCCTGGATGAAGCCAAATCAATTCATCGAAACGCTCCATCGCAAGCAAAATGAATCCGATTTTTATGAGACGTTTGAAAACACTCTCAATCAAATCGCCATTGACAATAACGATATCTTCTCTGTACATACGGACGGAGATACGGCTATTCGTCTCTTTGATGAGCGTCTGATTACGGATACTATCTCAGATAGCAGTAAACGCAACGAAGTGGCAAAAGCTATCATCAATCTCCTTGCACGCGTCAAGTTTGATGAGACCATTTTTTCACAAGGTTTCGACTTTTTCTCAACTCTCTTTGAGTACATGATCAAGGACTACAACAAAGACGGTGGTGGCAAGTATGCCGAGTACTACACACCACACTCTGTTGCTAAGATTATCGCAGATATCTTGGTGGGAAATGACCAGCCGTCAAACGTGAGGATCTATGACCCGTCTGCTGGTTCGGGTACCTTGCTTATGAACCTGGCTAGTCGTATCGGTGTGGATAAGACTACTGTTTACAGTCAGGATATATCGCAAAAGTCATCTAATCTTCTCCGACTCAACCTGATCTTGAATGGACTACAACATTCGATTCACAATATCGTACAGGGAAATACTATCATCGCTAATCGCCATCCTGAAAAGATGGACTATATCGTGTCTAACCCTCCTTTCAAGCTGGACTTTTCAGAGTGGCGTGACCAAGTGGAGACCTTGCCAGAAGCTAGCGAGCGATTCTTTGCAGGAGTTCCAAAGGTTCCGGCCAAGTCTAAGGATAAGATGGCGATTTATGAACTATTTGTTCAGCATATCATCTATTCTTTAAAACCAGAAGGTCAAGCAGCAGTTGTTCTGCCTACAGGTTTTATTACTGCTCAATCGGGAATTGATAAGAAAATCCGCCAACACTTAGTGGACAATCAAATGCTGGCAGGTGTCGTTTCTATGCCGTCTAATATCTTTGCGACGACAGGTACCAACGTCTCCATTCTCTTTATCGATAAAAAAAACAAGGGTGATGTCGTCCTCATCGATGCCTCAAACCTCGGAACCAAAGTCAAGGAAGGCAAGAATCAAAAGACCGTGCTTTCTCCTGAAGAAGAGCAGAAAATCGTCGAGACCTTTATCAAGAAAGAAGCCGTCGAGGACTTTTCTGTCACCGTCTCTTATGAGGACATCAAGGAGAAAAACTACTCTCTCAGCGCAGGTCAATACTTTGATATCAAGATTGACTATGTAGATATCACAGCAGAAGAGTTTGAAGCTAAGATGACCGCCTTTCAATGTAAACTCTCAGACCTCTTCCAGCAATCGCATGCCTTAGAGCGGGAGATTGAAGAGCAAATGAAGGGATTGAAGTATGAGTGAGTGTGGTGTAAAAGAATTCAAATTACGTGAGTTGCTTAAAATTTACAACGGAACAAAATATGATCATTTAAATAAAGGCGATATTCCCTTATATGGGAGTGGAGGGTTAATGTCTCATGTAAATGAAGCATTATACTCTGGAGAAGCGATACTACTACCACGTAAAGGAACTTTAAGCAATATTATGTATGTAAATGAGAGTTTCTGGACAGTGGATACTATGTATTATGCTGTTGTAAATGACAAATTAGCAGATGCATTTTATTTGTATTCTTATCTATCTCAACTTGATTTGAGTAATTTAGATTCAGGTTCAACTTTACCTAGTATGACCAAATCTGCGTATGAAAGTATAGTAGTCAAACTACCAGATTTAAAAATTCAAAAAGCAGTTGCAACTATTTTATTTAATATACGAAAAAAGTTGGAAATCAACAACCAAATCAACCAAGAGTTGGAAGCCATGGCTAAGACCCTCTATGACTACTGGTTTGTACAGTTTGATTTCCCAGACCAGAATGGCAACCCCTACAAATCATCAGGCGGAAAGATGGTCTATCACCCAGAACTCAAACGCGAAATCCCAGAAGGGTGGGGAGTGGCAAAAGTAGAAGATATAGCTCAAACTGGTTCTGGTGGGACCCCAAAATCTACAAATGTTTCATACTATTCAAATGGTGAAATACCATGGATAAATAGTGGAGAGTTAGAGCAAACTGTTATTACAAGTACTTCTAATTTTATTACAGAAGAAGGGTTAAATAATTCTAGTGCGAAGTTATTCCCTAGTGGGACAATTCTAGTTGCTATGTATGGAGCAACGGCAGGAAAAGTTAGCTTCTTAACTTTTGAAGCATCAACAAACCAGGCAATATGTGCGATTATGTTAAATGATATTAGGATGCGTTATTATCTCAAAAATGTAATTGAGGACTTATATCAGTATCTTGTTAAGTTGAGTACAGGTTCTGCAAGAGATAATCTCTCACAGGATATGATTAAAAATATAAAAGTAGTTATCCCTTCAAATGATATTTTAGATAGATATTATGATTTTTCTAATAATATCATTAAAGAAATAACTAAAAAACAACAAGAAAATGAACAACTCACCCAACTTCGCGATTGGCTCTTACCAATGCTGATGAATGGACAGGTGAAGGTATAAAATTGGATATGAAATATTATTGGATAGGATAACTAATGAAATTAAAAACATTATCAATAAAAAATTTTAGAAATTTCGAAGATATTTCTATTACTCTCTCAAATAAAAATGTTGTGTTTGGAATGAATGATGTTGGAAAGACTAATTTCTTATATGCTTTACGATTTTTATTCGAACGTAAAATCAGAAACAAAGGTTTTCTAGAAAGTGATTTTTTTCAAAAAGATACAACTCGGGTTATTGAAATTTGTTTAGAGATTGATATTAGTGATCACGAGACTGATTTTGACTCACAAAATATTATTTCAAAAATTGGTAAAGAGAGGGATAGTGGGAACTTAAATTCTGTTTTTATAAAAGTAATCGCTAATTTTGATGAAAATGAATTTTTTGGAATTCCCAAATTATTTTGGGGAAATCAAGAAGAAGAATTACAAAAGATTCCAGGTGAGGGGACTTTCTGTGATCTTGATAGATTATTTCATGTAGTATATGTTGATCCTTTGATTGATTTAGATAAAATATTTTCTTTAAATAAGAGAAAGATCTTTAGTAAACAAAAAACTCAATCGGATGGAGAATTATTGGAAGATATAAATGTATTAGCTGAACAAATTAATTCTAAGATTTCAACAATGGAGAGCGTTACGAAATTTCAAGAAATATTGACAAATGAATATCATAACTTAAAAAATGAGGATATTTCTGTAGTATTACGTTCAGAAATGGTAATAAATGGAGTATTTAATGATTTACATCCATACATCACTAAAAATACGGATGTAACAAAAAAGTTATATCCAACATCCGGTGATGGACGTAAGAAAATATTAGCGTATTCACTACTAAACCATATAACTGAGGAGTTTAACACTAACAGAACTATTCCAATATTTTTAATCGAGGAGCCAGAAAACAGTCTGCACCGATCAATGCAAATTGCTCTATCGAAACAATTGTTTAATCAGGAAATTTATAGATATTTTGTAATGTCTACTCATTCTTCAGAAATGTTATATGAAATGGATAAAGCAACATTAATCCGATTATGTAATGAGGATAGAACAATTGCTAAGTCATTTTTATATAAAGTTAGTGAGGAATTTTCAAAAATAAAACGTGAACTAAATGAGTCATTGACTACTGCTTTATTTGCTGATAGGGTTTTATTAATTGAAGGTCCATCTGAAAAGGTATTATTTGAAAAAATTCTTCAAGAAATTCAACCGAATTATGAATTAGAAGGTGGATATATTTTACAGGTTGATGGAATAAAATTTAAACCATACTATAAAACCTTGATTAATCTGGGTATTATTTGTATTATTAAAACTGATAATGATTTGAAAGAAACGACGAAGAATAGTAGTAAGCAATTTGAATACATTGGTTATAATAGATGTGTAGGCTTGCTTGATGGGAATGAATGGAAAAAATGGGAATATGAAAACGGTTATATAGCGATTGATTACAGTTCTAGTGACAGAGAGGATAAAATTAAAGAGTGGAAGAAAAGTAATTTTACTCAAATTCAAAAAATTCAACAACTTAGAAATAAAAATATTTATTTATCAAAAGTTGATTTAGAGAATGATTTAAATGAGGCCATTCCAGAAACTTTGGAGTTATGGCGCAACCTTAATCATGATGCTGTACCTTATCTCCAAAAGCAAAAATTAATTCGAATGATTAAACTTTGTGATTTTTTAAAAGAAGAAGATTGTCAGAAAATATATAATCATAGTCTTTTTGAGTGTTTGAAGAAACTAACAGGAGATTTCTAATGGAGATTAGTGATCAGAAAATTAGGAATGATATTCTAAATTACAATGGTAGCCTTGTTGTTAGAGCTAGCGCTGGTTCTGGAAAAACTACTATTATGGTAGAAAAAATTAAAAAAGTATTAGATGAAATTAAGGATCATAAGACGGTAGCGGCAACGACTTTCACTAGAAAAGCTACTCAGGAAATTCGAAAGAAATGTAGAGAACTAGGAGGAGAAAAAACATTTTTAGTAACAACAAACGATAGTTTTGTTGAGCAAGAAATTATTAGGCCTTTTATTAATGATGCACATAGAACACAAGAAGTTAAATGGGATGAAGTAGATCTGAGCGGATTGAACATATCTAATTATAATTTTAACTCATTAGATTTATCGGATTTTAGTAATTCATATGATAGAAAAGATTCAAAGGCAACATATGGTTTACTCCTAAAAGAACTAATAGATAATCACATATTAGCAAAATATTTTGATAATAAAAATAATTTCAAGTTTGAATTAGCATTATTTATTCTAAAAAATAGTAAGGCGTGTAAAGAATATTTAAAGTATAAGTATAAAATGATCTTTATTGATGAGTATCAGGATTCAGATGGGACGATGCATGAACTATTTATGTATTTAAACAGTGAATTAGGAATTGATATTTTTATTGTAGGAGATGTAAAACAGGCTATATATTTATGGCGAGGTGCAAAAGAGGATATTTTTGAAAAAATACCGACGAATATTGAGCAAAAAGAATTGTGGCATAATTTTAGATCTCACTTTGAAATTGTTAATTATGCTGCTGTGATACATGAACCTAAAGCAATATACTCTATATCAGGGCAGACAAGCGGTCGAGTGAAGATTGTTGATTTAGAAATACACAGATTAGGAGAATTATTGAATTCGTCATTAGTAGACTTAAATAGGGAAATTACGATTATTATCAGAACAAATCAAGAAGCTCAAAAATTAAAAGATGAACTTCTAGATAATTATGATTTGAATTTTGAATTTATTCCAAGTACACCATTGGATCAGAATCAGAGTGAAAATACATTTATTTTGAGATTGATAGCTAAAAAATTTTATGATAGAAATTTTTCAATGTTTGATTTTGCTGAAGAATGTGGATTAGAAATAAGAAAAAACAAAATAGAGGAACTCAATAGGACATTTAATGAGCTAATAAATTTATTTAACCTTTCTATGAATGAAGAATTTAACTTAGATCTATTTAATAAAATTATTCAAGATGTAAGTATTCAAATAGAAATATCATTTTCTGAAAGTGAGCTTATGTGGTTAAAGGAAACACTATCAAATCACACTTTTCGTGATGCATTTGTGCCTTCGAAAAATAAACATAAGATTATGACAATTTTTTCTGCCAAAGGTTTAGAGTTTGAACAAGTTATCGGATTTGGGAAAGATTATAATTTAAAGGATACGAATCAAAGAAACAATCATTATGTTCTAGTGACAAGGGCAAAAGACAAGTTAATTTTAATTAATGAAATTAATGGAATTAATGGAATGAATTATTTAGAGCAAGTTGATGAAAAGATAAGTAAAAATAGTAAATCGACTTCAGATTTCTTTTATCAGCATAGTTATTTTTAATAATGCCTATACAACTAAGGTTCTGAATTATCAAGGAGGTTTAATAATTCTGAATTATAGAAATTTGTAATGTATCCTATTTTAAAAGCGGTTTCCGATGTCTTTGACGATTACTGGATTGAGAAGTTTAGGATATTATTTATAAAATACAAATCCCTATAACTAATGTATAGGTTTTCTCAATGCTGATGAATGGACAGGTGAAGGCGGAGTAGAAGAAACTATCAAGAGGAGGTTTTATGGAAGAGAAAGAGATTTTAAAACTTCTCAGAGTAAGAAAAAAACATTTAAATAAAAAAGTTTCTGAAGAGAAATTAAAAATTAGATACTGTAGAAACGTCTCTTCAACAAAAAATGAATTAAACTATTTTGTTGTAAATAATAATATCGCAGAGATTAGTTTTCCAAGAGAAAGGGAAGAAGATACAGGATATATTTTAGAACACTCAATAGATTATAAAAAAAGACCGGTTGGGGCAAGATATTTTATCAAACAAGGTGATGGAGATTATCAGAGAAGTGACAGTGTTACTCCTTCATATTGGAATAGATTAAAAAAACTACTGATTATGATAAAATTTTTCGTAGGGGGCATCTTATAGCCTCAACATTTGGTGGAGATAAGAAAATGTCTAATACTAGTAATCGAGGGAAATTGTCTCAGTTTATTCAGACAAAGTGGAGTAATGAAAATGATAATGGGAGAAATCCATACTGTCAATGGCATTTTGAAGATATAATCAAAGAAACTGTAACGAAATGTTCAGTATGTATGGATTCTCGTCCCATTTATCGAAACAATGTTGATGTAATTCCGATTGGAGTTCACTTGCAAGCAGTGACGAAAGAAAAATCTTTATTCAACGTCTTCCTTCCGAATATCGATCCTAATATTGTAATTGATTATAAAAAATGTACTTTTAAACCGAAAAAGTAATTGTTTTAAGTAAAAGCCGGCCAAATCACCTTTTGGCTGGTTTTTATATCATGTAAAGGAATTTATGAAGCTTATCTATACAAATAAAACTGTTGAGAAACAGTGCACTGAGCTGAGACGAGCGAAAAAGGATTTTTCGGATAAGGTTGCATTAAAGTTGCACCAGTTGATTAACCTTTTGGAAGCATCGGATTCTTTGGCCAGTGTGACGGCTTTTCCTAAGTATCATTTTCACCAATTAAAGGGAAAGAGAAATGGACAGTTTGCTTTAGATATAGATGGTCGAAGGAGTTCCTAATGAGTAAAAAAGTGGTTGAGTATAAAGACCTGATTGCTTTTCATCCAGGTCAGTATGTTGAAGACTTAATTGAGGACTATAACGTAACTCAGAAAGAATTTGCGGAGCGTTTGGGAGTCTCTGCCAAGACTGTCAGCAAGCTAGTTAATGCTGAGGAGTCTATTAGTAAGGAGACAGCTCATAAGTTAGCCAATCTGAGTGGTGTTTCTATGCAGACTTGGCTCAACCTTCAAAATATTTATGATGTGAAAGTGGCTGAAATTATAGAACAAAGAGAGTTTGATCAAGGTCGCGAGAAGGAAATATGCGAGATGATTGACTTCAAGTATTTTAAGCAAAAAGGCTATGTTCCAGAGAAGCGCTATGGTATTGGTGAAAAGATTACAGAGCTTCGGAAGATTCTGGAAGTATCGAGTTTAGAATATCTCGTGACTTTTAACCATTTAGTGAGTTATCGTAATACACGTGACTTTACCGAAAAGAGTATTGTTAATTCCAATATTATGTTAGAGTTAGCATCTAAAAAAGCTCGTAATAAAACGACCACGAAGCTTAATCGTAGAAAGTTAGAGAGAAGCTTACCAACATTGAGGGAACTGACGAGACAAGATCCAAAGAATTTTGCTCAAGAGTTGACTGATATCTTGCTAGAGTGTGGAGTTGTCCCAGTGGGCCTTCCTGCTTTAGCAAATGCTAATTTAAATGGTGCAACAAAGAAATTTGGAAACGGTAGTGTCTTGTTGTTATTAACAGATCGTAATAAAGCATCAGATATTTTTTGGTTTTCACTTTTCCATGAGATTGGTCATATTCTTCAGAATGACTTTTCGTCTGATGATGGAGATAGTGACTCTTATAGACGTTCTGAGGAACTAGCAGACCAGTTTGCGAAAGATTTACTAATTGCCCCTCAAGACTATCAAAGATTCGTAGATGAAGGTTGCTTTGATAAACAAGCGATTAAGAAATTTGCTGATGAGATTGGTATCCATCCTAGCATTGCTTTAGGTCGACTTCAGAACGATGAGTATTTGTGTTATGATCAATTTAGAGACTTGAAAGTGAACTATTATTTGGTTTCTTAATGGATCTTATAGTGTAATCAAAAGCTTTTTCCGAATATTGGCATAGCATTTATTCGACAAACCTCATTGAGTCTCTTAACAAAGAAATCAAACGTCAAACGAAAAAGAAGGTTCTTTTTCCTAACGAGGAGGCTCTGGAACGTTATTTAGTTACCCTGTTTGAAGATTATAATTTCAAGCAAAATCAACGCATCCATAAAGGGTTTGGACAATGTGCTGACATACTTGAAAGCTTATTTGATTAACATTCTTCAACTCTACTTGAGTGTTTACACATAATTATTGATAGTATCTGATTTGGACCTGTATAATTAAAGTGATAAAAAATTAAGGAGTTAAGATAATGAAAGAAAAAAGAAATAGTAGGATTCGTTTATTTGCTCTTCTTGTTTTAGTATTTACTTTAGGTTTCGGATTTTCAGTAGATACTAGCAAACAATCATTGGCTGTGCCCCCTCAAGTCGCTCAAGCGGATGAGAACAATGGTATATTAGCTTTTAATGGTCAAAAACAGTTTGTCATGGAGGAAAAGGACCAGTTAGGACGTGCCCACAGTGCTCATATACAGTTACAAGATAAGGACGAGCCAAAGAATAAACGCCCCGGTAAAATAAAATATGATCCTGTAGGATGGCATAACTATAAGTTTTATTATGGTGATGGTAAATCAAAATCTTGGTTAATGAATCGAGGACATCTGATTGGCTATCAGTTTTCTGGTGTCAATGACGAGGGCAAGAATTTAGTACCTATGACTGCCTGGTTGAACTCTGGAAATTATAAAGGAACCGATGAAGATAATCAGTCAGGCATGCTTTATTACGAGAATCGCTTGGATAACTGGCTGGCACTCCACCCTAACTATTGGTTAGATTATAAAGTAACAGCTATCTACAGTGGAGACGAGTTGTTGCCTCGTCAAGTAGAACTTCAGTATGTTGGTATCGATAGTTCTGGAAATCTCTTGGAAATTAAACTTGGTGGAGATAAGGAGACTCTTGATAGTCAGGGAGTTACACATGTTTTCTTAGATAATCGATCACCAAATGCAGAAATCAATTATGCAGATGGGACAGCAACAAATACGGTAACTGAATTTACTGAAGCACCATCTGAGCCTAGTTCTGAGAGTTCCCAAGTGGCTGAACAACCGAGTTCTGAGCCAGAGCCTGTGCAACCTACACAGGAAGAAAGTAGAACAGTTTATGTGGCGCGTCATGGAACAGCAGATGTTTATTGGTATGACATCAATAGTATGCCTAGCAATACCAATAAGGCTAATGTCGTCACTATGACAGAAGCAGATGCCATAGCCCAAGGTAAACGGCATACGACTAAAGAGTAATAAAAAAGCTGAACATCTTGTCCAGTTTTTTTGTAAAACGACTTATATTTTCCACTTTTATCTGAAAATTTGATATACTAAGACTATTAAAGATACTTGTAAGAGAAGTCGTACGGACTTTCTTTAGGTATAAGAAAGGAATAAAAAATATGATTTGGATTATTATTGCCATTATTGTTGTTCTCGTGATTTTTGTTATTGCAAGTTATAACGGCTTGGTTAATAGCCGCATGCAAACCAAGGAGGCGTGGAGTCAAATTGATGTTCAATTGAAACGTCGTAATGACCTTCTTCCTAACTTGATTGAAACTGTTAAAGGGTATGCAAAATACGAAGGTTCAACGCTTGAAAAAGTAACAGAACTTCGTAATCAAGTAGCAGCTGCAACTTCACCTGCAGAAGCGATGCGTGCTAGTGATGAATTGACACGCCAGGTTTCTGGAATCTTTGCGGTTGCTGAAAGTTACCCTGACCTTAAGGCCAGTGCAAACTTCAGTCAGCTTCAAGAAGAGTTGACGAACACTGAAAACAAAATTGCCTATTCACGCCAACTTTATAACAGTGTAACAAGTAACTACAATGTGAAATTGGAAACATTCCCAAGCAATTTTATTGCCAAGATGTTTAGCTTTAAGGCTGCTGAATTCCTTGAAACACCAGAAGAAGAAAAAGCTGTGCCTAAGGTTGATTTCAGTGGACTAGGTAACTAATATGTTATTTGATCAAATTGCTCGAAATAAGAGAAAGACTTGGCTTTTGCTCCTTGTCTTTTTCCTCTTGTTGGGCCTTGTTGGTTACGGTGTTGGCTATCTTTGGTTAGGTTCAGGCTTCGGTGGTCTGATTCTTGCTCTAGTTATCGGTTTTATCTATGCCGTTACCATGATTT
Organism: Streptococcus sp. FSL E2-3488; assembly: GCF_038003585.1. NCBI lineage: Bacteria > Bacillati > Bacillota > Bacilli > Lactobacillales > Streptococcaceae > Streptococcus > Streptococcus sp. FSL E2-3488. The sequence goes on along the minus strand of NZ_JBBOPL010000001.1, from coordinate 1,225,824 downwards.
TCCAATCAACTAATGTCGTTATGGCTATGAACGGTGCACGAGAGGTTGATGAACAAACCGCTCCGAACCTTTATCATGTTGTTGAGGATATGGCTATGGTGGCACAAATACCGATGCCACGTGTCTTTATTGTCGATGATCCTTCTATGAATGCTTTTGCGACTGGATCAAGCCCCAAGAATGCGGCAGTAGCTGCTACAACAGGTCTTCTTGCGGTTATGAATCGTGAGGAGCTTGAAGGGGTTATCGGACATGAAGTGAGTCATATTCGTAACTATGACATCCGTATTTCGACCATTGCAGTTGCCTTGGCATCTGCAATCACCATGCTAGCTGTTATGGCCCGCAATATGATGTTCTGGGGTGGAGGCCGTCGTCGTAATGATGATGATCGTAATGGAAGTAGTGGCTTGGAAATTATTCTTTTCATTATTTCTTTGATTGCGATTATTCTGGCGCCTTTGGCAGCTACCTTGGTTCAGTTGGCTATTTCACGCCAGCGTGAATTTTTAGCTGATGCTTCTAGCGTCGAATTGACACGTAACCCACAAGGTATGATTAACGCTCTGCTCAAACTTGATAATAGTGCGCCAATGCAACATCACGTGGATGATGCTAGCGCAGCCCTCTTTATCAATGACCCTAAAAAAGAATCTGGTTTGCAGAAGTTCTTTTATACTCACCCACCAATTTCAGAACGGGTGGAACGCTTGAAACAAATGTAATTCAGGGAAGGCTAATCATGTGATTGGCCTCTTTCTTTTAGCAGTTATTTTCTTTTTTAATTAAATAAATAAGTATCATACCTAGTCAATTCAACTTATTTCTGGCATAATAGATATATGAAACTAACGATTCAACGAATGGCTCGGATAGCCATTTTGTCAGCACTGGCAGTAGGATTGCGGTCAGCATTTATAGGATTACCTAATATTCAGCCTATTACAGCTATGTTTTTTGTGTCTGTCCTTTATTTGGGGTTAGTAGATGGTTTCTTGATTATGGCTTTGACCATGTCAATCTCAGGATTCATCTTTGGGTTTGATCCCTGGGTTTTTAATCAAATCTTGGCCTTCGGCATTTTGATGGCTCTTTGGAGCTTGATTGCACCTAGGTTATCACTTGTTTGTCAGATTGCTTTAGTAACTATTTTATCCTTTCTCTACGGAGTTCTCTTGGATTATAGTTATGGCCTCCTATTTAAGAGCGGTCTTACCTTTGTTGTTTCTGGCCTTCTTTATGATACTTATCATGCAGTATCGACGCTTCTATTCTATCCATTTATTCAGTCTATTTTTAGGAGACTTTTGAAATGAAAAAATTATTGATATGTTTAGCTCTTGCCTTTTCTCTTGTTACTTTAGGTGCTTGTGGAAAAAATGAGTCTGCTAAACCTACTAGTAGCACAAACAATCATCAGTCTAAGGGTCAAGGCCAGGTTACTTTGATTTTAAAAACTGAAAAGGAAAGTAAGAAAAAATCCGTAGAATTCAAAAAAGGTGATACGGTCCTTGATGTTTTAAAAGAAATATATCCTGTTCAAGAAAATGATGGTTTTATTACTGAAATTGATGGAATTTCTCAAGACAAGGAGAAGGGGATTTATTGGATGTTTGATGTCAATGGAAAAATCGGTGAGAAAGCTGCTAATCAACTTAAAGTTCAAGATGGTGATGAAATCAAATTCTACCAAGAAAAGTATAATTAAGATTTTAGACTCTAATTCAGAGTCTTTTTTTTATAAAGTTCGGAAATAGGACTAATAATTTTTTAATAAAAGTCAGAAAATTGCAAAACAACTGACGATTTACAGAAAAACAGTTTACTTTTGTTTTAAAAGTGATATCATAAAAGGGTACTACATAAAGTAAGGAGAATACGGTTTGGCTTTTAACAAATTGGAAAGCAGTAACAACCAGGAAATCATCTCTGAAGAAGTTGGTATCTTGAAAGAATTGTTGGATGATGCAACACGAGGCATAGCTGGTGAGCAAGGCCTCACGACTATCCAACATTTGGTTGAACTTTATGATGAAGGTGACTATGAGGCCCTTACACAAGCCATTTCAGAAATGACAAATGATGATATGGTCGTTGCATCACGTTATTTCTCTTTGTTACCTCTCTTGATTAATATCTCTGAGGACGTGGATTTGGCTTATGAAGTCAACCGCAAAAATAATATTGATGAATCTTATTTAGGTAAGTTGTCTGAAACCTTTGATGTTGTCGCTGAAAGCGACAATGCGCGTGACATTCTTGAAAATGTTAATGTCGTGCCGGTATTGACAGCTCACCCAACTCAGGTTCAACGTAAAACCATGCTTGAATTGACTAACCACATTCACGAACTTCTCCGTAAGCATCGTGACGTTAAGGATGGTCTTATTAATAAGGATAAATGGTATGCGGATTTGCGTCGTTATGTAGAGATTATGATGAAAACGGATATCATTCGTGAGAAGAAACTTAAAGTTAAAAACGAAATCACTAACGTTATGGAGTATTACAACTCCTCATTGATTAAGGCGATTACCAAGCTATCGCATGAATTCAAACGTTTAGCGGTTGAAAAAGGTATCGAACTTGATAATCCAACACCTATTACAATGGGAATGTGGATTGGTGGTGACCGTGACGGGAACCCATTTGTAACGGCAGAAACTCTTAAACTTTCTGCGACATTACAAAGTGAAGTTATCCTCAATTACTATATTGAAAAAGTTGATAATCTTTACCGCTCATTCTCACTCTCATCACGTTTGACTGAAGTTTCAGAAACAGTAGCAGAAATGGCGAAACTTTCTCCAGATACATCTGTTTACCGTGAAAACGAACCATACCGTCGTGCTTTTAGTTACATTCAATCTAAATTGATTCAGACGCTTCTTTTCTTCAAAGCAGGTAACTTTAGCAATGAAAGAGCTGCTAAGCGTCTTTCTGAAAATGTTCGTCTTGGCTCAGTTTCAACAGGTGAAGTAGTAGCTGATTTTGTGCATGACCGTCTCAGCCAAAGTCTTCAAGCTGTCTCACAACAAACTACCGAATTTTATGAAACAGCTGAAGCATTCCATGATGATCTTTTGGCAATTAAAAATTCACTTCTCGAAAATGATGATTCTGTCTTGATTTCCGGTGATTTCGAAGAGCTTCTTCAAGCTGTTGAGGTCTTTGGATTCTACCTTGCAACAATTGATATGCGTCAGGATTCAAGCGTTCATGAAGCTTGTGTGGCAGAGTTGCTTAAATCTGCAAACATTGTTGACAACTACAGTGAATTGACAGAGGTTGAAAAGGTTGCTGTTCTTCTCAAAGAATTGCAAGAAGATCCGCGTACCTTATCATCAACAAATGTATCTAAGTCTGAAACGCTTGAAAAAGAATTAGCTATCTTCCGTACTGCTCGTCTTTTGAAGGACTATCTTGGTGAAGAAGTCATCAAACAACATATCATCTCTCACACTGAGAGCGTCTCAGATATGTTTGAGTTAGCCATCCTTCTTAAAGAAGTTGGTTTAGTTGATACTGAGCGTGCGCGTGTCCAAATCGTTCCACTGTTTGAAACCATCGAAGACTTGGAAAACTCTAATGAAATCATGAAACAATACCTTGGTTATGATATTGTTAAACGATGGATTAAGAATAGCAATAACTACCAAGAAATCATGTTGGGTTACTCAGATTCAAACAAAGATGGTGGTTACTTGTCTTCAGGTTGGACGCTTTACAAGGCTCAGAACGAATTGACCAAGATTGGTGAAGAGCGTGGCATTAAAATTACCTTCTTCCATGGCCGTGGTGGTACAGTTGGTCGTGGTGGTGGCCCATCTTACGATGCTATTACTTCTCAACCATTTGGTACTATTAAAGACCGTATCCGTTTGACGGAGCAAGGTGAGGTTATCGGTAATAAATATGGCAATAAGGATGCAGCTTACTACAATCTTGAAATGCTAGTTTCAGCTACGCTTGATCGCATGGTAACACGCCAAATTACTGATCCTGATGAATTGGTTGATTTCCGTGAAATTATGGATAGTATTGTTCAAGATTCTAATCGTATTTATCGAGATCTTGTCTTCGGAAATGAACATTTCTATGATTACTTCTTTGAAGCAAGTCCAATCAAGGAAGTATCAAGTTTAAATATTGGTTCTCGTCCAGCTGCTCGTAAGACTATTACTGATATTTCAGGACTTCGTGCTATTCCTTGGGTATTTTCATGGTCACAAAACCGTATCATGTTACCAGGTTGGTATGGTGTGGGTTCTGCCTTTAATCACTATATTGAAGCTGAAGAAGGAAACCTTGAAAAACTTCAACACATGTTTGAAACATGGCCATTCTTCCGTTCACTTTTGTCTAACGTGGATATGGTGCTTTCAAAATCAGATATGAATATTGCCTTCCACTATGCACAGTTGGCAGAGAGTGAAGAAGTTCGTAGCGTCTTTAACATCATTTTGGATGAGTGGCAGCTGACTAAGAATGTCATTCTTGCGATTGAAAAACATGATGACTTCCTTGAAGAAAGCCCATCTCTTAAAGCGAGTTTGGGTTTCCGATTGCCATACTTCAACGTCTTGAACTACATCCAAATTGAATTGATTAAACGGCTTCGTAATAATAATCTGACTGATGACGAAATTAGTCTTATTCATATTACTATCAATGGTATTGCAACAGGACTTCGAAACTCTGGTTAATAAAGTAAAGTTCATCGCTTCGGTGGTGAGCTTTTTGTTATAATGAAAATTCTGGTATAATATAACCATGATTGCTATGGAAACGATTGAAAAGCTGAGCAGAGAAAAACTTCCTAAGATAACTGTCTTGGCTGGCGAGGATTTAGGTCAGTATAGTCAAGCTAAAGAAAAATTTTTAAAACAAATTGGATTTGATTCAAGCGACTTGACCTATTCCTATTTTGATATGTCCGAGACTGATTATCAGGATGCTGAACTCGATTTGGAAAGTATGCCTTTTTTTGCAGATGAAAAGGTAGTTATTTTTGATCATTTCGCAGATATGACGACTGCTAAAAAGTCTTATCTAGATGAAAAAGCATTGAAACGTCTTGAAAATTATCTTCAATCACCTGTAGAAACAACACGTCTTGTATTAATGGCTTCTGGAAAGCTCGATGGGAAGCGTCGGTTGGTTAAACTCCTAAAACGTGATGCTTTGGTACTTGAAGCTAACTCTTTAAAGGATACAGAGCTTAGAACTTATTTTCAAAAACAGGCACATCAAGAGGGACTCACTTTTGATAAAGGGGTATTTGAGGAACTCTTAGTCAAGTCAAGTTTTGATTTTTCAGATATTCAAAAGAATCTGGCGTTTTTAAAAGGATATAAAACTGAAGGGAATATCTCATCGCAAGACATTATGGAGGCTATTCCTAAAAGTTTACAAGATAACATTTTTGATATGACTCAACTTCTTTTGAGAGGACAGATTCAAGATGTTCGTGAATTGGTTCATGATTTACGATTGCAAGGAGAAGATGAGATTAAGTTGATTGCTGTTATGCTGGGACAATTCCGCACCTATCTGCAAGTCAAATTGTTATCTGCTCAAGGTAAAAGCGAGCAACAAATTGTTTCAAGTCTTTCAGACTATCTAAGTCGGAAAGTTAATCCATTTCAGGTTCGCTATGCTATAAGAGATAGTCGTCATTTATCAGTTGCATTTTTAAAGACAACGATTAAGACTCTGGTTGAGACAGACTACCAGATAAAAACAGGAACTTTAGATAAAGATTATCTACTTGATTTAGCACTTTTAAAAATAGCGTCAAACAGCTAAAAAAATGGAGATTTCCAAGATTTTGTAAGCAAAATTTTTGAAAGCTCTATCACTTTATGGTAAGATGGAAAAAAATGAAAAGAGGACCTTTACTATGGCTATTATTCTTCCAGATCTTCCTTACGCTTACGATGCTTTGGAACCATACATTGATGCTGAAACAATGACTCTTCATCATGACAAACACCATGCAACTTACGTGGCGAATGCTAATGCTGCGCTTGAAAAACACCCTGAAATTGGTGAGGACCTTGAAGCGCTTTTGGCCGATGTAGAAAAAATTCCAGCAGACATTCGTCAAGCACTTATTAACAATGGTGGTGGACATCTTAACCACGCGCTTTTCTGGGAACTTTTGTCACCAGAAAAACAAGAACCAACTGCAGAAGTAGCAGCTGCTATTAACGAAGCATTCGGTTCATTTGAAGCTTTCCAAGAAGTTTTCACTACGGCAGCGACAACTCGTTTTGGTTCAGGGTGGGCATGGCTTGTGGTTAACGCAGAAGGTAAACTTGAAGTTGTTTCAACTCCCAACCAAGATACACCTATCTCAGACGGTAAAAAACCAATCTTGGCACTTGATGTTTGGGAACATGCTTACTACCTAAAATACCGTAACGTACGTCCAAACTACATCAAAGCCTTCTTTGAAATCATCAATTGGAATAAAGTTGCTGAGCTTTACGCAGAAGCTAAATAAGTCTAGAATCATCCTCAGTCTTGAGGGTGTTTTTTTGTAATATGGTTGTAAAATCTCCTTGCTTTTTGTACTATTATAGCTTAAACTGTAATTGATATGGAAAAAAAGAAAAAATATTCAAGTGAAAAGCATAGTGGAAGCCGCCAAAAAACTAAATATAAGAAGAAAGATTCGCTAAAACAAGACCTTCAAAAAGACGTTAAGAAAGACAGTAAAGATAGTAAAAAAGATGTCGAAAGAAGCGACGAGAAGAATAACAAAAAAGATAAGAAAAAGGTTTCTAAAAAATCAGTAGAAAAGAAACCAGTTGAGGAAACATCGGTACCAGTAGGACACAAGGAAAAAGAAGAAAAAACTGAAACCTTATTACTTAGAAGTAAACGCTCTAAAAAATCTAGAGCGAAATCATTCAGTGATGATAAGAAACCTTATCTTATCTTAATTCTTCTGGGTGTAGTAGTTATTCTTGTGTTTGTTGCTATGCTTGCCTTAGCAGGGCGAGGAAAACAGGCTGGTCACACTGGGAACCTTGGGAACATTTTTGGTTCTAACTCTAAGGTAACTAAAAAAGAGGATAAGAAAAAGGAGGAAAAGGTAACTCCAACCAACAAGTCAGCTGAAGCTAAAAAAGCAGTCATGGAAGCAGATGCAGATACGATGTATGCTAATGGATTGTATTATGATTATGCTAACATGACATTGAACCAAGTGGTTGAAGCCTTTATGGCTGATCAGGGAATCGAGTCTAGCCAAATTGCCTTCTCATATAAAAATACCAAGACAAATGAGCAATTCTCTATGAATGATACTCAGCCAATGACTGCAGGATCAACCTACAAATTGCCACTAAACATGCTTGTTATGGATGAGGTTAATAGAGGGAAGCTTTCTTTAACTGAACGTTTTGATATTAATAATACTGAATATGAATATCAAGGAGAACATGATAAGTATGTTGCCTCCTTTGGTGGTGCAATGACCATCCCAGAGATGCAAGAATATTCTCTAGTTTATTCTGAGAATACGCCTGCCTATGCATTGGCAGAACGTCTTGGCGGTATGGAAAAATTCTATGGCATGCTTGATAAATACGGTAAGTCAAAAGGGAAAGTTAAAACTATTCAAATGCATGGTAATAAGACAACAACGGATTATTACATCCAAGTCTTGGATTACCTTTGGAAACACCAAGAGAATTATAAGAATATTCTCCACTATATTGGTGAGTCTTTCTCAAATGAATACTACAAAACTTATCTTCCTGGTTTAACCATCTATCAAAAACCAGGCTACGTTCGTGAAGCACTCAACGTTGATGCTATTGTCATGGAAGATACACCTTATATGGTAGCAATCTATACCGGTTACCTTGGTGGTTCAACTGAGGAATCAGATGAAATTAGCGGTTGGGGTCTTCAACAATTGGGGATGCTCGCTTATGTTATTAATGAATGGCACCGTGTCAATATGAATTAATACTGAAAAGGCCGATTATTTCGGCTTTTTTTCTATACTATTACATGAAGGTAAGAATTAGAACACTCATAAAGAGAAATGGGACAAAAGCGACTGTTTCATTAGGGTTTTTACGTACTAGGAAGTACATAAGCCCAAATGAGCAAGCTAGTTCAATAGCTATTAGTATTTTGGAAAATGGGAAAATGAGGGAGACACTGGCCAAATAGAGAAAATCACCTTCACCAATATTTAAACGTTTGATATATGACAGAACGGCTAAACTTATTCCTAAGCTAAAAGTGAGGTAGTGGTTTCCCAAACATAGGAGAGGTAGTGTTCCAAGAATCCAAATTAGAAGGGGATATGATTTATTTTTTAAATCAAAAATAGTTAGACAAAGACTGAAAAAAAGCAAATAGGTTCTTCCAAAATCTAGGTAGTTATAGAAATAAAGAAGAAGTATTCCTCCACAAAACAATTCCAAGAAGAGGTAACGGTATGGGATAGAGCTTTGACATAACCGACATTTGAACCTTAAGAAAAGTTGTGATAGGATCGGAATCATTTCGAAAAAACGTAACGGATGCCCACACTGATTGCAATGGCTTCTAGGAAAAATAATCGACTTCTCAGGAAAACGATCACAAATCAATCCAATAAACGAGCCTAAAGAGGTACCAAGAAAAAAATATAAAATACTAAGCATACCTAACTATTCGAAAAAAGACAGAAAAAGCGTTTTACTTGTATTTTATTTATAAATATTTTAAAATATAGACATAAACAATAATGGTTCTAAATAAGGAGAAAGAATATGACAGATTCAATTAAAGAAACAATCAAGGAAACAGTTAACCATCAAGCAGAGACACCAACAAACACAAAAACCAAAGCAGTATTAAATCAAGCGGTTGCCGATTTGTCTGTAGCAGCTTCTATTGTGCATCAAGTTCATTGGTATATGCGTGGTCCTGGTTTCCTTTATCTTCACCCAAAAATGGATGAATTAATGGATAGTTTGAATTCCCATCTTGATAAGATTAGTGAGCGTTTGATTACCATTGGTGGTGAACCATACTCAACTTTGGTAGAGTTTTCATCTAATTCAGGTTTGACTGAAACTACTGGTACATTTGATCAACCAATGTCTGATCGAATTCAGCTATTGGTTGATATATACAAATACTTGTCTGTCTTGTTCCAAGTTGGCTTGGATATCACAGATGAAGAAGGAGATGTTCCTTCAAATGATATCTTTACGGATGCAAAATCAGAAATTGATAAGACGATCTGGATGTTGACTGCAGAACTTGGACAAGCACCAGGCTTGAAATAATCAAATTTTGAGTTAAGATGATTGTCAAGAGTTCCTTTAAAAGTGTATAATAGATACAAAATACTTTTAGAAGAAGAGAGGCGGCGATATGTCTGATCATCGACATAGTCTCGGTGTTTACGAAGATATCTTGAATCAGTTAAAAGCTAAAGGGATTCGATTAACCGAATCTCGTAAAGCTATTATCCGCTATTTGATGATGTCTGATCAACATCCTAGTGCTGATGTGATATATTATGACCTTCTCCCTGATAATCCAGGTATGAGTTTAGCAACGGTCTATAACAACTTGAAAGTGTTAGTCGAAGAGGGAATTGTCTCTGAAATTAAGGTTAATAATGATAATACAACATATTATGATTTTATGGGGCATGACCACTTAAACATTGTTTGTGAAAAATGTGGTCAAATTACTGATTTATATTTACCGATTCCGTCTTTCAAAGAAGAGGTAGAATCGCAAACAGGATTTCGCATCACTCGTGAGCAAATGATTTTGCATGGCGTTTGTCCGAATTGTCAATAGATAAGAGTCTAAGTCAAATAGACTTGGGCTTTTTGTCTAGGTACATAATAATCTATAAAGGTTTTCAAAATTATCTTGTCATGCCTTAAGCTTTTTGCTAAAATATTTCTATGAAAACATTATATGATGTTCAACAGTTATTGAAGCAGTTTGGGGTAGTAGTTTACTTGGGTAAAAGGCTCTATGATATCGAGATGATGAAGATTGAACTGGAAGCGCTTTATAAGAATGCTTTGATAGACAAGGAAAACTATCTTATTGCTGAAATGATTTTACGACGTGAACATCAGATTGAAATGGAGAAGGAAAATGAGTAAGAAACTCTTAGGTATTGACCTTGGTGGAACAACTGTTAAGTTTGGTATTTTGACTGCAGATGGTGAAGTTCAAGAAAAATGGGCTATTGAAACAAATACGTTTGATAATGGTAGCCACATTGTTCCTGACATTGTAGAATCTTTGAAACACCGTTTGGAATTGTATGGACTTACTGCTGAAGATTTTATTGGAATTGGTATGGGATCTCCAGGTGCAGTTGACCGAGAAAATAAAACAGTAACGGGTGCCTTTAACTTGAACTGGGCAGAAACTCAAGAAGTTGGCTCTATTATTGAAAAAGAACTTGGTATTCCATTCGCTATTGATAATGATGCTAATGTGGCTGCACTGGGTGAACGTTGGGTTGGTGCTGGTGCTAACAATCGGGATGTTGTCTTTGTAACATTGGGTACAGGTGTTGGTGGCGGTGTTATCGCTGATGGTAACTTAATTCATGGTGTTGCCGGTGCTGGTGGGGAAATTGGTCACATTATTGTTGAACCTGACACAGGATTTGAGTGTACTTGCGGAAACAAGGGGTGTCTGGAAACTGTAGCTTCAGCAACAGGTATTGTACGTGTAGCACATCATTTGGCAGAAAAATACGAAGGAAACTCTTCTATTAAAGCTGCTGTAGACAATGGTGAGCTTGTGACAAGTAAAGATATTCTCGTAGCTGCTACTGAAGGTGATAAGTTTGCTGACAGCATTGTTGATAAAGTCTCTAAATACCTCGGACTTGCAATAGCAAACATCTCAAACATTCTTAACCCAGATTCTGTCATTATCGGTGGTGGTGTTTCTGCCGCAGGAGAATTCTTGCGTAGTCGTGTTGAAGGATACTTTACACGTTATGCATTCCCACAAGTTCGCCGTACAACAAAAGTGAAATTAGCGGAGCTTGGAAATGATGCAGGAATCATTGGAGCTGCTAGTCTTGCTTATAGTATTGACAAATAATGAGATAAGGTGCGCCTAACCGGATAAGGGAAGGTAGCACTTTTTTGTTGAAAAACGTTTACAATTATCCAATCTCTGCCATTTTATTGAAAATGTGGTATACTTGAAAGGTTGAAATAAATAATAAAGAGGAAAAGATGACTAAACTTAGAGAAGACATCCGTAACGTTGCCATTATTGCCCACGTTGACCACGGAAAAACAACACTTGTAGATGAATTGTTGAAACAATCACACACCCTTGATGAACGTATGGAACTTGATGAGCGTGCATTGGACTCAAACGATCTTGAAAAAGAACGTGGTATTACCATCCTTGCTAAGAATACAGCCGTTGCTTACAATGGTACTCGTATTAATATCATGGACACACCAGGGCACGCGGACTTTGGCGGAGAAGTTGAACGTATCATGAAAATGGTTGACGGTGTTGTTCTTGTCGTCGATGCTTATGAAGGGACAATGCCTCAAACACGTTTTGTATTGAAAAAAGCTCTTGAGCAAAATTTGACACCAATTGTTGTTGTCAACAAGATTGATAAACCCTCAGCTCGTCCTGAAGAAGTTGTTGATGAAGTCCTAGAGCTATTCATCGAACTGGGTGCAGATGATGATCAATTGGAATTCCCAGTGGTTTATGCATCAGCTATTAATGGAACATCATCATTGTCTGATAATCCTGCCGATCAAGAGCACACTATGGCTCCAATCTTCGACACTATTATAGATCACATCCCAGCTCCTGTAGATAACTCAGATGAGCCACTTCAATTCCAAGTGTCACTTCTTGACTACAACGACTTTGTTGGACGTATTGGTATTGGACGTATCTTTCGTGGGACTGTAAAAGTTGGTGACCAAGTTACTCTTTCAAAACTTGATGGAACAACTAAAAACTTCCGTGTTACGAAACTCTTTGGTTTCTTTGGCTTGGAGCGTCGTGAAATTGAAGAAGCCAAGGCTGGTGACTTGATTGCTATCTCGGGTATGGAAGATATCTTCGTCGGTGAAACAATCACACCAACTGATGCTGTTGAACCATTACCAGTTCTTCGTATTGATGAACCAACACTTCAAATGACTTTCTTGGCGAATAACTCACCATTTGCTGGTCGCGAAGGTAAACACGTGACATCACGTAAAGTCGAAGAGCGTCTTTTGGCTGAGTTGCAAACAGACGTTTCACTACGTGTTGAACCAACTGATTCACCAGATAAATGGACTGTCTCAGGCCGTGGTGAATTGCACTTGTCAATCCTTATCGAAACAATGCGTCGTGAAGGATATGAACTTCAAGTGTCACGTCCAGAAGTTATCATCAAGGAAATTGATGGAGTGAAATGCGAACCATTTGAACGTGTTCAAATTGATACTCCAGAGGAGTACCAAGGCTCAATCATCCAAGCTCTTTCAGAACGTAAAGGTGACATGCTTGATATGCAAATGGTTGGTAACGGCCAAACACGCCTTATCTTCCTTGTGCCAGCTCGTGGACTTATCGGATTCTCTACTGAATTCTTGTCTATGACACGTGGTTACGGTATTATGAACCATACCTTTGATCAATATTTGCCGGTTGTTCCTGGTGAGATTGGCGGACGTCACCGTGGTGCTCTCGTTTCTATCGATACAGGTAAAGCGACAACTTACTCAATTATGCGTATTGAAGAACGTGGTACTATCTTTGTTAACCCAGGTACTGAAGTTTATGAAGGTATGATTGTCGGTGAGAATGCTCGTGAAAATGACCTTGGTGTTAACATTACTACAGCAAAACAAATGACAAACGTGCGTTCAGCTACTAAGGACCAGACGGCTGTTATCAAGACTCCACGTATATTGACACTTGAGGAATCACTTGAATTCTTGGATGATGATGAATACATGGAAGTAACACCTAAATCTATCCGCTTGCGTAAACAAATTTTGAATAAAGCAGAGCGTGATAAAGCTAATAAACGTAAGAAAAAAAGCAGCGGAAGCTGAGTAATTTTTAGAGAGGAGAAGAGATGTTTTATCTGATTGTTGCTATATTGATTGCTTCATTCTATTTCTTTATTGCACCAAAGTCGGTTAAAAACACTATGAATCTTCTCTTTGTCATGGCTACCTTAGCATTGCTCTTGCTTTTAGCAGTGTTATCAATCATTAAATTCTTCAGTTTACCTGGTGAGTTCTTTGTCACGGTAGGAATGTTTACATTGAGTTATTTCACCTTGAAAGATATTTTCGGCATGTCAGAGCCCAATCGTGATAAAGCTCAACAAGGCGAAAATAAGTAGCATGATATTAAAGTCAATCTGTTAGATTGGCTTTTTTCTGTAACTAGAAAATACTACTCCTTGAAATAGCTTGTGATAAAGGGTAAAATGATTATGATACAATTTGAGAGAATGGACGAATTATGAAATCAATAACACAATTGGAAAATAAAAAAGTTTTAGTCCTTGGTTTGGCTAAATCTGGTGAAGCAGCGGCTCGTCTTTTGGCTAAGCTAGGAGCTATTGTTACTGTTAATGATGGAAAAGCATTTGAGGAAAACCCATCGGCTCAATCACTTCTTGAAGAAGGCATTAAGGTTGTTTGTGGTGGACATCCTCTTGAACTTTTGGATGAAAATTTTGAATTAATGGTCAAGAATCCTGGGATTCGGTATGATAATCCAATGGTAGCTCGTGCGCTTGAAAAAGAAATTCCAGTTTGGACTGAAGTTGAATTGGCTTACCTAGTCTCTGAAGCACCAATTATCGGTATTACAGGCTCAAACGGTAAGACAACCACAACAACTATGATTGCTGATGTTTTAAATCATGGTGGAAAGTCAGGTGTCTTGTCTGGAAATATTGGTTTCCCTGCATCAGAAGTAGCGCAATCAGTGACAAATCAGGATACTTTGGTCATGGAGTTGTCTTCTTTCCAATTAATGGGAATTGAGAGTTTCCATCCACATATTGCTGTGATTACGAACTTGATGCCGACGCATATTGACTATCATGGTAGCTTTGAAGAATACGTAGCTGCCAAATGGAATATTCAAAACGAAATGACATCAGACGATTTTATTATTTTAAACTTTAATCAAGATTTGGCTAAAGAGTTGGCTACGCAAACAAATGCACAAGTCGTTCCCTTCTCAACTGTGGAAAAAGTAGATGGTGCTTATCTGGAAAATGGTGGCCTCTACTTCAAAGGTGAATTGCTAATGCATGCTGATGAACTTGGAGTTCCAGGAAGTCACAATGTTGAAAATGCCTTAGCGACAATTGCTGTAGCAAAATTGTCAGGTGTTTCAAACCAGGCAATTAAAGAAACTCTCTCAAGTTTTGGTGGGGTTAAACACCGTCTTCAATTTGTTGATACGATTGATGATGTAAAATTCTATAATGATAGTAAGTCAACAAATATTTTAGCGACACAAAAAGCACTTTCTGGCTTTGATAATAGTAAAGTCATTTTGATTGCCGGTGGTTTGGACCGTGGTAATGAATTTGATGAACTCATTCCTGATATTACTGGACTTAAGAAAATGGTAATTTTGGGAGAATCAGCTCCTCGTGTCAAACGTGCTGCAGACAAAGCTGGTGTAACCTATCTGGATGCCAAAGATGTGGCTGATGCGACACGCATTGCCTTTGAACAAGCTAGTGCAGGTGATGTTGTCTTGTTGAGTCCTGCTAACGCGAGTTGGGATATGTACAAGAATTTCGAAGTGCGTGGTGATGAATTTATCACAACTGTTGAGCGATTGAAGGGATAGGCTATGGCAAAATCGAAAAAGATTGTTTTTACTGGTGGAGGGACAGTTGGACATGTGACTTTAAATCTTATCTTAATTCCAAAGTTTCTAAAAGATGGATGGGAAGTGCACTATATCGGTGATAAACATGGTATTGAACACGAACAAATTGATAAGTCTGGTCTAGATGTAACCTTCCATAGTATCGCTACAGGTAAACTACGTCGTTATTTTTCATGGCAAAACATGTTGGATGTCTTTAAAGTTGGTTGGGGAATTCTACAGTCAATTGCAATTATTGCTAAGATTCGTCCCCAAGCACTCTTTTCAAAAGGCGGATTTGTATCTGTACCGCCAGTTATCGCGTCTAAATTATTAAGAGTCCCTGTATATGTTCACGAGTCTGATTTGTCTATGGGCTTAGCCAATAAAATCGCATACAAGTTTGCAACTACTATGTTTACGACTTTTGAACAATCAAAAACTTTGGTGAAGACACGGCATGTTGGTGCTATTACTAAGGTGGGTATGACAAGGTTTGATAATTCAGATCAACTAGATAAGATTAAAGAACAGTTTGATGAGAAACTAAAAACAGTCCTTTTTATTGGGGGATCAGCTGGTGCAAAGGTGTTTAATGATTTTATTAGCAAAACTCCAGAACTGATTGAGAACTATAATATCATCAATATATCTGGGGATTCCTCATTAAATACCCTGGAGCGTCATCTTTATAGAGTTGATTATGTGACAGATTTGTACCAACCTCTTATGGATATGGCGGATTTAGTTGTAACTCGTGGTGGTTCAAATACTATTTTTGAATTGTTGGCTATGAAAAAACTTCATTTAATCGTTCCTCTAGGAAAAGAAGCTAGCCGTGGGGACCAGCTTGAAAATGCTGACTATTTTGAAAGAAAGGGTTACGCTCGTCAATTGCAGGAACTGGAATTAAGTTGGGAGACATTAAAACACGAGCTCGAACAACTTGTTGAACATGCAGAGACTTACAAAGAAGCTATGGCTAAATCTGAGGAAATCACTTCTCCTGATGATTTTTATAACCTATTAGTGACTAGTATTTCAAATAAATAAAGGAATTTCATGGCAAAAAAGGATCAAAAATCACAAGAAAAAAAAGTTCTGACTGAGTGGCAGAAGCGAAATCTAGAATTTTTGAGAAAACAAGAAACCAAAGATTCAGGAGAGATGACTAACAAAACAGGCGTTCATCCAGAAAAAGCCACATCTCAGGAGGACAAAATACCAGTAAAAAAAAAGGTCAAGAAGAAAAAAAGAAAAAAAGTCAATACGACTAGCAATATCCCAATTGCACAACGAAATCTTGCGGGGCTTGTTATTTTTATAGCTGCGATTTTAATCGTATTTTCACTCTTCTTTATCTCGCCTTGGTCTAAGCAAAAGATTCTTACAGTATCAGGAACAAAAAATGCTCTACCGGAAGATGTGAAAGTTGCAAGTGGTATTCTTGATACAGATTATATTACTCACGTTTTTTTCAATCAAGAAGAGATTGCATCAACTGTTGAAAAAAACAACGTTTGGGTTAAAAAGGCTACGGTAACTTATAGTTTTCCAAATCAATTTAATATTGCAGTGAAAGAATATCCAATCGTGGCTTATCGTCAAACATCAAATGGATATGTTTCTATTCTTGAAAGCGGTAAGACTGGAGGGACTGTTTCAACAGGAAATCTACCAGATAAATTTATCACTTTAAAGACGGATGATGAAAAGAAAATTGAAGATTTAGTAAAAGAGTTGCATAAACTTGATAGTAAAATCAAGAATAATATTCAAATTATTAATTTAACGCCTACAAAAGCAACTACAGATTTGTTGACAATTGAGTTATATGATGGAAATTCTATTCGCGTTCCCCTCTCTCAATTAACGACTAAGTTACCTTATTACGAGAAAATTAAGAGTAAGCTTTCTGATGGATGTATTGTAGATATGGAGGTTGGCCTCTATACAACAACTCCTGAAGTAGAATCATCAAAAACTGATAAGGATAAAAAGAAAGATAAAAGCAAGACAGATAAGAAGGAAGACAGAGAAATTTCTGACGAGGGTCAGGAAACAACGACACTAACTGAACAAAATACTGAGAAAGAAGCTAATGCTGAAAATTCAGATGTTCAGGGAGTAGGAAATCCGACTGTTAATCAAGATAAAACTCTTCAATCTTCCCCCAGTCAAGGCTAATATTGAATAATAAAAACGTAAAATGCTGACATTTTACGTTTTTTTATGGTACAATAGTATCTGAATAATTCTGTATTTATACAGTTTACAAAGATATTGAATGGAAAGATTGAGAGGTCGAGTGAATGGCTAGAGATGGCTTTTTTACAGGATTAGATATAGGAACTAGCTCGATTAAGGTTCTTGTTGCTGAGTTTATTGATGGATCAATGAATGTCATCGGAGTAAGTAATGTTAAGAGTTCTGGTGTGAAAGATGGCATCATTGTTGATATTGACGCTGCAGCAAAATCAATCAAAACAGCTATTGAGCAAGCAGAAGAAAAAGCCGGTATTGTGATTGAACAAGTGAATGTTGGGCTTCCAGCCAATCTTCTTCAAATTGAGCCTACACAAGGTATGATTCCTGTAACAAGTGAATCAAAAGAAATCAAAGATGAAGATGTTGAAAGTGTTGTTCGATCAGCCTTGACTAAGAGTATTACACCTGAACGTGAGGTTATCTCACTAGTTCCTGAAGAATTTATCGTTGATGGCTTTCAAGGGATTCATGATCCTCGTGGAATGATGGGGATTCGTCTTGAGATGAGAGGCCTCATTTACACAGGACCAACAACAATTCTTCACAATATTCGTAAGACAGTTGAGCGTGCAGGTATTCGGGTTGAGAATATCATCATCTCTCCTCTTGCAATGACTCGTGCTGTCTTGAATGAAGGAGAGCGTGAATTTGGTGCTACTGTTATTGATATGGGTGGTGGTCAAACGACTGTTGCAAGCATGCGTGCTCAAGAACTGCAGTTTACCAATATTTACTCTGAGGGTGGCGAATATATCACCAAGGATATTTCAAAAGTCTTAAAAACATCTATGCAAATTGCAGAAGCGCTTAAGTTTAATTTTGGTAATGCTGACATTGAAAAAGCAAGTGAAACTGAAACTGTTCAGGTAGAGGTTGTAGGTGAAAATTCACCTGTTGAAATCACTGAGAAATATCTTGCTGAAATTATCTCGGCTCGTGTGAAGCATATCTTGGATAGAGTTAAACAAGACTTGACGCGAGGTCGCCTACTTGATTTGCCTGGTGGTATTGTCCTTGTAGGTGGAACGGCCATCATGCCAGGTGTAGTTGAAGTTGCTCAGGAAATTTTTGAGACAAATGTGAAACTTTATATACCTAACCAAGTTGGTATCCGTAATCCAATGTTTGCAAATGTAATTAGTCTTGTTGAGTATGTTGGTCTCCTTACAGAAGTTGATATTATTGCTCAGCAAGCTGTGTGTGGTGAAGAGTATCTTCGTCGTAAACCTATCGACAATGAGGCACCTACCTTGAGTATTGATAGAACTCATACTCCAGCACCTCGAGTGACCCCACAACCAAATCGTATTCCAGTTGAGAATACCGTCGAGGTACCTCAACCGGTTGATGAAGAAAATCATGAACAAAAACAAAAACTTGGAGATCGTGTTCGTGCAATCTTCGGAAGTATGTTTGATTAATTGAATCTAGTAAAAGCGAGGAAATAAAATGAATTTTTCATTTGATAGCGCATCAGTTCAGGGTGCGGTAATTAAAGTTATTGGTGTCGGTGGAGGTGGAGGAAATGCCATCAACCGAATGATTGAAGAAGGTCTTTCTGGTGTTGAATTTATTGCAGCTAACACGGATATTCAAGCGCTCAGCTCTTCTAAAGCAGAAACAGTTATCCAATTAGGTCCTAAATTGACTCGTGGTCTTGGTGCTGGAGGTCAACCTGAAGTTGGTCGTAAAGCAGCTGAAGAAAGTGAAGAAACACTTACAGAGGCACTTACAGGAGCTGATATGGTATTTATCACTGCTGGTATGGGTGGTGGTTCTGGTACAGGGGCAGCACCAGTTATTGCACGTATTGCTAAAAGCTTGGGTGCATTGACAGTAGCAGTGGTTACGCGTCCATTTGGATTTGAAGGTAATAAGCGTAGTACCTTCGCTATTGAAGGTATTCAAGAATTGCGTGAACAAGTTGATACTCTTCTTATTATCTCTAACAACAACCTTCTTGAAATCGTTGATAAGAAAACTCCACTTCTTGAAGCCCTTAGTGAAGCAGATAATGTCCTACGCCAAGGGGTACAAGGTATTACAGACCTTATTACCAACCCAGGTTTAATCAACCTCGATTTTGCTGATGTGAAAACAGTTATGGCAAATAAAGGCAATGCGCTTATGGGGATTGGTATTGGTTCTGGTGAAGAACGTATTGTTGAAGCTGCACGCAAAGCAATCTATTCACCGCTTCTTGAAACAACTATCGATGGTGCAGAAGATGTTATCGTTAACGTAACTGGTGGCCTTGATATGACACTTACAGAGGCAGAAGAAGCATCTGAAATCGTTGGTCAAGCTGCTGGTAACGGTGTTAATATTTGGCTTGGTACATCAATCGATGATACTTTGAAAGATGAAATTCGTGTAACGGTTGTTGCAACGGGGGTTCGTCAAGAGCGTGCTGAAAAGGTATCTGGTATGAAAGCTCAACCACGCAAAGTGACTACAGCTCCTTCACAATCGTCAGTTCCTAATCAGCAAGTTGCTCAAGAACAACAACGTCTAGGTTCTCAAGCTTCATTTGAACGTCAACCGAATTTCGACTACAATGAAACACATTCAATGTCACAACCAGGCGTTCGTCCAACTGTGGCAGCACCTCAACAAGAGCAATCAGCTTTTGGAAACTGGGACTTGAGACGTGATAATATTTCTCGTCCTAAGACAGGTGAACTTGATAGTCAATTGACTATGTCTACATTCTCAAGTGATGTTGAAGATGACGATGAATTGGAGACACCACCATTCTTTAAAAACCGTTAATAATGACTATAGAAGAAAATAAAAATGATGTTTATCAGGCGGTGAAGAGAGCATGTGAAAAAGCTAATCGCTCTAGCGAAGAAGTCAATATAATTGCCGTAACTAAGTATGTTTCAAGTAAAATCGCTGAAGAATTGGTTGAAACGGGAATTAAACACATTGCTGAAAACCGTGTTGATAAATTTTTAGATAAGTATCAGGCGTTAAAAAAATATGATTTGACATGGCACCTTATTGGTAGCCTACAACGTCGAAAAGTAAAGGATGTTATTAATTTAGTTGATTATTTTCATGCTTTGGATTCTGTTAAATTGGCAGAGGAAATTCAAAAGCGTGCGGATCATACCATTAATTGCTTCCTCCAAGTTAATGTTTCAGGTGAGGAGTCGAAACATGGTTTTTCACCTGAAGAACTTGACACTGTTCTAAATCAAATTAAAAATCTTGATAAAATTTGTATAGTAGGGCTAATGACTATGGCTCCAATTGATGCGAATACTCAAGAACTTGATAAGATTTTTGCTGAGACAAATGAACTTAGACAATCAATTCAAGATAAAAAACTAAAGAATGTTCCTTGTGATCAACTAAGCATGGGTATGAGTCGAGACTATGACATGGCTATTCAGAATGGATCAACCTTTGTTAGAATAGGCAGTGCATTCTTTAAAGAGAACGGAGAATAACCTTATGGCAATAAAAGATGCAATTGAAAAAATTGTTTCATATTTTGATGCCGACGAAGTAACAGATCATGAAGATGTTGCTAAAGAACGTCCAGTTAAAGTACAGAAAACTGAGCAGACACCACCTCAACAGCAACGTAAACCTGAGCGTCCTCAGGAAACAGTCCCTCCTCGTCGCCAACATATCAAATCAGACGTACAGAAAACTCAAGTCCTTCGTAGTTTACCTTTGAGTCGATCACAAGTTAATCAGGGATCCCAACAAATGAATACAACTAAAACTACTATTGCAATTAAATATCCTAAAAAATATGAAGATGCTCAAGAAATTGTAGAACTTTTGATTGAAAATGAATGTGTTTTAATTGATTTTCAATATATGTTAGAAGCACAAGCTCGTCGTTGTTTAGATTTTATTGATGGTGCTAGCAAGGTACTTACAGGAAACTTACAAAAAGTTGGTTCTTCCATGTACTTGCTCACACCAATCAACGTTGTTGTTGACATCGAAGAGATTAGTTTGAGTCATGGAAATCAAGAATCTACTTTTGACTTCGACATGAAGAGACGTTAAGCCATGTTTGTATTACTATATGTTATTTGGGCACGTGTTGTTAACTTGGTAGAGATACTCCTTGTAATCTATGCTTTGTTATCTTGGTTTCCAGGAGCTTATGATACAGCTCTTGGGAAGACTATTAGACAAATTGTTCAGCCAATTCTTGCACCATTTCGTAGGCTGAATTTGGTTTTTGCTGGTATTGATTTTTCAATTATCGCAATTATACTTTTGTTAAATTTCTCTCTTAGTATTCTTAAGGTTGTCCTATTTTGATGTTTGAAGCAAAAAATATTGAACAACATTACTCGTTAGAAGAACGTCTTTTTTTAGAAAAGGTTAGGGGATTTTGTCAATTAGTTGAAGATCGGTATAGCCCATATTTGACTGATTTCTTAAATCCTCGTGAAATCCAGATTGTCAAAGATTTAGCAAATTACTATAATTTAAAATTCTTTGTAAGTTCAACTTTTGATAACGAAGAGTATGGAAGAGTGATTCTTGCTCCGGATTATTATGAGCTTGATGAAGATGACTTTGAAATTAAACGATTAGAGATTTCTTATGCTAGACAATTTAATAAATTGACACATCCCAAAATTTTAGGCGCACTGCTTAATCAACTTGGTCTTGAACGTCAAGTATTTGGAGATGTTATTCTTGATGAAGAAGGCCGAGTTCAATTTAACATTGCTTCTCATCTAGCAAGCTATGCAATAATGACTATTACTAAAATCGGTAGGGTTTCGGTTACGCTTAGAGAAGTAAGTAAAGATAATTGGATTTCCAATCAAGAAAAATATTCTCAATCTTTTGTCTTGCTTTCTAGTATGCGTCTTGATAATGTGTTATCTACAGTATTAAAAACATCGCGTTCAAATGCTTTAAAGCTAATTGCTTCAGGCAAAATCAAACTTAATTATAGGCAAATTGAGAAATCTGATCAGATAATATCTATTGGTGATATGATTTCAGTTAGAGGTTTTGGCCGATTTCGTCTAGGGCAACAAGAAGGAATTTCTAAATCAGGAAAAGCCAAGGTCGTCATCGACAGTCTTCTAAGACGACAAAAGTAGGTATTTAATTTAAAAGCATCAGAGATGCTAATGAAACTTGAGGAGATCTGTAATGACAATTATAGTTCTTGATATTATCGAAAAATAGTTTACAACTAAATTTTGTGGATATAATGAACAAGAAGTAGATGATTTTCTCGATATTATTGTAGATGGTTATGAAGATTTAGTTCATTGAAATCGTGAACTTGTTGCTCATGTAAAAGAACTTGAAGAAATGGTAAAAAATAAAGGAGGCCTGTAATGGCAATCACAGCACTTGATATTAAAGATAAACAGTTTACCACTAAATTTCGTGGATACAATGAACAAGAAGTAGATGAATTTCTTGATATTATCATAGATGATTATGAAGATTTAGTTCGTGACAATCGTGAACTTACTACTCGTGTAAAAGAGCTTGAAGAAAAATTGGCTTATTTTGATGAAATGAAAGAATCATTGAGCCAGTCAGTTATCTTGGCTCAAGAAACAGCTGAAAAAGTTAAAGCTTCAGCAGCAGATGAATCAGCTAACTTGATTAACAAAGCCAACTTTAATGCGACACGCTTGATCGAAGAAGCTAAATCTAAGGCATCTGAAATTCTTCGTGATGCTACAGATGAAGCAAAACGTGTTGCTATTGAAACTGAAGAGCTTAAACGTCAAAGTCGTGTTTTTCACCAACGTCTTTTGGCTGCAGTTGAAGGTCAACTTAGCTTAGCAAGTGCTCCAGAGTGGGAGGAATTGTTGCAACCAACAGCTATTTATCTGCAAAACTCAGATGTTGCCTTTAAAGAAGTTGTTGAAAAAGTGCTGGATGAACATATTCCAGATTCAAACGATGCCGCTTCATTCGATGCGACTCGTCAATTCACTCCTGACGAAATGGCTGAACTTCAACGTCGCGCTGCTGAAAGCAATAAACAAGTTAAAGATTTCTCTAATTCAGATGTTGACGAAACAAATGATATTACTTCAACTCCAGTATATTTTGGTATTGAAGATTCATTCGAAAGTGAAGTAGCTAATTTTCCAATTTCTGCACCTGTAGACGAGGACAATGATTCGGAACAAGAAGCAACTGTTGAAAAAGATCTTAATGAAACACAAACTTTTAAATTAAATATTAGCGAATAAGAAAAATAAAACTTTCCAAATATATTAACAGCGAGTGGGAGATGGTGTGAGTCCTACATTCCCTATTTGGGTAGTTATCATTTTCTAGCGTTCTAGCTGAATTAAGTAAGCTAGAAGGATGGTCCTCCTTACGGACATTTGAGGGAGCAATGTTACTTGCTCTAAACTAAGGTGGTACCACGAGCTTTCGTCCTTTTTTGATGAAGGCTCTTTTTATTTAGTATAAAAAAATTAAAGAGGAGATATAATGAAACTTAAAGAAACATTAAATCTAGGTAAGACAGCTTTTCCAATGCGTGCTGGACTTCCTAATAAAGAACCAATCTGGCAAAAAGAGTGGGAAGAAGCGAAAGTGTATCAACGTCGTCAAGAGTTGAATCAAGGTAAACCACACTTCACACTTCATGATGGCCCTCCTTATGCCAATGGTAATATTCACGTGGGTCATGCGATGAATAAAATTTCTAAGGATATCATTGTTCGATCTAAATCAATGTCTGGTTTCTATGCTCCATTTATTCCTGGGTGGGATACACATGGTTTGCCAATTGAACAGGTATTGGCTAAGCAAGGCGTAAAACGTAAAGAACTTGATCGCGCTGAATACCTTAAGATGTGTCGTGATTATGCACTCTCACAAGTTGATAAGCAACGTGAAGATTTCAAACGTCTTGGTGTTTCAGCTGATTGGGAAAACCCTTATGTTACCTTGACACCAGACTATGAGGCAGCCCAAATCCGTGTCTTTGGCCAAATGGCTAAAAAGGGTTATATCTATCAAGGTGCGAAACCTGTATACTGGTCATGGTCATCAGAATCGGCACTTGCTGAAGCAGAGATTGAATATCATGATTTGGTTTCAACATCTCTTTACTATGCCAATAAGGTTAAAGATGGTAAAGGTGTTTTAGATACTGATACTTATATTGTTGTTTGGACTACAACACCATTTACAGTGACAGCCTCACGTGGTTTGACTGTAGGTGCAGATATTGAGTATGTTCTTGTAAAACCTGCTGGAGAAACTCGTAAATTTATTGTTGCTTCTGAATTGCTAAATAGTCTTTCTGAGAAATTTGCTTGGGAAGAAGTAGAAGTTCTTAATACTTACCGTGGTGATGAATTAAATCAAATCGTTACAGAGCACCCTTGGGACAGTGAAGTTGATGAACTTGTAATTCTTGGTGAGCATGTTACAACAGACTCTGGTACAGGTATCGTCCATACAGCTCCTGGGTTTGGTGAGGATGACTATAACGTAGGTGTTGCTAATGGTCTTGAGGTTGTAGTAACTGTTAACGAACGTGGAATCATGATGGAAAATGCCGGTCCTGA
Organism: Streptococcus sp. FSL E2-3488; assembly: GCF_038003585.1. Taxonomy (NCBI): domain Bacteria; kingdom Bacillati; phylum Bacillota; class Bacilli; order Lactobacillales; family Streptococcaceae; genus Streptococcus; species Streptococcus sp. FSL E2-3488. The sequence continues at coordinate 1,201,126 of NZ_JBBOPL010000001.1, read as the reverse complement.
TTTTGCTGGTAAATTCTACGATAAAGTAGCTCCGATTGTTATGGAGAAACTTGGAGATTTACTTCTTGCGAAAGAAGAAATCTCTCACTCATACCCATTTGACTGGCGTACTAAGAAACCAATCATCTGGCGTGCAGTGCCACAATGGTTTGCATCTGTTTCTAAATTCCGTCAAGAAATCTTGGATGAAATTGAAAAAGTTAAATTCCATTCTGAGTGGGGTAAAGTTCGTCTTTACAACATGATTCGCGACCGTGGTGACTGGGTAATTTCTCGTCAACGTGCTTGGGGTGTTCCACTCCCAATCTTCTATGCTGAAGATAGAACACCAATCATGACTGAAGAAACGATTGAACATGTAGCTAAACTTTTTGAAGAGCATGGATCAGTTATTTGGTGGGAACGTGATGCCAAAGATCTTCTTCCAGAAGGTTTTACACATCCAGGTTCACCAAATGGTGAGTTCACTAAAGAAAATGATATTATGGATGTGTGGTTTGACTCAGGATCGTCATGGAATGGTGTTGTTGTAAACCGTCCAGAGTTAACATATCCAGCTGATCTCTATCTCGAAGGTTCAGACCAATACCGTGGTTGGTTCAACTCATCACTTATCACCTCAGTTGCCAACCATGGTGTTGCACCATATAAACAACTCTTGTCTCAAGGTTTTGCACTTGATGGTAAGGGTGAAAAGATGTCCAAATCTCTTGGAAATACAATTGCTCCTAGTGATGTTGAGAAACAATTTGGTGCTGAAATTCTTCGTCTTTGGGTAACAAGTGTAGATACTAGCAATGATGTTCGTATCTCAATGGATATCCTTAGCCAAGTATCAGAATCTTATCGTAAGATTCGTAACACACTTCGTTTCTTGATTGCTAATACTTCTGACTTCAATCCAACAACTGATGCAGTAGCATTTGAAGATTTGCGCTCTGTCGATCAATATATGACTATTCGTTTTAACCAATTGGTTAAGAGTATTCGTGATGCCTATGAAAACTTCGAATTCTTGACTATTTACAAATCTTTAGTTAACTTCATTAATGTTGAATTGTCAGCCTTCTATCTTGATTTTGCCAAAGATGTCGTTTACATTGAGAGTGCTAAATCACTTGAACGTCGTCAAATGCAAACAGTCTTCTACGATATTCTTGTTAAGATTACAAAACTCTTGACTCCAATCCTTCCTCATACTGCAGAAGAAATTTGGTCATATCTTGAATTTGAAAATGAAGACTATGTTCAATTGTCAGAGTTGCCAGAAGCAGAAGACTTTGCTAATCAAGATGCACTTCTTGAAAAATGGAATGCCTTCATGGACTTCCGTGGAAAAGCTCAAAAAGCTTTGGAAGAAGCTCGTAATGAAAAAGTTATTGGTAAATCGCTTGAAGCTCATTTAACTATCTATCCAGATGCTGAAGTAAAAGAACTTCTTGAAAGTTTGAATACTAACCTTGCTCAACTTTTGATTGTTTCAGCTCTAACTATTGCTGAAGGAGATGTTCCTGAATCTGCTGTAAGATTCCAAGGTGTTTCATTCACAGTAGAACGTGCTGAAGGTGAAGTATGTGACCGTTGTCGTCGTATTGATCGAACTACTAAAGAACGTAGCTACAACGCGACTATCTGTAATCACTGTGCTAGCATTATCGAAGAAAACTTTGCTGAAGTTGTGGCAGAAGGTTTCGAAGTTTAAAGCAAAATAAGCTAAAAAGAGTTGCTCTTTGTTAGCTGTAGTGGGTGACGAAAAGATAACATCTAGAGAGGACCATATAGGTCTTCTCTTTTTGAATGTTCAGAGTGATGAAAACACGCTTCCTAAAGGTGATAGAGGTTGTGATAATTAGCGAACTCTTCTGAGAAATCCAGTGTCTTCTCAAGGACTTCATGTGGGTTTAAGGTTTGACAAAAGGTTTTCGAATGAAATGATTTACAAGATAACTTACGGCTGTCCTTTTGAGAGAGTCACCAGTGATTTTTTTAATCTCAATAAGGTAGTGAATTCTTATTAAACTGGTTCATAATGGCAATTCTTTTCTTTAAAAAGGCTCGATCAAGCTGCTGGATGATGTGGAAACGATCAATAATGATATTTGGGCATTTAGAAAAAGTCTTCGAACTAGTGGCATATAAGCTCCTGACATATCCATCGTGATAAACCTTACCTTTTGGCGTACTTTCAATGGATACTTCAAAAAGAAGTTTCGAATAGTGGTTTGGCGGCGATTATCGAGGATGGGTATGAGTTTGTTGTTCTCATAGTTTTGAGGCACAAAAGCGAATTCACCTTTCTTGAAACTAAACTCATCCCAGGACATAACAGCTGGTAGTTTGTCATAATGTTCCTTGAAATTAAACTGGTCAAGTTTGCGATAGACAGTGGACGTTGATACATGAAGTCTTCTGGCAATATCCGTGAGTGACATCTTCTCAGTGAGGAGTTGTGAGACCTTTTGTCGGCCTAGATTTGAAATTTGGTGGTTTTTCTCAACGATATATGTCTCAGACCCCGTGACTTGCCTACAACTTTCACACTGGAAACGACGTTTTTTCAGACGTAGTAGTATTGGTATTCCCGTTTTGCTTGAACCTCGATATGAGTATCCGTTTCAAAAACAAGAGAAATAATGATGTTAGGGTCTTTAATTCCGATTAATTCCGATTAATTTTGTGGTATTCTTCATAAGTCTCATAAGTTCTTCCTAATGATGGTTTTGTCGCTCTTCATTATAGTTCTTATGGGACTTTTTGTGTATACTTAAAAAGCTCTATAATCTCTACAGTGGTTTTACCCACTACAGAAATTATAGAGCCGATTTTTCAGAAAATATGTGAAAAGCTATTGAAATTATTCCAACAATTGTGTAAAATGGTAATTACCAATTCAGATTATTCTGAAAATTTGTTTTAGGAGATTTTTTATGTCACAAATAGAGGCAACTAATCAGTCTACCTGGCGTAGTAAAATAAAAGCAATGGGACCAGGTATCCTAATGGCATCTGCTGCTGTAGGTGGTGTTCCCACATCGTTTCCTCAACTCAAGCGGGTGCTTCTTATGGATGGGCCTTACTAGGTCTGGTTATTCTTGCCAATGTCTTCAAGTATCCGTTCTTCCGTTTTGGTGCGGAATATACCGCAGATACAGGAAAAACTTTAGTTGAAGGTTACGCTAAAAAGGGAAAATTTTACCTTTGGGTATTCTTCATCTTGAATGTCTTTTCAGCCTTAGTTAACACAGCGGGAGTTTCCATTCTATGTTCAGCCATCATTGCCAGTGCCTTTCCAATGCTTGGTTTGAGTATTACTACATGGTCAATTATTTTGGTGGCAATTATCTGGGGTATGTTACTCTTTGGTGGTTACAAATTTCTTGACGGTATGGCTAAATGGATCATGTCGGCTTTGACTATTGCAACAGTAGCAGCAGTTGTTATTGCGGCAATCAAACATCCGGAGTACAGAGCTGATTTCGTTGAAAAATCACCATGGCAGCTAGTTACCCTTCCATTTATCGTATCACTTCTTGGATGGATGCCTGCTCCAATTGAGATTTCAGCTATCAACTCACTTTGGTCAGCTGAGAAAAAGAAAACAGTTGATTTTAATAGCGAAGACGCACTCTTTGACTTTAACGTTGGTTATATCGGAACAGCTATACTTGCAGTATTCTTTGTAGCACTTGGTGCCCTTATCCAATATCCAACTGGTAAACCTGTTGAAGCTGCTTCGGCTAAGTATATTGCTCAGTTTGTCGATATGTACGCATCAGTACTTGGTAACTGGTCACGTTATTTGATTACCTTTATTGCTTTCTTGTGTATCTTCGGTACTGTAATTACAGTTATTGATGGTTACTCACGTGTGAATGAAACATCTCTTCGTCTTTTGTTTAACAAAGAAGATTCTAATGAGTCACCTTTGAAAGTTTGGATGACCTTGACATCTATTCTTGGTCTTATCATTATTTTCTTCTTCCAAGGTCAAGTAGCAATAATGCTTCGTTTCGCTATGATTGGTTCTTTCCTTACAACACCATTCTTTGCGCTTTTGAACTATGTACTTGTTACAAATGAGAAGAAAAACCTTCCAACTTGGTTGAAAGGGCTTGCTATTGCAGGTTTGATTTTCTTGTTTGGATTTGCTATTTTCTTTATCTGGGCTTTGGCTATTGGTAAAGCAGGATAAGATGATTAAACAGTTTCCCTTGGGAAGCTGTTTTTTTTAATTCTAAATATGAAGGAGAGGTTATAGCCGAGAACACAGAAAAAAGCCATTCCAATTAAAATGGCTTAACAACAAGAGGTTGCTTATTTGAGACCGTATTTTTTGTTGAAACGATCCACGCGTCCGTCTGCTTGTGTGAATTTTTGACGGCCAGTGTAGAATGGGTGAGAATCTGATGAGATTTCTACACGGATAAGTGGGTAAGTTTCACCTTCGAATTCAACTGTTTCGTTTGAGTGTTTAGTTGAACCGCTAAGGAATTGGTAACCAGTAGTTGTGTCCATGAATACTACTGGACGGTAATCTGGATGGATATCTTTTTTCATGTTAAAATATTTCCTTTCTGCCATGGTACTTTCCGTACCATAGTTTTTTTAACTATTTTAGTTTATCAAAAGCTAATCTTCTTGACAAGTCTTTTTTACTATTTTTTAGGAAAGTCGAATCTTGTATATGCCAGCTGTCTGGAAGCAGTGATTATCTTTATCAACTATGATTGCTTCAAGATTAGGTTGTGAGCTAACTTCCTGGAAAATGCGCTCGAGACTTGGTCCAAATAAACGGGTGGTCCAAATTTCGCCATCCACTGAGAGAGATGAAATAATGGTGAGACTAGCTAGGTCACTAGAGACTGGATAGCCAGTTTGACTATCAAAAATATGATGATAGGTTTTGCCATCTATCTCAAAAGTGCGTTCATATATCCCTGAAGTAACTACAGATTGATCTCTTATGGCAAGTACTAGAAGGTTAGTATTTCTAGTCTCCTTAGGATTTTGAATACCAATTCGCCATTTTTGATCAGGATTGTGTAAGGCTGGTCCAAATGTTAGGATATTGCCACCCAGATTAATCAGAGCACTAGTGACATTTTCAGCTTTTAGATAATCTGCAATACGATCTGCAATATAACCTTTTGCCAGAGCACCAAGATCAATTTTCATGCCTTTTTCTTGGAGAAAGACGCTTTGATTTTCCTCGGATAGAACGATAGCATTGGGATTAATAATATCTAGGAGCAGAGTGATTTCTTCAGGAAAGGGAAGCCTTGCATCAGAAAAGCCGATTCGCCAAGTCTGAATGAGAGGTCCAATAGCAATATTAAGGTGACTGCCCGGCTGGCAACTGTGCCATTTTCCAAGAGAAATAAGTTCAAAAAGTTCTGGGTGGATCTTCACAGGATGTAAGCCTGCCGCCTTGTTAATTTTCATGAGTTCGGAACTGTCATCATTGGCGGAAAAACGCTTATTATAAAGATTAAGCAACGCTTCAACTTGATCAAGTAGAGGCTCTGGCTGTTTATGATAGATGGAGACATCAATCACAGTCCCCATGAGATGTACACGACGATTGGTGAGTTGCATGGGCAACAGTATCCTTAATTTCTTGATAGATTTGTTCGTTTTCCTCTAAGCTGTAGGAATTGGCTCCACTAGCAAGTGGATGGCCTCCACCGTCATGGCGTTTGGCAATTTCATTGATGACAATGGTTTTACTACGAAGACGTACACGGTAATGGCCCTCAGGTTGCTCTACGAAAATAGCCCATGATTCAACGCTATCAATCCGGCCAGGAGTTCCAACAATAGCAGAACTCTCAGCATCAGTGATATTAAAGTCATCAAGAACTTTTCGAGTTAAGACGACGCGAGCTGCCCCATTTTCATCAACTTCAAGATTATCGAAAACATAGCCTTGAAGTTTAGCAATTTTGAAAGGAAAACTATCCATTCGCCGAGCCATAGATGCAAAATCAAAGTCATATTCGCGAAGTTTAGCAGCGATTTGTAGTGTTTTAGGTGTTGTAGATGGGTAGAGGAATCGCCCCGTATCGCCAACAATACCATTGTAGAGAACACGAGCAGCAGCATCTGACAAGGAAAGACCAAGAGTGAGAGCCCAGTCGGTCACAATTTCGCTGGCACTTGAAGCAGAGGTATCAACCAGAAGCAGGTCTCCATAAGCATCATCATTAGGATGATGGTCAATTTTGATAAGAAAGTCTCCCTTATCATAACGATCATCATCAATACGTGGAGTATTGGCTGTATCGGTAACAATAACAAGAGCACCTTCATAATCATTGTCGGGCACCTCATCCATCTCAGCAATCCAAGATAAGGTAGGTTCATTGATACCTGTTGCAAGAATCTTTTTATCTGAGAAGTTTGTTTTTAAAATTTCTTTTAGCCCTATCTGACTACCAATGGCATCGGGGTCTGGTCGTTGGTGGCGGTGAATAATAATAGTGTCGTAGGCTTTGATTTTTTCTAAAATTGCTTGAAATAAAGTCATGTTTGTCTCCTTGTGAGTTTGCCTTTATTATATCATGAAATTATAGAAAAACGGTTAGCCTAGGCAAACCGTTACAAAAATTAGATCTCTTTATATTCGACTTCAAGTCCGCGTTTAACTGCTGGACGGTTAGCAATCTTCTCAGTCCATGCTTGAAGGTGCTTGTATTCTTTAACATCAAGGAAAATACCAGCCTTGTCCCAAATCTTATCTTGAGCAAGACGGCCATACCAGGACCAGATAGCAATATCAGCGATGGTGTATTCATCCCCAGAAATATAAGGTTTGTTTGCTAATTCTTTATCAAGCAAGTCAAGTTGGCGTTTGGCTTCCATGGCAAAACGGTTGACGGCATATTCGATTTTTTCAGGTGCATAGTGGAAGAAGTGCCCAAAGCCACCACCTAGAAAAGGAGCAGCACCTGTTTGCCAAAAGAGCCAGTTGAGAACTTCCGTACGTTTTGTGTGATCAGTTGGAATGAGTTTGCCAAATTTTTCAGCCAAGTAAAGGAGAATGTTAGCTGATTCAAAGACACGAACTGGTTGGTCTTCAGAATAATCCATCATGGCTGGAATCTTTGAGTTTGGATTAATTGCAACAAAGTCTGAGCCGAATTGGTCGCCATCACCAATCTTAATACGATAAGCGTCATAACCTGCTTGAGTCACACCAAGTTCCTTCAGTTCTTCTAGCATGATAGTTGCCTTGATACCATTTGGTGTTGGGAAAGTATAGAGCTGGAAAGGTTGGTCACCTTTAGGTAAAGTTTGTTCAAAACGTGCACCAGCTGTAGGTTGATTGAGGCCACCCCAGGTACCTCCCATAGAGGTTGGATTTTCCCAAACTTCTGGTAAAATATAGTCAGACATAAAGTTTCTCCTCGTATTCTTGATAGTCACATCCTAACAAAATTCTGATGGCATTTCAAGAATCGACTACGTTCTTTTGGAGAAGACATATTGATTCTTGATAGGTAAGATAAGATTATAAATCATTTTATCTGAATTAATAGAATATTATTTAGAGAGGAAAAGAAATATGACTGCTATTGACTTTCATAAGTTGGCTAAAATAGAACTGCACTGCCATTTGGACGGTTCTTTATCTTTAAGTACCATTCGTCACCTAGCTGAGTTGGCACAGATTGATTTGCCTGAGGATGATGAGGAGCTCAAACAGCACGTGACAGCGCCGGTTACCTGTGAGAGTCTCCTAGAATATTTAGAGTCCTTTGATTATATTCGCCCCTTACTACAAACTAATGAGGCTTTAACTATTGCTGCTTATGATGTTGCCAAACAAGCTGCTTTAGAAAATGTTATCTATATTGAAGTGAGATTCGCACCAGAATTGTCGATGGATAAGGGATTGACTGTCACTGAGACAATTGATGCTGTTTGTCAAGGATTACGTCAAGCTCAAGAAGAATTTGGTATTATTGCTAAGGCACTGGTTTGTGGCATGCGCCAGTCAGATCAATCATTAACAGCTCGTATTCTTGATGAAGCTAATCAAGTCAGAGATAGTGACTTTGTTGGTTTTGATTTCGCTGGAGATGAGCTTAATTATGGACCTGCAGCTATTAAACCTCTTATTGAACAAGTCAAAAGTTACAACCGTCCTATGACCTTTCATGCTGGTGAGTGTGGCTGTCCGGCTTTTCTTGCTGAGTCAATTGCTATGGGAATTAAGCGTAATGGTCATGCGACTATTCTGGCTCAAGAACCAGAACTTTTGGATGAATTTGTCAAAAACGGTGTGACGGGTGAGTTATGCTTAACAAGTAATCTACAGACCAAGGCAGCAGTGACTGTTAATGATTTTCCATACCTTAAAATGAAAGCAGCAGGTGCTAACATTACGATTAATACAGACAATCGTACGGTTTCTGATACAAATTTAACTAAGGAATACGAACTCTATCACAAGTATTTTGATAGCACAGTTCAAGATTTCTATGCACATAATAAGACAGCGATTGAAGCTTCCTTTGCTAGTGATGAAGAGAAAGAAGAACTCCTTGCACGATTAGCTAAAGCCTATTCATAAGGAAGTGGTAGTAACGATACTTCTTATTTAGTAGGACCTCAAATAGTATTTTAGAGTTGAGGAGTTTCACAAGAGAAGATTATTGAAAAGTTTTAAGTTACTTTTTAGTCCCACTTTATAATTAAGGGAGTAAGACGAACTTTTTTTCAAAAATTATTCGGACTCTCTCCCTTTTGCGCTTAAAATTATGATAAAATAGGTACAATAAAAATTTTAGAGGAGTCTGGTGTGGCACAACTTTATTTTCGCTATGGCACCATGAATTCTGGGAAATCCATTGAGATTCTTAAGGTTGCATATAATTACGAAGAGCAAGGAAAGCCGGTAGTGCTACTGACCAGTCGATTAGATGATCGAGACGAGGTCGGCTATATCTCCAGTCGTATTGGTATGAGACGTAAGGCTTATCCAATTGGGAATGACACGGATATTTTTGATTACATTGATGATATAAGTCCGCGGCCTTATTGCGTTTTGATTGATGAAGCACAGTTTCTAACTCGTGCAAATGTCTATGATTTGGCACGAATTGTTGACGAGTTAGATATCCCAGTTATGGCATTTGGTCTCAAAAATGATTTTCAAAACAATCTATTTGAAGGATCTAAGTATCTCTTGCTTTTGTCTGATAAAATCGAAGAGATTAAGACCATATGTCACTACTGTTCGAGAAAGGCAACCATGGTTCTACGCATGGAAGATGGTGAGCCAGTCTATGAGGGGGTACAGGTACAAATTGGAGGTCACGAAAGTTATATCTCGGTTTGCCGAAAACATTGGTTTAATCCGCCTCGAGAAAGAATAGTTCCTTTGAAACAGAATTAAAGATAACTATCAGGTATATAAGGAGAAAAATAACAAATGAACATTTATGATCAGTTGCAGGCGGTTGAAGACCGTTATGAGGAATTGGGCGAATTGCTTAGCGACCCTGAAGTTGTATCAGATACTAAACGCTTCATGGAGTTGTCGCGTGAAGAGGCTAACACCCGTGAAACTGTCATAGCTTACCGTGAGTACAAGCAAGTTATCCAAAATATCTCAGATGCTGAAGAGATGATTAAGGAAGCTAGTGGTGATGCTGATTTGGAAGAAATGGCTAAGGAAGAACTTAAAAAATCCAAAGCAGCTAAAGAAGAGTATGAAGAACGCTTGAAAATTCTCCTCTTGCCAAAAGACCCTAATGACGACAAGAATATCATCCTTGAAATTCGTGGGGCTGCTGGGGGAGATGAGGCTGCCTTATTTGCGGGTGACCTCCTAGCTATGTACCAAAAATACGCCGAAACACAAGGGTGGCGCTTTGAAGTAATGGAAGCATCATACAATGGTGTTGGTGGTATCAAGGAAGTGGTTGCCATGGTTTCAGGACAATCAGTCTACTCTAAACTCAAATATGAGTCTGGAGCACATCGTGTACAACGTGTCCCTGTGACTGAAAGTCAAGGTCGTGTTCATACCTCTACAGCAACTGTTTTGGTAATGCCAGAAGTTGAAGAAATGGAGTACGAAATCGATCCTAAGGATCTTCGTGTCGATATTTATCACGCCTCTGGTGCCGGTGGACAGAACGTCAATAAGGTTGCAACTGCGGTGCGTATGGTTCACATTCCTACTGGAATTAAAGTTGAGATGCAAGAAGAACGTACCCAACAGAAAAACCGTGATAAAGCCCTGAAGATTATCCGTGCGCGTGTTGCGGACCATTTTGCACAAATTGCTCAAGATGAGCAAGATGCAGAGCGTAAATCTACAGTTGGTACAGGGGATCGTTCAGAGCGTATCCGTACTTATAATTTTCCACAGAACCGTGTCACAGACCACCGTATTGGTTTGACCCTTCAAAAATTAGATACGATTTTGGCTGGTAAAATGGATGAAATAATCGATGCTTTGGTTCTTTACGATCAAACACAAAAATTGGAAGAGCTTAATAAATGATTTTAGCGGATGTCCTGGCCGGTTATGAGAAGGAACTTGAAGCTATCGGTGAAGAACCTGAGGCCCTTTCCTTTGTTTATCGTGGTTTGAAACAATGGGATTTGACTCATTTTGTTCTTCAATTGAGACAGGAAGTTTCGGAGGAAGAAGGAAATCTTTTAGCTCATATTTTCACGCAACTTACGGCTCACAAGCCTGCCCAATATATTTTAGGTTATGAGGAATTTCATGGTCTACGTTTTCATGTTGATGAGCGTGTTTTGATTCCTCGTCCTGAAACTGAGGAATTAGTGGACCTAATTTTGGCAGAAAACCCGAACACAGAGCTCAAGGTTCTTGATATAGGCACTGGCAGTGGTGCTATTGCGGTCTCCCTGAAAAAGAGTCGTCCTATGTGGCAAGTGACGGCTAGTGACTTATCAGCTGACGCTTTGGTACTTGCTAAGGATAATGCTAAGCTAAATCAGGTAGATATCAGCTTTGTTCTATCGGATGTTTTTGAAAATGTCTCCGGTAGTTTTGATATTATTGTGTCGAATCCTCCTTATATTTCTGAAAATGATAAGGACGAAGTTGGTTTAAATGTCTTGACTAGCGAGCCCAAGATGGCCTTGTTTGCTGATGAAGATGGACTTGCCATTTATAGACAAATCCTTGAGGACGCAGATAAGTATCTAAATTCTCAAGGAAAACTCTATTTTGAGATAGGCTATAAGCAAGGCGAAGATTTAAGGAAACTTTTGTCACTACATTTTCCAGATAAGCATGTGCGTATCCTTAAGGATCAATTTGGACAGGATAGAATGGTCGTGATGGATGATGGAAAGTAAGAAACAGTTAAGAGAAATTTTAAATAATGGTGAGGCCGTTGTTCTCCCTACAGAGACCGTATATGGTCTGTTTGCCAAGGCTTTGGATGAGAAGGCAGTCGATTATGTTTATGAGCTAAAAAATCGGCCTAGAGACAAAGCCATGAATTTGAATGTAGCCTCGTATGAAGATATCCTTTTCTATTCAAAGGAGCAACCCAAGTATTTGAAACAATTGTACGATGCTTTTTTGCCTGGACCTCTGACCATCATCTTAAAAGCTAATGATCAAGTACCTAGATGGATTAATTCAGGATTGGCAACGGTTGGATTTCGATTACCAAACCATCCCGTAACTAGAGAGTTGATTCAAGCTGAGGGGCCTTTGATTGGTCCATCAGCCAATAAGTCTGGAAAGGAAAGTGGTCGTCATTTCGACGATATTAGAGCGCAATTTGATTTTCAGGTGACTGGCTATCAGGATGATAATGCCTTGTTAGGTGTAGATTCGACGATTTTGGATTTGTCGGTTTCACCTGCTAGGATTCTCAGACAAGGGAAAATAACAAAAGATGACCTATTGGCAGCTCTTCCAGAGTTGACTATGGAATAAAATGACTAACAGAGACTTAAAAAAGAGTGATATAACTTTCGACTGTTTGTGGGTGAGTTGTTTGAAAGCCCATTAGACCTCAAAGGAGACCTCAATGATTTTTGATAAAGAAGATTACAAAGCATTTGACCCTGAACTATGGAACGCCATCGATGCTGAGGCAGAACGCCAACAAAATAATATTGAATTGATTGCCTCTGAAAACGTGGTTTCTAAAGCCGTTATGGCTGCTCAAGGAACGCTCTTGACTAACAAATACGCAGAAGGCTATCCAGGTAAACGTTACTATGGTGGTACAGCCGTTATTGATGTGGTTGAGACCCTTGCCATTGAACGTGCTAAGAAACTTTTTGGGGCAAAATTTGCTAACGTGCAACCTCACTCAGGTAGCCAAGCCAATGCTGCTGTTTACATGTCTTTAATCCAACCTGGTGATACAGTTATGGGGATGGATTTGTCAGCGGGTGGTCACTTGACACACGGTGCACCAGTTAGTTTCTCTGGTAAGACCTATAACTTTGTGTCTTACAATGTTGATAAGGAAAGTGAACTTCTTGATTATGATGCTATCCTTGCTCAAGCAAAAGAAGTGAGACCCAAACTTATCGTGGCAGGGGCTTCAGCATACTCACGTATCATTGATTTTGCTAAATTCCGTGAAATCGCTGATGCTGTAGGTGCTTACCTCATGGTAGATATGGCTCACATTGCAGGTCTTGTAGCCTCTGGTCATCATCCAAGTCCGGTTCCTTATGCACATGTGACAACTACAACAACCCACAAGACACTTCGTGGACCTCGTGGTGGTTTGATTTTGACTGATGATGAAGATATCGCTAAGAAATTGAATTCTGCGGTCTTCCCTGGTTTGCAAGGTGGCCCACTGGAACACGTTATTGCTGCCAAGGCTGTCGCTCTTAAAGAAGCACTTGACCCTGCCTTTAAGGAATACGGTGAAAATGTTATCAAGAATGCTGCTGCCATGGCGGACGTTTTCAACCAACATCCAGATTTCCGAGTAATCTCAGGTGGAACTAATAATCATCTCTTCTTGGTTGATGTTACTAAAGTTGTCGAAAATGGTAAGGTTGCGCAAAACGTTCTTGAAGAAGTAAATATTACTTTGAACAAAAATAGTATTCCTTATGAGCAGTTATCTCCATTCAAAACATCTGGTATTCGTGTCGGTAGTCCAGCAATTACAAGCCGTGGTATGGGTGAAGCTGAGAGCCGTCAGATTGCAGAGTGGATGGTTGAAGCTTTGGAAAATCACGATAAACCTGAAGTTTTGGAACGCATTCGTGGAGACGTTAAAGTTCTTACAGATGCTTTCCCACTCTATTAATAAATTATGTTAGATCTATATATTAAACGCATTATCATTCATCAGTTTTCGCCAAATGATACGGAGCTGGTTTTGGCAGAATCACCTATTGAAATAACGCCACGTTTAGATGAGTATTTTAGAAAGAAACTCTCTAAGGTTTTTTCTGATGAGGCTAAACGAGGGTATTTCGATACAGAGAATGTTTTCATCAGTCATATAGGAAATGATTTGATGGAAAGTTCAGTCAAAATTTCCAAACTTTGGAAGGAAGAATTTGTCATTTCTGAAGATCAAAAGACCAATGATTTGGTCTTTATTCAGTTTGATAAAGAAGGTCAAGAATATTTTGCTTTCTTGCGCATTGCTCTTAAGGATAGTTTGGTTCATTCTTTGGGAAATAGTCAGCATCCTATTCAGTTGTCACAAAATAATCTGCCTTCTGCGGCCCAGACACCAGATGAAGCTTTGGTTATCAACCGTAGTAGTAAGCAGTATTATCTGATTGAAAAACGTATTAAGCATAATGGTAGTTTTGCCAATTATTTCTCTGAAAATCTGTTGCAGGTCCAACCTGAGCAGTCTGTTAAAAAATCGATTAAGATGGTTGAAGATACTGCTCAGAAGATTGCTGAGAATTTTAATCAGGATGACTTTAACTTCCAAGGAAAAATGAAATCTGCTATTTTCAATAATTTGGAAGAAGATCAAGAGTTGTCACCTGAAAAATTAGCGGACCAGCTCTTTGATAATAATTTGACTGCTCGTTTGACCTTCGTTGATGAGCTAAAAGAAGCTATTCCTGAACCCATTTCGGTTTCAGATATTGACCATTCTCGTCAAATTAAAAAATTGGAGAATCAAAAACTATCGTTATCAAATGGGATTGAGTTAATTGTGCCGAATAACGTTTATCAGGATGCTGATAGTGTTGAATTTATTCAAAATCCTGATGGCACCTACTCTATTCTCATCAAAAATATCGAGGATATCGTCAATAAATAATATGTTTAAATGGATAAGACGTCTGGTGGTTTTTGTCGTAGTGTTCATAATAAGTATCCAATGCTATCGAATCCATGCCAATATCCAACATGTCCTAACTTATGAATCCCTGGTTAAGGAGGTCTTAGCAGAGGATGACATTAAAAATACAACTAGTGTCGATTTGGTTCTTGCTATGATTTACACAGAAACCAAGGGAAAGACAGACGACGTAATGCAGTCCAGTGAAAGTTCTACGGGGGTGACCAACTCCATTACAGATCAAAAAGAAAGTATCCGTCAGGGGGTGAGGGTGCTTTCGGATAATCTTGAAGCAGCTGTCCACCATAAGGTCGATCCTTGGACAGCAGTGCAAGCTTATAACTTTGGTAAGACCTATATTGATTATGTTGCTGATAACGGTGGTGTTAACACCGTTGAACTAGCAAATGCCTATTCTAAAGATGTCGTTGCTCCAAGTCTAGGAAACACTAGTGGGAAAACCTATACTTATTATCAACCTGTTGCCATGTATTATGGTGGGGGAAAACTTTATACAAATGGTGGAAATATTTATTACGCCAAAGAAGTGCAGTTGAATCTCTTTCTGATGCGAATATTCTCTCGTCTCTAAGAGTAACCACCTCCATTCTTAAGGAAAGACAAATGAAAGCATTATTAGTTTATTTCAAAGGATTTGTTAAAGATAGTATCCTGGGACCTGTTTTTAAATTAATCGAAGCTAGTTTCGAACTCTTAGTTCCTATGGTGATTGCTGGAATTGTCGATATAACTATTCCAAATAGAGACCAAAATCATCTGTTTATGATGATTTTTCTCTTGTTCGGACTTGCCGTGATTGGGGTTGTCGTTGCTATTTCAGCACAGTATTTTTCATCTAGGGCAGCAGTTGGCTATGCCCAAGCTTTAACAAATGATTTGTATGCAAAAATAATGCGATTGTCAAAGGAAAAGCGTGATGAGATAGGTACTTCAAGTTTGGTAACACGTTTGACTGGAGATACCTTTCAAATTCAAACAGGTATTAATCAGTTTTTAAGACTCTTTTTAAGGGCACCAATAATTGTGACGGGAGCCATTATTATGGCATTCCGTATCAGCCCACGTTTAACCTTATGGTTTATTGGTATGGTCTTGGTATTGTCTCTTATAATTGTACTAGCTAGTCGTATTGTCAATCCTCTGTATGCTAAGATTCGATTGATTAATGAATCAATTGTGACCAATACTCGTCAACAACTCGAGGGCATGAGGGTTATTCGTGCTTTTGGTCAGAGTGAGCGTGAATTAGATAACTTTACCACTGTCAATAAAGAGTTGAAGAAGTGGCAACTTAAAACAGGGGTGATATCAAGTCTCATTAGTCCTTTGACATTCTTGGTTGTTAATATGACCTTAATTGCTATACTTTGGCAAGGAAATGTGCAAATTCAAGGTGGTCTTTTGTCTCAAGGTATGCTAATCGCCTTGGTTAATTATCTTTTGCAGATTTTGGCGGAGCTCCTTAAATTAGCTATGATGTTGACGAATCTCAACCAAAGCTTTATTTCGGCAAAACGAGTCCAAGCTATCTTCAATCTTCAAGATGAGGATATTGAAGCGCCTTTAATAATTAAGAAACCAAATCAACCAAGCATAGCTCTTGAAATTGACAAGATGACTTTTACTTATCCTACAGCTAGTCAACCATCGCTACAAGAAATCGACTTTAAGACTTTTGAAGGTGAGTCTCTGGGGATTATTGGAGGTACAGGTTCGGGTAAATCGACCTTGGTCAATTTAATTATGAATCTTTATAAACCTCAGTTTGGTAGTTTGACTATCTTTAAGAATCAGTTGTCGCCGAATAATCTCAAAGAGTGGCGGTCTTGGGTTGCCTATGTCCCACAGAAAGCTGAGTTGTTTAGGGGAACCATTCGTTCAAACTTGTCATTGGGACTTGATTACGAACCAAGTGATCAAGAACTGTGGCATGCTCTTGACATGGCTCAGGCTTCTGATTTTGTAAGAGAAAAGGAGCTTGGCTTAGATGAGCCAGTGGAGTCTTTTGGCCGTAATTTTTCGGGTGGTCAGCGTCAGCGTCTTACTATTGCGCGTGCTTTGATGCGACCAGCACCATTCTTAATTTTGGATGATTCGACCTCGGCTTTAGATTATTTGACTGAAAGTCGTCTACTAGCGGCTATCAGAGAAAATCTTAAATCAACTAGTTTGATTATTATTTCACAGAGAACAAATAGCTTAAAAGCTGTTGATCAAATTTTGGTGCTTGATAAGGGACATCAAGTTGGTCTTGGTAATCATGAAGAATTGCTTGTCACTAATAAAATCTATCAAGACATTCATTATTCTCAACATCAAAAGGTGGTCGCTGATGAAGGCTAGAAATAACAAGTCAACGCTTAAACGATTATGTAAAGATATCCTAAGTCAGCGTTACCTCTTTGCCTTAGCAACTGTTGGGACCATTGTTCAAGTTGCTTTGACTGTTTACTTCCCTATTTTGCTTGGCGATGCAGTAGATGCTGTTCTTAAGATGAATGCTGTCTTTTTGATGTCACGTTTGATTTGGCAGATGTTTTTGCTTATCTTAGCTAATAGTGCAATCCAGTGGCTTAACCCTTTGATTTATAATCGATTGATTTATTCTTATAGCGAAAGTTTACGTGAACGAGTCATGATGAAAATTCATGCTATTCCATTCAGTTATCTTGATCGTCAAGGAACTGGAGACATGGTTAGCCGTGTGACTACAGATAGTGACCAATTGAATAATGGTCTCCTTATGTTCTTTAATCAATTTTTCGTTGGACTTTTGACCATCTTTGTCATAATCATTACCATGGCTCGCTTAGACTGGTTCATGATGCTCTTAGTTCTAGTGATGACACCTTTATCAATGCTTGTGACTCGTTTCATTGCTAGGAAGAGTTATCAACTCTATCGCAATCAAACCAAGTGGAGAGGCAAACAGACTCAGCTGATCGAAGAAAGTCTAACTCAGGAAGCTCTGGTACAAATTCTAAATGCTCAAGACCAGATGGTTCTCAATTTTAATGAGGTTAATGGTAAGTATGCTAACTATTCACAGGGAGCCATCTTTTACTCGTCAGCGGTTAACCCAGCTACACGTTTTTTTAATAGCTTGCTTTACGCTCTCATTACAGGTGTTGGTGCCTATCGCATCATGTCGGGAGGCACATTTACAGTGGGACAATTGACTACCTTCCTAAACTATGTCACTCAGTATACCAAACCTTTTAATGATATTTCATCTGTCCTATCTGAACTTCAAAGTGCTTTAGCCTGTGCTGATCGTCTATATATGATTTTAGATGAAGATGAAATACCAGAAACGGGAAATGCGGTTTTGGACGAAGCAGAAGTTCAGGGACATTTTCAATTTGATCATGTTCAATTTGGCTATTTGCAAAATAAACCTCTTATTAAGGATTTGAGTATTGATATTCCTGCTGCGAGTACCGTTGCTATTGTTGGCCCAACAGGAGCAGGAAAATCTACTTTGATTAATCTTCTCATGCGTTTTTATGACTTGGATAAGGGTCAAATTTTGCTAGACGGTCGAGATATTACGTATTATACCCGTGAGAGTCTTCGCAAGCAGATTGGGATGGTTCTACAAGAAACTTGGCTTAAAGTAGCTACTATCCATGATAATATTGCCTATGGCAATCCAAAAGCTAGTCGAGAGGAAGTAGTTGCAGCAGCCAAAGCAGCTAATGCTGATTTCTTTATTAAACAATTACCTCAAGGCTACGACACTTTCTTGAGAGATGCAGGGCAATCTCTTTCACAAGGTCAACGTCAGTTACTAACTATTGCTCGTATATTTGTCAATGTTCCTAAAATTCTTATTTTGGATGAAGCAACATCAAGTATTGATACCCGTACGGAGCTCCTTATTCAAGAAGCTTTTGCTAAACTGATGAAAGGTCGGACGAGTTTCATTATTGCTCATAGATTATCCACCATTGAGAATGCAGACCTTATTTTGGTAATGAATAATGGTGATATCGTTGAACATGGAACACATAATCAATTAATGAGGACTAAGGGAATGTACTATCGTATGCAGACAGCCCAAAAAACACAAAATAATTAAAAATTTCAGAGCGTTTAGGCTCTGTTTTTTTTTTTGCTATTAAATGTATTATTTATTAATGAAAGTAAGAGATGAAAAAG
Source organism: Streptococcus sp. FSL E2-3488 (assembly GCF_038003585.1). Taxonomy (NCBI): domain Bacteria; kingdom Bacillati; phylum Bacillota; class Bacilli; order Lactobacillales; family Streptococcaceae; genus Streptococcus; species Streptococcus sp. FSL E2-3488. The sequence goes on along the minus strand of NZ_JBBOPL010000001.1, from coordinate 1,182,656 downwards.
AAATGAAATTGATTTATTTTTTCGATACTGTCAATAATTATGTGTAAACACTCAAGTAGAGTTGAAGAATGTTAATCAAATAAGCTTTCAAGTGTGTCAGCACATTGGCCAAACCCTTTATGGATGCGTTGATTTTGCTTGAAATTATAATCTTCAAACAGGGTAACTAAATAACGTTCCAGAGCCTCCTCGTTAGGAAAAAGAACCTTCTTTTTCGTTTGACGTTTGATTTCTTTGTTAAGAGACTCAATGAGGTTTGTCGAATAAATGCTATGCCAAATCTGGTAGGGAAACTGATAAAAAGTTAAAAGATTATCCGTATTCTCCAGACTTTCCATGACTTTCCTATACTTTGGTTTCCATTCGGCGATAAAGTTCTCTAAAATTTGCACTGCCATTTCTAAATTTTCAGCACGATAAATCGTTTTAAATTGCTCCAGAATAACCGCTCTATCTGCTCGTTTCACTTTACTAGCTAGATTTCGACTAATATGAATTAAGCAACGTTGTTGTTTAGCTAATGGGTAAGCCTGATTGATAATCTGTTCAAGCCCCTTGAAGCCATCGGTCACTACAAGAGAAACCTGTTGGATTCCTTGGTTTTGAAGCTTGTCTAACAGGGTGGACCAAGAAGCATTGTTTTCATTTGGGGCGATTTCATATCCAAGAACAGCCTTCTGTCCTTCTGGTGTAATGCCAAGTGCGATATGAATACATTCTTTACTAACGGTTCCACGTCTTAAGGGGAGATAGGTTCCGTCAAGAAATAAAACAGAGTAATTGGCTTCTAAGCTTCGCTCATGAAAAGTAGCGACATTCTCCTGAGTTGCTTTTGAGATATTAGAAATTGTGGCAGGACTATAGTGATGACCATACATTCGCTCGATGATATCACTAATTTCTCGAGTCGTTACACCGGTTTGATAGAGTTTGATAACCATCTCTTCCAAGTGGTCATCTCGACGTCCATAAGCGGGAAGCAAAGCTGGACTAAAGTTCCCATTACGATCTCTAGGAATACTCAACTGAACAGTCCCATATTTGGTTTCGAATTTCCGTGCATAGCTTCCGTTACGACTATTCCCAGAATTATAGCCTAATTTATCGTAAGGTTCATACCCTAAAAAGGCTGATAACTCTGCTTGAAGCAGATCATTCATTGCTGTTTCAAGAGAAGTACGGAAAAATTCATCAATATCTTGCTTTTGGGCTAGGAAGTTAAGTAGTTCTGTGGTAAACTGAGTCATAGGAATAAATCTCTTTCTAGTAATGTTTTGCAACTCTACTATAACGGATTTATTCCTTTTTGTGTTTACACAACTTATTTTACACTACCATTTTTTCTTTTTTATTGGAAAAAATACCGATAAGATGGTAAAATATAAAGGATGTTATATAAAAAAGGTATCAAAAATTAGAATGTTAAAACACAAAAATGTCCTCGTCTTTTTAGGACAAACTTTGCTTTATTTCGCCATTTTTATGGCCCTAATTTATCTCTACAATTACCTAGGACAAGGTCAAGGTAATTTTATCTATAACGAATTTTAGGAAGAATAATGACGAGTACAAAAATTAAAGATATGATTGAAACGATTGAGCAGTTTGCTCAATCACAACCCGACTTTCCTGTTTACAATATTTTAGGGGAAGTCCATACTTACGGCGATTTGAAAGCCGATTCGGATAGTTTAGCTGCTAAGATTGATAGCCTTGATATCCCAGAAAAATCACCTGTTGTAGTTTATGGCGGTCAAGAATATGAAATGTTGGCAACTTTCGTAGCTTTAACTAAATCTGGTCACGCCTATATACCAATTGATAGTCACTCAGCTCTTGAGCGCGTGACAGCTATTGTTGAAGTGGCAGAGCCGAGTCTGATTATTGCTATTAACGCCTTCCCACTAGAGGATGTTAAAGCATCAATCTTGACATTGGATCAAGTGAAGGAAAGTTTTGCTAACAAGACTACTTATGAAGTAACCCACCCTGTTAAAGGTGATGATACTTATTACATCATCTTCACATCAGGGACTACAGGTAAACCTAAAGGAGTTCAGATTTCGCATAATAACCTTCTTAGTTTCACCAACTGGATGATTACAGACAAGGAATTTGCGACTCCAAAACGTCCTCAAATGTTGGCTCAACCGCCTTATTCATTTGACCTATCAGTAATGTACTGGGCGCCAACTTTGGCACTTGGAGGAACACTCTATGCGCTTCCTTCAGCTATTACTCAGGACTTCAAGCAACTATTTGAAACTATCTTTTCACTTCCAATTGCCATTTGGACATCCACGCCATCATTTGCAGATATGGCAATGTTGTCTGAAGACTTCAATGCAGAGAAGATGCCAGAAATTACGCATTTCTATTTCGATGGGGAAGAGTTGACTGTCAAGACTGCTCAGAAACTCCGCCAACGTTTCCCAGAAGCACGTATTGTCAATGCTTATGGACCAACTGAGGCTACTGTTGCCTTGTCAGCAGTAGCGGTAACTGATGAGATGCTAGCTACTCTTAATCGTCTACCGATTGGTTATACCAAGGAAGATTCACCAACTTATATTATCGATGAAGACGGTAATATCCTTCCAAATGGTCAGCAGGGTGAAATTATCGTATCAGGTCCTGCAGTTTCAAAAGGTTATATGAATAATCCTGAAAAGACTGCGGAAGCCTTCTTCGAGTTTAATGGTCTACCTGCTTACCATACTGGTGATGTGGGGACTATGACTGATGAGGGTCTCCTTCTTTACAGTGGTCGTATGGACTTTCAGATTAAATTTAATGGTTTCCGTATTGAGTTAGAAGATGTTTCCCAAAACCTTAATAAGTCTAAGTATATCGATTCAGCAGTAGCTGTCCCACGTTATAACAAAGACCATAAGGTTCAGAACCTCTTGGCTTATGTGATTCTTAAGGATGGCGTACGTGACCAGTTTGAGCGTGACATCGATATTACTAAGGCTATCAAAGCTGACTTGGAAGATATCATGATGTCATACATGATGCCTACTAAGTTCCTCTATCGTGAGAGCTTGCCTCTTACACCAAATGGGAAAATTGATATCAAGGGACTCATCAGTGAGGTTAATAACCGATGATAGACTTCTTGAAACAGCTTCCCCATTTAGAACCCTACGGTAATCCTTTCTATTTCATCTATCTTGGAATAGCCTTATTACCAATCTTTATAGGTCTATTCTTTAAAAAGCGCTTTGCTATTTATGAATGCTTGGTAAGTATTACCTTTATCGTTCTTGCTCTGACAGGTACCCATGCTAGCCAAATCTTAGCTTTGCTTTTCTATATTGTCTGGCAAATCATCTGGGTATACTCATACAAACGTTATCGTAGTCAAAGGGATAATAAATGGGTCTTCTATTTGCACTCGTTTCTTGTTGTTCTTCCCTTGATTCTTGTTAAGGTAGAGCCTATCATTAACGGAACCCAGTCACTTTTAAACTTTCTCGGCATCTCTTATTTAACCTTCCGTGCGGTTGGTATGATTATCGAGATGCGTGATGGAGTTCTTAAAGAGTTCACACTAGGGGAATCCCTCCGCTTCATGCTCTTTATGCCGACCTTCACAAGTGGTCCCATTGATCGCTTCAAACGTTTTAATGAAGATTATCAGTCAATTCCTAATCGTGACGAGCTGCTGAACATGTTAGAGCAAGCTGTAAAATATATTATGCTTGGTTTTCTTTATAAGTTTGTTTTAGCTCAGATTTTCGGGAGTATGCTTTTACCACCATTAAAAGCACAAGCATTGAGCCAAGGCGGTATCTTTAATCTACCCACATTAGGTGTTATGTACGTTTATGGGTTTGATCTCTTCTTTGACTTTGCGGGTTACTCAATGTTTGCTCTCGCAGTTTCAAATCTAATGGGGACTAAGAGTCCTATTAACTTTGACAAACCGTTCATTTCCCGTGATATGAAGGAATTTTGGAATCGCTGGCATATGAGTCTGTCGTTTTGGTTCCGTGATTTTGTCTTTATGCGCTTAGTCATAGTACTCATGCGAAATAAGGTTTTCAAAAATCGTAACACCACATCGAATGTTGCTTATATCATCAATATGATGGTTATGGGATTTTGGCATGGGATTACTTGGTACTATATTGCTTATGGTATATTCCATGGTATTGGTCTAGTTATTAACGATGCTTGGTTACGTAAAAAGAAAACCATTAATAAAGATCGTAAAAAAGCAGGACTTAAGCCTCTTCCCGAAAATAAATGGACCAAGGCTTTGGGAATCTTTATCACATTTAATACAGTTATGCTATCATTCTTGATTTTCTCTGGATTCTTGAATGATCTCTGGTTCACTAAAAAATAAGTAAAGGAAATTTAAAAATGGATGTAAAAGCAGAAGTCATTGAAATTATTGATGAACTGTTCATGGAAGATGTATCTGACATGATGGATGAAGACCTTTTTGATGCTGGTGTTCTTGATTCAATGGGAACTGTTGAACTTATCGTTGAATTGGAATCACGTTTTGATATTCGTGTCCCAGTTTCAGAATTTGGTCGTGATGATTGGAACACAGCTAATAAGATTGTTGAAGGGGTAACGGAGCTTCGCAATGCTTAAGCGTTTATGGCAGATTTTTGGTCCAGTAATTTGTGCCCTGGTTTTGGTAGTAGTAGTTATATATGCCTACCCACAAGGCAGAAAATATAGTTATGAGGCTGAAAAACGTAGTGCAGTAACGCTGACGAATGAGAACTTTAAAAGTCGGAAAAATAAAACTACCGCTCTTTCAGACCAGAATCATCGTTTTGTACCTTACTTTGGGTCTAGTGAGTGGTTACGTTTTGATGCCCTTCATCCAGCTGTTTTAGCAGAGAAATACGACCGTAACTATCGCCCATACTTTATTGGACAACGTGGGTCAGCTTCTCTAAATCAATATTTGGGAATGCAACAAATGCTTCCAGAATTACAAAACGGTACAGCTGTGTATGTCTTGTCTCCGCAATGGTTCACTAAAAAAGGTTATAATTCTGCAGCTTTTCAGCAGTTCTTTAATAACGACCAACTTAGTAGTTTCCTAAGTCAAAATCAGACGGATGCAAATTCACAGTATGCTGCTAAACGTATCTTAGAGATGAAACCTGAGATAACGATGAAATCTCAACTTTCTAAAGTGGCCAAAGGACAAGATCTCAATACTGTCGATAAAACCTATATTCAATTCATGGCAGAGCTAAATAGGCGAGAAGATAGCTTGTTTAGCCCTTTAGCAGCGTCAAATAACGCTAATTATGACAAGAAGGTTCTTCCTTATCTTAAAGAGTTACCAGACCAATTCTCTTATGATGCCCTTGATCAGCTTGCTATAAGAGATGCAGAAGCACATACCAAATCAAATGACTTTGGAATTGATGACCGTTTTTATAAGGAACGCTTATCTAAGAAGATTGGTAAACTTAAAGGTTTCCAGAAAAATCTTTCCTATGAAGTTTCTCAAGAATATGGTGATTTACAGCTGGTTCTTAATCAATTTGCCAAGTCAAATACAAATGTCATATTTGTCATTCCACCTGTTAATAGCAAGTGGATGGCTTATACTGGACTTAATCAGGACATGTATGATGCTACGGTTTCTAAAATCCGTTATCAATTGGAAAGTCAAGGATTTACCAATATTGCAGATTTCTCAAAAGATGGCGATCAACCTTACTTTATGCAAGACACTATTCATATGGGCTGGAAAGGTTGGGTAGCCTTTGACAGGGTCGTTGATTCTTTCGTTAGTAATCCAACACCTGCACCTAGCTATAAATTGAATGATCGCTTTTATAGTAAGGACTGGTCAGGATATACAGGAACTCCTAGTCAGTTTAAGTAACATAAAGAAAAAAGCTCGATTTGTACTGACCCCAAAAAGTTAGACAATTAATTTACACAAAGGACTTAGTTCTGTATTGCACAGGACCAAGTCCTTTTAATTTTACCTTAATGTGTTTGTTATTGTAATAATCAATATAGTCTACAATAGCTTGTTCCAATTGCTCAAGTGAGTGAAACATCTTCTCGTAACCATAAAACATCTCAGACTTAAGAATATCAAAGAAAGACTCCATCATACCATTGTCTGGACTATTTCCCTTACGTGACATGGATGGTTGGATCCCTTTATCCTCTAAAAATTGATGATAATACTGATGTTGGTATTGCCAACCTTAATCACTATGGAGAATTGTATTTTCATAATGCTCCTCTGTGAAGGACTGGTCTAACATAGATTTCACTTGTTCTAAGTTTGGTGAAGTTGAGAGATTATAAGCGATAATTTCGCTGTTGAAACCATCTAAAACAGGCGATAAATACAATTTATGTGTGCTATTTGGAATGGCAAACTCTGTCACATCTGTGTAGCACTTTTCCATTGGGTTGGCTGCTTCAAACTGCCGTTGGATAAGGGTTATCTGCTTTCTTGCCAACTTCTCCTTGGTATGAAGAATATTTGTGTTTACGACGAATTTGGGAACTTAAACCAAGGAGCTTCATCAGACGTTGGACCTTCTTCTGGTTCACTACAAAACCACGATTCCTCAATTCAAGAGTTATTCGACGATATCCGTAATTTCCCTTATGTTCATCATAAATGGCTTGTATTTCCACTTTGATAGATTGATTTTTATCTACTTGATTCAGTTTCTTTAAGTGGTAATAATAGGTTGAACGAGCAAGTTTGATAATGTTTAGAAGGATATCTAAAGGAAACTCTGTTACCAATCATTGAACAATTTCTGTTTTTCTTCTTGCTCCTTTTCGTCCCTCAATCGGAGTTCTCTCAACTTTTTTAGAATAGCATTCTCCGATCTCAGGTACTCATTTTCTGCTTGAAGTTGCTCTAGCTCTGTCATCTCTTCGGGTTTCTTCTTTGGTTTACTCCCCATTTTAGGCACTCTCCCTCTTCTTTTCTCAAGAAGAGTATACCCATTTTTCTTGTATTGTGCTATCCAATTGTTAAGCAACCCTTAATTTGAGAGGCCATAGTCCAGGCAAACACTTTGTTGAGAACAACCTTCAAGTAGAACTTTATCAATCATTTCTCGCTTTAATTTAGGAGAATAATAACGATTCTTTCCCTTTTTGATGATGTTTATTCCATAATGGTCAATTAATTTCACCATATATTTTAGACCAGAAACGTTCACCCCAAATTGATTTGAAAGTCGTTTAAAGCTTTCTCCTTGATTTCTCAATTCATATATTTGAACTTTATCTTCATAAGTTAGTTTCATAATAAAAACACCCCAAAAGTTAGATTTTTTTGTCTAACTTTTGGGGTGCAGTTCATTTAAAACCTTTTTTGTTATAGAGCAATAATAGAATAATATTGCTCTTATTTTTTCATAGGTTACCTTTAGAAATTTAGAAAAAGGATTGGGAGTAAAACCTAGTCCTTTTTATCACTTTGAAGATTTGCAATACCTCATATCTTATTTGTTTTTAGTTAGAGCTTTTCGAATGAAATCTGCTGGTATAATCAATACAGCAATAAGAAGAGCAATGATATAGTGTTGAATATCCATCGGAACAGTACTAAATACTTTTCCACCAAATTGAATAATAAGGGTTTGAACAACAGCAATAGAAATCATAACGATTAAGAATTTCTTGTTTTTACCGATATGTTCAAAAATATTGAAGCCATTACTACGTGTATTAAATGAGTTGAAAATAACAGCATAGATAAATACTGTAAATGTAAAGGTTGTTACCATTTCAAAGTTACCAGTTCCATTTGTGATAAAGTCTTGGATACCACCAACATTTTTAAGAATGGCTAAACATACAAGAGTAATGAAGGCACTTGCAACTCCGATAGCGGATTTCATATAACCAGTAAGAATATTTGCTTTCTTAGCTACTGGTTTTTCGTTCATATAACGATCTAGCGCAGGCTCTTCACCAAAGGCAAGGGCAGCAAGTGTGTCCATGATAAGGTTAACCCAGAGAATTTGGATGATTGTAAATGGCTCTTTGAGACCCAAAAGTGGTGAGAGAAGTGACATGGCAATAGTTGTTACGTTAACAGTTAATTGGAAGATGATAAATTTACTTACTGACTTACTCATGGTGCGTCCATAGAGAACGGCTTTCTCAATAGAAGTCAATGAGTTGTTTAAGATAACGATATCTGAGGCTTCACGTGCGACTTCAGTACCATCACCCATTGAGAAACCAACATCAGCTGATTTAAGGGCTGGTGAGTCATTGACCCCATCACCCGTCATACCAGCTACCATATCGAGTTCTTGAGCTACCTCAATAAGACGTTTTTTATCCATTGGAAGGGCACGACTTACCACTTTTAAGTGAGGCAATTGTTGTTTAAGTTCTTGATCTGAGAGGGCAGAAAGTTCATCGTGAGTAAGGACAAGGTCATTTTCTCCAGTGACGATACCTGCTTCTTTAGCGATAGCAACAGCGGTTTCTTTACGGTCACCAGTCACCATAACTACTTGAACACCCGCACGGTTCATTGTTTCAACGGTTTGTTTAATTGAAGAGCGAACGTTATCACGGATACATACGATACCAATCAAGACTTTATCATTACCATCTGTATTGAGGATGGCAAGCAAACGCATTGAACGGTTAGCTTGTTCCAATGATAACTCTTGAAAACGAGCTTTAATATCATCTGTAAAGTTTTGTTTATGACCATCTTTATCAAGATAGTAGTAGCAGTCATTTAGGATAAATTCTGGAGCACCTTTGATGTAGGTTTTTCCATCGTTAGTCGTTACACTTGCGAATTTTGTTGCTGAGTTGAATTGTTGCTTCTCAGTAATTGTATTAGTATCGAAATCAAGTTGAGAACGTCCAATCAAGAAGTCAAGAAGTGCACGGTCAGTAGCATTACTACCAACAGCATTACCATCAGCAACCATGGCATCGTTATTAAGACCGATACCATTAATTATTTCAGCTTTAAGACTATCTGACATCGTATCAAAATCTGGAGCATCAGTTTCACCAGTAGCTGCATAAAGTGTTCCATCCCCAAGGAAGAAGTCAACTACAGATAGTTTACCTTCTGTGATTGTACCAGTCTTATCACTGAAGAGAATATTCATGTATCCAGCAGTTTCAATAGTATCAGGATGGCGGACTAGGATATTTTGAGCTAAAAGTCGACCTGAGTTCATTGAGGAAACGAGTGCTAACATCATTGGAAGTCCTTCTGGGACAGCCATGATGATGATTGTAACCGCAAAGAGAATTGTTTCAATGATAAGAAGGAAAATCGAGCCACCATTGAGGTTGTTAGCTTTATTTAGGGCAATAAAGCCTAATACAAGGTTGATTACTGAATAGGCAGCACCTGCACTATAACCGAGGACCCCGATGTTTCTTGCAAGCTTGTTAAGTTTTTCTTTAGATGGTGAATTTTTACTATCTTCTTGAAGAGACGTATTGATACTTCCTAAAACGGTGTTATCACCAATTTGTGTAGCTTCAATCACAGCTTCATCTGAAGTTACGACTGTACCACGGAAGACCTTAAACTCCGTAAAGAGGTCTGAAGAATCTGGCTCTTCTCGGTCACCAAGAGGAAGTTTTGTGGCATCCTCGCTTTCACCATTTAAGACAGCTTGGTTTACTTTTAATTTACCTTCCAAGATGATACCGTCAACTGGAATCTTGTCCCCTGATTGAAGGAGAATTTGATCCCCTTTTACAACATCATCCACGAGAATCTCTTTAAGTTTACCATCTCGATAAACCTTAGCATTAGTTTTTGAAGCCTCTTCTTGGAGAATATTGAATTTTTGCTCATTACGGTATTGAGAGACTGCTGAGAACCCTGTAGACATCAAAATGGCAAAAATTAGTGAGATAGCCTCATACCAATTAGCCTCCCCAATAGCAGGAAAAATCATTGCAACAAAGTTGAAGATGATTTTTAATCCTAAGGCAGCCAAGAGGATGAGAATCCATTGATCCTGGAAGGCTTCAATAAAAATTGAAAGCAGCGAGTTAGCCTCTTTACTAGAGAGCCTATTATCGCCATGAGCGTTTTTACTTGCTTGAACTTCTGCAGAAGTCAAGCCTTTAAATTTTTTCATTAAACGTATTTATCCTTTCTAGAATGTTCAAAAATTTAAAACCTAATAGAAGCAGTAATTTTAATAACTATCAGTAAGTATTATACTTTATTTTACTATTAAATTGTTGATTTTTTATCAAGAGAAGTAGTGATTGATTTCTAGAAAATGAAATTTCACAATTTTAAATCCATATTTTAGAAATCTACCCTCAATTCATACAACCCTCTCACAGCATTACAGCCATAGATGGCTTGAGCCTGTTTTAAATCTTCCAGAGTCAAAACTTTCTCTGTGACCTGATTATTAGCAATGAGGCTTTGTCTGTAAATACCGTTTAAAAGACCGAGGTGAACAGGTGGAGTGTAGAGTTGGTCCTTGATTTTAAGAACGAGGTTACCGATAGAAGTTTCTAAAAGTTCTTTCTTTTGATTATAGTAGATTTGCTCATGAGGTCCTAGACTAATGTGTGGTCGATAACTTGTTTTAAAGTAGGTATAGGGGTTATTCAAAGGATGTGTTTGCTTAACTAATCTTGCTTGACAAAAATCATCGTCTAATTCTGTTAATTGAGCATGTTCAAAAGTAAGTTTACCATCTTTTGCAAGGGACAATTTAAGACGGTAGTCTGTGTCAAAATCAAGGGACTGACACAAATCTTCGACTTGATTTTGAACTTCTTTTTTATTGAAAGGATAAGCAAAATAGCGACTGGACTCTTGTAGACGATTGAGATGTTCTTTAAGATGGAGTAGTTTACCTTGATGAATCCGTCCAGTTGAGATAAGATCAAATCTAGGATTTTGACGGTATAGAATAGCTGATTTTTGCCTTGTTTCTTCATATTCAGCTTCCCATTTGCTGTCCCAGGTGATTCCACCGCCTACTCCATATATAGCATTGTTTCCCTGCATTTGAAGTGTTCGGATGGCTACGTTGAAAATAGTTGGTCCATTAGGTAGCAAGATACCAATGGCTCCACAATAGACGCCTCGAGCTTGTTTTTCGACGTTTTTAATAATTGCCATAGTAGCTATTTTTGGTGCTCCTGTAATAGATCCACAAGGAAAAAGGGCTTGGAAGATGTCATCCAAACGACTGTTTGGTAGGAGTTGCGTCTCAATAGTTGAAGTCATTTGCCAAACAGTAGAGTATTGTTCAACCTGGCAAAGTCTTTTTACATTTTCACTCCCTATTTTTGAAATACGATTCATGTCATTTCTAAGAAGATCTACAATCATCATATTTTCAGAGCGATTTTTCTGATCATGAGCAAGCCATTGTGCTTGTTTAAGGTCAGTTTCAGTTGTCAAGCCACGATTTGTTGTCCCTTTCATAGGACGTGTGGTCAATATATCACCATCTTTTTTAAAGAAGAGTTCAGGACTTATGGAAATGATGGAGACATCATCATGTTGAATAAAGGCATTGTAATGTGCATTTTGCTCAACAACCAATCGGTTGTAGATGGCAAATGGATCAGCTGTTATGTTCTGTTGAAGTTGGACGGTAAAATTGACCTGGTAGGTGTTTCCTTGACGAATATGGTGGTGTATATGCTCAATAGCAGCCTTGTATTCCTCTGCAGAAGTTAGTTCTTGCCAAGATTCTGGTAAGGGAACAGGCTCATAAGCAAGAGGGATAGACTCTGTTTGAACAGTATCGTGAATAGTAAAATAGAGAAGATACTCTGACATTAATGGGCTATCAAAAATTTGAAATTTAGGTTCAAAGGCCTGAGAAGCTTCATAGGCTACATAGCCTACAGCAAAATAGCCTTTTTCTTGATAGGCTTCTATTTGATTTATAAGTGATTTAACTTCCTTAATGTCTTTGGTTTTTATCTCTTTTATGGCGTGAGTGAAGATTTGTCTGACGCCAAGTTCTTTAAAATCAATAACGGTTTTCTTATGCATACATAGAGTATAACATAAGAAGATAGCCTCTGGTTCTTTTTCATGATTTAATTCTCTTTCTTAAAATTTTAACCAAAAATGAACTTTTCAGATAGTTTTATATATGTTATAATAATATGAACTAAAAGAAGATTTTAGAGGGAAATATGACTAAAAAAAATAAATTTGAGAAAGGGGACAGTAGTCTTTCAAATAAAAAATTGAAAAAAGTGACTTCCAAGCGGAATTCTTGGAAACATCAAATGTACGAGCTTGAGATTGCCATTGCAAAAGAGTCAAGCAATAAAAAGAGAGACGAGCTTATAAAACTTCATAATGGCTATATGAGTGAGTATGATAGTTTAAAGAAGCAAATCATTTGGTTAGCAGTATTGGGAATATGTTTCCTAGTGGTCTTGGTGATTTTGGGCTATTTTATTTGGAATAGCTATAACAGTGAGAACATGTCCTATACGTCTTCTTGGCTTCAAGAACGAGTTTAAGATTTAGTTTTGATTAAAACGCCTTATTTTATGACTTTACTACTCAATAGTGAACATGGATGAGTTGATTACTAAATATTAAAGAAGAAAAAGTAAGATATATCTCTAGACAAAAGTCTAGAGGTTTTTTTGATAAAAATGACCTTATCATCTCCCTATATAGTTATTAGCTATACAAATATCTAATTAAAAATAAGACAACGAGACCAGAAATCCTTTATTTTATAGGATATAGTTTAAAACTATATATATTGAAAACTGATAACAATTATACAGATATTTATTTCTTTGGTAAGATTAAATCAACAACAAAGAGGAGGACACAAGATGTCAACTACTATCATTGGTTTCCCACGTTTGGGTGAATTCCGAGAATTAAAATTTACTACAGAAAAATATTTTAGAAATGAAATTACTGCAGACGAACTTTTAGCGGCTGCTAAAGATTTGCGTGCAAAACACTGGAATATTGTTAAAGAAAAAGGTATTACTGAAATTCCTTCAAATGACTTTTCTCATTACGATAACTTCCTTGATGCGGCCTTCCTTTTCAACGTAGTTCCTGAGTCTGTGAAAAACTTGGATTTGACTGAATTGGAACAATACTTTGCTTTGGCACGTGGTTACCAAGGTGAAAAGGGGGATGTGCGTGCTCTTCCAATGAAGAAATGGTTCAACACCAACTACCATTACATCGTTCCAAAATTTGAAAAAACAACAGCAGTAAAATTGGCTGGTCACAAGATTTTTGATGAGTACCAAGAAGCCAAAGACTTGGGTCTGGATACTCGCCCAGTTGTGGTTGGACCATTCACTTTCCTTCAATTGTCTGATTTCGAAGATGGTGTGAAAGCAGAAGACTTCGTCGATAGCTTTATTGCTGCCTACCAAGATGTCTTTGCAAAATTGGCTGAACTTGGTGCTACTCGTATCCAACTTGATGAACCAGCACTTGTTAAAGATTTGACTGCTGACGAAAAAGCACTCTTCTTGAATCTGTACAATAAAATCTTGGCTGACAAGAAAGGCCTTGAGGTCTTGATTCAAACTTACTTTGGTGATGTTCGTGATGTATACAATGATCTTGTAAACTTGCCAGTAGATGCTATCGGTCTTGACTTTGTCGAAGGTAAGAAGACGCTTGAACTTGTCAAAGGTGGATTCCCAGCTGACAAGACTCTCTATGCAGGTATTGTCAATGGTAAAAACATCTGGCGCAACAACTACGAAAAGAGCTTGGCTGTTCTTGAACAAATTCCAGCTGAAAAAATCGTATTGACAAGCTCATGCTCACTTCTTCATGTGCCATTTACGACTGCTAATGAAGAATTTGAACCAGCAATCTTGAACCACTTTGCTTTTGCCGTTGAAAAATTAGATGAACTTCGTGATTTGGATGCTATCCGTAATGGTCAAGGTGCTGAATCACTTGCTGCTAACAAAGAGCTCTTTGCTATTGAACGTGTTGGTGCAAATGCTGAACTTCGTGCTCGTATTGCAGGTTTGACAGAAGCAGATTACACACGTTTACCGGCTTTCGCAGAACGTGAAGCCATTCAAAAGGATGCCTTCAAACTTCCATTGCTTCCGACAACAACTATCGGTTCATTTCCTCAAACTAAGGAAGTTCGTGCCAAACGTTTGGCTTTCCGTAAGAATGAATTGTCTCAGGAAGAATATGATGCCTTTCTTGCTGAAATTATAGATGAATGGATTAAATGGCAAGAAGAAGTTGGCTTTGACGTCCTTGTACATGGTGAGTTTGAACGTAATGACATGGTTGAGTACTTCGGTCAAAACTTGTCTGGGTACCTCTTCTCTAAAAATGGTTGGGTGCAATCATATGGTATGCGTGGGGTAAAACCACCAATCATCTGGGGTGATGTCACTCGTCTTAATCCAATCACTGTAAAATGGTCTAGCTACGCACAAAGCCGTACTGACAAGCCTGTTAAAGGTATGTTGACTGGGCCAGTTACAATCCTCAATTGGTCATTCCCACGTGAAGATATCTCTATTAAAGATTCAACTCTTCAAATCGCTCTTGCTATCAAGGATGAAGTGCTTGACCTCGAAGCTGCAGGCATTAAAATTATCCAAATCGATGAGGCTGCTCTTCGTGAAAAATTGCCACTCCGTCGTAGTGACTGGTACGAAGACTACCTTGACTGGGCTATTCCAGCCTTCCGTTTGGTACACTCAACAGTAGCACCAGACACACAAATCCACACACACATGTGTTACTCAGAATTTACAGATATCATTCCAGCTATCGACAACTTGGATGCAGATGTTATCTCTTTTGAAGCTAGTCGTTCAAACCTTGAAATTTTGGATGAACTTAAAGCACAAAACTTCCAAACAGAAGTTGGACCTGGAGTTTATGATATCCACTCACCTCGTGTCCCACAAGACGGTGAAATTGACCACACTATCGAAGCGATCTTGGCTAAAGTTCCAAGTAGTAAAGTATGGATCAACCCTGACTGTGGTTTGAAGACTCGTGGTATTAAAGAAACTAAAGAAAGCTTAACCAAGCTTCTAGAAGCAGCAAAAGCGGCTCGCAAAAACTTGTAAGTAGAAGTTATAATACCTTGAAAAGCTTCTTTCCTATATGTAGAAGGTTTTCAATAGTGAATAATTTTCTAAAGATTTTTGTAATCAAGCTAGATGCAAAATGTGATCAATAATTCCTACGAGTTTACTTGACACTAATAAAAATGCTTTTGTCTCAACAAAAATCTAAAACGAAGAAGGTAAAACTTATGACAAGCCAAACACCATCCCTCTCTTTTGAAGTCTTTCCACCTAATCCAGCCGTAGGCAATAAGAAAATCTTGCTTGCCCTTGATGACATGAAAGGATCGGCACCCCATTTTATCAGTGTAACAGCTAGTAATAACAAATATAATATCAAAGAGACAACGGTTCCTTTGGCAGACCATATTCAAAATGACCTGGCTATTCCTACTATTGCTCACCTTCCAGCAATCTATTTGAGCAAAGAAAAGGTAGCTGATACTTTGCGAGAATTAGATGCTGTTGGAGTAAATCGTATCCTGGCACTTCGTGGCGACATCATTCCTGGGGTCGAACCTTTAAAAGACTTCAGATATGCAACTGATTTGATTGAGTTTATCAAGGCAGAAGCTCCTAACTTTGATATCATTGGTGCTTGTTATCCTGAAGGTCATCCTGATTCACCAAATCAAATCTCTGATATTCAAAATCTTAAGAAGAAAGTAGATGCAGGTTGTTCAAGTCTTATAACCCAACTCTTCTTTGATAATGAACGCTTCTACGATTTCCAAGATAAATGTACTCTTGCTGGCATTGATGTGCCTATCTATGCTGGTATTATGCCTATTTTGAATCGTAACCAAGCCCTACGTTTACTTAAGACGTGTGAAAATATCCATTTGCCACGTAAATTCCGTGCTATTTTGGATAAGTATGAGCATGATCCTGAATCTCTGAGAGCTGCCGGTCTAGCTTATGCTGTTGACCAAATCGTGGATTTGGTTACGCAAGACGTTGCTGGAGTTCACCTTTATACGATGAATAATGCAGAGACTGCACGTCATATTTACGAAGCTACTCACTCCTTGTTTAAGCATCATTCACAAGTCGGCGCACTGTAATTGAATAATAGAAAAACCACCTATATATTTAATCTATAGGTGGTTTCTTGGTGTAGCAGCGAAAGATTGTAATTACTTATATGGGGCATTATTATCATTTATCAAAAAAGACCTAGAGCTTAGCTCTAAGTCAAAAGTACTATTCACCTACAAAGGCATTGATTTCTGCTTCGATGTTAGCAATTTTTTCTTTAGCATCCGCTTCAGTTTCTCCAACTGTTGCAATGTAAAATTTGATTTTTGGTTCTGTACCTGAAGGACGAACGGCAAACCATGAATCATCAGCCAAGATGTATTTCAAAACGTTACTTGGAGGAGTTGTCAATTTTTCTACGCCGTCAGCAGTAGTAGCTGTTTGTTCCAAGAAGTCTTCTGTTTTAGCAATATCAGTGTTGTTGAATTGTTTAGGAGCATTGCGACGGAATTTGTCCATGATTTTCTTGATTTCTGCAGCACCATCAACACCTGAAAGCGTAACTGAAATTGTCTTTTCTGAGAAGTAACCATATTGTTTGTAGATTTCTTCGATACCATCTGCCAATGTCATACCACGTGAACGGTAGTATGCAGCAATTTCTGCAACGATAAGAACGGCTTGGATAGCGTCTTTATCGCGTACAAATGGTTTGATGAGGTAACCGAAGCTTTCTTCAAAACCAAACATGTAAGTGTAATTGTGTTGTGTTTCAAATTCATGAATCTTTTCACCGATAAATTTGAAGCCAGTCAAGACATTAAACATTGTTGCACCGTAGCTTTCTGCAATCTTAGTAACTAATTCAGTTGATACGATTGATTTACAAAGGGCAGCATTAGCAGGGAGAGTACCAGCTGTTTTGTGAGCTTCAAGGATATATTTGGCGATGATAGCACCAATTTGGTTACCAGAAAGGTTGAGGTATGAACCATCTGGTTGGCGGATTTCAACGCCAAGACGGTCCGCGTCAGGGTCAGTTGCAACCAATACGTCGGCATCTACATTACGACCGAGTTCTTCAGCAAGAGCAAAGGCATCTTGGTTTTCTGGGTTAGGAGATTTAACAGTTAAGAAGTCAGCATGAGGAACCGCTTGAGCTTCAACGACTTGAACAGCATCAAACCCAGCTTGAGCAAGGGCACGGCGAGCCAACATTTCACCAGTACCATGAAGTGAAGTGTATACAATCTTCATGTCACGACCATACTCATTAATCAAGTCCTGGTTGATGTTAACGTCTTTAACTTCTTTTAGGTATTCAGCATCAACATTTTCACCGATGATTTCGATGAGACCGCTAGCCTTGCTGTCTTCGAGGTCAGCTAATTTGACAGTGAACGGATTATCAATAGCACGGATGTAATCTGTCAATGCATCGGCATCAGCGGGTGGCATTTGTCCACCGTCTTCACCATAAACTTTGTATCCGTTAAATGGAGCTGGGTTGTGGCTAGCCGTTATCATGATACCAGCAAATGTGTGGAGATGACGTACTGCGAATGATAATTCAGGAGTTGGACGAAGACTCTCGAACACATAAGATTTAATACCATGAGCTGCTAAAACTTGCGCAGATTCAAAAGCAAACTCAGGAGAGAAATGACGGCTGTCATAAGCGATAGCAACACCACGTTTTTTAGCTTCCTCACCTTTTGAGTCGATCAATTGCGCCAAACCTTCGGTTGCTTGACGAACAACATAAATGTTAATACGGTTGGTACCAGCGCCAATTAAACCACGCATACCAGCTGTACCGAATTCAAGATTAGTATAGAAGGCATCTTCTTTAGTTTTTTCATCCATAGAAACCAACTCATCACGAAGATAAGCAGGCAATTCAGCAAAATCGAGCCATTTTTGATAATTTTCAGTGTAAGACATATCAATCTCCTTTATATTTTTAAACGCTTACATTATATCACAACTAAAGGAAAAAAATCATGCTAATTACCATGTTTTTTCTTTATTTTTTCAATCGAAGTAGCATAGGTGTGATACTAAGCGTTAATAGGCCAGCAATAACCATTTCAGCAACAGAGTTTATAGTGAAAATAGTTGCCATTAGAGTTTTTCCACCTGCTGAGTAGAAATTAGGGATTAGGAAGTAGATACCTAGAAGCACGAAAAATGTATTTGTAAAAGCACCTAAAACACCAGACAGCATCAAGCCTAGGCGATTTTGAAGTAACTTGTAGATAAAGTAAGGAAAAATACCGATTAAAATACGAGGAACAATTGCAATGACAGCAGATGCCCAAGTTCCTCCTTCCACAAAAGGACTGAAGAGATAACTGCCTACTGTATAGACGATAGTGTTACGAACAATACTCATAATCCCCATAAAACCGCCTAAATATGCACCAATTTTAGGACCATAGACGATACTAGCAATAATGACTGGGATATGAGTTAGGGTTGGTTTGATTGGAAGTGCAAAAGCAGCAAAGATAGTTTGACTGAGTACCTCAATAACGACCATTGTGGCTATTAATAGAGCCAATTGTGCCGTTGGGTTTGCTTTATTTTTTTTATTCATCATAAACTTCTTTTCTTGTCAACAAGACTATTTTGTTAGAGCATTATCTATTGACTCAATAATGACAGAAATATCAGCTAGAGCGCCACGACCTGTATCTCCGCATGCAAGTAAACCAGATTTTGGAAGAATTTCTTGGTAGCCAACTTCTTGCAAGATTTTTAAGTTCTTCTTAGTCAATGGATTTTCATACATTTTCGTATTCATTGCTGGTGCAATTAGTTTTGGAGTGGTGCTTGGCAAAGCTAAAGCCGTCGCAGTTAGCATGTTATCAGCCATGCCGTGTGCTAATTTGGCAATCGTATTTGCTGAAGCTGGGGCAACAATAAAGAGATCAGTTTTCTTAGCTAAGTCAATATGATTAATACGTTCAGCCAATTTTTCTTCCATAACATCGGAGTGAACTGGATTCTTAGAAAGAGCTTGAAGAGTTAGAGGCGTAATAAAGGATTGAGCAGACTCAGTCATAATGACGTGGATATCATATCCCTTTTTCTTTAGTTTGCTTGTTAGATCTGCTGACTTATAGGCGGAAATTGAGCCAGAAACAGCAAGTATGATACGTTTAGTCATAGCATATTCTTTCATATAAGGCTTGAGCAATTGCAGACTTAGTTGTAACCATCTCTTCACCCTTTTCGTCAACTAGATAAGCAATATGTTGATTTGGAGTAATCTCACCCAAATCATTTGCCACAATAATGTTTGCTTGATTACGTTTAAGACTAGCACGAGCAGCCTTGAAAAGATCCTCTTTGCTGACATTTGCGAGAAGTTTGAAGCCAACCAACTGAATATTGGGATTCCATTGTTTAACCAGGCTAATAATCTTTGGTGTCTTTTTAAGGAAAAGAACCTGATAATCCGAAGCCGAAGATATCTTGCTCTCAGTGTTAGACTTATGTAAGAGTTGGCTGGGGTTTTCCGTATCTTCCAACTCAGTGAAATCCGTCATATAAATTGGAGTATAGTCAGAGATAGCCATACTATGGATGAGGACATCATGCTCCTTGACAAGTGGCTCCATACTTTTTAGGAGACTGTCTACGTTGGTAATTTCTGTAATCTTTAGATTTTCTTTTGGTTCAGGTTTAACCGCAGTCTTTACAGTTACTAAGGTAACTTGGTGACCCTTAGCCAAGAAAAGTTCAGCGATTTCCTTACCCAGATAACCTGTTGAATGATTTGTGATTCCACGGACATCATCAATCTTTTCAGTGGTACCACCTGATGTAATCAAAATTTTCATAGTAGTATTGTACTAAAAATTTAGATTTTAGTAAATAATAGTAAGTGTTTTTGAAACGTGCCCCTATAAAATAAAGTTATAACTTTTTATAGCTAAATAAAAACCGAACATTTGAAATCAATTTATAAAAAATAGTGCGTTTTTTATTAATCTTTGTTATAATAGTACATAGAAATATATAGAGGAGTATCTCATGAAAACAGATATTGAAATTGCTCAAAGTGTAGAATTAAAACCAATCACAGAAGTAGTTGAAAAAGTTGGAATCGGCTTTGACGATTTGGAACTCTACGGAAAATATAAGGCAAAATTGTCATTTGATAAAATCAATGAAGTCAAAGACGACAAACCAGGAAAATTGATTTTGGTAACAGCCATCAATCCAACACCAGCAGGTGAAGGTAAATCAACCATGTCAATTGGTCTTGCAGACGCTCTTAACAAAATTGGTAAGAAAACAATGATTGCCCTTCGTGAACCATCTCTTGGTCCTGTTATGGGGATTAAAGGTGGTGCTGCAGGTGGTGGTTACGCTCAAGTTCTTCCAATGGAGGATATCAATCTCCACTTCACAGGTGATATGCACGCTATTACTACAGCGAATAATGCCTTGTCAGCCCTTCTTGACAATCATATTCATCAAGGAAACGCCCTAGGTATTGATCAACGTCGTATTATTTGGAAACGTGTCGTTGACCTTAATGACCGTGCTCTTCGTCATGTGACAGTTGGTCTTGGTGGCCCACTCAATGGTATCCCACGTGAAGATGGTTTTGATATTACCGTAGCCTCTGAAATCATGGCAATTCTTTGCTTGGCTACTGATATCAATGACCTTAAAGAACGCTTAGCTAACATTGTCGTTGCTTACCGTTATGACCGTACACCTGTTTATGTACGTGATCTTGAAATCGAAGGTGCGCTTACACTTATTCTAAAAGATGCCATCAAACCTAACTTGGTACAGACAATTTATGGCACACCAGCCTTGGTACATGGTGGTCCATTTGCCAACATCGCTCACGGATGCAACTCAGTTCTAGCTACATCTACAGCACTTCGCTTGGCAGACTACACGGTCACTGAAGCAGGTTTCGGTGCAGACCTTGGTGCTGAAAAATTCCTTGATATTAAAACTCCAAACCTACCAACAACTCCAGATGCTGTCGTTATTGTTGCTACACTTCGTGCTCTTAAGATGCATGGTGGTGTCGCTAAAACTGACCTTTCTGAGGAAAATGTTCAAGCCGTTCGCGATGGCTTTTCAAACTTAAAACGTCATGTAGAAAATATACGTAAATTTGGTATTCCAGCGGTTGTTGCCATTAACGAATTTGTTGCTGACACAGAAGCTGAAATCGCAGCTCTTAAAGAACTTTGTTCCGAAATCAAGGTTCCTGTTGAATTGGCTAGCGTTTGGGCTAATGGTGCTGATGGTGGTATTGACCTTGCTAATACAGTAGTGGATGCTGTTGAAAATGGCAATGCTGATTATAAACGTCTCTATTCGGATGATGATAGCTTGGAAGAAAAGATTACTAAGATTGTTACTGAAATCTATGGTGGTAAATCAGTTGTCTTCGAGAAAAAAGCTAAAAATCAACTCAAACAGTTTGCAGAATTTGGTTGGGATAAATTGCCAGTATGTATGGCTAAAACACAATATAGTTTCTCAGATAACCAATTCTTGCTTGGAGCACCAGAAGGTTTTGATATCACTATTCGTGAGTTTGTTCCTAAAACAGGTGCTGGATTCATCGTGGCTCTCACAGGTGATGTTATGACCATGCCAGGTCTTCCAAAAGCCCCAGCGGCCCTCAAGATGGATGTTACTGAAGATGGAACAGCAGTTGGTTTGTTCTAATAACGAATATTTCTTTAAAGCAGTGCCTATAGGTGCTGCTTTTTTGCTCCATTCTTAAGGAAAATAAGGTAAACTGAGTTTAAATAAAAGAAATTAATGCACTAGAAGATTAGGTGTATTTTCGATATAATAGGATGATTTAGAGAGATATATGACTAGGTTTTACACCTAGCAAGAGGGATAACTATGATTAAAATTTTACTAGTAGAAGATGATTTGAGTTTGTCGAACTCAGTTTTTGATTTTTTAGATGACTTTGCGGATGTGATGCAAGTATTTGATGGAGATGAAGGTCTTTACGAAGCTGAAAGTGGTGTTTATGATTTGATTCTTTTGGACTTAATGTTACCTGAAAAAGATGGTTTTACAGTTCTTAAAGAATTGCGTGAACAAGGAATAACGACTCCTATTCTTATCATGACTGCTAAGGAAAGTCTAGACGATAAGGGGCATGGCTTCGAACTCGGAGCTGATGATTATCTAACCAAGCCTTTCTATTTAAAAGAATTGAAGATGCGTATTGAGGCACTTTTGAAACGTTCTGGTAAATTTGATCAAAATACTTTTTCTTTTGGAGATGTTTGTGTCAACCTTTCTACAAATTCAACTTATGTGGGTGATAAAGAAGTAGAACTTCTTGGTAAAGAATTTGATTTATTAGTCTACTTCCTACAAAATCAAAACGTTATTTTGCCCAAGTCGCAAATCTTTGATCGTCTTTGGGGATTTGATAGTGATACCAATGTCTCTGTTGTTGAAGTTTATGTTTCGAAAATTCGTAAGAAACTTAAGGGGACTGATTTTGCTACCAACCTACAAACCTTAAGAAGTGTGGGGTATATTTTGAAGAATGCTGACTAAATTTTTCAATTATCTTTTCAGGAGAATCAAGTCAGACGGATTTAAGTCCTTCATCCATCTCTTTGCAACTTTTTCTGGTATTTTCCTTATCATGACTGTTATGATATTGCAGATTCTCAGTTATGGAGTTTATTCCAATGTTGACTCTAGTCTGAGAGCAGCAGTAACTAAGACCAATTCTTATTTGGAAATGGAAATGCTAAAACGCGAATTTTTTCTGACTTCTGATGTAGATCAAAATAATACGGCAACTATCTATCAGGAGTATGATAGCAAAGCATATCGCTAGACAAAATACCTAATTCGAGTGTTTATAAGACAAAATCTAAAAAGACCAAATCAAAAATCGAGGATGCTCCTCATGATTTGACTGTAGCAGCTAATACTAGTGTGTTAGTTCTTGATAAGAATGGAAAGCTCCTAAACGTTGTCGACAAATTTTCTAGCTTATCTAATTTACCAATAGATAAAAATACTATTGATGTTATTAGTAAGGGAAGTGCTCAGAACTATTTTGATCAAACGGAAAATTATCGCTTGATTACTGAAAAAGTAGATAATAGTTTCTATCCTGATGCTAAGTACGTTGTTATTGCAATCAATACGACGCAATTAGAAGAAGCCTCTGAACGTTATGTAAAACTAATTGTCATTATGATGAGTTTTTTGGCTACTATCTATCGCGGTTAGTTTGTATTTGGCAAAATGGTCAATGCGGCCTATACAGAAAAGTCTTGAGAAGCAGAAGACATTTGTTGAGAATGCTAGCCACGAGTTGCGTACGCCACTTACTGTGATTCAAAACCGCCTAGAGTCTCTTTTCCGCAAGCCAGAGTCTACAAATTTTAGACAATTCAGAGAACATTGCTTATAGTCTAGATGAAGTCCGAAAGATGCGTCTTTTGACGACCAATCTCTTGAATTTGACTCGTCGTGATGATGGTATTAAACCAGAAATTGAAACCCTAGATTCTTCTTTCTTTGATAAAGTCTTTACCAATTATGCTACGATTGCTGAAGAAAGTGAAAAGGGGTTTACTGCTCAAAATCAGGTTGGGCGCTCAATCAAAACTGATAAGACTCTAATGAAGCAGCTCATGACAATTTTATTTGATAATGCTATCAAATATACAGAAGATGATGGCCAGGTGACCCTCACCGTTCGTACTAATGATCGTCATCTTTATATTACAGTGGCAGACAATGGCCCTGGTATTGCAGATGAAGATAAGAAAAAAATCTTTGATCGTTTCTACCGAGTAGATGAAGCTAGAACTAGACAAAAAGGTGGTTTTGGGTTGGGCTTATCTTTGGCACAACAGATTGTTCTTGCACTTAAAGGAACAATAATTGTCAAGGACAATCAGCCGAAGGGGACTATTTTTGAAGTTAAAATTACCGGAGTCTAATGAACAACTAAAAATCCTGCTAGCCTATTGATATACTCCCCTTATAGTGGACAGTGAAAAAATAAAAATTTTCACTAGAAACTATAAGGGGAGTCTTATTATGTCCAAAAGAAGTCCAAAATCTGTATCTGAGAAACTAGAAATTGTTCTGCTTCACTTGGAAGAAGGTAAATCACTTAGTTGGTTAACTAGAAACCAAGGTATCTCTAAAGACACCCTATCGAACTGGGTTCGGAAGTACAAAGAAGCTGGTGTTGATGGGCTAGAGGAAAGCCGTCAATGGAAGAAGTATAGTAAGGAACTAAAGGAACAAGCTGTTTCCGACTATCTTAATGGCTTGGGAAGTCTCAAAGATCTGACCAAAAAATATGGAATTTCTGACCCTTATGTTCTCAGATCATGGATAAAAAGTTATACTAGTGGTAAAGAACTGAAAGCTACTAGTAAAGGAATGAGACGCATGAAGCAAGGACGCAAGACAACATTTGAAGAACGAATTGAGATTGTCAATTTTACCCTTGCCCACGAGAAAGATTACCAAGGGACTGTTGAGAAGTATGGTGTTTCCTACCAGCAGATCTATTCTTGGGTCAGAAAGTTCGAGAAGGACGGTTCTAACGGTCTCCTAGATCGTCGTGGAAAAGGTCTTACAAGTAAACCAAACCTTACTCCAGAAGAAGAGTTACGCCTCAAAATCAAGCAACAGGAAGAGCGGATTAAGTATCTTGAAATGGAGAACGGCCTGCTAAAAAAGTTAGAAGAAATCAAACGACGAAACCGACGGTAAGACTTGGTCGGCACTTGGAAACCTTCCAAGCGATTAAAGAATATGCGGATGAGTATGAAGAGGTTTCTATCAGCCACTTGTGCCATATTCTAAAGGTATCTCGCTCAGGCTATTACAAGTGGTTACAACATCAAGAAACAACTTCTGAACAGGAAAATTTAGGCTTGATGGATATCATCAAGAAACTTCATAGCCAGCATAATGGTATTCTTGGTTATCGTCGTATGACGCTATTTGTCAATCGCAAGCTTGAAACAAACTACAACAAGAAGCGGATTCGACGCTTGATGCACATTCTAGGTCTACGTTCCATTATCAGAAGAGCCAAGGGCTATTGTACTAAAACTAGCTTTGTCAATGTAGAGGACAACATTCTCAATCGTAATTTTACAGCCACTGCTCCAAATCAGAAATGGTGTACAGATGTGACTTTCTTGAAGTACGGTTTCAGCTGTAAAGCCTATTTGAGTGCTATTAAGGATCTTTACGACGGCTCAATTGTCGCCTATGTAGTTGGTCAATTTAATGATAACGAATTGGTATTGGAAACACTTCGTAAAGCACAAAAAGCTAATCCTAATGCGACACCATTAATTCACAGCGACCGAGGTTCGCAGTATACTTCGAAAGATTATTACCGTTTAACTACCCAGTATCAGATGACCCGCTCCATGTCTCGTGTTGGTAAGTGTATTGACAATGCACCAATTGAGAGTTTCTTTGGGCACTTTAAGACGGAGTGCTATGATTTGAAGAAGTATAAGACTTTTGAGGAGCTAGTTTCAGATATTGATGCCTACATCTATTTTTACAATCATCAACGTTTTCAAGAGCGCAATAACGGCCTTGCCCCTCTTGAAATGAGGAACAAGGCCGTCGCCTAATATTTTATTATTTCATTGTCCACTTGACAGGGAGCTGTTCATTGAAAGGACTTGGTTTAAAAAAAGGGCTCTATAATTTCTGTAGTGGGTAAAACCACCGTGGAGATTATGGAGCCTTTTTGAGTATAGAAAAAAAGTCCCATATGACCTATAATGAAAAGCGACTAAACTCACATTAGAAAGGGTTCATATGGAACAACTAAATCTTATCACAAATTTTCTCAGAATTAAAGACAAAAATATCACTATCACTGATGAAAATGATATGGGGACTCACTTAGAACTCCACGGTCACTTGGATTACACAGCCCCTAAATGTCCTTCTTGTAAGGGACTAATGGCTAAATATGATTTCCAGAAAGCCTCTAAGATCCCCTACCTAGAAACAGCTGGCTATCCCTTACTTATCCGTCTTCGAAAGCGTCGTTTCAAGTGTAAAGATTGCGGAAAAATGGCGGTCGCTGAAACTCCTCTTGTCAAGAAGAACCACCAAATCTCTGTCGCTGTTAACCAGAAAATCGCACAATTACTCATCGAAAATCAAGCAATGAAACATATTGCACACAGGCTATCAATTTCAACATCGTCAGTTATGAGAAAGCTCAATGAGTTCAAGTTTGAAACGGATTGGAATACCCTACCTGAGGTGATGAGTTGGGACGAGTATGCCTTCAAGAAGGGGAAAATGAGCTTCATCGCTCAAGATTTCGACTCCCTAAATGTCATCGCCATTCTCGACGGAAGAACCCAAGCAACCATCCGAAACCACTTTCTACGCTATCCTAGAAAGGTTAGAAATCGGGTCAAAGTGATTACCATGGATATGTTTAGTCCCTATTATCAACTTGCTAAACAGCTTTTTCCGAATGCAAAAATTGTACTCGATCGCTTTCATATCGTGCAACACCTTAGTCGTGCTATGAACCGTGTCCGTATTCAAATTATGAATCAATTCGACAGAAAATCGCAGGAATACCGAGCCTTGAAACGTTACTGGAAATTGATACAACAAGATAGCCGTAAACTCAGCGATAAACGATTTTATCGTCCTATGTTTCGAATGCATTTGACTAACAAGGAAATACTCGAAAAACTCCTGTCTTTCTCCGAGGAACTACGACAACACTATGAAATCTATCAGCTTCTCTTATTTCATTTCCAAGAGAAAAACTCAGATCATTTCTTCAGTCTCATCGAACAGGAAATAGCCACTGTTAATCCTATTTTCCAGACGGTATTGAAGACATTTTTAAAGGATAAAGACAAGGTTTTAAACGCCATGGAATTGCCTTATTCCAACGCCAAACTGGAAGCTACCAATAATCTCATCAAAGTCATTAAGAGAAATGCCTTTGGTTTCAGGAACTTTGAAAACTTTAAAAAACGGATTTTGATTGCATAGAACAGTGAAAAGGGCTGGGGAGAGCCCTTTTCAGCTTATCTCCTAAAAACAAGAAAGAGATAAAGAAAGAGAGAGCGAAGTTCGTCCTCTCTAGGTGTTAGCTTTTCATCTACCCACTACAGTTGACAAAGAGCCTTATCGCGGGTTATTTCATGGCTTTTACTTACTCTTTGGATGACTTTGCTGTAACCTTTTTCGTAACAGGAAATGGCTATTCAAATCTTTCTGTTGAAATCTACTCAAGGGCTCGACAAGGTATTTCTTTGGAAATCAATGCCTTGTCAGCGGTTGTGTTCCTTTTCTCTATCTTGTTGGTAGTGGGTTATTATTTCCTTTCACGTGAAAAGGAGGCCAACTAATGAAACGACTGTATTCATTTTTTGTAGGTATTGTAGCTATTATTCTTGTTTTATGGGGAATCAGCTACAAGTTAGAAGATAATTCGACACAAGGAACGATAGATAAATTGGTTATCTATAATTGGGGCGATTATATTGATCCTGAATTACTAGATGAATTTACTGCCGAGACAGGAATTCAGGTTGATTATCAGACTTTTGATTCCAATGAGTCCATGTACACAAAGATCAAGCAGGGGGGAACAATCTACGATTTAGCAGTTCCATCAGAATATATGATTTCCAAAATGACGGAAGAAAATATGCTGGTTAAGCTCGATAAGTCTAAAATCGAAGGTTTGGAGAACATTGACCCTCAATTTATGGGATTGAGCTTTGATAAGAATAATGACTATTCTATCCCCTACTTCTGGGGAACCTTGGGGATTGTGTACAATGATACTATGGTTGAAAATCCTCCTCAAGAGTGGGAAGACCTATGGTCCGACGAATACCGTGATAACATCATGTTAATTGATGGCGTGCGTGAGGTTATGGGCTTTGGTCTACAATCCCTAGGTTATAGCCTGAATTCTAAAAATCCTGTAGAGATTGAAGAAGCAGCTGAACATCTCTACAACCTGACACCAAATATCAAGGCTATTGTTGCTGACGAAATAAAGGGCTATATGATACAAGATGCAGCAGCCATTGCGGTGTCTTTCTCAGGTGAAGCCAGTGAAATGTTGGATGGAAATGAACATCTTCACTATGTCGTGCCATCGAAAGGATCGAATCTTTGGTTTGATAACATGGTAATTCCCAAATCAGCTAAAAACATTGATGGCGCCTATGCTTTTATGAGTTTCATGCTCCGTCCTGAAAATGCATTGCGTAATGCAGAATACGTGGGTTATTCCACTCCAATTCCTGCAGCCAAGGCTATGTTGGATGAAGAAACACAAAGTGATGAAGCTTTCTATCCTTCTGAGGAAACGATGAAGCAGATGGAAGTTTATGATAATTTAGGAAAAGAACTACTTGGTACTTACAATGATTTGTACCTCCAATTTAAAATGTATCGTAAATAATTTGATTGGACAGGTAGCAACATAAATATAAGAATGGGAGTGAGGTTCTTTACTAAGTACTTATTGCTCCCATTTTTTTGGCGTGTATACCATAGAAATAATGGAAAGGAAGTTCCAATGGAAAATCACCGGAAAGAAGTTAGTTTTATTTCGCAATCAATCATCTATTCGGTTCTGCTTGGTATTATAGTTGGTATTGCTGCTGGTTTAGTGGTTGTTGTATTTCGCTTAGCCATTGAAAAACTATTTGGTGTTTTTTCACACCTCTATCCTCTGGCAACAGACAATCCAATCTATTTACTTCTTATTGGGGGGCTTTATCTGGTTATAGCTTTACTTGTTGGCCACTTGATTAAGTACGAACCCAATGCAAAAGGTTCCGGAATTCCTCAAGTTGAAGCGGAACTAAAAGGATTGATGGATTTAAGTTGGTGGTCAGTTCTTTGGAAAAAATTTATCGGTGGCGTTTTATCCATTGCATCGGGCTTAATGCTGGGTCGAGAAGGTCCCAGTATTCAACTAGGTGCTCTAACAGCTAAAGGTGTATCAGTTCTTCTTAAATCCAGTGAAATGGAAAGAAGGAGTTTAATTGCTAGTGGTGCCGCGGCTGGTTTGGCAGCGGCTTTCAATGCCCCAATAGCTGGACTTTTATTTGTTGTAGAGGAAGTCTATCATCAGTTTTCGCGGCTGGTTTGGGTCTCAGCCTTAGCTGCTAGTATCACTGCAAACTTTATTTCCTTACATGTTTTTGGATTAACACCTGTTTTGCACATGCCGGAAGATTTGCAGCTACTATCTCTTGACCAATATTGGATCTATATCTTACTTGGTATTTTCCTTGGGCTTGCTGGATATGTATATGAAGTTGTTATCCTCAACATACAAGTTTTCTATACCATGCTTGCAAAAATCATTCCTCTCCCAGCTCCGTATTATAGTGTATTTGCCTTTTTGTTCATCATGCCGATTGGTTATTATTTCCCTAATCTATTGGGTGGCGGGCATCATTTGATTTTAGAGCTTCCACATCTGGATCAAGGGCTACTGACATTAGCAATCTTGATTTTAATACGATTTGTATGGAGTATGATTTCTTATGGTTCTGGTCTACCAGGGGGGATCTTTTTGCCTATATTAACCTTAGGAAGTATCCTTGGTCTATTTGTTGCACGGTTCTTCCTTGATATTGGTTTCATCAGTCAGGACCAGATGCTATTGTTTATTGTATTGGGGATGGCAGGCTTCTTTTCAGCGATTTCCAAAGCCCCTCTAACTGCTATTATTCTAGTAACTGAAATGGTAGGAAGTTTGAATCAATTGATGGTCATTGGGTTGGTGGTTTTGAGTTCCTATGTGATAATGGACATCTTAGGTGGCGCGCCTGTCTACGAAGCGATGTTGGAAAAAATTCTGCCAGAAGAAGTAGAACAGCAAGAACATATGACCTTAATAGAGGTTGTTGTCAACGAAACTTTGGATCAAACCTTTGTAAGTGAGTTACGTTTGCCGGATTCATGCTTGATTACCAGCCAAATTCATCACGGAAAGTCTAGGATTGTGAAAGGAAACAGCCAACTTTTTATGGGTGATTCCTTGCTCGTTGCAGTTCCAATTTCACAAATTCATGCCGTTCATAAGATATTTGAGGGAGATTAGCATTTTTTTAGATTGTCTTAACAAAGAGATGAGAAAAGTCCCAATATTATAATGTTTCTGTTGTCTGGTCAACTTTCTCAATTCTGGAATGATTACATCGGGAACAAAACTCCGAGGTAGCAGACCAATCCGCATTTATTTGGCAATCCAGTAAGCATCTTGCTTGTCAGTTTTCTGACCTGTAATGGCCTTCATGTGGGCTGGTTGAGCAAGTATTACCTCGAAGTCATCACATAGAGCATGCCAGACAGGTCACCAATAGACACCTGTGCTTTCCATACCAACAGCTTCCACATGAAATTGACTGAGAAAATCGTGGTAAGCACGTAGACCCTTAGTCGTTGTATCAAATGTAGCTAAGTAACACTTTGGACAAGTTGAGGGGAATACAAACGACAATGTCGACTTGATCTACACATGATTATCTATGACAATTCCTTCCTTCTTAAAATTAGAGAGCCTATCTACTGAATTTTAGTCATATTCTTGAGCGCATATTGTAGTTCTTATCAGTAGGGTGGAGTAGTTTTGTCATCATAATTAACATTAATAATGCACCAACAACAAGGCACTCATTAGGTATATAATCTTAGTGAGGGCTTTATGCTTATTTTCATTAAGGACGGAGCCATCATGAATGTCTTGCTCACTCCCTTTTTAGTGTGCATTATCTGTATCTATGGTTATAGATATTATTGATAGCTAGTTATAATTTGAAGAAATAACTGAATTTTCAGAATATACTTGCGATGCCGACAATTTTATGTTTTAATATATTTATTGGTTTTGCCAATAATGAAGGAGAAAAACTAGGAGGAAAAGTTATGAAAAAGAAAGAAACTTTCTCACTTCGAAAGTATAAAATTGGAACTGTGTCTGTTCTTTTGGGTGCAGTTTTTTTGTTTGCAGGTGCACCATCGGTAGCTGCAGATGAATTGACAAGCCTTGTAGAGACTAAGGTGGAAGCAACTGTTCCTGACGCAATCGTCAGCGAATCAGCCTCAGAAAGTCCCGTAGCCGAGGAGTTGGTTGACACTTCTGTGGAGGCTACCTCAACTGATGTAACCACTACAGATAATGAAGAGGAAACACTTGGCTCAGAAAGTCCCGTAGTCGAGGAGTTGGTTGACACTTCTGTGGAGGCTACCTCAACTGATGTAACCACTACAGATAATGTAGAGGAAACACTTGGCTCAGAAGCTCTTGAAAACATCACAAATACAGAAGTAGAAGCGACTCAACCAGCTGTAGAAACTCCAGCTATTTCAGAGAAAAAAGTAGAAGAAGAGGAGAAGCTTTCCGTAGCAGATGAGACTACTGCTATTACTAATCAGGAAGAAGCGAAACCACAAAACATTGATAGTAATACAATCATTACAGTACCTAAAGTTTGGGATAGTGGTTACAAGGGCGAAGGAACAGTAGTTGCAATCATAGATTCC
Organism: Streptococcus sp. FSL E2-3488; assembly: GCF_038003585.1. Taxonomy (NCBI): domain Bacteria; kingdom Bacillati; phylum Bacillota; class Bacilli; order Lactobacillales; family Streptococcaceae; genus Streptococcus; species Streptococcus sp. FSL E2-3488. Next base: position 1,151,033 of record NZ_JBBOPL010000001.1, on the reverse strand, counting down.
GGTCTTGACGTTGACCACGATGTATTGCATATTTCAGATCTCTCAACCGCAAAATATAAATCAGAAAAAGAGATAGAAGCAGCTAAAGAAGTAGCAGGAATTTCCTACGGTGAATGGTTTAACGATAAGGTTGTATTTGGTTATAACTATGTTGATGTGAATACTGTCTTGAAAGAAGAAGACAAACGCTCACACGGTATGCACGTAACGAGTATTGCCACAGGAAATCCGACACAACCAGTCGCTGGACAATTAATGTATGGTGTAGCTCCTGAAGCGCAAGTCATGTTTATGCGTGTATTCTCAGACCTCAAAGCTACAACAGGCGCAGCATTGTATGTAAAGGCGATTGAAGATGCTGTAAAATTAGGTGCAGATAGCATCAACCTCAGCCTGGGAGGAGCTAACGGCTCTGTTGTTAACATGAATGAAAATGTGACTGCAGCAATCGAGGCTGCTCGTCGTGCAGGGGTTTCTGTTGTTATTGCAGCTGGTAATGATGGAACATTTGGTTCAGGTCATTCTAATCCGTCAGCCGATTATCCAGATTATGGCTTGGTCGGTGCACCTTCAACAGCTCGCGATGCAATTTCTGTCGCTTCTTACAATAACACAACGGTTGGTAGTAAAGTAATCAATATCATTGGCTTAGAAAACAATGCTGACTTGAATTACGGTAAGAGTTCGTTTGATAATCCAGAGAAAAGTCCGGTACCATTTGAAATCGGGAAAGAATATGAATATGTTTATGCGGGAATCGGTCAAGCTTCGGATTTTGATGGTCTAGATTTGACTGGAAAACTTGCACTTATTAAACGAGGAACCATCAGTTTCTCAGAAAAAATAGCCAATGCAACAGCTGCAGGTGCAGTAGGGGTGGTCATTTTCAATAGCCGTCCAGATGAAGCCAATGTAAGCATGCAACTTGATGATACAGCTATTGCAATTCCATCTGTCTTCATTCCATTGGAATTTGGTGAAGCTTTGGCAGCTAACTCATATAAGATTGCGTTCAATAACGAAACAGACATTCGTCCTAACCCAGAAGCAGGTCTTCTTTCAGATTTTTCAAGTTGGGGTCTATCAGCGGATGGCGAGCTAAAACCAGACTTAGCTGCTCCAGGTGGTGCTATTTATGCAGCCATCAATGATAATGACTATGCCAATATGCAGGGAACAAGTATGGCTTCACCACACGTAGCAGGAGCAGCCGTACTAGTAAAACAATATTTACAGGCAACTTACCCTACTAAGTCCCCTCAAGAAATCGAAGCCTTAGTAAAACACTTGCTTATGTCTACTGCTAAAGCACATGTGAACAAAGAAACAACAGCCTACACTTCCCCTCGCCAACAAGGTGCAGGTATCATCGATACTGCAGCAGCGATTTCTACAGGTTTATATTTGACTGGCGAAGACGGTTATGGCAGCATTACTTTGGGAAATGTTGAAGATACATTCAGCTTTACGGTCACACTTCATAACATTACAAACGAAGATAAGACTTTAAACTACTCAACGCAATTAACAACTGATACTGTCCAAAACGGATTGATCACCTTGGCTCCGCGTCTATTAGCTGAGATTCCTGGCGGTAAGGTGACTGTGCAAGCCAATTCAAGTACAACTGTTACAATTAATGTCGATGCATCAAGCTTTGCAGAAGAATTGACAGGTTTAATGAAAAACGGTTACTATCTTGAAGGTTTTGTTCGATTTACAGATGTAGCCGATGGCGGTGATATTGTCAGCATTCCATACATTGGTTTCCGTGGGGAATTCCAAAATCTAGCCGTTCTAGAAGAGCCGATTTACAATCTTATTGCCGATGGTAAGGGGGGCTTCTACTTTGAACCTGTTACAGCACAACCAGATAGTGTTGACATCAGCCATCACTACACAGGTCTTGTTACAGGAAGTACGGAGTTAATCTATTCTACAGACAAACGATCTGACTTTGCGATCAAGAAGACTCTAGGTACATTTAAAAATGAAGCAGGATACTTTGTTTTAGAGCTTGATGAGTCTGGTAAACCTCATTTAGCTATCTCGCCAAATGGGGATGACAACCAAGATTCGCTCGCTTTCAAAGGTGTCTTCTTGAGAAATTATACGGATTTAGTCGCAAGCGTCTATGCTGCAGATGATACTGAGCGAACAAATCCACTTTGGGAAAGTCAACCACAGTCAGGCAATAAGAACTTCTATAGTGGTGATCCTAAAAATCCAAAATCAAGCATTATTTACCCTACTGAATGGAATGGGACAGACAGCGAGGGAAATGCTTTAGCAGATGGTAAGTATCAATACGTTTTGACCTACTCATCTGAAGTTCCAGGTGCAGCAGTACAAACTATGATTTTCGATGTTATCATCGATAGAGAATCACCAGTTATCACCACAGCTACCTATGATGAAACAAACTTTACATTTAACCCTCGTCCAGCCATTGAAAAAGGAGAATCCGGTCTATATCGCGAGCAAGTATTCTACCTTGTAGCAGATGCAAGCGGTGTGACAACTATTCCTTCCTTATTAGAAAATGGAGATGTAACCGTTTCTGATAATAAGGTATTTGTGGCACAAAACGATGATGGCTCCTTTACATTGCCTCTTGATCTTGCAGATATTTCAAAATTCTACTACACAGTGGAGGATTATGCTGGTAACATCAGCTATGAAAAAGTAGAGAATCTGATCAGTATTGGCAATGAAAAAGGGTTGGTAACTGTCAATATTCTTGATAAAGATACAAATAGTCCTGTACCAATACTTTTCTCTTACTCAGTCACCGATGAAACAGGCAAGATTGTTGCAGAATTACCACGATATGCCGGCGATACTAGCGTTCTTAAGCTACCATTTGGTACTTACACCTTTGATTTATTCTTATATGATACAGAGTGGTCAAGCCTAGCAGGTGAAACAAAAGCAGTCGTGACGATTTTGGAAGATAATAGCACTGCCGAGGTGAATTTCTATGTGACTTTGAAAGATAAGGCTAACTTGCTGATAGATATTGATGCATTACTACCTTCTGGTTCAACCATCCAACTGGTAACTGCTGATGGTCAGGCTATTCAGCTACCAAATGCTAAATATTCTAAGACTGATTATGGTAAATTTGTACCAGTTGGTACCTACACTATCCTTCCAACCCTCCCAGAAGGCTATGAATTTTTGGAAGAATTAGACGTAGCAGTACTTGCAAACCAGTCAAATGTTAAGAAATTAACCTTGATTAATAAAGTTGCTTTGAAAGAACTGATTGCTGAACTTGCAGGACTTGAAGAAACAGCGCGTTATTACAATGCTAGTCCAGAACTTCAAACTGCCTATGCTAAAGCATTAGAAGATGCCAATGCAGTATATGCCAATAAACACAATCAGGCACAAGTAGATTCAGCACTTGCCAGTCTTGTGGCGGCGAGAGAACAGCTAAACGGTCAGGCTACCGATAAGGAAAAACTAATTGCTGAAGTATCAAACTACACACCGACTCAGGCAAACTTTATTTATTACAATGCTGAAAATACCAAACAAATTGCCTATGATACAGCTGTTCGTTCAGCACAACTTGTATTGAACCAAGAGAATGTAACTCAGGCAGTTGTCAACCAAGCGTTGGCTGACTTGTTAGCAGCGAAAGCCAACTTAGATGGTCAAAAGACTGATATTTCAGCCCTTCGTAGCGCAGTATCTGTTTCTTCCGTATTAAAAGCGACAGATGCTAAGTATCTCAATGCATCTGAGAACGTGAAACAAGCTTATGACCAGGCAGTTGAAGCAGCGAAAGCGATTCTAGTTGATGAATCTGCAAGCCAAGCAAGTGTCGATCAAGCTCTAGCCGTTCTGACAAGCGCTCAGGCAGAACTGGATGGTGTTGCTACTTCAACAAATGATGCCAAAGAGCCAGCAAATACTGCCACTGACAAAAAAGATGAAGGCACTGTAACGCCTCCACCTATAGACTCAGAAATAGTTGATGTACAGGCACCTCCTGTAAAAGATACTGGGAATTCAGAGCATGTACCGATAGGTCAGAAGCCAAACCCTCAACCAACTTTACCTCGTCCAGTCACTTTGCAAGCTAGTCTATCTAGTCCTAATCAAGAAAAACAGGTGACTCAACTACCAAATACTGGAGAAAATGATACGAAATACTATCTTGTTCCTGGTGTCATTATTGGGCTAGGGACTCTGTTGGTAAGCATACGACGTCACAAGGAAGAAGTATAACCAACACTAGCTTTATCACAAGTTTGCTAAATAATAAAACCGCTTAATCATTGTGATATACTCCCCTTATAGTGGACAGTGAAAAAACAAAAATTTTCACTAGAAACTATAAAGGGAGTTTTATTATGTCCAAAAGAAGTCCAAAGTCTATCTCTGAGAAACTAGAAATTGTTCTACTCCACTTGGAAGCTGGGAAATCACTTAGCTGGTTAGCTAGGCGCTATGGTGTGTCTAAAGACACTCTATCAAACTGGGTTCGGAAGTACAAAGAAGCTGGTGTTGAGGGGACTAGAGGAAAGTCATCACTGGACGAAGTGACGAAGTATAGTAAGGAACTAAAGGAACAAGCTGTTTCCGACTATCTCAATGGCTTGGGAAGTCTCAAAGATTTGACTGAAAAATATGGAATTTCTTGTGATTATGTTCTCAGATCTTGGATAAAACATTATACTAGTGGTAAAGAATTGCAAGCTACTAGTAGAGGAATGAGTCGCATGAAACAAGGATGCAAGACAACTTTTGACGAACGGGTTGAGATTGTCAATTTTACCCTTGCCCACGAGAAAGATTACCAAGGGGCTGTTGAGAAGTATGGCGTTTCCTACCAACAGGTCTATTCGTGGGTCAGAAAGTTTGAGAAGGACGGTTCTAACGGCCTCCTCGACCGTCGTGGAAAAGGTTTGGAAAGTAAGCCTAATCTGACTTCGGAAGAAGAGTTACGCCTAAAAATCAAGCAACAGGAAGAACGGATTAAGTATCTTGAAATGGAGAATGGCCTGCTAAAAAAGTTAGAAGAAATCAAGCGACGAAACCGACGGTAAGACTAGGTCGCCACTTGGAATCCTTCCAAGCGATTAAAGAATATGCGGATGAACAGAAAGAGGCTTCTATCAGCCACTTGTGCCGTATTCTAAAGGTATCTCGCTCAGGCTATTACAAGTGGTTGCGTCATCAAGAAACTCCTTCTGAACAAGAAAATACAAGATTGATAGACGTCATCAAGGCCCTTCATAGCCAACATAATGGCATTCTTGGTTATCGTCGTATGACTCGATTTGTCAATCGCAAGCTTGAAACAAACTACAATAAGAAGCGGATTCGTCGCTTGATGCATATTCTAGGTATTCGCTCCATTATCAGAAGATCCAAGGGGTATTGCACCAAGACTAGCTTTGTCAATGTAGAAGACAATATTCTCAATCGTGATTTTACAGCTACTGCCCCCGATCAGAAATGGTGTACAGATGTGATGTTTTTGAAGTACGGTATCGGCTGTAAAGCCTATTTGAGTGCGATTAAGGACCTTTATGACGGCTCTATTGTCGCTTATGTGGTTGGTCAGTTTAATGATAATGAATTGGTATTCGAAACACTTCGTAAAGCCCGAAAAGCTAATCCTGAGGCGACACCATTGATTCACAGCGACCGAGGTTCACAATATACTTCGAAAGATTATTACCGTTTAACGACCAAGTATCAGATGATCCGCTCCATGTCTCGTGTTGGTAAGTGGATTGACAACGCACCAACTGAGAGCTTCTTTGGGCACTTTAAGACGGAGTGCTATGATTTGAAGAAATATAAGACTTTTGAGGAGCTGGTGTCAGATATTGATGCCTACATCTATTTTTATAATCATCAACGTTTTCAAGAACGCAACAACGGCCTTGCCCCTCTTGGAATGAGGAACAAGGCCGTCGCCTAATCTTTTATTATTTCATTGTCCACTTGACAGGGAGCTGTTCATATTGTGGCTCTATAATTTCTGTAGTGGGTAAATCCTCTATGGAGATTATGGAGCCTTTTTGATTGTAGAAAAAAAGTCCCATATGACCTATAATGAAAAGCGACTAAACCATCATTTTAGAAAGACTCATATGGAACAACTAAATCTTATCACAAATTTTCTTGGAATAAAAGACAAAAATATTATCATCACTAATGAATACGATATGGGAATGCACAAAGAACTTCACGGTTACTTGGATTACGAGTCTCCTAAATGTCCTGCCTGCAAGGGACAGATGGGCAAATACGACTTCCAGAAAGCCTCTAAAATCCCGTATCTGGAGTGTGCTGGCTACCGAACTCTCATTCGCCTGAAAAAGCGCCGTTTCAAGTGTAAGGAGTGCGGAAAAATGGCTGTCGCGGAAACTTCTCTGGTCAAGAAGAATCACCAAATCGCAACCGTCGTCTATCAGAAAATCGCTCAATTGCTCATTGAAAAACAGTCTATGGCCGACATTGCCAAGCGCCTTGCCGTCTCTACCTCAACCGTCAGTCGCAAGCTAAATGAGTTCCAATTTAAAACCGACTGGAATTGGCTGCCTGAGAATATGAGCTGGGATGAGTACGGCTTCAAGAAGGGAAAAATGAGTTTCATCGCTCAGGATTTCGACTCATTAAAAGTCATCACAATCCTCGACGGACGCACGCAAGCAACGATTAGAAACCACTTCCTACGCTATTCCAGACAGGATAGAAATCGCGTTAAAGTCATCACTATGGACATGTTTAGCCCTTATTACGACATCGCCAGAAAATTATTCCCTAACGCTAAGATTGTCCTTGATCGCTTTCACATTGTGCAACACCTTAGTCGTGCTATGAACCGCGTCCGCATTCAAATCATGAACCATTTGGACCGTCAGTCACAGGAATATCGTGCCCTGAAACGCTACTGGAAACTGATCCAACAAGATAGTCGCAAACTCAACGATAAACGCTTTTATCGTCCGACTTTTCGTGCGCATTTAACCAACAAGGAAATCCTAGAAAAGCTACTGTCATACTCTCAAGAACTGAGAGAACATTATGAACTCTACCAACTTTTACTTTTCCATTTCCAAGAGAAGAACTCGGACCATTTCTTTGACCTCATTGAAGAGACGAGTTCCAGCGTACACCCTATCTTTCAGACAGTTTTTAGAACTTTTTTGAAAGATAAAGACAAGATTATCAACGCCCTCGAACTGCCGTATTCAAACGCAAAACTGGAAGCAACGAACAATCTCATCAAGGTCATTAAGCGAAATGCCTTTGGCTTCAGGAACTTTGAAAACTTTAAGAAACGGATTTTGATGGCAGTAAATATTAAAAAAGAGAAGACCAAACTGGTCCTCTCAAGAATTTAGCTTTTCATCTACCCACTACAGTTGACAAAGAGCCCATATTGTTAGCAGGATTTTTATGATATTTTTTTGACAAGAAAAAACTCCTACTGGAGTTTTCGATTAGTTAGCCAATTTAGCTGCAAGACGTGATTTATCTCGGCTTGCTTTGTTTTTATGAATCAAACCTTTTGAAGCGGCTTTATCGATGCTTGCTGATGCAGCTCGGAAAGCTTCTTCAGTTGGGTTAGCCTTGAATGCCTTAATAACAGTACGCAAAGCTGATTTTTGAGCTGAGTTTTTTTCGTTTTGTTTAACGTTAAGTTCAGCGCGTTTGATAGCTGATTTAATATTTGCCAATGTTTTCACCTCCAAATTTATCTAACTATGTCATTATACGTTATTTTAGAACCCTTGGCAAGCTTTTTCTATTTTTTTAAATGAATGAGGTCGATTTTATGACTATCACCTTTATGAAGAATAAGCTCTGCACGATTTCGTGTGGGTTCGATATAATTTTCTAGATTTACCAAGTTGATTTCTTTCCAAGTTTTTTGCGCTAAGGAAAGAGCTTCTTCTTTTGTAAATTTGGTAAAACGATGGTAATAGTTGTTTTCATCTTTTCGAGCAAGTTCAAGAAGAGTTTGAAAACGTTCAAGATACCAAGTTTTGATATTTTTCACGTCAGCATCAATATAGATAGAAAAATCAAAATAGTCACTCATATAGAGACGTTGGTTAATGGGATTCTGAAAAACATTAATACCTTCAACAATTAGGAAATTTGGTTGACTAATTTTCTGAGTAAGTCCTGGTACAATATCATAAATCTCATGTGAGTAAACAGGAATGTTAACAACCCCACCATTTTTTACGGTATCTAGAAAATTGAGAAGTAGTGGCATGTCGTAGGATTCGGGGAAGCCTTTACGATTAAGTATTCCCTTATCTATGAGGACCTGGTTAGGGAATAAAAAACCATCTGTTGTCACCATATCAACCTTCGCCTTAGGGAAGGTTCTTTGAAGAAGTAGTTGCAGAAGGCGACTAGTTGTTGATTTTCCGACTGCAACAGAACCTGAGATACCAATAATAAAAGGTCTGTTAGCCTGTGCTTTTTGCAAAAAAATCCCTTTTGAAAAGGTGAGGTCCTCTGCAGCTCGATGATAAATACGAATCAAATTGATTAAAGGAAGATAGATGTCCCTCACTTCCTGAACGTCAATCTTGTCATTTAAACTCCTAATGGATTCTAGTTCTTCTGGGGTTAATGATACTTGATCTTCTTGATAGAATCTTTGCCAATCGCTCCGAGATATAGTTTCAAAATTGATAAATTCGTTTAACATGGCTTAATTATAGCAGAATTTACTAATTCATGTAAGCCTTATCAAAACACTAAATAATAAATGATGGATTTAAAACAAAAGGAACATAAACCTTTACAAAATTGTTGACATTACTTTTTTTTGTTATGCTACACTAATTTTGTAAGCATTCTTATTTCAAAAGATACTTGAGAGATACTTGAAATATCAAGGTGTTTTCTTAATGAATTCCTTCTCATTTATATAGCATTCTCTATAGCATTCTCTTTTTTTTTCTGTTATACTTAATATGATATGAGCCTTATCATTTTCTATGACTTGATAAGAACACAAAGAAGGAAAAATATGTCTAAAATGTATTATGCAGAGATGCCAGATGCGGCTCACGATATTCACGATCTTAATGTAGCACTCTTAGGTCAAGGTTTCCATTTTTATACTGATGCAGGTGTGTTTTCAAAAAAAATGGTGGATTATGGTAGTCAGGTCTTGCTCAATGCTTTAGATTTAGAAAGAGGAAAAAACCTACTTGACGTTGGTTGTGGCTATGGTCCATTAGGAATTAGCCTAGCAAAGGTTCAAGGCGTCCAATCGACGATGATTGATATAAATAGTAGGGCTATAGATTTAGCTAAAAAAAATGCTGAACGTAACGGAGTAGTCGCTCACATTTTCCAATCAAACATCTATGAAAATGTCTCAGAAAAGTTTGATTATATAATATCCAATCCACCAATACGTGCAGGGAAAAAGGTAGTTCATGAAATTATCGAAGGGGCATTTGATCACCTTAATCAAGGTGGAAGTTTAACAATTGTTATCCAGAAGAAACAAGGAGCACCTTCTGCTAAAGTGAAGATGGAAAATGTCTTTGGAAATGCGGAAATTATAAGAAAAGATAAGGGGTATTACATACTTAGAAGCGAAAAGTTATGAGAACAGTTGATTTAATTGAAAAAACGTGATGGTGGTAATTGACCACTGAAGAAATAGCTTATCTCATTCGAGGGTATGTATCCGGTGACATTCCAGATTATCAGGTTTCAGCTCTGGCGATGGCAATCTATTACAAAGGGATGAGTATTCGTGAAATTCATGATTTAACGACAGAGATGGTTTCTTCAGGTGATCAATATGATTTATCTAGTATTGAAGGCGTTAAAGTTTATAAACATTCAACTGGTGGTGTTGAAGATAAAGTAACAATCATTTTAATGCCATTAGTTGTAAGTTTTGGTGTGCCTGTAGCTAAAATGAGCGGACGTGGATTAGCCCATACTGGAGGTACGATTGATAAACTTGAATCTATAAAAGGATATCAAGTCGAACGTACCAAAGAAGAATTTATTCAACAAGTTAAAGAAATTGGTAATTTCTCTTATTGAACAGTCAGAACATCTTGTTAAAGCGGACAAACTTCTTTATGCACTTAGAGACGTGACTGCTACAGTAGATTCAATTCCTTTGATTGCAAGTTCTGTTATGTCTAAGAAGATTGCTGCAGGAGATAAGATCCTTTTAGACGTTACGGTAGGTCAAGGTGCTTTTATGAAGAGTTTGGAAGAGGCTGAGCACCTTTCTGAAACAATGGTTTCCTTAGGCCGTGAAATGGGTCGAGAAACAATTGCAGTGATTACAGATATGAGTCAACCACTTGGTAGAGCTATTGGTAACTGTCTTGAAATTTTTGAAGCTATTGAAATCATGCAAGGTAAGGGCCGTGCAGACATTACAGAGTTCATTTGTGAATTAGCAGAGATTATTTTAAATTTGACAGGAGTTGAATCGAGTTCAGATAAAATTCGTCAACATTTAGTGGAGGGTGTAGCTCTATCTAAATTTGAAGAACTTATTGAAGCTCAAGGTGGAGACTTGGATGACCTTTATCGTAAGAGTGCAGCAGCTTATGTCACAGAAGTTTTGGCTGATGAAGAGAGTTATATTTCTGAACTACCAGCTTTAGCATTTGGTAAATATGCTATGAAATTAGGGGCTGGTCGTACTACTAAAGCTGACACTCTTAATTATGAAACAGGGATTGTTTTTGAGAAAAAAGTGGACGATTCTGTCAAAGTAAGTGAAACTGTTGATAATATTTATAGTGACCAAGCCCTAATCGAAGAGCTAATTGATGAATTTAAAGCTTATATTACAAATCAGCAATGAATGTAAGAAGCCAAAAGAAATTTTAAAAATTATTTCTTAATAAATGAGAGAGCTTGTTTAAGGAGTATATTTATGACAGTTAATACATATATTGACCACACTTTACTAAAGCCAGATGCGACCGCTTGAACAGATTGAAAAGTTGATTGCAGAAGCAAAAAAATATGAATTTGCAAGTGTTTGTGTTAATCCAACTTGGGTAAAGACTGCTGCTGATTTGCTAAAAGATAGTTCCATTAAGGTTTGTACAGTAATTGGATTCCCACTAGGAGCAACAACATCGTCTGTTAAAGCGTTTGAAACACGAGATGCAATTTCAATGGTGTAGATGAAGTCGATATGGTAATCAATATCGGTGCTCTAAAATCTGGACAGAATGAACTTGTTGAATCGGATATTAAAGCAGTAGTGGACGCTAGTGGAGATAAGCTAGTCAAAGTCATTATTGAGACTTGCCTGCTTAGTTACGATGAAAAAGTTCAAGCCTGTCAACTTGCCAAACTTGCAGGAGCAGACTTCGTAAAAACCTCTACTGGTTTCTCAACTGGTGGGGCAACTATAGAAGATGTTGAACTCATGCGAGAAGTAGTAGGACCAAATATGGGGGTTAAAGCAGCTGGAGGAATACGTTCCTATAAAGATGCGCAAGCTTTTATTAAAGCAGGGGCTAATCGGATTGGAACATCTGCGGGTGTTGCGATAATGGAAGGTGAGAGTGTCGATGGTGGATACTGAGATATCACAAATTATTGAGGAAGCTGAGGAAGTTGCTGGCAACGCCTACGTTCCTTACTCACATTTCCGCGTAGGTGCAGCTCTTCTGACAAACGACGGTCAGATGTATAAAGGTTGCAACATTGAGAATGCATCTTTTGGTTTAACTAATTGCGCAGAACGTACTGCTATATTTAAAGCAGTTTCAGAAGGTCATCGAGATTTTGAAATGATAGTCGTCTACGGTGACACTGAGCAACCCATCTCACCTTGTGGTGCCTGCCGTCAAGTAATGGCCGAATTTTTTAAACAGGATTCTAAAGTGATTCTTATCGCTGAAGATAAATCGACAGTCGTGATGACAGTCGGAGAGTTGTTACCATACTCTTTTACAGACTTACAATAGTCTAGTTGTTATATTCTTTATTAAGCAGGGTTTCTTGCAAGTTTATAGGAGGAGTGTTCAAGATGAAATTGAACAAGAGAATTATTGGAATTGGTCTTGTTGCTGTAGCAGTAGTTGGTCTTGTGGCCTGTGCTCGTGGTGGACGAGGTGGATCAGCAGCTGATTCGAAAGTTAGAGCTGCAATTATTACAGATAGTGCTGGTGTTGATGATAAATCATTTAACCAATCAGCATGGGAAGGTCTTCAAGCTTGGGGTAAAGCTAACAAACTTGAAAAAGATTCAGGTTACACATATTTCCAATCAAACTCAGAATCTGATTTTGCAACGAACTTGTCATCAGCTGTAGACCAAAATTATAATCTTATCTTTGGTGTTAGTTTTAGACTTCACGATGCTATTTCAGAATCAGCTAAAGATAATGAGAAAATTAATTACGTTATCATCGATGACGTAATTAAAGACCAAAAGAACGTTGAAAGCGTATTGTTTGCTGATAATGAAGGAGCTTACCTTGCAGGTATCGCCGCAGCAATGCAATCACAAAACAAGAAAGTTGGTTTCATCGGTGGTCAAAAATCAGACACAATTACACGTTTCGAAGCTGGTTTCACTGCAGGAGCTAAATCTGTAAAACCTGATATTGATGTTCAAGTTCAATATGCTGAGTCATTCAATGATGCTGCTAAAGGTTCAACTATTGCTTCAACAATGTATGCTTCAGGCGCAGATGTTATCTATCAAGCTGCTGGCGGAACTGGTACAGGTGTCTTCACAGCCGCTAAAGAGGTTAATGAAAAACTTAGCGCTGATAGCAATAAAAAAGTTTGGGTAATCGGTGTTGACCGTGACCAATCAGCAGAAGGAAACTATACGTCTTCAGATAAGAAAAAATCTAACTTCGTTTTAACTTCAACAATTAAACAGGTTGGTACAGTCGTTAAAGACATTGCTAACGATCAAGTCAAAGGCAAAGAATTTGAAGGTGGTAAAACTAAGACTTATGGTATCAAAGATGGTGGTGTTGACATCGTAACATCTAGTCTCCCTTCAGATATTAAGGATGCAGTCGTAAAAGCTAAAGATCAAATCAAGAATGGTGAATTGAAACCAACTGATGGTCTTAGCAAATAATAGGTTAAGTACACATACTTAGACCTTAAACTGGGACAATTTTTGTCTCAGCAAAGGGAAGCAGTTTATGATTTCTTTTGCTGATATAATAATTATTTTTGATAGGAGATTGTATGACGAAGCCAAATGTCATTGAAATGCACGACATTACCAAAAAATTTGGTGAATTTGTTGCAAACGATCACATCAATCTCGATGTGAGACCAGGAGAAATCCATGCCCTCCTCGGTGAAAATGGTGCGGGTAAGTCAACCTTAATGAATATGCTTGCAGGCCTTTTACAGCCTACAAGTGGAACAATTAAGGTAAATGGGCAAGTTGTGTCTATTGATTCACCGTCTAAAGCAACAAAATTGGGTATTGGGATGGTCCACCAGCACTTTATGTTGGTTGAAGCTTTTACAGTTGTTGAAAACATCATTTTAGGTAGTGAAGTGACCAAATCTGGTGGTGTTCTTGATATGAAGAAGGCTGTAAAGGAAATTACAGAATTGTCTCAACGATATGGCCTTGCGGTTGATCCATCAGCTAAGGTTGCTGACATCTCTGTCGGTGCCCAACAACGTGTTGAAATCCTTAAAACCTTGTACCGTGGTGCTGATATTTTGATTTTCGATGAGCCCACAGCCGTTTTGACACCTTCTGAAATTACGGAACTTTTAAACATCATGAGAACTTTGGTTAAGGAAGGTAAGTCTATTATCCTTATCACCCATAAGTTGGATGAAATTCGTGCGGTTTCTGATCGTGTTACGGTTATCAGACGTGGTAAGTCAATTGATACAGTTACTATCGAAGGGTCTACAAATGCCGATTTGGCTGAGATGATGGTTGGTCGTCATGTTTCCTTTAAAACAGAGAAAATTCCTTCAAATCCTAAAGAAGTGGTTCTTTCTATTAAAAATTTGGTGGTTAATGAGAATCGAGGCATTCCAGCTGTTAAAAACTTATCGTTAGATGTGCGTGCTGGTGAGATAATTGGTATCGCTGGTATTGATGGAAATGGACAGACAGAACTTGTCCAAGCGATTACGGGACTTCGTAAAATTGAATCTGGTGACATCACTATTAAGGGTGAGTCTATCATTAATAAGACCATACGTCAGATTACTGAGATGAGTGTCGGTCATATTCCAGAGGATCGCCATCGTGATGGTATGATTCTTGAGATGACAGTTGCTGAAAATATTGCTCTTCAAACCTATTATAAGGAGCCTAATTCTAAGAATGGTATTTTGAATTATAATATCATAAATGCAAAGGCTAGTGAATTGATGAACGAATTTGACGTTCGTGGTGCTGGAGAATTAATCGCCGGTGGTGATTTGTCAGGTGGTAACCAACAAAAAGCAGTTATCGCCCGTGAAATTGACCGTAATCCAGATCTTCTTATTGTAAGTCAACCAACTCGTGGTCTTGATGTTGGTGCCATTGAGTATATCCGTAAACGTATTATCGCTGAACGCGATAAAGGTAAGGCTATCATTGTTGTCAGCTTTGAATTGGATGAAATTCTTGATATGTCAGATCAAATTGCTGTTATCTATGATGGTGCGATTCAAGGTATCCTAGATCCTGTTAAAACCAATAAGCAAGATCTTGGTATCCTTATGGCTGGTGGACAATTGAATAAGGAGGAAGCAAATGTCTAAAAAAACACAAAATTGGGCAGTTCCTTTAATTGCTATCCTCTTGGGAATGCTGGTCGGTGCAGTTTTGATGTTAATCTTTGGTTATGATCCATTCTGGGCTTACTACGATCTTTTCTCAACGGCCTTTGGTTCTTTGAAAAATATTGGTGAAATTCTACGTGCGATGAGTCCATTGATTCTGATTGCACTTGGTTTCTCTGTAGCATCTAAGGCAGGACTTTTCAACATTGGTTTGCCAGGGCAGGCCTTAGCTGGTTGGACCTCTGCGGTGTGGTTTGCGCTAGCCTTTCCTGAATTACCTAAAGTAGTTTCTATTGTTTGTACTGTCATTATTGGTCTAGTTGCCGGTGGTATCACTGGTGCTGTTCCAGGTATTCTTCGTGCCTACCTTGGAACAAGCGAGGTTATCGTTACCATCATGATGAACTATATCATTTTGTATGTTGCTAACAATATTGTCCGTTTTGGTTTCACAGCTGATATGTTACGTTCATCAGAAGCCTCTAACAGGGTTTCAGCTTCCGCAAGTTACCAAACAGATTTTCTGTCTTCTTTAACAGATGGATCACGTTTCAATATTGGTTTCTTTCTTGCTATTGTAGCTGTATTCCTAGTTTGGTTCATGCTTAAGAAAACAACAACAGGGTTTGAAATTACATCTGTTGGTTTTAATCCAAATGCGTCTGAGTACGCCGGAATCTCATCAAAACGAGTGATTATCATGTCTATGATTATTTCAGGTGCACTCTGTGGTCTTGGAGGAACAGTAGAAGGACTTGGGACTTTCCAAAATGCCTTTGTACAAAATTCTTCATTAGCTATCGGTTGGAATGGTATGGCCGTTTCCCTCTTAGCAGCCAATTCACCAATTGGTATTCCATTTGCAGCTCTTCTCTATGGTGTCTTGTCTGTTGGTAAAACTGGTATGATTGGTGTGCCATCAGAAATTATTGATGTTGTATCAGCTTTGATTATCTTTTTCGTTGGTGCCAACTACATTATTAAATATTGGATTCGCCCTCGTCATAAATCAGTGAAAGCTAAAGGAGGACAAAACTAATATGGACTTTATTACAATCTTATCCTTAATTGTTGCCTCTATGCTGAAATATTCAGCACCGCTGATTTTCACGAGTATCGGTGGTACTTTCTCTGAACGAGGGGGTATCGTAAACGTCGGACTTGAAGGAATCATGGTTATTGGGGCCTTCGTAGGTGTTCTCTTTAACTTAAATTTTGCGGATAGTTTTGGCAATGCAACACCTTGGATTGCGGCCTTGGTAGCAGGATTTATTGGGCTTCTTTATTCCTTGCTCCATGCTGCTGCGACAGTTAACTTTCGTGCGGACCATGTTGTCTCAGGTACAGTCTTGGACCTGATTGCACCGCCTTTGGCTGTCTTCTTGACACGTGTTATTTACGGTGCAGGTCAAACACCAGCTATCAGTCATAACTTTAAAACCGTTTCCTTCCCTATCTTGAGTAACATTCCTGTCTTGGGTAAGATTTTCTTTACTAATGTTTCTTTGATTGCTTATGTAGCCATTTTAGTTTCAGTAGTGTCATGGTGGATAATCTTCAAGACACGCTTTGGTTTGCGTCTTCGTTCAGTTGGTGAACACCCACAGGCTGCAGATACACTTGGGATTAACGTTTATCGTATGCGTTACTACGGTGTTATGATTTCTGGTTTCCTTGGTGGTGTCGGTGGTGCGGTTTACGCCCAATCGATTTCAAACAATTTTGCTGTTACCACTATTGCTGGTCCTGGTTTCATTGCTTTGGCCGCTATGATTTTTGGTCGTTGGAATCCAGTTGGAGCTATGCTCTCAAGTTTGTTCTTCGGTTTGTCACAATCATTGGCAATCATCGGAAAACAGTTACCTGTTATTTCACATGTACCAAACGTCTATTTGCAAATTGCACCGTATATTTTGACAATTATTGTTTTAGCTGCATTCTTCGGTAAATCCGTTGCACCTAAAGCAGATGGTGTTAACTATATCAAATCTAAATAGGAACTCAAAAGAGTTTCTGATGAGAAGGCCCTCAGGTCTTCTTTTTTGTACTCAAAAAGCCCAACTTTGCCAAAATGAGAACAGCAGTGATGGGCTTTTCTTTTTATGAAAAATGTGGGTTAAAGATTTTTTCGTGACCGATAGTTGTGTCCCATCCGTGGCCTGGAAAAACACGATAGTGGTTAGGAAGAGTGAAAAGTTGATCTTGAATGCTAGAAAGTAACTGGTCGTGATTACCTGTAGGAAGGTCCCATCGCCCAACTGCTTCTTTAAAAAGGGCATCACCAGAAAAAACAGTTTCTTCTTTTTCAAAGATAAAGGAAACTCCACCGATAGAATGTCCAGGAGTTGGAACAACTTTAAACTGGAAGTTGCTGATGTTATAGTCCTTGATAAAATCAAAGTAGTAGTCAGCAGGATTGACAATAACATCCTCCATATCATCATGACGTGGAAGACCAGACAAATTATGGACGGGATTCATTAACCAGTCTTTCTCGGCTTCTGCGACATAGACAGGCGGGTGGTTATAAGCTTGACGGACAGCTTCAACGCTCATAATGTGGTCATAGTGCGTGTGGGTCAAGAGGATGGCAGCAACAGGTTTAGCAATTGCCTCGAGTTTAGCTAAGATACTTGAAGTGTTGCTTCCTGGATCAATGACTAAGCTGGCTGATTCGTTTTCTAAAATATAGGTGTTTTCCTGGGCAACAGGATTTAAAATTCGTTTTATTTTCATAGCTCTAGTTTAGCACGAATTCAGGCTTTTTCCAATATCAGAATGATGGCTTTGTCTTTTTTTGGTGTCCTGGATATGCTATAATAAGGTCGTTATGAGTGAAAAAAGCACGAATAAATATGCCATTGTTGATTTGGAAGCTACATCGGCTTCATCAACGGCTTGTATAATACAGGTGGGAATTGTTATCATGCAAAATGGTAGGGTAATTGACGAATTTGCGAGTGACGTTAACCCCCACCAAAAACTTGATAATCATATTGTTCACTTAACAGGAATTACTGATCAACAGTTGTCTCAGGCACCGGATTTCTCAGAAATTGCTAGAACCATTTTTGAACTGATTGAGGATTGTATTTTTGTTGCCCATAATGTAAAATTTGATGCAAACTTGCTTGCAGAGGCACTTTTTATGGAGGGCTTCGAACTAAGGACGCCTCGTGTTGATACAGTCGAATTAGCTCAGGTCTTTTATCCGACGCTAGAACAATATAATCTTTCTTATTTATCACGAGTCTTAAATCTTGACTTAGCTCAAGCTCATACGGCGATTGAAGATGCGAGAGCTACAGGGAAGCTTTTGCTTCATTTGATGGATAAGATTGCTAGCTTACCTAGACAGACCATTGATATGCTTTTGACATTTTCTGATAATTTGCTTTTTGAGTCTGAATTGGTTATTCGTGATGCCATAAAAGGTAAAACTAACAGCCTTTCAAAGGAATATATCATGCTTGAGGAATCTGGTATCGTACTTCGTAGACCTTTGACTTACATGTCGGAACGTAAGCTTTCTCAAGATTTTGAAACTAATATTGCTCTCTTAGGTTTAGAATCAAGAGCTAAACAAGAGGAATTTGCGAAGACAGTGAGGAGGGAATTTGACAATATTGATATTTCAATGATCCAAGCTCAAACTGGAATCGGGAAAACCTATGGCTACCTGATCCCTTTGTTAGCACAAGCCGATGTCGATAAAGTAGTAGTAGCTGTTCCAACAAAGCTTCTTCAAAATCAGATTATGAGTCAGGAGGCCAAGGCCTTAGCAGAAGTCTTTAACATTAACTTTCATAGTCTAAAAGGACCACAGAACTACATCAAATTAGATGCCTTTTACCAGACCTTGTTTCGTCAGGATAGTAACCGCTTGATTAATCGTTATAAAATGCAACTTTTAGTTTGGTTGACTGAAACCGAAACTGGTGATCTTGACGAAATTAAACAGAAACAACGCTACATGGCTTATTTTGATGAAATCAAACATGATGGTAAGCTAAAGGCAGATAGTCTTTTTGTAGAGTACGATTTTTGGAAGCAGTCTTGTCAAAAAAGTCAAGAAGCTAGAGTGGTTGTAACCAATCATGCTTATCTATTGACACGTATGGAAGATGACCATGATTTTGTTCGAGGAAAGACTCTTGTGATTGATGAAGGACAAAAGATGGTTCTGGCTTTGGAACAGTTTTCACGTTATCAAGTCAATCTTACTACTCTTTTGCAACATATTCATCGTATTCTTGATAGCGGTAATCAGACTTTGTTACAACAGCGTTTGCTTGAAAATTTGCAGTTTGAAGTGAGACATTTAATTCAAGAGCATCAACAATTCCCTCAGAAGCAGTATAATCGGCAGCAATTAAATCGTTTGCTTCAAACCATTTCTGAACTTGAAGGTGAGAGTGATGTGATGGAGATGGTGTCATCATTGAACACACAGCATTACAGTCAATTTTGGCTTGAAACAGACTATTATCAGGAACATCGCGTTACATATTTAAATGCTTCACGTCAGGAGCTATTGAAATTATCTGATTATCTCCCAAGTGCTCAAAAAGTGATAATCGTTTCAGCAACAATTGATATTGGTCCAGATGTCGATGTAGCTGATTTATTAGGACTAAGTCAGGTACGTAAAGTAAGCCTTCCAATGGATGCTTTACGAAATCAATCTATCTGGATTGATCAAACCATGCCTATGATTGGCGTTTCTTCTGAAGAAGAATATGGAGAAGCGATTGCAAAGCGACTCCAGAAACTATCTGCAATGGGATATCCTATTTTTGTATTATTTACATCTCGAAAGAGTATGATAGCTGTTTCTGATTTGTTAGATCATAGGGAAGTTCATCACTTGACTCAAGAGAAAAATGGGACAGCCTTTAACATCAAAAAACGTTTCGATAGAGGTGAGACTAATCTCTTACTTGGTATGGGATCGTTCTGGGAGGGTGCTGATTTTGCTCAACAAGATAAGGTTATCGAGATTATCACACGTCTTCCTTTTGACAATCCTAAAGATCCTTTCTATCAAAAAATAGAGTCTTTGTTCTCTAAGCAAGGAAAAAGTACTTTTGATAGTTACAGTCTCCCGATGATGGTTTTACGTTTCAAACAGGCTATTGGACGTGCCCAAAGAAGACCAGAACAGCGATCAGCTATTCTTTTAATGGATAATCGTCCCCTAGTTAAGAGCTATGGAAAACTGTTCATAAAGGAAGTATCACAAGAAGTCACCCTTAGACATGCACCATTTAAGCAGATAAAAGAGGACATTCAAGAATTCTTAGAAAAAGAGTGTTAATTTTTTAGTCAAAGATTTTCTAAGACGACAGAGTTTCTACGCATTTCCTGAGTCATAAAAAGATAGTTATTACTAGTGATATAGCTATATAAAGATTTCTCTTTTTCTGATATAATAAACTCAGAAACTTTTTTAGGAGGCATTATGCGTAAACATCGACAACCGTGGACAAAAAAGCAACAGCTTATTTTTGGAATGATTGTTCTCGTTGTGACTGTAATTCTATCCATTACAGCAATGCTAGTTGTTGCGGTAAAGCCCTATGTCGATGCTGAGAAGCAAGTGATTGCCATAGCTAAGACCAAAGCAGATATTCATACTGTTTCTGAATTTAATATCTACAACGGTAAGGCTACCTATTATGGCCTTCTTGGACAGTCAAGTAAGGGTGAAAAATTAGCTCTTATCGTCAATGAGGATTCAGGTGTGGTCGATATCTATAAGCAATCTGATGGTATAAGTAAGTCAGTGGCTAAAAAAGCAGCTAAAGCCTATGGTGCCAAGGACATAGCCTATGTACACCTAGGAAAATATGGCAAAACTCCTATTTGGGAAGTGAAGTCAGGGACTCGGTATTACCTGGTTGATTTTATCTCAGGTCAGGTTATTAAAGTAGAAGGACTATAATGAAATGACAAAATTATCAAATCGTGTATTACAAATGGAAGAAAGTGTTACTTTAGCTGCCAGTGCGCGTGCTAAAGCTCTTAAAGCTAAGGGACGTGATATCTTGAGTTTAACACTTGGTGAGCCAGATTTTGTTACACCTAAGAATATTCAAGATGCTGCGATTGCATCTATTGAAAATGGGAAAGCAAGTTTTTATACCGTGGCTTCTGGGCTTCCAGAACTCAAAGATGCTGTTAGCACTTATATGGAAAATTTCTATGGCTATACTGTGAAACATAGCGAGATTGTTGTTGGCACAGGTGCTAAGTTTATCTTGTATGCCTTCTTTGCTACGGTTATCAATCCTGGTGATGAAGTCATTATTCCAACACCTTGCTGGGTTTCTTACGTAGACCAAGTTAAAATGGTTGAAGGTGTTCCAGTTACTTTTCAAACGACTGAAGCAAATCACTTTAAAGCTACAGTTGAGCAACTTGAAGCAGCTCGTACTGAAAAAACCAAGGTTGTCTTGCTTAATTCTCCATCAAATCCAACCGGAATGATTTATAGTAAAGAAGAATTGCAATCAATTGGCGACTGGGCAGTTGAGCATGATATTTTGATTTTAGCCGATGACATTTATGGTCGATTGGTCTACAATGGCAATACTTTCACACCAATTTCAAGCTTGTCAGATGCTATTCGTAAGCAAACAATTGTTATTAATGGCGTTTCTAAGACATATGCAATGACAGGATGGCGTGTGGGATTTGCTGTCGGAGAACCAGAAATTATCTCAGGAATGGCGAAGATTATCAGTCAAACGACATCAAATCTTACGTCAGTTTCTCAATACGCTGCTATTGAAGCTTTAACCGGTGATCAGTCTTCTATCGAAGAGATGCGTAAAGCCTTTGAAGAACGTTTGAATACGATTTATCCACTCTTGGCTGAAGTACCTGGATTTGAAGTTATCAAACCTCAAGGTGCCTTTTACCTTTTTCCTAATGTAAAAAAAGCTATGGAAATCAAAGGCTATACAGATGTCAATGATTTTACCAATGCCATCCTTGAAGAGGCAGAGGTGGCTTTAGTGACAGGTGCGGGATTTGGTGCTCCTGAAAATATTCGTCTTAGCTACGCTACAGATTTGGATATTCTGAAAGAGGCTGTTCGTCGTATCAAAGCTTTTATGGAAAAATAAATATAATATAGTTTAAAAGAAAAGAGAAGTAATTACATGTCTAGACAATTAGTTTCAATTATTGATGTACCTAAACACATCGGTGAAGAAATCACTATCGGAGCTTGGGTTGCTAACAAATCAGGAAAAGGTAAAATTGCTTTCTTGCAATTGCGTGATGGAACAGCCTTTTTCCAAGGGGTTGCTTTCAAACCAAACTTTATCGAAAAATTTGGTGAAGAAGAAGGTCTTGAAAAATTTGATACTATCAAACACATTAGCCAAGAAACATCTATCTACGTAACTGGGATGGTCAAAGAAGATGAACGTTCAAAATTTGGTTATGAATTGGATATTACTGATATCGAAGTTATCGGTGAGTCTCAAAACTACCCAATTACTCCAAAAGAACACGGTACTGACTTTTTGATGGATAATCGTCACCTCTGGTTGCGTTCACGTAAGCAAATGGCTATCCAACAAATTCGTAATGCCATTATCTATGCAACTTATGATTTCTTTGATAAAAATGGCTTCATCAAATTTGATAGTCCTATCTTGTCTAGTAATGCTGCTGAAGATTCAACAGAATTGTTTGAGACAGACTACTTTGGTACACCTGCTTTCTTGAGCCAATCTGGTCAGCTTTATCTTGAGGCTGGTGCTATGGCTCTTGGTCGTGTCTTCGACTTTGGTCCTGTTTTCCGTGCTGAAAAATCAAAAACACGTCGTCACTTGACTGAGTTTTGGATGATGGATGCTGAGTATTCATTCTTGTCACATGATGAGTCTCTTGACTTGCAAGAAGCATATGTCAAAGCTCTTATCCAAGGTGCTATTGATCGTGCACCACAAGCTCTTGAAATTCTTGAACGTGACGTAGATCTTCTTAAGAAATACATTGCTGAGCCATTCAAACGTGTATCTTATGATGAAGCAATTGATCTTCTTCAAGCCCATGAAAATGATGAAGATACAGATTACGAGCACCTCGAACATGGGGATGACTTCGGTTCACCGCACGAAACTTGGATTTCAAACTATTTTGGTGTTCCAACATTCGTCGTTAATTACCCAGCAAGCTTTAAGGCCTTCTACATGAAACCTGTTCCTGGTAATCCAGAGCGCGTTCTTTGTGCAGACCTTTTGGCTCCAGAAGGTTATGGTGAAATCATTGGTGGTTCAATGCGTGAAGATGATTACGATGCCCTTGTAGCAAAAATGGAAGAACTCGGAATGGATCGTTCAGAATACGAATTCTACCTTGACCTTCGTAAATATGGTTCGGTACCACACGGTGGTTTTGGTATCGGTATTGAACGTATGGTTACTTTCGTAGCTGGCACAAAACACATCCGTGAAGCTATTCCATTCCCACGTATGTTGCACCGTATCAAACCATAAGTCACTTTCTAGGAGTGCAAGTGTATGAAAAGATGGTCACTCGGCTTGTCAGCTTTACTTTGTTTGGTTTTAATGGCTGCTTGTAGCAAATCTACTCCCTCTTTACAAGGAGAGTGGAAAGCTCAGGATGCTCTTAAAAAAGATTATAAGATCATTTTTAAGAAAGATAAAGTAACGATTGGTGAGCAGGATTATAACTGCATAGTAGATGGTCCTAAGTCTAAAGATAACTATACCTATTATTCTCTTAAAGTAAAAGATCAGGGAAAAGAAACATCTTATACAGTCTTCTTTCCGACGAAATCTAAAGAGATTGCTCTCTTTTTAGAACCTAGTGATGCCAAAGAACCTTTTAAAGGACAAATGCTCTTCGCACTCAATAAAAAGAAAAAACCAGACTACTATGACTATGTCAAAAAGTATATGAAATAATAAGAGAAGTATTAGTCTGGAGATAATTCTGGCTCTTTGTCAACTGTAGTGGGTGACGAAAAGCTAACATCTAGAGAGGACCGGATAGGTTTTCTCTTTTTGTATGTTCAGAGTGATGAAGACACGTTTCTTAAAGTTGATGAAGTTTCTAAAACCAAAGCCCAACCGTTTGATGTCTTTGATCAACTTATTAGTAGCTTCCAGTTTTGCGTTTGAATAGTCTGTTTCTAGTGCATTTTGGATGTATTGCTTGTGTCTAAGAAAAGTCTCCTAAAGACAGTTTGAAAGTAATGATTGACGACGTTTAAGTTTTCTTGAATGAGCTCAAAAAACTCATCTACTCTTTTTTTCTGATAGTGAAAAAGTAAAAGCTGATAAAGTTTGTAGGCATTAGCGATCTCTTCTGAAAAGACCAATGTCTTCTCAATGATTTCATGTGGTACCAAAGTTTGTCTGAAGGTCTTTGAATGGAAGGAGTTGAGAGATAGCTTACGACTGTCCTTTTGAAAAAGTCGCCAGTGATTTTTTAAATCTCAATAAGGTAGTGAATTCTTATTAAACTGGTTCATAATGGCAATTCTTGTCTTTAAAAAGGCACGTCCAAGGTGCTGGATAATGTGAAATCGATCAGGAACGATTTTGGCGTTAGGAAAGAGTTTGCGAGCCAGTGGAATATAAGCTCCAGACATATCCATCGTGATAAATTGTACCTGTTGTCGGATTTCCAATGGATACTTCAAAAAGTAGTTTCGTATACAGGATAATCCAGTTTTGCTTGAACCTCGATATGAGTATCCGTTTCAAAAACAAGAGAAATAATGATGTTAGGGTCTTTAATTCCGATTAATTCTGTGGTATTCTTAATAAGCCTCATGAGTTCTTCCTAATGATGGTTTGGTTGCTTTTCATTATAGTTCTTATGGGACTTTTTGTGTACACTCAAAAAGATCTATAATCCCTACAGTAGTTTTACCCACTACAGAAATTATAGAGCCGTAATTCTTTTCTTTTTGAAAATATATGTTTCAATTTTCTGAATATTTTGCTATAATGATAACATACTAGTCAAAGGAGAACTATCATGGCAAAAACTATTCATACTGATAAAGCACCGGCAGCGATTGGACCTTATGTTCAAGGTAAAATCGTAGGAAATCTTTTATTTGCTTCTGGTCAAGTACCATTGTCACCAGAAACAGGTGAAATCATTGGTGAAACCATTCAAGAACAGACAGAACAAGTCCTTAAAAATGTTGGTGCTATTTTGGCGGAAGCTGGAACAGACTTTGACCATGTTGTCAAAACAACTTGTTTCCTTAGCGATATCAATGATTTTGTTCCTTTTAATGAGGTTTATGCGACTGCATTTAAAGCTGACTTCCCTGCACGTTCTGCGGTAGAAGTAGCACGCCTGCCGAAAGATGTTAAAATTGAAGTCGAAGTTATTGCTGAGATTGACTAAGGAAGAGAGCCTAGGTTCTTTTCTTTTTTTCTTAACTATGATACACTGTTAAAGATAAATCATTTTCGATGTTTGGGAGACACCATCGCTAAAAAAAACCATTACTGGCGTTTTTTGGGCTCTTCCAAGGAGCCTTTTTATGTGTCCCAGACATCACGAATAAAGAGGAATATTATGAAACGTCAATCAGCTTTGATCGTCTTTAGTGGCGGTCAAGATTCTACTACTTGCCTATTTTGGGCTCTAAAACATTATGAAATAGTTGAATTAGTTACTTTTGCTTACGGGCAACGTCATAGCTTGGAAATTGAAGTAGCTAAAGAGATTGCGCAAGAGCAAGGGCTAAAGCACCATGTTTTGGATATGTCTTTGCTTGGTCAAATTACTGAAAATGCCTTAACATCTGATATTGACATTGAGGCAGAAGAAGGTGAAGTTCCTAATACTTTTGTAGATGGGCGTAATCATCTCTTCCTTTCTTTTGCAGCTGTTCTAGCCAAGCAACGTGGTATCACTGACATTGTTACGGGTGTTTGTGAGACAGACTTTTCTGGTTATCCAGACTGTCGTGATGTTTTTGTCAAATCACTTAATGTCACACTCAACCTTGCTATGGCCTATGACTTTGTTATTCAGACTCCTCTTATGTGGTTAGATAAGGCTGAGACTTGGGCTTTGGCTGACCAACTTGGAGCTTTTGACTACGTTCGTGAAAAAACGCTGACTTGCTATAACGGTATTATAGGGACAGGATGTGGTGATTGCCCTGCCTGCCACTTGCGTCAAAAAGGTCTTGAAAAATATCTTGCAGAAAAAGGAGATGCTTAATGTTTTTTGCACCGAAAGAAATCAAGACTGAAACGGGTGAGTCACTAGTGTATAATCTTCACCGTACAATGGTGTCTAAAGAGTTTACTTTTGATGCTGCCCACCATCTCTTTAATTATGAGGGAAAGTGTAAGTCCCTTCATGGCCATACTTATCACCTTCAGATTGCAGTAAGTGGTTACTTGGATGAGCGTGGTATGACTTATGATTTTGGTGACCTTAAGAATATTTACAAAAATCATTTGGAACCTTATCTGGATCACCGTTATCTCAATGAGTCTTTGCCTTATATGAACACGACTGCAGAAAATATGGTTTTCTGGATATTCCAGACGACTAGTGAATATCTTTCGGAGGAGCGTGAACTTCGTTTGGAGTATGTACGGCTATATGAGACACCGACAGCTTTTGCGGAGTTTAGACGGGAGTGGTTAGATGACTAGAGAACGAGTACTAAAATTACCAGTCCTTGAAATTTTTGGGCCGACCTTTCAAGGTGAAGGTAGAGCTATTGGGCAAAAGACCATGTTTGTAAGAACTGCAGGATGTGATTATCACTGTGATTGGTGTGATTCTGCTTTCACTTGGGATGGTTCAGAAAAACCAACACGAATGACAGCTGATGAAGTTATTGAAGCTCTAGATGCTCTTGGAACTTATGACTATGTAACCTTATCTGGAGGGAATCCAGCTCTTTTAGCGGCTAATATGGCTGAGCTTGTTTCAAAACTCAAGGCAAGAGACGTGACCTTGGCTGTTGAAACACAAGGGTCTCGTTGGCAGGAGTGGCTAAGGGAGATTGATCAAGTAACCTTAAGTCCTAAACCACCATCATCTAAGATGGAAGTCAATATGGAGACACTTGATTTTATTGTTTCCCAGCTGGATCCTGATAAGCTTACTTTTAAGGTCCCTGTCTTTGATGATGCTGATTTGGCCTTTGCTAAGATGATTCAAGAGCGGTATCAACCAGATGTTATGTTTCTCTCAGCTGGTAATCCAGAACCTAAAGCAGAAGGAAACATTGTCCAACATCAATTAGATCGCCTCAAAGAGCTCTGGGAGACAATAGCCGCAGATGACTCGTGGGGAAATGTTCGTGTTCTCCCTCAGCTTCATACACTACTCTATGATAATGAACGTGGTGTCTAATCTTCAATAATTTAGATTAGAATTGAAAATATTATTGTTTTTTAAGTAAAATATATAGAATATTAAAGTGTAAATTGACCATATTATGGTCCAACAAATTAATAATAAAGGAAGAAAAAATGTCACAACAAGAAGAAATGAAAAATCTCACTCTCCTTGGGAGTAAGGAGACACCTTACATTTTTGAATACTCTCCACAAGTTTTGGAATCTTTTGATAATCGTCATGCTGATAATGATTATTTTATCAAATTTAACTGTCCAGAATTTACGTCACTTTGTCCTATTACTGGGCAACCAGATTTCGCTAGCATCTATATCTCTTATATTCCAGACCAGCTTTGTGTGGAGTCTAAATCTCTAAAGCTTTATCTCTTTAGCTATCGTAACCATGGTGATTTTCACGAAAACTGTATTAATACCATTGGTAAAGATTTAGTGGAGCTTTTGAACCCTCGTTACCTTGAGGTTTGGGGTAAATTTACTCCTCGTGGTGGTATTTCAATTGACCCCTATTACAACTATGGTCGTCCAAAAACAAAATATGAAAATATGGCCGAGCAACGTCTTTTTAATCATGATCTATATCCTGAAAACATTGATAATCGTTAATCTAATGATGAAAGTCCTTATGAGAATAATGGACTTTTTTCTTGTCAAAAAATAGATTAGGTGGTACCGGAAGTAAAGACCCTTTTAACATTATATTGGTTGGATATTAGAAACTTCTATTGTCAAATAGTTTGATAATAGAAGTTTTATTTCTTACAATAAAGTTGTAAATCAAATTATAAGCGATTGCTTGTAAAGCTGATAGTTATTATGGTCGTGGATATTCTTAAAACTATACTTATAATCCATAGTATAATAAATATTATTCAGGGTATAACTACTATGGATATAAAGGTTACTATCCGAACTATAACTATGATTATGGTTATAACAATTATAACGAATCAAGTACATATCGATATACTTGTACTACATCTTAAGTGAAGTAGCTACTATGTGAACTATAACGGTCGCTGGGTTCGTGGTGACAACTATAATAACAATAATGATGTTCTAACAATACACTAATGATTGGTTATGAGATTTTGAAAAAACGCTCCTCACTACCGTTATGAAAATGATATTCACTACTATTTGAAAGATAATGTCGATTATTACTATTATTCAAATGGTAAGTAAGTACTTTTAAAGATTCAAGCACGGATTCTGAAGCTCGAACAACCTCAGAAACAGCTTCAACAGCCGATTCAACTTTAACGCTTTTAAGGGAATTGCTTGGGCACGTGACTATTTATTATAACTAATCTCAAGAGCGGTGTTGACGACAAATAATATAGTGATGTTGAATTTAGATATGTTAAATTTATTTACCATGTAGAACCAACTGGAAATTCTGACTATATTGACTTTGATTCAGCGATGGCTGTATTTAACGAAATTAATACACAACGTAAAGCAGCAGGTTTGCCAGAACTTACATGGTCTGATGATCTTTACAATAGTACAACTCTTCTACATGCCAAAAATATTTCACACAGATATAACAGTGATGGTATTGTTTATCGTCGTGAATCTGATGCTTCAGTGGTATTTGTGACCTTCTCATGAGTCCAGATGTTACCCAAGCAGCAGTCGCTTGCGTTGTCGCTGGTGATGCTACTTACTACTGGACCTTAAACTACCAATAATAAGATTTTAAATATTGTCCCAATATAGGAGGAGCACGAGATTAGTCTTGGATTCTTTTACTTTATTAATTGAACGTTTGAGTCTTCAATGTGGTATAATAAAGCCTAGAAAGAAGGCGAAACTATGAAGGTAAAAAGAGTTCAAGATTATATCTCTAAAGATTGGTTCGACGAGACAGATGGTTCTTATTTTGAACGACTTAATAGTCGTTTACAGGTCCTTCTAAGAAAAGACTACCCTGATTTAAAAGGGGATGACTTTATAAGTAATATCAGTCTTTTAGATTATAGGTTAGTTTTTCTCGACGAGGTTATCGCAAATGCTAATGAGAAAAATAAGCATGTGCGTGAAACAGTTCATGATGTGACCAAGGGTTTGCTATACGAAGATAAGGATGTCCAGGAACAATTGGATAGTCGAATTACTTTTGGCCAAAAGGTGGCGGATGAAGTGGCCAGATTTGGTGGATCTTGGATTTTCATCTTGTCATTCATTGCTTTTATGGGGATTTGGATGGGGCTGAATGTCGTCCAACCCTTTGGTATTGCCTTTGACAAGTACCCATTTATTCTGTTGAATCTCGCCTTATCTACACTGGCTGCAGCTCAGGCACCTCTGATTATGATGAGTCAGAATCGAGCATCGGATTATGATCGATTGCAAGCACGAAATGACTATCACGTCAATAAACAATCAAAGGAAGAAATCCGACTTTTACATGAAAAGATTGATCACTTGGTGCAACAAGACCAATCAGATTTGCTTACTATTCAAAAATTGCAGACAGAAATGCTAATGGCAGTTAGTCAACAAGTTGAGAAGATATCAGATGATATTCGTATTTTGAAAGTAATGAGGCTAGAAAGGGGTACTCATGAAAACAAAGATAATTAATTTAGTTGTTGTTACAGGGATGAGTGGTGCAGGTAAGACTGTAGCAATTCAATCGTTTGAGGACATTGGTTATTTTACTATTGATAATATTCCACCTTCATTGGTGCCAAAGGTTATTGAGTTGTTGAAACACAGTGAAGAGACAGATAAGATTGCTCTTGTTGTAGACATGCGTAGTCGTGTTTTCTTTGACGAAATTAACGATATTCTAGATCAGTTGGAAAGCAATGAGGAACTCAATTTCAAAATTCTTTTCTTAGATGCTACTGATGGTGAATTAGTTTCACGTTATAAAGAGACGCGTCGTAGTCATCCACTAGCGGCAGATGGACGTGTTTTGGATGGAATTAAGCTAGAGCGTGAACTTTTATCGCCACTTAAGAGTTTGAGTCAAAACGTGGTGGATACAACTAAACTAACTCCACGTCAGCTTCGTAAGGCAATTTCTGAACAATTTTCATCTAAGCAAGACCAACCTTCTTTCCGTATTGAAGTTTTGAGTTTTGGATTTAAATATGGATTGCCATTGGATGCAGATTTGGTATTTGATGTCCGTTTCTTGCCAAATCCATATTATGATCCTACTCTTCGTAACCTCACTGGCTTGGACAAAGAAGTTTATGATTTTGTTATGACTCATAAGGAATCAGAGGAATTTTACAAGAATTTAAATCATCTCATTAAACCAATTCTTCCAGGCTATCAAAAAGAAGGTAAATCTGTTCTTACCATTGCTGTTGGATGTACAGGTGGTCAACACCGTAGTGTAGCTTTTGCGCATCGTCTAGCTCAAGATTTGAAAAATGATTGGACGGTAAATGAAACACATCGTGATAAGGATAGACGTAAGGAGACGGTGAATCGTTCATGAAAAAACCAAGAATTACAGTAATAGGTGGGGGAACTGGTATTCCAGTTATTCTTCGTAGTTTGCGTCATAAAGATGTTGATATCACCGCTGTTGTAACTGTGGCTGATGATGGCGGTTCTTCAGGAAATTTGCGTAATATTATGAAACTAACTCCTCCAGGGGATTTGCGTAATGTTTTGGTTGCTATGAGTGATATGCCTAAACTTTATGAACGCGTTTTCCAATATCGTTTTGATCAAACTGATGGAGCTTTAGCTGGTCACCCACTTGGAAATCTGATTATCGCTGGAATCTCAGAAATGCAAGGGTCTACCTATAATGCTATGCAGCTTTTAACGAAGTTTTTCCATGTTACAGGTAAGATTTATCCTGCCAGCGAGACTGCTCTAACTCTTCATGCCGTCTTTCAAGATGGACATGAGGTGGCAGGTGAGAGTAGCATTTCCCAATACGAGGGCATGATTGAGCGTGTCTATGTGACTAACGCCTACAATGAAGATGTTCCGAAGGCTAGTCGTAAGGTTGTTGATGCCATTATGAATAGTGATATGATTGTACTAGGACCTGGCTCACTTTATACATCAATTTTGCCAAATCTGGTTATACCTGAGATTCGTCAGGCGCTTATAGAGACCAAGGCTGATGTCACTTACATTTGTAATATTATGACTCAGTACGGAGAAACGGAGCACTTCTCAGATGCTGACCATGTGGCCGTTCTCAATCGTCATCTTGGCTCTGATGTTATCGATAATGTTTTGGTTAACGTTAAGAAGGTTCCTCAGGAATACATGGCTAGTAATGAATTTGATGAATACCTTGTTCAGGTTGAGCATGATTTTGAGGGCTTACGTCGTGAAGCAAAAACAATTGTTTCTTCTAATTTTCTGCGACTTGAGAACGGAGGTGCCTTCCACCATGGCGATTTGGTAGTGGAAGAGCTTATGCATCTAGTGAGGAAGAAGTCATGAGTTTCACGATTAAGGTTAAAGAAGAGATAATTGCAGCCTCGAGTAAAGATATAGCGGAATTGTCAGCATTGATTAAGATGTCTGGTTCCGTTGGTTTAACGAATCATGGACTGACTCTCTCGATTTCGACAGAGAATGCAAAAATTGCTCGTCATATCTACCAGTTGATAGAAAATCGCTACCGTTGCAATCCTGAATTGAGGCATTATAACAAGACTAATCTCAAGAAAAATCGTGTTTACACTGTCTTTGTTGCTGAGAATGTCAATGATATTTTGTCTGATTTACAATTAGCAGATTCTTTCTTTGGCTTTGAAACAGGTATTGAAACGTCAATAATGGAAGATGACGATGCTGGAAGGTCCTATTTACGAGGTGCTTTTTTGGCAACTGGAACGGTACGTGATCCTGAAAAAGGACGTTATCAATTGGAAATTTTCTCTGTTTATCAGGACCACGCAGAAGATTTAGCCTCTCTTATGAAAAAATTTATGCTTGATGCAAAGGTTTTACAACATAAAAATGGATTTGTGACTTATCTTCAAAAAGCAGAAGATATTATGGATTTTCTCATTGTTATTGGTGCCATGACCTCTAAGGAGATTTTTGAAGAGGTCAAAATCATGAGGGAGACCAGAAATGACCTCAATCGTGCTAATAATGCTGAGACAGCGAATATTGCTAGGACAATTAGTGCTAGCATGAAAACAATAAATAACATTATCAAGATTATGGATACGGTTGGCTTGGAGATTTTACCAGTTGAACTGCGTCAAATTGCCCAACTTCGTATTGCTAATCCAGATTATTCTATCCAGCAAATCGCAGATAGTATAGAACCTCCTCTAACCAAGAGTGGTGTCAACCATCGTCTCAGAAAAATAAATAAGATAGCAGACGATTTGTAAGTAGAAATGAAGCTTTTATGGCTTGTACAACAATTTTAGTAGGTAAGAAAGCTTCATATGATGGCTCTACCATGATTGCACGTACTGAAGATTCTCAATCAGGCGTTTTTACGCCCAAAGAAGTTCCTAGTAATAACCCCTGAAGACCAACCACGTCATTATCAGTCTGTGCTTACCAAGTTTTCAATTGATTTGCCAGATAGTCCTTTACGATATACCTCTGTACCAGATGCGCTTGGTAAAGACGGTATCTGGGGAGGGGCTGGTATTAACTCAGCTAATGTTGCCATGAGTGCAACAGAGACAATCACCACTAATGCGCGTGTTCTCGGTGCAGACCCTCTTGTAAAAGATGGCTTTGGAGAAGAGGATATGCTGACTTTGGTCTTGCCTTATATTAAAACTGCGCGTGAAGGCGTCCTTCGCTTGGGTGAACTCCTTGAAACTTATGGCCCATATGAGTCAAATGGTATTGCCTTTGCAGATACTGAGGAAATTTGGTGGTTGAAAACAATTGGTGGTCACAATTGGATTGCCAGACGTGTTCCAGATGATGCCTATGTTACAAACCCAAACCAACTTGGTATCGATCATTATGAATTTGAAAATCCAGACGACTATCTTGCCTCACCAGACATTAGAGACTTCATTAATAAACATCACTTGGATTTGACTTATTCTAATGAACACTTTAATCCACGTTATGCTTTTGGTAGCCAACGAGATAAGGATCATCATTATAATACACCACGTGCTCGGGCAATGTAGAAATTTTTGAATCCAGAAAAGGACTATGATCCAAAATCATTCTTTATTCCATGGTGCCAAAAACCTTACCGCAAAATTACAGTTGAAGATGTTAAATACGTTTTGAGTCTTCATTATCAAGATACGCCTTATGATCCTTATGGACCTCAAGGAGACGCTATGAGTCTACGCCAATTCCGTCCAATAGGTATTAATCGTACAAGTCAAACGGCACTTTTGCAAATGTGTCCTAACAAAATCTAATGGGGAACAAGCAACAGTCGTTTCTGGAGATATTAATCTCTATAAGTATGCACTAATTGTTGAATTAGAAAACCATGATGTCAGGGTGGTTGATAGAGAAACCCTAACACTTGCTAAAGCAAATCCTCATGAAAATCTGGGTAATCACAAGAAAATCAATAAGTTTTAAATAGACCAATTTGACTTTGGTAAGAATAGGTGTTACTATTAAGAGGTAGGTTTTGTCTCGAGTTTAAATGTTTTAGGAATGCACTTTTTCGCAAAATAGAATTTACAGATGATGCGAAAGGATGTATTACATGAATAAAGGAACAATAAATTGGTTTAACGCTGACAAAGGCTATGGTTTTATTATGGCAGATGATATGCAAGATGTGTTTGCTTATCTAATATCTATTCAGGGAAATGATTTTAAAAAATACGATGAAGGTCAAAAGGTTACTTTTGATATCAAAATGACGTCTCGTGGTCGTTATGATTCAAACGTACATAAAAGATAAATGAGTTAAAGCGGCTCTTTGTCAACTGTAGTGGGTGACGAAAAGCTAACATCTAGAGAGGACCGGATAGGTCCTCTTTTTATGTATGTTCAGTGTGATGAAGACACGTTTCTTAAAGTTGATGAAGTTTCTAAAACCGAAGCCCAAGCGTTTAATGTCTTTAATTAACTTATTAGTCGCTTCAAGTTTTGCGTTTGAATAGTCTGTTTCTAGTGCATTTTGGATGTATTGCTTGTGTCTAAGAAAAGTCCTAAAGACCGTTTGAAAATAGTGATTGACCTTGCTTCTATTTTCCTCTATCAGGTCAAAGAACTCACCTACTCTCTTCTCCTGAAAGTGAAAAAGCAAAAGCTGATAAAGTGTATAGTAGTCAGTAAGCTCTTTTGAAAAGACTAGTGTCTTCTTAACAACTTCATGTGGTGCTAAAGTTTGGCGGAAAGTCTTTGAATAGAAAGAGTTGAGAGATAACTTACAGCTGTCCTTTTGGAAGAGTCGCCAGTGATTTTTCAAGGCTCGATAGGGTAGTGACTTCTTATCGAACTGGTTCATAATTGCAATTCTAGTCTTTAAAAAGGCACGTCCAAGGTGCTGGATGATGTGGAAACGATCAAGAACGATTTTTGCGTTTGGAAAGAGCTTGCGAGCCAGTGGAATATAAGCTCCAGACATATCCATCGTGATAAACTGTACCTGTTGCCGGACTTTCAATGGATACTTCAAAAAGTAGTTTCGTATAGTAGTTTGGCGGCGATTATCAAGGATGGTTATGAGTTGGTTTGTCTCATAATTCTGCGCCACAAAAGCCAATTCCCCTTTCTTGAACCCAAACTCATCCCAGGACATAACAGCAGGGAGTTTGTCATAATGTTCCTTGAAAGTGAACTGATCAAGCTTACGATAGACAGTGGACGTCGACACGCGAAGTCTTCTTGCAATATCAGTTAGTGACACCTTCTCAGTTAGAAGCTGTGTAACTTTTTGTCGGACTAGATTGGAGATTTGGCAGTTTTTCTCAACGATAGATGTCTCAGCTACCGTGACTCTTCTACAACTTTTACACTGGAAACGACGTTTTTTCAGACGTAGTAGAGTTGGCGTTCCCGCTTGCTCGAGAAGAGGGATTTTAGAAGGCTTTTGAAAGTCGTACTTGATCATCTTTCCATGGCAGTGAGGACATGATGGTGCAGGGTAATCGAGTTTTGCTTGAATCTCGATATGAGTATCAGTTTCAAAAACAAGTGAAATCTTGATATTTTGGTCTTTAATTCCGATTAATTCTGTGGTATTCTTAATAGGTCTCATAAGTTCTTCCTAATGGTAGTTTTGTCACTTTTCATTATAGTTCTTATGGGACTTTTAGTGTACACTCAAAAAGCTCTATAATCTCTACAGTAGTTTTACCCACTACAGAAATTATAGAGCCGTTAAAGCATGGGGTGTCCTTTGCTTTTTTATTTATTGCTATTGCAAAAACGAATTAAAATGTTATACTGAGTGAGGGAAAGATTAGTTACTTTCCCTACAGTTCATAAAATCCATGTCACTACGATATGGATTTTATTAATCAGAGTAAGTGGTAAGAGTTTTTAGAAATAGAAAATAATCCTGTATTTATGAGGAGAACGGAGAAATCTGTTCTCCTTTTTGTTCGCTTAAAATTTCATAAAGAAGGGAGTCTTTACCATGAAGGGATTGGAAATAGTGATGGATATTGAGACTTTAGAAGTCTATGAAGTCATTGATCACGATCAAGAAGTGAGTTCAGAATCAACTGAGGAAGAAAAAGAATTAGTCTTTGATAATCATAGTGGTATTGTTAAAGTTTATCAGTTGGATCTATTTGAAGAAATGAACTTACTTAATACATCTTGAATAGTTTAGTTAATGTATAACATAGCTAGGAGGACATGATGGTTAGGAATGAGTTTTATGATCAATTAATCAATAGTGAACCATTAGGTTTTATTGATCCTCTGAGTGATCTAGGAGAGTTCGATTCTATTCAGATGAAGTTCTGTGAACCTGTTAGGAATTTGAAAAACAAATATTCAGGTAAACCTTACAGTTTAAACTGGCAGAACAAAATAGAACAGATGAGAGCACTGTATATTCAGTATCAGAAAAGCTTGATATTGGAAGATCAGGAACAAGGTGTTCACAACAGAGTTAGGAATAAAGAATCTAAAGAGCATGTTAATGAGATTGTTACAACTTATCTAAAGCTTGGATTCAGGTTCAAAGAGATTGAAGCTAGGATTTCACTATTTAATACACGCTTACGAAGTAACTGGAAAAGAAGTGACTACGTTACAACAATAAGCCCTGAATTTTATTTGAAGAGAGACTTACAGGATGGTTACAGCGTTCCGAATACGACTCTTCCCAGAAGTATGAAAATTAACTAAAGTAGAAGCTTTAAAATGGCACTTGACGTTGATTATGAGGCGTATCTTTCTGGTCTTGAACAGTCAAAGGAAACAAAGTTGCTGTCAGAGGAATTATTAAATGGATACCAAATCTAAAAAGATAAGAGAGCTTCACAAAAGACTTCCAATTACTGATGGAGGGATTCTCGTAGATGAATTTGGTCAATATAAAGACATGGCTGTAATGCTAGGTCTAGAACTAACTGAATTCAAGGGAAAATTAGCTTATAAAATCGTTAATAGTAAGGAAACAGATGAACTTAACTAACATTTACAGTTTGATTCTAAAAGATGGTTTAAGAAACTATAAATTTAAGAATAGTCACTTAAAACCAGTTTCTTCAGTTGAAGAAGGAAATCGAGGAGCAATCTTTGGATATCGTACAAAAGAAAAAATGATAAAAGCACGTGGCGTTGTTTTGACATCGATGGAATCTATTTCTGAGAATGAGGATAGTTTCACTCACTGGACACCAAATGTTTACCGTTTTGGTAGTTACAGCGATCCCAAACGTCAAATTACACGTGGACACTCTGAAGATAATTTGAGACAAATTAATACATTCTATATTGATTTTGACATCACATCTTCAGCTGAAGAGATGACTTCTGGAGATATTTTAACCGCTGCTATTGATTTAGGATTCATGCCTACATTGATTTTAAAATCTGATAAGGGGTATCAAGCTTATTTTGTACTGGATAAAGCAGCATATGTGACAACTCATTCACAGTTCAAAGTAGTAAAAGTGGCCAAGGCAATCTCTCAAAATTTACGTAACTATTTTGGCCAAACATTGCCAGTTGATATGACGTGTAACCACCTTGGTATTGCACGTATGCCACGAGCGAACAATGTAGAGTTCTTTCATGCTGACTATACTTATTCATTCCAGGAATGGCTAGATTGGTCTATGAAACAGTCTGATCTACCGTTTCCAAGTAAGAAACCTAATTTAACGGTTATTGCTGGTTCTGAAGGCGTTAAACAGGTAGATGAACCCTGGTATGGTTTACTGCTGAAAGAAGCCAATATTAGAGGAGCTAAAGCATTGATGGGAAGAAACAATGTACTCTTTACTTTGGCACTGGCTAACTTTTCAAGTGGTGTCTCTAAGAGCGATTGTGAGGCTGTTTTAGCTGATTTCAATGAGCACTTGGCCGAACCACTCTCTCAGGACGAGTTCCTAAAAGTCGTTGGCTCAGCTTATTCAGGGAAATATGAAGCTGCTAGTCGAGATTACATCAAATTACTATGCAAAGCTTGGGTCAATGAGAATCTGAAGGGCTCAGATTTGTTTATCAAGCAACGCTGGTATAAATTTAAGAAGAAACGTGCAGATCGTAAGCATAGCCACCTACATGAGTGGAAAGCTGATATTATGGCTTATTTAGAAGGTTTTTATCAGTCTGAGGATCCTTTTGTTCAGACGACTAAAAAAGCTATTAGGGAAGAGTTAAATATCCCTGAACGTTCATTAGATAAAGTTCTGAAGGCTCTTAAAGCTGATCGTAAGATTTTCTTTGCGGTTAAAGCTGGACGTGGTGGTGGGATTAGATTAGCTTCTGTTAAAGCTATTGTTCTTTCCCTTATTCAGGTGAAAAAAGAGCGTCAGGAGGCTTATTTTGCAAACATTGCTACTTTCTTTGAAGAGAGTATAGGATTCACCAAAAGGGTGATAGAAGGGGTTAAAAATGGGCTTAAACAAGCAAGACAACTATCTCTATTTGAGGCTGACATTGGATAATTGATAAAACCCGCAAACTGCCATTACATTTATATCTACGATAATGAGAGCAGGTTTGAAAAGGGGTAAAAACTAATATGAAACTGTAGTTAAATAATTGATAGGAGAATTTTATGTGGACGTGGATTATTGTAGTTAGTTTAGTTATATCTATATTCTGTTTGGCATTATTTCTATTAGGATGGCTTATCAGTAGTCATCAGATTAGATATGCAGAAGGTTATGATATGGAATTTGAAAATGATTATAGGGCAATTGTAGATCAAACTAGAAAGGGAGAAGAATAGATGGGATACGTTATTTTTAGTTTTGAAGATGGAGATTATCTCTATGACAACAAGGGAAATTTATTAGTCTTTGAGAGTAGAGGATTAGCTTGTCAGTACATGCAGGTGCATTATCATATTCCTTTACCAGTTCAGAAGACTAAGAAAGTTATTCACTATCCCAATTATTACCAGGCACCGTTTAAAGTTCATAGAGTTTGTTAAGAAATGGATAACGAGGAGGAAGAAAATGGATAATATCAAGGTGTTACGTGGCTATTATCTTACTGGTTTAGGTCAGGAACCATTAGCTTATTATTTTAAGATTACAGATGATTTTCCTGAGTTTGAGGTAGTGAAAGCTGGAGACATTGCTTTGACCTTTTATCAAAATGGAGATGCTATTACAAGCATACCTGCGTTGATTAGAGTAGATGCTGTTATTGAGGGAGAAAAACAGGTTTTAGAATTTCTTAAAAGTGAAAAGAAGGACCATTTTCCTATGCTGCCACTTGTTTCTCTGTATGAACAGTTCGATCCGTTACAATTTAGTACCATGATGACTGTTTTTGATAACTTAAAATCAGAGATCAAGCGTTTGGCCAAAGTGAACTATGTTCAAGGAGACTTATTCGATTTTATGCAAGGAGGTGAAGGATAGTGGCTAATAGATTTGAATGGGCTAAAATGATTTTTGGCACGATAGCAGCAGTCAGTTTGCTATTTTTCACAGTTATTGGTGTACAGACAGTTTGGACTAGGTACGTTGTCAAAGACTATGATAGACACCTTACGGAACAAGTTTATGTGGATGCTGTGATCAATCAGAATGCTAATTTAGTCTTTT
Source organism: Streptococcus sp. FSL E2-3488 (assembly GCF_038003585.1). Classification (NCBI taxonomy): domain Bacteria; kingdom Bacillati; phylum Bacillota; class Bacilli; order Lactobacillales; family Streptococcaceae; genus Streptococcus; species Streptococcus sp. FSL E2-3488. The sequence goes on along the minus strand of NZ_JBBOPL010000001.1, from coordinate 1,111,735 downwards.
ATAGACATGGCTGCCCTTATTGTCAAGCAGGCAAAAAAGCCGTTATCACAACGGCTGAAAAAAGTGCTTATCCAACGTTTTATATTAACGTGGAGTCTGAAGAAGGACAAGTTCTTGTGAAGAAATACCAGGTTAAAAAAGCAGCGTCCCTTGTCACGATAAGAGACGGCCAATATCAGCTCTATCTCTATGCTGTTAAGGATAAGCAGGGGAAGATTACAGCTGACGAGAAGACCATTGAGGAGGCACTAGATGACTCAAAAAACGAAGCTCAGTAAGTGGACAGAAACGGCTTTTCAATTTGATGATGAATTGTGGCGTGCGAAAACAACCGAAGGAATGGTTATCTTAGGCAAACTTTCTGATGATATTTTTACCTTGTTGCGTTTCAATGATGAAGGGGGAAAGCTGACACATATTTCAGAAAGTGAAGCCTTGTGGCTAACGCTGGAGCTGGCTCCAGAAAAGATGGATTGTATTTAGGAGGACAAAATGGAACAAAAATATTATTTGGTTTTGGCGGAAGTCAGTATTTTTCAAACTGTTTGGCTTATTCCTAGGGAAGATGGAAGTATTGGGTGGACAGATGAAATAAAACAAGCTAAACCCTTTTTATCCTATGAGGAAGCCAAAAATAAGACTGAAGCACATATGCAATCAGTCTTTGAATTTATAGCTTCATATAAAATAATAGAGTTTTCTATAGAGGAGTTAGATGATTTTCTTATTGCAACTAGCTAAAGACAAGATAATCTAAAATATCAATTGGGCTAACGTTTGGGTTTATAAATTTTCTGTTTGGATGTTTTATAAAACTTCCAAAAAAGAACACTTTTAAAGGCTCACCATCTTTAGCTGCACGTTTTAATATCTTTATCTTATAACCTACTCCATGATGTTGAGACTTGGTTTCATTGATGATTATTGTTGGACGGTTATTGACGTTATCAATTGAGCAGACATGATGAAATCTAATTAAAAAATAACTATTATCAGGGTTATCTTTATCCAAATGATAATCTACTGTGGCGGTATCATAGTAGATGTGAACATCCTCCAAGTTAATTCCTCTTTTGGTAGCTTCTGCTAGATTGACGAAGTACCTTTCCAGTTGAATTTCTTGTTTATTTTTAGAGTAAAATGTGAATTTTTCGCCTGATTGGTATTCTAAAAAATAGCGTATAAGGGCAGTAAGTTGTTTGATATGACTCCGAAAAGTTTTGGTATCAGCGGTAGAAGATGAATGAGAGTGTCGATGTGCAACCTCAGTATCACTTGTTTCAGATGAAGGGGTATTTTCATTCTTTTGTCTAGGCTTAGTGACAATAGCTAGTGACCCTTTAACAAGATCTAGATCGATAATGAGTTTGTTTTTCTCACGAGAAAACGAACCGTGGTTTTCTGTTGTTACCTCTTGTTCTCTTTGATGGTAATGTTCAATCATGCGTTGACAATAATTAGAATCATGTTTTTGATTACGTGCTCCAGGAGTAAAATAAGGTGTTTTGTTAAAGTCTGGATTGTTGAAGTTTGCTAAGGTCAATTTGAAGGAACATTTTTCACCACATTGAAACTGTTTGGCATCAGTCAAACGATGAGATGACCCAACTGGAGTACGAGAAAAATCGTAGGCCTCCTTAGCAGATAAATCAGTTTTTAACTCAAGGCTATAAGCAGATGGAAAACTCATATATTTATACCTCTCAATGATAATTTCTTATCTTTATTTTAACATTTATTATCTAAAATCAGAAAGGACGTGTCACTTATGATAGATACGATTAAGTGCTGGATTGAAAAAATAAAATCTAGTGTAATTGCTAAACCATTTATAACAATCAAAAGATGGTTTCAAGACAATGTGATTAAGCGTAAATTGGTTATTTTTTCCATGCTGTTTACAGCATGGGTTAGTTTATTGTTGGGAGCTATCTACTCCCCACAAAGACAAACTTATACAGATGAGCAACTCAAAACAAAGCGAACATTTGAGAATGGTACAGGAGAAATTAGACTATCTAGTCAAAGTTATTCTCCTGAAACAGGCATTATTGTTCTTCAATTTGAAACTAAGGATTCCACCTCTCCAGTTGATCGAGGTATTGATACCAAACGTCTTAAATGGAATCTATACGCACAGAATAAGACAGCTGATACCATTATGGAAATCGTGCCAATTGTAGATAATAAAATCTCTGTTATTATCCGAAATGTTCCAGAAAATTTTGGGGCTTATGCGATTGATATTACTAATAAGACAGTTGCTACAAGCGATATTGATATTGATGTTTCTACTCCTTCAGATGAGCAGGAAAAAACTGTTAATCAAGAAGATGATGACGATGATAATGTTGTTCAATTTTATGTGACAACTCAAAATAGTAAACTGAAAAAAGAGATAATTAAAAGTGTTTCTCGTGAAGAATTTGCTTTATCAGAAATCATAGAAGAAAAGGATTTTCAGGAAGGACAGATTGAGAAATTAAATAACTCAATAGAGCAACTGAAAGCCTCTATCGAGGATGATGAATCTCGGAAAAATGGTTTACTCAAAGAGGCAGAATATCTCTCTGGTGATGACTTAGAATCTAATCAAAAAGATGTTGCGACTATCGAAAGTAATATAGAAACTAAGAATAGATCTATTGAGACTGCAACTCAAAATATTGAAAAAGTTCAGGCTAAGATTGTTAGTCTTGAGAAAAAAGAAACAGCAGTTAAAGATGGAACCTTTGAATTTTCAAACCCAATTGAAACTGTCGAAATGAAATAATAAAAAAAGAAAAGAGGAAAAATCTTATGAAAAACTTCGTTCAAAAATGGAAATCATTAAACAAAATTGGTCTTAAATTATCTCTTATTTGTGGCTTAAATTGGCTCGTTGGTTTTATCTCTAAAAGCCAGTTTTATCTATTCTCAGCTGCTTTTGCAGGTGTGTTGACTTACTACATACCTCAGGAAGTACGAAAAATTACATTGGATATTTTAGTGCTTTTTTTCTTAGCAAGTGGTGTGGGAAGTTTATTTTATTCCTTTCTTTTACAAGCGTTTAGAAGAATGAAGTCTGCATTTTATTCTTTAGTATTATTGCTATTTTTTGAGTTAGGAATACAGTATGTTAGTCAGCATACGTTATCAGAATCTATGGTTGATCGCTTGCTTACTTTTTGGTCAATCAGTCTTGTTATTATGCTTCTTGCTAAGTTTATTCTACCAATATTGTTTAATCACTATCTCTTCAAAAATGTTATTAACAAAGACTATTTAGGAATCCGAAAAACAACAGACTGGTTGCGATTTATGGATGATGTTGATGCAGATGAAAAAGATGCTAATAAACGGATGAAAAGAATTAACAAAAATGCTGTTAAACCAGCTTATCAAGAAGTAGTAGAATTGAGCTTTTTGAATAGAGAAGTGTTAACAGGTATTAGCTATAAAGCAGTTCCATTTGAAAAAGAAACTGAACGTACTTTTATAGATGATGATACCATCTATTATCCAATTTTTACAGTTCATCCTTTTGGAAGTTTGGAAGGAAAATCAGACTTTTATCATAAGCTAATTAAACTCAAACTCAGCCGAAAAGCAGCTTTTACTGTAACAGGTGAATTAAGCGTACTGAAGAAAGTTTAACATATGGAGCTCCCTAATTTTGATATTAGGGAGTTTTTGTATTTCCTGTGATTTGTCCGCTTAACGCAAGAAATTTTGTTATCCCTTATACTAAAATTATCAAAATGAAGGAGGCTATTAAATGGCAAAAAAAGATCTTACTAAAATTGATTTGGAACTAGAGGAAGCAAAGAAAAAAGTTGCTTCTTTAGAAAATGAACGGAAGCTTGTGGAAGAAAATCTTCAAAAACAAATTGGTAAATTTTACGTTCAGATTCAATTGAAAAAGGACAAGAATCAGTCCTATGAATCAATTCTTGATGATTTAAAAACAGAGCTTGCAATTATTAAAGAAGATGAAAAAGCAAGACGTGAGGCTGCTAAAAAAGAGCGAGAAGAAGGAGAATAAAATAGTTTAACTTACTACCTTTCCAGCTGAATAGTTACCACATTTTGACAGTTGAATACTGTGTGTGTTTGTGGCTGTTACGGTGTGTCTAAGTGTGTATATTGGAAGATACATTGTGTTTAGGTGTGTAACCTATGTGTGTGTAAGTAGGCGTAGCCGAGAAAATTGGGGACACAGGAAACGTTGATACTATCAACATATCACGGCACGTGATATCAGTTTCCCTTATGCTCTTTTCTAACACAACACACCCTAGAAGGCATTAGCCGCAGTAGTGTGCGTTTGTGTGTGGAAAAACCGCAAAAGTAGAACCAGTTTGGTTCGTGACGTTGCGAGGTCGAGGTTTTCTTTTTTGCTTCTTTTAGCTTTTGCCTCGTCAAAAGAAAAAAGAAGGGCGCTTTATTTTTGAAAGGAGAGTAGCATAACTGTATGGTATCGAAAAAAACAGAATTAAAAATTCGAGGGCTATCTATTCAAGAGATAGATTACTTAAAAGCTCTTGCAAGAGAAACTAAAGCAAAATCATTTAATGAATTTTTACTAGCCATGTGTCGTGAAAAAATTGAAAAAGGTCAATTCAATTTAGTTGAATCGAACTATCTTTCGTATTTAGAAAATATGAAATTGACATCAGATCATGTTTTAGTATTGACTCAAAAACAGACAAATCTATTATCTGACTTTGAAACGAAAATGGCTCGCTATGCAGATCATATTTCGAGATGGCTTGAGTATGAAGGAGAGGTAGAAAGTAGTGACTAAAAATTTTATTATCCGTAACGTTCCTGAAAAAGTATTTACTCAGTTACATATGATTTCGGAAGAATATGAGTATCCGTCTTTTAATGAATTCATGCTTGCTCAACTGCAACGGATTGTCGAAAATAGAGGACTGGATTTATATGATAATAAGTTTGCGGGAACTCTGGCAGATATTAAAAAACAACAGTCACAGATATTGGAACTGTTACTAAAAAATGAAATCAAGTTATTAGCTTACAGTGCTAATCAAGAAATTGTTGAAGAGTTGACAACAGACTGGTTGCGATTTATGGATGATGTTGATGCGCTTGCTGCTGAAAGAGAGGCAGGAGGGCGCTCATGAAAAAGAACAAATTCTTATTAGTCAGTATTTTATTTATTGTCATATTGCTAGTGCAGCCACAAAATTTTCAATCTCTCAAAAGTGCATTTACTCAAAATGATCTGGCTAGTCAGTTAAATATTGCAGATTCACCTGAAGAAAAAAATGGTGATTTAGGCAATGCTCATCAGACACAAAATGAAGAATTGAAAGGTAAGGTGTTTGATGGGAAACATCAGGTTATTGTAGTGAATGATAAAGCACAATTTACTGATGAAGAGTTGAGTCTAGAAAATGGTTCATGGGTAAAATACAGTAACCTAGATTTCTTGAATCGTGTTGGTGTTGCTGAAGCAATGTTGGGCCAAGAGTTGATGCCAACAAATGAACGTGAAGATATTTCATCAGTAAAACCGACTGGATGGAAGAATAAAAAAATCCTGTTTAATGGAAAACAAGATTATTTGTATAATCGGTCACACTTGATTGGATTTCAACTAAGTGGTGAGAATGCTAATGTAAAAAATCTATTTACAGGAACACGTGCCCTTAATGCAAACTTTGATGATGAAAAATCATCTATGGTTTATTACGAAAATATGGTCGCTACCTATATCAAGGAAACAGGGCATCATGTTCGTTATCGGATTACACCACTATTCAAAAATGTAGAATTAGTTGCTCGTGGTATTCGTATGGAAGCACAGAGTGTAGAAGATGAAACAGTGTCGTTTGATATTTATATCTTTAATGTTCAATCAGGATATGATATTAACTATCTGACAGGAACTTCAAAAAAATCAGAGTAAGGAGAAGCAATGACTAGAAGAATCAACGTCTATTTTAACGAAGAGACATTACAGAAGTTTACTGAAATCAAAAGTTATTTAGAAGAAGAAATGGGAGGAAGTCTGAATCGTCAAAGTCCTAACAACTCAGCGACAGTAGTTAAAGTGATTCATGCCTTTCATAAACTATTTTTGGAAACAGGAGAAAGACAACCATTTTCCGAAAGACTGTCTCGGCTGGAAAAAAATTTGGGCTCTTCGGATGAACAAAAACTCTTAAAATCAATTAGGCATCAGATGGATCAATTGCTCTATTTGGAATTAACTAATTTCCATGCTATCACAAAAGGAAATGATTTTGATATTCAAGATTTAGAGTCTATTCATTCCCACTTTGATCCACAACAAAATGAACTAATTGCACGTATTGAAGATCTTATCAAAGAAGATGTTAGTCGAGGACAAACGATTAAACATTCTCACTAATCAATAAATGAAAGGAGACAGTGGTGAGTGAACAAAAAAGTCCTGGCATCACATTTATGATCCAATATACAGAAGCAAATGCTCAATATGTGGATTATACTAATCGTGATGAAGCTGTCAAAATTGATGATGAGTTATCTTTAGAAACGAGCCGACAAATGATAGAAGGATTGACTGAAGATGAGATGATTCGTATTCAAGAAGCTGTCCCTGAAACACAGTTGAATTTTAGAGAATACATTGATTATATGAATCGCTCCTATGCTACAGAAGAACAGTCTGAAGAATTGACTGCGGTCTTTACTCAAGAAGCAGACTACCTTCAAAAGCAGCGGTTAACAGAGTTAAAAAATCAACTGGAAACAGCCTATCAAAATGGATCTCTACTTTGGCAGGGTGTTATTTCATTTGATAATGCTTTTCTAGCGGAACAAGGTCTGTATGATGTGGCTACTGGTCAAGTGGATCAAAAGGCAATTAAGGCAGTTATGCGTGACATGATGCCAACACTTATCCAAAAAGAGGGGCTTTCTGATTCTGCTTTTTGGTGGGGGAATATTCATCTGAATACAGATAATATTCATATTCATTTTGGACTGTCTGAGGTTGAATCTAATCGTGACAAAATTTTCTATCGGCCTCGTGGACGTATGGAGTACAAAGGAAATTTTTCCCAGAAAACAATCAACCGTTTTAAGAGTGGTATCTATCATGGACTTCTGAAAGAAGAAACACGATCAAACCTTATCAGAAAAGAGCAGGTTCTTGCTAACTTAAAAACTGACTTAATGACTTCAGTTTACCAGGAAGACAAAATCACCTCTTCAGCTGAAAAAAATTTTTTGGAACAGGCCTATAATCACTTGCCGCTAAACAAGAGGTGGCGTTATGGATCTAATGCCAGAGATTTTGCGGTTAGTAAGTTTTTTCTTGATCGTTATTTAGATTCCTATTTGCAAAATGAGGGGAGTGTTGCCTATCAAGAATTTCTTCAAGAGACTAGGGAATTGCTAAAGACCTACGCTGGGGTCTATTCGGCTGAAAAAAATCAAGTCTATGAAAAAATCCGAAAGGTTGATGGACAAACAATTCGGACACTGGCTGAATCCAAAGGATATGATTTAGAACATCATTTAGCACGTCGTGTGATGGATTTAAGGGAGCGTTTAGCTAATAATATCTTACGATCGTTCAGAGAGGCAGCGCCACAAATTCAGGACGTTCAGCTGGAAAAAATTTGAAGGACTTTTCTGTTTTGAATCAGAAAAAAATTTTGGAACAACTACCTAAAGCAAGTGTAGTAAAAAGTCAGAAAGCTTGGCAGAAGTTAGGTTATTTTGTGAAACCTAGAGAACAACCACTTGAAATTATAAAGCCAGTCTATGAAGCTTACGATACGGATGGTAAGGGAATTGGTCAGCCAGAGTTTGTCCTAGATTATGTTTATGACATTAGCCAGCTAACAGAAAATATTCAGATGAAAACCTTGACACTAAAAGACTTATCCTTATTGTCATCAAATGAATTAAAAGAGTTGGTGGATGCTGCTAAGTTAAAGCCTAACCCTACAGAGAAAGAACGTCGTGAATTAGGTACTTATCGTTATGCGCTGAAACTCAGTATGTTAGAAGCTAGTCAGAAGGAGCTGCAAGTTCGTCAAAAACTACTTGAACAGATCCAGCCACTAGCTTCTGATCAACCATTTGTGGATTTCAAGAAACAATCAATAACTCAGGAGTTGCAGGCTATACAGTTACAACTCACTCCTAACTATAAGTTATCTGAAGAGGAGCAGTTTCTTAAGCAGCGGTTAAAAGGTCAATTTGAGGATAGTGTTGCATTACCTATCAATAAAGCTACTGCGGGCACGATACAGCTCCCTATTAGGCAGCTGAGATCTGAGATAGGGTTTGTCAATCAACTTCAAGATGATGGGATTTTAACGCTTCTGAAAGGGGTGACAACCTCAAAAGAGGCTTATGTTGAGGAACTTCAAACTCACATCTCTATTTTTCAGTTGAAATATCAAATCAACACGAGAAATCAACAGATGAATCAATTATCTGATGAATCAGCTATCAAAGAGATAAAAATCGCTAATGCACAAGGTTTTAAAGAGTTAAAGCGTTTATATGCCAAATTACAACCAAATGAAGAGAATCAAAGTCAGATTACTCAAGCTGTTTCTAAGCAATTACAAGAGCGTAAAGTCATCAAAAAAGCTCAAATGCAACAGTCACAGGGAAGTGGTAGAATCAATACCGACTTTATGAAACAACTAACAGCTTCTCTTAAACGGTCACAACAAGCAAGTAAAAAAGCACTGATGGAACGTGCACGAAGCGATGAACGTGAGGAGCAAGAGGAACGCAGACAAGCTCAACGCTAATAAGTCATTGATAAGCTATCAATGGCTTTTTTGCTGAAAAATCCTGTGAGTTGTCCGCTTAATGTAAGAAAATCCATTATCTCTTACACTAAAAGTAACTGTAGAAAAGGAGGTGAAGACAATGTTACATTTCCCAGGTGTCTCAGAAGAGGAATTTGATTTTGAAGCTGAGTGGTTGGTTAGGGCCATTGATGATACTCAAAAGAAAATTCTTTTTTCCGGACAAGGAAAAAATGGTGATCTAGAATTAGAACTTGATTTTCAAGATAATGCAGAGCAGTTTGAAAATTTTTCGGTTGGAGAGCTAGTTCAATTACCAAAAGAAATTTTTGTTGTTCCTGAAATAGCACCATATCAGCCGACATATGAGTGTTTTTAGTGAATGAAAGGAGTTTTTATGGCAGAAGAACATACACAACAACAATCTCCACGTGGGAAAAGCCGTCGTGAGAGAGTAGAGCATGCCAGATCTCGTGATATTTTAGACGTTGCTAATGAACTTAGCATGGAATTGGTTCAATCAGGCCGAGATTATCGCTGGAAAGAGCACGACTCTATGGTGATTTCACCTGAAAAAAACATGTGGAATTGGTTTTCACGTCATCAAGGTGGTGATGTTATTGCTCTAGTTCAAACTATGAAAGAAGTCAACTTTAATCAAGCAATTGACTTTCTCAATGATGGTACCTTTAAAGAATTTACTCATGTAGAACGAGTACAAGAGCCGTTTACCTACTATTTGCAGCCTTATGAGCAGCCATTTGAAGCTGCCAGAAACTATCTAAAAGAACAACGTGGCCTTTCTGATGAAACGATTGATTTTTTCTTAGAAAAGGGAGTCCTTGCCCAAGCTAATGCTAAGGTTAATGGCAGTATTGAGCCAGTAGTTGTTTTTAAGTCATTTGATTTCTCAGGTGAAATTGTAGGGGCTACGCTGCAAGGTATTGAAGAAAATTGGGAGAAATGGCCAGAACGTGGATATGCTAAGAATATTGTCAGAAATTCAGATGGTATTACTGGTATGCACGTTGACATTGGGCAACCTAATCGCCTTATCTTTGCAGAAAGTGCTATTGATTTGATGTCTTACTATGAGTTGAATAGAGAAAAACTACAAGATGTCAGATTAGTATCGATGGACGGCTTGAAAGAATCTGTGGTAGGAAGGCATTTAGCACAGCTTCAGGCAGATATTTCAGGTCGTCCGCTGCGTTGGACTCATGATCAATTAGCAGAAGGATTACAGACAGCTATTGATAATAATTTCTTTACAGATGGAAAACATGCAAACTGGATCACTCTTGCAGTAGATAACGATGAAGGAGGACGAAACTTTATCAGTTCACTGCGTGAAAAGGGGGCTGTTGTCATAGAAGCCTTGCCTCCTGAACGTATTCCAGGCGAAAAGGCAGACTGGAATGATACTCTCAAGAGATTAAAAGCGTGGGTTGAGGAAGTTAAAAATAGCGAAACTATCTCTGAACGGCCTATGGTTGATTACCGAGAACAGGTTAATGACCTCATTTTAGATATCACCAAAGACGATACGGGATTTTATTTATGGCACGATGAAGAACTGAAGAGTCTTGAAGTTGACGATGCTGTTCTAGAAGAATTCCATCATAATCTTGGAGAGGAACAGTATCAAATTGCTGGTGCCAAGCTCTACGTTGAAGAGTCGATCAACGATGGGGCAACAGGCTATCTCTCTCTTGAAGGGCATGCGTTAGATGAGAACGGCATTCGTGACTATCTATCTAATCAAGAGTTTTCAGAAGTAGAACAAGTTGAGTTTTTGGAAAAATTACAGGCAGAACTCCCTAGTGTTTGGGATAAGGTTCTTACTCACTATGATAAGGAACTAGAGACAATTATTGGGAAGTACAATCTTGCAGGCAATCAAAAAGACCCTAGAATGAACCAAAGTATTGGGCTTGATATTGTGTTTGAGACTTCAAATAACCCAACGATTGCAGAAAAATATTCATCAGGTGACATTGTACCGTATGTTTCTTTCGTTAAAGATTTGTATGTGGCTAATAATGAGGATTATAAACGAAAATCAGAAGATGGTCTTTATCCCAGGATGCACTTTGATCATTCCGAGGGGACTTGGTTTGCGATTAGAGACGAACAAGGGAATACCTTGGTCAAAGAATGTATTTACGATGTAGGATATGAATTTGCACCACTATCTGAACGTTTGAATAGAGTCATTCCAGAAGAATATTTAGAGTATGCTAAACAAATTGATTCTGATATTTCGTTCAGTACAGTTTCTGTAGAAAGTAATCAAGATTCTGGAATAGAAGTAAAGCTCTACAATAATCAAGAACAGATTGATACGTTAGATTTTAATGACCTCTTTAATCATACAGATTTAGAAATGATGGCAAACGAGCTAGGTCATACAGATTTTAACGAGATACCTGGTACCTATTCCGTCTCTATTGCAGGCATACAGCTTAGCCAGGAACAGGTAGATGGTCTTATTGATCGTATGATCAATGAAGAGGTAGATAGTTCTCAATTAAAACAATTATTGAGTAGTGATAAGTTTGATTTAATCAGCTATATTGCTCATCAGGATGCTGATTCCTTATCTTCAGTTGTTTTAGAACAAAAAGAAAAGTCCCTTGATAATGTTCAAGAGACGGATAGTATTTTTGGACAACAAAAAAATGCTGAGGGTACAATCGGGGATTTTCCTGAAAATCAGGAGGCAGCACCTCTACCTGAAGCGAACGTATCGCAACCTTTGAATGACTTGTCACCAAGCCAAACTCAGCCTCAGCCTTTATTACATTTTAGCATAAATGAGGATGGACAGTCAATTAATAAGCGCCATTATCATGTTATTAGTAACAAGGATTTAGTGAAATTGAATCGTTATGCTCCTACGCTACAACAAGCTGCGAATTGGTATCTGAATGAATTAGCAGATAGTAAAATATACTACTTTTATCAACAAAATGATTCTATACAGACACTTCAAGTGTTATTTGATAAAGATAAATTTCAGCACTTAACAGGAGTTTTTCCATATAAGGAAGGTCAGTCAGCAGAGCAAACATTGGAAGATTTTGCTAATGGTAATGGTGCTTTTGACACAATTCTCTTAGCAAATAAAGGTGCAGCGTTTGATAAGTTAAAAGTCTTGCCTGAATTGCCAGCAATTGTAGAATCAGATTCATTTTATTTTGGTGATCTGTCTGAAGTTCCAAAACTTCATTCTTTAGATTTGGATAAAGCCATTAAATCTGGGGATGAAGATATTATTTTGGCACTTAGGACTGTTGATAATACTACTTTTCCAGCTAGTTTGATGAAGCTACGTACAGGATTAAAAAATCAGTTAGCACAATCAGCTGACGAAAACATTATTTTGGGTGTTTATAGAGAAAGAAATGGGCAAATTGATCAACTGTCAATCAATGAAGAGTTTGTCAAAGATGGTGGTCAAGAAATGTTATCAATTTTAGAAAATAAGCAATATGAAGAGGCTCTTGAACCGAGTCAAGAAATTGTTCAAAGCGATACTATCTCAGCTGAACTTTTCACACAGGTGCTAGATGCTGCATATAATGCAGGAGATCCTAGACAACTGGGAACAGAACTACCTGAAGAGTCAAAAGCTGCATGGGAGCATTACTATGAACTTTCTGATGGTCATGATGGAAACTTTACTGCTGTGATTGCAGCAGCTGACCAGCAAGAGCTAGTTGATAAATCGTCACATTTCTATCAAGAGTGGCATCAAGACCGTATCTATAATGAAACTTACCATGTACGTCTTCAATGGTCTGAAATATGGCCAGATGGCCCTCAGATTCCATTTAAGGAAACAGAGCTTGTAGAGTATCAAACATTTGCTGAAGAGCTTTACAAGCAGAATAGAGCCTTATACGACAGTCATCAAGAAAGTTTGGCAACAGGAAATCAAGCAGATTATGTACCGTTTACTAAAGTTAAATTTGACGTGTATGCTCCTGGAGGCATACTAATCAAAGATAATATCCGCTATGATATTGGTGATGAAACGGAACCTATCTCACGCTTGTTGGGGCTAGGCTATCGTCGTTTAGAAGGACAGCCTGAGTTAGCAGCCATCGACGAAAAGATTCTTTCTCAGCTGGAAAAGCAAGAAGTGAATCAGGAAATTGCAACTGAAGCTAATGAGCAGAATTTAAAGATGCCAGACATTCTTTTAGATGAAACAAATAATCCTAGAGAACATTTCCAATCTCCTAATCAAGAAATGAAAGTTAGTTTAGCTCAAAGGCTTGAAGAGATTATGGCTGAAGAATCAGTTAAAAATCCAGTCAGAGAAAATGAGCAGGAGCATCCTGTGACATCTGATGAACCATTTGATTATACCAGCGCATCCGCTTTTGAAATCAGTGAACATGCTTTCCAAAAAATTCGTGAATACACACAGTCACCTGAAGATTTAATGGAGTATATGGATTTCATGAGTAAATTCCCACAGCTATCTCCTAGAAACGTTGCCTTAATTCATGAGCAGTGGAACGGTGCTAATGCTGTTGCAACCTATGATCAGTGGCAAGCTATGGGAGAAACTTTAGGTATTAAACCAGACGATGTTATCCAGACAAAAGCGACGTACACCAACAAGAGGACTGGTGAAACGAAAGAAATTGTACACCAAGGACTGTCAGTTAAAACAGGCGAGAAGTCTAAAATTACGCTTTTTAGGCCAGTTATGGCTAAGATGATTCCAGTTCTAGATGAACATGGCCAACAGCTAAAAAATGATAAAGGCAATCCAAAGTACAAAAAATTGTCTGATGCTACGCCACAAGAAAAAGTTCTTGTGAAAGAGGGCAAACTTCCTGTACGTCAATTCCAAGAAAGGGATCCGAAAACAGGGTATCCTCGTTTTACCACTTACAAGGTTTTTGAACTATCACAAACTACACTTAAACCAGAAAGTTATCCTAAAGCAATGCCAAACCGTCACTATAACTTCAACGTGGATAAAGTTAAGACTAAAGAGGTACTTGAGGGCTTGTGTGACTATGCTGATAGTATTGGTGTTAAGATGATGAAAGATGAAGCTCATGTTTTAGGAAATGCCAAAGGTGCCTTTTTTCCAGATGAACAGATTATTTTAATCAATCCAGATAACACACCTGGAGAAAAAATTGCAACTACCATACATGAGTTAGCCCATGCAACGCTGCATAATCCTAAAATGACCGAGCAGTATAAAGAAAATGTTCCTTTAGATCAAAAAGAACTAGAAGCTGAGATGACAAGTCATCTGCTTTCAAAACATTTTGGGCTAGATACTTCTGAAAAAGCTATTGACTATATGGCAGGTTGGACAAATAATCTCAAAGCTTTAGATGATAAACAACTAGCTGATTCGTTGAAACGAGTTCATAAAACTGTTTCTAAAATGTTGAAGAAAGTTGAATCTCATACCAAACCACATCAAGTAGGAAAAAATAGAGGACAAGCGCCAAATTTTCCTAAAGCTCCAACCAAAGGGCCTAGTCGGTAATCTAATCAGGGAAAAGATTCCCTATGTATCAGATACCCTTAGCAATTGCTGAGGGTATTTTTGTGCTGTGTTTAACAATTTTGAAATTTCCTGCTGTATTTAAAAATTTCTTTACGAATAATTAAGTAAGGAGGTGGAAAGTATGTTACATTATGATGAATTGAAGCAGGCTGTAGATAATGGTTATGTTAAAGGGGATGAGGTTAGTGTGGTCAGAAAAGAAGGGAAGATTTTTGATTATGTTTTACCAAATGAACCTGTGAGACCGTGGGAAGTTGTAACAGTAGAATCCTTATCTGAAGTTCTGTCTGAGCTTTCTGAGTCTGAATAATTCTGGTATCTCACATTTGTAAGGTACTCTCATCTGAGAGTACCTTTTATTGTACATAAAATGGCACAAAAAGTTATATAACTTTTTTGAGTTGGCATACCTATCCGATACTTTGTCCGCTTAACGCAAGAATTGCCATTATCCCTTATGATGAAATTACTACAGGAAAGGAGAGAAAATATGGTAACAGTTATTCTAGCTGAAAAAGAAAATCAAGCTGCTGCGTATGCGGAAAGCCTTGGTTCGGCTAGTAAAAAAGGTAAAGTACACATTGTTAAACAAACCCCTTATTTTTCAGATGAAGTTCACATTATTGCTGCTGAAGGGCATTTATTTGAATACGGATTACCAGAAGATAATTGGGATTTAACAAAATTGCCCCTGATTGACGTTTCTTTTAAGCAAACCTTGAAACAAGATAAAACTTCTAAAGATATCTTCAAACAGATTTACCAGGAAGTGACATCAGCTGATCAAGTCATTATAGGTACGGATTCAGACCGTGAAGGAGAGCGGATTGCTTACTCAATTCTGTCTCATATTCCTGATGGAAAGAAAAAAGTCACCAAACGCTTATGGGTCAATTCATTGACAACAAGAGCACTACAAAAAGCCTTTCAAAATCTAAGGGAACCGCTAGAGACTTATAACTACTATCTAGAGGCCGAGGCACGTGCACAATCAGATTGGTTGGTCGGGATGAACCTATCGCCTTTAGTCACCTTAGAATTACAAAATAAAGGGAGACTTCCTAAAGGAAAAGGCAATAGCTTATCCGTTGGCCGTGTTCAAACACCAGGAGTACGTTTAATCTGTGAGAATGAATTGGCTATTCAAAACTTCAGACCAGAAACATATTGGAAGCTTCGTTTAGAGGACAAAGATTTAGGAATTACTTTTTCAAATAAAGAGAAATATTCTGATAGTGATATTGTCTTATCAACTTCAAGACAACTTCAATCTGTCTCTACCATTTCTTCAGTTGAAACAGAAGAAATTCAGGAGGCAGCACCCTCATTATTTAATTTATCGGATATTCAGGGGATAGCGGCTAAACAGTGGGGATTTGATTCTTCTAAAACAGAAAGTTTGATTGAAGGTCTCTATCTAAAAAAATATCTGTCCTATCCTAGAACCGATACTCGCTTTATCACGGAAGATGAGTTTGACTACTTGAAAAACTATTTGAAGAGCTATCAAGAGGTTGTTAATTGCTCTTTTGAGGCAGTAAATTTAAATCCTAGGGAAGATTATGTTAATCCAGAAAAATTGGATAAAACAAGCCACTACGCTCTTATACCAACTGAAAACATTCCTAATCTAGTGACTTTGAAGCCAGATGAGCGGTTAATCTATGAAGCAGTTGTTCGCAGAACTCTTCTGATGTTTGCGGCAGATTGTCGTTATTTAACGACAACAGTTGAAGTGGAAAATCAAGAATTAGTTTTCAAAACGACTGGACGACAAATGATTGACTTGGGGTGGGTCGCTTATAGTCAGCAAAAATTAAAAGCAGATGTTGAGCTACCTGATTACCGCGTAGGAGATCAGATTGAAACTAAAACAATCATTGTAGAAGGAGTGACTAAGCCTCCTAAGAGAATTACTGAGAGTCAACTGATTAGTGAGATTTTGCCGAAGTATGGATTAGGCACGCAAGCAACCAGAGCTGCTATGCTAAAAACAATTCAGGATAGAGGTTATGTGACCAAAGATAAAAAGACAGGTCAGCTATTCCCAACAAATAAAGCCTATCTCTTGATTCATTACCTTTATGATAATGAATTTGCTAGTCCTGAAACGACAGGAGGATGGGAGTTGTTTCTCTCTCAAATTGGTGAGGGTAAGATTAACCCACGTGAGTTTGTCGATGCCATAAAAGAAAAGTTGGTGAACCAGGTTGCTGCTGCAAAGGAAAGGAGTGATTGAAGTGGACGATGAATTGAAGACCCCCTATCTTGATAAATACACTGATAATTTGTCAGCTAAGGTTGCTAAAAAATCAGATGATTACCAAGTTTATGGCCGTGATAAGGAAGTAAAAGCGGTCATTATCTCTCTTCTCAGACGAACTAAAAATAATCCTATCTTGGTAGGAGAAGCTGGAGTTGGGAAAACAGCTATTGTGGAAGGCCTAACGCTTGCTATTATGCGTGGTCAAGTTCCTGAACCTTTAAAAAGGTTAACAGTTCGCTCTCTGGAACTCTCTAGCTTGATGAGTGAAGAAGATGGTGGCTTTATTGCCAAGTTTAAGAAGATTATTGAAGAGATGGTTGCGACACGTGGCCGTAATCTTCTCTTTGTAGATGAATTTCATACTATCGTTGGTGCAGGTAGCCAAGATGGTCAAGCCCTCGATGCAGGAAATGTGATTAAACCAGTTTTAGCACGTGGGGATATTCAGCTTATTGGTGCGACTACCTTAGATGAGTTTCATGACTATGTAGAGACTGATAGAGCCTTGGAACGTCGGATGCAACCAGTCATGGTAGAAGAGCCCACCATTCCACAAGCCATATCCATTATTGATCAGGCCAAAATAATTTATGAGAAATTTCATGGGATTCAAATTTCTTCTGAAGCTGTGAAACAAGCTGTACGTTTATCTGTTCGTTATCTAACAGATCGCTTTCTGCCAGACAAAGCTTTTGATTTGATTGATGAAGCAGCAACCATTGCTTCAGCTGAAGGAAAAGACAGTATTACAGAAGAGGATATTGCCCAGGTCTTGAAGGATAAAACTGGTATTCCTGTCACTACAATATTAAAAGGTGATCAGGAACGCTTAGATGGTCTGAAGGAAAAATTAATGAATCGTGTCAAGGGGCAAGAGGATGCTATTGATGCTATTGTGGATGCTGTCACTATTGCTCAAGCTGGATTGCAAGATGAGAATAAACCGATTTCGTCATTCATGTTCCTGGGCCCAACAGGTGTTGGTAAAACAGAGTTATCAAAGGCTTTAGCTGAAGCGCTCTTTGATGATGAAAATGCTATGATTCGTTTTGATATGTCTGAGTTCAAAGAGAAAGAAGATGCAGCTAAACTGATTGGTAATCGTGCAACGAAAACAAAAGGGCAGCTGACACAGGCTGTAAAACAAAAGCCTTATTGCGTTGTATTACTAGATGAGGTTGAAAAGGCTGATGGTGAAGTTCTGGATCTTTTTCTTCAGGTGCTAGATGATGGTCGTTTAACAGATAGTTCAGGACGTTTGATTAGCTTCAAAAATACTATTGTCATAATGACCACTAATATTGGAGCCAAAAAGATTATCAATAAATGGGAGTTGAAGGGGAGTTTCCAGCATTTAACAGAACGTGATAGGCAACAATTTGAGAAGTCAATGATTAGTGAACTTGAAACTGAGTTTAGACCAGAGTTCCTTAATCGTATTGAAAATAAGCTTATCTTCAATCTTTTGGAACGAGAAATTATTGAAAAGATAGCAGAAAAAAACTTGTCTGAAATTGAAGATAGAATGAGGCGTCAAAATATGACACTCTCATATGAGCCTAGTTTAATTCAGTATTTATCTGATGTTGGAACCGATGTAAAAAATGGCGCACGTCCCTTAGAGCGTTTGATTAAAAGAAAAGTTTTAGCCCCTATTTCAGCTAAAAGTCTTTCTTTAGATAAAAGTAGGCAAACCTACAATATTCATCTATGGGTTGAGGGAGAGGCACCAGATAGCCAACATCGAAAAGATTTGAGACAAATTCAGCTAGATGTTGAAGGAGAAATTGGAGAAGAAGTTGATGCTCTTTTCAGCTGAAAAAAACTTTTTTCCCATGACTTGTCCGCTTAACGCAGGAATTTTCATTATCCCTTACACTAATAATGTCAATAAAATAAAGGAGGTCTTCTATGAAGAACAAGTTAACAAATTTTATCAGTGAAGTGAGGACTAAAAGCAAAGGGTATTTGCTTAGTTTATCGCTCTTTTTATCAGGAGTCCTGACGAATACCGTCTATGCGGATGATCCTTTTGCCAAAACAGATGCACTAGCTCAACAAGGTATTTCTAAAGTTCAAGGAATTGGTATTGTAACTTTGGGATTAGCCGTTGTTGTCACTGGTTTAATCTACGGTTTCGGTGGTCGTGAAGTTAAAGCTGCAATCAAAAAACACTGGGTAGCAATCGCAGTGGCAATTATTGCTGTTTCTGCTGGTCCAAGTATTGTTGAATGGGGCTTTAACTTTGTGAAAGGTTAAGGTGGTTGCTATGGCATTTATCCCTTTTAAGAAAAGCAATAAATGCTTAGTAACAGATGATCTATTTCTTGAGGTAACTTGGGAAGAAGGGAAATCTCCAGAAGATGATAGTGAGTTGCTTGGCATTATTGAAGGGCTGGATCAACAGTACCTGGACTTTGATCATACAATTGAAGAATCATTGCCTTATGTGACCTTTTATCAAGCAGAATTGCTATTTCAAGCGCTAAAAGATGCTTATGGGCACATGGAATTGAAAAAAGTGGCTATCTGTCATTTGGAGGGTAAAGAGGCTATCTCAGAAGGAGAAGTCTTTGCCAGTCCATTTATCATTGATCAACGGTATCAGAATTTACTCTTACCGCTGATTCAATCTATTATGACAGGTTCAGATTTCCAAAACTATACTTATCAAGAAAAGCGTGAGTATTTTGTTAATCAAATTTACCCAGCTTATAAAGCAAGTTTAGGAATTCAGGAATCAGCCTTACCCCTTTTCCCAGAAGAAGGAGAGCAAGTGTTGGCTCCCTTTACTCAACATCAACAAGTACCTAATATTAATGTTGGTGCTACTCCAAAAGCAGTAGTAAATGTTGCTGATCAGAAATCTCTGAAAAAGGTTTACTTGCTGATGGGGCTTTTAGCAACTTTAGCTATTGGAGGAATCGTTTCATCTGTTATTGCATATACGCAACTAACTAAGCAAAATGAGCAAGTTACTTATCTTTATCAAGAACTGAAGAATACTCAGAATGTCATTAATGAAGAACATCAGATTGATGTGTTCAGTCGTTATTTCTTACCAAATTATTATTCTGGTAAGAAAGAAAATCTTGAGGAATTTCTTTCTGATGGAGATGCCAAATATACTGTTCCCAAAGAAGGAACTTTACAGTCAGTTATTCTTGAACAACTGACCTATGAACCAGAAACTAAAGAATATCAGCCGACTTACGTTCTATCAGTTAAAGAAGGTGATAAAGCTAGAAGTATTCGTTTAAGTTTTACTGCTAAAAAATCTGATTCTGCAAAATATGGTTTTGTTGTGACAACTGAACCTAAAGAAGCAGACTATATCAAATAAAGAAAAGGAATAAAAAAACATGAAAAAGAAACAATTATTATCAGCACTTGCCTTATCAACACTTGCGTTAGCTCAAGCTGGATTTGTATCAGCTGATGAAGTAACACCAGTTGATCCATCAGCGCCTTCAACGGAAGTTGTAACTCCGGTAGAACCTTCTACTCCAGCAGTTACAACAGATACAACTGTGCCAGTAGATGTTACAACAACAGAACAAACAACACCAGTTGATCCCACAACTCCATCAACTGAAGTGACTCCACCTTCAGATGAACAAGGTAAAGATAATGCAGGCGATAACGTAGATGTTCCAGAACCAGCGCCTCAAGGAAAGGATAGCGCAGGTGATAACTTGGAAGTTACTGATCCAAGTCAAGGAGAACAACCAGCTCCTTCAGGTGAACAAGGTAAGGACAATGCAGGAGAGAACCTAGATGTGCCATCAGAACAACCAAAGACAACAGAGCAAGCCAACCAACAAGGAGTTTCTCAAGTAGGAACTGTTTCAACTTCCACTGGTCAGGTCGTGCAAAATGTTACGCCTGATGCCCCAGTACAAACTAACACAGGTGCCTCAATTGTTAGCACACAAAATGGTCAAGTTGTTCTTAGTGATGGCTCTACTGTTGCCCCTGAAGCGATTGGAGCAGTGACTAATACTGATAAAACAATCACCGTAACTAAAGCAGATGGTACGAAAGCGACACTTCCTGAAACAGGTGAAGCAGCAAGCTTCTTAGCGGTCGTTGGTACTGGTTTGCTGGGCTTGGTAGGATTTCTTTTCAAAAAGAAATTAGTTTAATAAATTAAAACGGAAATAGGAGAAAATAAAATGACAACAAACAATACTAAAGGACATGGTTACTTCCGTAAGAAAAAATGGGCAAAAGGTCTTGTATCAGGAATTGCTCTAGCAGGAGCAGTAGCCTTCTCATCAGGTGCAGTTTTAGCTGATGAAGTGACTTCGCCAGTGACTGAATCTGAAGCAACAACAGTTGTTACACAACCAGAAAGCACTAATGATAATAATGCTTATGCAGCACAAGCAAACACGTCAACTGGAACTCAACCAGTAGCTATTGATAATAGCACTGTTGAAGCAGCTGTAGAAACTGCTACAGAAACAGGAGTAGCGGTCACAAAAGAAGCAACCGTTGATCAAGGTACAGATACAAATAGCACTGATTTGGACGCTTCTAAGGCTGATATTAAGTCAGATCAAGAAAAGCAAGTTAAAGAGATTAAAGTAGCTACACAAACACAAGCTGACAATAATGCGGCATATAGTGAAGCACAAGGTGCTATCGATGCAAATAATGATTTTGTAGAAGATGCAAAAGGTAAGCATGAAAAAGACACTACGGTAACTGTTACAACAGATGGTTCAACAGCCACAGATGGTTCAGCTGCCAAAAATAAACAGGCTACTGAAGTGGCTAAGAAAACCTTAAAAGGTAACCAAGAAAGTGTTAAAACTTACGAATTAAACAAAGCCACTTATGATGCGACAGTTGCAGAAGCTAAAACATTAAATCAAGCAGTAGAATCAGCTGCTAATGCTCTTAAAGATAAAGGTGTTACAGTAACTACAACTGAAAAAGTTGTTACTTCGGTTGCAGAAGTAGAAACACTACGTAAACAAAATGAAGCAGCGATTGCTTCAGCTGAAAAACAAATTACCCTAAACACTGCCATCTTAGCAGCACATGACAAAACTAAAAAAGCCAGTGATGCTACAAATGCGGATGCTGATAGCAAAGTTACAGATCTTAAAGAAAAAGGTGTTACAGTAAATGTAACTACAACAGTAGTTTCTTCAGCTGAAGAGGCTGAAACACTACGTAAACAAAATGAAGCAGCAGCAACTTCAGCAGGTAACCAGGTAGCTTCAAACAACGCCGTCTTAGCAGCGCATGACAAAACTAAAAAAGCCAGTGATGCTACAAATGCGGATGCCGATACTAAGGCTAAAGAACTTCAAGGTAAAGGCGTTAGTGTAACAACTGCTGAAAAAGAAGTCTCTTCAGCAGAAGAAGCTGAATCTATCCGTAAGCAAAATGCAGATGCCGTTGCTTTAGCAGAAAAGCAAGTCACTTCAGATAATGCTATTTTAGAAGCGTATAATAAAACTAAAAAAGCTAGTGATACCACAAATGCGGATGCCGAAGCTAAAGTTAATGAGCTTAAAGGTGCTGGGGTTGTCGTAACGACTTCATCAAAAGAAGTTTCTTCAGCAGAAGAAGCAGAAAAAATTACTTCTCAAAATAAATCTGCTTATGATCAAGCAAAACAGAAACAAGCAGATTGGCAGAAAAAATATGATGAACTACAATCTAAAACAGGCACAGAAGGCTATACAAAACAAGTTGTTCTTCAAGCACTAGATTTATCAGCATCAAACCCACAGGCAACACATGGCTCTTCTGCTGCTGGTTCTCAAATTGTAGGTACTCGTGATATTGGCTCTACAACAGGAAGTTCTGGATATGGACGTATTCTTGACTCAACTGGAGTTTTCAAGTATGCGAATGTTGACAAAGGTTGGACAACAGAAATTGATTACACTAATCTTAAAGGTTTAACTGTTACGACAACTGATGGTCAAAAGCATGATATTTCACGTATCCACCGTACTTTCCAACTGGTAAATACTGGAGCTACAGGCTTAAATGATGTTTATATTCCAAACGATCCAACGGAAGGTTTCATTGTAGCACGTAACAATGGTACAGGCAGTTATTCAGATTATATGAATTTCCTTGTTACAGATTCTTATTACTACACTGTAAATGGAAAAGAAGTTGTGTACTCAGCCTCACAAGACACACCTATTACTTTAACTTATTCATCACTTAATAATAACCCAATTGGTCGTGAGGGGGCACGTGCAACAGGTGATGGAAGTTCAATGGTTGAAATTAACGGTTCAACGGTTAGCGTTCATGGTGACCAATTTGCATATTCTGACAACTATAACCGTCAAGAAGAAACAGGACTTAACTGGGACACAACAGATTCCGCTTACCAATACAAAGGAGCTGCGATTGGTGTCTTCACTCAAGGTTCAAGCTTTACGACTGAATTTGTGCAATGGGATGGGCCAGCTGATCCAGCAGGTCAAACTTACTGGTTTGCGATTAATACTCGTGTGGTAGCACCAGTTGTTGAAACACCAACAAGTGCTCGATTGACCAAAACTACGGTCAAACCAACTGAAGTTAAACCAATTAGTGCTTCACTAATTAAAACAACAGTTAAACCTTCTGAGGTTAAACCAGTTAACGTTTCCATTGTTAAGACAACGGTTGACCCTGTTTCCCCTGATCCAGTTTCAGCTGAATTGGTTAAAGCTAAAAATCCTGAGAAACCGACTCTTGAATTAACCAAACTAGCTGATACTAAAAATCAACAAGTATCCGTTGCTTATCATGATTACAAATTGTCCTATAAACCGACGGTGACTAAGACTGTTACGGACACTGATAAGAAAAATACAGATGGTGCAACAGTTGCTAAAAATACTCCGCAAGTTTATACTCTAGACCACGATAATATCTATGCTAATATCAAAGTTGGAGATACTATCACTATTGTGGATCCTTTGGAAGCAGGTGCTACACCAGTTGTTGCTGAAAATGAAGCTGATGCTCAGGCAAAAGGTTGGACAGTCAACTACGATGAAATTCAAGAAACTTACACTTACACAGCTGTTTACCAAGGTAAAAAACTTGAGGCACCAACGATTAAATGGGTTCCTATCTACGATAAAGCATTCTATGATAACACTTATAAAGTGTTCAAGAATGATTATGAGGCCTTTTCAAATACAGTAACGACTTATACCCCACCAACTCCAGATCCAGTTAAATCAATTACTGATAACTCTGGTGCAGACATTAATGGTGCGAAAACATTTGACCGTAACGTTAACTTCCATTTGACTACAGACTACAGCCCATACACGAAAGTAACAGCCTCAACTCTTGCGATTGCTAAGGGCTTTGCGATTATGGATGATGTTCAAGATGGTGCCTTTACTGTAAATGAAGATGGTATTACTGCAACAGCTACAGATGGTACAGATGTTAAAGACTTATTTACCATGTATCATGTTCTTTCAGATGAAGCTCGTACAGAAGCTATCCAAGCTATCTTGGACAATGCTAATCTTTCTCCAGTTGGAGAGTTCTATCTCTGGGTAGCTAAAGATCCAGCTAGCTTCTACGCAAACTATGTTAAACAAGCTAAGAACGTCACAATTGATCTTCCAGCACGTTTACTTGTTCCAGAAGGAGAAGTAGTTGAAAATGACTTCTACCAAATTGATTTTGGAAACAGCTATCAGTCTAATCTTGTTACTGTTGAAGTACCAGATGTGACCCCAGAAAAACACGCTTTGGATCAAAAAGATGATAACATTATCTTAGATGATCAAACGGTTCAAATTGGTGAGTACATTCGTTATCTTCTTGATGGTGTAACTGTTCCAGTGAAACATGATACGTTGTGGCAATATGATGGTAAAGATAAGCTTGACATTGCACATGACCGCTATACTGGTAATTGGAAAGGTATTATCAAAGGAACTGAATATACAGCTAAAGAAGACCTCGTACTAACCTATGATGTAACGCTTGAAGATGGGACACTTGTTAAAGCTGGTGATACTATCAAATCTGGTTCTAAGTATGCCTTTACCTTTGAATTTGACCAAGATACTAATAACGATTTTATCAAGAAGATTGTAACAGTAACTTGGGACGATAAAAAAGGTGAATGGGCATACAGCATTGATGAGGAATTTCTCCGTTCACTTGGTGTAGAGGGAACCTTCGATGCAGACTTCTACCTAGAAGTAGAACGTATTGCAGCAGGTGACGTTGAAAATACTTTTGTAAATATTGTGAATGGCAAAGAGATGACTGCAAAAGTCACAACTCACACTCCAGAGCCACCAAAACCAACTCCACCAGCTCCAAATACACCAGTTAAACAAGCTAGTCTTCCTTCAACTGGTGAAGCAAGTAGCATTCTTACAGTATTAGGTGGATTCCTGCTTTCTGGATTAAGTTTGGCAGGCGTTCGTAAACGTAAAGAAAACTAATTCAGGTAACTGAAAAGCTCGTATATAACAAAAATTGGTCACAAGAAGAATACGTTATACACTTGTGGCCTTTTATTATCAAGGAGGTTAATAACATGCAAGCATTTATTGCACAAGGGCGAGTGTCAGATATTCCATCTGATGCAGTTGGTAGAACAGCTAATGGGCATGTCAGCTTTAAGTTTGATTTTGCCTGTGATTCTAGCTTAAAGGGGAATGATGGAAAACCGTTGACGAGTTTCTTCCACGTGCAAGTTTATGGTAAACAGGCTGAAGTTATGGCACAAAGCTTATCAAAAGGTTCTCCAATTTTAGTTAACGGAGAAATTGTTCAGCGTCCTTATACGACTGAACAAGGACAACGTCGCAGCTATCAATACATTGCTCCAAATCAGCAGAATGGCATTACTTTCTTAGAAGGTAAAGAAGCGGCTCAAAGACGTAAGCAAGGAAACTTTAATACTTCTCAGGTAGCACCTCAACCAACGTCGGCTTATCCAGAACCAATGGATGCAGATGAACCCTTTTAAATAACGGTAAAGCATTCAAGGACTCACCTTGAGTGCTTTATTTTTTGTAAGTGTGTTTTTGTGGCCAGATACATGATATAATGGATTTGTTATGAGAAGAAGATTGAAACCTATTGTTGTTTATGTATTCTTCCTGTTTATAATAGGTGGACTGATATTTGCGAACCATCAGAATAAAGTAACATCAGAAAGACGAACAGAAAAGAATGTGATAACAACTAAAAACAATAAAGAAAATCAAAAAACTAAGGTCGTTCAGAATTTATTAGCAGCTATGACTTTAGAAGAAAAAATAGGTCAGCTATTTTGGGCAAGAGTACCTTATGGCAACCAAATAGAGGATATTCAGACCTATCACTTAGGGGGGTACATTTTATTTGGTAAGGATTTTGAGGGGCAATCACTGGAAGGTATTAAGGCGCTAACGGATAGTTACCAGTCAGCTGCTGAAATTCCACTGTTAATTGGATCTGATGAAGAAGGGGGAACAGTAACACGTATCAGTTCTATCCTAAACGCTCCTTTCCAGTCGCCAATGTCTCTGTATCAAAGTGGAGGGCTTGAGGCTGTTGTTGCTGACACTAAAACGAAAGCAGAGACACTAAAATCAGTTGGAATCAATGCTGGTTTATTCCCAGTTGCGGATGTAGCAACGGATTCATCAGCTTTTATTTATAACCGGACAATTGGAGAAGACGCCAAAACAACCGCTAAGTATGTCAAATCTGTTGTTCAAGAACTTGATAAAAATCAGGTTGGTTCCACCCTAAAGCACTTCCCAGGTTACGGAAATAATGGGGATAGCCATACAGCCATCATTCGAGATGACCGTTCTTTGGAGGCATTGCGCCAATCGGACTTCTTACCGTTTGAAGCTGGGATTTCTGCTGGCGCAGATAGTGTTCTAGTTTCACATAATATCTTATCTAAGCTTGATAATGTACCATCTTCAATCTCACCTAAAATCAATAAGATCCTGCGAAAAGAATTAGGCTTCAATGGTGTTATCATGACAGATGATCTGGATATGGCAGGATTAGCTAACTTTGTTAATCAGGATGAAGCAGCTCATCAGGTGATTTCAGCTGGAAATGATTTGATCCTAGGTTCTTCTTACCATACGCAAATTCCATACCTACTAGAGAAAGTTTCCTCAGGTGAGTTATCTGAAGAACGGATTGATGAATCTGTTAAACGAATCCTATCATGGAAATATGAATTGGGATTGTTATCAACTCTAGAGAAATAAAGAGAATATTTGGCAATATTATGTCACTATTAAAAAAAGTCAAAAAAGAATTGTAGTTTTACTGAAATACTGGGACAGTATGATATAATTATAATAAATACATAATATACAAAGAGGTGAAATATGGCAGATCAAACAATCATTAATTCAACTGTAGATGCTCTTAGAAGTGAAATTTTCGCCATTATCCAAGCTAATCATGAGTCCATTTTAACAACACTGAATGAGCTGAGTGTGCGTGATATTCAATATCCATTTGTGGAATCGAAGACTTTAGGTAGTGGCAATCAATTTATTTCAATGAATTTAACATTTGATGGTGGATATCATATTGGTATTTCTAAATTTCACTTATTTGTTGGACAAGTACTTAATGATTTAAGATTGGAGCGCTCTAACGATTCTGGAGAGCATTTAGAGATAACTAACGATAGTAATCAAGCAGTTCAACATTTAGGTGATTTTTTGTATGATTTAAAACAAATTGATTTTAATGCTATTTTGAATAGCTGGAAAGAACGTTATATCCGATAACATGATTTAATAGACAAAAATAGCACGTGAGATTAGTTCACGTGCTATTTTTGGTTAGAGCTTTATGCCTATTTAAGTATATCATAAGGCTTGCTAATATACTAATTTTAAGACGTTTTCAACTTGTTTTGTGGGTATTTCTTTATGAAATGCTCTTAGAATGAGAGCTAAAAAGTTATATAACTTTTTATACAACTTCCTAATTTGTCCGCTTAACGCAGAAAAAGCAATTATCCCTTAGACTAATAGTGTATTCAAAATTACATCAGAAAGGATAATTGTTTATGGAAAGAAAACAAACAGATGATCAATCAGATGAATTGATGGCTGAGTCTCTTCAGGTGGAAAACTATCTGAAACAGGGGAGAGGTTGTCATCGCTATACCGTTCAATTAGGAATTGAGCAGGGGATAAATTCCTATCTGGAAAGATACCAGCTTGCATCACCTCAATTAAAATTTAAAATATTCCTCTTTTCAAGTTTCTACGGTGAGAAAATCAAGCGTTTCTTAGAAGAAATCAGAGGTGAACGGTATGTATAGTTGGATAGAGGCCATTTATTACACGCTTATTCAATTAGCCAAAGTCAATAGGTTCAATGCTCTCCTCCTAGTTAGTTTTGTAGGCTATCTGGGTTATCAGGGAATAAAAGTTGTGAGAGAACCACTTAGAAATCTTTTCCGGTTGATAAGAGGCTTGATAGATGATAGAGAACTTTTCAGGGAACGTTTCATAAATAGGAGTGCAGAATTAGCTCATATCTTGAAGAATCGTCATGAAATTGACTGGAAGTCAGCTGGTAAAGTTAAGAGTAAACAGTTCTGGAATCTTATGAAGCGACTTATGACAGTTGTTCCTTCATTTTTATTCTTGCTGATTGGTAACCTTCTCTTCCGTCTTATCTATAAATTGCCCTTTGTGAAGCAAGACAGAAAGCGATTTGACAAGGAAATGAAGCCTCTGCTCTACTTCAAAAACTACCGTAGTTTTGTATTCATGGGTTTGGGCTTCAGTTTTATTGCTTTAATTTTGACGAACTATTTGGTAACTGTTTTAAGGGCAGCTATCCGCTTCCTTTATTTCTCACTCATAACGTTGAGGGATAGCAGTCAAGTTGTCGTCTTTAATGTTGATAGCTTACTGATTCAGAATTTATTTAATGCTAGAGTATTTCTGGTAGCACCGATTCTAGCAGTACCAATTTTTATCATTGGTTTAATCATTGCCTGGCGTTCAGCTTGGGTCAATTTTGAACAATATCGTGACTATAACCATAATGAGGAAGGTGATGACCGCTTTGCGACAGTCAAGGAAATTCACCAACAGTATAAGAAAGTTCCCAATAAAACAGAAACTTATCCAGGTGAAGGTGGTGTACCAGTCCTACATGAGACGAGAACGAATCTTACAGGTTTAACATTAGGTTCTCAAATGCTTTGGCAAAACCGCACTTTTAGCCGATATCTGACGAATGCTGAAAGAGTCTTAGGGATTTATGCGAAAGCTTCAGGTGATTATTACATCGATGACAGCACCACTAATATGCTTGGTATTGGTATGACACGTTCTGGTAAAGGCGAAGGGCATATTACAACGACTATTGATATCAATAGTCGTGCAGAAATTCAACCGTCGATGGTTCTTGCCGATCCAAAAGGGGAACACTATCAGTCATCATATAAAACCATGCGCCGACGTGGCTATGATGTTAATGTCCTATCTTTCCAGAATATGGATTGGTCTATGTCTTATAACCCTCTAGCTCTTGCAATAGCAGCGGCCAAGAAAGGTTACTATGAAATGACACAGACAAGGGTTAATGCGGTTGCTGAAGCAATTTATCGTAAAACGAAACCAGGTGTTGGCAACGGAAATGCCAAATATTGGGAAGATACCTCTATTTCGCTCTTTAATGCGATTGCTATGGCTCTCATTGACCGAGCTAATGAAACATTCAAGAATGGAGAAAAGGATGCCTGGGACACGGTTACAGTTCGAAATATCGCCAAATTCTTAACCGATTTGGGTTCTGAAGAAGTCTTTGTTAATGACTTTGGAGAAATCGTTGAGAATCCAGATCGAGAGCAACAAGTTAAGAAGAAATCTAAAATCACGGTTTACTTTGATAACTTGCGTAAAATCAATCAGGAACAGTTTTCTAAGTTTAGAGATATGGCAGACCTTAACTTTAGGTCGTCTGACTTTGCTTCAGAAGAAACAAAAGGAAACGTATTCTCTAGTATGATGTCTGGTATTAATCTGTTCTTGCAAGATAACATTGCTAAACTCACGTCTAAAAATTCTATTGACCTAGAATCAGTTGGCTTCCCACGTCGCTTATCGGTTAAGTTTCGTTCAAGTTCTAATGTAGCTATGCGTAACGAATACGCTCATAAGACTGCTAAGGTAACAATTACCAGTCAATCGGCTTGGGGTAAAACAACTAGACAAGTTATTCACGTAGATGCTGCAACGGCTTTGATAGATGGTGAAGGTTATCTTACCTATGTGATTGAACCAAAACTTCCTGATCGGTTCATAGTAACGATAGATTTCAACCATGAAAATAATGGTGATTCAGCTATCCGTAACAAGACCTTCCAATTCTCAGCTGAGAAAGTCTATAAGAAGCGTGGTAAAATCATTGCGCTGGATGAATACACTAGGAAACCTATTTTGGATTATATCAAAGTTACTGTTCTCAATGAACAAGATGATAACCTTCTCCAAGAAGAAGATATTGATTTGATTTATTCAGACAATCCTAAAGTTATTTACCTGGTAACACCACCAAACCGTACTGAATATAATAGTATTGTGTCGCTGTTCTTGGATCAGCTGTTTAATGCCAATTATGAGTTAGCTCTGTCAAATGGCCGTAAGTGCGTTAACAGGATTCTTCATATCCTGGATGAGTTCACAAACATACCAGCAGTTCCTCATATGGATACTAAGATTTCTATTGGGCTTGGTCAAAACATTTTATACTATCTCTGGATTCAAAATCTGGAGCAATTGACCGATAAATATGGTGAAAATATCGCAGCAACTATTCAAGATAACTGTTCGCTTAAAATCTACGTTAAATCTACCTCTAATAAAACTAATGAACGCTTCAGTAAGGATTTAGGAACACGGACAATCACACGTCGCCGACGTTCTAGCAATATCTTAGATGAAGCTAACCCTAACGTGTCTATTGAAAATCCTAAGCAAGAATTGCTAACACCTACACAATTAGCCAAACTCCAGGAAGGAGAAGCGGTTATTCTACGTGGGGTTAAAGGTCGAGATAACGTTGGTCGTAAGGTAACGACAGATCCAATTTTCTTGCACGAGAAGACCAGCCTTCCTTACCGTTATATGTTCCTTCAAGATGAGTTTGATCACTCTATGACCTTGGCTGATATTCCAGTAAATAGTGAGCATAGAGAGCTTGATCTTCAAGATATAGCAGTAGGAGCACAAAGCACTTTTAATAAAATTATTGATTGGCGTACGGCACTAACTGATCGTATGAGAAGTAACGGAGAACCTCCTCAATTAGCTACAAGAAAGCAGCAACCAAAACCTTTATCTCAAGCTCAGTTCACCTCTCCAGATGAACTAACACATGCTATTATTGCAGATGTTTTTGATGAAGAAGAGGAAGACGATATCTTCTTTGTAGATGATGTAATATAATAAGATAGATAAAAAGTTATATAACAAATTATACAAATTGTTGTCTGAGAGCCATATTTCTGATATAATGAAATCAATTTAATCAAGGAGAAGGTTGTTATGAAAATGAAGAAATTTTTTAGTCTATTGATGTTAGGGCTTGCGCTTATTGTTCTAGCAGCCTGTGGTCAAAAGTCAGCTGAAGATATTATCAAAACAGAATTGAAAGATAGTTATACAGGGTATTCAGAACTTTCAGGATATGATAGCTTGATTTTCACTGGAGGGGGTCAAGAGCTTGAATTTGATAAGAAGAATCATAAATTGAAGTCTGGAGATGAAGAAGTTTATTATGAGGTTGTTGCTGAAGATAAATTACCAAAATCTATGAAGGGAATAATGGCATCTCATGAGGCAGAATTAAAAGATAAACACTATTTTATTATTAACGTCGGATACCATAAAGATGATATTTGGGGTAAAGTAGGAGATCAGTTGTATGGTGTTGTTCTAACAGAAGGTGGTAAATCAATCAATATATTTGAGTTTGAAACTGGATATACTAATGATGGTTATTTTAATTTCACAGGTGAAGCTAAATAAGCAAAAAAGTCTCGTTATTGACCTGCACCCCAAAAGTTAGACAGAAAAAAATCTAACGATTGGGGTGTTTTTGTATGAAATTAAGTTATGAAGATAAACTAGAAATATATCAGTTAAGACAGGCTGGTTTTTCTTGGCCTTATATTAGTCGAAAGTACGGTGTATGTCTATCCAATCTTAAGTACATGGTACGGCTTATGGAGAGACATGGTATTGAGGTTGTTAAAAAAGGGAAAAATAAGTATTATCCCTCTAAATTAAAGCAGGAAATCATTAATAAAGTTCTTATTGACGGTCAATCTCAGCTCACCGTATCACTGGATTATGCTCTTCCCCAACAATCCCTACTCACCAATTGGATAGCACAATACAAGAAAAACGGGTATACTATTGTTGAGAAACAACGAGGGAGACCGAGTAAGATGGGACGTAAACCAAAGAAAACTTGTAAAGAAATGACTGAGCTAGAACATATTCTGGAAGAGAATGAGCGTCTGCGTACCGAGGTAGCTTATCTAAAAAAGTTGAGGGAATTGCGCTTGAGGGACGAAGCCTTACAGCGCAAAAGGCGGAAACAGTTAGAGAACTGGTCTCAGGAGGATTTCGATTAGACCTCTTACTAAAAACCGCTAAGCTAGCTCGTTCTACTTATTATTATCAGTTGAAACGGTTTAATAGAGCTAAGAAAGATAAGAAGGTCAAAGAGATGATTCAAACCATTTACGTTGACCATAAAGGCAATTATGGATACCGTCGTATTCATTTAGAACTAAGAAACCGAGGATTTGTTATCAATCATAAGAAGGTTCAACGGTTAATGAAACTCATGGGACTCGCTGCTCGTACTCGTTGTAAGCGTAAATACTCGTCTTACAAGGGAGAGATTGGGAAGAAAGCTGATAATCTAATTCAACGTCAGTTTGAAGGGGCTAAGCCTTATGAGAAGTGTTATACGGATGTCACTGAATTCGCTTTACCAAATATTAGAGAGAAACTCTATTTATCCCCTGTTCTTGATGGATACAATAGTGAGATTATTGAATTCACCTTGTCACGCTCACCTGATTTAAAACAGGTTCAAACCATGCTTAAAAGAGCATTTCCGGCTACCTCTTACCAAGGAACTATTCTTCACAGCGACCAAGGGTGGCAATATCAACACCAGTCTTATCATGATTTCTTGGCATCCAAAGGGATTCGTCCATCTATGTCACGCAAGGGAAATAGTCCAGATAATGGCATGATGGAGTCCTTCTTTGGCATCTTAAAGTCTGAGATGTTTTACGGTTATGAAAAGACTTTTAAGTCGCTTGATAAGCTAGAACAAGCCATTACGGATTATATTTTTTATTACAACAATAAACGTATCAAGACAAAATTAAAAGGACTCAGTCCTGTGCAATACAGAATTAAATCCTTTCAATAATTTATTGTCCAACTTTTTGGGGTCAGTACATATGAGGCTTTTTTATATTTCCTATGAGTTGTCCGCTTAACGCAGGAATTTTCATTATCCCTTATGATGGAGGTATCTTATAAAGAAAGTAGGTACCTTATGTGAAATATGATACTTATTCCGATTTGGTCAACGCCTTGGAAACAGGCTTCCTAGATTTCAATGGTAAGACCAATGGGAATATCACAGGGGAGAATGCAGAAAAGATGGCTTCCTTTTATAAATATTGGAGCAACTATCTTGATTCCACCCCAGCTTTCCTCTCCTTTTTAGCCTATATACCAGGTGCCATTGCCAAAGCTCTATATTCCATTACAGCGAGTCTAGAACATGTCTTTAATAATATGTTTAAGCTTTTTGGTTTATTTGGATATTTAGGCGATAACAACACGGTTATAGGACAATTTTTCTTCTGGTTTCAGGTGATAGGAACAACACTATTTAGCTTGATTTTAGTTGTTTCTGCAATAGGTGGTGTTTTTACTAAGCCAGTCAAATACAAAGGGGTGATAACTAACTTCCTTCTAGTGACTATGGTTACGGCAGTGTTACCTTTAGCTTTAACATCTATTTCATCGGTAATTGCTCAAGATGCAATGAATATTCAAACCGTATCTAGTGAAGCACCTGATGGAACTGAACACTATTCATCTTTGGCGATTCAACCGATGAAGAATAATATAGTGGATCTTAAAGTATTGATTGATAATGATTTTTCAACCGAGCTTTTTCCGTTGGATGATTATGGGTATATCAAGCCACCTAAAGAAGGCTCAACGCCAGTCAATAATATTACAGATAGCACTGATAAGCGAGACACTACTGACTTTGCGACACGAATTGATTTTGGGGCAACTTATGGTGCTTCTAATTCTGGATTATTAGATCAAATGGAAAAGAAGCACACTGGTATAAAAGGTTTATTCCTACATAAATTAAACACGAATCAAGATGGAATAGAAACCATTACACAGCACCGTATTGTAGGTGAATTAAATGCCTTTGAACCAGTTTATATGCGATATAAGGTCAACTGGATAGGGATGTTCATGCAATACATTATCCTGATTGTCCTATTAATTTCTATGTCAATTAAGTTGGTTAAATCAGTCTTTGATATTGTGATTGAAGCTATGATTTCACCGCTTCAAGGGTACTCTTCCTTGTCTAATTCCAAGAAGTATAAAGAACTTCTACGAACAATAGGAGGTGCTCTTGCAGGTATCTTCTTTGAAGTGGTGATTATGCGTGTGACGCTGGAAATCCTACGTGACTTACCAACGTTATCAGTATCAGCTGTTACAAAATTATCAGGCGGTTTCTTTGACGGTCTTAATATGTGGGAACAATGTCTTGCGGCTTCACTTGTTTATATTGGTGTCTTCTTTGCTGCTATGCAAGGGGTATCAATGATTGAACGTTGGCTTGGCGTTTCTACTGGTCATAGTGATACAGCCCAACAACTGCTTGGAGCGATGATGATGGGTAATGCCTTTGCGACAGGTGCTGGAGCTATCGGTAACGGAGCTATGGCTATGGGAGGCTTTGGACTTGATATGGCTAAGAAAGCTCCTGGAGCAATGGTAGCAGGAAGTAAAGTTCTTGGAAATAGTCTGGCAACAACTGGTGGTGGAATTCGAGGTGCTTTCAATGCTGCTAAAGATCAAGGTGCTTTGAATGCAGTTAAAGGTGGCTTGAGTAACATGTATAGTGCTGCTGACCTTGCAGGTAAAGAGGCTGTCGGTAAAGCGAAAGACTTTGCAGGTGGTATAGCAGATAACTTAGGTCAAAAAGAGCAGGCTGCCCATGATGCTGTTTATAAAGGCATGAAAAATGATGCAGTTCCGCCACGTGCAGGATTTGATTCAACAATCAATCCAAATGCAGAATTTACCTTAAATCCTTCTGGACAATATGGAGGGGAAAGTTTATTATCAGATGAGCCTAGCCCATTTGAAAATACAGATAGTGGCCCAAGTGGTGGTGGTATTACAGATCCAACAGTGACACCAGCAGAACCGTCTGGCGAGGCCTTCGGTGGCATTAGTGATCCAACTCCACCAGCTAGAGACATTCCTCAATCTATTGAAAATAATCCACTTCCCAATGTTACCCATGAAGCACCCAAAAAAACTGAAGGCTCAACGGTTTCTAAACGTAACTTCCAACAATCAATGAACCAAATGCAGTACATGAACCAACAAATGCAACAAGCAGGTCAGCGTATGCAAGGACAATCTCATATAAGAGGTGCTGAAATTGATGAAAGTGAAGAGTAAGCTCTATGTGTGATGTTGCAGGTAAGGTTGTTGTGATTACAGGAAGTTTACGACCAATGAGCCGACAAGATGTGATTACCTTCCTGGAGAAAAAGGGAGCAATCGTTCAAGGATATGTCTCTGCTCAAACAAATATTCTTCTTGCAGGTCATAAACAACTAGATCTTTTTGAACCAGATAGACGGTCTAAAAAGTATGAAGCTGCAATATCCAGAATAGCAGAAGGGCAAGAAATCACAATTTTGTCAGAAGAATCATTCTTCAATATGGTTAAGAAGTCTCAATCTTGAGGCTTCTTTTTTGTGTAAAAAGTTATATAACTTTTTGTATAAAAACGGATCTTCAGTTTAAGATGATACCATTTGTCCGCTTAACGCAAGAATTTTCATTATCTCTTATGATGGAACTATACAAGAAAGGAGTTAGATAAATGGATGAAAAATACGGTGTTCCACGTGACATCTATGCCAAAGTAAAAATCATAGGACTATTCATGGCCGATATTGTTTTTGTAGGAGGCTCAGCGGTTGCTGCGGTTTCTATTGGAACCAAGATATTCCCAACGAGTCAATGGGCACAGTTACTTGCCTTTATTATTTTGACACCGCTTATGTGTCTCTATCTAGTTTTACCAGCCAATGGCGGAAAGAAAAATTGGCATAGCATGCTTCTCTTTTTCAGGAGACGACGGAAACGATACATTAGTTTGAATTATCAGAGAGGAGAGAAACGTTAATGGCTATTAAACAAAATCAAAAGCAGCCTGAAGTTAAACGACAATTAGGGCGTAAGCAGGAAAAAAAGCACAGTCAAGAATATTTTGACCTTCATTCATGTGTAGAATTGCTTGATGTAAAGTCAATTATTGATAATCGTCAAGCTTACATTCAATTAGTTGATTACGGTTATCTTCAGTTGATGGAAATACCAGGAAAAGACTTAGGATCACTTTCCTATAATGAAATTCGACGAACAATTGATAATTTTGAGAAATGGTTGACTGACTTTAACACTGATATTCAGATTGAAACAACAACCTTGCCAACTAATACAGATACTCAGATTATGGATCTTCGTCATCATTTGAGCCTCGTTCGGCAAGAAAAGGCAAAATTACTACCTAATTCACGTCGGTACTTACAGCTTCTTGATCGTGAGGCCTTACTGATCAATGAGATTCAAGTTGAAGAGAGTATTCAACAAGAAATCTACAATACAGAGTTTATTTTGTGGCTCTTTGCACCAACTACAACGGAGTTAGATGACCTAGTACGTAAGGCTAAGTCTTATGGGAATAATGATTTTGTTCCTCAAGAAATAACCAGGGTTAAGAAAGAACAAATTATCAAGCAATTCAATAACATGAACGAAAAAGTATAGGAGGATAACATGCCAGAACTTTCAAAACGCAGACAAAGACAGTTAAAAGCGCAAGGTTATGATCTTGCTTTTCTCAGTCGCATACAACCACAAGGTAACATTGATTTCAAAAAGGATGATCGCTCCTGGATCAGTGGGGACGGTTATCATACAGCACTTCATTATTACGAATACCCCTCAGAAGATTTAGACCGTTTCTGGTTATCAGATTTAATGCTGATTCCAGGTACACGTTCGTTTTTATCTCTCTATCGAGCAAATAACAAAGAGCTGAAGCAAGAAATCAAAGATGCTATTGAGGAAAAATCAACTCGTATTACTGGAAACAGTAAGATAGTTGATAACCAACAAGAACTAGATGAAATCAAAGACTTAACTCAGCTGGATAGAGACATTACCAAGAAGAATATTGCGATGCTAGGAATGTATGTTCGGAACTATTCTTCTGCATCAACTAAAGAAGCTCTCTTCAAGCAAGTAGAGGATATTAAAGACAAGACTTCTAACTTTAAGTCAACCATCCTTTCAGGTGAACTTGACTTTGA
The DNA here is from genome assembly GCF_038003585.1 of Streptococcus sp. FSL E2-3488. Classification (NCBI taxonomy): domain Bacteria; kingdom Bacillati; phylum Bacillota; class Bacilli; order Lactobacillales; family Streptococcaceae; genus Streptococcus; species Streptococcus sp. FSL E2-3488. The sequence goes on along the minus strand of NZ_JBBOPL010000001.1, from coordinate 1,074,464 downwards.
ATATCATGCTCCATTCATACCAGCCCAATATCAAATTGATTTACCCAACCATAGACGAGGTATTCCTATTAGGGCGCATGATTTGGCCGGTGGTTATTTCTTCAATCACACCAAACTAGAAGATTCTAAAGGTGTTTACATGGGATGGACACCAACCAAAGGAGCCGTTAATTTCAACTTTTTGCAACGTGATCAACGTCGAACTCGTTCCTTTATGATTATTTCAGGGAACCCTAAGATGGGGCAGCGTTCTTTTCTGTTGAAGCATACAGATGGCCTTTATGCCAAAGGAAACTATATTCGTAACTTTGATGCAAATGGGACATTTCTCGATCAGACGAGACACCAGCATGGTCTGATTCTTGATTTATCAGGTGAAGCTAACCGTATCAATATTTTCCAAGTGTTCCCAACAGTAACAAATGAAGATGGAACAGAGATTGATAAGAAGAAATCCTATAATCTACATATTCAGAAGTTAAAGAGTATCTTGAAACTACTTAATAGTGAAGTAACAGGGGATGATTTAACAACCTTCGGTAAGATGCTCAATGAGTTTTATATTGAAGAAGGTTTGTGGGCACGTAATCCTAAGTTGAATCCAGAGAAGTTAAAAGCGACTGATTTAGTAAATGAGGAGTATCCAGTCCTAACAGATTTTATCCACTTTGCGGAAGACTATAAGCGTAGTTTATTGGCACAAAGTCAACCAGATGAAATTGAAATTAAATCTGTTAACCGTATTCATAATACTTTTGATGAACTGCTAACAACAAACTCAGAGATCTTTGAAGGCACAACTGAGTTCCAGGATATTTCGTCTGAGCAAGTTGTTACTTTTGACTTCTCAGGCCTTAAAGGAACCCCTCACTTACTTAATGCACAAATCTTTTCAGTGCTATCCCTGGTTTCAGCTGATATCGTTAATAATGGTAAACGCTGCAAGCAATTATTAAAAGCTAATCCTAATCTAACAGAAATGGATATGGAGCATTATATTGTTAATATCAGTGAAGCTCAAACATTGATCAATCCTAAGTATGAAAGCAGCGTTGAACTACTAGCTGATATGATTGACTCGATGGGAGAGAACTTTGCAGGTGTGGTACTATCGGTTAACTCTCTACGAGGAATTTTATTTGAATCAGGAGCAGGTAGTCATAAAGATCCGTATGTCACAGCTGTTCAGCGTATCTTTGGATTGATGCAGTACCGTGTCTTTGCTCAAACTGATGAAACAAGTATTCCTTTGCTTGCTAATGCCTTGGTAGGCTCTATGAATCAATCAGAGCTGGAAACATTGCCACGCTTAGTAAAAGGGCAATTATTTATGAATATTGCTGGGGTAGGCAATCTGGTCTTTAACCAGCAGTTATTAACGCCAGAAGTACAGAGATATGGTGGTATTCAGTAGAAATAGAAAGGTGACGGATATGTCAAATAAAAATCCAAATAAACTTGGACCAATTGAAAGACGGAAGCAAGCAATCAATAACTATGTGACCGTACGAAAAATTAAGAGTCAGGAAATTAGAGATTATTTTGCCTCGGATGGTGAGTCTGATCCAGAACGCTTAGCAGCTCAGAAAGCACGTGATCAAGAATTTTTAAGAGGTTTAAGGAAACTTGGTGTTGGTTTCATTGTCTTCTTAGTGTTCTACGCTATTCTAAAGACAATTCTTGGTCTTTGGTAGAAGGGAGAATATGTGAAAAAAGCAGTTCTATTTAAGATACTAGCACCACTTATTTCTCTTGTGTTTCTAATTAGTATTGGTGTAACCATACTAGCAGGTATTTTGGGGGCTGTTAGTAGTTCTCAAACGAATTGTACAACTGAAGTAGCAACTTCTACCTCTACAGAATCCTCTATTTCTTCAGGTGATGGCTCAATTGATTCATTTGTTAAGGAACACAAAGAGGCTTATATCCGGTCTTGGAAAGCTGGTGGGTTCTTACCGTCTGCATCGATCACGCAGACTATGATTGAAAATGGATTCAATTTCTCTAATCCTAATGGCACCTCATTTTGGCAAGCACACAATATGGGTGGTGTTAAAACTTCGAGCAAGAGCAACTTCCCTGTTACTCTAGCAACTTATGGTGAAGATAGTGTTGACCTAACAGGAACGAAACCAGGAGCTAATGTAGGAGATGGTACAGGTGGAGCTTACACCTGGTTCTCCAGTTATGATGCTGGCATTGTTGGTAAAGCAGAGTTTATGGCTCACCAAACACTCTATACTAAGGCTATCAATAATACGGATGGCATAGCGACTCTAAGTGCTATTGCAGACGGTGGCTGGGCTACTGACGGTACTTATAAAACTAAGCTTATTGACATGTACAATACGCTTGGCAAAAAGTATGAATGGCTGGATAAGGAAGCTATCAGCGCTCATGGTGATAAACCTTATAAAGCAGTCACAGCTTCAGCTGGAGATGCTGGCCCATCTGATACTTTTACAAGCAATAGTAAAGATTGTAGCGATTCTTCTTCAGGTGGTGCCAATGATGGTACAGGAACAGTTCCAGCTGATGCGACAGCCTGGGGATATAGTCCTGATAACTTACCAGAGAGTCTAAAGCAGTATATCATTGATCCTAAATCGCTTGGCATGGCCTATGCAAGCTCTTCTGGATGGTTTAATCCAGGTAGTGATTATTTAGCTGGTCAATGTGTTAATTTGACAATTAGCGTGGGAAACCATCTTTGGGGACATTCAGGGTCGGTTACTGGAAACGGTAAAGACCAAGCAGCAGCATGGGCTAGCATATTTGGCAATTCTGTCAAAACTACTCCTAAAAAAGGAGCTATCTTTTCTACACAAAACGGGGGTGGTGGTTATGGCCATACTGGTATTGTGTGCCATGTTTTTGAAAATGGTTCAATTTTGATTGTAGAGCAAAATACACCACTTTCAGGGGCAGATTATTTCAAAAAATCTTATACCTGGAACTATCGTATCTGGACACCAGAGCAACAAAAGGCAGAAATTACTACCTTTGCTTATCCAGATGGAAAAGAACCAAAACTTGGAAAGTAAAAGGATAAATCAATGAAAGAATGGATAAAAGATAATATGATTTATGTTATCGTGGTTGGACTATTACTAATTTTCTCTGGATTTGCAATTCATAGAAATCTAACCAGTAGCAAACCACAGGAACCTAAAAGCGAACAGACGGAGACGACAGTGGAGGATGATGTATCACAATCAACTCCAGAAACAGTTGATGAAAAGAACTATCGGACAGCAAAATTGAAGCTAGAGCACCCTTATACAGAAGGTAGTGAAGAACATAAGCAACAGGTACTTAAAGCATTTGAAGAGGCTATCAATGCTATTAAGAAAGCAGAACATTTATCAAATGTTAGTGGTACACTAGAAAATCATCTTTCAATGAGTCAAGATGGAATGGTTCAAACCTTTGCGATGGCACTCCTGGTAAATCAATATGAGTATCAATCAAGTAAGCTAGAAGTTATGCCATCTGAAAATGAGGATGTTGTTCAATTTTTGATTGTTCTGACAAAGAAGGGAGAAGATAACTGTTATTTTGTAGGAAACTTTAATACAACGGTTAATCAGATTCAGTTGAAAGCCTATGTTGGTGGGAATATTGGAGGTTCTTTTGGATAGTAAATAAGAAAACAAATGCACAAAAAGTTATATAACAAGTTGTGCATTTTTAGTTGACATAAAATAAATAATAAGCTAAAATAGATATATAAAAAGTTATATAACTTTTTATCCAACTAATTATATAAGAATGGGAGTGCTTTTATGAAGATTCAAACAACAAACCTTGATAAAGGTGGTGGCGGAAAAAGTAGTCATACCTACAATGAAGGAGATTGGTTATCACGTGTTAAAAATAAGCGTGTCTTGCTAATTGATGGGGCAAGAGAATGTAATTTAACGCACTCCTTTGATGTGACTAGTGAAAAGACAATTTATGATATTTTCACAACAGGTGAGTATGAAATCTGCCGTATAAATGATAATCTTAGCTTAATCCGTGGAGATGAGCGACTGACAGATGAACAGTTAGACTTATCCAGTCGAAACAATAAGTATCTTCAGTTATTTATGGGAACCTCTAAAAACACCAGTAGAGCATCTAGAGCGTCAAATTTATCTTTAATCTACAGTTTATTTCTTGTAAATTTTTGTTTGTGAGTCTTACTCAAGGCTATTTCCCAATTTTTGGGCGCACTAAGCCCATGATTTCAACCCTAGTCGTTTAATCTGTTCAAATCGAAAGATGTTATAGAGGAGGTTGGTTAAGGTCACATTTGTCTTTGCCCTATCCATTCCAATCCCTCTAAAGGTACTTCCCTTCATGCTATTTTCAATAAAACCAAAAACATGCTCAACTCGACAACGGACTTTGGCAATATGACGGTTAATGTTCTTGTCAGTATCGGTCAATGGTTTATTTCGGAAAGCACGACGGACGGTATGGTGTTGGCAGTTGTCAGGAACACTTTTCCCCACATAGGCACTATCATCAAATACAGGTTCGTTGGCATCACAAAGAGAAGCTAGAACATTGGAGTCATGTATACTAGCTGTTGTGACGCCATAATCTTTGATTAGCTTTGATTTTCTATCAACACAGACGTGATTTTTATAGCCAAAGTAACGAACACCCCCTTTTTGAGTCCAGCTCCCATCGATATCTTTTTGGCATCGTTTGGCTTTGTTCCAACCTTCTACAGTTTCATGCGCTTTGATTTTCTCGTTTTCCTCACGGGAATTGCGTTGCTTAGGACATTCCACAAATGAAGCATCAACTATTTGACCTGTGTGGGCAATCAAACCTTCGTCCGAGAGTTGAGTATAGAACAAGTCGAATAATTCCTTTTCGCGACCTGATTGAGTCAAGCGATCTCGATAAAGCCAGATAGTTTTTGAATCTGGGACATTATCTTCGTGGCAACCAACGAAACGACGAAAGGATAAGCGATCAAGCAATTGATATTCCATAGCATCGTCAGACAAGTTATGTAATCGTTGAAGTAAAAGGACTTTGAACATCATGAGGTAATCAAGGTGAGGACGACCTCCACGACCAATAACTTTATTCTTGCGAGAAAACAATTCTGATAACAAGGGGAGAAAGAGTTGCCAATCCATGACAGCGTCTAGACGTTCCAATGGATTACCTTTTTCAGTGAGTTTTGACAAGATTTTTTCATCATCAGTAAATAAATGCATCGTGTTTAACCTCGTTTATCGAGTTTTATACTTGTATTTCTATTATCTCATTTTATAGGTTTTTTGAGGAGTTTTTAGAGGTGCCCTTATGTGGTTCAGTGAGCACTACGATGAACTAGCTGAACAATTTGATATTATATTAATTGATACGCACAATGATGAAAGTCTAGTGACAGCGAATTTTATTGCTGTATCTGATATTGTCCTGGGGGTAACGGATGCTTCTACTAACGGTTTTCGTGCCTGGTTAGCTCTCAAAAAATTTGTAGATTATATCAAGAGTGAAGCAGTAGAAGTGATTACAAAGAAAAGCTATGTTAAGGCAGAAGCTTATCTTATTGGCAATAAGATTGAATTTTACGGCAATAATGTGACAGAAACTTGCAAGCAATTCTTGGATGTGGTTCAGGAAGATGAGGCTTATTTAGGATCTATTCAGAAAAAGGAGTTAGTGGCTAAGAGTTTAGTTATTAACCAGAGTGTTTTTGAGCAACGTGAACAAATGACTGAAAAACAAAAGCAGGATCATCAGAAATTTTATGATAATATAGAGTATGTCTATCAAAATATTTTAACGGTACTAGAAGGAGAGACAGCATAATGACAAATAATCGTTTTGCTCAATTAAGGGACACCTTTGATATGGAGCTACCTAAAAAACGAAAACAATCATTAGGTAAAGAAGTAGCGGCACAAAAATCACCTGACAGCTACGATAAAAAGGGACGTTACCCCTTTTCATTACATTATGATGTCCGTTATAAAAAACTCGAAGAGTTGGTTTCCTATCATAAGGCGAAGTCTGCCTCAGATTATTTAGAAAAATTGATTATCCAAGAGTGGAATAAACTACAACGTAAATTAAAGGATTAAGGAGAAACTGATGAATTATCTTTCAACCATGAGTGATATTCCTGAGTTTGCGACAACAGTTTTAGAGAGTGGGCAGTTTTATGTACCTAGACCATTGATGGAACATTGCCTTCCTGAGTTTGGTGCTAATGGAGTTACAGCTTATGCTTTGTTGCTAGATCGGTTACGTAAACCAATAGATTTTATCTATAAAGGTCAAGATGATGAAGGGAATATTTTTATTTACTTCTCAAATGAAGATTTGGCTGAAGCACTAAATTGTAGTAAAACGACAGTGATTTCGGTTAAAAAAATTCTGGCACAAAAACACCTTATCGTAGAAGTAAAGCAAGGTTTAGGGCAGCCAAATAGAATTTACTTGACTGATGAAATCTTGTCATATTATTAGTAAAAATTAGGAGACTGATTATGATTGTTTTTGTTTCCCTCAAAAAAATGGTTCAGACTTTATGGTGGTTGATTGTAGCAATTGCTCTCTATATTTTCTACCAGACAATTGGATTAAATATGTTTTTCTTACTAGTCATTGGATTGTTAGCGTTAAAATTTGTTCCTGTGCTGTTTTTACCAATTCTTCTAATTGCAGTGGGTGTTCATTTTTCAGGTGACTTTTCATTCATTGCAGACTTTTTGGAAGCAGGGATCGTTATGATTGTAGGTATTCCATTTGTCTTTATAACTTAGATGTTTATCAATGATCAAGTGAACCTTCTCAAAGATTCTAACAAGCTAAAAAATAAAACGAATAGAACATAAGAGCTTTCCATTTTGTGGAAGGCTTTTTCTTTACAGAATAAAAAGAAATTTGAAAAGGTTCCAGTAAATTTATAAAATAGGGCACGTTATTCTAATTTATGGGAGAGAGTCAATGACAAACTTTGATGAACGAGAACTTAAAGAACAACTGCTTGCCCAAAATGCCCTTGATTTTTATGATTTTGTAGCTAAATACGATGAGCAAATGGTTCCAGTGATGAAAGCTAGAGGATACACCTGTATTCACTCAATGGAACGAACAGTTGCTTTTACCTTTGGAGAGTTTACGTTTCGCCGCCGCCGATGGAAGAAAGGGGAAGACTGGTTTGTTCCAGTGGATGAGAAACTTGGGTTAAAAAAGAATGTGCGTTTCTCCTGGGAATTTATGTATCAGGTTGCTAGACTATCAACGATGATGCCTTATGAAAAGGTAACTCAGGTTATTCAGATGACTTACCATATTACGATTACAAAGCCTACCGTTGTTCAAGCAGTTAAACTGTGTGATCAGCTGCTGGCAGAACGTGCAACCTATCGTTTTTATGAAGATACTGATGGCAGAGAGAAGCATAAGGTAGATGTGATTTATATTGAAGGTGACGGTGTGATGGTCAAGGCACGTGACGTAGATACGGATAACCGTCACTATGATTTATCGCATTTTGTAGTTCATACTGGAAGTCATAAAGTTGGTAGTAATCGTTTTGAGCTAAAAGATAAAAAGGAGTTTGTTGGTTTGGATAATCGGTTGGCTAGAGAGCAAGTATTAGACTATCTCTATAACACCTATGAGATAACCGAAAGAACACTTCTTATTACTAATTCTGACGGTGGTCACGGTTATACACCATATGTATTTAAGGAAATTGCTAAGGCCTTGAAAATTAAACGTCACGAACACTTTTGGGATGAATACCATGTTAACCAAAAGATAAAATCCTTTTTTAAACCTTATTCAGAAGAGCTTCTGGATAGAGCTTTTCAGGCGATTAAGCAGCATGATAAAGGGAAACTTCGCACAGTTTTTGATACGACAGAAGCATTGATTTCAACCGAAGAAGAACTAGAGACTTTTAAGGAGTTTAAGAGAAAGCTACTCAATAATTTTCAATACACTAAGCCAGCTGAATTAAGAGGGTTCACTCATGCAGGGATAGGTATTATGGAGTCTCAACACCGTAAAATTACTTATAGAATGAAGAAGCGTGGTATGTACTGGACAGTGTGGGGAGCAGAGACAATGAGCCGTATAATTGTTCTCAACTATGAGGAACAACTCAGAGATTTATTTTTTGGTTCCTGGAGAGAGGAATATGAAAAAATGACTGAGCTAGAGTCTGTTTCGGCAGGTGTAATCAAGTCAAAACTTAATCGGATTGAGCGTGTATATAAGCTACGTCGCTTTAGTAAGCGAGAAGGAAAACGAGGACTTCGTTTTGGTAATTAGATAAAAAGTTATACAACAAGTTATATAACAATAACCTTTCAAAAAGAAAGGCTTTTTGTGCTACAATTCTAAAGAAAATACTTGCTTGGTGTGCCTATGTGTGTTATAATTTATATAACTTAATCGAATAAAAAAAGTGGCACGCCTCCTACAGCGTACCACTTACCGAGTAAGAACCATCACTTCTTACTCAGTCTCTAATTTATGATACATGATAAACGTATCACTGTCAAGGGCTGAGCAAGAAATTGTTCAGCTTTTTCTTTACATCTCGGTAACAAGTTCTTCTCTGACAATACAGAATTGGGCATTCTAAAAAATTCTACCGCATACTAATCAGAGAGTAGCTTGACATTGAGTATAATTAGTGTTACTATTAAGAAGTAGATTTTGTAATGAGTAAAATGTTTTATAAATTCACTTTTCGCAAAATAAGATTTACAATTTTGTCGAAAGGAAATAAATATATTATGGCAAATGGAACAGTAAAATGGTTTAACGCAGATAAAGGATTTGGTTTTATTACCTCTGAAGATGGTCAAGATTTGTTCGCTCACTTCTCATCAATTCAATCTGATGGATTCAAATCACTTGACGAAGATCAAAAAGTTGAATTTGATGTTGAAGTAGGTCAACGTGGACCTCAAGCAGTTAATATTACAAAAGCATAATTGTATCTGAAAATCGTGCAAAAGCTGGAGTCATGACTTCAGCTTTTTTTTTTAATATTCAGTTGCAATTATGAGAGAGTATGATATACTTAGCCAGCAAGAGGAAACTCACACTTCCCAATCATAAATTAGGGCCACTCTAATATAGAATGGTTTTTTAATGTTTATTAATTAAAATTAATATTTAAAAGATTTATATAAAAAACCACCTATCACAGCACATAATGATAAGTAGTTTTTGGTGCATAGGTAGTGTAAAATAAGTTGTGTAAACACAAAAAGGAATAAATTCGTTATAGTAGAGTTGCAAAACATTACTAGAAAGAGATTTATTCCTATGACTCAGTTTACCACAGAACTACTTAACTTCCTAGCCCAAAAGCAAGATATTGATGAATTTTTCCGTACTTCTCTTGAAACAGCAATGAATGATCTGCTTCAAGCAGAGTTATCAGCCTTTTTAGGGTATGAACCTTACGATAAATTAGGCTATAATTCTGGGAATAGTCGTAACGGAAGCTATGCACGGAAATTCGAAACCAAATATGGGACTGTTCAGTTGAGTATTCCTAGAGATCGTAATGGGAACTTTAGTCCAGCTTTGCTTCCCGCTTATGGACGTCGAGATGACCACTTGGAAGAGATGGTTATCAAACTCTATCAAACCGGTGTAACGACTCGAGAAATTAGTGATATCATCGAGCGAATGTATGGTCATCACTATAGTCCTGCCACAATTTCTAATATCTCAAAAGCAACTCAGGAGAATGTCGCTACTTTTCATGAGCGAAGCTTAGAAGCCAATTACTCTGTTTTATTTCTTGACGGAACCTATCTTCCCTTAAGACGTGGAACCGTTAGTAAAGAATGTATTCATATCGCACTTGGCATTACACCAGAAGGACAGAAGGCTGTTCTTGGATATGAAATCGCCCCAAATGAAAACAATGCTTCTTGGTCCACCCTGTTAGACAAGCTTCAAAACCAAGGAATCCAACAGGTTTCTCTTGTAGTGACCGATGGCTTCAAGGGGCTTGAACAGATTATCAATCAGGCTTACCCATTAGCTAAACAACAACGTTGCTTAATTCATATTAGTCGAAATCTAGCTAGTAAAGTGAAACGAGCAGATAGAGCGGTTATTCTGGAGCAATTTAAAACGATTTATCGTGCTGAAAATTTAGAAATGGCAGTGCAAATTTTAGAGAACTTTATCGCCGAATGGAAACCAAAGTATAGGAAAGTCATGGAAAGTCTGGAGAATACGGATAATCTTTTAACTTTTTATCAGTTTCCCTACCAGATTTGGCATAGCATTTATTCGACAAACCTCATTGAGTCTCTTAACAAAGAAATCAAACGTCAAACGAAAAAGAAGGTTCTTTTTCCTAACGAGGAGGCTCTGGAACGTTATTTAGTTACCCTGTTTGAAGATTATAATTTCAAGCAAAATCAACGCATCCATAAAGGGTTTGGCCAATGTGCTGACACACTTGAAAGCTTATTTGATTAACATTCTTCAACTCTACTTGAGTGTTTACACATAATTATTGACAGTATCGACATCACATTTAAGTTACAAAAGAAACATATCGATTATTATGTTCATAACATTTATAGAATATAACTTTTTTTTTTGACTTTTATGGTTTACAAGTGTAAACTATACATAGATAGAAATTTCAAAGCATTCATTTAGGAGGAAAATATGTCAAATAAAACTCATTCGTCTAATCACGAAGAAATGATGTCTGAGCATCATCACAATCATGAAATGGTGGATATGAAGCACGAAAATCATGAGATGCACAACATGCACAACATGCACAACATGCACAACATGCACAACATGCACAACATGCACAACATGCACAATATGGATAATATGGATAATATGGATAATATGCATGATATGGACAATATGGATATGATGAATCATGGAGGACACATGATGCATATGGGTGATATGAGTAAAAAGCTCAAAGTGGCTATCATTCTAATGATTCCGCTTCTACTCATTTCACCAATCGCTGGCTTTACTATCCTTAAATTCCCCGGAAGTGAAATTTTGCAACTTATCCTTGGTACAATTATCTTCTTTTACTCTGGGACTCCTTTTTTTAGCGGAGCAAAAGGTGAATTAAAAAGCCGTAAGCCAGCCATGATGATGCTGATTACAATGGGAATTGCCGTTGCCTATGCTTATTCTGTTTATGCCACAATTATGAGTCTTAACGGACATATGGGCATGAACTTCTGGTTTGAACTGGCAACTTTAATTGTCATTATGTTGATTGGTCACCTGATTGAGATGAAAGCAATCATGGGTGCTGGCGATGCATTGAAAGATTTAGCAAGCCTTGTTCCCAAAAAAGCTCACTTAAAAAGTGGGAAGGATGTGGAGCTTTCAGAACTAAAAGTTGGCGATTTGCTTTTAGTGAAAGAAAATGAAAGAATTCCTGCAGATGGCCTTATATTAAGTGAAGCGCTCGTTGATGAGTCAATGATTACTGGTGAAAGCCGAGCAGTCAATAAAAAAACAAATGACCTTGTTTATGGTGGTTCCCTCAATCTAAACCAACCATTTGAGATGAAAGTCACAACCCTTGGAAAAGATTCATTTCTCAATCAAGTGGCCGAATTAGTCAAGAAAGCCCAAGCTCAAAAATCTAATTTGGAAAATATGGCTGACAGAGTGGCTGGTTACCTTTTCTATGCTGCACTTATTGTCGGTATCTTCTCATTAATTTTTTGGACAATTAGTTCTAACTTTAGTTTTGCTCTACTTCGTGCGGTTTCTGTTTTTGTAATTGCATGTCCACACGCTTTAGGTCTTGCGGTTCCACTTGTTGTTTCTCGCTTAACCAGTATTTCTGCTAAAAATGGTTTATTAATTCAAAACAGAACCTCTTTGGAAAAAATAAATACAATTAAATATGCCTTAATGGATAAAACAGGAACATTAACTGACGGTAAGTTTACTGTCCGTGATGTTATTGATTTTACTGGTGAAACAGACATTCTCCAAATCATGGCAGCACTTGAAGGAAGTTCCACTCACCCAATTGCTCAATCAATCGTTTCAGCTGCTAAACCTCTTAAAAATCTAAAAGTTGAAGCGGTTGAAAACATTCCAGGAGTTGGAATTAAAGGGCAAGTTAATCAAAACTTTTATCAAATTGTTAACTATAAATATCTTCGTGAAAATCAACTTTCTTATGATGAACAAAAGATTGCTCAATATTTAGATTTAGGTTTAACTGTATCTTTCCTAATCAATGAACAACAAGATGTTTTAGGATTTATTGCCTTAGGAGATTCTCCTAAAGCAGACGCGAAAGCCTTTATTAATGGTTTATTAGCCCAAGGAATTACCCCTGTTATGCTCACGGGTGATAATAAAGAAACTGCTCAAAAAATTGCTAGTGCACTAAATATTCCCGAATTTAGAGCGGAATTAAAACCTGAAGATAAAGCAGAAATTGTGAAAGAATACCAAAAGAAAGCCGGCGTTCTTTTCATTGGTGATGGTGTCAATGATGCCCCAGCCCTTGCAACTGCTACGATTGGTGTTGCGATTGGAGCAGGAACTTCGGTTGCTATCAGTACCGCTGATGTCGTCCTAGTTAACTCCAATCCAAGTGACGTCTTGAATATGATTAACATCTCCAAACGCATGCTTAGAAAAATGAAACAAAACCTCTGGTTTGGAGCAGGCTATAACATTATTGCTATTCCTGTTGCAGCGGGTATTCTTTATCCATTTACAGGATTTTATATTGACCCTCTCATTGCAGCAGTCCTGATGTCAATCTCAACCGTGATTGTCTCAATCAACGCGATGGGATTGAGGTATGATAAAAAATAGAAGAGCACATGCTCTTCTATTTTTTTCATACTAATTATGAAACTTTTATCACTTAAATATACTTAAAGATTAGATACTGTCAATAATTATGTGTAAACACTCAAGTCAAGTAGAGTTGAAGAATGTTAATCAAATAAGCTTTCAAGTGTGTCAGCACATTGGCCAAACCCTTTATGGATGCGTTGATTTTGCTTGAAATTATAATCTTCAAACAGGGTAACTAAATAACGTTCCAGAGCCTCCTCGTTAGGAAAAAGAACCTTCTTTTTCGTTTGACGTTTGATTTCTTTGTTAAGAGACTCAATGAGGTTTGTCGAATAAATGCTATGCCAAATCTGGTAGGGAAACTGATAAAAAGTTAAAAGATTATCCGTATTCTCCAGACTTTCCATGACTTTCCTATACTTTGGTTTCCATTCGGCGATAAAGTTCTCTAAAATTTGCACTGCCATTTCTAAATTTTCAGCACGATAAATCGTTTTAAATTGCTCCAGAATAACCGCTCTATCTGCTCGTTTCACTTTACTAGCTAGATTTCGACTAATATGAATTAAGCAACGTTGTTGTTTAGCTAATGGGTAAGCCTGATTGATAATCTGTTCAAGCCCCTTGAAGCCATCGGTCACTACAAGAGAAACCTGTTGGATTCCTTGGTTTTGAAGCTTGTCTAACAGGGTGGACCAAGAAGCATTGTTTTCATTTGGGGCGATTTCATATCCAAGAACAGCCTTCTGTCCTTCTGGTGTAATGCCAAGTGCGATATGAATACATTCTTTACTAACGGTTCCACGTCTTAATGGAAGATAGGTTCCGTCAAGAAATAAAACAGAGTAATTGGCTTCTAAGCTTCGCTCATGAAAAGTAGCGACATTCTCCTGAGTTGCTTTTGAGATATTAGAAATTGTGGCAGGACTATAGTGATGACCATACATTCGCTCGATGATATCACTAATTTCTCGAGTCGTTACACCGGTTTGATAGAGTTTGATAACCATCTCTTCCAAGTGGTCATCTCGACGTCCATAAGCGGGAAGCAAAGCTGGACTAAAGTTCCCATTACGATCTCTAGGAATACTCAACTGAACAGTCCCATATTTGGTTTCGAATTTCCGTGCATAGCTTCCGTTACGACTATTCCCAGAATTATAGCCTAATTTATCGTAAGGTTCATACCCTAAAAAGGCTGATAACTCTGCTTGAAGCAGATCATTCATTGCTGTTTCAAGAGAAGTACGGAAAAATTCATCAATATCTTGCTTTTGGGCTAGGAAGTTAAGTAGTTCTGTGGTAAACTGAGTCATAGGAATAAATCTCTTTCTAGTAATGTTTTGCAACTCTACTATAACGGATTTATTCCTTTTTGTGTTTACACAACTTATTTTACACTACCTCTAATAACAAATACATTGATATTTCAAACAGTATAACAAACGGAACAGTTCCATGGCAATTATTTGGTTACGACTATAAAAATCAAGACTTGGCTAGGGTAATTGATCTTTCAAAAGAACTGTTTATTTCTAAAGTGGGAAAATGGGAGACATACTCATACTTGATTCTTTCAATAAATATTTAGAAACACTTCCAAGGGATAGAAACTATCCTTCAACACCATTTGACAAACTTCCAAAAAAATAGCCTCAGTTGAAGCAACTGTGACTAAAAACCAAAAATTTGTCACTCTTTCTACTATAGTAAAGGATTGTTTAGGCTATCATCCAAATTGTACAGCAGAACAAATTCCATTGATGCCAAGAAAACTGTCCCTCGCAGTAGTGCTCCAAATGTTTTTTAAATCATTTTGTGAATTTCGTTAATGAAAAACTCTAAAATTTTACTGACAGAAAACTAGTCAGTAAATTAACTCACAAAAAAAGCCGTCAGTTTACTGACAGCTTTTTTATTATCCTTTAGATTTTACAATTGCAAGTAAAAATGCACCTGTTACGAACAGAACAGTCCCAATTCCAAGATAAACCAATTCTTTTTTGGTTTTCTTTTCACCAAGGAAGAGAATTCCTCCAATAATTGCAACGATAACACCTAATTGTGAGAATGAAAAGGCAATTGCGTTACCAGCAGCTCTTGCAGCCATAAGCATAAAGATATTACCTACACCAAACATTACTCCATCAATCATATTTAGATAAACATATTTTTCCATTTTAATTTTGAAACGACCCATCACAAGTGCTCCAAAGATCATTCCAACTGACATTGGCAAGATAATTGTCAGTGTATCAAAATGAACATTGAACCAAAGTACTGCTAAGTTATTAAAAAGAATAACATAGAGAACATATCCCAAAGTTGAGTAAGTTAAAGCAGTCAATCCTTTAGTATAATTACGTTCTTCTTCAACAACTGCATTTTCTGGGTCACGTTTAGCTGAGAAATAGAGCCCAACTACCAAACAAGCCATCGCAATAAATCCGAGAATAAATTGAATTTGTTTTGTCCATTCGTGGAAAGCAAAAACCCCAAGCAATCCACCAATTACTAATTGACTTCCTGCTGAAAGTGGACTCGCTATTGAAACACCCATGGGCACCTCTAAAAACTCCTCAAAAAACCTATAAAATGAGATAATAGAAATACAAGTATAAAACTCGATAAACGAGGTTAAACACGATGCATTTATTTACTGATGATGAAAAAATCTTGTCAAAACTCACTGAAAAAGGTAATCCATTGGAACGTCTAGACGCTGTCATGGATTGGCAACTCTTTCTCCCCTTGTTATCAGAATTGTTTTCTCGCAAGAATAAAGTTATTGGTCGTGGAGGTCGTCCTCACCTTGATTACCTCATGATGTTCAAAGTCCTTTTACTTCAACGATTACATAACTTGTCTGACGATGCTATGGAATATCAATTGCTTGATCGCTTATCCTTTCGTCGTTTCGTTGGTTGCCACGAAGATAATGTCCCAGATTCAAAAACTATCTGGCTTTATCGAGATCGCTTGACTCAATCAGGTCGCGAAAAGGAATTATTCGACTTGTTCTATACTCAACTCTCGGACGAAGGTTTGATTGCCCACACAGGTCAAATAGTTGATGCTTCATTTGTGGAATGTCCTAAGCAACGCAATTCCCGTGAGGAAAACGAGAAAATCAAAGCGCATGAAACTGTAGAAGGTTGGAACAAAGCCAAACGATGCCAAAAAGATATCGATGGGAGCTGGACTCAAAAAGGGGGTGTTCGTTACTTTGGCTATAAAAATCACGTCTGTGTTGATAGAAAATCAAAGCTAATCAAAGATTATGGCGTCACAACAGCTAGTATACATGACTCCAATGTTCTAGCTTCTCTTTGTGATGCCAACGAACCTGTATTTGATGATAGTGCCTATGTGGGGAAAAGTGTTCCTGACAACTGCCAACACCATACCGTCCGTCGTGCTTTCCGAAATAAACCATTGACCGATACTGACAAGAACATTAACCGTCATATTGCCAAAGTCCGTTGTCGAGTTGAGCATGTTTTTGGTTTTATTGAAAATAGCATGAAGGGAAGTACCTTTAGAGGGATTGGAATGGATAGGGCAAAGACAAATGTGACCTTAACCAACCTCCTCTATAACATCTTTCGATTTGAACAGATTAAACGACTAGGGTTGAAATCATGGGCTTAGTGCGCCCAAAAATTGGGAAATAGCCTTGAGTAAGACTCACAAACAAAAATTTACAAGAAATAAACTGTAGATTAAAGATAAATTTGACGCTCTAGATGCTCTACTGGTGTTTTTAGAGGTTCCCCCATGTATTTCATTGAATTAAACTGACCAAATTGTCCAATTGCCCAAAGCAATCCACCAATAAATCCAATTAAGAAAATTTGCC
This sequence comes from Streptococcus sp. FSL E2-3488, assembly GCF_038003585.1. NCBI lineage: Bacteria > Bacillati > Bacillota > Bacilli > Lactobacillales > Streptococcaceae > Streptococcus > Streptococcus sp. FSL E2-3488. Next base: position 1,057,783 of record NZ_JBBOPL010000001.1, on the reverse strand, counting down.
ATGTCAACGTTGGCATGCGGAATAAGAAAACAATAAGTGCAAAAACAAAAGCGCCCAAAGTCATTCCAAGTGTTTGTTGATTAGGATCACCACCAAATTTATTAGCTACCAATCCGACAGCACCCCAAGCAAAAATTGGAACAAGCGCGAAAAGAACTCCTTGCATGTTTATATTTACCTCTTTAAAATAATTTTTTACCTAAAAAATTAAGCATACCTCTATATTACTCTTATTTCGGGAAAAAACAAGAGATAAAAAAATACACAAGAACCATAACTGTGGTTCTACGTCAACTGGTGTTGAATAATAAATTTATCATTTGAGGCGGTTCTCCATTTGGGGAGTCGTCTTTGTCATGTTATGGCGTGATTTGGTAGATTCGTTTGAAGAAGTTCAGCTGATTCTTGAAGCAAAAACAGGATCGTTTGAATGACTTGATGAGGAGGTTAATCCCTTCGATTGGACCGTTGGAATAAGGGCTGGTGACAGCGGCGAGAACAGCGACTTTGTGTCGCTTAAGCGTCGCGATCGTCATATCCATTGCCGTACCGTTTGACTCGTAAGTAGCTAACAGGTTTGCCAGTTACGCGGGATGTTTATTCACCATCTAAGCATCATGAAGCGATAAGTAGGTTTCGTAGGTTTGTTTGAGCTTGGGCTCAGTATCAAGTGCGATATCGATGACCCTCGATTTCGTGAATATGGCATTGCGCCAAAAACTAAATCGGAAGATTCTTTCTTGTCGCATTGTTTGTACCATACCAAAGAGAGTGGCCGCGTGGCCATTACCCTCCCACACGGTGTCTTGTTTAGAGGCGCTGCGGAAGGACGGATTCGAAAAGCTTTGATTGATAAACATCAAATTGAATCGGTAATTGGTTTTCCAGATAAACTCTTTTTGAACACAGGCATTCCCGTTTGTGTCTTAATTCTTAAAAAGAATCGAGCAAACTCAGATATTCTTTTTGTGGACGCAAGTCAAGGCTTTGAAAAGATGAAGAATCAAAAGCAATTACGCCCAGAAGATATTTACAAGATCACTGAAACAGTCATTCATCGCAAGGCGGTTGATAAATATAGCCACTTAGCAACACTTGAGGAAGTCATTGAGAATGATTACAACTTAAATATTCCGCGTTATATGGATACCTTTGAAGAGGAAGAACCGATTTGACTTAGTGGATATTCAAGGTCAAATAGATGAAGTAGACGCAGAGATTGCGAAAGCTAATCAAACCTTAGCAAACCACTTTAAGGAACTGGGAGTGTCGAAATGAAGGAAAAAGTACAGGCTCCAGAATTAAGATTTGATGGTTTTACGGATGATTGGGAACAGCGTAAGTTTGCTGATTTTATTGATGTTAAGTCTGGAAAAGACTACAAACATCTGAATGCGGGATCAATACCTGTCTATGGAACTGGTGGATATATGCTAAGTGTAGATAGAGCGCTATCAGATATAGATGCCATTGGGTTCGGAAGGAAAGGGACAATTGATAAGCCTTATTTATTAAAAGCGCCTTTTTGGACTGTCGATACCTTGTTTTATGCTGTTCCTAAACAAAATATTGACCTTCAATTTTCACTATCTATTTTTTAAAAAAATTGGAAAAAATTTGATGAATCTACTGGTGTACCTAGTTTATCGAAAACTGTAATTAATAGTGTGGGTGCTTTTGTTCCCAGTTATGAAGAACAACAAAAAATAGGTTCATTCTTCAAACAGTTAGATGATACTATCGCTTTCCATCAACGTAAGTTAGATTTGTTGAAAGAACAGAAAAAGGCTTTTTACAAAAGATGTTTGTTTAGGGTCTATAATTAGATAATAACCCCTAAGAAATCAAATAAAAATAACCCCTATAATCCAAATTCTAGATTATAGGGGCTGTTTATTTATTTTAATGATATAATAACCCTAAAAGGAGGACGTTATGCCATACCATATATTTATTAATCGAGAATCTGGAAATGATAATATTTCTATTTTTTATGAAGAAACTACTTTTGTAGTTATTGCCAATAAAGATGATTTACCAGCAATTCAATTAATTGAGGAATCTAAAAAACCAGGTATATATATATTACTAGGAGATAATAAACGTTATGTAGGTCAAGCCTCTAATTCTATTTTTTCTAGGTTACAACAACACAATACAAATAAACCATGGTGGAACAAATTAATATTTTTTGGACGTGAAGATGGGCATCTATCTAAAGCACAACTAGATCTTTTAGAACGTTTAATCATTGAAAAAATGAATACTGCTAATATTGATTTAGATAATAGCACTCAAGGAAATAAAAGCTATATTGATAAATTAAGCAAATTTTCAGCTCTGTCATTATGGAATAAGGTTGAGAAACTATTGAATGATGTTGCTAATATCGATTTATTTGATTCAGAACACATTCAAACTGAAGATAATAGTGACAACTCAACTCTAAATAGTCATATATCAATCATATTTGGAGAATCATTATATACTGGGAAATCATGTAGAGATGTATTTACGCAATTAGTTTCTAATTTAGTATTATCCGCAGAGTTGGATAAATTGATTCCCTTAATGAGTCCCAATGAACCCAATACAGTACAAATACTTGGCAATAGAGAACATATATCAGCTAAAGGGACGAAGCTGACTAAACCAATAGAGCTAACTAAATACCATATGTATGTTAATTTTTCAAAAATAGGCTTATACAATCAAATCAAAAAATTAGCTGAACTGACTGAAAAAAAGTTATATTTGAAAGGTGGTAATTCATATGGTTAAACAAATCGTTCTTCCCATCAAAGATTCGAATGTCTTAAAAATGGTCCAAGATACGTTACTTGATAGTTTTCGGGCTGGGCGTCGTAACTACACGATCTTTCAAGTCGGTAAGGCCACACTACTCCGTGTGAGTGATGTCATGAAATTAAAAAAATCAGATGTCTTTAACCCAGATGGTTCTATCAAAAGCACGGCTTTTATTCATGATAAAAAAACAGGAAAAGCGAATACGTTATATTTGAAACCAGTACAACAAGATTTATTGATTCATCATGATTGGCTGGTCCAACAAAATCTTAATTCTGAATGGTTATTTCCATCAACCTCTCGCCCAGAGCGTCATATCACTGAAAAGCAATTTTATAAGGTCATGGCGCACGTTGGCGATCTTTTAGGTATATCAACCTATTTAGGAACACATACCATACGTAAAACAGGCGCTTATCGTGTTTATACGCAGTCGAATTATAATATTGGTTTAGTGATGCATTTACTAAACCATTCAAGCGAAGCAATGACTTTAACTTATCTCGATTTAGATCAAGCCAGTCATGAAACAATTTTAGACCAAATCGATTTTGGATAGTTTTGAAAGAAAGAAGCTGGAGCTATACTATCAAGCATGATATAATTAGAATCATCGACCTACAAGGAGGTCTAGGATGAGTGAATTTTAGATAGCATTACCAAGCAATCAAGACACCGATATTGACGTTACCAATCAAGGTTTATACAACTACGACTTTAATTCTTACTCTTTGGCTCCGCTGCAAAAAGCGGCTGGTTTATCTCTTTCGGAGAAAATACGAACAAGTGTTTTTTCTCACATTTCAGAGGCAAAACTTATCGAAGAATTGTCGAACAAGGGTGAGGTCGAATATGTAGCAAAGCTGTCTGATTATGTTAAGGAAAAGCTGAAATCGGGTGAGTGGACCTTAGGTATTCGTAAGAAGACAGGAGAAACTTATGCAGTCATTAAAGATGTTTCAACCGGGAAGAGCCAGAGCTTTGTAACTCTAGATAAAAAGGTTGTTCAGAATTTAGGTAATTTGCCTGAATTAACTGCTATTCAAGGGCAGTTGGCTGATATTGTCGAGAAAATAGAGAGTCTGAATCGCTTGGTTGAAAGAGTCGAACAGGGACAATACAATGACAGATATGCTGGTTTTTTTAGTGCTCGACAGCAGGTTGTGGAAGCCTTGTCAGCAGATGACGAGACAGTAAAAAAGGAATTATTGATTTCAGCCGTCAAAACAAATAACGACACTATCGCGAAGTTGATGCTAGCCATTCATCATGATGCACTAGCCTTCATTGATACCAAAATCAAACCCAAAGAGGCACAACGAATCGAAAATCACCTTCAAAATTCAGTTGGTTATTTAAATTCAACTGTCCAATTAAACCTTGTCGCTCACACTGCATTAGGCGAGCAACAAGCATTGATTGCAACACTAATGAACTATAAGTCGTTCATAGGACAAACATTACTTGAAGAAGTTGGTGATACTGAAAGAACGCTTGCCTGGCAGATTGACAATGCGCACAAAGGTATGGACGGAAAGTTTGATGAAATTTCCCTAGATGTCACTGACAGAATCACCTATTTAGTTGATGAAGTGATAAATAAAAGGATTGGAGAGCAGGATTATGAGAGAATTGAAACCCAAAAAATGCATGATGCCAAGCTGTGATAAAGAAACTTTTGATAAGAAAGCCTTTTTTTGTCGTGAGCACACTCGAGTATTCGAGTCATTTGTGAGTACTGTGAAAAAAGTTGCAGTACCTGCCGCAGCAAGTGCGGCGCTGTTTGTGGCAAAAGTTATTAGTGGTAAGAAAAAATAGTATTAAAAAAGTTAGAATGATTAATAAAGAGCTGGGAGAAATTAAATGATTCATTACTCTGTCCTCTCTGTCTTTTTTCTCAATTTTACACTAAAATAGATTTTTTGGAAAACTTTGCAACAGAACTTAATGGTTAGCCTATGGATCAATGACTTTTGGTGCAATGGTGTCATTCTGGACTCAGGTCGGAACAACACCTGCTTATTTCCGTCAAACAACTGATAAAGTAGATACAGGTAATTTCTACTGGAGTAATCGCTTGATTGCTGCTATCTGTGATCCTCATTTCCAATATCATGAAGCTGATTTGGATACTTATGTAGAAACAACGATGGCTCTTGGCCATGCCATGATTAATCATGTTGATACCGCTTTAGCTAATGATAAAAGTATTGATTTTGAAGCTGAAAATCAAAAAATTAGTGATAAGATTCAGTCAGAAACAGATAAACTATTGGCAAAAGTCTTAGATGATGCTAGTAATCTGATGACCGATCGTTTTTCTATGAGTGATTAAAGTCATCAAAAAAGCCTTTCCATAAAATTGGAAAGGCTTTTTTCGTAGTTTAACATTACTTGTTTTCTTCATCCAGTTTCGAGAGGATCTGATAAAGTATAATGAGGAAGAAAAGATTGAGTGAAATAAGAAGACCTGATGCCCATGGCAAATCGCTTTCTAAATTTCGAAGAGGTAAATTTCAAGCAAGTGTGCCGCAAAAGCACCACAAGCATAAAGCATACCAATAAGACTGTATTTAGAACTAATGAGTTTTTGACGTGAACACCATATCAGGACTAGCCCCATAGCGAGGAAGGATGTGTAAAGCCAGTGAGACGATACAGCACCAATAGTTCGACCAAGAATTCCTGAGAGTGTATAAGAAAAAACATCAGGCAAATCTGAAAGAATATAGGAGAAGTCTTCACTAATCTGGAAGCCCAGACCTGCTGTAATAGCAACGAGTAAGAGCCCTCTGTAACTTTTTGTTGGAACCACATAGACAGCAAAGATAAATGCTGCTAGTTTGAGAGGTTCCTCAACCAGTGGTGCCATTATAGCATCCTCAAATCGGTAGAAGAAATTCTTTGAAGAAAGACGGGCAGTCACCCATTCATGGGAAAAAGTATTAGCATAACCTGCCAACCAACCTGTAATAAAGAATCCGCCAATTAGAGCAAATACGAGAACAAGTGGTTTCACCTGATATTTCCTGCCTAAGAATTGAATCAGAAATATTGCTGGAATGATGTAGCAGAGAGCAATGAGAGTTGATAGCCCAATAATTCCATAAGCCGAGCCAGAAGTATATGATTGTGTATCATAGGTCAAGGCCGATGGCTGACAAAAATAGAAAAATGTATAGGGTTAGTTTTCGAAACATGTGTAACCTACTTTCAAAATGATACTTCCAGTATATCGAATCATTTTTTCTCTTCGAAATATTTCAATTTTTTTATTTAGGGACTTGCAAAATAAAATTAGTGTGATATACTTAACCAGCAAACTATTAACTGGTTAAGTATTTTGAAAGGAATATCATGAAAAAGAAACGCATTTTTGGCCTAGTAGGATTAGCATCTGTTGTTCTAGTAGCTGGTGCAGGTATTTATTATACGACTAGTCAACACGATTCAAAGGGAAATGGTGATTTGAAGGTTGTAACGAGCTTCTACCCTGTTTATGAATTCACCAAACAGGTTGTTGGAGATGAGGGGGAGGTGTCTTATCTTATCCCTGCAGGTAGTGAGGTCCATGATTTTCAGCCTTCTACTAAGAATGTTGCTGATATTGAGAAGGCTGACACTTTTGTCTACCTGAATGAGAATATGGAAACATGGGTTCCAAAGGTTGAAAAAAACATTAACACCAAACATACCAAAGTCATTAAGGCAAGTAAAGGAATGATTCTTTTGCCTGGTACAGAGGAAGAAGATCACGATCACGGTGGTGAAGAACATTATCATGAGTACGATCCCCATGTTTGGCTCTCACCAAAACGTTCTCAAAAATTAGTGGAAACTATTAGAGATGGTTTGATTGCTCAACATCCAGATAAAAAAGCGGTATTTACGACCAACGCAGAAAAATATCTAAAAAAATTACAAGCTTTGGATAAGGAATATACACAAGCGTTTAGTCAGGCAAAACAGAAGAGTTTTGTTACACAGCACTCAGCCTTTGCCTACCTTGCCTTAGATTATGGTTTAACCCAAGTACCAATTTCAGGTGTTTCAGCTGAATCTGATCCATCTGCAAAACGTATCGCTAGCCTTTCTAAGTATGTTTCAGAATATGACATTAAGTATATCTACTTTGAAGAGAATGCTTCTAGTAGTATTGCTAAAACCTTAGCCAATGAAGTAGGAGTTAAGACAGCAGTTTTAAACCCTATTGAATCCCTAACTAAGGATCAATTGAAAAAAGGTGAAGATTATGTCAGTGTTATGACTGAAAATCTAAAAAGTCTTCGTTTGACAACAGATGTTGAAGGTAAAGATATTCAACCTGAAGATGGAAGCAATGATAAGAAAACTGTTCAAAATGGTTACTTTGATGACAAAGATGTTAAAGACAGAGAACTGTCAGATTGGTCAGGTGAGTGGCAATCGGTTTATCCCTTCCTTCAAGATGGTACATTAGATCAAGTATTTGAATACAAATCTCTGCTGAATAAGGATAAAACAGCACAAGAGTACAAAGAATACTATATTAAGGGTTATCAAACAGATGTTTCTAAAATTGCCATTGATGGGAAAAAGATGACCATGACTTTCACTAAGACTGATGGAAGCAGTGTGACACACACTTATCGTTATGATGGTTATAAGATTTTGACCTATTCTTCTGGTAAAAAGGGTGTTCGTTATCTCTTTACGGCAACTGACAGTCAAGCGGCAGATAATCCTTACCAGTATGTCCAATTCTCTGATCATCAAATAGATCCAACAAGCTCAGCACATTTTCACATTTTCTTTGGTAATAGTAGCCAAGAAGAAATTCTAAAAGAAATGGACAACTGGCCAACTTACTACCCTGGAAAACTTAGCGGCTTAGAAATTGCACAAGAAATGGTCAGTCACTAAGAGTATTAAATCACTCATTTGAGTGTTTTTTTATTTTTTTGAAAATTATTCATTTTTTATAGTATTAGAAAAACAACTAGTGTAATTATTTTAAAATAAAACTTTCAATATAAAAATATTTGGTAGTGTAAAATAAGTTGTGTAAACACAAAAAGGAATAAATCCGTTATAGTAGAGTTGCGAAACATTACTAGAAAGAGATTTATTCCTATGACTCAGTTTACCACAGAACTACTTAACTTCCTAGCCCAAAAGCAAGATAGTGATGAATTTTTCCGTACTTCTCTTGAAACAGCTATGAATGATATGCTTCAAGCAGAGTTATCAGCCTTTTTAGGGTATGAACCTTACGATAAATTAGGCTATAATTCTGGGAATAGTCGTAACGGAAGCTATGCACGGAAATTCGAAACCAAATATGGGACTGTTCAGTTGAGTATTCCTAGAGATCGTAATGGGAACTTTAGTCCAGCTTTGCTTCCCGCTTATGGACGTCGAGATGACCACTTGGAAGAGATGGTTATCAAACTCTATCAAACCGGTGTAACGACTCGAGAAATTAGTGATATCATCGAGCGAATGTATGGTCATCACTATAGTCCTGCCACAATTTCTAATATCTCAAAAGCAACTCAGGAGAATGTCGCTACTTTTCATGAGCGAAGCTTAGAAGCCAATTACTCTGTTTTATTTCTTGACGGAACCTATCTCCCCTTAAGACGTGGAACCGTTAGTAAAGAATGTATTCATATCGCACTTGGCATTACACCAGAAGGACAGAAGGCTGTTCTTGGATATGAAATCGCCCCAAATGAAAACAATGCTTCTTGGTCCACCCTGTTAGACAAGCTTCAAAACCAAGGAATCCAACAGGTTTCTCTTGTAGTGACCGATGGCTTCAAGGGGCTTGAACAGATTATCAATCAGGCTTACCCATTAGCTAAACAACAACGTTGCTTAATTCATATTAGTCGAAATCTAGCTAGTAAAGTGAAACGAGCAGATAGAGCGGTTATTCTGGAGCAATTTAAAACGATTTATCGTGCTGAAAATTTAGAAATGGCAGTGCAAATTTTAGAGAACTTTATCGCCGAATGGAAACCAAAGTATAGGAAAGTCATGGAAAGTCTGGAGAATACGGATAATCTTTTAACTTTTTATCAGTTTCCCTACCAGATTTGGCATAGCATTTATTCGACAAACCTCATTGAGTCTCTTAACAAAGAAATCAAACGTCAAACGAAAAAGAAGGTTCTTTTTCCTAACGAGGAGGCTCTGGAACGTTATTTAGTTACCCTGTTTGAAGATTATAATTTCAAGCAAAATCAACGCATCCATAAAGGGTTTGGCCAATGTGCTGACACACTTGAAAGCTTATTTGATTAACATTCTTCAACTCTACTTGAGTGTTTACACATAATTATTGACAGTATCAAATATTTCTAAAAAAATCACGTAAAATATTAAATAATTACTACTTTTTTCATTCTTTAGTGGTACAATAATATTACGATTTTCATAAGACCAGGAGAGACCTATGAACCAGTATTTAGTAGCGATACACTATATTCAACTGCTTCAAGCAGAACTCAATATTCTTAATCATGATGCACGCTTGCTTTTCGATCTCAAGATTGATCCCAATCTTGCTAAACGTGAGCTTGCTGACTTAAAAGTATCACTATCTAAATTATCTGACAAAAACCTTTATATCGAAGGTACAATCTGGTATCAGCCAAGTTTATTTGCTATTATCGATCAAAATTTAGGGGTTATTGATGACTGGCTTAAAGAATTAGATGACTTCTTTGAATTTAGTTACGGTACAACAGTCTATTCTGTTTTGAAAGAAAACGAAAATCGAAGTTATGACTTATTGCTTGGTCTTTATAACCGTCTTGAATACGTTATCTCAGATATAAAAAATTGCCGTTAGATTGCTAATGGCTTTTGATATGTCAAGAAATTTAGTTTATGTTTTAAATATCAGATAATTTGACAAAATTCCCCAATATGTGTAAAATAAAATTTAAAGATACTCTAATAAAAATAATGTTAAGTTAAAGGAAGATAATAACTAAGTGAGTAAACAGGGGTTGAAATCGGGGGCTTTTTTTAAGTATTATTTTGGGAGCCTTGCTTCACTCAGCCTTCTAGTTTTTATTTTTTATGGTTTTTATTCTTTAAATGGTTTCATTTCCTTATCTCCAGAGAGCACTTCAGTTCTTGAAGTAAACCATTATTCTGGTCAAGTATCTCCTTCCTCAGTAAAGAAGGATGGTGTTTTATAAGGTTCAAGACATAAGTGGTGAAACTAATAACTATGATGTTGGCTTGAGAGTGACAAATGAGGGAGATAAGGTTATTCAAACCTATATCTTTGAATATAAAAAATAACTACACAATAAAAAAACTCACAAACTAAGTGATATACTCCCCATATAGTAGACAGTGAAAAAACAAAAATTCACTAGAAACTATATAGGGAGTTTTCATATGTCCAAAAGAAGTCCAAAATCATTAGAGGAAAAATTAGAGATAGTTCAATTGTTACTCAAGCATGAGCAGTCCATTTCACAACTCAGTGAGCAATATGAAGTTAGTGATAAGACTATCCAGTCTTGGAAAGTAAAGTATGAGAAGTTTGGTATTGATGGTCTTAAGGAATCCAAAACTTGGAAGAGATACTCTTCTGAATTAAAAGAACAAGCTGTTTTAGATTATCTTAATGGAAAAGGGACATTGATAGCTGTGTGTCAACGCTATGATATTTCTGATACTTATGTTCTCAGAAGTTGGATAAAACGGTATACTAGTGGTAAAGACTTAAAAGCTACTAGTAAAGGATATAGCCGTATGAAACAAGGAAGACCGACAACATTTGAAGAGCGTGTTGAGATTGTTAACTACACGATTGCTCATGGTAAAGACTATCAAGCAGCTATTGAGAAGTTTGGTGTTTCTTACCAACAGGTTTATTCTTGGGTTCGTAAGTTTGAAAAGAGTGGGTCACAAGGTTTGGTTGATAGACGTGGAAGAGGGTTAGAAAGTAAACCTAATTTAACCGAAGCTGAGCTACTTCAACTCAAGATTAAACAACTGAAGGAACGCAATCGTCTCCTAGAAATTGAGGTTGGTCTGCTAAAAAAGTTAGAAGACGTCAAACGAAGAAATCGATGGTAAGACTAGGTAAGCATTTGGCGGAGTTCCAAGCAGTCAAGGATTATCATGATGAAGAACCAGATGCCCCTATTCAAATCTTGTGTCAGATTTTAAAGGTATCACGTTCAGGCTATTACAAGTGGTTCAATCATCAAGAGACTCTTTCTGAGAAAGAAAATACGAAACTCATGGAGACCCTTAAGAAACTTCACAGCTTCTACAATGGCATCTTAGGCTATCGGCGCATGACAACGTTTATCAACCGCCAACTTGGAACCAACTACAACAAGAAGCGTATTCGTCGACTAATGAGAATACTAGGCATCAGCTCAGTTATCCGTCGTGTCAGACATTCTTGCACGAAAGCTGGTGACAGATTCTATGAAGAAAACATTCTCAACCGTGATTTCACAGCTACCGCACCTAATCAGAAATGGTGTACCGATGTTACCTATCTACAGTATGGAATGGGAGCCAAGGCTTATCTCAGTGCCATTAAAGACTTGTATGATGGCTCTATCATCGCTTATGAGGTTAGTCATAACAATGACAATCCACTTGTTATAAAGACGATTAAGAAGGCTTTAGAGCTTAATCTAGGTGCCACACCAATTATCCATAGCGATCGTGGTAGTCAGTACACTTCAAAGGAATACCGTTATATCACACAACAAGCTGGGCTGACTTTGTCTATGTCACGTGTGGGAAAATGTATTGACAATGCACCGATTGAAAGTTTCTTTGGGCATTTCAAGACAGAGTCTTATCATCTTAAGAAATATAAGACTTATGAAGAACTAGTCGCAGATGTAGAACGCTATATCGAATTCTACAACACACAACGGTATCAAGCAAAATTAAACAACCTGACTCCTTTGGAATTCAGGAATCAGGTTGCTTAATCATTTTAGTATTTCACTGTCTACTTGACAGGGAGCGGTTCAAAGCAAGTTTGTGAGTTTTCTATTTATTTTACCAAAATCCTAATAGTTTTTGCATGAGGAGTGAAACGATACTAATTAATAGCCAACAAAGCCCTCCCACTAATAGAGCAGAACCTCCCTTAGTAATTAGTTTTTTGAGATTTATTTGGTAACCGATAGCTGTCATGGCCATGATAATCATGAATTTTGAAAGGTCTTTTAAAGGAGCAAAGATAGTTGCTGGGACCCCCATAGACATTGCAACGGTTGTAATGAGTGAAGCCAACAGGAACCAAAGGATAAAGTTTGGAATTGCTTTGGTCAGAGAAAACCTTTCCTTTGTATTATCTTTTTTTGACTGCCAAATAGAGAGTCCTAGAGTAATAGGAATAATAGCAAGTGTCCTTGTTAGTTTAACAATCGTTGCCTGCTCTAGGATGGATGTTCCATGTAAGCTATCCCATGAACTAGCGGTAGCAGTTACAGAGGATGTATCATTAACAGCTGTTCCAGCAAATATAGCGAAGCCCTGATTACTGAGGCCTAACCAAGAGCCTAAGTGAGGAAAAAGTAGAGCTGCCAAAATGTTGAAAAAGAAAATAACAGAGATTGCAGTTGCAATGGACTCATCTTTGGCCTTGATAACAGGCGCAGTGGCTGCAATAGCAGAACCACCGCAGATAGATGATCCTACTCCTACTAAAGTTACGATTTCACTATCTAATTTAAATAGCTTGTGGATGACATAAGCAGTAATCAGTGCCGTAGCAATAGTAGTTAAAATAATGGGTAGAGATGTTAAACCAACGTTGAAGACTTGAGAAAGATTTAATCCAAATCCCAGAAGAATAACTGCGTATTGCAATACTTTTTTCGATGTGAATTGCATCCCTATTATAAATCTTTTTTGATTTATAAGTAGACTAGCTAATAAGAGTCCGATAAAAAGTCCAATGACGGGCCCACCAATAATAGGAAATAAGTTTCCAAGATACCAAGCTATGAGTGATATAAGTATTGAAATACTTATTCCTGGTAAGAATTCTTTTATTTTCATTAAGTCATCTCCTAAAAAGTTAGCTATATTATAGCCTATTATAAATACGATGTAAAGGCGACTTATGCCTTAATTCTCAACAAAAACTAGGTAAGAAGATTGCGGGATGTTAGTTTTTTTGATAGAATAGTATTAAAACATTATGATTAATTTTTTATGAAGGAAGGGTTGTATGTGTCGTCTTTTAAAGAAGTATTTTGTTTTTATAGTGGGGGCTTTTTTTTGTTCACTTTTTTTGGTGTTGGCATTTACAACAGATAGAAAAAATGATAACAGTGTTACTGCTAAAGCTGAAGCTTCCTACAATCAAACTACGACGGCTTTTATTGATAGTATCGGAGAGACTGCGAGACAGATTGGTCAAGATTACAATATCTATGCCTCTGTTTTAATTGCTCAAGCTATTTTGGAATCAAATTCAGGTCAGTCAGGCTTGAGTCAAGCTCCTTATTACAACTTCTTTGGTATTAAGGGTTCTTATAATGGGAACTCTGTTACAATGCGTACTTGGGAAGATGACGGTACAGGAAATACTTACAAGATTGACGAGCCCTTCCGTTCATATGGAAGTCTGAGTGATTCCCTAGCAGATTATGCTGCTTTAATGACGTCATCCACTTATTCAGGTACTTGGAAATCAAATACAAGCAGCTATGCGGATGCTACTCAGACACTCACAGGAACCTATGCTACAGATAGTCTTTATGCTTCTAAGTTAAATAGTATTATTGCATACTATGGGCTTACTATCTACGACCAAGCCCCAGTTACCCAGGCAACAGGTTCGAGTAGCGATCTAGTTTGGAATAGTTATAGAGGATCATACACAGATGCTGAGACCTTATCTATAGATGTGGCTTGGGCAAGTTATAAAAATTATAAATAAAAAGAGCCGAAATGAACTGCACCCCAAAAGTTAGACAGAAAAAATCTAACTTTTGGGGTATTTTTATTATGAAATTGACTTACGAAGATAAAGTTCAAATATATGAACTGAGAAAGCAGGGAAAGAATCGTTATTATTCTCCTAAATTAAAACAAGAAATAATTGATAAAGTTCTACTTGAAGGGTTGTTCTCAACAAAGTGTTTGCCTGGACTATGGCCTCTCAAATCAAGGATTGCTTAACAATTGGATAGCACAATACAAAAATGGGTATACTATTGTTGAGAAAACAAGAGGGAGACCACCTAAACTGGGTCGTAAACGCAAGTATTCTTCATACCAAGGAGAAGTTGGCAAGAAAGTAGATAACCTTATTCAACGGCAGTTTGAAGCATCCAAACTAATGGAAAAGTGCTACACAGATGTGACAGAGTTTGCAATTCCAGCAAGCAGCCAAAAGCTCTATTTATCACCAGTATTAGATGGCTTCAATAGTGAAATAGTCGCTTATAATCTTTCTAGGTCGCCGAATTTAGTACAAGTGAAAGCTATGATAGAACAAGCTTTTACAGAAGACCATTATGAAAACACAATTCTCCATAGCGACCAAGGATGGCAATACCAACACGATTTCTATCATCATTTTTTGGAGGATAAAGGGACCCAACCGTCCATGTCACGTAAGGGAAATAGTCCAGACAATGGTATGATGGAATCTTTCTCATTCTTGAGTCTGAGATGTTTTATGGTTACGAGAAGACGTTTCACTCACTTGAACATTGAAACAAGCTATTGTAGACTATATTAATTATTATAACAAACGCATTAAGGTAAAACTAAAAGGACTCAGTCCTGTGCAATACAGAACTAAATCCTTTGGATAAATTATTTGTCTAACTTTTTGGGGTCAGTACAAGGGGCTTTTTTGAACGATAAAAAATTCCAACCTTATGTGGTGGGGACTAAGTAGCTCTTATATTAGTTATCAAAAGTGACCTCCTTAACAAGTTTGTCTAAGAATTTTTCTCCCATTTTAGAGAGAGTAGCCTTTTGGTGTTTCAAGTATACAATATCAATTTCATCATCAACATCTAGTGGAATAGAGACGATATTGTCACCATTTAAATTACTATTTAAGATACCAGTGGCAATTGTGTATCCATCCAAACCAATTAATAGGTTAAAAAGTGTTGCACGGTCTGAAACCACAATCGACTTTTTATGGGGGATTTGTGAGAGAATCTCTTCAGAATAATAGAAGGAATTATGAATCCCCTGATCGTAACTAAGGTAAGGGAAGTCCTCTAAATCTTCCAATGAGACCACTTTATGCTTGGCCAGAGGATTTGACTTGCTGACAAAGATATGAGGTCTAGCTTTAAAGAGACTAGTATAGGTAAGTCTGTTATCGTCAAACATTTTAGTCAAGACATCTCGGTTATAGCCATTAAGGAAGAGAACACCGATTTCTGAACGGAAGTTCTTAACGTCTTCGATAATCTCGTAGGTACGAGTTTCACGTAAGAAGAGCTCGTAACGCGTCATATCAGCTCTCTTGAGAAGTGAGACGAAGGCATTGACGACAAAAGCGTAGTGTTGAGAAGAAACACTAAATAATTCACGTGTCTCTGTGTGACTTTTGTAGCGTTCTTCTAAGAGATTAGTTTGTTCTACTACTTGACGGGCATAAGATAGAAATTCAACACCATCCTTGGTTAAGGTGATCCCTTTAGGGTTACGAATAAAGATGTCAATTCCCATCTCTCTTTCTAAATCGCGGACAGCGTTTGAAAGACTTGGTTGTGTAATGAAAAGTTGTTTTGCGGCTTCATTCATTGAGCCGGTTTCGACGATTTTGATAATATAATGTAATTGTTGAATTCGCATAGCCTTATTATAGCATACTTTAAGTATTATTCCTTAGGATAAGAAGCAATTAAAAGGTCTTTTGGAAACTATACCAATTTTATGCTTGACAATGTTGAATATATGGAATATACTGTCTTCGTTAAGCTTTTAAAAGAGCTTATTGACTATACCAATTTTAAATGAAGGAGACATGACCTCTTTGACTTGAGGTTATTATTAAAAATATGTGTGGAATTGTTGGTGTTGTAGGTAACACAAATGCAACTGATATCTTGATTCAAGGACTTGAAAAGCTAGAATACCGTGGTTACGATTCAGCCGGTATCTTTGTAGCTGGTGAAACATCTAGTCAATCGGTTAAAGCTGTTGGCCGTATTGCGGAACTTACTGCTAAAATTGAAGGTGTAGAAGGTACTGCAGGTATCGGACATACTCGTTGGGCGACTCATGGGAAACCAACGGAAGACAATGCTCACCCACATCGCTCAGAAACAGAACGTTTCGTTTTGGTTCACAACGGTGTTATTGAAAACTATCTTGAAATTAAGGAAGAATACCTTTCTGGTCATCATTTCAAAGGTCAAACCGATACTGAAATTGTTGTTCACTTGATTGGTAAATTTGTTGAAGAAGACGGTTTGTCAACTATTGAATCTTTCAAGAAGGCTCTCCGCATTATCCGTGGATCGTATGCATTTGCCCTCATGGATTCTGAAGATGCATCAACAATTTATGTCTCTAAAAACAAATCACCACTTTTAATTGGTCTTGGTGGTGGTTATAACATGGTCTGCTCAGATGCTATGGCTATGATTCGCGAAACAAATCAATACATGGAAATTCACGATCAAGAGTTGGTTATCGTGAAAGCTGATAGTGTCGAAGTTCAAGATTATGATGGGAATGTTAAAGAACGTGATAGCTATACTGCTGAGCTTGACCTTTCTGATATTGGTAAAGGGACATACCCATACTATATGCTCAAAGAAATCGATGAGCAACCAACAGTGATGCGTAAGCTCATCCAAGCTTACACTGATGACAAGGGTCAAGTGACTGTAGATGCTAAAATTATTAAAGCTGTTCAAGAAGCTGACCGCATCTATATCCTCGCAGCAGGAACTTCTTATCATGCCGGTTTTGCCTCTAAGAAGATGCTTGAAGAGTTGACAGATACTCCAGTTGAGCTTGGTATTTCTTCTGAGTGGGGTTATGGTATGCCACTCCTTAGCAAAAAACCTCTCTTTGTCTTTATTAGTCAATCAGGTGAAACAGCAGATAGTCGTCAGGTTCTTGTTAAAGCTAACGAGTTGGGAATTCCAAGTTTGACGGTGACAAACGTTCCGGGATCTACTCTTTCTCGTGAAGCTGATCACACAATGCTTCTTCATGCTGGACCAGAAATTGCCGTAGCTTCTACTAAAGCTTACACAGCTCAGATTGCGACCCTTGCCTTCTTGGCTAAAGCAGTCGGTGAAGCTAATGGTAATGAAAAAGCTAAAGCATTCGACTTGGTACATGAATTGTCACTTGTAGCACAATCTATCGAATCAACGCTCTCTGAAAAAGAAGTGATTGATGAGAAGGTGGCAGCTCTTCTTTCAGAAACACGTAATGCTTTCTATATTGGTCGTGGTCAAGATTACTATGTTGCTATGGAAGCAAGTCTTAAATTAAAAGAAATCTCATATATCCAATGTGAAGGTTTCGCAGCAGGTGAGTTGAAGCATGGTACAATCGCTCTTATCGAAGATGGCACACCAGTTATTGCCCTCCTGTCAGATCCTGTTCTTGCTAGTCATACTCGTGGTAATATCCAAGAAGTGGTAGCGCGTGGTGCTAAAGTGTTGACCATTGCTGAGGAAAACGTTGCTAAGGAAGGTGATGACATCGTTCTTAATAATGTCCACCCTTACCTATCACCAATTTCAATGGTAGTACCGACACAATTAATTGCTTACTTTGCGACGCTTCATCGTGGACTCGACGTTGATAAACCACGTAACTTAGCTAAATCCGTTACAGTTGAATAAAAATACTAACATCTCTTACATTGTAAGGGGGGGTATATGTTTTTCTTGTTTTCACTCTTGCTTAATTAAGTAATCTAAAGTAGAATAGTATCTGTATTACAATCTTAGGAGAGAATTATGTCATTGCCAAATTGTCCAAAATGCAACTCAGAGTATGTCTATGAAGATGGAATCTTGCTAGTATGTCCGGAATGTGCCTATGAGTGGGATCCAAACGAAGTTGCAGAAGAAGGACTTGTGGTTCTTGATAGCAATGGAACACGTCTTGCTGATGGCGATACTGTTACAGTTATCAAAGATTTGAAAGTTAAGGGTGCTCCGAAAGACATCAAGCAAGGAACACGTGTTAAAAATATTCGCTTGGTTGAAGGTGATCACAACATTGATTGTAAGATTGATGGTTTTGGTTCCATGAAACTTAAATCAGAATTTGTTAAGAAAATCTAAAAATAAGGATTAAGTAGGAAATTTTTTAAGACCTACAGTTTTCCAGATTATTTAAGTCCTTGAGGAGTGGGAATTAGAACTCAATTTTTAGAGAGGGTTCAGTCTCACTCCTTTTAGTATTTTTAAAATCTTATACTATTTTTTTGTTTTTTTTGGTATAATATTCATCAACACTAAATAATTATAGGAGTTTATATGTCATACGTTTTGGAAGTATTACCAGCCCTTTTGAACGGTGCGGTAGTCACACTTCAAGTATTTTTCATTGTTATCGTACTGTCGATTCCATTAGGGATTGTACTTGCTTTCTTAATGCAGATTAGATTCAAACCTTTAAATTGGTTATTAACCCTTTACGTTTGGATTATGCGTGGAACGCCCCTCCTTTTACAATTGATCTTCGTTTATTACGTTCTTCCAAGCGTTGGGATTGTCTTTGATCGTCTACCAGCTGCTATTCTTGCTTTTACGCTTAACTATGCAGCTTATTTTGCAGAGATTTTCCGTGGAGGAATTTTGGCTATTCCAAAAGGACAATACGAAGCAGCTAAAATGCTTAAACTTAGTCCTTTCCAGACCATACGCTATATCATCCTTCCTCAGGTGGTTAAGATTGTCTTGCCAAGTATCTTTAACGAGATTATTAACTTGGTTAAGGATTCATCATTGGTTTATGTTCTTGGGGTTGGAGACCTTCTTTTGGAAAGTCGTACCGCTGCTAACCGTGATGCGACCTTAGCACCGATGTTTGTGGCCGGAGCTATTTATCTTATCCTTGTGGGTCTGGTGACTGTGGCTTCGAAAAACATCGAAAAGAAATTCAACTATTATAAATAGGAGACCTTATGTTAGAATTAAAAAATATTTCCAAGCAATTTGGTCAACACAAAATTTTTGATAACTATAACCTAACTGTCGAAGAGGGGAAAATCTTAGCTATCGTTGGACCATCCGGTGGTGGTAAGACAACTCTTTTGCGTATGCTAGCAGGACTTGAAACTATTGATTCAGGGCAAATTATTTATGAAAATGAAGAGATTCCCTTGGATCAGATGGAAAGTCGTAACTTGCTAGGCTTTGTCTTTCAGGATTTTCAACTGTTTCCGCACTTGACTGTCTTAGATAACTTAACCCTTTCGCCAATTAAGACGATGGGAATGTCTAAGGAAGATGCCCAGAAAAAAGCTCAGACTCTACTTGACCGTTTAGGGCTTGGAGCACATGGAAATGCTTATCCGTATTCACTTTCTGGGGGACAAAAACAACGTGTTGCATTTGCTCGTGCCATGATGATTGATCCGAAAATCGTCGGCTATGATGAACCAACTTCAGCTCTTGATCCTGAGTTGCGTCAAGAAGTAGAGAAATTGATTTTGCAGAATCGTGAGATTGGGATTACGCAAATCGTTATTACTCACGATATGCAATTTGCACAGCACATCGCTGATGAGATTGTCACTATCAATCCAAAATAGCGAGGATTTTCTATGAAAAAAATAGTGAAAATAGTTTTGCTAGCCTGTCTTATTATTTTGCCTTTGTTTGCGCTATCAGCTTGTAGCTCGCGCTCACATTTTGCAACTCAGAAAGACCAGTGGCAAACTTATACCAAAGAAAAGAAAATCAAAATTGGTTTTGATGCAACCTTTGTTCCTATGGGATATGAGGAAAAGGATGGTAGCTATATTGGTTTTGATATTGACTTGGCTAATGCAGTTTTTAAATTATATGGCATTGATGTTGAATGGCAAGCTATTGACTGGGATATGAAAGAAACTGAGTTGAAGAATGGGACGATTGATCTTATTTGGAATGGTTACTCGGTTACAGATGAACGTAAGCAGTCTGCAGACTTTACGGAACCTTATATGGTAAATGAACAAGTACTGGTAACCAAAAAGTCCTCAGGGATTGATTCTGTTGCAGGAATGGCAGGTAAGACCTTAGGTGCTCAAGCTGGGTCGTCTGGTTATGATGCATTCAATGCTTCTCCAAAAATTTTGAAGGATGTCGTTGCTAATCAAAAAGTTGTCCAATATTCGACTTTTACACAAGCTTTGATTGACCTTAATAGTGGACGTATTGATGGCCTATTGATTGACCGTGTGTACGCTAATTACTACCTAGAAAAATCAGGAGTTCTGGATCAGTATAATGTTATGCCTGCTGGTTACGAGGGAGAAAGCTTTGCTGTAGGTGCTCGTAAGGTAGATAAGACACTAATAAAAAAAATCAATCAAGGATTTGAAACTCTTTATAAAAATGGAGAATTCCAAAAGATTTCTAACAAGTGGTTTGGTGAAGATGTCGCAACAGACCAAGTTAAAGGGAAAAGATAAGACTATAACAACATTCTAGAAAGAATGTTGTTATTTTTTGTGAAAAACACTTGAGATATAACAAGTTATAATTTATACTAATGTTAGTTTATAAACTTACAAAAGGACAAGCATGGATATTTCGATTATTCAAGAGAGCCAAAAAGTGATATTGCTTTTGTAGATATGAAATCTTTCTATGCGAGTGTTAGAGTGTGTTGAGCGTGGGTTACATCCACTTAAGACTTCTCTATGTATGATGAGTAGAGCTGAAAACGCTAATGGTTCAATATTAGCGTCTTCCCCTATATTTAAGCATGTTTTTGGCAAGTCAAATGTTAGTCGATCTTATGATTTACCTTTTGATATTTATTCTCGTAAGTTTCATTATTATAATGCCAAAAAACAGGGACTTCCAACTGATAGAGATTTTGTTGATTTTATAGAATCTTGGGCCAAGGTTACCTTTAGTGTTTCCCTCGAATGGATCTTTATATCAAAAAGAATATTCAGAATCAACACATTTTCCAGAATTATGCCAGTGTTGACGATATTCTTTCCTATTCTATTGATGAGGGGTTCATTGATCTCACATCGTCATTAAATTACTTTATTCCCGATAGGACTGTTACTAGAAAAGATAAGTTAGATATGATTTCAGGTCGAGAACTTGCTAATAGCAACCCTGATACTCTTAAAAAGGAGTTAGGTATTGTGGGCTTAGACCTCTTTTTTCATGCCAATGGTATTGATGAAAGTAATGTTCATAAACCTTATAAAACAAAGTCACATGGTTTAGGAAATTCGCAAATATTACCACGAGACTATGATCGGCAAGCTGATATTGAATTGATTCTGAAAGAGATAGCAGAACAGGTGGCTATTAGATTAAGACGAGTCCATAAGAAAGCTTGTCAAGTTTCCATTAGCATTGGATTTTCAAAGTTAGAGAGCAAGCGTTCGCTACAAGCACAGATGAAGATTGAGCCTGCCAATAATCCAAAAATACTAATAGGGCATGTCATCTCACTCTTTCGGAAGAAATATCAAGGAGGGGCTGTTAGAAGTGTCAGTGTTTCTTATGCAAATTTTGTAGATGAAAAGATTCAAATTCTTTCTTTATTTGATAATCCAGATGACATTGATAAAGAAGAAAGGCTTCAGTCAGCTATAGATAGTATTCGTCAGGAATTTGGCTTTACGACCATTCAAAAATCAACAGCTTTACAGGAGGCACCTAGGAGTATTGCTCAAAGTAAGCTTATTGGTGGACACTCAACTGGAGGATTAGATGGCTTAAAATGATAGATCATAGTTACCTTCCCTTTCAATCTGCTAGGGAACATCAAGATAGGGGAATGATGAGGTGGATGTGATATTTCTTGTCGGAACACACAAGTTCACTACATGAAGATAATACTAAAGAAAATCTAACTAATCATTTGGATGATTTAGAGAAGTTTACTTTATTGAACCAGCTTTATTTGGGTCAATTATTGGGGAATTTCCAGATAAAGGATCAAGGTAGGCGCTGTAGGTTTAGTGGCTATGTGGTTGACTTGGATTTTGATTAAGTTACTATAAAATCTTCCAAGCGACATAAACGTATTCGAACAAAGGACATATTAGAAATTAGTTTGGAGGTTGAAAAACATAGATGAAGAAGAGAAAAATTTATGATGATAAACTTCAAATTGACTATTTTTCTGATAGCTATCTAAAGTTTGAAGAAGACTTTTATCGCTAGTCTGCTATGGATATTCCCTTAACCTTTTTGATGGATGATATTCTTAGAGAGATGGATATCAGTCAAAATAATTATTTTCTATTAAATAAAGAGAATGCTAGAGACGGACGCAATCATTATTTCCATTTTGAGTCAGTCTTTTGGATTTCAAGACACTCGTGAGACAAGTATAGGTATCTTGGAAATGATTAAATCATATCACATCCAGCAGGAGAAATAGTATTTCTTTAATTGCTAGCCAGAGCTTTCAAGAAATTTTTCAGTGACTGAGAAACGTTTATGTAAGCGTTGATATTGTTTCTGAGAGTGTTAAAAGTTATCATATGGAAGTGATTAAGATGAGAGCAGTTGTTGTTAATCAAGCAAGCACAGGTATTGAAGTTGTGGACTATGAAAAACCAGCGTTAGTTGCTCATGGTCAAGCCTTGGTTAAAGTTGAATACTGTGGCGTTTGGCATACTGACCTTCATGTAGCCCATGGAGACTTTGGTCAAGTTCCAGGTCATATCTTAGGCCATGAGAGAATTGGTATTGTTGAAGAAGTTGGTGAAGGGGTTAAAACACTAAAAAAAGGTGATCGCGTATCAATCGCTTGGTTCTTCAAAGGGTGGTGTGGCTACTATGAATATTGTACAACTGGACGTGAAACACTCTGTCGGTCTGTAAAAAAATGCTGGTTATAGTGTTGATGGTGGTATGAGTGACTATGCTTTGGTTACTGCTGACTACGCTGTGAAAGTTCCAGACGGACTCAATCCCGCTCAAGCTTCATCTATTACTTGTGCGGGAGTTACAACTTATAAAGCCATTAAAGAGGCTAAAGTTGAACCTGGTCAATGGGTAGCTATTTATGGTGCTGGAGGACTAGGTGACTTGGCTATTCAATATGCTAAGAAGGTTTTCAATGCACGAGTAGTGGCTGTTGATATCAACCAAGATAAACTTGAGTTTGCTAAGGAATCTGGTGCTGATTTAGTGGTGAACGGTAAAGAAGTTGAAGATGTAGCAGGCTATATCCAAGAGAAAACTGGTGGTACACACAGTGCTGTTGTAACAGCTGTTTCTAAGGTTGCTTTCAACCAGGCTGTCGATAGAGTACGTGCCGGTGGTACGGTCGTTGCCGTTGGGCTCCCATCTGAATACATGGAGCTCTCAATTGTCAAAACAGTTCTAGATGGTATCCGTGTTGTTGGATCTCTTGTAGGTACGCGTAAAGACTTAGAAGAAGCTTTTGACTTCGATGCACAAGGCTTGGTAGTACCAGTTGTTGAAACCGTTCCTGTCGATACAGCTGTAAAAGTATTTGATCAAATGGGAAAAGGTGAAATTCAAGGACGTAAGGTACTTGATTTCACTAAGTAAACATACATTTGTCAATGACTACCATGATGACTATATGAGGAGTTGGGTAGCCTAAAACTGGCTAAATTACTTTTTGAAAGCAGTATTTCTGAACAAAATTCCAGTGATTTATTTGTGTTGATAGAATTTTTATTGGTCTAAAACCTCATATAGATATAAAACAAAAAAGCGTTGAACGATTGCGTTCAGCGCTTTTGATGTTTTTGGTTTTATTTCCACTCAATAGTAATCTATACCATTAAAATCCTTTCATATTGGGATTTTAGAAAGATTTACTTATTTTGGTGGGCTAGATGGTGGGGATTGTTACTATTTTAAAATTTTTTGATTTCCATTGAATTTTACTAAACTTTTTGAGGGGAATGAGATAGAAATATTGCCAGTTATTTTCACAAATAATTTTTTCTTGCATTTATTACTCCTTACTATTTTTTTATTTTTAAAGAATATGTTTGAAAAAAATAGGTTTGCGGTCCTCGGGAAAAAACTGAGATTGGGTATTATATTTTTGGTTATCTGCTTCCCATTTACGATATTTTTCGCCAATTCTTTGTGAAGCCAATTGATAAATCAACTCACAAGTTTTGAGATAGGGTCGTGAATTCACACTTTTCTTTGGCATTTCACTCATCCTCCTCGACTATTACATCAGTAGAAGGGTCTGCTACCATCAATAAATCTATCTGTTCATTAGGTTTCTGATAGGTCACGCCAGACATTGCCATCAATTCAGGGATTGTGTTTTGTCCGTCTTTTGCGGTAAAGAATTTCAGACCGCTAATCTTGACGTTATCGACACCATCTTCAAATTCCATCTCTGCTTGATGGTCGGTCATATAGAGCAACAAGTCCTGCTTCCATAGCTCGCTGACGAATCTATCGCCACTCATGCCTTTTGGTTCAATGAATATTTGGAAGCAAAAGTCACTATCTTCAAGGAACAAGATGAAGTCGGGTTGGAAGCCCTGCAAGTGCATATCTACAATTTCGCCAGCTCGATTGATCCGTGAGCCATATTGATGGAGCTTGAGCTTTTCGCTCTTAGCTGACTCACGGTGCATATTCTCGTCCATGCGGAACAAGTAAACTGCCTTGTTATATTTGGCTTTTAGCTCATTCACATGAGCTTGAATACGTGTGATGAGGTCAAATTCCAACTTGTTGACGATAGCACGGTCATAGACATAGAAGTCCTCAGCTATATCGTAAACTGCAACTTTTTGAGTGGCTTCATTCAAGAGGTTTGCCGTGTCATACTCAGGTACTCGCTTATTATAGTTGGTTAGATACTCACTAATTGGGTAGCCAACAAACCTGTTTGTGCCTCGTTTCTTGACATAGCCAGACTTGAATTTGACTTCGTACTCTTTCAAAAGGTCAATGGTGACTTTCAAAATCTCGTCTGCCGTAATATCTGTTGACTTGTATTCTTTTGGAACGGTCAAGAAAAGTTTCAACTTACTTGCGTTTAGCCAGTTTTCCCCATAGATGAACTCTTTCATGGATTCAAGCAATGGCAGATACTTTTTCAAGTTGTCAAATTGATAAAACTCAAGGCGGTGAATGGCTTTCTTAATATAGCGGTCATCAAACCTATCAACATGGATTTGTTTTGTCTCAGTCAATGCGACTGTTGCTTGATAAGACACCTCACGAGTACCATAATTCAAACTTCTTTGAATATCGGTCTTGTGTGTGATTCCGTATTTCTGAATGGAATCAAACCAATCATCTGCCACATCCTCAGCTTCGTTATAATAGATTTTTCCTGTCTTATAGGTTTCTGTTTTTTTGAAAGCAGGCTTGACCTTGATTTCAATCGGTGGATTTTTCTTGTCCTGACCCGTTGGCAAGTCCATTTGCTTCAATGAGCCTACAAGCTGTTTAAGATATTGTGGCTCATTCATGGTGTGGTAGTGCAACGTTTCTAGGAACAATTGCTTGTTTGAGGTGTCGTTATCAAATCTACGTTGATAGCTTTTCACACCGTCCAATTCAAATGGATAATACCTTGCACCACGCCCAATGAGTTGCGCTTCAACCATTGTGGCATTTTTGTTTGTCGCAGCTTCCTGCTCAATACGGACAATATCATAGAGGTTGAGAACATCCCATCCCTCGGTCAGTTTTGCGACCGCAAAAACCACACGATAGAGGTTGTTTGGGCTTTCGAGCGTGTTGAGTGCCTCATACTGCCCCTTTTCAAGCATATTTCCGCTTGTGTCATTAGCATTTAACACGTTTCTCGGGTCAAAGTCTTGCTTAATCTCACGGACGATTTTTGCAAGGTCATCTTCATTTTTGAGATAGTAATTGTAAGCCAGTTCCAAAGCTGAGCTGTCGTTGCTATCTAGGACTTGTTGGCGCTTGATAAATGCGAGCAAATCCGTAACGTTGAGATTTTGAATCAGCTCATTAAAGACCTTGTTGGCTTCCAGTGATACCGCAACTTTTGCGGACTTAAACATAATCACGGGCTTAAATGTTCCTGTGACACCCTCGGCATAAGCACAGTATTTTCTAAACTGCGAAAGCAAGACCGCGTTTAGCATTTTATCTTGGTCGCTTGCGGACGTTTCAATTCGCTTAACCTGCTTGGAATAGCCATCAAACATGAATTGATTCAACGGATAGCGGTAGACCACCTTATCCCGATACTTGTTATAGATGACGTCCTTATCAAAATCGACTGTTGCCGTAAATTCAAGGAGGAGATTCTTTTGTTCCTTATCATCACGGGCACGCAAGATTTTGTTAATGGCTGATTCCCAAGTATTTTCAGCTTCCTTTTCAGACTTGGTGCTTGCGGAATAATGGTGTGCTTCATCCGCTAAGACTGCAACAGGTTGGTTTTCATAGTCTGAAAGCCCCATGGTATTTTCTTTCAAGACAAACAGGTCATCCGATACTTTTTGAACCGAAGATAGCTTAATGTAAATGGTGTTGTCTTGTTGAATCCGTGGGAAACGTTCGACTTGCTTAATGAAAATATGCTTGCCGTCGATTTCAATTTTGTCTTTGAACAGGTATTTTTCACTGTTTTCGTTGACCAAGTTGTCCTTTGTTTTCATCAAGACTGAGTTGGTATTGACGGTAAACAAGAAGTTGCGATAGCCATGCTCTTGATAAAGGTAGAGGATAAGCCCTGCCATCAAGTCGGTTTTCCCTGAACCTGTCGCCATGTTAAAAAGCACATGTTGAGGGTTCGGTTTAATCTCTGTTTGGGTATAGTGATAATTTCGGATAGCTTTATCCTGATAGGTACGCAACGTATGAATCAAGTTCCCCTTAATATACTTTGGGATTTCATAACTTTGGTGCTGACTGAACAAATCATTTTCAGCTTGTTCAGCCTGATCCACAAGAGGAAATTGACGAGCGTTAGCAGGTATTTTCTTTGCTTTTGCCATGCTAGTCACCCCCTTCATAGAAATTCTTGTTGAAGGTGTAATCTTCATCAGAGATTAAGTCACGGACGTTTTTATCGTCAATTTCAGAGTAGTTATAGTAAAGCCCATTTTTATCAAGGAGCTTCACAAGTAGACGCTTGTTTTCGTCAAATCCTTCCATCCAATCAATCTTAGATAAATCAGCACGGAAGGAAATATCTGCCGGTTCATCCGTATCGGAACCCGAAAGCATACGCTCATAGACTGACTTCAATTCATCAAGGTTTTTGGCATGGATAACATCTTGCAAGTAGCCCATATTTTTAGGGAATAATTCGGCGTAGACAAATGAACCACCACCTTGCCAATTAACGTCTTTTGATATTCCGCCTTGTTCGCCTTCAATGACTTTTTGAAGGCGTGGGACTGAAACGGTACTGATATAGTCCATCTGTTCAATACCGATAAAGCGACGGTTCATTTTCATAGCAACAGCTTGAGTAGTAGCAGAACCCATGAAGAAATCTAGTACAAGGTCATTTTCATCTGAACCAAGTGTCAAAATTCTTTGAATCAGCTTTTCAGGTTTTGGAGTTCCAAAAGAAGCAGTTCCTTCAAATAAGTTCTTTATTTCTTTTTTAGCATCTTGATTATGCCCAACTTCTTGATATGTCCATAGTGTCTGAGCAACAACCCCTGCATTCACTTCGCTAAGAAATCTTTTATATGATGGACTACTATTTCCATCCTTGCCAAAATAAACACGATTATCAGCAAGTAATTCTTCGTAACGTCTTTTTGAGTATAACCATGAACGCCCAGATGGAGGTAATACTTTTCTACCTGATGGAGTTGTAATTTCATAAATATTCTTTTCTACAGCTGGCCCTACGGAAAAATTATCTGCTTTGTAAACTCCTCGTGGGTCATTGTCAGGATTTTTATATGAAGCAACCATCTCAGCTTTTCGAGGCAACCTATTCAGTTCTTTTGCCCCAGAATTATTTTTTGCGTAAACCAAGATATAATCATGACTTTTCGAAAATGTCTTTTTCAGATTGATAGGTGCATACGCACGTTGCCACACAACCTCATCAAGGAAGTTTTCCGCACCAAAAATACCATCAGCTAAAACTTTCAAATAATGACTTTCATACCCATCAATCGAAATCCAAATTGTTCCATCATCAGACAACAACTCCCAAGCAATCTCCAACCTGTTCTTCATGAAAACTAACCAACTGGAGTGATTAAATTTATCATTGTAGTTAAATGAGTCTTTACCTGTGTTGTAAGGTGGGTCGATATAAATTTGACGAACTTTTCCTGCAAATTCATTTTTCAGCGCATGCAACGCCAACAGATTATTTCCTTTGATAATCAGATTGTCTTTCTCCTTATCAAAAGAAACAATCCCATTATCTACTGCTGTGCTGTGCTGTGCTGTGCTGTGCTGTGCTGTGCTGTCTGATTATCGCCAAAGCGTTTGACATTGACAAATACTTTCTTGTCAAATAGACGGTCAATCTCGTCTTTCTCAATGACCTCGTTTAAGAAGGCGTCATCATAGCCGTCCTCATTATCTTCTTTAGTCATTGAAGCAGTCAAAACGCCATCTTTGAACGGGAAGTCTAATACTACGTCTTGACTATCCTCTAAGAATTTCCCATTAGAAGCTAACCCAACACGATTTTCATATTTGGTGTAGCTTGTGTCCCAGTAATCGTTATAGAGAACGGCTTCCTCTAGCTGTTCAATCTGAAAGAGCTTTTGCCCCGCCACTTCCTTGATGAAATGTTGCTTGATGAAATCCACTTCAAACAATTTGCTTAAAAGTGCTTCATCATAATTTCGTAAATCATCCGTGAGTTTGGAACGGTTCAATTCTTCTCCGACAAAATATTTGTCGCCAAAAGATACCAAAGCCGTTTTCAACTCGTCAAAAATTTTCGGTTCAATTTTTGCCATATGTGTCGTCTCCTTAATAGTTTATCTCTTAAATTATAGCATTGAACACCTTACACGTGTTAGCGAGAGCCAAAAAAAACCTCCCACCGACAACCATTCAGTGAGAGGATTTTTGGCGACAGTTTTGGAGACAATTCAAATCATTTTGTGTCTCCGAACGTCACTTGAGTTTTAGCTAAATGCAGTAAAATCAACGTTTCTGGTGTTATAAAGTGTCACTATTTTATTCCCACTCTACAGTTGCAGGTGGTTTACTTGTAATATCGTAGACGATACGGTTAACGTGATCAACTTCGTTAACGATTCGAACAGAAATCTTTTGGAGAACCTCCCATGGAAGTTTCGCAAAGTCAGCTGTCATACCGTCAATTGAAGTGATAGCACGGATAGCAATAGTATAGTCGTAAGTTCGTCCGTCACCCATAACACCGACAGAACGTACGCCTGTGTTAACAGTGAAGTATTGCCATACATCACGGTCAAGACCAGCCTTAGCGATTTCCTCGCGAAGAATAGCATCAGACTCACGAACGGTTTTAAGTTTCTCTTCAGTGATTTCACCCATAACACGGATGGCAAGTCCTGGTCCTGGGAATGGTTGGCGCCAAACGACCTCGTCAGGCATTCCCAGTTCAGTACCAAGAGCGCGCACTTCATCTTTAAAGAGAGTGTTAAGTGGTTCAATCAATTCAAACTGCATGTCTTCTGGAAGACCACCAACGTTGTGGTGAGATTTGATTGTTTGCGCTGTTTCAGTACCTGATTCAATGATATCAGTGTAGAGTGTTCCTTGAGCTAGGAAGTCAACACCTTTAAGTTTGCTTGCTTCGTCATCAAAAACGTGAACAAATTCGTTACCGATGATTTTACGTTTTTTCTCAGGGTCATCAACACCAGCCAAGAGATCAAGGAAGCGTTTAGAAGCATCAACACGGATAATGTTAAGGCCAAATTTACCTCCCAGCATCTCCATAACCTGGTCGCCTTCACCTTTACGGAGAAGACCGTGGTCAACAAAGATACATGTCAATTGATCACCAATAGCTTTTTGCAAGAGCACACCGACAACAGATGAATCAACTCCACCTGATAGTCCAAGAAGGACTTTGCGGTCGCCAACTGTTTCACGAATCTGTGCAATTTGCATATCTACGAAGTTAGCCATTGACCAGTCACCTTTGGCACCACATATACTAAAAGCGAAGTTTTTCAAAATGTCGTTACCATATACAGTGTGACGAACTTCTGGGTGGAATTGGATACCATAAAAGTTTTTCTTAGTATCTTCCATCGCAGCGAATGGGCAATCCACTGAGTCACCAACAAGATGGAAACCTTCTGGAATTTCTATAACAGCATCACCGTGGCTCATCAGAACGACTTGTTCTTCAGGAGTTCCAGCAAAGAGCTCTGATTGGGCACGAAGGCGAAGTGTTGATTGGCCATACTCACGGTTACCTGCTTCACCAGCCGGAACAACTTTACCACCGAGTTTGTGGGTCAAAAGTTGCATTCCGTAACAGATACCAAGAATTGGGATACCAAGCTCGAAAATTTCTTCGTCAATACCAAATGCATCTTCGGCATAAACAGAGTTGGGACCACCAGAAAGTATGATCCCGATGGGATTGATGGCACGTACTTCATCAGCAGTAATTTTATGGCTCTTCAATTCAGAGAAAACGCCAAATTCACGAATACGACGTGCAATCAGCTGATTGTATTGGCTACCATAGTCTAGAACAATGATTTTCTGCACATCATTCAAAGTAGAAATGTTAGTCATTATTACCCTTTCTTTTTGCATCACATGTAGATTCTTTCTTATGCAATCATTGTATCACAAATTCATGGACTTAGCACCTAGATTTATACGAGAAACTGTAAATCTCTTACTTATATTTACAATTTTGTCACTTTTTTTGTAAAATAGGGAAAAAGGAGGGGAATTGGATGTTACCAGCGTATATTCGCATACATGATAAGATTAAGGAAGATGTTGATGATGGTACTTGGAAAATTGGGCAACGTCTTCCTAGCGAGCGAGATCTTTGCGAGACTTTTGATGTGAGTCGGATGACTGTGCGCCAGGCGATAACACTTTTAGTGGATGAGGGGATTTTAGAACGCAAACCAGGCAGTGGAACCTTTGTTGCTAGTAGTCGAGTTAAGGAAAAGATGCGTGGAACTACGAGTTTTACTGAGATTGTCAAATCCCAAGGGAGGAAGCCATCTAGTGAGCTTATTTCGTATCAACGTCTACATCCAAATGAGTTTGAAATCAAGAATTTAGGTGTCTTGCCACAGTCCCATGTCATTCGTATGGAACGTGTTCGTTTTGCTGATGACATTCCGGTTGCCTATGAAATTGCCAGTATCCCTGAGAAAATTATCCGAGGTTTTAAGGAATCAGAAATTACCGAACATTTCTTCAAGACATTAACTGATAATGGCTATGAAATAGGAAAAAGTCAGCAGACAATATCAGCAAGTTTGGCCAATAGTAGTCTAGCCAAGCACCTCAAGGTTAAGACTGGTGATGCTCTTTTGAGTCTGACACAAATTTCCTTTCTCCAAGACGGGCAGGCTTTCGAATATGTACGAAGTTACTATGTTGGCGACCGTTTTGAATTTTATTTGGAGAACAATTAGAAGTCACTGCTTTTTTCTGCACAAGTATGGTGCTAACACCATGATTTTATGGTAAAATGTAGCTTATGGAAATTGAAAAAACCAATCGCATGAATGCCCTCTTTGAGTTCTATGCAGCTTTGTTAACAGATAAGCAGATGAACTATATTGAGCTATATTATGCGGATGATTATAGTTTGGCAGAAATTGCCGAGGAATTTGGTGTGAGTCGTCAGGCCGTATATGATAACATCAAGCGCACTGAGAAGATTTTAGAAGATTACGAGATGAAATTACATATGTATTCAGACTACATCGTCCGTAGCCAAATTTTTGATGATATCATGGAAAAATACGCAGACGATAGCTATCTCCAGGAACAAATTGCAATCCTGAGCAGCATTGATAATAGAGATTAGATTCAAGCAGAAAGTAAGAGAGGAAATGGCATATGGCTTTTGAAAGCTTAACGGAACGCTTGCAAGGCGTTTTCAAAAATTTAAGACGTAAAGGAAAACTTTCAGAGAAAGAAGTTCAAGAAGTCACTAAAGAGATTCGTTTGGCACTTCTTGAAGCAGACGTAGCTCTACCAGTTGTTAAGACATTTATCAAACGTGTTCGTGAACGTGCTGTAGGTCACGAAATCATTGATACTCTTGATGCTTCACAACAAATCATTAAGATTGTTAATGAAGAATTGACAGAAATTCTTGGGTCTGAAACATCTGAGATTGAGAAATCTCCAAAGATTCCAACTATCATTATGATGGTTGGTCTTCAAGGGGCTGGTAAAACAACCTTTGCAGGTAAATTGGCTAATAAACTGATTAAAGAACAAGAAGCTCGTCCAATGATGATTGCTGCAGATATCTATCGTCCAGCAGCCATTGATCAGTTGAAAACTTTGGGACAACAAATCAATGTTCCTGTTTTTGATATGGGAACAGAGACTCCAGCAGTTGAGATCGTCAGAAATGGTTTGGAACAAGCGCGTGCTAATAAAAATGACTATGTCTTGATTGATACGGCTGGTCGTTTGCAGATTGACGAAACCCTCATGAAAGAGTTGCGTGATATCAAAGATTTTGCTCATCCAAACGAGATTCTCTTGGTTGTAGATAGCATGATTGGTCAGGAAGCTGCTAACGTTGCCAAGGAGTTTAATGAACAACTAGATATCACAGGTGTCGTTCTTACTAAAATTGATGGTGATACACGTGGTGGTGCGGCTCTTTCAATTCGTGAGATCACTGGTAAGCCGATTAAATTTACAGGTACTGGTGAGAAAATTACGGATATCGAGACTTTCCACCCAGACCGTATGTCAAGCCGTATCTTAGGTATGGGTGACCTTCTTACCCTTATTGAAAAAGCTTCTCAGGAGTATGATGAGAAAAAATCTCTTGAGTTAGCTGAGAAGATGCGTGAAAACACCTTTGATTTCAATGATTTTATCGACCAATTAGACCAAGTGCAAAATATGGGTCCTATGGAGGATTTACTAAAGATGTTGCCAGGTATGGCTAACAATCCAGCCTTGGCTAATGTTAAAGTAGACGAAAAGCAGATTGCTCGCAAGCGTGCCATTGTATTATCAATGACACCAGAAGAACGTGAAAATCCAGATCTCTTGACTCCAAGTCGTCGTCGCCGTATTGCCAATGGTTCAGGGAATACCTTCATCGAAGTAAACAAGTTTATTAAAGACTTCAATCAAGCAAAACAAATGATGCAAGGCGTTATGTCTGGCGATATGGAGCAAATGATGCGTCAAATGGGTCTTAACCCAAATAATCTGTCCAAAAACATGCCAAATATGCCTGATATGGAGAATATGGACATGTCTGCTCTTGAAGGCATGATGGGTGGCACTGGTATGCCAGATCTTGCAAATATGGATCTAAGCCAAATGCTTGGTGGTGGTCTTAAAGGTAAGGTCGGTTCATTTGCCATGAAACATATGATGAAGCGTCAAGCTAACAAGATGAAGAAAGCTAAGAAAAAACGTAAATAAGAAAGGACTAGAGCTTATGGCTCTAGTTTTTTTATGGCATATTGACATATAGGTATATACAATGTAATATACTATTGTATATACAGAAAAAGGAGAAGATTATGAAACCGAAAAAAAGAATTCAAGAAATGACCTTTGCAGCTTTGTTAACTGCGATTGCTATCCTTATCCCAAGTATTATGCCAATTAAACTAATCATTCCACCGGCTTCTTATACCTTAGGGAGTCACGTTCCATTATTTCTAGCTATGTTTATATCTCCCTGGGTGGCAGCTTTTGTTATCTTAGCGTCTAGTTTAGGCTTCTTTATGGCCGGCTATCCGATTGTTATTGTTTTTAGGGCATTCTCGCATATCATCTTTGGTTGTTTAGGAGCGCTTTATTTGAAAAAGTTTCCTCAAACAATAGAAAACCATAAATCATCTTTAATTTTTAACTTTGTTTTAGGGGTTATTCATGCTCTAGGTGAAGTTATTGCTTGTGTGATTTTTTATTCAGTAACGGGGGAGGACTTCCAAAAACTATTTTATATCTTGTTTGTTTTAGTTGGATTTGGTACTATTGTCCATAGTATGATAGATTACGTTATAGCATTAACGATTTTCAAAAGTATTCGAAAAATTCGATAGTTGTAAGAGGAGTTGTTTAGTCTATGACTTTAAATCGCAAGCAAGAATTATTGACCCTATTAAAGCAGTCTAAAGAAGCGATTAATGGGCAGAGTTTGGCAGAACATTTCGGTGTTACTCGTCAAATCATTGTCCAAGATATTGCACTTCTGCGAGCAGATGGTTATCAAATTATCTCAACTAACAGGGGTTATATTTATAAGACTAGTGATGATAATTCTTATGCACATCGACTGCTTAAAGTGAATCATACGGTGAATAATATGGAAGAAGAGCTTCTAGCCATTGTCGATAATGGGGGACGTATTCAAAATATCATGATTGATCATCCAGCCTATGGTGAAATTCAAGCCTTGTTGAAGTTGACTTGTCGTCGAGATGTTAGACATTTTTTAGAACAAGCAGCGTCAAGTGACTTTCGACCACTATCTGAATTAACCAACGGTGTTCACTATCATCTTGTTGAAGCTGATAGTCAACAAGATTTAGATTATATTGAAGAGGCACTCGATAATCTTGGATTTTTAGTCAAAGATTAATACAAAAGAGAAATATAAAAGTAGTTGATTTCACTTGAAGTCAACTGCTTTTTTTGATACACTTATGTTAGTTTATTAACTTACGGAGGTAGCTATGTTTTCAGGACAAAGACTTAAAGAGATTCGAGAAGCACAAGGAATGAGTCAAGCATCAGTAGCTAAGCATCTAGGGATTTCGCGCTCCTCTTATTTTAACTGGGAAAATGGTAAGACGAAACCAAATCAAAAGAATCTATCGGTACTGGCTGAACTATTTGGTGTAGCCGAGACCTATTTTCTGTCTGAACACGAGATTGTTGAAGTGTACTTGGAATTAACTGAGGAAAATCGTCAAGAAGCTTTGCGATTCACTAAAGCTCTTCTGGAGGAACAAGAAGCAGAAAAGAAGAAAGCACCCGTTATCCCACTTTACTCTTATAAAGTTTTCGAGCGTTTATCAGCCGGAACAGGTTATACTTATTTTGGTGATGGCAATTATGATGAAGTTTTCTACGATGAAGAAATAGATCATGATTTTGCATCATGGGTATTTGGAGACTCTATGGAACCTACCTACCTAAATGGTGAAGTCGTGCTGATCAAACAAACAGGTTTTGATTATGATGGCGATGTCTATGCTGTAGACTGGGATGGTCAAACCTATATCAAAAAGGTTTATCGTGAGGAGGATGGTCTTCGTTTGGTTTCTCTTAATAAACGGTATGGTGACAAATTTGCTCCTTATGATGAAGACCCTCGAATCATCGGTAAAATTGTTGGTAACTTCATGCCTATTGAGGCTTAGCCAAGTGATAACAATTGGGCATCCCAAACTAAATCTGTTATAATATAACTAAAGCAAAGCCAATGATTTGGCTTTTTTTAAAGATTTTAAATGATATTTTGCTAAGAATACAAAAGGAGAAGCATACATGGCTACTATTCAATGGTTTCCAGGTCACATGTCTAAGGCCCGTCGACAGGTTCAGGAAAATCTTAAGCATGTTGATTTTGTAACGATTTTGGTGGATGCACGTTTGCCACTTTCAAGTCAGAATCCTATGTTGACCAAAATTGTTGGCGATAAACCAAAGATTTTAATTCTCAATAAAGCTGATCTTGCTGACGATAATCGTACGAAAGAATGGCGTACCTATTTTGAGAGTCAAGGGATTAAAACCCTGGCCATTAATTCCAAGGAACAATCTACAGTTAAATTGGTAACAGATGCTGCTCAGAGTCTTATGACTGAAAAGATTCAACGACTACGTGAACGTGGTATTCAGAAAGAGACCTTGAGAACCATGATTATTGGGATTCCAAATGCAGGAAAATCTACCTTGATGAACCGCCTAGCTGGTAAAAAGATTGCTGTTGTGGGAAATAAGCCTGGCGTTACAAAAGGTCAACAGTGGTTGAAGTCTAATAAGGACTTAGAAATTCTTGATACTCCAGGGATTTTATGGCCTAAGTTTGAAGATGAATTGGTTGGATTGAAACTCGCTTTAACTGGTGCCATCAAGGACCAGTTATTACCAATGGATGAAGTCACGATTTTTGGTCTCAACTACTTTAAAACTTACTACCCAGAACGACTAGAGGAACACTTTAAAGGGATTGACCTTGAAGAAGAAGCACCAGAAATCATCATGGAAATGACTCGAAAACTTGGCTTTCGTGAAGATTATGACCGTTTTTACAATCTTTTTGTCAAAGATGTTCGTGATGGAAAACTAGGCCGTTATACTCTTGATATTGTTGGGGTCGATACTGATGGCGACAATTAAAGAAGTCAAGGAACAATTGGCTATTTTGAGGGATCTTGACGACCCTAGATGGGCAAGTTTTGAGGAAGATAGTCGGACTGGTGTACAAGCTGCCATTAGGCAACGCCGTAAGGCTATCCTCGCTGAACTTGCTGAGGAAGAACGTTTAGAAACGCTTCTTAATTATGAGAAATCACTCTATGCTCGAGGAATAGAACTCATCGCAGGTGTCGATGAAGTTGGACGTGGTCCTTTAGCTGGCCCAGTTGTAGCGGCTGCGGTCATTTTACCAAAGCTTTGCAAAATAAAAGGTCTAAATGACAGTAAAAAGATTCCAAAATCTAAACATGAAGCTATCTATAATCAGGTAATGAAGGAGGCAGTAGCTGTCGGTATTGGTATGAAGGATAATTATGTGATTGATGACGTCAATATTTATGAAGCTACCAAGTTAGCCATGATAGAAGCTATTGAAAAACTCAATCCCCAACCTGAACATTTGCTAATTGATGCCATGAATTTGGACTTACCTATAGAACAAACCTCAATCATAAAAGGGGATGCTAATTCTCTATCTATTGCAGCAGCTTCTATCATAGCAAAAGTAACTCGGGATAAGATGATGGCTGATTATGAGCAGGAGTTTCCTGGATACGCCTTTGCCAAAAATGCAGGCTATGGCACCAAAGAACATTTGTCTGGCATAGATAAGTTTGGTGTCACGCCAATTCATAGAAGAAGCTTCGAACCAATAAAGTCAATAATAAAAAAGTAGGTGAAGTGGAGTGATTTTAGCTATTGATATCGGAGGAACCTTTATTAAATTTGGATTAGTTGATGATGATTTTAGAATTAGCAGTCAATCTAAAGAGTCAACTCCAACGACAATTGACGACTTTTGGCGGATTTTAGAAAGCATAGTCTCATCATTTAAGAATGATATCTCTGGTATTGCCATTGCATGTCCAGGCAAAATTAATAGTAAACATGGCTTTGTTTTCAAGGGTGGCCTTATCCCTTATTTAACATCTATTCCTCTTGGGACACGCTTGTCCAAAATATTTCAACTGCCTGTAAAAGTTATTAATGATGCAGATGCGGCAGCTTTGGCTGAAGCAAGATATGGTAGTTTACAGGATTTAGATTGTGGTGCTGCCTTGGTTTTGGGTACTGGTGTTGGCTTAGGACTTGTCTCACAGGGAGCCTTGTTAACACCTCTGTCGGTTACCCAATATTTGCGTGCTCCAAGTCCCCAAAGCTTGGGTCAAACCGTTCTCCCTTTCCAGTTGGGGCTATTTAAGCATGCTCTATTTAGTCTTGTCGCTAATAAAGGTTCTGCGGTAGGTTTCGTTCATGAAGCTAGTCAAATACTTGGTTTAGAACAGGACGATGGTTTAGCTGTTTTCTCCGCTTTAGATGATAATCACTCTGGACAACTAAAACGTCTATTTAAGGACTATTGTCATGAAATTGCTGTTCTGATTCTTAATTTGCAGAGTTTCCTCAAGTTGGATAGAGTTGTTATTGGTGGAGGCATTAGCAGACAAAATTCTTTGATAGAAGGTCTTGTTAATGCTTATGAAGAGTCATTTAATGAAGAATCCGAATTAGGTTTTGATCCGATATCAATTCAATCTTGTCATTTCCATAACGATAGTAACCTCTTAGGAGCAGCATCATATTTTACTTCTAAAAATGCCTTATAGTCAAAAAAAGTTCCATAAATGACCTGCACCCCAAAAGTTAGACAGAAAAAAATCTAACGATTGGGGTGTTTTTGTATGAAATTAAGTTATGAAGATAAACTAGAAATATATCAGTTAAGACAGGCTGGTTTTTCTTGGCCTTATATTAGTCGAAAGTACGGTGTATGTCTATCCAATCTTAAGTACATGGTACGGCTTATGGAGAGACATGGTATTGAGGTTGTTAAAAAAGGGAAAAATAAGTATTATCCCTCTAAATTAAAGCAGGAAATCATTAATAAAGTTCTTATTGACGGTCAATC
Source organism: Streptococcus sp. FSL E2-3488 (assembly GCF_038003585.1). Taxonomy (NCBI): domain Bacteria; kingdom Bacillati; phylum Bacillota; class Bacilli; order Lactobacillales; family Streptococcaceae; genus Streptococcus; species Streptococcus sp. FSL E2-3488. Next base: position 1,019,347 of record NZ_JBBOPL010000001.1, on the reverse strand, counting down.
TCAGCTCACCGTATCACTGGATTATGCTCTTCCCCAACAATCCCTACTCACCAATTGGATAGCACAATACAAGAAAAACGGGTATACTATTGTTGAGAAACAACGAGGGAGACCGAGTAAGATGGGACGTAAACCAAAGAAAACTTGTAAAGAAATGACTGAGCTAGAACATATTCTGGAAGAGAATGAGCGTCTGCGTACCGAGGTAGCTTATCTAAAAAAGTTGAGGGAATTGCGCTTGAGGGACGAAGCCTTACAGCGCAAAAGGCGGAAACAGTTAGAGAACTGGTCTCAGGAGGATTTCGATTAGACCTCTTACTAAAAACCGCTAAGCTAGCTCGTTCTACTTATTATTATCAGTTGAAACGGTTTAATAGAGCTAAGAAAGATAAGAAGGTCAAAGAGATGATTCAAACCATTTACGTTGACCATAAAGGCAATTATGGATACCGTCGTATTCATTTAGAACTAAGAAACCGAGGATTTGTTATCAATCATAAGAAGGTTCAACGGTTAATGAAACTCATGGGACTCGCTGCTCGTACTCGTTGTAAGCGTAAATACTCGTCTTACAAGGGAGAGATTGGGAAGAAAGCTGATAATCTAATTCAACGTCAGTTTGAAGGGGCTAAGCCTTATGAGAAGTGTTATACGGATGTCACTGAATTCGCTTTACCAAATATTAGAGAGAAACTCTATTTATCCCCTGTTCTTGATGGATACAATAGTGAGATTATTGAATTCACCTTGTCACGCTCACCTGATTTAAAACAGGTTCAAACCATGCTTAAAAGAGCATTTCCGGCTACCTCTTACCAAGGAACTATTCTTCACAGCGACCAAGGGTGGCAATATCAACACCAGTCTTATCATGATTTCTTGGCATCCAAAGGGATTCGTCCATCTATGTCACGCAAGGGAAATAGTCCAGATAATGGCATGATGGAGTCCTTCTTTGGCATCTTAAAGTCTGAGATGTTTTACGGTTATGAAAAGACTTTTAAGTCGCTTGATAAGCTAGAACAAGCCATTACGGATTATATTTTTTATTACAACAATAAACGTATCAAGACAAAATTAAAAGGACTCAGTCCTGTGCAATACAGAACTAAATCCTTTCAATAATTTATTGTCCAACTTTTTGGGGTCAGTACAAAAGGGACTTTTTTTGTTTTTTCTTGCGAATAATGAAATGGAGGTAGTTAGATGAATAACTTTGAACTTTTTAAACTAAAAGCTGCTGGATTGACGAATTTAAACATCCTTAACATTTTAGACTATCAAAAAAATCAAGATAAAAAAATTGAGCTTACGTGATATGGCAGTGGTATCTAAGTCTAAAAATGCCGTTCTCTTTATGGAAAAATACAAGAATTTGGATGTTAAGCAGCTTAAGGAAGATTTTCAACGTTTTCCGACCTTATCAATTTTTGATAAGGAGTATCCCATTGAGCTGAAACATTCCTATAATCCTCCTGTTCTCCTCTTTTATCAAGGGAATATTGATTTGCTAAGTAAACCCAAGTTAGCAGTAGTTGGTGCCAGAAAGTGTTCTGAAACAGGCAAACAGTCTGTTCGAAAAATTGTTCATGAACTTGGGAATGCCTTTACTATTGTAAGTGGCTTGGCGCGTGGAATTGATACTTGTGCTCATATGGAGGCCTTAAAAAATAAAGGTAACACCATTGCAGTTATCGGGACTGGGCTAGACGTATATTATCCTAAAGAAAACAAAGCTTTACAGGACTATATGGCTAAAAATCATTTAGTTCTTACAGAATACGGACCGGGTGAACAGCCACTTAAATACCATTATCCTGAACGAAATCGGATAATTTCTGGATTGTGTCAAGGGGTTATGGTGGTTGAAGCCAAGCTTCGCTCGGGAAGTCTTATTACTTGTGAGCGTGCAATGGAAGAAGGAAGAGATGTTTTCGCCATACCAGGAAATATTTTAGATGGAAAATCGGATGGATGCCATCACCTCATTCAAGAGGGCGCAAAGTGCATTACTACAGGATTTGACATCATTTCAGAATTTTCATAAAAATCAAACTTCTCCTATAGAAAAAAAGTTTCTTATTGACAGTTAAAGAAAAGGACGGTATCATGTTAGTTGCTTGGTCCAAGATGTTTCATTTTTTAATGTCTTGTGACTATATTTTAGACAGATTAGTGGCGCAGCCAGTTTATAACATTATAAGGAAATAGTCTATGGCGACAGCAACGACAACAAAAACGAAAACTAAAGCAAAGAAGAAAACAAAGGCTAAAAAGGCGACTAAAAAGAGAGCGACACCGAAGAAAAATTTGGTTATCGTGGAGTCTCCAGCCAAAGCGAAAACCATTGAGAAGTACCTTGGGCGCAACTATAAAGTTGTTGCTTCAGTAGGGCATATCCGTGATTTGAAAAAATCAAGTATGTCTATTGATTTTGAAAACAACTACGAACCACAGTATATCAATATTCGTGGTAAAGGACCCCTTATCAAAGAATTAAAGAAAGAAGCTAAGAAAGCCAAGAAAGTCTTTCTCGCAAGTGACCCGGACCGTGAAGGGGAAGCTATTTCATGGCATTTGTCACATATACTTGGATTAGAGCCAGAAGATAAGAATCGTGTAGTTTTTAACGAAATCACTAAAGACGCGGTGAAGAATGCCTTTGCAGAGCCACGCGCCATTGACATGGACTTAGTAGATGCTCAGCAAGCTCGTCGTGTTTTGGACCGAATTGTGGGTTACTCTATCTCACCACTTCTATGGAAGAAGGTTAAGAAAGGTCTTTCTGCAGGTCGAGTGCAATCGGTAGCTCTTAAGCTTATTATTGAACGTGAGAATGAAATCAAGGCTTTTAAACCAGAAGAATATTGGACAATTGATGGTGCCTTTAAGAAGGGTGCTAAGAAGTTTCAGGCTAGCTTCTATGGTCTTGATGGTAAAAAGCTCAAGCTCAACAATAATGACGATGTTAAAGACGTTCTCTCTCGTATCATAAGTGACGACTTTAACGTTGATAAGGTAGAGAAAAAAGAACGACGTCGTAATGCGCCATTGCCATATACAACATCATCACTACAACAGGATGCTGCTAATAAAATCAACTTCCGTACACGTAAGACTATGATGGTTGCACAACAGTTATACGAAGGGATTAATCTTGGTTCAGGCGCTCAAGGTTTGATTACCTATATGCGTACGGACTCAATACGTATCAGTCCAGTGGCTCAAAATCAAGCGGCTGAATTTATTACAGAACGCTTTGGCTCTAAGTATTCTAAACATGGAAGCAAGGTGAAAAATAGTTCAGCGGCGCAAGATGCTCACGAGGCTATCCGTCCTTCAAATGTTTTCCAAACACCAGAAAGTATTGCTAAGTATTTGGATAAGGATCAGCTTAAGCTCTATACCCTTATTTGGAATCGTTTTGTGGCTAGTCAGATGGCGGCTGCAGTATTTGATACGATGAAGGTGACCTTGTCTCAAAATGGTGTCATTTTCACTGCAAATGGTAGTCAAATCAAGTTTGACGGTTATATGGCCGTTTACAACGACTCTGATAAGAATAAAATGCTTCCTGAAATGGCTGAAGGTGATACGATTAAGAAGGTTGTGACAACGCCTGAACAACACTTTACGCAACCACCGGCACGCTACTCTGAAGCGACATTGATTAAGACTTTGGAAGAAAATGGCGTTGGTCGTCCGTCAACTTATGCACCAACGCTTGATGTTATTCAACGTCGCTACTATGTCAAATTGGTGGCTAAACGTTTTGAACCAACTGAACTCGGTGAAATCGTTAATAGCTTAATTGTAGAATTCTTTCCAGATATCGTGGATGTTAAATTCACTGCCGAGATGGAAGCCAAACTCGATAAAGTTGAAATCGGTAAGGAACAATGGCAGAAGGTTATTGATGAATTCTTCAAACCTTTCCAAAAAGAATTGGAAAAAGCTGAAGAAGGTATTGAAAAAATCCAAATCAAGGATGAACCTGCTGGTTTTGATTGTGACCTCTGCGGCCATCCAATGGTTATCAAGCTAGGTCGTTACGGTAAGTTTTATGCATGTAGTAACTTCCCAGACTGTCACAATACTAAGGCTATTACTAAAGAAATTGGTGTGACTTGTCCAACCTGTGGGCAAGGTCAGGTTATCGAGCGTAAGACAAAACGCAATCGTGTCTTTTATGGTTGTGATCGCTATCCAGACTGTGAATTTACCTCGTGGGATATCCCTATTGGACGTAACTGTCCTAAATCAGGCGATTACCTCGTGGAGAAGAAAGTACGTGGTGGTGGCAAGCAAGTTATCTGTAGTAAGGAAGAGTGTGACTACAAAGAATCTGTTATAAAATAAAGAAGAAAGCTATCCCAAGTTTTGACTTGGGATAGCTTTCTGTATTTTGTCAAAAAAACTGATACTTTCCTTAAATTTGTTTTTTATACTAAGAATGAAAAGAAAGGAGAGTTATTATGAAACGTTTAAGTTTATCAGGTTTCCAACTCAAATATATAGCCCTAATTACTATGGTATTCGACCACATTCATTATTTTTTTGATTATACAGGGAAAATCCCTATTTGGTTTGCTATGATTGGTAGATTAGCGGCCCCATTGTTCCTTTTTTGTGTGATTGAGGGTTTTATTCATACCCATAACCGGAAGAAATACTTCCTAAAGATTTATTCTTTAGCAATTGTGATGGGACTGATTCAATTTGGATTCTATAATTTTCTACATCCTCTAGTTAGACCAGATGGTTTCTTTCCACAAAATATGATGCTGTCGTCATTCGCAATTTTGCTCGTTGCTCTTCAAGGGATTGCATGGATTCAAGAAAAGAAATACCTTAAAGGGATACCAACTTTACTTTTTCCATTGTTGCTTCCATGGTTAATGGTGCCTTTTTATCTGCTAAGTGTGAACAAACCTATGTTTGGTTTTCTACTAAATTTACTCAATTTCACAGTATTGCCAGTCCATACATTTATCAATGATGGAGGAACGTGGTTGCTTTTGACCGGTATCGCTATGTATCTTTGTCATAGGAATCTTAAGAAAGAAGTGCTTGCTTTTATGAATGTTAGTCTCGTTTGGCTGCTAATGGCGATTGTTTTAAGTAGACCTTCTTTTCACGATTTAATATTCAAATACTTTGAATGGATGGAAATATTTTCAGCACCTTTAATGCTTTCTTATAACGGTCAAAGAGGGAAAGGGTCAAAATATTTGTTCTATGTTTTTTACCCAACCCATATTTATCTACTTTACGCCTTGTCAGTTATCTTCTATAGATGATATGATAAAGATAACTTTGAAGGAAAGGAAAGGCTATGGCTCGAATACTTGTTATTGATGATCAAAAAGATATTGTTCAATTGGTTGTAAAGGCTTTAGAGCTCCAAAACCATAATGTGACAGGGCTTACAAGTGTTTTGGATTTGGATAAGAACTCTTTACCTCGATTTGACCTGATTTTACTGGATATTATGATGCCTGATGTTGACGGTCTACAGTTTTGCCATGAGATTCGAAATCAGGTGGATTGCCCAATCCTCTTTATTACAGCTAAAACGCAAGAAGCAGACATTGTCCAAGGGTTGAGTTATGGTGCGGATGATTACATTTGCAAACCATTTGGGGTTAAAGAACTCCAAGCGCGTGTTGCAGCTCACTTGAGACGTGAACATCGTGAGCGTCACCATAAGCTTTCACTTGGGGAGTTTCAGTTTGACTTGTCTGCTCAAGAGCTTTATATTGAGAATCAGTTGTTAGATTTGACAAAGTCGGAATATGGTATTTGCCAGTTTTTAGCTGAAAATAAGGGCCAAGTCTTTTCAAAAGAACAAATCTACACGCATTTGTACGGCTATGAGGATAAAGGCAGTCCGGCAGCAGTGGCTGAACATATCAAGAATATCCGTGCAAAGCTTAAAGAAGTTGGGCAAAATCCTATTGAAACAGTTTGGGGGATTGGTTACAAGTGGCACTAATAAAAAAACGAGAACACTCTTTAAGAACAATCTTGTTATCTTATGTCGTCAGTCTTACAATTCTCTCTGTAATCAGCAGTCTTCTTATTTTGTATTTATTCAGCTTGTCTTATCGTTTTGGAGTTGTGATTCCAGCAAATCAAGTTGAGAGTGATTTGTCTGCTGTGAGAAGTGATATTGAAACTTCTAAGGTCTTTAATCCCGAGATTTTACCTGATGGCACGAGTTATGTCTTTTTAACTAGGGATTTTAAGCTTAAAAAGTCTAACATGCCTGTTAACTTGCAAGAAGAATCCTTACTAAATTACCAATTCAAGAATGCTCACGGTGAGAAATACGGCTATTTTCAGTCTTTTGAACGATCAGATGGAATAGTCATTGTCAATTATCAACTATCACCTCGGTACCGTAATGAGTGGATGAACCAGCATTTTCCCAATGCTGATCTTATGATGATTGGTTCAATGTTTGTATCTATCTTAATCATATTTATTATTTTAACTTTTTATTATGCAAATAAATTGAGTCAGCAACTTAAACCTATATTAAGGGTTACTGAAAAAATTTCCCAACAAGATTTGGATTTTCAAACTTCTCAGTCTACAATTAAGGAATTTAATCAGGTTTTAAGTGGTTTGGATCATATGCGTATAGCACTTCGTGAGTCTTTGATGGAAAATTGGAAGGCAGAGCAAGATAAACAAAATCAGATTTCTGCCCTGACACATGACTTAAAGACGCCCCTAACAGTTGCTCGTGGAAATGCGGAACTCTTAGCTATGACGTCCTTGGATGAAAATCAAACGGAGTTATTAGAGCATTTTCAAAAAGGTATTGCACAGGTTGATGCTTATGTAAAAGAGTTGTCAGAACTCAACAAAATGAGTTTGAAGAAGACCCTGACGCTTGAAGAAGTTCCAGTTAAGGAATTTGTTGAAGACATTTACGATCAAACCTTGTCATTAGCTCAAACGAAACAAATCAATGTGGTATTTGACAAGGAGGAAATTGCGAAAGAAAGCATAGGCAATTGGGATAAGCCCTTGTTGAATCGAGCTATTATGAATATTGTTTCAAATGCCGTAGAGCATACACCCAGTGGCAGTCAGTTGCTCCTGACCGCTAGGGTAGAAGAAGATGAATTCAAGTTTATATGCCTTGATTCTGGTCCTGGATTTTCCCTTGAATCTCTTGAAAACGCTACTCAGCTATTTTATCAAGAGGATAAAAGCAGACAGAGTCGCAATCATAGTGGCCTTGGTCTGACTATTGCCAATGATATTATTCGTTTACACTATGGTAGTCTTTCTCTTGCAAATGACAATGGCACGGGTAGTGCTAAAGTGACTATCATTTTACCCCTTTTAAATACAGATGACTCCTAGTCGCCAGATGAGGAGTTTTTTGCTATACTACTAAGAGTAAAAATGAAGAAAGATTTGTGGGAGCAGGATTTCATCTTGTTTCCGAAGAGGTATTAGTGTCATGTCTCAATCAAAAGCAGATTATATTAACGTGATTGGAGCTGGTTTGGCCGGATCCGAGGCGGCTTATCAGATTGCCAAACGTGGTATTCCAGTAAAACTTTATGAAATGCGTGGGGTCAAAGCAACACCACAGCATAAGACAACAAATTTTGCAGAATTGGTTTGCTCTAACTCTTTCCGTGGAGATAGCTTGACCAATGCTGTAGGGCTTCTAAAAGAAGAAATGCGTCGTTTGGACTCTATCATTATGCGTAATGGAGAAGCTCACCGTGTGCCAGCAGGTGGTGCCATGGCGGTGGACCGTGAAGGCTATGCAGAAGCAGTGACAGCTGAAATTGAAAGTCATCCCTTAATTGAAGTTATCCGTGAAGAAATCACAGAAATTCCTGATGATGCTATTACAGTTATTGCTTCAGGTCCCCTAACTTCTGATGCTTTAGCTGAAAAGATTCATGAGCTTAACGGTGGAGACGGGTTCTATTTCTATGATGCCGCTGCACCAATCGTTGATAAAGCAACTATCGACATGAACAAGGTTTACCTTAAGTCACGCTATGACAAGGGTGAAGCAGCTTATCTAAACTGTCCAATGACCAAGGAAGAGTTCATGGCCTTTCATGAGGCCTTGACTACAGCTGAAGAAGCTCCTTTGAATTCTTTTGAAAAAGAAAAGTATTTCGAAGGGTGTATGCCTATCGAGGTTATGGCTAAACGTGGTATTAAAACAATGCTCTACGGTCCTATGAAACCAGTTGGTTTGGAGTATCCTGAAGATTATATGGGTCCACGTGATGGTGACTTCAAGACACCTTATGCGGTTGTTCAGCTTCGTCAGGACAATGCGGCTGGTAGCCTCTACAATATCGTTGGTTTCCAAACCCACCTCAAATGGGGAGAGCAAAAACGTGTCTTCCAAATGATTCCAGGTCTTGAAAATGCAGAATTTGTTCGTTATGGGGTAATGCACCGTAACTCTTACATGGATTCGCCAAACTTGCTTAAACAGACCTTCCAATCAAAATCAAACCCTAATTTGTTCTTTGCTGGACAAATGACTGGTGTTGAAGGTTATGTTGAATCAGCTGCCTCAGGTTTGGTTGCTGGAATCAATGCAGCCCGTCTCTTTAAGGGTGAAGATGAAGTTATTTTCCCTCATACAACAGCAATCGGTAGCCTTCCATATTATGTGACACATGCTGAAAGCAAACATTTCCAACCAATGAATGTTAACTTTGGTATTATCAAAGAATTAGAAGGCCCACGTATTCGTGACAAGAAAGAGCGTTATGAAAAAATCGCAGAAAGAGCTCTTAAGGATTTGCAAACTTTTATAGATGCTTGATGCTAACATAAAAAGCCCTCACAAGAGTGAAGGCTTTTCGTTTTAGAGAGGAGCGAATAGAAATATCGATTAGCCAAAGAATTTCTTAGCGATTTCTTGACCTTGTTTGATTTTAGCCCATTGTTGAGGTGTTGCCAGCTCATTACCTGAGTCACATGAGGCGAAACCACATTGGTGAAAGGGGAAGAGACGTTTTTTTGGAAGGATTTGACTCGCTTTTTCAAGCAAATCGAGAACACGTTCTTCGTCATCTAGGTCAGTCGTTTAAGAAGACAATAGCCCAAATACAACTTTAGCTTTACTGTCTTTAAGGGCTTCCAGAGCTTTGATATCACCAGCTGTATCGCTATCCCATTCAAGGAAGAAGCGGTCATAGTGTTGCTCTGCCAAGAATTTCTTAGCGATGTCTTCGTAAGTTCCTTCAGAAGCAGAACGGATTTCATAATTACCACGACAGTTGTGTGTCCAAACCGTTAAACCAAGTTCGTGAGTATAGTCAACAACCTCATTATTGATAGCAACAAATTCATCGACCAATTCTACCAAATCACCATTGCCGTCTGAGTAGAAACTTGTAGGGTTTGATGGGTCAAAAAGTTCCCAGAGGCAGTCGTCAAATTGAACGATTTTACCACCAACAGCCTTGTATTCATCCAAGAATTCTTTATAGGCATTAATCAAACCTTTTTTGAGTTCTTCGTTTGTTTCATATACTTGTCCAGGAACAGCCAATCGATCAAAGATAGCAAGTTCAGTGTAGGCATGAGCAGGTCCCCAGATAGTTTGTTTGGTATCTTCATCACCAGCTTCAGCCCTAACCAATTTGTAAATATCTAGGTAGTGGTGGTTTTTACCTGAGAGAGGTTCAGTGATACGAATACCGATATCTTTACGTGTTTCATATTGACCACCATCATGGTCTTTAAAAGTATAACCATGCTCAGCAATGTAGCGTTCAATACCTTTGAGTCCCCAGACAAAGTCCAAGTGCCACATAGAACGTCCAAACTCCCCATCGGTAAGGATGTCAATTCCGTTAGCTTTTTGGTCAGCCACAATTCGCTTAATAGATGCAGTTTCAGTTTCTTGATAACCAGGAAGGGACATCATAGAAAGGATACTGGATGTCGTCACGATGCTCGATTTCGTCCTTGTATTTACGGAGATCCGCAGGACGAAGAAGAGAACCGACTAATTGGAATTTAGATTTTGTCATTAAATTTACCTCGAAATGTCTATTTACATCTATATTATTTCTTATGGGAACTAATGAAAAATAGTTAATTTCTTGCTGTGGATATAGTTTTAGACTATATAAGGTTTAGCTCTGCAAAATGATACTTCTTATGATAAAATGGAAAGAAAACGATGAAGGTTGGGAATATGCAAAAAACATTCTTTATTATTAAACCAGATGCTGTTAAACGCCATCTAATTGGTCAAGTGCTTGATCGAATTGAGCGACGTGGCTTCGTTATTGAGCGTATGGAGATGCTGATGCTTGACGAAGAACGTCTTAAAGAACATTATGCCCAATTGGCTGATAAACCTTTTTTCCCTAGTATTTCTGAATTCATGATGAGTGGTCCAGCAGTTATTGGTATTATGTCCGGCCCAGGTGTTATTAAGTCATGGCGTGATATGATGGGAGCAACTAATCCTGGGGATGCTGCTCCTGGAACGATTCGTGGAGACTTTGCAACAGCACCAGATGGTGACATGATTCCAAATATCGTTCATGGCTCTGATTCAGAAGAATCTGCGTCTCGAGAAATTAAGATTTGGTTTGGTGAGTAGGATGGATATAGCACAGATTCAATCAGAATTAGCTCAGGATGGACTATTAATTGATGTCAGGACTCCAGAAGAATACGCAGAAGGTCATGTTAAGGATGCTTTATTAACACCTCACACGCAGTTTTTCACAGCTGACATTCCAGCTAAAAAAGACGATTCAATTTATCTTTATTGTAAAATGGGATCTCGTGCTGAATTTGCTGCAGGAGTACTGAAAGAACGAGGATATACTAAGGTGACTAATCTAGGTGGCTTGGACGATATGGAAGCACTAGGGTTTAAGTTTGAAAAATAATACACATAAGGTCACTAGTGGTGATCTTATTTGCTTTCAAAAAGCATGACAAATTATTAACAACGCTTTCATAAAGTGGTAAGATTCTAAATGAGTTAAGAAAAAGCCTATGAAAATGACTTTGCCAGAACTTGATTAACTTAGCATATTCCAATTGAGATAGGGCTTGTGGTTAAGCTTGTGACTACAATTGGTAGAGGAGGATTTCGTATGTCAAAAGTTGCTATTGTTACAGGTGCAGGTCAAGGTATTGGTTTTGCGATTTCAAAACGCTTGGTTGAAGATGGTGTTAAAGTCGGGGTATTGGACTATGACGCTGAAACTGCTGAAAAAGCAGTTGCTGAGTTGTCAGAAGACAAGGCATTTTCCGTTGTAGCAGATGTGTCTAAACAAGCTGAGGTAGCAGCAGCTTTCCAAAAAGTAGTTGATCACTTTGGCGACTTGAATGTTGTTGTTAATAATGCTGGTGTGCACCAACAAAACCCCCTTGAAACTATTACTGAAGAACAGTTTCAACGTACATTTAACATTAATGTTGGTGGAGTTATCTGAGGTGCACAAGCTGCCCAAGCACAATTTAAATCACTTGGTCATGGTGGTAAAATTATCAATGCAACTTTACAAGCAGGTGTTGTAGGGAACTCTAACTTAACTGTATATGGTGGAACTAAATTCGTAGTTCGTGGTATTACTCAAACTTTGGCGCGTGACTTAGCTGATTCAGGTATAACTGTAAATGCTTATGCACCAGGTATCGTTAAGACTCCAATGATGTTTGACATTTCCCACGAAGTTGGTAAAATGCTGGTAAAGATGATGAGTAGGGTATGCAAACTTTTGCTAAAGATATTACCCTCAAACGTTTGTCAGAACCTGAAGATGTTGCAGCAGCAGTTAGCTTCCTAGCTGGACCTGACTCAAACTACATCACAGGTCAAACAATCATCGTTGATGGTGGTATGCAATTCCATTAAGGTTAAAAGGGAGAGCGAATGGCTCTCTTTTTTTGCTTGATAAAACATAATGTTTCTGATAATATAGTTATAAATAATTATGTTTTTAAAGGTGGATTCCCATATCAGACATCTTACACTATATTGCTGAGCACCCATTTTTTAGTCTTATTCTATTGGGAATTATTGTACTAGCCTTTGGTTTAGCTCCATTTTCAAGTAGTTCAATAGAGAACAAGCGTTCAGCTATTATTAATAAGCACTACAATGATAATTTTAAGAAATAAGAAGGACTAAATGCAGTCATAAAGCAGATATTAGAGATAGGCAAATGCCTGTCTTTTTTGTATAATAGGAGGTGACGGTTCGTTTTTTAACAATCACAAGTAAGAACTAGGAAAGAATAAAATGCCAAATATTGAAGAATTAAAACAAAGACAGGAGAAGATTCGCAACTTCTCGATTATTGCTCATATTGACCATGGTAAATCAACGCTTGCTGACCGTATCTTGGAAAAGACTGAGACTGTATCAAGTCGTGAGATGCAGGCACAACTCCTTGATAGTATGGATCTTGAGCGCGAACGTGGTATCACTATCAAACTGAATGCCATTGAGCTTAACTACAAAGCTAAAGACGGCGAGACTTATATTTTCCACCTTATCGACACACCGGGACATGTGGACTTTACTTATGAGGTGTCACGTTCCCTTGCCGCCTGTGAGGGTGCTATCTTGGTGGTAGATGCAGCTCAAGGGATTGAAGCACAAACACTTGCCAATGTTTACTTGGCACTTGATAATGACTTGGAAATCTTACCAGTTATCAATAAAATCGACCTTCCAGCGGCAGATCCTGAGCGTGTACGTACAGAGATTGAAGATGTTATCGGATTAGATGCCTCGGAAGCTGTGCTTGCATCAGCTAAGGCTGGCATTGGTATCGAAGAGATTCTCGAACAAATTGTTGAGAAAGTTCCTGCGCCCCAAGGTGATGTGGAAGCACCTCTCCAAGCCCTTATCTTTGACTCTGTTTATGATGCGTATCGTGGCGTCATACTCCAAGTGCGTGTGGTTAACGGAATGGTTAAAACGGGCGATAAGATTCAAATGATGTCTAATGGCAAGACCTTTGACGTTACTGAGGTTGGTATTTTCACTCCTAAAGCTGTTGGCCGTGACTACCTTGCGACTGGAGATGTTGGTTATGTAGCAGCTTCAATTAAGACAGTTGCGGATACTCGTGTCGGTGATACAGTGACACTTGCGGATAATCCAGCCGCAGAACCACTTCATGGTTATAAGCAAATGAACCCAATGGTCTTTGCTGGTCTTTATCCGATTGAGTCAAATAAATATAACGACTTGCGTGAGGCTCTTGAAAAGCTCCAATTGAATGATGCCAGTCTTCAATTTGAGCCTGAAACGTCTCAAGCCCTTGGTTTTGGTTTCCGTTGTGGTTTCTTGGGCCTTCTTCACATGGATGTTATCCAAGAGCGTTTGGAACGTGAGTTTAACATCGATCTCATCATGACTGCACCATCAGTAGTTTACCATGTTAACACTACTGACGGTGAAATGCTTGAAGTGTCCAACCCATCTGAATTTCCAGATCCTACACGTATTGATACCATTGAAGAGCCTTATATCAAAGCTCAAATTATGGTTCCTCAAGAGTATGTTGGTGCTGTTATGGAGTTGGCGCAACGTAAACGTGGTGATTTTGAAACCATGGAATATATTGATGATAATCGTGTTAACGTTATCTATCAAATTCCACTTGCTGAAATCGTCTTTGACTTCTTTGATAAATTGAAGTCATCAACTCGTGGTTATGCAAGTTTTGACTATGAATTGTCAGAGTACCGTCGTTCACAATTGGTGAAAATGGATATTCTCCTTAATGGTGATAAGGTCGATGCCCTTAGCTTTATTGTCCATAGAGAATTTGCCTACGAACGTGGAAAACTTATCGTTGATAAACTTAAGAAAATTATTCCACGTCAACAATTTGAAGTTCATATCCAAGCGGCTATTGGTCAAAAAATTGTTGCCCGTACAGATATCAAAGCTCTTCGTAAAAACGTCTTGGCTAAATGTTACGGTGGTGACGTTTCACGTAAACGTAAACTCCTCGAAAAACAAAAAGCCGGTAAGAAACGTATGAAAGCCATCGGTTCGGTGGAGGTACCACAAGAAGCCTTCTTGTCTGTGCTTTCAATGGACGAAGATGAGAAATAAGAATGATAGTAGAATGTGATGTTCTGGCTATTTTAGTAAAAAGTTATGATAAAGAGGATTTTAAAATTTACCTTCTCAAAGTGACGTATAGAGAATGGCACCACTAATCCAACATATAAAACATTGGAAGAAATTGCCGCTGCAACCAATACTAGATTAGTTGTTGACTTTGTTCCAATAAAGAACTAGTTTTTGTATACACTCAAAAAGCTCTATAATCTCTATAGTGGTTTTACCTACTACAGAAATCATAGAGTCTTTTTTATATTATACCCTTATTAGAGAACAACATCATACCTTAACTACACCACAAAAGTTAGACATCGAAAGTCTAACTTTTGTGGTGTCTTTATTTTCTATTTGTTTAGCCAACAGCAATTACAATAATGCTTTCAAAAATTAGAAGTAAGATAGCTAAAAAACTTTCTTTATTCATAGAAATTAACCTCCTATCTCACTATATGATATAATACTTTTAAGTTTATCTGGGAAATTCTCGTATATGCAAAAGAGGTGCTTTTTATGAAAGATTATGGAAAATTATTTAAGAAATTTAGAGAGTCTAGGGGATTAGTCTTAAAAGATATCGCAAAGTTAGGCGTATCAGTATCTCATATTTCCCGCTTTGAACGTGAAAATACAGATTTGACAATTAGTAAGTTTATGTCAGCTTTAAATGCGATAAATATGCCTATTGATGAGTTTATGTATGCAGCAAACGACTTTCAGAGATATGAGTTTAATGAAATCTTAGAAAAGATTAGTTTATTTGTTTCAGCAAGGAACGTGTCAGGTATGGAAAAGTTATTAATCTCTCAAGTAGAAAAAATCGAAAAGCGTGAGACTTTTTATACTCTAAATACTATTTTAATAAAAATTCGTTTACAGGACTTATCAGACAAAAGTTACTATGATGAATCTGATATCCAATATTTATCAGACTACCTATTCTCTGTAGAATATTGGGGTTGTTACGAACTACTGTTATTTGCGAATACTGTAGATGTATTGAATCATCAAACAATGATGCTTTTATCAAGAGAAATGTGTAAACGTTCAGAATTTTACAAGGATTTACCAAACTACCGAAGGTTACACTCAACAATGCTATTAAATTGTTATATCATAAGTATTGAAAGAGATGAGTATATTGATGCGTTGTATTTTGAAAAACAGTTAAATCATAGTTGTTTTACGGAAACTGAGATTTACGAGAAATTAGTGTTTCATTATTCAAAAAATTTATATGAATTAAAGAAGAATAGGAGCAATAAAGCTATTCTAGAAATGAAGAAGTGTATTACTGCAATGAAGCTGGCTAATAGTGAGAATTTAGCTATAAAATTTGAAAATCATTTATCTGGAGTGTTAAAAATGTAGTTGGATTTGTGTATATGGTATAAATTATCAGTGTCAAAATTAAATGATATATTATTGATATGAGAATTATTAAATTTCCTGAACAGATTTCAGAAGATATCATTCATTATACGTTTCTAGATGATATTATCTCTTATAATTGTGAAAAGTGTAGAGGATCTTGTTGTCATGTGAATAATTCTTTATTACTTGATGCAAAGACAGCAAGTTTTCTAAAACGCACGTATCTTAAAGATTTTATTGTTAGTGATGATAGTGTTTCATTGTTGAGTTGTGGTAAAAAGTGCTGGTTTCATTCTGAATTGGGTTGTACGATAAATGATTTAGGCTTGAACAAGCCATTAACTTGTGAATTATATCCTTTTCATATTAAGAAAATTCAGAACTTCTATATTGTTTCTTTTACTCCTTGTCCGACATTTCAACTGAACCTTGGTGAGGGGCAGAGGTACAAGGATATAGAGGATGTAGTTTTACGATATATTAAAACTGGGGTGCCAGTTTTTAGTCCGTCTTTGCATGTTTCAGAGGAAAGGCTGAAATATGAGATTGAGTATCAAAACAATTTTAAAAACACTTTATCAGAGTATTATCGAACAAAGACTGCCGATGGCACTACAGAGTTTAAAGAATATGAAAAATGGTATATATATTATTTAGATTTTAGATGGGGAAGTATACCCTTATCTTATACAAGTTCACAAGCAAATCAATTTTGGAATCTTTACAAGAGAGTTTGTGAAGATGTTTATAAAAAAATATCATATATACGAACAGATAACATATACTTTATTATTGCAAATCAGTTTAATAAGACAATTTCAAAGCATTTTCAGCTAAATTTTATAGATAAAGAATGATTTCTATGATTTGTTATGGGTACTTATTGATTCTTAAATAAATAATGGAGGATATTACGATGCAAGTTAGTGATGCTATTGCACAAATTGAATTAGCAGAAGAAGAAGTTGTTTCTAGCGGTCTATCTATTGACATTATGGAAATTAAACCTTCTGTTGCTACAGAGTTGATTGATGGACTCAAAGGTCGTTGCCCACCGTCTGTCTAATAGAACTGATTGTAGGATTAGAGTCTATTTCTAATCCTTTGGTTTTTATATTAATATTTTTGGAAGATTGCAGGGAATTAATATGACGAGCAATGTTTACTCGATTTTTTTAATTGGTACAATAAGCAAGGAATACTCAGGAATAATAGGAATAATAAACTATTTTCATTAAATTTAGCTACATTTTTAGCTTTAAAATTTATGTACCAATTTTCATTGAAAAAGTTTTCTGATTCAAAGAGTCAGGTAATAAAAAATGTTATAGATTTTCTAAATAACAATGAAATATCACTCTCTAAGACCAACACTAAAATTGTTGAATTTTCAACGAAAATACCATTAAAAGTGATACAGATTGAGGTCACGAACAAATGTAACCTAAGATGTATGCATTGTTATTTACCTGATTATTCAAAGGAGCTCGATATAAAGAAAATTTCAAGTATAGTATATGAAGCTAAGCAGCTAGGAGTAATGGATGTTGATTTCACTGGAGGCGAACCATTATTATTACAGGGATTAAGTGAAATTATCGAGGAAGTATTAAAAGAGGGAATGTGTACAACAATTTTTACAAATGCTGTATATATTCCTGAAGATTTTAAAATATTGATTCAAAGATATGATGGTATAAGACTAAAAGTTAGTTTAGATGGTTGGAATGAAACAATACATGATTCAATTAGAGGAAGAGGTACATTTAAGAGAACAATTAAGAATATTGAATATTTTAGGAGTTTAGGAGTACCTGTTACTGTTAATGTTGTTTTGAATAACAAGAATATTAGTGGAGTGAAGTATTTTTTGGAGTTGTTTGATCGATTAGATGTGAAATATGCTTTTGATAGGTTTTTACCTTTTGAAAGGAATAATCGACTATCAATTAGTGATGAAGAATTCAATAATGCTATTTTGTGTATTCCCAATATTCAAGCAAATTGTAATAATATATCCGAATCCACATTTGAATCATTTTATTGTGGTGCTGGCAATTCTTATGTGTTTATAAATTCGTCAGGTGATGTTGGATTTTGTCCGACATTATCCTCCACTAAATTTTGTGGAGGTAACATTAATGAAAAGACTTTAAATGATATTTGGATTAATTCGAAGTTCTTCAATCATATTCGAAATGTACGATGTAAGTATTATAATGAATGCCCTGCAAATTATGTTTGTCAAGGTGGGTGTAGAAGTCGAGCTCAGTTTTTCGGAGGTTCTATTGGGAGTCCCGATATACAGGAGTGCAAGTTAGCATATAATTTAACTGGGATTAAGCCAAAGTCAATGAGTTTATGAAAATATTATCTATTATTTATGATGGTGGAAGTAGAATTCCAGGAGCGAGATTTGCTCCCACAAAATATTATCAAGAAGCGATGTTATATGATAGGAAAGATTCTGATATAATTACAATTAATTTAGGTAATCAAGATTTATTTTCTATTGATTTAGAAAGTCTAAGTCGAACTATTGCTGAATCTAAAGTTCAGATTGCTTTAGGAGGAGATCATTCAGTTACTTATCTATTAGCAAAGGCCACTGTTCGAGAGGGAGCATATTTAATTGTTTTAGATGCTCATTTAGATTACTTCAAAGACTTTGAAAGTGTTGTAAAAAATTGGAATTTTTTAAGTTTTTTAACCGATATTTTTGAAAAAATAATTATCATTGGGGAAAGGAATTTTGAGTTTCCTAGTTCATTTGATAATAAAATAATCATCCTCTCAATGGAGGAGTATTGGTTAAATAAGAGTAGAGTTTTGAAAAAGTTAGATAGTTATATTGATGAGTCAAAAGATATTTACTTATCAATAGACATTGATGTTTTGGATCCATCTGTTTTTGATTCAGTATCATATCCTATTATTGGAGGATTTCAAATGAACGATTTTCTTGGAATAATTTCCAAAATTTTATGTTCTGATAAGGTATATTTTTGTGATATAGTTGAGTACAATCCGATGGTTGGAAGTGATAATGCTCACATTTTTTACCAAATGATTCAATTTGTTAAATCAAAATTAAGGAGGATATAGGAAATATTGAAAATAAAAAAATATGCAGCATTGAGTATTTATTTTAATCGTTTCTCATCGTTAATCTCAGAGTATGGTTATACTATCTTGATCAACATTCTATTGTCTAGAATTTCTGTGCAATTAGTTATGTATTTTTGGGTGGTAAAGTGTTTAGCTGCAATAGTTACAAATAGGATTAATATCTCAAATAGTAAACTGAGCAGAAAATACCTGCTTATTCTGTTAGAAATTACAAAGGCAATCTTACTTTTCTTACTAGGTTTTGGATTAAACCATATAATTGTCCTATTAGTTGTATTCATAATTGAGGTTGTCAATGTATTGTTTTCCAGTTTATTATATAGTTGTGTACCAATTATTATAGACAAGGATTCATTGATTAAGTTTAACGCTAGGTATACAAGCATTGGTTCAGTATCTTATTTTTTAGCACCGTTGTTTGTTGGTTTATTTATTAATAAAAGTCACTTTTTATTGTTTGCAGTTTATGCTCTTCTTTTGATAGTGGGAGCTACTAGTCTTTTATTTTTACCAAATATTTCGACTTTAAATTTGAAAGAAGAAAGAAAAAAACAAAATTTAAACATTACATTATTTAACATTCTGAGATCCAAAAAAATTGCATTAGTTCTATTATCTGGAGTTATTGTGGGATCAATTGGAGTTGTTTATGATACTTATGAAGTTGTTTATTTAACAAAGTATCTCGGTATTAGTGATTCTATGTATTCCTTTTCCTTATCATTTTTAGCAGTTTCATTCTTAGTAATGAGCTTCCTTCTTAGCTTCGTGAAACAAATAAGTTCTCATATGAAAGCTTTCGCCTTAGGTCTTTCATTTTATGTTCTATATCTACTTTTATTTAGTACATCTTCGAACATTTATACAGTACTAATGAGTTATGTTTTTCTAGCGATAGGTCAGACAATGATGGGGATAATCGAAACCAATTATTTTCAGTTGTCACTTAACATGAAAGAATTACAGAAACTATATATTTACTCGGAGACCTTACATTCTGTATTTTCAGGCATTGCTGTTTTAGTAATAGGAAGTTTTGCCTTTTTAAGTAGTCATCTTGTTTTAGTCACCTAGTCTGCCTTTTTTCACAAGATTGTCTGAAAACTGTGCTATAATGATAACAGAATTGTGAATTGATGAAAGTTTGTGAAAAAACGAGCAGACTTTGACACTTTGTGACTTATACTTGAAAGGAAAGTTGGCTCTACCATTTTAGGGCTAGAAGGACTGTGTTCATGTCAGAAGAAAAGCAATTGTATGGTGCAGATTTAGTGGTTGATAGTTTGATCAACCATGATGTTGAGTATGTCTTTGGGATTCCAGGCGCAAAAATCGATAGGGTTTTTGATACCTTGGAAGATAAGGGACCTGAATTGATTGTTGCCCGTCATGAGCAAAATGCTGCTTTTATGGCTCAAGGTGTTGGACGTATTACTGGGAAACCAGGTGTAGTATTGGTAACATCTGGTCCAGGTGTCTCCAATTTGGCTACTGGTTTGGTAACAGCGACGGATGAAGGAGACCCTGTTCTTGCTATTGGTGGTCAGGTTAAGCGTGCAGATCTCTTGAAACGTGCCCACCAATCAATGAATAACGTTGCTATGCTTGAGCCAATTACCAAATATGCTGCTGAAGTACATGATGCTAACACCCTTTCTGAAACGGTTGCTAATGCCTATCGTCACGCTAAGTCAGGGAAACCAGGTGCAAGCTTCATTTCAATTCCTCAAGACGTGACGGATGCTCCGGTCAGTGTTAAGGCTATTAAGCCTATGACAGATCCAAAACTTGGTTCAGCATCTGTTTCTGATATTAACTATCTCGCACAAGCCATTAAAAATGCAGTGTTGCCAGTCTTTCTTTTGGGGAATGGTGCCTCATCAGAAGCCGTAACTTACTCTATTCGCCAAATTTTGAAGCATGTTAAATTGCCAGTTGTTGAAACTTTCCAAGGTGCCGGTATCGTGTCACGTGACCTTGAAGAAGATACTTTCTTTGGTCGTGTAGGTCTTTTCCGTAACCAACCCGGAGACATGTTGCTTAAAAAATCCGACTTAGTTATTGCCATTGGTTATGACCCAATCGAATATGAAGCACGTAACTGGAATGCTGAAATTTCAGCACGTATCATCGTTATTGATGTTGAGCCGGCCGAGGTGGACACTTACTTCCAACCGGAACGTGAATTGATTGGTAATGTAGAAGCGAGCTTAAACTTGCTTTTGCCCGCTATTCAAGGTTATAAATTGCCTGAAGGTTCGATTGAATATCTTAAAGGTTTGAAAAACAATGTTGTTGAGGATGTTAAGTTTGACCGTCAGCCTGATGAAGGTACGGTGCATCCGCTAGATTTAATCGAAGTTTTGCAAGAACAAACAGATGATGATATGACTGTTACGGTTGATGTTGGTAGTCACTATATTTGGATGGCACGTTATTTCAAATCGTATGAACCACGTCATTTGCTTTTCTCAAATGGGATGCAAACGCTAGGTGTTGCTCTTCCATGGGCTATCTCTGCAGCTTTGGTTCGTCCTAAGACAAAAGTGATTTCTGTTTCTGGTGATGGTGGTTTCCTCTTCTCAGCACAAGAATTGGAAACAGCAGTTCGTTTGAAATTGCCAATTGTCCATATTATCTGGAACGATGGTCATTACAATATGGTGGAATTCCAGGAAGAAATGAAGTACGGTCGTTCATCTGGGGTTGACTTTGGTCCTGTAGATTTTGTAAAATATGCTGAGAGCTTTGGAGCCAAAGGTTATCGTGCAACAAGTAAAGCAGCATTTGCTAGCTTGCTTCAAGAGGCTTTGACTCAGGCTGTAGATGGACTAGTCCTTATTGATGTTCCAATTGACTATAAAGATAACATTAAACTCGGCGAAACTATTTTGCCAGATGAATTTTACTAAAAAGAGGGTGTAGACATGTCTGAAGCCATAAAATTATTTCAATATAATACTTTGGGAGCCTTGATGGCTGGGCTTTATGGAGGTACTTTAACCGTTGGAGAGTTGTTAGAGCATGGAGACTTGGGTCTCGGAACATTAGATTCTATCGATGGTGAGTTGATTATTCTTGACGGTAAAGCCTACCAAGCTAAAGGCTCTGAAGGTAAAGTCGAAGTGGTAGAAGTTTCTCCTGATGAAAAAGTTCCCTATGCAGCAGTCGTACCTCACCAAGCTGAAGTTATCTTCCGTCAACGTTATGAAATGACTGATAAAGAACTTGAGGATCGTATTGAATCATACTATGATGGGGTCAATCTTTTCCGTTCAATCAAAATCAAAGGTCATTTTAAACACATGCACGTGCGCATGATTCCAAAATCAAATGCGGACATTAAGTTTGCTGATGTTGCCACTCGCCAACCTGAGTATGAGGTAGATGATATTTCAGGTACAATCGTTGGTATCTGGACACCTGAAATGTTCCACGGTGTGAGTGTTGCTGGTTACCATCTCCATTTTATTTCAGATGACTTGACATTCGGTGGTCACGTTATGGACTTTGTTATCGAGAATGGTATTATTGAAGTTGGACCAGTTGACCAACTCGATCAACGCTTCCCAGTTCAAGACCGTCAATATCTCTTTGCTAAATTCAATGTTGATGAAATGCGTAAAGATATTACTAAGGCTGAATAAGCATATAAATAAGATACTGTCTCTTTGTCAACTATAGTGGGTGACGAAAAGCTAATATCTAGAGAGGGCCGGATAGGTCCTCTTTTTATGAATGTTCAGAGTGATGAAGACACGCTTCTTAAAGTTGATAAAGTTTCTAAAACCGAAGCCCAAACGTTTGATGTCTTTGATCAACTTATTAGTCGCTTCAAGTTTCGCGTTTGAATAGTCCGTTTCTAGTGCGTTTTTGATGTATTGCTTGTGTCTAAGAAAAGTCCTAAAGACCGTTTGAAAATAGTGATTGACCTTGCTTCTATTTTCCTCTATCAGGTCAAAGAACTCACCTACTCTCTTCTCCTGAAAGTGAAAAAGCAAAAGCTGATAAAGTGTATAGTAGTCAGTAAGCTCTTTTGAAAAGACTAGTGTCTTCTTAACAACTTCATGTGGTGCTAAAGTTTGGCGGAAAGTCTTTGAATAGAAAGAGTTGAGAGATAACTTACAGCTGTCCTTTTGGAAGAGTCGCCAGTGATTTTTCAAGGCTCGATAGGGTAGTGACTTCTTATCGAACTGGTTCATAATTGCAATTCTAGTCTTTAAAAAGGCACGTCCAAGGTGCTGGATGATGTGGAAACGATCAAGAACGATTTTTGCGTTTGGAAAGAGCTTGCGAGCCAGTGGAATATAAGCTCCAGACATATCCATCGTGATAAACTGTACCTGTTGCCGGACTTTCAATGGATACTTCAAAAAGTAGTTTCGTATAGTAGTTTGGCGGCGATTATCAAGGATGGTTATGAGTTGGTTTGTCTCATAATTCTGCGCCACAAAAGCCAATTCCCCTTTCTTGAACCCAAACTCATCCCAGGACATAACAGCAGGGAGTTTGTCATAATGTTCCTTGAAAGTGAACTGATCAAGCTTACGATAGACAGTGGACGTCGACACGCGAAGTCTTCTTGCAATATCAGTTAGTGACACCTTCTCAGTTAGAAGCTGTGTAACTTTTTGTCGGACTAGATTGGAGATTTGGCAGTTTTTCTCAACGATAGATGTCTCAGCTACCGTGACACTTCTACAACTTTTACACTGGAAACGACGTTTTTTCAGACGTAGTAGAGTTGGCGTTCCCGCTTGCTCGAGAAGAGGGATTTTAGAAGGCTTTTGAAAGTCGTACTTGATCATCTTTCCTTGGCAGTGAGGACATGATGGTGCAGGGTAATCAAGTTTTGCTTGAATCTCGATATGAGTGTCAGTTTCAAAAATAAGTGAAATCTTGATATTTTGGTCTTTAATTCCGATTAATTATGTGGTATTCTTAATAAGTCTCATAAGTTCTTCCTAATGATGGTTTGGTTGCTTTTCATTATAGTTCTTATGGGACTTTTTGTGTACACTCAAAAAGCTCTATAATCTCTACAGTAGTTTTACCCACTACAGAAATTATAGAGCCAAGATACTCCCCTATTCGACATAGGGGAGTATCTTGTTTTAAAACGACGAAGTGGTCCTAACTCTTCCGTTTTATTTATTAAGTTATAGCATATCTCACTCAACAGATTTTAGAGCCTCGAGCATATTGACTTTCTTAAGGTGTTGGTTCACAAAGATACCCAGAACCTGTCAGAATGATAATGATTACTAGTGTTGGAACAGCGTAGATGAGCCAGCCAAGATTTGGATTGAACATAATATTTTCAGGCGTGATAACATCTACCATGTATTGATGCAGTCCCAAACCAAGTCCGAATTCAACCAAGATACCAATGATAGAAAGATAAATTGTTTCTCGATAGATGTAGAGCGTCACTTCTTTATTAAAGAAACCTAGAACCTTAATGGTTGATAATTCGCGGATACGCTCTGCCACATTGATATTCGTTAAATTGAAGAGAACAACAAAAGCAAGAAGAATAGAAACACCAATCAAAACTCCCATAACACGGCTAAGTGAGTTGACGATGGTCTTAATTTGTGCCTTTAGAGTAGTATTTTGGACATCCCCTTTTACACCATCAAGAGACATAAATCGACTGGCTGTTTGCTCAACATTTTTGTCTGAATGATCTTTTAGTGTAAGTATCGTAGCATTTTGGCTAGCCTCTTTTCCGAAAGCATCCTTATAAGTAGATTCGTTCATAAAGATGAAGTGCCCCATGTACATCTCAGAAATACCAGAAACTTTGAGTTTGATGTCTTTGTCCTGGCTATTTTGAACGGTTACTTCATCACCTACAGAAATACCAGCTAGGTCCGCCAATTTCTCTGAGATAATAATGCCTTTTTCAGTCAAATCAAGCTTCTGACCAGTTTCACGATGATTGAGTTTGATGTAATTTTGAAGTGTTTTTTGATCTTTATCATTGACAACAAGTGTTGTGATATCTTGACGATCGTTATTACTTCCTACATCTAACAGGTGCTACGGACGGTATCGGTAAGCATCTAGCAAAGAAACCGTCTAGTGAAGGCTATCATATCATCCTCCACGGTCGCAATCCTCAAAAGCTGGAATTGGCTACTCAGGAGGTTCGGGCAGTCTCCTTGAGAGGCAGAGTGTCTAGCTACTTGGCTGATTTTTCAAAATTAGATAATGTTTATCGATTTGTGGAGGAAATCAAGCGAGACTTTCAAAGGATTGATATCTTATTTAACAATGCAGGTCTGTATGCAGGGAAAGAGCGAAAAGCGAGTGGTGAAAATGTCGAACTAACTTTCATGTTATCCGTTCTGGTTCCCTATATTTTTATAACAGAGCTAATCCCCTTGTTAGAAAAATTGCCTGATGGCCTTGTTATCAATACCTCTTCCTATATGCACCATTTTGCGAAAGTGAAGGATTTGGACTTTGGCTTTGAGAAAGAATACAATCCCGGTTTGGCCTACAATAATTCCAAGCTCTACACCATTTGGATGACACGCTATCTAGCAAGAGATTTCTTTTTAAAAGGTTCAAATACCACTATTAATGCCTACCATCCCGGCTTGATTTTAACCAACTTAGGGAATAATTCTAGTGATAAAAAGACGGAAAAGTCTCTCTTCGGACGCTTGATGAAGTCTCTTTCAAAAGATTTAGATCAGGGAATCGAAACAGGCTATTATCTCACCTTATCAGAGGAAGTCAGTGGCTTGACTGGCTACTACTTTGATGAAAAGAAAGTCAAGTCGGTATCTGAAAAAGGCTACTCATTTGAAAAAGCACAGAAATTAATGAATTACTGCCAAGAAAAGGTCAAAATGTTTAAAGAAAAGCAGAATGTTTAATATCATAAATATAAGAAAAAAGCTCAAGTTTTCATTAATAAAACTTGATCTTTTCTTATACAAGAGTTAATAAAATCGTAATTACCAGAGCGATTCCGATCCGAATCAGGTAGTGGGCTACTAGATGGAAATTTCCTTTATGCTTGCCATTCCAATAGGCTCCGTAGCAAATCAAGCTAACTCCGATCAGCCAAAGGAATAAAGCAACAATTGGCAAAAGGAAGTAAAGGATGAGAGAAGGTCGCAAGGTTGCTTCCGATAAGGAGAAGCCGATTTCCTAGAGTATTCTTGTGCTTTCTTAATTCTGAAAGACTGGCCATTAAATGAAGAAGAGCAAAAGCAAGGGATAAGAAAGCTGTGAAAATACCAAGAAGAATGAGGAGGAGCATAGTTTTCCTTTCTATGATACATGATGTAAAGTCGCACCTTAGTTAGAAGCGACGTTTAAAATCTCCAAATAAAACTGGACTACTTCCTGCTCGCTGTAGGACTTGCCTTTTTTCAACCACCAGGTCAGGGTTTCAATGAAGTTGGTTACAACCAGGTGCTTGAGATATGAGTGAGGAATGTTGGGGTGTGATTGAATCAGTTCATCAGCTACCATTGGATAGACGTCATGTTCCAGTTCTTTTCGCAGCTGCCGGATAAAATAATCGTTTTTTGAAAGCAAGAGACTGGTTACATGGTCTTGATTTTTCTTGAAATGTTGAAAGATATGGGCCAGGTAGTCTTGTGGAGAGAGGTATTGAGTACGCTCAAACAAATGGTGAAAGAGCTTTTGGCAGAGCTCATCCAGTAGTAACTCTTTGCTCTCATAATGGCTGTAAAAGGTCGAACGCCCCACATCAGCCAAGTCAATAATCTCCTGAACGGTGATGGCCTCATAATCTTTTTGGTTAAGTAAGTACAAGAAAGCTTGATAGATGGCTTTTCTAGTCTTGGTAATGCGACGATCTTGTGCAGTCATATGGACACTATGAACAAACTGTTCAGTAACGTACACAGCGAACGGTTTGCCCCTATCCTTTCTGTTGGTAGTATTGGATAATAGATATTGAATATGATGTTCGTGAATCTATTATACCAAAGGAAGGTAAAAAATGAGTTCAAAATATGCAGTCTGGTTGGCTTTTTTCTTGAATCTAAGCTTTGCCATTGTTGAGTTTATTGCAGGGGGAATCTTTGTTTCCAGTGCTGTTCTCGCTGACTCTGTCCATGACTTGGGGGATGCTCTAGCCATTGGCCTCTCGGCCTTTCTAGAAACAATCTCCAATCGTGAAGAAGATAGTCGCTATACCCTAGGCTACAAGCGTTTTAGCTTATTAGGGGCTTTGGTAACGGCAGTCATTCTGATGACAGGGTCTGGTATGGTGATTTTAGAAAATGTAAGCAAGCTTTTCCACCCACAACCCGTCAATGACGAAGGGCTTCTTTGGTTGGGAATTATTGCTATCAGTGTCAATCTGCTGGCGAGTCTGGTCATTCGTAAGGGTCAGACCAAGAATGAGTCTATTCTCAGCCTGCATTTTTTGGAAGATACCTTAGGTTGGTTGGCTGTCATCCTGATGGCCATTGTCCTCCGATTTACGGACTGGTATATCCTAGATCCCCTCTTGTCTCTTGCTATTTCCTTCTTTATTCTGTCCAAAGCCATTCCACGTTTTTGGAGCACGCTCAAGATTTTCCTGGATGCTGTGCCAGAAGGGGTAGATATCAAGCAAGTTAAGAATGACTTAGAGCAGTTGGATAATGTTGCTAGTATCAATCAGCTTAATCTTTGGACCATGGACGGCTTGGAGAAAAATGCTATTGTCCATGTTTGTCTGGAGCATGTCAAACATATCGAGGTCTGTAAAGAGTCTATCCGAGACTTGCTCAAAGAGAGTGGCTTTCAAAATGTCACCATCGAAGTTGATGAAGACTTGGCAACCCACCAAGCTCACAAGCGAAATATCGAAGAGCTAGAAGCAGAAAGTGAGCAGCAACACCATCATTAAGGTTTGTTTTTAAACTCTTAGAGTCTACCTTTAAGAGTTATTTTGATACCAAGTTCCCTAAAGTGATCCTTTTCATGATAAAATAGAACAAATGTAGAACAAGGATTAATTATGAGTAAGAGAGCTGTGTTGATGATGACCTTTGGGTCACCAGAAGAGATTACCTATGAAGGAGTAGCGGAGTTTTTCACGAATATACGGCGTGGTGTTCGTCCTGAACCACATGAAATTCAGACTTTACATGACAATTACCTCCGAATTGGTGGAACTCCACTCCAAAGGATAACCAGAGAAGAAGTTGATTTGGTTGCTTCTGCTCTTGGAGAACAAGTGTCGGTTTACTTTGCCAATAAATTTTCACGACCTTTCATTACAGATGTGATTACACAGATGGAGAATGACGGAATTGAAGAATGTTTGTGCTTGATTTTAGAGCCCCATTATTCTTACTATTCTGTCATGGGATATGAGAAATTTTTAGAAAGTGAGCATATTAGGTTCCAAATTATCAAGGACTGGTACCGCGAACCTTCTCTTCTTCATTATTGGGCTGATGAAATCCGAAAGATTTTAGATCAGATTGGAGACGACAGTTATAAGGTGATTTTTTCAGCTCACAGTGTCCCAGTTTTGGCACTAGATTTTGGTGACCCTTATATCGACCAGATTTATGATAATAGTCGCTTGATTGCGGAGGATTTAGGACTTAGAGAAGAGCAGTACACTAATACTTGGCAGAGTGAGAGTGATATAGGTATTCCTTGGATTAAGCCTGATGTCTTAGAATATCTACGAGATGAGCGTGAACACCCAGACCACTATATTTTTGTCCCTATTGTCTTTATTAGTGAGCATATTGAGGTTCTTTTTGATAATGATGTGGAATGTAAGGAACTTTGCCAAGAGCTAGGTGTAGCCTATCACAGACCTCCCATGCCAAATCGCGATCCTCGTTTAATCAAGGCCCTTCTTTCGGCTATTCAGTCTCATATAGACGGTGACTATAGTTACTATCAACCTCAGCTTGAGACCTTTGATGAGCTGGAAACTCCTTCTAGCACAGGTCAGATTTTGGATGAGGAAAAGGACATTCAAATGCCCGATTTCGTCAAGAAATTGATTGCTAAAAAAGGTCTAGAAAATGTCAAGATGCCATATCTATTTAAGAAAATGCTTGAAAAGAAGTATGGAAAAAAATATGATTAGTTGCTATTGTTTGAAAGTAATTTGGAGGGCATGATGTGAGCTAAAGCTTGCCTAAAAGTGTATACTAACTATAACTAAAGAAATAGAGGTAGATATATGAAATCAGCAGTTTATACCAAAGCTGGACAAGTGGGGCTGGCAGAAATTGATCGCCCGCAAATCGTGGCAGCAGATGATGCCATTATCAAGATAGTACGTACTTGCGTTTGTGGATCTGACCTTTGGAGTTACCGTAATCCGGAAATGGAAGAGGGACATAGAAATAGTGGTCATGAGGCTATCGGAATTGTCGAAGAAGTTGGTGAGCAAGTTACTACGGTAAAACCAGGAGACTTTGTCATTGCACCTTTCACACATGGGTGTGGTCAGTGTGATGCTTGTCGAGCTGGTTTTGACGGCTCTTGTGATAACCACTCAGGTAATAACTGGTCTGAGGGCGTGCAGGCTGAGTATATCCGTTTCCACTTTGCCAACTGGGCCCTTGTCAAAATTCTTGGGCAACCCTCAGATTATAGCGAAGGCATGCTCAAGTCACTTTTGACACTTGCTGATGTTATGCCGACGGGTTACCATGCTGCGCGTGTGGCTAATGTACAAAAGGGTGATAAGGTTGTCGTTATCGGAGATGGGGCTGTTGGTCAATGTGCTGTCATTGCATCTAAGATGCGTGGAGCTTCTCAAATTGTCCTTATGAGCCGTCACGAAGATCGTCAAAAGATGGCTTTGGAGTCAGGTGCGACTGCGGTTGTAGCTGAGCGTGGCGAAAAAGGCATTGACAAAGTCCGTGAAATCCTCGGGGGAGGAGCAGATGCAGCTCTCGAGTGTGTCGGTACTGAAGCAGCAGTAGAACAAGCTCTTGGTGTCCTCCATAACGGTGGTCGTATGGGATTTGTCGGTGTGCCTCATTATAATAACCGTTCCCTTGGTTCGACCTTTGCCCAAAATATTTTAGTGGCGGGAGGGGTAGCCTCTGTCACAACCTATGATAAACAAGTTTTGTTAAAAGCTGTTCTTGATGGCGACATCAATCCAGGCCGAGTCTTTACGACAAGTTATAAATTGGAAGATATTAATCAGGCTTATAAAGATATGGATGAACGCAAGTCTATTAAATCTATGATTGTTTTAGATTAGTTAAGTTATACAAAAGTCTTGGTAATGCAAGAGAGCTGTGTTTCCAAGCCTTTTTATATGTTGCAAAGGAGACAAAAAATGATTACAGTCGAAAGGGCTAGTCACACAGACCTTTATGACCAGGTGAACGTGATTCCGTTTGAAGAGATGGATCGTTTCATTAAGGAAAACATGTAAGATGAATGAGTTCGTAATCAGTATTGCAAGTAAAAAAGTTATGACCATTTAGCTCTTACATAAAGCAAATTAGAAAGGTATATATGAAGAAAGAACTCTTATTTTCAGTCTTTTAGCAATACTTGGTCTTGTTTGTGTAGGTGGTTGGTATTTTATTTCCCAAAACCAAGCGCAGGCCGTAAAAGCAGAAGCAAGAAAAACATTTATTCAATCAAGCCGTCCAACCATCTTTTTCCATGGTTGGGAGCTCAAGCAGTCATGCGGAAAGACACATGGCTAATGCAGCTAAAAAATCTGGCGTGACCCAAACCATTATCGAAGCCAATGTGGCTGAAGATGGGACCGTTACTCTGAAAGGGACTATTCAAAAAGATGCGGTCAATCCGATTGTCCTAGTCAATTTTGACAATAATTGAGGGGCCAGCACTCAGGACCAGAGCAACTATGCCTACGCTGTTGTCAAAGCTCTCCAGGATACCTACGAAATCACTGAGATGAACATGGTTGGTCACTCCTACGGCAATATAGCTATCGTCTATTATATGCTCCAGCATGGCAGTGATACCAGTCTGCCTAAACTAGTCAAACAAGTGGATATCGCCGGTCACTTTAACGGGATTATCGGCATGGATGAACCGGAAGAAAACTCTCTAGATGGCGAAGGAAAACCAACTAGCATGACCGGGTCATATGAGGAGCTCTTGTCTCTTGGAGACAACTATCCTCAAGGACAAGTTGAAGTCCTCAACATCTATGGCAATACAGGTAAAGAGAGTGATGAGCGCGTGACCAATCTATCCAGTCAATCCCTAGCCTATCTGCTTAAAGGTTATGTCAAATCCTACCAAGAAAAGAAAATCACAGGTCTTAACGGCCAACACAGTAAACTCCATGAAACAACCTTGGTCGATAAGCCTCTAAATGCTTTCTTATGGGGAAAATGAGTTGATAAGAATATAAAAAAATCTAGTAGAGGCTGTCTACTAGATTTTTTTAATACAATGATTGGGTTGGCAGAGAAGAGAAGTAAAAGAACGAATCCAATTTCATCTGACATTTCATGTAAAGAATGTTAAATAAAGATAAAATAATGTAATCGTTTACTTTTATTTCTCATAATATTTACAGCCTTGTTTTTGATGGAGTTCAGAAAGATGAAGTCTAGTGATTATAACAAGGTCAGAGGAGTTATTGTCGAGAATTGTAATAAAGTGAGTCTGCATTCTAAGGTTACTATCACTAAATTATATTGGACAGCCTTAGAAATACCAACTTACCACGTAACTTATACCTATTCTGATAAAACTAACGATGACCAGAAAGTAGTATTAGAGAAAATACGGCTATTCATGAAGAAGGATCAAGTGACTCTTATGGCAATGTTCCAGAATATAAGGAATCGTTTTTGAAGCAGAAATCTGTCCAAAAGGTTGAGAAGAAAATTAAAAAAACAATTGAAGAAACAAAAACTCGGTCTTCCTATTAGTTCATTTAGTTTTCTATCTAACTTCAGTCATGATGAAAAGGAGAAAAATCTGGATACCTTATCCTCAGACAATCTCAAAGAAGGTAAGAAGGACTTTGCAGGTTACTATCAAATTTCATACCAAACCTTGATTGATAAAGAGTTGATTGAGATGGTCATTTATATCGATGAAAAGATAACAGTCAAATCACAAGATATGAAAGATGCGGCTAAAAAGTTAGATGCTAGTGATCTTCCGAATGGTGAATATAATTTCTTTTATTCCAATACCAAGGATGAGAATCAAGATTAAATCAGTTATTCTTTTAAAGTAAAAGATGGGAAAGTCGTTTTTTATGAGGATGAGAATCTAGTACTAGAAGATGATGATTAAAGGTGAGGAGATGAAGAAAAGTTATAAATTCTATTTATTTGTTATTATCAAGAATCTTCATTCTCACAATCCTTTTAAAAACTGGATAGGAGAGATTATTTCAGAGTATCGTGCATAGGTTCTTAACATCAGAAGATTTCGTGAGACAATAAAAGATGATTGAAATAATCTTTCTTGAATAGAACACAAATAAGACATGTTTCTGACTAAAACAGATTCATGTCTTTTTTAGGTGTTATGATTTAATCATCTATTTTTCTTGATTATAAGCTAATAGATTGATACTGTCAATAATTATGTGTAAACACTCAAGTAGAGTTGAAGAATGTTAATCAAATAAGCTTTCAAGTGTGTCAGCACATTGGCCAAACCCTTTATGGATGCGTTGATTTTGCTTGAAATTATAATCTTCAAACAGGGTAACTAAATAACGTTCCAGAGCCTCCTCGTTAGGAAAAAGAACCTTCTTTTTCGTTTGACGTTTGATTTCTTTGTTAAGAGACTCAATGAGGTTTGTCGAATAAATGCTATGCCAAATCTGGTAGGGAAACTGATAAAAAGTTAAAAGATTATCCGTATTCTCCAGACTTTCCATGACTTTCCTATACTTTGGTTTCCATTCGGCGATAAAGTTCTCTAAAATTTGCACTGCCATTTCTAAATTTTCAGCACGATAAATCGTTTTAAATTGCTCCAGAATAACCGCTCTATCTGCTCGTTTCACTTTACTAGCTAGATTTCGACTAATATGAATTAAGCAACGTTGTTGTTTAGCTAATGGGTAAGCCTGATTGATAATCTGTTCAAGCCCCTTGAAGCCATCGGTCACTACAAGAGAAACCTGTTGGATTCCTTGGTTTTGAAGCTTGTCTAACAGGGTGGACCAAGAAGCATTGTTTTCATTTGGGGCGATTTCATATCCAAGAACAGCCTTCTGTCCTTCTGGTGTAATGCCAAGTGCGATATGAATACATTCTTTACTAACGGTTCCACGTCTTAAGGGGAGATAGGTTCCGTCAAGAAATAAAACAGAGTAATTGGCTTCTAAGCTTCGCTCATGAAAAGTAGCGACATTCTCCTGAGTTGCTTTTGAGATATTAGAAATTGTGGCAGGACTATAGTGATGACCATACATTCGCTCGATGATATCACTAATTTCTCGAGTCGTTACACCGGTTTGATAGAGTTTGATAACCATCTCTTCCAAGTGGTCATCTCGACGTCCATAAGCGGGAAGCAAAGCTGGACTAAAGTTCCCATTACGATCTCTAGGAATACTCAACTGAACAGTCCCATATTTGGTTTCGAATTTCCGTGCATAGCTTCCGTTACGACTATTCCCAGAATTATAGCCTAATTTATCGTAAGGTTCATACCCTAAAAAGGCTGATAACTCTGCTTGAAGCAGATCATTCATTGCTGTTTCAAGAGAAGTACGGAAAAATTCATCAGATACTGTCAATAATTATGTGTAAACACTCAAGTAGAGTTGAAGAATGTTAATCAAATAAGCTTTCAAGTGTGTCAGCACATTGGCCAAACCCTTTATGGATGCGTTGATTTTGCTTGAAATTATAATCTTCAAACAGGGTAACTAAATAACGTTCCAGAGCCTCCTCGTTAGGAAAAAGAACCTTCTTTTTCGTTTGACGTTTGATTTCTTTGTTAAGAGACTCAATGAGGTTTGTCGAATAAATGCTATGCCAAATCTGGTAGGGAAACTGATAAAAAGTTAAAAGATTATCCGTATTCTCCAGACTTTCCATGACTTTCCTATACTTTGGTTTCCATTCGGCGATAAAGTTCTCTAAAATTTGCACTGCCATTTCTAAATTTTCAGCACGATAAATCGTTTTAAATTGCTCCAGAATAACCGCTCTATCTGCTCGTTTCACTTTACTAGCTAGATTTCGACTAATATGAATTAAGCAACGTTGTTGTTTAGCTAATGGGTAAGCCTGATTGATAATCTGTTCAAGCCCCTTGAAGCCATCGGTCACTACAAGAGAAACCTGTTGGATTCCTTGGTTTTGAAGCTTGTCTAACAGGGTGGACCAAGAAGCATTGTTTTCATTTGGGGCGATTTCATATCCAAGAACAGCCTTCTGTCCTTCTGGTGTAATGCCAAGTGCGATATGAATACATTCTTTACTAACGGTTCCACGTCTTAAGGGGAGATAGGTTCCGTCAAGAAATAAAACAGAGTAATTGGCTTCTAAGCTTCGCTCATGAAAAGTAGCGACATTCTCCTGAGTTGCTTTTGAGATATTAGAAATTGTGGCAGGACTATAGTGATGACCATACATTCGCTCGATGATATCACTAATTTCTCGAGTCGTTACACCGGTTTGATAGAGTTTGATAACCATCTCTTCCAAGTGGTCATCTCGACGTCCATAAGCGGGAAGCAAAGCTGGACTAAAGTTCCCATTACGATCTCTAGGAATACTCAACTGAACAGTCCCATATTTGGTTTCGAATTTCCGTGCATAGCTTCCGTTACGACTATTCCCAGAATTATAGCCTAATTTATCGTAAGGTTCATACCCTAAAAAGGCTGATAACTCTGCTTGAAGCAGATCATTCATTGCTGTTTCAAGAGAAGTACGGAAAAATTCATCAATATCTTGCTTTTGGGCTAGGAAGTTAAGTAGTTCTGTGGTAAACTGAGTCATAGGAATAAATCTCTTTCTAGTAATGTTTTGCAACTCTACTATAACGGATTTATTCCTTTTTGTGTTTACACAACTTATTTTACACTACCATTCATCAATATCTTGCTTTTGGGCTAGGAAGTTAAGTAGTTCTGTGGTAAACTGAGTCATAGGAATAAATCTCTTTCTAGTAATGTTTTGCAACTCTACTATAACGGATTTATTCCTTTTTGTGTTTACACAACTTATTTTACACTACCAATAGATTTTATGAAATCATATAATCAGTTTGAATTTTTGATATAATAATTCTTAAAACTTAGGAGGCAACAGATGATACATAAACATGAAATCCCAATTTTAGAGTTTGATGATAGTCCTCAGGCTGTGATTATGCCGACACATGAGGACTTAGATTTAGACTTGCCGGCTAGGTGTATTTACGCCTTTTTAGAAGAAGAGATTGAACGCTATGCGAACGCCGTTGAGGCTGATAAAGTTGGAGAGTTTGTCTCCGCGACCAAAACTTATCCTATATTTGTTATGACTTACAATGGGGAGGAGATTTGCTTGGCTCAAGCTCCAGTTGGATCAGCTGCAGCTGCACAATTTCTTGATTGGTTAATTGGTTATGGCGTAAAACAAATCATTTCAACTGGAACTTGTGGCGTTTTGGTAAACATGAAGGAAAATGTTTTTTTGATTCCTACTATAGCGTTGAGGGATGAAGGAGCGAGTTACCACTATGTTGCGCCATCCCGCTATATAGACATGAATAAACAAGCTCTGGAAGCTATTGAGAAAACTTTAAAACAAAAGAAAATCCCCTATGAAGAGGTCATGACCTGGTCGACAGATGGTTTTTATAGAGAAACACCAGATAAGGTTTCCTATCGTATTGAAGAGGGCTGTAGTGTTGTAGAGATGGAATGTTCTGCACTTGCAGCAGTTGCTCAACTTCGAGGAGCTATTTGGGGATTACTACTCTTTACGGCAGATTCCCTTGCAGATATTGACAATTACGATCAACGAGATTGGGGCTCAGAGGCTTTTGATAAGGCTTTAGAGCTTTGTCTGGATATCATTGTCCAGATGTAATCCTAATTCAATAGAAAAAAGAGCATGACTATATAATCGTGCTCTTTTTAGATGTAAGTTATTATTTCAAAATATCCCAAAGTTCTTGGGTGGTCTCAGCTACAAAATCTGGATTTTCAGCTAATAAGGTTTCGTTAGTCCCGAATCCCCAGGTAACCGCTATTGTTTTGATGCCAACTGTTTTTCCACCAATCAAATCAAACTTGGTATCACCAACAATGACAGAACTGTCCTTATTCGCATTATTTTCAGTGATAGCACGCTGCAAGACGTCAGCCTTGTGGAAAGCAGTAGGTGTGGCCCCATAGATACCGTCAAAAAACTCAGTGATGCCAAGGTACTCGCACATTTCCAGAGCGGTAGGCTCATTTTTGGAAGTCGTAATATAGATTTTCTTATTTGGATCGTGACTCAGCTTTTCTAGAACCTCTTTTATACCGTCGTAGAGGTGAGCTTCAAACTGTCCTTTGGTCTCATAATAGTCACGATAAATTTTGACAGCTTGGGCAGCACCTTCTTCGCTAATTTCTTCTTTGAATGTCACTTCTAGAGGTGGTCCCATAAAGGTTCGAATTTTTTGGTTGCTAGGAACAGGTAGGCCCAGTCTTTCAAAGGTTTGGACAAAACCATTGTGGATGCCCTCGGAACTATCTATAAGAGTACCATCAAGGTCGAAGAAAATGTGTGTAAATGTCATATGATTCTCCAATACAATGTTATTTGTTTATTATATCATGATAGGACAAAATACAAAGTCAAACAATACAAGTCAGACTTTCAAAGAGAAGACGATTGTGCTTGATTTTGATAGGGTGGAGTTGAAAAAAAGCTTCCAAACATATCCTTATCCTCGACCACCTCTATGGTGAAATTTTAGACCCATTAGATATAACTCCTATAAGGGGTGAGACAACCGGTCAAACTGGAAGTCAAGATTTTTCAACCCTTTTTAAGAAACAATACAAGGATAAAAAAGTGATTTCAGTGGGTTGGCAGGAAAATCCAGATTTAGAAAAGATTGCTGAGTTAGAACCTGATTTAATCCTTATGACAGGAGAGCGAAAGGATCTTTATGAAGATTTGTCTGAGATTGCACCAACTGTTGGCTATTTATAGCAACACAAATGAAAAGCAGACATCTTTGACAAACGTGATGAAATGAAGAAAGATCTCGATAGAGTTGATGCTAAGGAGGCTGTTTTTGCGGAAAATGTCAAAGCTAAATTTAGCTTCCAAAAACTTATGTATTTAAGCGTGACTATCAATGAAATCCGTTACTATGCTTACGGGCATCTTGGTTACCTGTATGATACTTATAAGTTCAATCGTGCGAAACCTATAATCCAGATGATATGTTCCAACTTAAAAACTCACCTATCTGGAGTAAGCTTAAAGCTGTTCAAAATAATAAGGCTATCTATGCAGATTATTTAACTTATATGCTTGGATTTGGCATTGTGTCGCAAGAAATAATTATGAAACAAATAGCTGATGAATGGGGATTGAATTAAACTAAAAAGGAATCTAGCTGACAAACAAACGTCTGGTGTGTTTCTCAAAGAAAAATAGAGCTGAATAGTCATAGGAATCCAAAGCAATGGTTCACATAGGATAACGCCAAGATAGCCCATATAAAGAATGACAAACACAACAAAGAGAATTTTACCAAAAAGCTCAATAAAGCTAGAGGTTTTTGGTGTGAGTTTTTTACCTAGCCCCTGGAGACTATTTCTAAAGATGAAGAGTATTCCCAAAATAGGATAAAAAGGGAATTGATACGCAAGTAGCGGTCGGCGTTGTTGATAATCATAGCATTATCAGACCCAGAAATAAGACCAGCCAAGAAGGGACTTATCATATAGAGTAGGACACAAGCAATAATGGACCAAATGATAGAGACAAGGCATGACTGTTTCGACCCTTCAACAATACGTTTAAACTGTTGGGCTCCGAAATTCTGTGAGGTGAAGGTCGTCACCCAGCAGCAAGGGAGGTCAAGGGTAGAACCGCAAAGGACATAATTCGTCTTGCTGCCACCTGAGCACTAATGATGAGAGGGCAGAAGCCATTAATGGCGTACTGTAAGGTCACAGTTCCAATAGAAACAATGGAATTCATGAGGCCCATGGCCATTCCTTGTCCAAAAAGGTCCAGATAAAGGCTTGAATCAAGAACAAAGTCAGACTTATGTAGTAGGAGAAAGGTCACCTTTTTCTTAATATAGTAAAGACAGAGTATAGCTGACAACCCCTGTGAGATAATAGTTACTAAGCCTGCTGATTGTACGCCAAGATGGAGCTGTGTAATAAAAAAGTCTAAAATGATATTAACTAAGGCTGAAAAAATCAGGAAGTAGAGAGCTGTGAGGCTATCCCCAACCGCCCTAAGAAGCCCTGCGCACAGATTATAACCCAAGCTTACCCCAACACAAGACACAATCATAGAAATATACTGGTAGGACTGTCTAATGATAGAACTAGGACTTCCTAAAAAGTTAGCAAAGGATAAAGACCAAAATGCCCTAAAAACATAACTGAGACACTTAAGCCTAGACCAATAACAAGTGTGGTAGCTACAGATTGACGAAGCTTATCATATTTTTGCGCACCATAATAACATGCAATAACAACTCCCCCCATATCATTTCCAACACCAAGGGCAAATCCGATTACCAAATCAAAAATAGAAGAGGAAGCCCCAACAGCAGCCCAGGCATCAGGTCCTAGAAAGCGTCCCACAATCATGACATCAGCAGTATTGTAGAGCTGCTGAAAAATATTAGAAACTAGAGTAGGCAGAGCAAAGATTAAAAGAGACCTCAAAATTGGGCCTCCTAAAAGATCAACTGACGAATTTTTTATAGTACTATTATAACAAGAGAGTAATCGTGAAACAATAATAAAAAGTCACCCTAGGATGACTTTTTCATAGACTTTAGATAGCGGTTGAGCTTTTGTGACATATGGATATAACCGGCCGCAATCATTGGAAGCTGTAAGTAAATATAGAGAAGGGTGTACTGGCTCTTGGTCTCAGAAATGAGATGGAATAGAAGCCCTCCAAAAAATAGAATGAGGAAAGAAAATGTCAAAAAATTCAAGGTTCAATGAAGATTTTAGTTATATCATGTTGATTATAAGTCTACTAACAGTCTTTTCTGTGCTCTTTATAAAAATTACATACTTAGTAGCATTACCTTATTATAAAGTTATAACAAACTTGTTCTCAGAAAAAGTTAGCCAGTCTGAAGCTCAAAAGTTTAAATATTGGATGCGATTTCTTCCTGTAGGCTGATTTGTAGATATTAACAGTATTGAAGACAACAAACGTATCAAACATGCTTCTGTTACTTTATCATTTTTACCAATAGCACTTCTTGTGTATTTAATTACTGTTCCATTAACTTATGATGCTTCTTCAGACTCAATAATATGGGTGATTTCATTTATTTTTCTGTGTTTTACAATAGGTAGTGTAATTGGATTTTACAAAAATTTTAAGTTTACAAAAAATAATCAAGATTATCACAAGAATATGTATTGAATAATAAATATAAAATAAACCACTAATATAATGAAAAAAAGGAACCTACTAAGTTCCTTTTTTATTACAGTTAAACTAGCATTAACAACCACTAGGCATTACATAATGGTTGGTGGAATGTTCAATTTATTTCATTCGCATGCTGTCAATTTTTTCTTCAGTTGGTGTGACACGTAAGGTTTTTTGTCCCGTATAAGTCACAAATCCAGGCTTACCTGCTGTTGGTTTGTTGAGTTTCTTAACATCAATCATATCTACTTGAACCAAGTTTGATAGACGAGCCTTAGAGTAGTAGGCAGCTAGTTCTGCCGCATCAGTCTTGACCTCATCGGTTGGGTTAAGATTGTCCTTGATGACCACGTGACTACCTGGAATATCCTTGGCGTGGAACCAGAGCTCACCTTTTTTAGCCATCTTGAAGGTCAACTCCTCGTTTTGTAGGTTATTACGACCAACCATGATAATGGTCTTGCCATCAGAAGCTAGATAACGTTCAGGTTTCTTGCGTTTCTGACGTTTGTCAGTTGAACGACGCCTCATAAAGCCAGCTTGTACAAGCTCCTCACGAATGTCTTCGATCTCATCCATGTTAGCTTGAGAAAGACTAAACTCGACACTTTCCAAATAGTTAATGGTTTGCTTGGTTTCTTCAATTAAACCAGTTAAGTGCTTAACAGCTTCCTTGAGCTTCTGGTATTTCTTGAAGTAACGCTGAGCATTCTGGTTAGGCGTTAGGGCCACATTTAGAGGAATGGTAATCTTTTCGCCAGTATAGTAGTTGTCTAGTTCTACACTATCCTTGTCATTTGGCACCATGCTCAGAAAGGTTGTTAAAAGTTCACCTTTTTGACGGAACTCCTCAGCATTTTCAGTAGCAGCAAGCTCTTTTTCTTGTTTAACAAGTTTCTTCTTGTTTTTTTCCAGTTCATTTTGCACACGATGGATCAAATCACTAGCCTGTTGAGCCACACGGTCACGCGCCGCCTTGTCCAAGTAGTAGTAGTCCAAAAGCTCTGACAAGGTCTCAAACTCAGGTTGGTCCTGACTATCTGAGAATCTTACAGCTGAAAATGCCTTAGTCGTAAGATTAGGTTCGACCTCACGATTAAAGAAGTCACGAAAATTCTTGAGTTTATCAGTCTCTAATAAAGCTGATAATTCATTAGCCGTATCACGCCCCAACCCTTGGAAGAGTTTTTGAAGGTTTTTAGCTGACAAATCCTCCGTCTGTAAGAGTTCAAAGAGATTTTCGTCTGAAATATTGAAAGGATTCCTAGCATCTGTCTTTGGCGGAGCAATGTAGGTAGAGCCAGGCAAAATAGTTCGGTAACTATTTTGCGAGAAACCAACGTGCTTGATAGACTCTATGATTTTGTTCTCGTTCTTGTCAATAAGGATAATGTTGGAGTGTTTCCCCATGATTTCCATAACAAGAGTAACCTTAACACTGTCACCGATTTCGTTTTTGTTAGACACGGAAATCTCAAGAACACGGTCATTTTCCAGCTGCTGGATATCCTCAATAACAGCTCCCTGAAGGTATTTACGCATAATCATGGTATAGGTGTTTGGATTCTGAGGATTTGGCAACTCTGCCTTGGTTGTCTGGATACGCCCAAAGACAGGGTGAGCCGAAAGCAAAAGCTTGTAATTCTGACGATTGTTACGAATGGTCAACACCAATTCACGATCAAAAGGCTGATTAACCTTCTGGATACGCCCGTAAAGCACCTGCTCACGTAACTCGGCCGTCATATGATGAAGAAAAAAGCCGTCAAAAGACATGATGCACTTCCTTTCTTGTTAGTGGTAATGGTTGTTATTTTAATTGTGATAATATATAAAATGCTTAACCATTATAGCATAAATCCGGTAGAAATGTTTGGGGAGGGTCGAGAATCTAAACTGATTATTTTAATCTATTATAAATTATCATAAAAAATGGTATGACATAAGTAGCTAAAACATATCAAAATTCTTCAAACATTCTTTTGAATTATATTCTAGTTATGGTATCATTTAATACGCTGAAAATTTAAGGAGTATTCTAATGAATAATATTAGAAAGCTATGTAATGCGACTAATTTGAAATACCCAGCTATTGTACTTATGTTTTTTGGATCACATCCATCAGATGTTTGAGGGTATGGGAGTGCCACTATGGTTAACTATGTTAGGGCGTTTGGTTTTTCCTATCTTCCTTTTTCTAGCAGCTGATAGTTTCCATTATACTCATGATCGATTGGCCTACCTCAGACGTCTCCTCTACATGAGTTGGTTCATGACCATTGGCAACGCCATCATTGGTAATGTCTTTCATAATGGTAATGTTGGTTTGATGAACAATGCTTTTTCAACCTTCTTTATTACAGGGATTTATATCTGCTCATGGGATTTGTTGGCTAAAGGGCTTCGCGATAAATCATACAAGGAATTGATTCAGGGGCTCGGTCTCTTTCTCTTTCCAATTCTGTCATCTATTCCAGTTGTAGTCCTGGCAGGTATAAATGAAATACCACATGCAAACCCACTTGTTGTGCAAATTGTTGCCTCTATCTTGTCACTTGTGCCAAGTATTATCATGGTTGAAGGTGGCTTTGTGATGGTTATTCTTGGTTTGCTATTCTATATTTTCCGTACCAATCGTATCGCACAAATTATCGTATTAGCTATTATATCAGTGATTGCCCATCTCTTTGATCCGACAACTGTGCAGTGGATGATGATCTTCGCTGTGATTCCTATGTATTTCTACAACGGTGAGCGTGGTAGTGGCAATAAGAATTTCTTCTACATATTCTATCCAGCCCATATTTATCTCTTGTGGATTTTAGCAAGTTTTTTTCAGATAAGAAGACAGAGGAAGTCCTTATACTGTCTTTTTTCGTGCTCAAAGTCCAATTTTTATAATTTGTTTCCTGCTTCTAAAACTGCTATAATTTAAGGAGTAATAGAATCTTGTGATAACTAAATTGGAGGTATATCATGACAAAAGTAGCAGTAGTATTTGCGGAAGGATTTGAAGAAATCGAAGCCTTGAGCCCAGTGGATGTCTTCCGCCGAGCTGGATTTGACTGTAGCATGTTAGGACTTGAAAGTGCATCAGTGACAGGCTCTCATGGGATTCAAGTCACTATGGATGGCGTATTTGATGGTAATCTAGATGAATATGATTTGGTGGTTCTCCCTGGCGGCATGCCTGGCTCAACTAAACTACGTGATCACCAAGCCTTGATTGCCTCTCTTCAAGAAGTTGCTAAAGCTGGAAAATATGTTGCTGCTATCTGTGCGGCACCAATTGTTCTCGAACGTGCTGGTCTTCTTGAAGGTCGCAAATTCACATGTTTCCCTGGTGTTGAAGAACAAATTGCATCTGGCGAACATCAAACTGATTTGGTGGTCGTTGATGGCAATATTGTCACAAGCCGTGGTGCCGGAACAGCATTGGCATTTGCATATGCCTTGGTTGATTTGTTGGGCGGTGATGGTCAGCAGTTGGCTCATACTATGGTCTACGACAGACTGTTTCAATAAGATTGATAAATAGATCATGTATCAAACAGAGGGCCTAGTTATAGGCTGGAGAGACCTTAGCTTAAATTTATAAGCTTTGGTTTTTTCTTTTCTTCTTTGACATCCGTCTTGAAAACGGTTATAATAATCACAAAATAACCTTTAAATGAGTCCAGAGAGGCTTGAAAGGTCGGACAGAGTGAAACAGCAGGTTTCTCCTGTGATTTTTTGTGCGACCTTGCCATATGGTGAGGTTTTTTTGATGACATTTTGCAGTATAGAAAGGGTTGTCATGATTTTAATTGAAGATTTAACCGTTGTGAGTCAGCGTGAGATTGCACCTCGTATATTTGAGATGGTGCTTAAGGGGGAGATGGTTGCGGATATGCAGCTTGGTCAGTTTGTCCACCTCAAAGTGCCAGACCCAAGCAAGCTCCTTCGTCGTCCGATTTCCATCTCAGAGATTGACTACAATAAAAAAGAGGCAACCATTGTCTATCGTGTGGAGCGTGAGGGAACAGCTATCCTTTCAAAGATGGTAGCCGGTCAAACTATTGATACCATGGGCCCTCAAGGAAATGGTTTTGATATTTCCATTATTGAGGCTGGGCAGAAAGCTCTCCTTGTTGGTGGTGGTATTGGCGTGCCACCTTTGGTTGAGACGGCTAAGCAGTTGAAGGCTAAGGGAGTGGAAGTTGTATCAGTAATTGGTTTCGCCAATAAGAATGCCGTTATTTTGGAGGATAAACTCAGGGCTTGTGGTGATGTTTATGTGACGACTGACGACGGTTCATACGGTATCAAGGGT
This sequence comes from Streptococcus sp. FSL E2-3488, assembly GCF_038003585.1. Lineage (NCBI taxonomy): Bacteria > Bacillati > Bacillota > Bacilli > Lactobacillales > Streptococcaceae > Streptococcus > Streptococcus sp. FSL E2-3488. Next base: position 975,845 of record NZ_JBBOPL010000001.1, on the reverse strand, counting down.
TACGTTTCGACAGTCATTGATAACTTTGACTGGACACCAGATGCCGTTTACAGTTGTGGAGCTCCAGGTATGCTCAAATATGTTGATAGCAAGTTTGAAAATCATCCTCACGCCTATGTTTCTATGGAAGCCCGTATGGCTTGTGGAATGGGGGCGTGCTATGCCTGCGTAGTTCACGTTAAAGGAGAAACGGATGCTAAAAATCTTCGTGTTTGCGAGGAGGGACCAGTCTTTCCTACCGGAAAAGTCATCGTCTAGGAGGTAACCATATCAGAGATGAAATCAGAAAATCGTTTAGCTATTAGTCTTCCAGGGCTCGATTTGAAAAATCCCATTATCCCAGCTTCTGGTTGCTTTGGTTTTGGTCAAGAGTATTCCAAGTACTATGATTTGGACAAACTAGGGTCGATCATGATTAAGGCAACAACTGCCAACCCACGTTTTGGGAATCCAACACCCCGTGTGGCAGAGACACCATCAGGTATGCTTAATGCCATTGGACTGCAAAATCCGGGTGTTGATGCTGTCTTGTCTGAAAAACTTCCATGGTTACAGGAACATTATCCTGAGTTGCCAATCATTGCGAATGTGGCTGGATTTTCTAACGAAGAATATGCAGAAGTCTCTCACAAGATTTCCAAAGCTAGTAACGTCAAGGCAATCGAGCTTAACATCTCCTGTCCAAACGTGGACCATGGCAATAACGGTCTTCTCATAGGACAAGTACCAGAACTTGCCTATGCAGCCGTAAAAACCAGTGTTTCTCACTCTGATGTGCCCGTCTATGTCAAACTGACACCAAGCGTGGCTGACATTACAAGTGTTGCCAAGGCAGTCGAAGATGCTGGTGCGACAGGTTTCACCATGATTAACACCTTGGTTGGTACACGCTATGATTTGGCGACTCGCAAACCAATCATTGCCAATGGTCAAGGTGGTATGTCAGGACCAGCTGTCTTCCCAGTAGCCCTTAAACTCATCCGCCAAGTTGCTCTAGCGTCAGACCTCCCAATCATCGGTATGGGGGGCGTAGACAGTGCCGAAGCGGCTATCGAAATGTTCATCGCTGGTGCCTCAGCCATAGGTGTTGGAACAGCCAACTTTACAGATCCCTATGTCTGCCCTAAAATCATTGACCGCCTCCCAGAAGTCATGGACAAGTATGGCATCACAACACTAGAAGACTTACGTAAGGAAGTTCGAACAGACTTGTTGGGGAAATAAGGAAAGCAATCTCTTTACAATAAATAAAAATCGAAGTCCTATCGTTAGGGCTTCATTTTTTAGATAAGACATTAGAATATATTGACGATTAGAATTGTGGTGATATAATATATGTCATAAAATACTCTGAGGTAGCTTATGAGCGATTTATATAGTCAAAGGTCCAATTATTACCTATCCTTATCTGAACAAAGAATTATCATTAAAAATGATAATAAAGAGATTGTCAAAGAAGTGTCCATTTCACTCGTTGATAATGTATTACTTTTTGGTAATGCACAACTGACCACCCAACTCATCAAAGCCTTGTCAAAGAACAAGATGAATGGTTACTATTTCTCAAATGTTGGTCAATTTATTTCTAGTATTGAAACCCACAGGCAGGACGAATTCCAAAAGCAAGAGTTGCAAGCAAAGGCTTATTTTGAAGAGGATTTCCGTTTAGAGGTTGCGAGGAGTATTGCTACGACCAAGGTGAGGCACCAAATTGCCTTACTTAGAGAGTTTGATACGGATGGTCTACTAGATACCTCAGATTATTCTAGGTTTGAAGATAGTGTCAATGATATTCAGAAAGCTTATTCCATTACAGAAATTATGGGTTACGAAGGTCGCCTTGCGAAATCCTATTTTTACTATCTGAATTTACTCGTTCCTGATGACTTTCATTTTAATGGTAGGAGTAGACGGCCTGCGGAGGATTGTTTTAACAGTGCCCTCAATTTTGGCTATAGTATCTTATATTCTTGCTTAATGGGGCTGATTAAGAAAAACGGGCTAAGCTTGGGATTTGGGGTAATTCACAAGCATCATCAGCATCATGCGACCTTGGCCAGTGATTTAATGGAAGAATGGAGACCTATCATCGTCGATAATACGCTTATGGAGTTGATACGAAATGGTAAACTTCTTTTAAGTCATTTTGAAAATAAGGATCAAGACTTCATACTCACCGATGAAGGCAGAGAAATCTTTGCACGGGCTTTACGTTCAAGAATATTAGAAGTCCATCAGTATATTGAGTTAGACAAAAAACGCTATTCTTTTCTTTATACAGCAGATAGGCAAATCAAGAGTTTGATTAGGGCTTTTAGAGAACTTGACCCTAGTCTCTATGAGACAAGTTACACAGGAGGGCATTAATGGGACTTTACTTTAACCTCAGCGAAGAAGAGCGTGAGTTTGCCAAACAAAAAACCATGTTTTGTCTGATTATTTATGATATCCGAAGTAACAAACGTAGACTTAAACTCTCGAAATTACTTGAGGGTTATGGCGTGAGGGTGCAAAAATCCTATTTCGAGGTCGACCTGTCAAGAAATGATTATCAGTCTCTCCTTAAGGATATCGAGGGCTTCTACAAGGCTGATGAAGAAGACAGCATAATAGTGTATGTGACAACCAAAGAAGAGGTGACTAGTTTTAGCCCCTACCATAGTGCTGAAAAATTAGATGACATTCTCTTCTTCTAAGCCTTTATAGACCTTTAATCATATGGTACACTATAGATAGTGTTTCCAGTAGGTCCTACATCTTGTGCCTCTAGCAACTGCCTAGAGCACAAGATATGGGGATATAAACCTAATTACCTCGAGAGGGGACGGAAACTTTTCTTGCCATATCAACAAAATCATCAAATTGTTTGATATAAACCTAATTACCTCGAGAGGGGACGGAAACTTAATTTTAGTATCACCATCAATGTTTGCATAACCAGTAGATATAAACCTAATTACCTCGAGAGGGGACGGAAACTCTTAAATCAATGTCTTACCTAAACCGTGAATTTTGATATAAACCTAATTACCTCGAGAGGGGACGGAAACAACATATTATTTATCTCCATATATTTTTTTCTTTTTGGATATAAACCTAATTACCTCGAGAGGGGACGGAAACGCGTTACCGTAGACCTCTGCGTTACCACTTACCTGATATAAACCTAATTACCTCGAGAGGGGACGGAAACAAGTCAAAGTCTTCTATATATGTTGAGTTGGTGACCATTGATATAAACCTAATTACCTCGAGAGGGGACGGAAACTGTTCCAATTTAGTAGCATTAATGAATCTGTACTTATCTAAGATATAAACCTAATTACCTCGAGAGGGGACGGAAACTTGTCCTTGAAAAGCAATTCACCTTTGTTAAATTGATATAAACCTAATTACCTCGAGAGGGGACGGAAACGCTTTCTAGCTCGCTATAATTACCCATTCCTAGAAAGATATAAGCCTAATTACCTCGAGAGGGGACGGAAACTCTTTCGACTTAGAATCGTATTCAAATTTCATGTTTTTGATATAAACCTAATTACCTCGAGAGGGGACGGAAACTTAACGAAGTTGTCATCAATCATTACTCCTTGCCTGGATATAAACCTAATTACCTCGAGAGGGGACTTTTTTGAAAATTTTGAAAACAATATTGACACCGCTTCCAGAAAGTGTTAGACTAAAAGCACATTAAGGGCGCCCCAATGAGTTGAAAAGTACTTTCAGCTTTTGGGGGTTTTTCATACAAAGATGAAGGAGTCGAATGAAAAAATTAGTATTTACTTTTAAAAGGATCGACCATCCTGCACAAGATTTGGCTGTTAAATTTCATGGCTTCTTGATGGAGCAGTTGGATAGTGACTATGTTGATTATCTGCATCAGCAGCAAACAAATCCCTATGCGACCAAGGTAATCCAAGGGAAAGAAAACACGCAGTGGGTTGTACATCTGCTCACAGATGACCACGAGGATAAGGTTTTTATGACCTTATTACAGATTAAAGAGGTGTCCTTAAACGATCTGCCTAAACTCAGTGTCGAAAAAGTTGAGATTCAGGAGTTGGGGGCAGATAAACTGTTAGAGATTTTCAATAGCGAGGAAAATCAAACCTATTTTTCAATTATTTTTGAGACTCCAACAGGTTTTAAATCTCAAGGTTCCTACGTCATCTTCCCATCTATGCGTTTGATTTTTCAAAGTTTGATGCAAAAGTATGGAAGGTTGGTGGAAAATCAACCTGAAATTGAAGAGGATACCTTAGATTACCTATCTGAACACAGCACTATCACGAATTATCGCTTGGAGACGAGTTATTTCAGGGTGCACAGGCAACGAATTCCTGCCTTTAGAGGAAAGTTAACCTTTAAAGTACAAGGCGCCAAAACTCTAAAAGCTTATGTCAAAATGCTTCTAACATTCGGTGAATATTCAGGTCTTGGCATGAAAACGAGTCTCGGTATGGGAGGGATAAAGCTTGAAGAAAGAAAAGATTGATTTATTTTACGGAGCTCTTTTGCATGATATCGGTAAGGTCATTCAAAGGGCGACAGGAGAACGAAAAAAACACGCCTTGGTAGGCGCGGATTGGTTTGATGAGATTGCTGATAATCAAGTTATTTCCGATCAAATTAGATATCACATGGCTAACTACCAGAGTGATAAACTTGGAAATGACCATCTTGCTTACATAACTTATATCGCTGATAACATTGCCTCTGGTGTCGACAGAAGACAGTCAAATGAGGAGAGTGACGAGGATGCATCAGCTAAGATTTGGGATACCTATACAAACCAGGCTGATATTTTTAACGTTTTTGGGGCACAAACGGATAAACGCTACTTTAAACCGACGGTTCTAAACTTGAAATCTAAACCTAACTTTGCGTCGGCAACATATGAACCTTTCTCAAAAGGTGATTATGCGGCAATTGCGACTCGTATCAAAAATGAATTGGCAGAATTTGAGTTTAATCAAGCACAAATTGACTCTTTGTTAAATCTGTTCGAAGCAATCCTCTCTTTTGTGCCTTCTTCGACTAATTCTAAAGAAATCGCTGATATTTCACTTGCTGAGCATAGTCGTCTGACAGCAGCTTTTGCTCTAGCCATCTATGATTACTTGGAAGACAAAGGTCGTCATAACTATAAGGAGGACTTGTTTACTAAAGCATCAGCCTTTTATGAGGAAGAAGCTTTTCTCCTAGCTAGCTTTGACTTATCAGGGATTCAAGACTTTATCTATAATATTGCGACGAGTGGTGCTGCTAAACAATTGAAGGCTAGATCTTTATATCTTGACTTTATGAGCGAGTATATAGCAGACAGTTTACTTGATAAACTAGGCCTCAATCGGGCTAATTTGCTCTATGTCGGTGGGGGACATGCTTACTTTGTCCTAGCCAATACTGAAAAAACGGTAGAAACACTCGTTCAATTTGAAAAAGATTTCAATCAATTTTTATTGGCAAATTTCCAAACCAGATTATATGTTGCCTTTGGTTGGGGAAGCTTTGCGGCTAAGGATATCATGAGCGAACTAAACTCACCTGAAAGCTATAGACAGATCTATCAAAAGGCTAGTCGCATGATTTCTGAGAAAAAAATCTCAAGGTATGATTATCGAACCCTTATGTTGTTGAACAGGGGCGGTAAATCTTCTGAAAGAGAGTGCGAGATTTGTCATTCCGTTGAGAATTTAGTTTCTTATCATGACCAAAAAGTGTGTGACATTTGTCGAGGCTTGTATCAATTTTCTAAAGAGATTGCCCATGACCATTTCATTATCACTGAAAATGAGGGACTTCCTATTGGACCGAATGCATGTCTTAAAGGTGTTGCATTTGAAAAGCTAAGCCAAGAATCTTTCTCCCGTGTCTATGTCAAAAATGACTATAAGGCTGGTACAATTAAGGCAACTCATGTTTTCGTTGGAGATTACCAGTGTGATGAAATACACAAATATGCTGCCTTGTCTAAAAATGAAGACGGTTTAGGTATTAAACGTTTAGCTGTTGTACGTCTTGACGTGGATGATTTGGGAGCTGCTTTTATGGCAGGCTTCTCCCGACAAGGAAATGGGCAATATAGTACTCTATCACGCTCAGCCACTTTCTCTCGAAGCATGAGTCTTTTCTTCAAGGTTTATATTAACCAGTTTGCTAGTGATAAGAAGCTCTCTATCATCTATGCCGGTGGGGACGATGTTTTTGCCATCGGCTCATGGCAAGATATTATTGCCTTTACTGTTGAACTCCGTCAGAACTTCATTAAATGGACAAATGGAAAACTAACACTCTCGGCTGGTATCGGTCTGTTTGCTGATAAGACCCCTATTAGCTTAATGGCACATCAAACAGGGGAGCTAGAAGAAGCAGCTAAAGGCAATGAGAAAGATAGTATTTCACTCTTTAGTTCTGACTATACCTTTAAATTTGATCGGTTTATCACTAATGTTTACGACGATAAGTTAGAGCAGATTCGCTATTTCTTTAATCACCAAGATGAACGAGGTAAGAATTTCATTTATAAATTGATTGAATTGCTTCGAAACTACGAGAGTGAAGAAAAGATGAATGTTGCCCGATTAGCTTACTATTTGACACGTCTGGAAGAGTTAACAGACAAAGATGAAAGAGATAAATTCAAACAATTCAAGAAATTATTCTTCAAATGGTATACAAACAATGAATCAGACCGTAAAGAGGCGGAATTAGCTTTGCTTCTCTATGTTTATGAAATTAGGAAGGATTAATACATGGCAATTTTAACTGATGAGAATTATGTAGATAAAGCAGAACGTGCTATTTCATTACTTGAAAAGGATAATAAAGGGAATTATTTACTAACAACGTCACAAATTAGAAAGTTATTATCCTTATGTAGTTCTTTATATGATAGAAGTAAAGAAAGAAAGTTTGATGAATTAATAAATGATGTTTCCTATTTAAGAGTACAATTTGTCTATCAAGCAGGTAGAGAGATTGCAGTAAAAGATCTGATAGAAAAGGCTCAAATTCTTGAGGCTCTTAAGGAAATCAAAGATAGAGAGACACTTCAAAGATTTTGTAGATATATGGAAGCATTAGTAGCCTATTTCAAGTTTTATGGAGGTAAAGATTAATGACATTCGCTAAGATTAAATTTTCAGCTCAAATTCGTTTAGAGACAGGCCTCCATATTGGTGGAAGCGATGCTTTTGCAGCCATTGGTGCAATCGATTCGCCTGTTATTAAAGATCCTATTACCAACATACCGATCATTCCTGGTTCAAGTCTCAAAGGAAAAATGAGAACGCTTCTTGCCAAGGTTTATAATGAAAAGGTAGCTGAGAAACCAAGCGATGACAGTGATATTCTTAGCCGTTTATTTGGGAATAGTAAAGATAAACGATTCAAAATGGGACGCTTGATTTTTCGTGATGCCTTCTTGTCAAACGCTGATGAGCTAGACTCTCTTGGGGTAAGAAGTTATACAGAAGTAAAATTTGAAAATACAATTGACCGTATCACTGCCGAAGCTAATCCAAGACAAATTGAACGTGCTATTCGTAACAGTACTTTTGATTTCGAGTTGATTTATGAAATTACAGATGAGAATGAAAATCAAGTCGAAGAAGATTTCAAAGTGATTCGAGATGGTTTAAAACTGCTTGAACTTGATTATCTTGGTGGTTCTGGATCTCGAGGTTACGGTAAGGTTGCTTTTGAAAAACTCAAAGCTACTACCGTATTTGGTAATTATGATGTTAAAACATTAAATGAACTTTTAACTGCGGAGGTCTAATATGACCTATAAACTGTATATTATGACCTTTCAGAATGCTCATTTTGGTTCGGGCACTCTTGATAGCTCAAAATTAACATTCTCAGCAGACCGTATCTTCTCAGCACTAGTGCTAGAATCCCTAAAAATGGGAAAACTCGATGCATTTCTTGCGGAAGCTAACCAAGACAAGTTCACGCTCACAGATGCCTTTCCATTTCAATTTGGTCCCTTTTTGCCGAAACCTATTGGTTATCCCAAACATGACCAAATAGATCAATCAGTTGATGTCAAAGAGGTTCGCCGTCAAGCAAAATTGTCTAAGAAACTGCAATTTCTTGCTCTAGAAAATGTTGACGATTATCTCAATGGAGAGTTATTTGAAAATGAAGAGCATGCAGTCATTGATACTGTGACAAAAAATCAACCACATAAGGATGGCAATCTTTATCAGGTAGCTACAACTAGATTTTCAAATGATACGTCGCTTTACGTCATCGCAAACGAATCTGATTTGCTTAATGAGTTGATGTCTAGTCTTCAGTATTCAGGTCTTGGTGGAAAGCGTTCAAGTGGTTTTGGTCGTTTTGAGTTAGATATTCAAAATATCCCACTAGAATTGTCAGATAGACTGACTAAGAATCATTCAGATAAAGTGATGAGTCTTACGACAGCACTTCCTGTAGATGCTGACCTTGAAGAAGCAATGGAAGATGGACATTACTTATTAACTAAATCAAGTGGTTTTGCATTTAGTCATGCTACCAATGAGAATTATCGTAAGCAGGATCTTTACAAATTTGCTTCTGGTTCAACTTTTAGTAAAACATTTGAAGGTCAGATTGTTGATGTGAGACCACTTGATTTCCCTCATGCTGTTTTAAATTATGCTAAACCACTCTTCTTTAAATTGGAGGTATAAAAATGAAAAATGACTATAGAACATTTAAATTAAGCCTCCTGACACTTGCTCCAATTCATATTGGTAATGGAGAGAAGTATACCTCTAGAGAATTTATCTATGAAAATAAGAAGTTTTACTTTCCTGACATGGGGAAATTCTATAATAAAATGGTGGAGAAGAGGCTTGCTGAAAAGTTTGAAGCATTTCTAATTCAAACTCGTCCAAATGCACGTAATAATCGTCTTATTTCCTTCTTAAATGATAACCGAATTGCAGAGCGTTCTTTTGGAGGTTATAGTATCTCTGAAACAGGTTTAGAATCGGACAGAAATCCTAATTCAGCCGGAGCTATTAACGAAGTTAATAAGTTTATTCGAGATGCTTTTGGAAATCCCTACATTCCTGGTAGCTCACTAAAAGGTGCTATTCGTACCATTTTAATGAATACTACCCCTAAGTGGAATAATGAAAATGCTGTAAATGACTTTGGAAGATTTCCGAAAGAGAATAAGAACCTTATCCCTTGGGGACCAAAAAAGGGAAAAGAATACGATGATTTGTTTAACGCAATTCGTGTGAGTGATAGTAAGCCTTTTGATAATAAGCGTCTTATCTTAGTGCAGAAATGGGATTATTCAGCGAAAACAAATAAAGCTAAACCACTTCCCTTGTATAGAGAATCAATCTCTCCATTAACAAAAATTGAATTTGAGATTACAACAACCACTGATGAAGCTGGAAGATTGATTGAAGAATTAGGTAAGAGAGCACAAGCGTTTTATAAAGACTATAAGGCATTTTTCCTATCTGAATTTCCTGATGATAAGATTCAAGCCAATCTACAATACCCAATTTATTTAGGTGCGGGGAGCGGTGCTTGGACAAAGACTCTATTTAAGCAAGCTGATGGTATTTTACAAAGACGATACAGTCGAATGAAAACTAAAATGGTTAAAAAAGGAGTTCTTAAGCTCACAAAAGCACCTCTTAAAATAGTTAAGATTCCATCTGGTAATCATTCATTAATCAAGAACCACGAGTCCTTTTATGAAATGGGAAAAGCTAATTTCATGATTAAGGAGATTGATAAATGAGAGTACTTATATCAGCTGTAGGTGACACAGACCCTTTTAGAAATTTTCATGATGGCTCCTTAATTCATATTGCAAGAAAATATCGTCCCGAAAAAGTTATATTGATTTTTTCAGAACATACTGCAAAAAAACAAGGTAATATTGAAAAAGCCTTGTTTTCTATTGCTCCTAATTATGAGCCTGAACTCATAATTCATGATCCCATTATTAGTGATAATGAGGTTCATATTTTTGATGTGATGTTTCAACGTTTCTCTGATATTTTGCAAGAATACTATACTAAAGAAGATGAATTTATCTTGAATCTTTCTAGCGCAACACCACAAATCAAATCTGCTCTATTTGTGATTAATCGTTTAAATGGTATCAATGTCAAAGCGGTTCAAGTTTCGAGTCCCGAACACGCTTCAAACGAGAATATCGGTCATGATAATGATGAGAATATCGATGAACTCATCGAAGTCAATAAAGATAATAAAGTCAATTTCATTGATCGAACGATTGAAGATAATGCCGAAAAATTTAGTCAGGCTCTATTGAAGAAAACTGCTCGAGATTTTATTGAGAAGTTTGATTATAAGGCGGCACTAGATATTCTAGACCAATTATCAGATTTCCCGAATTTAAAAAGTGTTAGAGAAGAAATCCGCGATGTTGTCAACTGTCTGTCTAAACAAGATGTTCCAAAAGGGTTACGTCATAAAAAATTGAAGGAAGAAGAACAAAAAATTCTTAGTGCCTATTTGACCATTGAACTACAAAGAGAACGTGGGAACGTAAGTGAAAGTTTTATACGAATAAAAAATTTAACGGAATTTATTTTGGAAGACTATATTGAAAAAAGATACCCAGGTTTAATAGATGAATATTGTGAAGATATTCAGAAATATTATCTAAGTCTCTTTGATTACAGTAAACTTTTAAAAGCAACGAAAGAATTTAAACTTAAGAGAACAATCGCTCCAATTATTGATATGAATTCTTCTAGAAATAAGGTTGCCCACAGCTTAAGTCCTTTGGACTCAGATGCAGTTAAACAACTGGGGATAGCTATGAAAACCTTAAAAACTTTGGTTAGAGAACAATACCATTTTAGCCAGAGTGATTTTAATTTTTATCATGATTTGAATAAAATATTATTGACTAAGTTGAACTAAAGAGGTGATCCAAGTTGAAAATATTAATCTCTGCTGTGGGGACCACTGATCCTATAAGTAATAATCACGATGCAGCTTTACTTCATATCGCAAGAAATTATAGACCTGACAAGATTGTCCTTGTATATAGTCAAGAAATGATGGTCAAACAAGATTTGATAAATAAGGTTTTGCTCTCAATCGAAGGCTATAACCCTATTATTGAAATTGACTCTACAATCTTGAATAACGACGAAGTCTTTCTTTTTGACAAAATGTATGAAGTTATGGGGCAAATTGTTCAAAAGTATACTAATGACGATAACGAAATCATCTTGAACTTGTCATCAGGTACACCACAAATTATTTCAGCTCTCTTTGCCCTTAACCGTATCAATGACTATAACACACAAGCTATTCAGGTTGCTACTCCTAAAAATAGAGCAAACAGAGAATACACAGCTCTGACTGAGTCTGAGATAGATGCTCTAATTATGGAAAATCAAGATAATAGGCTGGATTTTGTTGACCGAAGTATTAAAGATAAATCTGAGAAATTTACTCAAGCATTAGTCAAACGTCATCTTAGAAGTTTAATTGCTTCCTTTGATTATCAAGCAGCAGAAGCGATAATCAATCGAAAAGAATATAATAAATTACTTTCTAAAAAGAAAATCGCTTATATTCGTGAGAAACTATACGATTTTTCACGAGTTTTCAAAAATCAGTCTATTCTTTCAGATATCCTATCGTTTCCTCTCGATGACTCCCAAAAGAAGGCTTTGAATTACTATTTGATGATTGATGTTTTAAAAGAACGTGAGCATATTGCTGATGTCTTAATTAAGGCAAAATCACTAGCTGAATTTGTCATCGAAGAAACCATCAAAAAAGATCATGAGGGCTTAATTGTATTTGATGGCAATCTGCCAAAACTTAATCCAAGTTTTCCTGATTGTGAGGCAATTTTAGACGATATTGATAAGAAAATGAAAAAATCTAGGGGTATTGAAGACACTGAAGAACGCATTTTTTCAGTACAATCTACACTTAATCTATTATCTTACTTGAATATCCTTGAGTTCTATGAATATGATTCTCAGCTTCAGACAGCGATTAATGGCATTTTAAGTTTGAATGGTGAACGAAATAAAGTTGCTCACGGTTTGTCAGAAATTGATACGCGATTATTAAGTCGTAAGAAGTTAAAACAACTTTCTGAAAACTTGCGATTGCTTCTTGTTGATTGTTTGGGTATTGATTCGAGCTATTTTAACTACTATGACAAACAAAATAAAGAGCTTATAAAGATGCTTGAATAGATATTTGGGTGTCATCCCCCTTTGACATTCCCTAATAAAAGCGCTATAATAGAACAAATTGAACTGAACCTTTAATCGAGTCCAGAGAGGCGAGAAAGGTGTACTGAGATGTTATGGCATCACTAAGGGTAGGGACTGCCCTGTTTTCGTGCAACCTTCGCTGACTGGCGGAGGTTTTTTTGTGAAAGGATATAAGAAATGAGTGAAAAACGTCCTGTTATTGCCCTTGATTTCCCGACTTTTGAGGATGTGAAGGCTTTTCTTGTTAAGTTTCCTGCTGATGAAAAGCTCTATGTGAAGATTGGTATGGAACTTTACTATGCGGCTGGTCCTGAGATTGTACGCTACGTTAAAGAGCTTGGCCATAGTGTTTTCCTTGACCTTAAGCTTCACGATATTCCAAATACTGTCAAATCAGCTATGCGTGTCTTGTCTAACCTTGGCGTTGATATGACAAATGTGCATGCGGCTGGTGGTGTGGAGATGATGAAAGCTGCGCGTGAAGGCTTGGGAGATGGACCAATCTTGATTGCTGTAACCCAGTTGACCTCTACGTCTGAAGAGCAGATGCGTGATTTTCAAAATATCCAAACCACACTTCAAGAATCAGTGGTTCATTATGCTCAGAAAACTGCTGAAGCAGGTCTCGATGGTGTTGTCTGTTCAGCACACGAAGTAGCCAAAATCAAAGAAGCAACTAACCAAGACTTCGTTTGTTTGACACCTGGTATTCGTCCAGCAGGAGCAGCGGTTGGTGACCAAAAACGGGTCATGACACCTGCTGATGCTCATCAAATTGGTTCAGACTACATTGTTGTCGGTCGCCCAATTACGCAAGCTGAAGATCCAGTGGCAGCTTATCACGACATCAAGGCCCAATGGAACGATCAATAAATTTTCAAAAATACCTGATTTCTTAAGAAAAATAGAAAGAATTGGGTTATAATAAACTATAGAAAACGCTTTACGGAGGAACATAATTATGACATTAGCATCACAAATTGCTTCAGACTTGCTAGATATCAAAGCGGTTTACCTTAAACCTGAAGAGCCATTTACATGGGCATCAGGAATTAAATCACCAATCTACACTGATAACCGTATCACTTTGTCTTATCCTGAAACACGTACACTTATTGAAAATGGGTTCGTGAAAAAGATTAAAGAAGAGTTTCCGGAAGTAGAAGTAATTGCTGGTACTGCAACTGCGGGTATTCCTCACGGTGCGATCATTGCAGACAAAATGAACCTTCCATTTGCTTACATCCGTAGCAAGCCAAAAGATCACGGTGCTGGTAACCAGATCGAAGGCCGTGTGGTTAAAGGCGAAAAAATGGTTGTTGTTGAAGACTTGATTTCAACTGGTGGGTCAGTACTTGATGCTGTCGCTGCTGCAGAGCGTGAAGGGGCTGATGTTATTGGTGTTGTGGCTATCTTCACTTACGAATTGCCAAAAGCTGAGAAAAACTTCGCAGAAGCTGGTGTGAAATTGGTCACTCTTTCAAACTACACTGAGTTGATTAAGGTTGCTAAAGTTAAAGGTTACATCACTGCAGACGGACTTCAACTCTTGAAGAAATTCAAAGAAAACCAAGAAACTTGGCAAGACTAATTATTATGATTTAAGGCGGAACGTTTTAGGCGTTTCGCTTTTTTTTAGTATAATTTAGAAGATAATAGAAGCAGGAGATTATGAGATGACAATAAATGAGTGGTCAGATGTGACAGCAATGGCTTAAGCCGTGCAAAATAAGATGGTCAGTCCTCGAGAACTAGTAAAGGATACTATAAGTGAAGCGTAGAGGACGAATACTAAAACCAATGTTATCGTCAGTCAACGTTACGAGAAAGCATTGGTAGAAGCAGAAAATCGAGATTTTTCTGATAAGCCTTTTTCAGGAGTACCAATTTTCCTGAAGGATTTAGGTCAGGAGCAAGCCGGGGAGAGCCTTCAACAGCAGGTTCTCGCCTATTTACAAGTTACCATGCTAAAGAAACGGATAACTATGTCAAGAAGCTTGAAGAACTGGGCTTCATTATTTTAGGGCGTTCTAGCACTCCTGAGTTTGGTTTCAAAAATATCAGTGATGCCCAGATTCATGGTTCTGTCAATCTGCCTGACGATGTGACACGGAATGCTGGCGCGGGTCAAGTTGAAGCTGAAGATTTCTCTGATAAAGCTGCTGATAAGGCTAAAGAAGTTAATGAAAATGTTGACAAGGCTGCTGAAAAAGTTGCTGACAAAGCCCGACGATGTGAAATAATTAAGCATAAAAAAAGCACTCACAATATATGAGCGCTTTTTTTATGCAATTTATTCAACACCTTGCATCAAACCTTGAATACGCTTTGATAGGAAGACGAGAACAATACCAAGTACAACAGAACCTAATCCGAAGTAAGAGAAGTAAGCGACTTCAGATTTGGCGTTATACAATGTCACCAGTTGTGCGTTCAAAGCAGAACCTACCGCTGATGACAAGAACCACATTGACATCATTTGAGAGTTGAAGGCTTTTGGTGCCAACTTGGTTGTGACGGATAGGCCGACAGGTGAAATTAACATTTCACCGACGATAACAAGGGCCCATGACCCAACTAACCATAGTGGTGATACTTTACCACTTGTGCCATACAAAGCACCAGGAATGGCCATGAGCAAGAAGCTTAAGCCGGCAAACATCAAACCAACGGCAAACTTTGTTGGTGATGATGGTTGATTTTTCTTCCAGGCAGTCCATAGCCAAGCAAAGAATGGTGTGTAAAGCATGATGAAGAGTGGGTTCAATGATTGGAACCATGAGACAGGGAACCAAGATGAATCAACACGTTCAGCAGCAAATGTTGCCAACACAACTGAGCCTTGTTCTTCAATCGCCCAGAACAAAACAGCGGCGATGAAGAGTGGAATGTATGATACAACACGCAAACGTTCTGTTGCCGTAACCTTGACTGAAGCAATCATCCAAACAAAATAGAAGACTGGAATGGCGATCGCAACAATCGTCAAGAGATTGATGTAGGCAGGCAATGAATTCCAACCGACAAGGTTCATCACAACGATGATTGCAATAAAGCCAGCAACAGCTAAGCTTACTTTAACCAGTAATGGCTTAACTTCTTCTGGTGCTAGTGGATCAGTTGGGCGCAAGTAACGCGGATCCAATGTTTTCTTACCACCGAAGTAATAAACCAGCAAACCAATAAACATACCGATTGCTGCCAATGAGAAGGCCACGTGGTAACCTGCAGCTTCTTGTGCAGCACCAACAATAAGTGGTGCAATGAACGCACCCAAGTTAATACCAAACACAAAGATTGAGAAACCAGCGTCACGACGACGATCATGTTCGTCATACAATGTCCCAACCAATGTTGAAACGTTTGGCTTCAAGAAACCAGTTCCGATAATAATTAAGATGATTGACCCAAACAATGCGCTTGCGCCAAAAGGCAAAGTGAGCACGATATGTCCAAGCATGATGAGAACACCACCCCAGAATACAGCTGGACGTGCTCCGATGATACGATCGGCTACGAAACCACCGATCGTACCAGAAAGGTAAACCATTGAAGCGTAAATTGCCATGATTGATGCGGCTGTTGCTCGTGTAATGTGTAGATCACCAGTACTGATGAGGAACCACATATAGTAAAGCAAGATGGCGCGCATACCATAGTATGAGAAACGCTCCCACATTTCAGTCATGAATAGTGTTAACAGTCCTAAAGGTTGCCCGAAAAATGTCTTTCCTTTGTCTTCCATAAAATCCTCCGGTTGATTTTTGATACGTTATTATTGAATTAACAACGTTACAAACATATTTATTAAAAATATCTTTCTATTTTATGCTAAAATGGTGTAAAATACAAATTATTTAGATACTGTCAATAATTATGTGTAAACACTCAAGTAGAGTTGAAGAATGTTAATCAAATAAGCTTTCAAGTGTGTCAGCACATTGGCCAAACCCTTTATGGATGCGTTGATTTTGCTTGAAATTATAATCTTCAAACAGGGTAACTAAATAACGTTCCAGAGCCTCCTCGTTAGGAAAAAGAACCTTCTTTTTCGTTTGACGTTTGATTTCTTTGTTAAGAGACTCAATGAGGTTTGTCGAATAAATGCTATGCCAAATCTGGTAGGGAAACTGATAAAAAGTTAAAAGATTATCCGTATTCTCCAGACTTTCCATGACTTTCCTATACTTTGGTTTCCATTCGGCGATAAAGTTCTCTAAAATTTGCACTGCCATTTCTAAATTTTCAGCACGATAAATCGTTTTAAATTGCTCCAGAATAACCGCTCTATCTGCTCGTTTCACTTTACTAGCTAGATTTCGACTAATATGAATTAAGCAACGTTGTTGTTTAGCTAATGGGTAAGCCTGATTGATAATCTGTTCAAGCCCCTTGAAGCCATCGGTCACTACAAGAGAAACCTGTTGGATTCCTTGGTTTTGAAGCTTGTCTAACAGGGTGGACCAAGAAGCATTGTTTTCATTTGGGGCGATTTCATATCCAAGAACAGCCTTCTGTCCTTCTGGTGTAATGCCAAGTGCGATATGAATACATTCTTTACTAACGGTTCCACGTCTTAAGGGGAGATAGGTTCCGTCAAGAAATAAAACAGAGTAATTGGCTTCTAAGCTTCGCTCATGAAAAGTAGCGACATTCTCCTGAGTTGCTTTTGAGATATTAGAAATTGTGGCAGGACTATAGTGATGACCATACATTCGCTCGATGATATCACTAATTTCTCGAGTCGTTACACCGGTTTGATAGAGTTTGATAACCATCTCTTCCAAGTGGTCATCTCGACGTCCATAAGCGGGAAGCAAAGCTGGACTAAAGTTCCCATTACGATCTCTAGGAATACTCAACTGAACAGTCCCATATTTGGTTTCGAATTTCCGTGCATAGCTTCCGTTACGACTATTCCCAGAATTATAGCCTAATTTATCGTAAGGTTCATACCCTAAAAAGGCTGATAACTCTGCTTGAAGCAGATCATTCATTGCTGTTTCAAGAGAAGTACGGAAAAATTCATCAATATCTTGCTTTTGGGCTAGGAAGTTAAGTAGTTCTGTGGTAAACTGAGTCATAGGAATAAATCTCTTTCTAGTAATGTTTTGCAACTCTACTATAACGGATTTATTCCTTTTTGTGTTTACACAACTTATTTTACACTACCATTATTTACTCAATTTAGTATCAAAATAATATCATATTAGCCGTGCTTAACCGATAGGTTGACGTGAAGATATCGTAAAATAGGGCGAATTAGTGGTCAGACCGTGGATTTATCTATACAATAGAGGGTGAACGAATTTAAGTTAAAGGAATGAGGTACCCGCTGGGATGTCCAAAAGTATGGCAAAAGAAAAGTTTAGAAAGTTAGACTTATGATTATTGATTTTTCACTGATTCTAAAAAGCATTCCTTATGTCCTATCAGGTCTGCCTTATATATACCTTAGGAATCTCAGTTTTGAGCTTTATCATTGGAAACTTTTTTGCTATTCTTCTTGCCGTTATGCGGATGTCACAAAAGCCTTGGTTAAAGTATCCAGCCCGTATCTACATTTCATTTATGCGTGGGGTTCCTATGTTGGTCGTGCTCTTCATTCTTTACTTTGGCCTGCCTTATGTTGGCATCCAGATACCCGCCCTTCTATATGCCATAATTGGTTTTTCTACCGTAAGTGCAGCCTATATGGCAGAGATTTTCCGTTCATCCATTTCTGCTGTAGATAAGGGACAGTGGGAGGCTGCTCAATCTCTAGGACTTCCTCAAAAGCCAATTATTCGTCACATCATTTTACCTCAAGCCCTACGTATTGCAGTAGCACCACTTGCAATGTCATTATTGATATGGTTAAGAGTTCCTCATTGGCTGCTATGATTACAGTGCCTAACCTTTTCCAAAACGCAAAAATTATTGGTGGGCGTGAGTATGACTACATGTCTATGTATATTCTAATTGCCTTTATTTACTGGGTACTTAGTTTCATTTTAGAGCTTCTTCAAGGGCAAGTCGAAAAACGTTTAACGGTATATTAAGAGTAAAACAGACCGAGAAAAGTATCTTGGTCTGTTTATCACAATATTTAGAATTATTTAATATTTCAACCGATTACATACATATAATTATGATATAATATTAACGATATTCTTTTGAAAGTTTTTTTAGTGATGAAAAAGAAAACAATCGTTGCAACGACCCTATCGACCCTACTTGTATCAACAGCCATCTTGGCTAATGCTGTTAAGGCTGACGAAGTAGAAACTAGTACAGTTATTACAGCACCAAGTACAGAAGTAGTAACCACAGAGGCAACTACCGATATGACATCTACTGCAGCAACAACTGCGTCAAACGAGTCTGCAACACCTCTAGCTAGCTCAACCAACTTCAACAGCTGAAACTAGCGTAGCACCAGTTGCTGCGGCCAATGAAACAGCAACTGCAGCTGCAAGCCCAGCAACACCAGCAGTTGTGACAAACGCTAGCGCAAGTGACAATAATGATACTGTAACTGTTCTTCATACTAACGACGTTCGCGGTCGTATGGTAGAGGGTGACTATAACGGAGTCATTGGCGATGCACTCTTATCAGGTATCGCAAATGACACGCGGTCTAAAGGAACAACCCTTGTCTTTGATTCTGGGGACTCTTTCCAAGGTCTTCTAATTTCAAATAGTTCCAAGGGTGAGGATATGGCTGCTGTTATGAATGCGGTCGGTTTTGATGCCATGACAGTCGGTAACCATGAGTTTGACTTTGGACTTGATCAATTGCGTCGTTTGAGCAAACAAATCAATTTCCCAATCATCACATCTAACGTCTATGTCAACGGTGTTCGTCTTTTCCAACCATCGACAATCGTTGATAAAACGCCTGGTATTGATGGAGATGAAGTAGTAGTTATTGGTGTTATGACACCTGAAACAGCTACTAAAACACACCCACGCAACCTTCCTGGTGTCTCTTTCACTGATCCTATTACTGAAGTTAAGGCTGTGGTCGACCAAGTAGAATCAAACGCTCGTGCCGAAGGTAAAGATTACAAAACTTATATTGTTCTTGCTCATTTGGGTATTGATACTACGACACCAGTAGAATGGCGTGGATCAACTTTGGCAAAAGCTCTTTCAAATTATGCACCACTTAAAGGTAAATGTGTACTTGTTCTAGATGGGCACTCACATACCCTTCATACAGCAACTTACGGAGATAATGTTATTTACAATCAAACAGGTAGCCACCTAAATAATGTTGGCCGTGTTGTCTATAATTCTGACCGTGTTTTGTCACATGGAGTGATTACACATGACGAAGCTAAGAAAAATTACCAAGTTAACCCTACTGTTAAAGCTATGATTGATGACATTCAAGCTAAGTACAAGGCAGAATCTTCTAAAGTTGCCATTGACAATAGTCCTGTAAAACTTAGCGGTGACCGTATGGACGTTCGTGTTCGTGAAACAAACCTCGGTAATGCGGTTGCTGACGCACTTTTGGATTATGGTCAGTCTGACTTTACACACAAATCAAATCTTGCAGTAACTAACGGTGGTGGTCTTCGTGAAACAATTGCTAAGGACAAACCGATTACTAAAGGTGACATTATTGCCGTTCTTCCATTTGGTAACTCTGTTGCTCAAATTCAAGTAACTGGACAAAACATCTATGATATGTTTGTGAAATCACTTGGATCAATTCTCCAAGTTAATGAAAGTGGTAAAAATGTTTTTGACGAAAATGGTCAACCTCTTCTTGAACCTTCAGGTGGCTTCCTTCAAGTCGCTGGAGCTCGTGTATATTATGACACAACTCTTCCAACTGAAAAACGTATCCTATCAATTGACATCTTAGATCCAGAAACTGGTGTCTATAAACCACTCAACACTACTGAAACTTATTATCTAGTAACAAACGATTTCTTGGCTTGCTGGTGGTGATGGCTTCACAATGCTTGGTGGTCTTCGTGAAGAAGGTCCTTCACTCAATACAGTCTTTGCCGATTACTTGACGCATGCAGATCTTACGAAATACGCAGTTATTAATCCTAATTCACGTAAAATTTCTATTTCAAGTGCCAATTTTGCTGCTTTGAACAAGAAAAAGAATGCAGAAGATACAACGGTTAATCCAGTAAATCCTGTTGACTCAACTGTAGCTTCTAAAGTTTCAGAAAAAACGAAACCAGTGGTATCTAAAGTAGTAACAACACCTAACGGTAAAGTCTTCTTCGTTTAAACTTCAAACGAAACTCTTAAGGAAACTGAAAAAGTTACTGAAACTCCAAGCCAAACCGAAGAACTTCCAACAACAGGGGATAAAGCTTCACATGCAGGTCTTCTTGGACTGGGCATGTTGCTTACGATGTTTGGACTTAGTGGCAAACACAAAGGTAAAGAGAAAAACTAAATAGCTTCTCTGCATAAATAATAAGAGTTAACCAATGGTTAACTCTTATTTGTTTTCTTGTTGCTATGTGTCTTCCTGTACTGGCTCGGTGTTTGAGCATAATAATGCTTAAATTGGCGGTTAAAGTTTGAAAGGTTGTTAAAACCAACGCTCGTAGAAATTTCTAAAACTGGTTTTACGCTATTACGGAGTTCCTCACAAGCAGCATTCAGTCTATCCTGAATAATAATAAATTCAGTGCAAGAGGTACCTGTATGTTGTTTAAATATGGTCATAAAATGCGTCTTACTGTACCCCATGAGCTCGGACAATTGTTCAATAGTAAGCGTCTCGACATAATGCTTATTGATGTGATCAATGATTTCCCGAATTTTTTCATTTTTACGATAATGATCATCAGAAGTCTTTCTCTCTACCAAACGATAGTAGTAGAAAAGGTAGATGAGTTCCTCCGATTTGGACTTAAGCAAAATCCCGTAGTGTCTCTCTTTTTGTCTAATGATCTTAAAAATTGCAAATAGGGTTCCCTTAATTTCAGAATACCCCTCATCAGTTGGTTTTAAACATTGTTTGAACTTAAAATTAGAATTTTGTAAGGGTTGAAGATAACGGAGACTAAGAGGATCCACTAGAAATTGTCCTAACATATCTAAATGAAAATGAAGAGTGTTAGTATGGTGCGACTGATTAGCAATAGGATGGACAGAATTGAGTCCATTAGGACGAATTAGAAAGATATCTCCAGCCTGACTATCAAAATAGTCATAATCAATGTGATAGCGAGCAGTCCCTTCATAGACGTATTAGATTTCAAGTTCTGGGTGCCAATGAAAAAGAATGTCAGGTCGTCCATTGTCAACTTTAGTTTCAGTTAGTCTAAAAAAGAAGATTATCATCAAAATCTATAAAATGTTTAAAATCAGTATCAGTAGTTTGTTGGCCCATCATTAACCTTTCAAAATCATAGGATAGTACCATGACAGCATTTTCTTTTTCGAAAAGCATGGCAAAATCATTTTAAGGTATAAATTTATTATTTTTAACATAATTGTATTTCTGTAATAGGTAGTGTAAAATAAGTTGTGTAAACACAAAAAGGAATAAATCCGTTATAGTAGAGTTGCAAAACATTACTAGAAAGAGATTTATTCCTATGACTCAGTTTACCACAGAACTACTTAACTTCCTAGCCCAAAAGCAAGATATTGATGAATTTTTCCGTACTTCTCTTGAAACAGCAATGAATGATCTGCTTCAAGCAGAGTTATCAGCCTTTTTAGGGTATGAACCTTACGATAAATTAGGCTATAATTCTGGGAATAGTCGTAACGGAAGCTATGCACGGAAATTCGAAACCAAATATGGGACTGTTCAGTTGAGTATTCCTAGAGATCGTAATGGGAACTTTAGTCCAGCTTTGCTTCCCGCTTATGGACGTCGAGATGACCACTTGGAAGAGATGGTTATCAAACTCTATCAAACCGGTGTAACGACTCGAGAAATTAGTGATATCATCGAGCGAATGTATGGTCATCACTATAGTCCTGCCACAATTTCTAATATCTCAAAAGCAACTCAGGAGAATGTCGCTACTTTTCATGAGCGAAGCTTAGAAGCCAATTACTCTGTTTTATTTCTTGACGGAACCTATCTCCCCTTAAGACGTGGAACCGTTAGTAAAGAATGTATTCATATCGCACTTGGCATTACACCAGAAGGACAGAAGGCTGTTCTTGGATATGAAATCGCCCCAAATGAAAACAATGCTTCTTGGTCCACCCTGTTAGACAAGCTTCAAAACCAAGGAATCCAACAGGTTTCTCTTGTAGTGACCGATGGCTTCAAGGGGCTTGAACAGATTATCAATCAGGCTTACCCATTAGCTAAACAACAACGTTGCTTAATTCATATTAGTCGAAATCTAGCTAGTAAAGTGAAACGAGCAGATAGAGCGGTTATTCTGGAGCAATTTAAAACGATTTATCGTGCTGAAAATTTAGAAATGGCAGTGCAAATTTTAGAGAACTTTATCGCCGAATGGAAACCAAAGTATAGGAAAGTCATGGAAAGTCTGGAGAATACGGATAATCTTTTAACTTTTTATCAGTTTCCCTACCAGATTTGGCATAGCATTTATTCGACAAACCTCATTGAGTCTCTTAACAAAGAAATCAAACGTCAAACGAAAAAGAAGGTTCTTTTTCCTAACGAGGAGGCTCTGGAACGTTATTTAGTTACCCTGTTTGAAGATTATAATTTCAAGCAAAATCAACGCATCCATAAAGGGTTTGGCCAATGTGCTGACACACTTGAAAGCTTATTTGATTAACATTCTTCAACTCTACTTGAGTGTTTACACATAATTATTGACAGTATCCTGTAATAACTTAATTTAAAATAAAAAGATAGCAATCTATCTTTTTACATAAATTAAGTTATGTCTATTTACCGAGACAGAACTGACTAAAGAGTTGAGTAATAAGCTCATCCGGTGCGGCGTCACCAGTAATTTCGCCAAGAATTTCCCATGTGCGAGTCATATCAACTTGTAATAGGTCAACAGGCATACCTAATTCAAGACCTTGATTAACGGCTTCGAGACTTTCAAGCGCCTTTTCAATGAGTGAGATATGGCGTGCATTTGAAAGATAAGTAGCATCTTTTTCTACTAAGCCAGCATTATCAAAGAAGAGTTGGTTGATACGATCTTCGATTTTGTCAATGTTTTCATTTTTGAGGACTGAAATTGGGATAAGGTCCTCAGGAAGCTCTTCAGTCTGGATAGCTTGTGGAAGGTCCGTCTTATTTAAGAGAATGATTCGGTTGCTATTTTGGCTGATGTCAAGCAGTGTACGGTCTTGGTCGGTAAGTGGTTCAGAGCTATTAAGCACAAGAAGGACCAAATCAGCCTCTTCAAGAGCTTTTTTAGAACGCTCAACACCAATTTTTTCGACCACATCATCTGTGTCACGAATACCAGCGGTATCGATTAACTTAAGAGGAACACCCTTGATATTAACGTATTCTTCAATAACATCACGGGTAGTCCCTTCAATATCAGTGACGATGGCTTTCTCCTCACGTAGGAGATTGTTGAGAAGGCTAGACTTTCCGACATTAGGACGGCCTATGATTGCCGTCGAAAGACCTTCTCGTAGGATTTTTCCTCGTTTGGCAGTTGCAAGAAGATTTTCCAAGAGAGCCTGGAACTCTTGAGTTTTCTCACGGACTAGATTTGTGGTAACTTCTTCAACATCATCATACTCTGGGTAATCAATATTGACTTCGACTTGTGCCAAAGTATTAAGGATTTCTTGGCGTGTGTTGTTAATGAGATTTTTAAGCGAACCATCTAACTGAGAGACAGCAACAGTCATAGCCTTATCAGTTTTGGCACGAATCAAATCCATGACAGCTTCAGCCTGGGTCAAATCTATCCGTCCATTTAAGAAGGCACGTTTGGTAAATTCCCCTGGTTCGGCCATACGAGCACCAGAACGAATCAGGAGTTGAAGGATTTCATTGGTAACTGCGACACCACCATGTGTATTGATTTCTACGACATCCTCACGTGTAAAGGTTTTTGGTGCACGCATAACACTGACCATGACTTCATCAATAATTTCATTATTTTCGACAATATGGCCGTAGTTGATAGTATGAGAATCAACGGTTTCAAGATTTTTACCTTTGAAAACCTTATTAGCAATAGCAATAGCATCGGTCCCAGACAAGCGGACGATACCGATAGCACCTTCACCTAAGGGAGTTGAGATAGCAGTGATAGTATCGAATTCTTTGGTAATTGACATAGTTTTTCCTTTGGATTTTTTTCTTTACAAGTTTTAAAATGATTTAATTTCATTGTAACTCAAATGAGCAGTAGTAGCAAGGATTGGTTACCTTTAAAGGCAAGAAAAAAGAGCCTGAGCTCTTTTCCTTATTTATGACGTTCAAAATATGATTTAGACTCTCTGAGAATAATTGGTGAAAGGACTAGGAGGGCAATCAAGTTAGGCAATGCCATCAAGCCATTTACGATATCCGCAATTTTCCAAACAACCTCAAGTGTTAGGTAGCCACCAAGAGCGACCATAACTACAAAGATAAGACGATAAAATGAGAGGAATTTGGTAGATTTGAAAATAAATTCGAAACAACGTTCCCCATAATATGACCAACCTAGAATAGTCGTAAAGGCAAACAAGACTAAAGAAAGTGTTAGAGCAAGTTCTCCAAAAGTTCCAAAAATAGAAGAGAAGGCCGCTTGTGTCATTGGTGCACCTTCTAAGCTACCAGACCATTGTCCAGTTACGAGAATAGCAAGTCCAGTAAGCGTACAAATGATAATAGTATCGATGAAGGTACCTGTCATAGAAATCAAACCTTGTTCAACAGGCTCTTCAGTCTTGGCAGCAGCAGCAGCAATAGGGGCAGAACCAAGACCTGATTCATTAGAAAATACCCCACGCGCAATACCAAGTCGCATAGCAGCCATGACAGTTGCTCCAGCAAAACCTCCGACAGCAGCTTTACCAGTAAATGCTGATTGGAAAACCATCTCAAGCACAGGGAGCAGCTGATTGAAATTAGCAAAAATGACAATAAGTGCGGCAATGATGTAAAGACCAGCCATAAATGGCACAACTTTTTCGGATACTTTTGAAATAGATTGAATACCACCGAAAATGATAGCAGCAGTAATAAGAGCTAAGATAACACTAACAATTTTTGGTGACCAACCAAAGCTGTTTTGAAGAGATGATGTGATTGAGTTAACTTGCGAGAAGGTACCAATACCCAACCATGCGACAAGAACGCCAGCAAAAGCGAAGAAGTAGGCTAAAGGCTTAGCGATTATTTGCCATTTTCCACTAAAACCGTGTGTGATGTAATACATTGGTCCACCAGAGACATTTCCTTGGTCATCAAGCGTACGGAATTTAATGGCTAAGAGACCTTCAGCATATTTGGTTGCCATACCAAAGAAAGCAGCAATCCACATCCAGAAAAGAGCACCAGGCCCACCAGTCTTAATGGCTGTCGCAACACCAACAATATTACCAGTACCAATAGTTGCAGCAAGTGCTGTGGCAAGGGCTGCAAAACTAGAAATATCACCCTCTCCTTTATCTTCAGCAAAGATAAGTTTAAAGGCTTTAGGCAGACGAATGATTTGCAAAAGTCCAAGACGGATTGTAAGGTAGATACCAGTTCCTACAAGAAGGACAAGAAGGGGAGGTCCCCATACAAAGTCATCAATGGAAGTGAAAAAGTCTAACATGCGTTTAAAATCTCCTTAGACCGAGACGTCAAAAAGAGGTTTGGCTTAACCAGACCTCTGAAAGTACAAAGCTATTACTGAAAGTTAAAAACTTTCAATGCTTTCTGTCCTTTTACCTGAGAGTTTCGGGTCTTATCCCTTGCCCCTTCGGTGTCTTGTCTACAGCATAAGCCGTTTCAAGATCTCTCCAGAAGTCCGTCAATCACCAGTCATCCTGATGACATCACTCGGTTATTATTTTATTACGGTTCCATCATATCGAAAAAACCGAACGCTGTCAACATATAATTTTATTATATACGTAAAAAATCCGAATATTGAGCTTTCAATTTATCGTTATCTATAGTTTTCAATCTCTCAAAAAGCACGTAATGTCATCCTTTTTATTAAGCTGAGACCCTAGCAAAAACAAACAGTTTTTCACTCAATTATTTTTTTCTATTACGAATAGACTCTGCATTTTCATCTAAAAAATGATAAAATAGTAGAGCTTATTTTTGAGAATGGAGAATATGATGAACCCATTATTAACTGGTATGAATGATCAACAAGCCGAAGCAGTCCAAACGACTGAAGGCCCTCTTTTGATTATGGCTGGTGCTGGATCAGGTAAGACTCGTGTCCTTACCCATCGCATTGCCTACCTTATCGACGAAAAAATGATCAATCCTTGGAATATTTTGGCCATTACCTTTACCAATAAGGCTGCCCGTGAAATGCGTGAACGTGCAGTGGCTTTAAATCCCGCAACTTCAGAAACCTTGATTGCGACCTTCCATAGCATGTGTGTACGAATCCTTCGTCGTGAAGCGGATCATATTGGCTACAACAGAAACTTTACTATTGTAGATCCAGGAGAACAACGTACTTTGATGAAACGTATTCTCAAGAATCTGAATTTAGATCCTAAAAAGTGGAATGAACGTGCCATTTTAGGGACCATTTCTAACGCCAAAAATGACCTCTTAGATGAGATAGCTTATGAGCATCAAGCTGGTGACATGTATACGCAAATCGTAGCCAAATGTTACAAGGCCTATCAAGAAGAACTTCGTCGTAGTGAGGCCATGGATTTCGACGATTTGATTATGATGACTCTTCGTCTCTTTGACAAAAATCCCGATGTCCTCGCTTATTATCAGCAACGTTATCAGTACATTCACGTAGATGAGTATCAAGATACCAACCATGCTCAATACCAATTGGTAAAACTCCTAGCTTCACGCTTTAAGAATATCTGTGTCGTGGGTGATGCTGACCAATCAATCTATGGATGGCGTGGAGCTGATATGCAGAACATTCTTGATTTTGAGAAGGATTATCCTGAAGCTAAGGTTGTCCTTCTGGAAGAAAACTACCGTTCAACCAAGAAAATTCTTCAAGCGGCTAACGATGTCATCAAGAACAACCGCAACCGCCGTCCTAAGAAACTTTGGACTCAAAATGATGAAGGTGAACAGATTGTTTATTACCGTGCTAACGACGAGCGTGATGAAGCTGTATTCGTAGCTTCAACAATCGATAATATCGTCCGTGAAAAAGTCAAGAATTTCAAAGACTTCGCTGTTCTTTACCGTACCAATGCTCAGTCTCGTACCATTGAGGAAGCCTTGCTCAAGTCTAATATTCCATATACAATGGTTGGTGGGACAAAATTCTACAGCCGTAAAGAGATTCGTGATGTTATTTCTTATTTGAACTTGATTGCCAACACTTCGGATAACATTAGTTTTGAACGTGTCGTCAATGAACCTAAACGTGGAGTTGGGCCTGGCACACTTGAAAAGCTTCGGAACTTTGCCTATGAGCAAAACATGAGTCTCCTAGATGCTTCAGCTAATATCATGTTGTCTCCCATTAAAGGGAAAGCAGCTCAAGGTGTTTACGATTTCGCTAACATGATTCTGAACCTACGTGATCAGTTGGATGGGCTAAGCATTACCGATACTGTAGAAGCTATTTTAGACAAGTCTGGTTATCTGGATGCTCTGTCCATGCAACAAACGCTTGAAAGCCAATCACGCATTGAAAATATTGAAGAGTTCATGTCTGTAACAAAGAATTTCGACGAGACTAATACAGATGGAACTGAAGATGAGACAGGCATTGACCGTTTAGGCCGTTTCTTGAATGATTTGGCTTTGATTGCTGACACGGACGATGGTGAGATTGAGGCAGCAGAAGTAACCTTAATGACCCTCCACGCCGCCAAAGGGCTTGAATTCCCAGTTGTCTTCCTAATCGGTATGGAAGAAGGAGTCTTCCCTTTGTCACGTGCTTCAGAAGAGCCAGATGAACTCGAAGAAGAGCGTCGTTTGGCTTACGTAGGTATCACTCGTGCGGAAGAGATTCTTTTCCTTACCAACGCTAATACGCGTACGCTTTTTGGTAAGACTAGCTATAATCGTCCTAGCCGTTTCTTACGTGAAATTTCAGATGATTTATTACAATATCAAGGTCTAGCACGTCCAGCTAATTCATCATTTGGTGTTCGTTTTACAAAGGAAGAGCCGATACAATTTGGTCAGGGCATGAGTTTACAACAAGCGCTTCAGACCAGAAAAGCAAATGCACAGCCGCAAAAACATACTGGCGCTCAGCCATTTTCAAAAGCTACTGGGGGACTACCTTTTAGTAAGGCTTCAGACTCTGGAAACTCAGCTACAGATTGGGAAATCGGAGATATCGCTCACCACAAGAAATGGGGAGATGGTACCGTCCTAGAAGTAACTGGAAGTGGTAAGACACAGGAACTTAAGATAAAATTTCCAGAAGTTGGACTTAAAAAAGTCTTGGCAAGCGTAGCACCTATTGTGAAGAAATAGAAAGGGACCGAAAGGTCCTTTTTATAATCCCTCCCTATCACATTGATAAAAAATTTCTATTAGACAGCTAGATTTTCTAGGTGTAGAATGAAGGCAACTTTTGTTTTGGAGGACACCCATATGTCACGAGAATTTTCATTTGAAACCTTACAATTACACGCTGGACAAACACCTGATAAGGAAACAAAATCACGTGCTGTTCCAATTTACCAAACCACTTCATATGTTTTTGACGACGCTCAAGAAGGTGAAGATCTCTTTGCCCTTAGAAAGCCTGGTAATATCTACACACGTATTACTAATCCAACAGTAGCAGTACTTGAAGAACGTATTGCAGCCCTCGAAGGTGGTGTTGGGGCCCTGGCTACGGCATCAGGTATGGCTGCAATCACCTATGCTATTCTTGGTTTGGCACATGCTGGCGATCATGTTGTTGCCGCAACAACCCTCTATGGTGGGACATTCAATCTCTTAAAAGAAACTCTTCCACGCTATGGTATCACAACAACTTTTGTAGATGTTGACAATCCTGAAGAAATTGAAGCTGCTATCAAAGATAATACCAAGCTTGTCTTGATTGAGTCTTTGGGAAATCCGCTTATCAATATTCCTGATTTTGAAAAAATTGCTGAGATTGCTCACAGTCATAAGATTCCGTTGGTTGCTGACAATACTTTTGGAACTCCATATCTCATCAATGTTATCTCCCATGGTGTAGATATCGTGCTTCATTCTGCAACTAAGTTTATCGGTGGACATGGAACAACTATTGGAGGTCTTATCGTCGATTCTGGTAAATTTGACTGGGAAGCTTCAGGCAAATTCCCACAGTTGGTTGACGAGGCCCCATCTTACCACAATATCAGCTATACGCGTGATGTTGGTCCAGCAGCATTTGTAACTGCCCTTCGTACACAACTTTTGCGTGACACAGGGGCTGCCTTGGCACCTTTCAATGCTTTCTTGCTCTTGCAAGGACTTGAAACACTTTCACTTCGTGTCGAACGCCACGTCGAAAATACTAAAAAAATCGTAGACTTTTTGGAAAATCATCCAAAAGTTGAAAAAGTTAACTATCCTGGATTACCATCAAGTCCTTACTATGATTTGGCACAAAAATACTTCTCTAAAGGACCAGGTTCTATTTTCACTTTCCATGTTAAAGGTGGACAAGACGAAGCACGTACCGTTATAGATAATCTTGAAATCTTCTCAGATTTAGCTAACGTTGCTGATGCAAAATCTTTGGTGGTGCATCCTGCAACAACAACTCACCAACAATTGGCAGAAGCTGATTTACTAGCTTGTGGTGTCACTCCAAATCAAATTCGTATCTCAGTTGGTTTGGAAAACGCAGATGATTTGATTGAAGATTTAAAACTAGCTCTTGATAAAATCTAAGTATTTCAATACAAAATGATTTAGCCAGCTCTTTAGTTGGTTTTTTGTTATACTATCCCTATGAAATTTGTTTTTGATTTGGATGGAACCCTATGTTTTGATGGTATGACCATGTCAAAAGACCTACAAAAGGTTCTTTTAACTGCACCAAAATACGGGCATGAAATTATTTTTGCAACAGCACGCTCTTACAGAGACTGTCTTAGTGTTTTAGAAGGAGAATTGAGAAAGCTGACAGTAGTTAGCTTAAACGGTGGTGAAGTTTTTTAAGATGAACGCTTAGTATCACAATACAGAATACCTTCTTCTGCTCCAAGAACGATTGTTAGCTACTGTGATATTTATAATCTCCCTTATTTTATTGATGATACCTTTAATTATGCTATTCAAAATTCTGAGCAAATCCCTTTTCTTTCAAATGTTGATCCATTAAACAAAGCAAGGATTTTGTCTATTCATGAACTTAATGAGCCCGTCAAAGTTGTTATTCCACTTGTAGAGCATGAAGATATACGTGAAGACCTTATCTTTAATCTAAACAAACTGGAATGTTTAGACCTTAGTTATCATGATATCGAAAGGTGTCTTTACATTAATCCTAAAGGTGTGACCAAGGCTAGTACTGTTTTAAACCACTTTGGTAAAGACTTTGTAGCTTTTGGAAATGATCAAAATGATATTTCTCTTTTCAAAAATGCTATATATGGAGTGCAAATTGGTGATTATCCCTACCTAAATAACTTTGCGGATGAGGTTATTCCTGCAATTAATGCAGTTATTGCTGAAAAAATTAGACTACTGTTTGAAAAATTCTAAACAAATGCTTAGGCTTATCCCTATATTTACAGTACAATAGTTAAAAAAGTATTGGAGGACTAACATGCCAACATTTATTGGAAAACTAGTTACAGTAGCTGAAGACAAGCAACTTCAAGTTGGAGATATCTTGCGTGACTTTAACTTGACAGCCACAGATTTGAGTCAAAAAACACTTTCAGAATTCGACGGTAAGAAAAAAGTTATCTCTATCCTTCCATCCATTGATACAGGTATCTGTTCAACTCAAACACGTACCTTTAACAAGGAATTGTCAGAACTAGATGATATAGTGGTAATTACTATTTCAGTGGACCTACCATTTGCACAAGCTCGTTGGTGTGGTGCTGAAGGTCTTGAAAATGCTATCATGCTTTCTGACTACTATGACAATAGTTTCGGAAAAGAATATGGTGTCCTTATCGAAGAATGGCACTTGTTAGCTCGTGCAGTTTTAGTTGCAGATGCTGACAACAAGATTACCTATGTTGAGTATTTGGACAATATCAATTCAGATCCAAACTATGAAGCAGCAGTGGCAGCTGTTAAAAGTTTATAATTAAGAGACTTAGGTCTCTTTTTTTGCCTTTATTACAGTTCTCACTTGCAAAAGTATTAGCTTCTTGCTATTATTGTATAGCAATACTCATTACGGATACTAGAATATAAAAAGGAGATCCAATGTCTGAAAAAGAAAGACCTCAACTTATTATCGATTATGAAGCTAATACAGATAAACTCGTTCGTTTAGGAGATGTTGTCGATCAATTTAAAGGAAAAGCCATTCCTGCTAAGGCAGAACCAGGAGAGTTTGCAGTTATTAACCTATCGGATATGACAAGCAACGGCATTGCCTACGATAACCTAAAGACGTTTTCTGAAGAACGCCGAAAATTATTACGCTTTCTTTTAGAAGATGGTGATGTCCTTATTGCTTCTAAGGGAACGGTTCAGAAAGTTGCTGTTTTCGAAGATCAAGGTAAGCGTGAGGTAGTCGCTTCATCAAACATAACAGTGCTTCGTCCCAAAGAGAAACTTCGTGGTTTCTACATCAAATTCTTTCTTGAAACTGAGATTGGGCGTGCCTATTTAGACTATGCTGATAAGGGTAAGGCTGTCCTAAATTTGTCGACAGCTGACCTCTTGGATATTAAAATTCCTGAGATACCGATTGTTAAGCAAGATTATCAAATTGCTGCTTACTTACGTGGGCGTGCCGATTACCACCGTAAGATGGTTCGTGCAGAGCAGGAATGGGAAAATATCCAGCAAAACGTTACAGAAGCCCTATTTGGGAATTAACAAAGCCAACAAACTAAGATTTGTTGGTCTTTTTTTCATTCTTCTCGTGTATAATGGAAGTAATAAATATGTTATTAGGGGGTCATTATGACTACCAACACTATAGATTTATCACAACCTGTTGCAACAATCATAAAAGAGCATCCAGAGGTCAAGGAATTACTGATTAATCTTGGTTTCAAGTCCTTGTCCAACCCAGCTATGCTAAATACTGTCGGTAAGGTAACAAGTTTAAAAGCTGGCTCTAAGTTATCAAATATTCCCTTATCTAAAATTAAGCGAACCTTACTGTTCAATGGTTATGATGTCATCGGAGACTAATATGGAAAACAATCGTATTCAAATACTTAAAGAAATTCTCCTTGATTTACATCATGGAGCTAGTCCCGAAAATGTTCAAGAGCGTTTCAATCAACACTTCAAGGGAGTATCTGCACTTGAAATATCTATGATGGAGCATGAATTGATGGCATCTGAAGATGGGGTTACCTTTGAAGATGTAATGAGTCTCTGTAATGTCCATGCCAACTTATTCAAGGGAGCAATTGCAGATGTCGAAGTAGCAGATGCTGATCAAGAAGGTCATCCTGTCTATGTTTTCAAGCAAGAAAATCTAGCCCTACGTTCAGCTATACTTCGTATCCGTCGTATCATAGAAAACATCAGTAAACCTGAAAATAAGCCCTTTAAATCTGATTTATTAAACGGTCTTAAGCATCAGATGACTTTACTTGGGCAATTCCATAATCATTATACGCGTAAAGAAAAGCTTTTCTTTCCCATTATGGAGCGTTATGGTCACGATTCACCTCCAAAGGTTATGTGGAGAGTAGATGACGATATCCGAAAACTTTTTTGAGATGCAGGGTCTAAACTCCAAGAACTTTCGAACTCTGATGCTGATATTGAAGAATTCTCAAAAGCATTCGAAACATTTTCGGAAGAATTTGAAGCTATGATCTTAAAAGAAGAGGCTATCTTACTTATGATTCTGCTTGAAACCTTCACACAGGATGATTAGCTTTCAATTGCCGAGGAAAGCGATGCCTACGGCTATGCAATTATAAAAAAAAACAGTCTAGGACAAGGACTGAGGAAAATACCGAAAATACTCGAATCATCGACACTCCTGAGGGTCAATTCACTATCACCTTCACGCCAAAACCAAAAAATAAATCTGTCGCAAACAGAGAAACCACTCAGCCATTTGGTAATGGTTACCTTTCTGTTGAACAGGCTAATCTCATTCTTAATCATCTCCCTTTGGAAATCACTTTTGTTAATAAAGATGATGTTTTCCAATACTACAATGATAATGTCCCGGCGGATGAGATGGTCTTTAAACGAACGCCTAGCCAAATTGGACGAAATGTTGAACTTCGTCATCCACCCAAAGTACTTGATAAGGTCAAGAAAACCTTTAACTTACTCAGAAGTGGGGAACGTGACCAAGTTCCAATGTGGTTCAAGTCTGAACGTTTAGGAAAATTCGTCTATGTAACTTATGCTGCTGTCAGGGATGACCAGGGGGATTTTCAAGGTGTCTTAGAGTATGTGCAAGATATTTAGCCTTTCTTTGAATTGGAAAGTGATCTAAATAGAGATATCGATTAAAATGAACAAGTAGTCCTGTGATTTCTTCTCATTATAAAAGTTAGGAGGTTAGAGATGTTGTTCTCTGCCTCTTTATGTTTCTACCTAGCTCTTTAGGATTGCTTTTGATATAATTAAAAGTATGATTTCAGGAATTATTAATCTAAAAAAAGAGGCTGGAATGACCAGTCATGATGCTGTTTTTAAACTACGCAAAATATTACATGAGAAAAAAATTGGGCACGGCGGAACTCTTGATCCAGATGTTACTGGTGTTCTACCTATAGCAGTTGGAAAAGCTACTCGTGTTATTGAATACATGACTGAAGCGGGTAAAGTCTATGAAGGCGAAATCACTATTGGATTTTCGACAACTACCGAAGATGCTAGTGGAGAAGTCGTCCAAACAACTCCAATAACAGAGCTAGATGGAGCAACTGTCGATCAGGCGATGGCTAGTTTTGAGGGAGAAATCACACAAATTCCTCCTATGTATTCAGCGGTTAAGATCAACGGAAAGAAACTTTATGAGTACGCCCGAGCTGGAGAAGAAGTTGAACGTCCTCAACGTCAGGTAAAAATTACCGAGTTTGTCCGAACCTCACCTATTGAGCTAGAAAACGGTACTGCAAGATTCACCTTCCGTGTTGCTTGTAGTAAAGGAACTTATGTCCGCACCTTATCTGTTGATTTGGGTGTAAAACTAGGCTTTGCTAGTCATATGTCTGCTCTGCGTCGAACAGCTTCTGCAGGTTTAACATTAGATTCATCCCTAACTCTGTCACAAATTTCTGAAATGGTAGAAGCAGGAGACCAGTCCTTCCTACTCCCTATTGAATTTGGCGTTCAGGACCTGCCAGCCGTACAAGTCACTGAAGATGATGCCAAAGAAATCTCATTTGGTCGCTTTATTTCAATTAATAGCCAAGAGCCTTTGGTTGCTGCCTTTTTGGGCGACAAAGTTCTAGCTATTATGGAAAAGCGAGGTCAAGTCTATAAATCTAGAAAAGTATTAAGTCAATGAAAGTAACGCCGATAAACGATTATAAAGATATCCATCAGGATAAGGAAACCGTCTTGGTCTTAGGGTATTTCGATGCTCTTCATCGTGGTCACAAGGTCCTTTTTGATAAGGCACGCCAGATTGCTGATGAAAAACAGCTTGAAGTAGCTGTCCTTACCTTTAACGAGAGCCCTCAACTGACTTTCCAACGCTATACGGATGATCTCCTTCTGCATATCACAGCACCTCAGAGACGTTGTGATCTTTTTAAAGCCTATGGCACAGATCAACTTTACTTAACAGATTTTAATAGTGATTTTGCTCGAACAAGTTCTGACGACTTCATTACACGTTATATTAACCGTCTAAAAGCTCAAGAGATTGTAGTTGGGTTCGACTATAAATTCGGACACCATCGCACTGATACGGACTATTTAGACCGTAATTTTTCTGGTACTGTTCATGTCATTGAGGAACAGCAAAGTGGTGGCGAAAAGATTTCATCAACGCGTGTTCGTCAATTAATCCGAGAAGGCAATGTGAAAGAGGCCAATAATCTCTTAGGACATGAATTCTCTACGCGAGGGATCGTGGTACATGGTGATGCGCGTGGTCGGACTATTGGTTTCCCAACAGCAAATCTAGCACCTATCGATAGGACTATTCTACCAGCAGATGGTGTCTATGTTGCGGATGTCGTAATTGATGGTAAGCGCTATCGTTCCATGACTAGTCTAGGAAAAAACGTCACTTTTGGTGGTACAGAGTTACGTCTTGAAGCCAATATCTTTGATTTTGAAGGTGATATATATGGAAAAACAATCGAAGTCTTCTGGTTAGATTATATCCGTGATATAATAAAATTCAATAATATAGACGAGCTATGTGACCAACTGAAAGCGGATAAAAAAATTGCGGAAAACTTTAAGAAAGCGTAGCCAAAACTAAGAAAATAATGTATAATATTTTTGGAAAGTTAATGTGAAAGGGGTGTTTGCATGGTAACTTTATTTTTATCACCTAGCTGCACCAGCTGTAGAAAGGCACGAGCATGGTTGATCAATCATGAAGTTGCTTTTGACGAACGCAATATCATCACGAGCCCATTAACTCACGATGAATTGATGAATATTTTGTCTCATACGGAAAATGGTACTGAAGATATCATTTCAACTCGTTCTAAAGTCTTTCAGAAGTTGAATATTGATGTGGATAATTTGACAATTGAGGAGCTCATTCAATTGATTTCTGAATATCCAAATCTTCTTCGTCGACCAATCATTATGGATAACAAACATATGCAAATCGGTTTTAACGAAGATGAGATTCGTGCCTTTTTGCCTCGTGACTATAGAAAGCAAGAATTGCGTCAAGCGACTATTAGTGCTGAAATTAAGGGTAATAATGACTAAAGGAAATTATTCCTACCCACTCGATCCATCATGGAGCACTGAGGAAATTACCACAGTGCTTCATTTTTTGAGTCAGGTAGAAAAAGCATATGAGAGTAAGGTTGACCGTGATCAGCTCTTGGAGGCTTATAAGGCGTTTAAAACAGTTGTTCCAGGAAAAGCACCTGAAAAGCAACTAGACAAGGCCTTCCAAGAAGCAAGCGGTTTTTCAATCTACCAAGCTGTCAGAGCTGCTAAAGCAAAAGAAAAAGGATTTGTAACACTTGGAAAATAAACTTGTTTTTGCTAAAGAAATCATCAAGGAAGCTGGGGCGTTTATTAAAAAAAGTTTGAGTAAAACAATCACGGTAGAGGAAAAGTCTGCTTTTGATGATTTAGTAACTAATATTGATAAACAAACGCAAGATTTACTAGTAGCACGCATTAAATCAGCTTTCCCAACAGACAATATTTTGGCTGAAGAAAATAACATGGTTCATAATATCAAAGATGGAAACGTCTGGGTCTTGGATCCTATTGATGGGACAGTCAATTTTATCGTCCAACAGGATAATTTCTGTGTCATGATTGCCTATTACGAAAAGGGACAGGGAAAATTTGGCCTAATATACAACGTTATGGCTGATCAGCTTTTCTATGGTGGGGGTCAGTTTGACGTATACTGCAACGATAAATTGCTTTCACCATATAAGAGACGTCCTCTGGATCGTTGTCTAGTAGGTAGTAATGCTGCTATGTACGCTAAAAATTACCATGGTATAAAAGGATTCATTGACAAAACTTTGGGTGTTCGAGTGTATGGTGGTGCTGGTCTAAGTATGTCCAAGGTCCTTTCTGGTCAAATTTTAGCTTACTTTTCAGTTATTTACCCATGGGATTATGCTGCAGCAAGTATTATGGGAAAAAAATTGGGCTACCAACTTGAAACCATTACTGGAGAGCTACTTGATTATTCTAGTCGCCAAGCTGTGATGCTTGTTCCTAAAGATAGACTTGAAGAAATCAGAGATATTCTTAACTCAGAAAATTAACTTTAAAAATATATACTATTCTGGACAAATCAGAATAGCAAGTTCTCTTGAGTGGTCCAGTTTTTTTGATAGAAAGGAAACTATGAAATTTCCATCAGATTTTATAGAAAAATATAAAGACTTACTTGGTGCTGAAGCGGAGGAATTCTTTACATCTTTTGATCAAGAAGCTGTGTCTGCCTACCGCATTAACCCTCTTAAAAAGCAGCAGAAGGACTATCCTGATCCTATTCCTGGAACACCTTGGGGCCATTACGGTAAAATTTCAGGAAAATCTTCTGACCACGCGACTGGTTTAGTTTATTCTCAAGAACCAGCTGCTCAAATGGTTGCTCAAGTGGCAGCTCCATCAAAAGGAAGCCGTGTTCTAGACTTAGCCGCAGCACCAGGCGGAAAATCCACGCATCTCCTAAGCTATCTGGATAACACAGGTTTACTCGTCAGCAACGAAATCAATTTCAAACGTAGCAAGGTTCTAGTTGAGAATATTGAGCGATTTGGTGCTAAAAATGTTGTTGTGACTAATACGTCAGCTGATAAACTAGCCAAAGTTTTTAAAAATTATTTTGATATGATTGTCTTTGATGGACCATGTTCTGGAGAAGGAATGTTTCGCAAGGACCCTGATGCAATCCAGTATTGGCACAAGGACTATCCTAGTGAACTGGCACAATTGCAGAAGGACATCCTAGCAGATGGTTTGAAGATGTTAGCCCCAGGAGGACAATTAGTTTACTCAACATGTACCTGGTCTCCTGAGGAAAATGAAGGTGTTGTTGCTTGGATTTTAGAGAATTACCCTGACCTTGAATTGGTGGCAATCCCTAAATTGAACGGGATGAGCGATGGGATTGATTTTCCAGAAACAGCTCGAATGTATCCACACCATTTCAAGGGGGAAGGTCAGTTTGTGGCAAAATTCCAGGATAAGCGCATGCCTGAGCAGTCATGCATCAAAGAGGGGAAAACAAACCTCAATAAGGAGCAAAAACAGCTCTGGGATGATTTTGTTAAAAAACACCTCAAGCTACCTCTAGACGGTTTACTACAAGTCTTTGGCGACAACCTCTATCTACTTCCTAGGGGACTACCAGATCTTTCCAAAGTTAAAATCGCACGCAATGGCTTGCATCTTGGCATCTTCAAGAAAAAACGTTTTGAGCCAAGTTTTGCACTTGGAATTGCTTTAACATCGGATGAAGTAGTCTCAAGTATAGAGTTAACTCAAGAACAATTTGCACAGTATGCCTCTGGTAATGTGGTTACACTTGACCAAACGTTAGAAAACGGTTGGTATCAACTTTTGGTAGATGGTAATGGATTTGGCTTTGCTAAGGTTATTGGAAATACTTTAAAAAACTACTATCCTAAGGGTTTAAGATTCCATATTTGAAGCCTGTAATCAAACTGTAACATGACATAATTAACCTAGACTTGGTATAATTAATTTAATGTCTTTTAACAGTATATATTGAAGGCATTGGTTAAATTTTGTGACAACATATCGGAGGATAGAAATGAAAAAAACAAAAGGCCTTGCAGTGATTTTATCACTGGCAATGGCCATGCTAGTCTTAACTGGTTGTGCCTCTTGGATTGACCGTGGTCAGTCCATTACAGCAGTTGGTTCTACGGCTCTTCAACCCTTAGTAGAAGCAGCATCATATGGTTTTGCTGAAAAGAATCCTGAAATTGTGGTTAACGTCCAAGGGGGCGGTTCTGGTACTGGACTTTCCCAAGTGCAATCAGGTGCTGTTGAAATTGGGAATAGTGATCTTTTCGCTGAGGAAAAATCTGGAATCGATGCCAGTAAGCTCGTAGACTTTCAAGTTGCAGTTGCAGGTATTGCAGTTATCACTAATCAGAAAGTATCCGTTGATAATTTGACAACAGAACAACTTCGTAAAATCTTCACTGGAAAAATCACAAACTGGAAACAGCTTGGTGGACAGGATTTGGAAATTACTATCGTTAACCGAGCAGCTAGCTCAGGAACACGCGTAACTTTCGATGCTGTGATTATGGATGGCAAATCACCAATCCGTACCCAGGAGCAAGATTCTAACGGAATGGTTAAGTCAATTGTCGCTCAGACACCAGGTGCTATTTCATACCTATCATTTGCTTACCTTGATGATTCAGTTAAAACATTGAAACTAAATGGATTTGAACCTAATGCGAAAAATGTTGCGACTAACGATTGGCCTATTTGGTCCTACGAGCATATGTATACTAAAGGGAAACCTAATAGCTACACCAAACAATTCTTAGACTACATGATTAGTGACGAGGTTCAAGAAAATATCGTTAAAAAAATGGGATACATTCCAATTCATACTATGAAAGTTACTAAGGATGCTGACGGCAAGGTTACAAAGAAGAGTGAGGAGTAATCATGAAAAATGAAAAATTGATGAAACAATTAACTTCACCCTCTAAAAATTCACGCCTTGAGAAATTTGGTAAAACAATCACTTTCCTTTGCTTGGCCTTGATTGTTTTCATCGTAGCATTGATTTTACTTTTCGTTGCTCAAAAAGGCTTGGCGACTTTCTTTGTTAATAAAGTCAGCTTAGTTGAGTTTCTCTTTAGTGGCGATTGGTCACCGTCTGAAGGCAAATTCGGGGCTCTGCCAATGATTATAGGGTCATTTTTGGTTACCTTACTTTCAGCCTTGATTGCAACGCCATTTGCCATTGGTGCAGCTATCTTTATGACTGAGATTTCTCCTAAGGGAGCTAAATTCCTACAACCCGCTATTGAACTCTTAGTAGGAATTCCATCTGTTGTTTACGGATTCATTGGTCTGCAAGTCGTGGTTCCATTTGTTCGCTTCATTTTTGGTGGAACAGGTTTTGGTATCCTTTCAGGTACCTTTGTCTTATTCGTCATGATTCTACCAACCGTAACCTTTATGACAACAGATGCACTTCGTGCAGTGCCACGTCATTATCGTGAAGCTAGTCTTGCCATGGGAGCTACTCGCTGGCAAACAATTTGGCGTGTGACACTTAATGCGGCTAAACCGGGTATTTTCACTGCTGTTATCTTTGGTATGGCCCGTGCCTTTGGTGAGGCTCTTGCCGTTCAGATGGTTGTTGGAAATTCCGCAGTTATTCCTACGTCTTTAACGACACCAGCAGCAACGTTGACCTCTGTATTGACTATGGGAATCGGAAATACAGTCATGGGAACTGTTTCAAATAATGTCCTTTGGTCACTTGCCTTAGTGCTCTTATTGATGAGTCTTGGTTTCAATATGTTGGTGAAATTTATCACTCGTGAGAGAAAGAGAAATTATGAACGCTAAAAAAGTCGATAAAATTGCTATCAGCACGCTCTATGTGATTGCTGGCATTATTGTAACAATCCTAGCAGCCCTGATTCTCTATATCTTGGTTCGCGGGATTCCACACATCAGTTGGTCATTCCTGACTAGTATGTCATCATCTCACAAAGCTGGCGGAGGAATTGGAGTTCAACTATACAATTCATTATTTTTGTTGGTTATTACTTTAATTATTTCTGTTCCTCTTTCAATGGGAGCTGGTATCTTCCTATCAGAATATGCTAAAAAAGGCCGGCTCAGCAACTTTGTCCGTACCTGTATTGAAATCCTTTCATCACTGCCTTCAGTGGTGGTCGGACTCTTTGGTTATTTAATTTTTGTTGTACAATTCCAGTACGGATTTTCAATCCTTTCAGGTGCCTTGGCATTGACTGTCTTTAACTTGCCTCAAATGACTCGTACCGTTGAAGATAGTTTACGCACAGTTCACCACACTCAACGCG
This sequence comes from Streptococcus sp. FSL E2-3488, assembly GCF_038003585.1. Lineage (NCBI taxonomy): Bacteria > Bacillati > Bacillota > Bacilli > Lactobacillales > Streptococcaceae > Streptococcus > Streptococcus sp. FSL E2-3488. Next base: position 934,734 of record NZ_JBBOPL010000001.1, on the reverse strand, counting down.
AAGCTGGACTTGCCTTAGGCTTGTCTAGATGGGAAACTATATGTCACGTTGTCATTCCTGAAGCTTTGCCTGGTATTGTGACTGGAATAGTACTTTCCTCTGGACGTATTTTTGGGGAAGCAGCAGCACTTATTTACACAGCAGGACAATCTGCACCAGCGCTTAACTGGAGCAACTGGAATCCGCTTAGCATATCTAGTCCAATATCAATTTTCCGTCAAGCTGAGACACTTGCTGTTCACATCTGGAAGGTCAACTCAGAAGGTACGACACCTGACGCCACTGCAGTGTCTGCTGGTTCAGCAGCAGTGCTTATGATTTTCATCTTGATTTTCAACTTTGGTGCACGTCGTTTAGGAGCTTACCTCCATAAGAAATTAACATCCGCTTAAAGGAGATTTCATGACAAAATACAATTGGGACGAGCGTCATATTATCACCTTCCCAGAGAAGAAGCTCGCTCTTGAAACCAAGGATTTGCATGTCTACTATGGTCAAAAAGAAGCCATCAATGGTATTGATATGCAATTCGAAAAAAATAAAATCACTGCACTCATCGGTCCCTCAGGATGTGGGAAATCAACCTTTCTTCGTAGCCTAAACCGCATGAATGATACTATTGATGTTGCCAAGGTTACTGGACAAATCCTTTATGAAGGAGTTGATGTCAATGCAAGTAATATCAATGTTTATGAAATGCGCAAACACATTGGAATGGTCTTTCAACGTCCAAACCCATTTGCCAAGTCTATCTATAAAAACATCACCTTTGCCCATGAATGTAATGGTGTGAAAGATAAGCAAACTTTGGATGAGATTGTTGAAACATCACTTAAACAAGCGGGACTTTGGGAACAAGTAAAAGATGACCTTCATAAGTCAGCTTTTACACTCTCTGGTGGTCAGCAACAACGTCTTTGTATCGCAAGGGCTATCGCCGTTAAACCACAGATTCTTCTTATGGATGAGCCAGCAGCTTCATTAGATCCTGTAGCTACTATGCAGCTAGAAGAAACCATGTTTGAGCTGAAAGAAGATTATTCCATTATTATCGTCACACACAATATGCAACAAGCGGCTCGTGCCAGTGATTATACAGCATTTTTCTACCTTGGTGATCTTATCGAATATGATGAAACCAAGAAAATCTTCCAAGATGCTGCTCTACAGTCAACCAGTGACTATGTATCAGGACGCTTTGGATAGAAAGGAGCACTTATGACTGAACCAATCATTTCAATCAATGATTTATCGGTGTATTTCAATAAGAAAAAAGCCATTAATAATGTGACTATGGATTTCTATCCAAATGAAATCACAGCCCTTATCGGGCCATCTGGATCAGGAAAATCAACCTTGCTTCGTTCTATCAACAGAATGGGGGACTTAAACCCTGAATGCACAGTTACTGGTGCAGTTTCCTACAATGGCCATAATGTCTACAGTCCTCGAACAGATACTGTTGAACTCCGTAAGGAAATTGGTATGGTCTTCCAACAACCCAATCCCTTCCCTATGTCTATATATGAGAACGTAGTCTATGGCCTTCGTATCAATGGTATCAAAGATAAGGCGGTTCTTGACAAAGCAGTAGAAGAATCTCTAAAAGGAGCTTCAGTCTGGGAGGAGGTTAAGGACCGACTTCATGACTCAGCACTTGGTCTTTCAGGTGGGCAACAACAACGAGTTTGTGTTGCACGGGTACTTGCCACCTCACCAAAGGTGATTCTTCTTGACGAACCAACATCTGCCCTAGACCCTATTTCCGCTGGTAAGATTGAAGAAACACTCTATAACCTTAAAGATCAATATACATTGTTGCTTGTCACACGTTCTATGCAACAGGCAAGCCGTATATCTCAACGAACAGCCTTTTTCCTCGATGGAGAACTTATTGAGTATTCATCAACTAAAGACATGTTCCTTAATCCACAACACAAAGAAACCGAAGATTACATTACCGGTAAGTTAGGTTAAGAAAGGACGGAGTCATTAACAATTATGATGTTACGAACACCCTTTGAAGAAGAATTAGAAAAGCTTCACAACCAATTTTATGCCATGGGTACTGAAGTTGCTGCACAGCTCAAAAAATCTCTGCGTGCCTTTATTAGTCATGACCTTGAATTAGCCAAGGAAGTTATCGAAAACGACGAAATCGTCAATAACTACGAAACCAAACTTGAGAAAAAATCACTTGAACTTATTGCGCTCCAGCAACCTGTATCAAGTGATTTACGTACTGTAATCACTGCATTAAAAGCATCTAGTGACGTCGAACGTATGGGTGACCATGCGGTGGCCATCGCTAAAGCAACCATCCGTATTAAGGGTGAAAGCAGAATGACAGATATTGAAACTGAAATCAAGAAAATGGGAAAAGCCGCCCGCCACATGGTCGAAGAAGCTCTCGAAGTTTACTTGAATGGTGACGAAGAACGTGCTTATGAAATCGCAGCTTCAGACGAGATTATTGATAATTATTTCCGTGACATCCAAGCTATGACAGTAGAAGGTGTCCGCGAAAATCCAGATGCAGCATTTGCTGCCAAAGAGTATATCCAAGTACTCGTGTACCTAGAACGTATTGGTGATTATGCCCGTAATCTTTGTGAATGGGTTGTCTACCTCAAGTCTGGAAAAATCATTGAATTATAGGCAAAGTTTAAAATCTATGTTATAATGAGCCTGTATTGAATAATTCAGGCTCATTTCTTTTGTTAAAGTACCTGATATCGAAACAAATATCAGTCTGTTTCGATACGAAAAGTTAGATTAGGAGTATTTACATATGACAGCATCTGTTGCTCGTTTTATCGAAAGTTTCATCCCTGAAAATTACAATCTTTTCTTGGACATTAATCGTTCTGAAAAGACCTTTACAGGGAATGTTGCCATTACTGGTGAAGCCATTGATAATCACATCTCTCTTCACCAAAAAGACCTTACCATTAATTCAGTTCTCTTGGATAATGAATCCTTGAACTTCCAAATGGATGATGCCAATGAGGCTTTTCATATTGAACTTCCAGAAACTGGGGTTCTAACAATTTTCATAGAATTTTCTGGCCGCATCACAGATAATATGACTGGTATTTATCCATCATATTACACTTACAATGGTGAAAAGAAGGAAATTATTTCAACACAGTTTGAATCTCATTTCGCCCGTGAAGCTTTTCCTTGTGTTGATGAACCAGAAGCAAAAGCAACTTTTGATCTTTCATTGAAATTTGACGCTGAAGAGGGCGATACTGCCTTGTCAAACATGCCAGAAATCAATAGCCATTTGCGTGAAGAAACTGGAGTTTGGACATTCGAGACAACACCTCGCATGTCTACATACCTTCTCGCCTTTGGTTTCGGTGCTCTTCATGGTAAAACAGCTAAAACAAAAAACGGCACTGAAGTTGGTGTCTTCGCTACAGTTGCACAAGCAGAAAATAGCTTCGACTTCGCTCTTGATATTGCCGTTCGTGTCATCGAATTCTATGAAGACTACTTCCAAGTCAAGTATCCTATTCCATTATCATACCACCTTGCTCTTCCTGACTTTTCAGCGGGTGCCATGGAAAACTGGGGTCTTGTTACCTATCGTGAAGTTTACCTCCTTGTAGATGAAAATAGCTCAGCTGCAAGCCGTCAACAAGTTGCCCTTGTTGTTGCTCACGAATTGGCTCACCAATGGTTCGGTAACCTTGTTACCATGAAATGGTGGGATGATTTATGGCTTAACGAAAGTTTCGCCAACATGATGGAGTATGTTTCAGTGAATGCTATTGAACCAAGCTGGAACATCTTTGAAGATTTCCAAACAACTGGTGTACCTAATGCTCTTCAACGTGACGCAACAGACGGCGTACAGTCTGTCCACATGGAAGTCAGTCATCCAGACGAGATTAACACCCTCTTTGATAGTGCTATTGTTTATGCCAAGGGTAGCCGTCTTATGCATATGCTCCGCCGTTGGTTAGGCGATGAAGCCTTTGCCAAAGGGCTTAAAGCTTACTTTGAAAAACACCAATATAACAATACTGTTGGACGTGACCTTTGGAATGCTCTTTCAGAGGCTTCAGGTAAGGATGTCTCTAGCTTCATGGACACATGGTTAGAGCAACCAGGATACCCAGTGGTTAGTGCAGAAGTTGTTGATGATACGCTTATCCTTAGTCAAAAACAATTCTTCATTGGTGAACATGAAGACAAAGGGCGCCTTTGGGAGATTCCATTGAATACAAACTGGAATGGGCTTCCAGATACACTTTCAGAAGAGCGTATTGAGATTCCAAATTATAGCCAGCTTGCTACTGAAAATAATGGAGTTCTCCGTCTTAATACAGCTAATGCAGCACATTACATCACAGACTATCAAGGACAACTCTTGGACAATATCTTAGAAGATTTTGCAAACCTTGATACTGTAAGTAAACTTCAAATCTTACAAGAACGCCGTCTTCTAGCGGAAAGTGGACGTATCTCGTATGCAAGCCTAGTTGGTCTTCTTGATCTTGTCGAAAAAGAAGAAAGCTTCTTGATTTCTCAAGCTAAATCTCAAATCCTTGCTGGTTTGAAACGCTTTATCGATGAAGATACAGAAGCCGAAGTGCATTATAAAGCCTTGGTACGTCGTCAATTCCAAAATGACTTTGAACGCCTTGGTTTCGATGCCAAAGAAGGGGAGTCTGATGAAGATGAAATGGTCCGTCAAACAGCTCTCAGCTACTTGATTGAAGCAGACTATCAACCAACAGTCCTTGCAGCCGCAAATGTTTTCCAAGCCCATAAAGAAAACATAGAAAGCATTCCAGCAAGTATCCGTGGCCTTGTCCTCATCAACCAAATGAAACAAGAAAACAGTCTGTCTCTTGTTGAAGAGTATATTAATGCATACGTGGCAACAAACGACAGTAACTTCCGTCGTCAATTGACCCAAGCACTTTCATATCTTAAAAATCAAGAAGGTCTTGACTACGTACTAGGTCAGCTAAAAGATAAAAACGTTGTTAAACCGCAAGATTTGTATCTCTGGTATATGAACTTCCTCAGCAAATCTTTTGCTCAAGAGACCGTTTGGGACTGGGCTAAAGAAAACTGGGAATGGATTAAAGCAGCTCTTGGTGGCGATATGAGCTTTGATAGTTTTGTTAATATCCCAGCAGGAATCTTTAAAAATCAAGAACGTCTTGACCAATATATTGCATTTTTCGAGCCACAAACAAGTGACAAAGCTTTGGAACGTAATATTTTGATGGGAATTAAAACAATTGCTGCACGCGTAGACTTAATTGAAAAAGAAAAAGCTGCGGTTGAATCAGCTCTTAAAGATTATTAATATAAAAAACAAGCTTTCCATGAAGGAGAGTTTGTTTTTATTCACAATGATTTACATAATTTTAGTTCTGCTAACAATCGTAAATAAAATTAGCATCACATAATTAAATTTATGTATAATAAAAATAATCAACCTAAATCGGAATGGTTTTGATTGGTTAATTATAAATTATCTAGAGCATTTTTTTGCTCATCATTTACAATATGGGTGTAAAGATCAGTGACCTGAGTGGAAGCATGACCAAGTTGATGACTAACTAAAACTTGAGACTTAGTAGCATCATAAAGACGTGTTGCCAAAGTATGACGTAGTTTGTGGGGAGTGACACGAATCTTGAAATCCTGAGAATACTTAGCAACCATTTTTTCGATACTTGAAGCATCAATACGGTTGGGAACGCCTCGATATTCTGTTAAAAATAGAGCAACATCTTGCTTTTCAGCCTTATAGCGTTTATTACGTATGCTAAGATAGTTTTCAAGATAGGGTCTTGCAAAACTCGCCATATTAACCGAGTCCCGTTGACCACCTTTTCGAGTAACGTCAATAACCATCATTTTTAAATTGATATCTTTAAGGTCCAGATTTACAGCCTCAGAGAGTCGAACGCCTGAAGACAGCAGCAGGGCAATGATGGCTAAATCTCGCTCTTTATTCTTATAAAACGAAGATTTCGCACGATTTGAGAGTTTGACTTCGTATTCATTTTCTACATAATCAAGGAACTTCATGGTTTCATCGCCTAGAAAAAGTTTTTGTTTGATATTCTCAGCACGTGCAGCCAAGGTCTCTTTCTTTTTCTTAGTCGAAATTTTTTTCATGACGTTACGATAGAAATATGGTTCACCATCAGGTCCCTCGACCTCCTCAGTTAAATACTTATAGAGACTAGATAGAGCTGAAAGCGTACGATTAATGGTTGTTTGAGAGACACCCTGTTTCTTTGAATAGGTATTTAAAGATGGACGTTCACGTAGATAGAGGACAAACGATTCCATATCTTTTTTAGTTAGATTCTCCAAGGTTTTGATATGAATTGAGGCAATATCATCAGCATCTGAAATACCTGAGTCAATTAACCAGTTAAAAAAGCGTTTATATTCCTTGAGATATTCATATAAGGTCGTGAAAGAATACGGTACCGATAGTTTAGATTGATAATACTCCAAAACAAACCAAGGCATAAGAGATTTGTATTCTTCAATTTTTTCTAGTAAGAGTTCACGTTTCATTAATCTTATTCTCCATAATTACTTAAATTACTTAATAGAAGTATATCACACCCTTATATTTCTTTCAAGAAAATTACAGTTTTTCGGAAAGATGTTATGAGGTGTTCTTCTCTTATGGTCTTTTTAGGTTTGCTGGCCTATGCTATTAAAAACTTACTAATCATCTACAATAATTTACGCATACAAAAACAACCTGGAGTTTGCCAGATTGTTTCAAACAATGATTAAGCTACGATAGCTTTTGCAACCTCCTCAGTTGTCATGTGTGAGAAATAAAGCGTTGTGTCAATGGTTTTGAGTTTTGCCAGGACATCTTCGTACTCGTAAGGTACACCGACCAAAAGTTCTTCAATATCAGATACATCGCCAATACCAAAGAAATCTCCGTAAATCTTAACAGATTTAATAATTGAATTTTCAACATTTGCATAGGTAGAAATCTTACCAGCTGGGTAACGGACATTACGTTCTACCGTGTATTCTGGAGATTGGCCGTATGTCCAGTCCCATGTATTGAATTGTTTCTCATAAGACTCTTGAATCTTAGCCAAATCGTCTTCAGAAAGGACATATTCGGTCATTTCTGGGTAGAATTCTTTCATTTTTTCCAAGATCTTATCTGAGAATTCATTTACAGTGCATTTTTCTGGCAATTCGTCTACAATGTTAGTCACACGAGCACGTACAGACTTAACGCCTTTAGATTCAATTTTGTCTTTGCTGACTTTAAGGGCTTGACCAAGAACGGACATATCAACGTCAAAGAGTAAGCAACCATGGTGCATCATACGACCTTTATAGTAGGCTTGGGCATTTCCGCAAAATTTTTTACCATCGATCTCAAGATCGTTACGGCCAGTAAATTCAGCCTTAACGCCCAAATCAGCAAGTGTTGCGATTACCGGTTGAGAAAATGTCTTAAAGTCAAATGCGCCTTCATCTGCCTTGTTTGAGATGATAGTATAGTTGAGGTTGTTCAAATCGTGATAAACAGCACCACCACCAGATAAACGACGAACGACCTTAATATCATGAGCATCAGTATATTCTTTGTTAATCTCTTGAATGGTATTTTGGTGTTTACCAACAATGATAGCTGGACGGTTAATCCAGAGAATGAACAATTCATCTTCATCTACCAATTCACGAAAGACATAGGCTTCCAAAGCAATATTATAGGCAGGATCATTTGATGTGTTTACGATATATTTCATGATGTCTCCTCTTGTAATGTGGTACCTATATTATAATGGAAAACGGTGACAAAGTACACGAAGATGGCTTGAGAGCAATTATTTTCATGATATAATAGTAAAAACATGGGAGTTAGGGATGATAAAGGAATTGATCCGAGAAGGCTTTTTTTTGCATATCACTTTTACAGATAATACCAATATGACTTTACCATTTGGACAGGTGACTTCCACTGAAAACTATTCTGAACGTTATGAAAACAATTTCGATTATAAAGTTTTTGAAGTCGGTCTAGGCTTTGATAAAGAATGGTTTTCTAATGCAGAGAATTACAAACAAATGATTCAGCGTTTCCCTGGATTACATGATAAAACAATAGATACCGACTTCGAATTGTACCTAAGAGATTTTCTCTTTTTGATAGTCCCTGGCGATACCCTATATCAAACTGGAGCTGTAAAAGATGGTGTAAGTGAATACAACTTTCAGTTGAAAAATCCTAAGTCAGAAAAAATGAAAAGTTATATTATCTATGGAAATGAAGGAGACATTTCAATATGGGATTGGGAGGCTTCCCTTTATTACCTTTGATAAGGATGATGCTAGTAAAGAAAGAACTAAAGAAAGAATTCAGGACTTCTTCGATGACTACGATATTAGAGAATATGGTAATCTTTGGGATGAAAGATACAATATAACAACATTTCCTCGCTTAAATGATTTTAGAGGAGATGGCTATAATTTTTATAAGATGGTCTTTTACTCAGATGAATTTACATATTTTCCACTTAGTCTTGATTTAACAGGTAAGAGCGAGAATTTTAAGATTACTATTACGGATTCTTACCTAGAAGAAGAATCTAGAACAACAAAAGACGAAATCCATTATCTAAAATACTCTAAGTCTAATACTTACGATTCATCAAATAAAGAAGCATATATTAATGATATACTAAATTATCATGCGAAATAACATAATCTTATTTATGTAAACACGGTTAATTATCCTATTGGCTGTGTTTTTTCATGCAAAAAAACAAGACCATTTCTGATCTTGTTTTCCTTCTATACAACTAGGCTAATATTTTGTGTGCCAGATATCTTTGTCATATTGTTCGATTGTACGGTCAGATGAGAAGAATCCTGCTTTAGCAATGTTGTAAACAACTTTCTTGTTCCATGCATCTTGATCTTCGTAAGCTGCGTATACTTCTTCTTTCTTCTCGATGTATTCGGCCAAGTCAATCAATGTCATGAACCAGTCTTTAGAGATAAGTTCTTTGTAAAGACGTTCCAAACGTTCTTTATCCCCAACTTTTACAAGGTCCTCGCTTATGATAAAATCAACAGCTGCTTTGATGTTAGCATCATTTTCGTAGTAATCACGTGATACGTAACCTTCTTTTTTATAAAGGTCGATGATTGTATCAGAGTCTTTACCGAATATGAAGATGTTTTCTGGTCCTACCAATTCAGCAATCTCAACGTTGGCACCATCCATTGTACCAAGTGTAAGGGCACCATTAAGCATGAATTTCATGTTACCTGTACCTGAAGCTTCTTTAGAAGCCAATGAGATTTGTTCTGAAATATCTGTCGCTGGGATAAGGTGTTCAGCAACTGTTACGTTGTAGTTCTCAACCAAGTGGACGTTGAGGTATTTGCTTACTTCTGGATCATTATTAATGAGTTCAGAAAGTGATAAGATTAAGTGAATGATGTCTTGAGCAATAACATAGGCAGGAGCTGCTTTACCACCAAAGATGATTGTGATTTTACGTTTTGGAAGGTTTCCTTTTTTGATTTCCAAGTATTTGTGGATGACATACAAAGCGTTCATTTGTTGACGTTTGTATTCGTGGAAACGTTTGATTTGTGTATCGATGATTGAATTTTCGTCAAGATCAATACCTTTATTGGCTTTAAGGTAACGCTTAAGAGCTAATTTGTTATCATATTTGATTTGAGACAAACGTTTGTGTACTGCAGGATCATCTGCAAAGGCAGCTAATTTCTCCAATTGAGTGGCATCAGTAAGGTAATCATCTCCAATTAACTCTTTTATGTAATCAGCAAGTTCTTGGTTAGCGAATTCCAACCAACGACGGAATGAAATACCGTTTGTTTTGTTGTTGAAACGTTCTGGGTAAAGGTCGTAGAAAGGTTTCAACTCAGATTTCTTAAGGATTTCTGTGTGAAGCTTTGCAACACCGTTTACGCTTGTAGAGAAGTGGATATCCATGTGGGCCATGTGAACACGGTTGTGTTCGTCAATAATTTGAACACGTGGATCATCGAATTTGCCACGAACGATGGCATCCAATTTCTTGATGATAACAACAAGGTGTGGAACAACTTCTTCAAGATAGTCAAGAGGCCATTTTTCAAGGGCTTCAGCCAAGATAGTGTGGTTTGTGTAACCTACCATTTTGCTCACAATTGCTACTGCTTCATCAAATTCAAATCCATGTTTTTCTGTCAAAAGACGAATCAATTCAGGGATAACCATTGATGGGTGAGTATCGTTGATTTGTACGTAAGCGTAATCTGGAAGATCGTGAAGGTTAGAACCACGTTCGATAGCTTCGTCAATCAAAAGTTGAGCAGCGTTTGATACCATGAAATATTGTTGGTAGATACGCAAGAGCTCACCTTTACGAGTTGAATCATCTGGGTAAAGGAAGAGTGTCAAGTTCTTTTGGATTTCATCTTGATCAAAAGTGATTCCTTTTTCAATTAAACCATAGTCCAAACCATTGATATCGAAGAGGTTAAGGTAGTTCTTAGTTTCTTTCTTGTAACCTAAGACATCCAAACGGTCCAAACGAGATTTCAAAGTGAAGTTTTTGAATGGAACATCGTAAGAGATATCAGTTGGAATCAACCATGATTGATCTTCAATCCAGTAATTTGGTTCAGCATATTGTTTGTTATCTTTGAAGACTTGTCTGAAAAGACCACAGTGGTAGTTAAGACCGACACCTTCACCGTTAATGCCAAGTGTTGACATAGAATCTATGAAACACGCAGCCAAACGTCCCAAACCACCGTTACCAAGAGATGGTTCTGGTTCAACATCTTCGATTTCACTGATTAATTTTCCGGCAGCAGCTAATTCAGCTTTCACATCTTTATAGATACCCAAGTTAATCAGGTTATTAGACAAAAGTTTACCAATCAAGAACTCAGCTGAGATGTAGTAAACTTTACGTTTACTATCATTTTTAGGTTTTGGAGCAGCTATTTCTTTTACAAATTCTAACAAAAGGTAGTAGATCTCTTCGTTTGAAAGTTCTTTAAGGTTTGTTTTTTTCGCTTCAACGTAATTTGTAAATGTAGACATTTTAATTATTTCCTCGATTATATCTTTCTGTAATATCAGTCAAAAATTCTTTCTTATCAACAGTGATTTCACCTGGAAGCATACGCCATTTCCAGTTTTTTCCAACTGTGTTAGGGATGTTTGTACGGCTATTTTCATGTTTATCAAGAATATCTTGCATAGTCGCAATAGCTGTGTTACTTACTGTTGCGAAGAGTGTGCGAAGAAGGGCACGTGTGATTGGTTCACCTTGACGACGGTTGATATAAGCATCAGTGTAATCACGTTGCTCTTGTGTCAAGTTATTATACCAACCATTGATAACTTCATTATCATGTGTACCAGTGTAAGCCACTGAGTGTTGTGTGTATGCGTGTGGAATATCAATGCTGTTACCAGTGGTATCATAGAAACCAAATTGAAGAATCTTCATTCCTGGGTAACCACAGTCTTCAAGGAATCTACGTGTTTTATCATCAATATAACCAAGGTCTTCGACAATAATCTTAAGATCACCTAACTCTTCTTTAACCACTTTAAAGAGTTCATAACTAGGTCCTGGAACCCATTTACCATTTTTAGCAGTTTCATCTCCACCAGGAATTTCCCAATAATCAGAGAAACCTTTGAAGTGGTCGATACGCAAGCAATCATAAAGTTTGAATGATTCTTGAATACGGAAGACCCACCAAGCATAGATTTCTTCTTTGTGTTTTTCCCAATCATAAACTGGATTCCCCCAAAGTTGTCCTGTTGGTGAGAAGTTATCTGGTGGAGCTCCGGCAATGTAACGTGGCTTACATTCAGCATCTAATTTGAAGAGGTGTGGCTGAGTCCAGACTTCCACACTATCAGCTGAAACGTAGATTGGCATATCACCAATAATTTGAATACCGTTCTTATTAGCATAGGCTTTCAACTCTGCCCATTGGCTAAAAAAGAGGTATTGCACAACTTGATGGTATGTGATACGATCAGTAAGTTCTTTGCGAAGCTTTTCAAGAGTTGCTTCATCACGTTCAATCGCTTTTTTATCATCCCAATCTTGAAGGGCTTTGTTATCAAAGTATTCTTTGATAGCCATGAAGTCAGCATAATCTGCCAACCAGTTAGCATTTTCAGCTTTGAAAGTTTCAAACTTCTTAGTTTCGTTTTCATTTGCCAAGATTGCTTTGACTGCTTTTTCAAGAAGTGGGCGTCGTGCTTCGTAAACTTTAGCGTAGTCGATAAACTCTGGATCTGAACCAAAATCAGAACCTTCAACATCTGCTTCCGTCAGGAATTTGTCACGAATAAGGAAATCCAAATCGATAAAGTGAGTATTCCCCGCTATTGCTGAGAATGATTGGTAAGGTGAATCTCCATAACCTGTAGTAGTCAATGGCAAAATTTGCCAGTATGTTTGCTTTGTTTCTTTCAAAAAATCAACAAAGTCGTAGGCTGCTTGACCGAAAGATCCGATTCCGTAGTCACCTGGAAGTGATGTGATGTGCATCAAAACACCGCTTGCTCGTATGTTCATAAAGTTTACCTCAAATTATTTTTTACACTAGCGATTATAATGCAAACGGTTGCACAAGTCAAGAAATTAGTGCTCTGGATTTTCTGAAAAAAGATTGTCGATTTTCGGAAAAACGATTGTCTAGGTAATAAAAAATGGTTGCTAACTTAAGTTACCAACCAAAAGTAAATATTTAAACCTTTTTTATCCCATTGAGACACTTTCTCTTTCAATGAGTCTAAATGGAACTGTTATTTTCTGTGCCTTAGTTTGAGGATTTTTAAGAAGATCCAATAGCCTTTGGACGCTTTCCTTACCCAGTTCTTTAATATTAATGTCATAGGTAGTTAGAAAAGGATGCATGATTTCAGCAAAAATTGAATTATTGAAAGAGATAATGGCGTAATCTTCGGGAATTCTGATTCCCTGATTATTTAACCAGTGTATTAACCGTAGGGCAATCAAGTCATCTTTAACTATTAAGGCAGTCAGTTGATAAGATTGCAAGCTCTCTTTCAATGAATCAATGACTCTAGATGAAAAAACAAGTTCTGGATAAGTTTCTAAATTAAATTCGTTAGTCGCTTCAATATATCCTTGATAATGTTCTTGACCTATTCAGGAGAAGAGAGTAGATGAGTTCTTTGACCTGATAGATGAAAATAGAAGCAAGGTCAATCACTATTTTCAAACGGTCTTTAGGACTTTTCTTAGACACAAGCAATACATCCAAAATGCACTAGAAACAGACTATTCAAACGCAAAACTGGAAGCTACTAATAAGTTGATCAAAGACATCAAACGCTTGGGCTTCGGTTTTAGAAACTTCATCAACTTTAAGAAGCGTGTCTTCATCACTCTGAACATGCATAAAAAGAGGACCTATCCGGCCCTCTCTAGATGTTAGCTTTTCGTCACCCACTACAGTTGACAAAGAGCCCTGATTTTTTGTTATGATCGCAATACATTCTAACATTTACCTCCTTACAGTTATTAAAGATATCTCTATCAAACTAGGATATAATATCCCTTGGCACCTCGGAACCCGCCTACGAAGGGAGGTGAGATTGCCTATGATGGATTTACTATTCAAAACTATCATAGGCCCCATTGTGGTCAGTATTATCCTTCGTCTGGTAGACAAATGGCTAAACAGGGATAGATACTGCTAAAAAAACCCGAGCTTATCTGGAAGTTAGCCCGAGGTCTTTTCTTGCCTATAATGTAGACTTACTATTCAATACAAGTGTATTATGTCATAAAAGATTAGAATTGTCAAGAAACTTGAAGATGTTCACTAAGTAGAGACCCTAGTCTTTAGTTTTGTCTTCTTCGTCTTTTTTATCATGATCAGTCTTATTTACGGCTGCTTTAAATTCGGCTAGCATTTTACCGATAGATTGACCGAGTTCTGGCAAGCGTTTAGGACCAAAGATGAGGAGGGCTCCTAGGACAATGATGATAAGTCCTGGAGCTCCGATATCACGTAGAATTCCCATGAGGTTTCCTTTCTATTTATCTTTATATTTTCTTTGTTTACGTTTATAAATAAGCTTACTAAGAGTTAAGCTAACTTCATAAAGCAAGATTAAAGGAGCAGTCATGGCCAAGTCGCTAATAAAGTCAGCTGGTGTCAGAATCACCGCCAAAACCAAGAGAACAAAGTAAGCATAGCGTCTATAGCGTGTCAAAAATACTGGTGTCAATATACCAATAGAGGTTAGGAAACTAACAACTACAGGAAATTCAAAGAGAACAGCCAAAGGCACTGTCGTATGCAGTAAGAAAGTAAGGTAGTTTTGTGCTGTAATTTGTGTATTAAAGAGTCCTTCACCTAGTTTCAAAAGCACTTCCAAGATAGCTGGACTCACAAAATAATAGCCAAAGGCCAAACCCAAAACAAAACAGACAAAAGTTGCTGGAATATAGGCAAAGATAGCACGCGCTTCATTGTCCCTCAAACCTGGTTTCACAAACTGCCAAATCTGGTAGGTGGTAAAAGGCAAGGTGACCGTAAAAGCCATGAGACTGGCTAAGTTAATATAAATCCAGAGAACATCGTTAGGTCCTAGAACCAATAAGGACTTTTCAAATCCTCTGGTCAGATAAGCATAGATCTCCCCAGCAAACAACAAGGTAATACAAAAAACTAGGAAAAAGCATAACACTACTGCAATGAATCGTCTCCGAAACTCCACTAGATGTTCAACAATGGTCATCTCATCTCTACTTCTTGCCATGCTGCTTCACCGTCACAAAGGCAATTATAACAATAAAGATAAGTTGTGGTATCAAGACTTCCCAGCTTGGATAGATACCAGCCCAATCAATGGTTGGGAAACCACTAATCAAATGATTAGACATCATATTAGTCAACTGAAGGGCATGAATACTGACACCGAGCATCTTGAAGGCTAGAGCATAAATCAACCAAGTCAAAATAAAGAAGATGCGGTGCGGTTTAATATAGTGACTAGCTTTAGTCATAGCTACAGCAATGATAACAAGAACTGCAATGGCTGAACCAATACCAATCAAAAAATTAGCTGTCGTGATACGTGGGATAATACCAACATAGAAAAGAATAGTCTCGGCACCTTCACGGAAGACAGCCAAGAAACTGAGGGCAAACATGGATACAAAACTTCCAGTGGCTGTCACTGTTTTCATCTGATGGTCCATAAAGTCATTCCACTGTTTGACTGAAGACTTGCTGTGGAGCCAGATACCGATAAGAATCATCATCGCAACTGCAAAGATACCAACGCCACCTTCAATAATTTCACGGTTAGCCCCTGAGGTCACAGCTGGAAAGACAACTTGTAAGACAACAGCGATTACTGCGCTGGCAAGAACACCAGCAATAGCTCCGCCATAAACCCATTTGAGTCCTTTACGCATCTTAGCTGCCTTAAGAGTTGTCACAAGGGCCATGACGATGAGGAGGGCTTCAACCCCTTCACGCAAGAGAATCAACATGGCATCAAAGGCATTATAAGAAGCGCTGGTATCGATAGCAGATAGGTCTGTAATCAAGGCTTGCATTTTGTCTCGATAAGCTTTTTCTTTTCCCTTTACCATGATAACAGGCGTTTCGCTCTCCACGCTCGCATAGAGGCTAGGGTTAGTCGTGCTCACGTCATCTTCAATGGTTGGCCAGATAGTGATGAACTTCTTCATAGATGCCGCAGCCGTTTTTTCATCACCTGCTTGGAATTGACTTAGAGCCTTTTCCAAGAGTTTAATACCATCTTTTAGGGTTAAACTTGAGCTTGTACTATCAAGAGGAACACCCTTGATAAAGTCATCAATCCCACCCTTAAGATCATCATATGACGACTGGATGCTGGTGAAATCAGTAGGCTCCGTCTCAATACTGCTTCGCAAAAGTGAAATAGCCGTCTCAATCTTGCCGTAGTAGGCAGTACTATGGTCACGGACAACAGCTTCATTTCGCGTCCAAGCATTATTCAATTCGCCGTAAGTTTTGCGGGTCTCAGCTAAGTCTTTAGCCGTAATGGCATCCTGTAAGTTCTTGAAATAAGGATTGAAGTGGGTCTCAAGTTTTTCCTTTTCGGCATCCAAGTCAACAAGATTTTGCTCTTTTTCAAATTTAAGGAGGGCTGACGAGATAGAGGTTAGGTCCTCTTCTGTCACGTCACCATTAATATCAAGAGCCTTGCTAACTTTTTTACCAGCCTTGGAATCGTGATTTTCCTTTGTTTCGAAATCAGTCTTAATCTCAGCAACCAATTCCTTAGCTTTTGCTTGATCCTTGTTTTGAACAGCTGTTGTTGCATCTGTGATTTTGATATAGAGATCACTATAGGATTCAGCAGCTACTGGATAGGTCCAGAATAAAGCTAGAAGCCCAAGCAAAACGAGGAGTTTATTCAAAGAGTGCTTGACCAAGGTAGCCTCCTTTCTCCACGCCAGCAAAACAAGCAAAGAGCCCGCTTCCGATATGGGTGATATACTCATTCATCTTGTCTACAGCTCCAAGATTGGTCTGTATTTTGACAAAACGGTCTGGGTCCTTCTGGTAGGCAATGAATATCAAACCTGCATCAAACTGACCCGTTCTTTCATCAATGCCATCTGAATAGGAATAGGAACGACGTAAGATAGGAAGATTTACTTCTTTGGCCAAACGCACATGGGAATCTACGGGAAGTTTAGATAAATCTACTTCATCAAACTCATCTTTCTTGCCAAAAGGAGCGCCTGATTCCTTGTAACGACCAAAGGTATTTTCCTGTTCCTGTAAACTGGTACGATCCCAAGTTTCCAAGTGCATCTGGACCAGGCGAAGAGCCATATAAGAACCACCCTTCATCCAATCCTTACTATCAGCCCAGACAACCTTGTCGAATTCCTTTTCCTTCGTTACATTAGCAGTTCCGTCCTTGAAACCAAAGAGATTGCGAGGCGTTTCCTTACGGTCACCAATAGCTGCAAAACCTGACTTGCTCCACTTCATATTGATTTTATTACGACCTTTGCGAATCAGATTGCGGACAGCATGGAAGGCTACTTGTTCATCATCTGCACAGGCTTGAATGACGATATCTCCACCCGTATACTTGTCCTGCAACTGCTCCTTTGGAAATGGAGGTAAATCACGGAAGAGCTTAGGACGCTTGGATTCTAGGCCAAGCTTTTTAAGAAAATCAGCCGAAACTCCAAAAGTCAGGCTAAGGCGATAGGGATTGAGTCCCACGGTTTCGCCTGTATCCATAGGAGGCAAGAGGGCATTAGAACCGTCTTTTTTGACTAACTCTCCTTCGACCAATTTACTACTATAATCGGTCCAGTCTTTAAAAAGCTGGATGACTTCTTTTTTATCGGTTGTATGAAGATCTAGCACCACCAAGTAGCAAGCCTTCTGCATGGGAGTCGTAATCCCAGCCTGGTGCTTACCAAAAAAGCTAATATCTTCATCCCCATCTAGGGCTTTTTTACTTGAACGATCCTGATTAGCAAAAAAAGCAGATGCACCAGAAAGACCAAGTGCAAGCCCAGCCCCTCCAATACCTGATTTTTTAAGAAATTCACGACGGTCCATTTTTTGGTCTAAAAATTTTTCATCAGTCATTTTTCTTATTTCCCATCTAGGATAACACCAATTTGTGATAATGGTTCACCAAGTTTAGTTACAGCTTCGGCCAATTCCTTAGTATCTGCCTCACTCAAATCTGTATAAGACTTATAGTTTTTCTCATCAATCATGTGTTTGTCCAAAAGACCGTTGACATTCTTGAATTCTGTTTCCAAAGTCTTAACAAGCTTAGCATCTTTCTTCTGGATCAATGGCTTGAAGAGTTCAAAGATTTTTTCTGCCCCTTCAATATTGGCACGGAAGTCGTAGAGGTCAGTGTGTGAGAAGACTTCTTCCTCACCTGTAATCTTTTGAGTGGCCACTTCGTTAAGAAGGTCTACTGCTCCTGTCAACATGATATCTGGAGTGACTTTAACAGTTGCGATTTTAGCCTTGAGTTCTTTAATATCGTTAACCAATTGATCTGCATAGGCATAGGCAGTTGTACCCTCTGTCGTGTTGTCTTGCCACATGATGCGTTCAATACGGTGGAACCCTAACCAGCCGTCTTCTGATTTATTTTCGTCCATGTAATCAACCAAACGGTAGTCGATTTTCACGTCAGACTCACCAAAGCTTTCTGCAATTGGCTCTGAACGTTCGTAAGCCATACGGATCAATGGGTATTGCTTCTTGGCTTCTTCAAGATTTCCTGACTTGAGGGTCTCACTGAATCCTTCGGTATCTTTCAAAAGCTGATCGATTTCGCCTTCCACGAAAGTTTTGTAATCACTTGTGGCCTGCTTCAATAGCTTTTGCTCACTAGCTGTGAGTTTTGAGCTAGTTGAGCTTGAATGACTTGAATTGCCAGATTTGGCACAAGCCGTCAATAAAAGTCCTGATGCTAAAAGAATAACACCAAGTTTGCTAAGTTTTTTCATGAATGTCTCCTATTTTCAAGATAGTGTTCGACATTTGTCGTTATATATGTGAATCGTCGTTTTATCATTAATAATGAACGAACGATGGTAAGTCAATTATGATCTCTCGTATGTAAGAGAACATAATCTAAAATAACAGCAGAAACCAGCGCTGTCAACGGTTTTAGGCTATTTAAGAACTATTCTAAAGAGCAGATAAAAATGATTCTAAATAAAAGAAAAACAACAGGAAATAACCTGTTGCTACTTATTATTTCGTACGACGTTTTCTAAGGAAGCCTAGGCTAAGAATACTTAGAAGACCTGCCAAAAAGAGTCCACGATTTGTCTTTTCACCAGTAGATGGCAGTTGCTTATCAGTTTGATGACTAGCTTCAGTTTTAGCCTAACCATTGTCACGATTAACAAGTTCAGCATCTCCAACAAGGTCCTCTTTACCTGAAGCCTTGGCAGTTGTTTTAGTTGCCTCAGTATCTTTTCCACCAAATGAATTGATCTTTTCTGAAGGCTGATCTACCGCCTCAGTTGGCGTCTGAGCATTAGTCAAACGAATAAATTTCGCTGTTAATGGATCCAAGGTCAAGATGTGATTGTTGATTGCAACATCTGATAAGTCACTAATTCCAGATAGATTGACCTGATTTCCATCCGCCAAAACTATATAGGATAGACCATTTGTAATCTTGCTCAAATCAAACTGACGAGACTTGCTAGCAGCATTGACATAGACAAGGTAATGGTCACCATTGAAAGCAACAGTTTAGTATCTCAATACCAAATCTTCTTGAGTGACATTGTTCGTACCTGGAACTGTCAATAGCGTCACACGTGCATCCACATCTGCTTTTGATTTAAAGTTGAAAGCATCTGTAGTCTTACGTAGGGCGATTAAACCTTTGGCAAAGGCACGTGTTTTCGTATTTTCTGGGAATGACTTAGTATCAGTCGCCTTAGTACAGTCAAAATGGTTAATGGCGTCACTAAAATCATAAGAATCATGGATAAAGTACGGATAATCAAACGGATTTCCTTTTTCATCAACTAAAAGATGAGCCTTATTCGGCACCTTGTCCTCAGAAACCGGATAACGATAGGCAGGATCGCGGAACTGTTTCGTACGAGCATATTCCTGACCAGAATGAATAAAGGATGTTCCTTGAGCAGTCAAGACCATGAGGTTTTCTAGACGCAACCGACGATGAATTACAGCATTATTCTCAGGCTTGCTTGGATCCTTCTTGATTGATTGGGCGATGATATCAAAAAGGGTCAAATTATCGTGAGCAGCAATATACTGGATAACGTCACCTGGGGAATCAGCCTCAAAGTTAGTTGGTTACGCCTTGATATTGTCAAAAACCTTATTAATATCACGTTTTCCACCTGTGATGAAGGCAGGTGTCCCCTCATTTGGATAACCTGATTTGAGGATATTTCGAATATCATCTGAAAATACAGCTACGGTATCTGTATTCTTCATCCAAGACTGATCGGCAGGCTGAACAGGACTATTTTCATCGCCAGCATAAGTCACCCAGCCCTCACCAAGCATAATGAGGTTTGGATTTAGAGCGCTTGCAGCAAGGTAAGCCTTCTCGATACTTTCAGCATCATGGTCACCCATCATATCAAAATGGAAACCATCAACCTTGTATTCCTTAGTAAGATAAGCAATCGAATCCACCAAGACACGACGACTCATATAGTGAGTCGTGCCTAGACGGACCACCTCCAAAACTCGAACGTGGTGTGCCATCAGCATCCATAAAGTGATAGTAATTTGGCTCAAGGTCTTCAAAAATAGCTGTCTTGGCTGTGTGATTGTAGACTACATCCAAGATAACATCCATACCGTGGGCATGAATAGCAGAAACTAAATTCTTGAATTCTTCGATACGTTTAGCTGGATCACTTGGCTTTTCAGAATACATACCCGTCAAAGAGAAATAGTTTTGTGGGTCATAACCCCAGTTATAGTTACTGTTACTTGATGCATGGGCATCCAAACGCTTCCCATTTTGCATTTCATTGACAAAATAGTAGCTTAATACTGGCAAAAGCTGAATATGGGTTACGCCAAGGTCTTTAAGATAATCCAAACGCTCCGGCAAAGGCTGCAAAAGTCCCAAACTGGTGTTTCAATTCAGCTGAAATAGCCTTATCAGAGGTAAAATCACGGACATGATCCTCATAAATGATGGCATCTTCTCGAGATTTAAAGTTTGGAATCTTAGCGTAGTCAAGATCTTTTGGTCCATAATTAGCAAGATCTACAAAGGCAGCCTTGGCAATCTTGTGTTCAGGTCCCTGGCTGACATTGTCACTATTCCAAGCGGCCAAAGACTTCGCATACGGATTCAAAATGATTACAGACTGATCACCACGTTTGATGCGGTATTGATAGAAATAACCGGTTAAGTTTTCCAAACCAAAATCAGTCGCAAGCAAGTCATCTTGCCAAGTACCTCGAAGTCCTTTGCTTAGAGTATGTTCAGCAAGCACCTTATCTTGATTATTCTTATCATAGACAATGATATCTACTTGATCAGCACTTGGTGACCAAAGGGTCACATGTGCCTTAGTACCATTCTCTTCTAGACGAGCACCCAATTCCCCATCGTAACTGTAGAGGGCAACCTTCAATTGCCAACTATCAGATGTTTTAAAACTATCATTGCCCAAAGTGACCTTGTAAGGCAGATTTTTCGCAACAAAATCACCAGTTAATATAGCTTTTTTGAGCTTAGTATCCAACTCAAGCTGTTTAAGAATCACACTGTTACCATCCTTATATGTAACCTTGAGGTCTTTGAGAATATCTTCAGATGAGACCTCGTCTAAGTTGGTGAAACTAAGTTCTATTTGGCTTGGACTAAGCTGATGAG
The DNA here is from genome assembly GCF_038003585.1 of Streptococcus sp. FSL E2-3488. NCBI lineage: Bacteria > Bacillati > Bacillota > Bacilli > Lactobacillales > Streptococcaceae > Streptococcus > Streptococcus sp. FSL E2-3488. Next base: position 913,289 of record NZ_JBBOPL010000001.1, on the reverse strand, counting down.
CCCCAGTCAAACGCACATCCTTGACAAAATAAGGGTTGGTGTAGACTGTCGGATCAGTATCTACATAAACGTGAGTCGTATATCTGCCGATAAGATTCTTATGATTAACAGTCGAAACATTGATTTCAGTGTGTGAGCCAGTAGGTGCTGTATTGTACCAAGAAAGGTTGCCTTAGTTGCTTTTTGACCATACAGCTACACGGATATTCTGAATCCGACGACCTTGTGGCGCTTGATCAACTACTACTGTAAAACTACCTGCTTCTGAATTAACATTAGTGATATAGGTTTGCGTTTTTGTCTTAGCATTACGGAATTCAACTGTTGTCGTTGTCCCTCCTACACCAACTCGTGACCCATCATTTAAAATGTAGTACAAATGAATATTGTACAAGCCTGTTGAGTTTTTATGACTAGTAGCTTGAACCATTTACCGTATAAGTGCCATTAGCTTGTCATGTGGCTTCATACCAACGAATGTCATCTTGGCCATCTTTTTCAGACCAAATAGGTACTTGAACAGTACGAACACCTTTAGAACTATAGACATCACTGATAATGACATCAAAAGTACCAGTATCTTTATTGTTATTAACTACTGAAATGGTACCTACTGGTTTATTGTGTTTTACATCTACAATAGTTTCAGTGACATAATGACGTTGGTTGGCATTATCTACGATGTAAACGTCAGCACGGTAATTTCCTAGAGAATTCTTATGCTCGCTAGTCTTAATAGTAACACGGTAGCAACCGTCAGATTGACGACTAGCCTTATGCCAAACGAGATCATCTTGTCTATTAACAAGACTCCATGAAGGAACTAAGACTTCCATAACCCCATTTGGTGCTACGATATTGCGGATAACAGCGTCAAAAGTGCCTAAATCAGCATTATTCTCAATAACGAGACTTGCACTAGGGCGAGTTTGAGTAACTTCTACCACTTTTTCAGTAATGTAGAAACGCTTATTAGAGTCATCTACGATGTAGGCATCAGCACGGTATTTACCAGTTGAATTCTTATGATCTGTTGCTTTGATAGTCACTCGGTAAGAACCGTCGGCTTGACGAGTTGCCTTATGCCAGGTAAGATCATCTTGACCGCCAGCTAAACTCCATGAAGGAACAAGAACCTCTTTCAAACCTGTAGGAGCAACAATATTACGAACAACGGCATCAAAAGTACCTGCTGCAGTATTGTTGTTTTCAATTGTAAGAACACCACTTGGTCGAGCATAATCAACAGCCACTACTTTTTCAGCAATATAATGGCGGTTATTAGAGTTATCCACGATATAAGCATCGGCACGGTAATTTCTTTTAATGCCCTTATGCTCACTTGCCTTAATGGTTACACGATAGCTGCCATCAGTTTGCTTGGAAGCCTTATGCCAAATAAGGTCGTCTTGACTCTTTTCAAGACTCCATGTTGGCACCAAAACTTCCTTAACACCTAGTGGTGCTGTGATGTTAGTGATGACAGCATCAAAGGTACCATTCTTAGCATTATTATTTTCAATAGCAAAACTTACTTTAGGTTTCAACTGCTCTGATGTCTTACCAATGAAGACTTGAGTAGTTGTTCCGCCAACACCTGTTAATTGACCATCTTTTTGAACATAATAAAGATGAACATTATATAGGCCTGTTGAGTTTTTATGAGCTGAAGCCTTAACGTTTACTGTGTAAGTTCCATTATTTTGACGGTTAGCCGTATACCAGATAATGTCATCTTGACCATTAATTTCTGACCAAATTGGAACAGAGACTGTTTCAACGCCATTTGGTGCTTTGACATTAGAGATGACAACATCAAAGCTACCAAGAGTTGGATTGTTATTGACAATAGAAATGGTTCCACTCAAATTGCCTTGAGTGGCATCAACCTCAGCACTGGCACTTGCGGTGAAACGTTCTGTATAGTCCACGCTATGGTCAAAGACATGTTTACCTGGCAAGAGATTAGCCGTAGCTGAAAACTGCCATGCACCAGTTTTGGCATTAAAGCACATGTTTTTGGCACTTGTTGCTGTAAGAGTTGATGATGGGTACTGTGCAACTCAGAAATTCTCAATCCCAAATTGAGAGGTTGAGACAGGGTCGCGGTAGCCTAGATTGTTCTCCTCCAACCAGCTGGCACTTGTGTAGAACATCAAGTTGTTATATCCATGCTTACGCATTTCGTTAACCCAAGCTTGAGTGTTACGGTTGATATTATAAAGCATCTTAGAGTCTTCGAAATCATTAACCATAACAGTACTCTTTGGAAGGTTCAGTTTTTGTGCAGCTTGGATGTAGAAACGAGCTTCTGCACGTGCTTCTTCCTCAGTTGTGTATCGAGAAAAATGATAGGTTGATACTTGAAGACCAGCAATTTGAGCATTGCGAACTTGTGAGGGTGCTTTAGGGTTGTTGTACCAAGTGTCCTCAATCAACTTGACAACGACACCACCCACACCTTGGCATGCAAGAGCACGATAGTCATCTACACTGATTTCACCATTATGGCTGCTGACATCGATAAAAGTCTTTGGTTGCACCTTAAGTGTTGGCGAAGGAACATCTGTAGAATTCGTTAATTTAGCAGGTGTTGCTACAGTGCTGTTTGATGTTTCAGAATTTGTCGCACTTGTAGAAACTGTTGCACTTTCTGAACTAACAACTGAAGATATTACTAAAGTTGATGCCGTTGCAGCCTCGGAACTCTGTGAAGCAGGAGACCGTAGATACCGCTGGAGAACTAGCTTTTGCCACTTTACTTGTAGCCGCAGGTTGACAATGATTTCCTTCAGTAACGGAAGGCGTTTGTGTCGCCACTTCGTCTGCTTGAGCAACCTGTGTTGTGACAGCCAAGAGAACAGCCGCACTATCATAGTAGATAAAATCTTTCGTTCGCATTTAACTTTCCTTTTGCATTTTTATAATGCTTTAACCATTCTACCATAGAAAAACTCTCATGGAAAAGTCATTATTGAAAATTTTCTAAATAAGACAGAAACATTATAAAATTCTAAACGCTAGTAAAATTGCGATTTATCTTATTTGAAAACCCTTTAACTACCTATTCGTATTTAATACTAAAAATGAAAAGAATTTTACGAGATTTAGCTGAATATGAAAATGTGTGACAAAAGAAAAAATCCTCAAACACCTGTCCGAGAATTTAATTTATCTTATTTACGTTTTGGTAGGTTATGAACAGCTTCTCCAAGTACATCAGCAAAAGCCTCATACATATTTTCAGAGAAAGTTGGGTGACCATGGATAGATTGCAAGAGTTCATCTACAGTCAGTTCATTTTCCATAATAGTTGCTGCTTCGTTAATCAACTCAGCAGCAGCCGGACCAATAATGTGAACTCCAAGGATTTCATGGTATTTCGCATCCGCAACGACTTTAACAAAGCCATGAGCTTCATTTGAGGCGATAGCACGTCCATTCCCAGCAAAGCTTGATTTACCAATGAGAACATCACCATATTTAGCGCGTGCATCTTCTTCAGTTAGACCACACATTGCTACCTCTGGGTGGGTGTAAACTGCCGCTGGTGTATAATCAAGGTGTGCCTTACGGACATTACCATGCATAGCATTTTCGGCTGCTACTTCACCCATACGGTAAGCAGCGTGAGCAAGCATCTTAGTTCCGTTTACATCACCAGGGGCGTAAATACCAGGGATAGAAGTTTCTTGGTATTCATTTACTTTGATACGGCCACGGTCGAGCTCAAGGTTAAGATTTTCAAGACCGTTCAATTGTGGCACACGCCCGATTGATAGAAGGGCACGTTCAGCCACAATCTCTTCGCCATTATTGAGTTTAAGTGTTAATTGGTTATTGCCTTCAACAATTTCAGAAACACCAACAGATGTCATAATCTTCATACCCTTCTTAGAAAGGATTTTTTGAAGCTCAAGTGACACTTCTTTATCCATAGCAGGTATGATACGATCAGCCATCTCTACAACTGTTACGTCAACGCCGTATGAAGCATAAACAAGACCAAGCTCGATACCAACGACACCACCACCCATAACAGCAAGTGATTTAGGCAATTCACGCAAATCAAGAATATCATCTGATGTCATCACAAGTTGTGAATCGATTCCAGGGATATCAATACGTGATACTTTTGATCCAGTTGCAAGGATGATGTTACGTCCCTTGATTGTTTCTGAGCCAATAGTGACAGTCTTATCAGGGTTAACTTGACCAAGACCATTGAAAATAGTTACCTTATTAGCTTTCAAAAGACCTTGCACACCACCAGTAAGGGTCTTAACAACAGAGTTTTTAAAGTCAACCGTCTTATCCATATCGATGGTGTAGTTTGTTGATGCTAGGTTGATACCACGACCTGCTGCAATTTTAAGTCCATCAAGGATTTCTGCGTTTTTAAGGTAGGTCTTAGTTGGGATACATCCCTTATTCAAACATGTTCCACCAAATTCTGATTTTTCAACGATGGCAACCTTACCGCCAAGTTGTGCTCCACGGATGGCTGCATAGTAACCAGCTGGACCACCACCAACAACAACGATATCATATTCGTTATCAGCAAGGGCTGCTTTTTCTGCTGTCGCTGGAGATGGTTGAGATGGAGCTTTAGGGACTTCAAGCCCAGCCGCTTCCAATTGAGCAGTTGCTTCTGCAGCTGGTGCGCTTGTAGAATTATCAGCCACAACTTCTCCTTCAGCTCCGATATAACCAATCACCTCAGTAACTGGTACTGTTTCACCAGCTTGACGGGTAATCTTCAAAAGAACACCTGAGTCTTCTGCTTCAAGTTCCATGTTTGTCTTATCTGACATGATTTCAAGAAGGATATCTCCCTCATTAACCACGTCTCCCTCTTGTTTTTTCCACTCAATGATTTCACCTTCCTGCATATCAACACCGAGCTTAGGCATAATAATCTCAAAAGCCATTTATAAGATACCAAGAGCGACCAGAAAGCGACTGAAAATTAGGTGCCCGGCACGTCAGCCTGCTGGCGTAGACGGACGGTTTATTTTCCAAGCTTTCCGCTCGGGTTCAGTTAAACCCTATGGTTCGCTCTCTCCTTTCTATTTAAAACTTCAGTTTTTAGATATTTTTCTTAAATCAACAATTCCATTGGATTTTCAAGCAAATGCTTTAAATCAACCATGAATTTAGCACCATTCATACCATCAACAATACGGTGGTCAATAGTCAAGCAAAGACCCATGATTGGCCGCACGACAACTTCACCATCAACAACAACCGGTGTTTGAATAGTTGCTGAAACACCAAGGATAGCTGAGTTAGGTTGATTAATGATTGGATTGAATGACTTGGTTCCAAACATTCCCAAGTTAGTAATAGAGAAAGTAGAACCTGACATTTCTGCCGCCTTCAATTTACCAGCCTGAGCTTTTTTGATGACATCCTTAGAGGCCACCACAAAGTCAGACAAACTCATCTTATCAGCACCATGAACGACTGGTACAACCAAGCCATCATCTAGACCAACTGCAATACCAAGATTAACAAATTTGTGTAATTCGATATTTTGTGCATCATTAATCAAGGATGCATTGAGGTAACGGTGTTCCTCTTTCATAAGGGTACGCACAACTGCCAAACCAATCAAATCAGTGAAGGTCACCTTCATACCAGTCTTATTCATGATTGGATCAAGAACTTGCTTACGAAGAGCTATAAGGTTAGTCATGTCCACATCATGGTTAAGAGTAAATGTTGGTGCAGTCAAGTATGAGTGCGTCATTCCCTTAGAAATAGCCTTACGCATAGCAGACATCGGAATGACTTCCACACCTTCTGGCAAGACTTTTTCAGGTTTAGCTTCAACCGCAGGTGCGGCTGCAGCCACCTTAACTTGTGCTGGAGCACTGATTGCAAGAATATCTTCCTTAGTAATCTTACCACCAAATCCTGTTCCAGATACGGTAGCTAAATCAATATCGAGGTCTGCTGCAATCTTGCGAGCCAATGGTGTTGCCTTAGGTTGAGCGCCCTTAAAGTTCTCAACATCATCTGCATGAATACGCCCTTTTGCCCCAGTTCCGAGAACTTGAGCGATGTCAATCCCCATCTCACGTGCCACTTTACGTGCTTTAGGTGTCGCGCGTATTTTGCCACCTTCATGAACAATAGCTACCTGTGGCTGAGGCTTAGCAGCAGGCGTTTCCACATCAGCAACTTTTTCAACTTGTGGCGCAGCTTCTGCAGCTGGTGCGATTGCAGCATTATCAGCCACAACTTCTCCTTCAGCTCCGATATAACCAATCACCTCAGTAACTGGTACTGTTTCACCAGCTTGACGGGTAATCTTCAAAAGAACACCTGAGTCTTCTGCTTCAAGTTCCATGTTTGTCTTATCTGACATGATTTCAAGAAGGATATCTCCCTCATTAACCACGTCTCCCTCTTGTTTTTTCCACTCGATGATTTCACCTTCCTGCATGTCTACACCGAGCTTAGGCATAATAATCTCAAAAGCCATTTATAAGATACCCAAGAGCGACCAGAAAGCGACTGAAAATTAGGCGTCTGGTTCACCCTCTCCTTTCAACATTAAATTATAATTTTCGATACCCCCACAGTTAAAACAAGAAATATATTTTACTAACGAGAAATATCACTTAACCGTCGCTAGATAGTTAGTTTCCTTTATTAGCCATCTTGATAATAGCAGCCTTAATCTTTTCAACATCTGGAAGAACCGCTTGTTCCAAGACACGCGCATAAGGTACAGGCACATCTTCACTTGCCAAACGTACAATTGGGTGGTCAAGGTAATCAAATGCTTCACTTTCAGTAACCATAGCAGCAATCTCACCGATGAAGCCACCTGTTTTATAAGCGTCATTGACCAACATAAGTTTTCCAGTCTTCTTAACTGATTCAAAAATCAATTCTTTATCAAGTGGAACGAGAGTACGAGGATCAACTACCTCAACATTAATACCTTGTTCAGCTACTTCTTCAGCCGCCTTAAGAACACGTTCCAACATACGACCATACGTGACAATAGTAAGGTCAGTTCCTTCGCGTTTGATTTCACCTTTTCCAAGTGGAATATAGAAATCAGGATCTTGTGTAACTTCTTCTTTTTTGCCATAAAGAGCTTTTGGTTCCATGAAGATAACAATGTTATTGTCCTGAATAGAAGATTTCAAAAGACCTTTAGCATCGTTTGCATTACCAGGAGCAACAACTTTGATCCCTGGAATATGAGTCAACCATGACTCAAGAGATTGTGAGTGTTGCGCTGCAGATCCGATACCTGAACCAGAAGCTACACGGAAAGTTACAGGAGTCTTTAAACCACCACCAAACATGTAGTTGTTTTTAGCACCATTATTAACGATAGCATCAAGGGCAATAGTGATGAAGTCCATGAAAGTCAAATCAACGATTGGACGAAGACCTGTAATAGCAGCACCCACGGCTGCACCAGCAATTGCTGCTTCTGAAATTGGTGTATCTTTAACACGTTTTTCACCAAATTCCGCCAACATACCAACTGATGTACCGAAGTCACCACCATAGATCCCGACATCTTCACCCATAAGGAAGATGTCCGGATCTTTACGCATTTCCTCGCTCATAGCAAGGTTTACTGCCTCACGCAAGGCCATCAATTTTGTTTCACTCATACTTGTATTACTCATCCTTTCTCTTTAGTCTACCCATACATCTTCAAAGGCAACTGAAAGTTCTGGATCTGGGCTATTTTGGGCGAACTCATAAGCCGCATCAACCTGTGCCTTAACTTGGCTTTGGATAGCATCTAACTCTTCCACACTTGCGATATTTTCAGAAACAAGATAGTCGCGGTATCTAATAATTGGGTCGTTGTTGTTCTTCCACTCGTCAACTTCTTCCTTAGTACGGTAAACACCCGCATCGGCCGTAGAGTGACCAAACCAACGGTATGATTTAACTTCAACAATAGCAGGACCATTTCCACCACGAACATGGTCAACAGCCTTACCCATTGTATCATATACAGCCATTACATCGTTACCATCTTCGCAGTAGAATCCAGGAATACCATAGGCTTCTGCACGTGTATACAAGTGAGGAGTGTTGGTAGCTCTACGAATATCCATTGAGATACCATAACGGTTATTAATAATGAAGAAGATAACAGGTAATTTCCAAGTAGCTGCCATATTGACTGACTCATGGAATGAACCTTCATTAGTAGCGCCATCACCTGAAAAGGCAACAACGATATTTCCAGTTTCTTTGTACTGTTGAGTAAGGGCTGCACCTACAGCAAGAGCGTAACCACCACCAACGATACCGTTAGTACCATAGTTACCTTTTTCAAAGTCAGCCAAGTGCATAGAACCACCACGCCCCTTAGAAACTCCTGTTGCCTTACCAGCAAGCTCTGCCATCATTTTATTCAAATCCATGTCCTGAGCAATAGATTGTCCATGACCACGGTGATTTGAAAAGAAGATATCGTCATAACTTAAGTGTTGGACAGCTCCAACGTTAGCGGCTTCCTCACCTACTGAAAAGTGAGTCATTCCTTGAACAAAACCACGACGAACTAATTTATTAATACGTGAATCGAATTCACGGATACGTTCCATTTTAGTGAACATCTCAAGATGTGTCTCTTTAGAAAGTTTTACCATATCGATCTCCTCTATCGAATTTTTTATATACGTATAGGATAGGTTAAAAAAACTTAATGAGCAAGAAATATGCTTAAAAAATGAAAAGCCTTACATCCTTATCACTTATAGGCAATTCGTATGCTCTTTTTCAAAGCGTTATGCTATAATTGGATAGATTTTACTCAAACTCAAATAGGGTATTTATTATATTGAGTGATGCCATGATTCATGGGCTTACAGCATGAATAGCACCTATACTTCAATTTGTTATCTTCAAGGTAACTAGGAAAAGGCTGACGAGATATTGAATTCTCATCTTAACAGGTTTAGGCATTATAGCTTTCAGTTTCTTGCGAATCCCATTCCCAAAATCTGGCTTCATTGCTCTTGTGTTTCTAGTAACAGCTAGTTCTCACAAGAATCTTAGACATACCATTCTAGAGGCATTCTTTATCCCATATACCTTTTCTTTAATGGCAAGACTTAAGTAATTGTTTTTCAGGTCTTAAAAGGCACCGCCTCCGCCTCCTCCGCCACCACCAGAGAAGCCACCACCTCCAAAGCCGCCACTACCACTATTTGAATTGATAGAAAAGCTACTTACGGTATCTGAGGCAGAAACATATGATTCTAGATAATTAACATTATTCAGCATAATAAATGGTATCGCAGAATAAGTAAACTCATCTAGAGATGGATTACTGAGGTGGATGTTGTAACGTTTTAGGACATCACTAACTTTTTTCGCCTGTCCATAGAGTGTCGCATAAACCAAGATACGATTCCAAAGGATAACAGATTCTAGTTCGGATTTTTTAAAACTAGGAATACTCTTAATCATATTTTTAAAGCTATGCCACTGGTAATACGTTGAAATTTGAGTTGCATCAAGACATCTCTGACGACGTCTTTTCACCAAGAACCAGAATAAAACGGTAAGTCCTGCTATAGGTAGAAGTCCGAGAATATAGTAAAAACCAAGACCTGATCCAAAGGCAGCAAATAAGAACAAGGTTGAAAGACTACAAAGCATCATTGAAAGTACCAAAGCTGCTACTCCCAATATGTTAAATGTCTTTTCTTTCGCACTAAAATCTCTATAAATTTTAGGAAGTCCTAGCGCAAATTCCTCTTTTTCTACACCTTTTGCTACCTGATAGCCGTCATTAGTAAATTGATATTTGACACGTTTTCCCTGAGAACGAATAGCTTCACGCTCATAGCTTGTTCTAGCACTCTTGAATTGTTTATCTAGAGCATCTTTATCAAGATAATAGCGCGAGAACATTTCACTATCTCTAATTTCCATGCGACCATCAAACAACATATCCAAGAAAGATCCTTCAAATGAAGAGAGACCTTCCTTTTCAATACGTATAAGAATATTACTATCACCTTCTCGCCTAAAGGTGAGATAACCTCTATCAATCAAATCAAGGATGGTTGCTTGAACCATATGTTTGAACTTCAAAGGACCTGTTTCTTCTTTTAGTCCTGTTTTATCGAAAGACTGATTATAAACATTCTTGGCTAGGACCAAGGGTGCTAAATCTTGAGGGGCTTCATAAAGACGTGCATCTCGAGGGAAGGAAGGCGTCCTAGTACTATAAAGAACAATGAGGTAACAGAAAATACCCACAAGAACAAAGCTTAAGATTACAAGTGGCAAGATGACATAAAATAGATGTCGAAACTTTTCTTTAGATTCCTTGATATTTCTTTCTTTTTTAAGAAAGTCTGCCTCATTCGTTTTATTTAATAAATAAGCCTGATTATTTTCTCGCAAAGTATTAGTCATCGGCCAGTAGGCATGTAATTCCAATTTACCTGATGCTGGTAAATTGTCTACATGAACCTGATAACCTGTAGCAGTACGTTTAACATGTGGGTCTTTTCCAAAATAACCAGCGTGAGCGTAAAGCTCTCCTTGACTTGCATCTAGACCATCAACTGTGAAATCAACCTGTCCAAATCCTTTGTCCCAATCAGAGATAGGAAACCAATTTAAAACTGCAATATCTGAATATAGATTCAACAACTGTTGGATTTGCCAAGTAACTTTGAGAACGACCCTATCACCATCTGAACCTGAATTATAAACTTTGAGTTTAATACCATCATAAGAGTCTGTTTTTTCAACTGTAATATCTGTTTTTTCTTTCCCATTTACGGTTGCTGAAACCTTTGGGTCATCCATGATAGAATAACCACCAATTTTCCCCAAGGTTACATACTGACCTTTATAATCACTATCAAAATCATAAGTCACTTCCTGACTAAACGTCGCATTACCATCATCATGAATTGAAAGGTGACCAACATAGGAAGGCAGACTATACTCTACCTCATCCTCATCAGCTTGAACGTGTTGTAAAGACAATGGCAGAAAACAGGCTAACAAAATAGTAAAAGCAACATATTTAGCGAGGCCTTTAAGTATCTTTTTCATCATTTTGCTCCTTCAAGGACTAAAAAAGCAGCTGCAACACCAAGTGTCTCGAAGTGCCCTGCTCTAATCCACTATTTAGGCTTGATAAACAATCTCACCGTCACAGATAGTGTATTTAACACTGCCCGTAAGCTCTTCGCCTACAAATGGTGAATTGGCTGCTTTAGACTTAAAGTCTGCTGTAACCTGACGTTTTTCCTTATCTGCAAAGATAACAAGATCTGCTGGTCCATTTTCAGCCAAATAACCGGCATCGAACCCATAAAGATCAGATGGGTTGCTTGTCATTAATTTCAATAATTCTGTCAAACTTAAATGTCCTGCTTCAACTAAATAAGTTAAACCAAGAGATAGAGAGGTTTCCAGACCAGTCATCCCTGATGGTGCTTTAGTCACATCAGCCACATTCTTTTCATCTGCGTGGTGTGGCGCGTGGTCCGTAGCAATGACTGAGATTACTCCAGATTTCAAACCTTCGATAACGGCTTGACGGTCTGATTCCAAACGAAGTGGTGGGTTCATCTTGGCATTAGCGCCTTTTGAGAGTAAGAGGTCTTCAGTTTTTGAGAAGTGCTGCGGCGCTACTTCAGCAGTGACTTGTGCTCCAAGTTTTTGAGCAAACTCAACGACTTTTACAGATTCAGCTTTTGACAAGTGTTGAATATGAACATGTGCTTGTGTATCATAAGCAACCATGACATCACGCGCAATCATGCTGTACTCAGCTACGCCAGTTGCCCCACAAATATGAAATTCTTTTTTAGCAATATTTTCATTGAAACCGAGAACACCATTAAGATCAGGATCCTCCTCGTGAAGACTGATAAAGGTATTATTCTCTTTAGCTAACTCCATGGCTTTTTTGACAATCCCAACATTGGTCAATGGAATACCGTCATCTGAGAATCCAACAGCACCTGCTTCAAGCAAACCCTTGAAATCAGTAATATTTTCACCATCAAAGTTCTTTGTAATAGTCGCAACAGACTTAACATGGATATTTTCCTTAGCTGCTGAAGTCAAGACCTCTTTCAAAGTTTCCTTGTCTGAAATCGTTGGATTCGTATTAGCCATCATCACAACTGTTGTAAAACCACCTGCAGCCGCTGCCAAGGCACCCGTATGAATGTCTTCCTTATGGGTTTGACCTGGCTCACGGAAGTGAACATGGATATCCACCAAACCAGGAGCAACCACAAGACCAGTCGCATCGATAACTTGGGCATCTCCCGCATCGATATTTTCAGCAATTTTAACGACTTTTTTTCCATCCACAAGAACATCGGCTTGCGTGTCCAAACCAGATTTAGGGTCAACAACACGACCATTTTTAATCAGTAACATAATCTTCCAACTTTCTATTTTACTTCAACCAATCAATTGGGGGTTGTCCTTGAGATACGAGGTAGGCATTGGCTTTTGAAAAAGGCTTGCTGCCAAAAAAACCGCGATAGGCCGATAAAGGGCTAGGATGAGCACTCTCAATAATGGCATGCTTAGGATTGGTTACTAGTGATTTCTTCTTACGAGCATAGCCGCCCCAAAGTATAAAGACAACCGGAGTATCCTTTTGATTGAGAACCTTAATCACAGCATCTGTAAAAGGTTCCCAAATCTGACCAGCATGACCATTGGCTCGACCAGCTGGAACAGTCAGACAGGCATTAAGTAATAGCACTCCTTGCTCGGCCCAAGTTGTTAAATCATGATGACTTCTAGGACCAAGATCCTCCCCCAATTCTTTGAGAATATTAACCAAAGAAGGTGGAGCTGGAATCGTCTCAGGTACTGAAAATGACAAACCCTGAGCCTGATTAGGACCATGGTAAGGGTCCTGTCCAAGGATAACCACCCGGACTTCTTCAAAAGGAGTCTCTAACAAAGCATTAAATACCTTGTCTCGTGGGGGATAAATTGTTCCCTCTTCATAGACCTTGTCCATAAACTGATTTATCTTTGAAAAATAATGGTCAGGCAATTCCTCTTTTAGAAGCCTGTGCCATGTCGAATGTTCCATAAAAACCTCTTTTAGACTGTTATACACACTAAATTATACCACATTTTGTAGATAATATTCGGAAAATACTGAAAAATAGTATGTGATAGCTGTTTCTTCAATATTTTCATTTTAAGAAAGACGATTCATATTAACATCAAGGTATTACAGGCTTTAAGTAACTATTCTTTTGTGCTATAATAAATTATTGTATTTAAACAAAAAGGTAAATCTATGACGACGTATGAAAATTTAAGGGTAGCCAGACGAGGTCCCATCGTTAGTATTGCAGCCTACTTACTTCTTACCATTGCCAAACTTATTGCTGGACATTTTTTAAACTCCAGCTCATTGATTGCCGATGGTTTTAACAACTTATCTGATATTTTGGGGAATGTCGCCCTACTCATTGGATTACAGCTGGCTAGTCAGCCAGCTGATTCAGATCATAGGTTTGGACATTGGAAGATTGAAGATTTATCAAGTTTAGTTACTTCCTTTATCATGTTTGTAGTAGGCTTCCAAGTCCTAATTCAAACAGTCCGAAAGATTTTTTTAAGAGAAGAAACTGTCGTCGATCCTCTTGGTGCTGCCGTCGGAGTCCTCTCTGCTATTGTCATGTGTGCAGTCTATTTCTATAACAAAGGGTTAGCAAAAAAACTAAAATCCAGTGCCCTTATCGCAGCTGCTAAGGACAACCTATCAGATGCCGTGACCTCTATTGGAACTTCAATTGCCATCGTCGCAGCATCCTTCAACCTTACCATCATAGACTATATTACTGCTATTATCATCACCTTCTTCATCCTAAAGACAGCCTATGATATCTTCATGGAAGCAACCTTCAGCTTGTCAGATGGCTTTGATGAGAGAAATCTTAAGGCCTATGAAAAAGCCATTCTGAATATTCCTAAAGTTACCAAAGTTAAAAAGCAACGTGGACGTTCCTATGGTAGTAATATCTACCTTGATATTGTGGTTGAAATGAACCCTGACCTCTCCGTCTACGAGAGCCACGCCATTACGGAACAAATTGAAGAAATCCTCAGTGAGCGTTTTTCTGTCTATGATACTGATGTCCATGTAGAGCCTGCTGCAATTCCTGAAGACGAAATTTATGGGAACGTCCTTCGCAAACTCATTCGGAATGAAAAGATTATCTTATCAAAGATTCCAGGCTACGAAAACCTCTTAGCACCCGATTTCTTTTTGATTGATGAAAACGGCCATCATCAGAACCGGGAAGACGTCATTGCTAATCATCAACCGCTTCTCAATAACTTTGACAAGTTTAAGATGACGTCCATCAGTCAAAAAACTAAATTAATTAGTTACGAACTGGGAGGAAATTTCCATACCAGCATCTGGCGCCGAAATGAGACATGGTTTATGATTTACCATCAAGTTACAGCTATAAAAGATAAAGAGTAACGAGCAAATCAGCTTGTTTTTTTGTTATCAAAAGTATGTGATTTTTAAACCACTATAGATTCTAAAAAATGTATTAAAATATAAAATATTTCGAAAACTAAGTATTTTATACGGTATAATGGAGGTATTTATCACTATTAAATTTGTTTTTTAATTTTGATTGATACGCAATTTCTATTAAGTATATAACTGGGTTCCGCCTATGACAGAACCCATATAAAATAAAGGAGACGCATTATTAAAAAAGAAAATTGTTTCCATCCTTTTATCAGCTTGTCTAGCCCTAGCCCTACTTTGTCTAGTGCAGATGAATTAATGGATATTACACGCGCTGCTGGTTATACTGAAGCAACAGAGGCCTATCGTCCTAAATCTACTCTGTTAATTGATGGAACCACCGGAGATGTTCTCTGGGAGGAGAATGCTGATGAAATTTCGTGACCCAGCCTCTATGTCTAAGGCTATGACGCTGTATTTGGTCTTCGAAACCATGTCCAAAGGAGAAATTTCAGAAGAAACTGTTATTACAGCTACTCCTACAGACCAAGCTATTGCCGATATTTATGAAATCTCCAATAACAAGATTGTTGCTGGTGTTGACTAAACAGTTTCTGAGCTCATTACCATGACGTCGGTGCCATCCTCTAACATTATAACTGTGATGCTAGCCAACTACTTGACCAATAATGATCCTGATAAATGGCTAGACATGATGAATGAAAAGTCCAAAGAATTAAGTATGACCAATACCAAATGGTTTAACGCCTCAGGTGCAGCTGCGGTAGCCTTCAAAGGTTACTACAGCTGCACCTGAGGCGTTATGATAACAATCAGAGCAATCAAACGACTGCGCGTGATTTGGTCATCATGACATATAACTTTATCAAAAAGTATCCTTATATTCTTAAATACACTAGCAAACCTGTTGTAGCTGTTAAAGAGGGAACACCTTACGAAGAAGCTTTTGAAACCTACAACTATTCAATTCCTGGTGCTGATTATGGTCTCAAGGGGGTAGATGGCTCGAAGACAGGGTCTAGCCCAGAAGGTGCTTTCAACTCTATATTGATACCATCAAGCATGGCAATCAGCGAATGATTGCTATTATCATGGGGTCAGGGGACTGGTCGGATCAAACTGTTGAAGAAATCCGCCATACCTTTGGTAATGCTCTGGTTAAGAAAATGTATAAAGATTTCTCTTACAAGAAAGTCCTTAGCAAAGGTGAACAAGAGATCGCTGGTAAAAAATATAATGTCGAAAATGATGTCTACGCCACAGTCAAAAAAGGCCAAGAACCAAAAATCTCTGCAAAAGATGACCAAATTGTCATTGATAACGGCCTGAAAACAGTATCACCTAATATCAAACCAACCTCAGTCAAAGATACTAAAGCTGGCTTCTTCCTTTATTCTTTTGATCAAAAGAATAAACAGACAAGTAATCATAAAACATCTATGAAAAATTTTGCTTTGTTCTGCTTCCTCCTGTTACCAATTTACGTTATCTACCTGATTTTCAACAATGAAAAAAAGCGACATCAAAAATTCAACGAACGTCGTCAAGCACGATAAATGAATAACTAAGAAAAACGTGCTCAGAAAAGCACGTTTTTAGTTATCTCCAAGAAATATTTTGAGATTGGTCATATCATTACGCATTTGTTTCAATCCTTCTTGATAAATAGCTTCGAACTTTTCTGGGTCCTTTTCCAATCTACCAACTTCAAGCGCATGCTCTGGACGAATGGCATAGACTTTTCCAGATTTTTCCAAGGTCTCAATCTTCTCAATGCTCTTATTGTAGTGAATATGTCGATTTGAAGCAACCTCAACAAATTCAGGATACTTGCGGTAAAAGAGTTTGTAGATGCGCTTGCTAGTTTTAGAAGGATGTTTTCGATAACCCTTAGGACGTGTCAAAACTACAATAAGTTTGTCAAATTCCATATTTTCCATGAAATCAATAGGAAGACTATCAGCCAGACCACCATCCATGTAGCGTTTGCCCTTGTACTCGACTATTTCAGAAACCAGAGGTAGTGCAGAACTGGCACGAAGGGCTTCCATCTGCTCAAAGACATGATCAATCTTAATATAGTCTGGTTTTCCCGTCTTAATATCTGTAGCGACCACATAGAAGGGAACACCCGACTCAGCAAAAGCGTCCTGATCAAAAACATCTAACTCCATAGGAACCTTATAATAGGAGAACTCCTTATTAACGAAGTTACCGGTTGTCAACCATGACCAAAAACTCATGTAACGACGGTCTCCCATGAATCGCTTGTTATAGCGAAGAGCTCTTTTGGGTTGGTTAGACAGATAATTGACACCGAAAAGCGCTCCAGCAGATACCGAAACAACACCATCCACCTTAATCCCTGCTTCTAAAAAAGCGTCTAAAACTCCAGCTGTGTATAAGCCACGCATACCACCGCCTTCGAGGACTAAGCCTACCTTCATTCTAAAATCTCCTTTATAATTGGTTCTGCTATGACCTGATAAGCTTGTGGATTCAAGTGCAAACCATCAGTTGTATAGTTGGCATTTAACTGTCCTTGAGCATCTGTAAGGTAATCAAACAAATCAACATAAGTCACACCAGGTAGGACTGCTAGTTGTTGATTAAGTTCACCTACAGTAGCATTGTTTCGAATTTTAACATTCGAGGCATGTTCCAATCTTTCACTGACAGGAAAGATACTTAGCAAATAGATTTCTGTATATAGAGATTCTTGTCGAATTGTCATGATAATATCGGAAATACGATTAACAACATCTTGAATGGGGTAACCTCGTCCAATGTCATTAATTCCAATCAAGATAACCAATTTACTGGGTTCCAAATCTAAAATTTGCTCTTTAAGGTGTTCTAAAGCCAAACCGAGTCTATTCCTGCAACTCCGCGGTTAACCAAAGGAAAGTCTCGACCTAAGTACTTTTTCAATGCAAAAAACTCCGTGATGGAGTCCCCTGCAAAAACAATTTGGCCCTTGTCTAACTTTTGATTTTCACTTACAAATTTAGCTAAACGCTCTTTTTGATAGGCCACAAGCTCAGGCCTAGTTGTTTCAATCATACCTTATCCTTTTTTCTTAAATATTATACGACCTACAGTAACTAAAGCTAGGACAGTTCCAAGTCCAAGAAAAAGCCAAGCAAGATTTTGAAAATCTGATTTATTGGACAAAAGAGCACCAGACAGAAGAAATGCTAATGTCAGCAAGGCTAAAACCATGTTATTTAAAACTTTCTCAAAGACTTTAACCCTACCTGAAAAGTTAATAAAATCATGGTTAAGCACGATTCGTCCGTTTAAAATCAGCTCCAAAAGCTGATGAAGATGGTGTGGAATATTTTTCCCATTGCGAAGCAGGTAAAAGAGCTCAATCAAGATAGTCTCTTTATTTAAGGCCTGCTTAAGCATATCCGGCCCCATATTCTCTAGGAAGTAATCCTTGGCCAGGGTCATAAGATCAATATTTGGTGCAAATTCTCGAAAAATACCTTCAATTTCAAGCGAAGCCTTCTCCAAAATAGTGATTTGAGAAGGGGCTTTAAGATGATTCTTCTGGAAAACAGTCAGCAAATCTTCAAGCAAATCTGTCATCGACAAACTTCCTATGTCTACACCAGAATAACGGCCCAGCATCTGCTCCACATCCTGACTTAGAACTGCACTATTTAGACCATTATCAAACTGGGTGATTGATAGGATTGCCTTGGTCATGCCGTCAACATCTTGTGCGGTAAAACTATATAGGATATCATTTAAGGACGAACGCATCCCCGCTTCCAACTCACCCATAATTCCAAAATCAATGAAATAAATCTTGCCATCGCGTACCAACAGATTTCCAGGATGAGGATCGCCATGAAAATAACCATCTTTGAAGACTTGCTTGATAAACGACAGCATAAGCTTCTTGCCTACATCTTCCAAGTCATAACCAGCTTCAAGCAGCTGACTATAATGATTAAGCGGAATCCCATTGATGTACTCTTCGACTATGAGATGAGGTGTCGTGAATTCATCATAAACCTCTGGAACACCCAGACAAACCACTCTCTTATTGTTAGCCCTAAAACGTTTCATGGCCTCTGCTTCATTCCTGAAATCAAGTTCCTTGATTAGGGTTTCACGCAGATTTTCCAAGACCTCTTGAACATCGACCATGGAGATAAAATGCTTGGGTATATGCCGTGCAAGCTTAATAAGAAGCTGGATATCTTCGTTTACGATATCATCAATACCTGGTCTCTGAATTTTTATAATCACTTCCTGACCAGACAACAACCTTGCTCGATGGGTCTGAGCGACAGACCCAGAGGCCAGAGGCTCTTTAGAAAAATCGACGAAAACCTCAGAAAGATCAGTTGGCAATTCTTGCCTAATGGCAGTCATGACCTCCTCTTTATTCAATGGAGGAACACTACTTTGGAGTTTTGATAATTCTCGGATATAGGCCTCTGACAAAAGATCCGAGCGTGTCGATAGAATTTGCCCAATTTTAACAAAACTTGGTCCCAATTGCTCGAAAGCTTGACGGAGCTTGACAGGTGTTGTTTGTTGGTCTTGAGGAAGGTGTTTTTCACGATAAGAAAGGAGACCAACTGACGAGAAAACCTTCAACACATGTCTCAATCGTTTACTTGCCATTTTAGTCCCCTTACATTTTATTTATTCTGACTGAGCAAAGCATCAAGTTTTTCTTCAAGACGTCTCACATCATCTTTAGTCGCATACTCAACTGAAGTTTTCTTGGCGTCAAGTTTAGCTAAAAATTCTTGAGACTCTTCTTTACTTTGACGTTTTAGCTCTTGTTCTAATTCCTTACCTTCTTCGACAGTCAAACGGCCCTTTTCAACCAATTCTTGGACAAAACTATCAGCCTTATCTACTGTCATAGCAGTCAAACCAATACCAGCTAAAAGAACTTTTTTCAAATTATTCATGAACATTACCTCCATCTGAATAGGAAAAGCAAAGAAATAGTCTAGCTACTTCTTCAGAAAATATAAGAACGTTTTCACACTTTTATTCTACCACTTTTTCAAAAAAATGTGTAAGTTATAGTGAATTAATCCTCTTAAAAGTTATAGTATCACAATACTATAACTTTATTCAAATAGTTGGAATATTTATTAATAAATATTGTATTTAAATACTAAATATGAGTTGCGAGCATGTGCGGGATTCATCACAATTTTCTATTTACAAAGGGCGGCACCATTACTTTAGATAACAGACTTATACCAAGCAAATGAATTTTTCTAATAACGTGCCAAGCTACCACTACCATCATCATTTCGATCAACGTAGATGAAACCTTAACGTTTACTAAGTTCTGCAGTCGAGGCTGAAACCAAATCAATTGGTCCCCAAGTCGTGTAGCCCAAAAGTTCTACTCCATCTTGAAGAGCTTCACCAACTTGAATCAAGTGTTTTTGAAGGTAATCATACGATAATCATCCTCAACTGTCGGACCATCAGGACCATTTTCGACAATAAACAATGGCAATTGATAACTATCATAAAAGTCATCTAAAACCAAACGAAGTCCAATTGGATCAATAGCCCAGCCCCATTCAGATTTCTCAAGGTATGGATTTTCGACACCACCTAAGATGTTGCCTTTAACAACCTTATAGTCTTCTGGGTTGTGTGCTGTTGCTTCAGACATAGCATAAGAGAATGAAATAAAATTAACGGTATTCTTTAAGATTTCATCGTCGCCAGGGGAAAATTGTATTTCAATACCATTATCTTTGAAGTAATATTTAATATAGTTCGGATATTTTCCACGTGCATGAATATCAGAGAAGAGATAGTTTTGATTTTCAAACTCAGGAACTGCCAACTGATCCAATGGAGTAGCTGTCATCCCGTACGCAGGCATGGCAAGAACCATACAACCGATTTTAAACTCAGGCTTAATTTCATGGCCAATCTTAGTTATTGAAGCTGAACCGACCAACTCGTGGTGAACAGCTTGGTAGAGTTCTTGTTTAGATAGCCCTTCCATAGGAGTTGCAATACCACCTAACATAAACGGTGCATGTAGAACAGAGTTCACTTCATTAAAGGTCAACCAATATTTGACCTTATCTTTATAGCGTTTAAAGATTGTACGAACATAATTCTCATAAAATCCAATTATTTTACGATTAGTCCATCCGTTGTACTCACGTGCCAAGTTTAGGGGCATTTCATAGTGAGACAAGGTGACCAGAGGTTCGATATTATACTTAGCCAATTCGTTAAAAACCTTATTGTAGAAGACTACCCTGCTTCATTTGGCTCAGCATCATCACCGTTCGGGAAAATACGAGACCAAGCAATCGACATGCGAATTGAAGCCCAGCTCTGCAAATAGCGCAATATCCTCTTTATAGCGGTGATAGAAATCTATACCTTCAAGCTTTAGATTATCTGGTGTTGGTTCTTCAGTAGTCAAAGGCTTCAAAAGGGACACCACCTTTGGGAGTCACATCTTGCACAGACAAGCCTCTGCCATCTAAGTTATAAGCACCTTCGAACTGGTTGGCAGCTGTTGCTCCACCCCAAAGAAATTCTTTCGGAAATGTATAAGTCATCTTTTTCTACTTTCATTGTTCAAGTTACTCATAGTATGACACTTAGAAATCGATTACACTTATACTATATTATTGAAATCCGATACTATAACACGAAAAAACAGACCGAAGTCTGTTTGAATTAATCACTATTTTCTAAAGAAGCAACTGCTTTGGCTTTTTCTCGTGTAACCACATTATCCTTAACAATCTGATAAAGGGTTGCGGCTACTGGAACGGAAACCAGCATACCCAGGATTCCCCCTAAGGCAGACCCTATGGTAATAGCCAAGATAACCCAAACGACTGGAAGTCCGGTAGAACCACCAACTACATAAGGATAGATGAGATTCCCTTCAAACTGTTGCAAAATAACCACGTAGGCGACAAATAAAAGTGCCAAGGTCACGGAATGAGTCATAATCAAAATGGTACCAATAGTAACACCAATATAGGCACCCAAAACTGGTATCATTGCTGAAAAGCCAATCAGAATAGAAATGGTCGCAGCGTAAGGGAAATTAAAGATACGCATCCCAATATAACATAAGGTTCCCAAAATGCAGGCTTCAATCGACTGATAGACAAAGAAATTGCGGAAACGATTATTGAGAATTGCAACCACATAGTGGAAAGTCTTACCATAACGACCCAAATAAACATCGACTAAGCGATTAACCTGACTACCAAGTTTCTCCTTCCCAACCAAGACATAGCAAGAAAAGACAATACTGATAAAAAGATTAATCAAAGTTGATGGTAGGCTAGTCAAAGAAGTCAAGAAATTCGTCAAGCCATTCATAATTTGTTGAAGCAACTGTGCGCTGTAGCTATTGATTAGCTCTCTAACCTGTGTCACACCACCCAGGTCTTGAATGATCTTCTGCAAAGATTTATTCTTAAGCAACCAATTAATCAAATTATTAATAGCTGAGCGGTCTTGACTAATCAAGGTGTTGATACTATCAATCAAATCAGGAAGGACAGTGAATACTACCCAAGTAAAGATCAATCCGATAGTTGCAAAAGCCAAGAGCAGGGAAACGGGACGTTTAATTTTAGTGATAAAACCAAATGGTATAAACTTGATCAGTATTTTTTCGTAAAAAGACATTAGGATATTGACCACAAAGGCAATTCCCGCTCCAAATAAGAAGGGCTGACTGGCAACAAATATCTTGTTACAAATCGAAACAACTGTTTCCCAATAGGTATATATCAAGAAACAGCTGAAAAACAGCACAACCAACCAAATGAACTGATTCTTTGTAAACTTCATAGGCACTCCAAAATTTAAAATACACTTCCATTATACACTAAGAAAGGATTTATTACTATCTTTGATCATAGAAAGACACTAAAACTCCACGAACTCTTGATCCGTTAAAGGATCAATCAGTTTGACAAAGTGAAAGTTCGATCCATCGTAATCAAAGACTAAGATAGCGCAATTGCCTGGACAAGACTGAAAGGCACGCTCCGGATCTACAGCATGGAGAAAAGTCATCAAAGCTCCTGCGTGACTAACAGCCAAAATAGATTGTTCAGGATGCCTTTCAACGATTTCCTTAGCACTCGCAACCACTCGTTCTACAAACTGATCTTGACTTTCCCCACCAAACTGGGCATAGTGCTCCCCAAAATGCCCCGCAACAGATGTCTTGGAATGAAGATACTCCGGTTGACCCTCAAAAATACCGAAGTGCATTTCTTTAAGCCCCTTAACACGTTGATAATCAGTCTGTCCAGTGGCCAGTTCAATGGTATCAGAAGCCCTTTCAGTAGTCGTGCAGTAATACTGATCAAAAGTCATATCATGTTTTTCAAAATAAGCACGCACCTGCCGAGATTGGTCCTGACCTTTTTCAGTCAAAGGGGAATCACACCAACCTTGAATCCGATTGAGTGTATTAAATAATGTCTCACCATGTCACATTAATATAATTTCATTACTTTACCACCCTTTTTTAATATAAACCTAAATAATCTTCTAAAATAGTCAAGACACCTTGATCCTTATGATGCGGTGCTACTTGGTCTGACACTTGCAAAAGAGCAGGGCTGGCATTTTCCATCGCATAAGAATGACTAGTCTTACGCAGGAGCTCAATATCATTGTCACCATCACCAAAAGCCATAACATTTGCCTCATTCAAGTCCCAATGGTTAAGAAGATGCTTAAGCCCCCAAGCCTTGTGCATGCCTTTTTGAATGAAGTCAATAGCACCAAAACCGCTTGGAACAGCGACAAGATTACCATCAAAATCACGATTAAAGGCTTGCGAAACCTGATTAGCCTCTTCAGGACTCAGCAACATGGTGATCTTTATGAAATCATCATCTAAATCCTCCAACCTATTCAAACGGTGAATGGATGCTTCCATAGCGGCTTGCTCTTCTTCTATTATCATCTCTTTACCAAAATGTAGTTTCGTTCCTGATAGCATATAAGCAGATTTAGCACCATTAAATATAGTCGGTTTATCTAACAAATCATAATTAAAATATCTTAGTAATTTTTCAACATCATTTGATGCCATAAACTCCTGACACAGAAGCTTGCCATAGCTAACCACCTGACCACCATTTTCGGCTACAAAATGCAGGCGGTCAAAAGTCTCCGTACAGCCTCTTCCACGATTAAGGGCATGGAGACCCTTCGAGGAAGATATAAAAAGAACCGAAGAAATGGAACGCTCTTTGACTTTTCGGTGTCTACTGAAATCAAGGTATTAATGGGAATACCAGCCTAAGATATTTGAAGTTTAGAGAGGGCACGTTTGATTTTCAAACTTCGCAACAGAACCATGTCATCTGATATCCTCCTTGATATCTTGCCTGAGTCATACGTTCATGATTTTATTATACGCCTTTTTCCAAAATTTTCAAAAAATTTATTGAACTTTATTTTAAATTCATAAAAACATGAAAGTTTTAAAATATGTTAAAATAGGGTTAATCTCATCAAGAAAAAGGAGTTAAAAACAGTTGCGAAAATATATGATCTACCTCAGCAGTTTATTGGTCACATTTATCCTGAGTTATGCGACGATTACTTGGCTGATTATGCCCGTTCTCACTCGCTATCAAAGCCTGACTAGGTTGATTAACCACTTTGACTATACCGCATTAACTTTAATACTCTTATTAACGCTGATTATCTGGTTGTTTGGCATCCAGTATCACCTCAAACATTTTTCAGTTATTTATCTCTATCTTGCTTTCAGTGTGTATTTATTACTGTTATTCATGGTGCTTTTTACTAAAACAACGGATTTTCGGGCGATAT
Source organism: Streptococcus sp. FSL E2-3488 (assembly GCF_038003585.1). Lineage (NCBI taxonomy): Bacteria > Bacillati > Bacillota > Bacilli > Lactobacillales > Streptococcaceae > Streptococcus > Streptococcus sp. FSL E2-3488. The sequence goes on along the minus strand of NZ_JBBOPL010000001.1, from coordinate 888,922 downwards.
CACTGAATCCTTTTGACTTTATAAAAGCGGATACCAGAACGATTCAAGAGGCAGTGCTAAATATTATCTACTTCATTCCTTTAGGTGGCCTTTACTGTATCAATACTAATTTCAAACAGTTTGTCATTATCAGTTTGGTCACACTTTTAGGAATTGAAACCATTCAATTTATCTTTTATTTGGGCACATTTGCCATTAGTGATATTATCTTGAATTTTTTGGGTTGTTTGATTGGGTATTATTGTTGTTGGGAGATTAAAAGGCGGTTGAGTTGAGCTAACCCAAAAGTAGCATAAAAATAGATAGGAGATATATTGGCTCTATAATTTCTGTAGTGGGTAAAACCACCATAGAGATTATAGAGCTTTTTGAATGCAGACAAAAAATCCCATAAGAACTATAATGAAAAGCAACCAAACCATCATTAGGAAGAACTTATGAGACCTATTAAGAATACCACAGAATTAATCGGAATTAAAGACCAAAATATCAAGATTTCACTTATTTTTGAAACTGACACTCATATCGAGATTCAAGCAAAACTTGATTACCCTGCACCATCATGTCCTCACTGCCAAGGAAAGATGATCAAGTACGACTTTCAAAAGCCTTCTAAAATCCCTCTTCTCGAGCAAGCGGGAACGCCAACTCTACTACGTCTGAAAAAACGTCGTTTCCAGTGTAAAAGTTGTAGAAGTGTCACGGTAGCTGAGACATCTATCGTTGAGAAAAACTGCTAAATCTCCAAACTAGTCCGACAAAAAGTTACACAACTCCTAACTGAGAAGGTGTCACTAACTGATATTGCAAGAAGACTTCGCGTGTCGACGTCCACTGTCTATCGTAAGCTTGATCAGTTTACTTTCAAGGAACATTATGACAAACTCCTTGCCGTTATGTCCTGGGATGAGTTTGGGTTCAAGAAAGGGGAATTGGCTTTTGTGGCGCAGAATTATAAGACAAACGAACTCATAATCATCCTTGATAATCGCCGCCAAACCACTATACGAAACTACTTTTTGAAGTATCCATTGAAAGTCCGACAACAGGTACAGTTTATCACGATGGATATGTCTGGAGCTTATATTCCACTGGCTCGCAAACTCTTTCCTAACACCAAAATCGTTCCTGATCGATTTCACATTATCCAGCACCTTGGACGTGCCTTTTTAAAGACAAGAATTTCCATTATGAACCAGTTTAATAAGAATTCACTACCTTATTGAGATTTAAAAAATCACTGGCGACTTTTTCAAAAGGACAGTCGTAAGCTATCTCTCAACTCCTTCTATTCAAAGACCTTCAGACAAACTTTAGTACCACATGAAATCATTGAGAAGACATTGGTATTTTCAGAAGAGATCGCTAATGCCTACAAACTTTATCAGCTTTTACTTTTTCACTTTCAGGAGAAGAGAGTAGATTAGTTCTTTGAGTTAATAGAGGAGAACATAAGCAAGGTCAACCACTACTTTCAAACGGTCTTTAGGACTTTTCTTAGACACAAGAAATCCATCAAGAATGTGCTAGAAACAGACTATTCAAACGCAAAACTCGAAGCGACTAACAAGTTGATTAAAGACATCAAACGGTTGGGCTTTGGTTTTAGAAACTTCATCAACTTTAGGAAGCGTGTCTTCATCACTCTGAACATACAAAAAGAGAAAACCTATCCGGTCCTCTCTAGATGTTAGCTTTTCGTCACCCACTACAGTTGACAAAGAGCCCTTATTTTAAATTGTTCAATGCAGTAAGTAGATAGTGACCATCACGAATACCTTTACCGACACGCTTGGTATTTTCAACCAAATCTTGGTAATCAGTATCTGAAAGATTGTCAATGGTAGCCTTCAAATCCTGAAGAGAATCTACTGCAATTCCACAGCCGTTCTCAAGCACAAAATGAGATAAGGCTGACTGTTTCCAAACGACAAGCGGGAACCCTGAGGCCAAGTAAAGTGACGCCTTGTGAGAGTTGTTATAGCGAAGGTACTCGCCGAAAACACCACTACATGTCTCAGCACTGTCGCCATCCCAGACAAGCCCAAAACCACCCTCAAGAGCTGCAGGAAGCTCATCAGGTAGGAAGGAACCAAAGTAGTTCTCATTCTCAAGAGCTCTGCTTTCGTCGAAGCCGACACCATAAAGGTTATAAGCAGGTTCTGCAGGAAGAGAGTAAAGATAACCAGCTTTTTCTTGTGCCAAGTTACCAGCTACAATAATTGGCTGATTCTTCGTGAAACCAGTCTTCTCTTGGAAATTTGGAATCAAATAGTCGAAAATTCCAAGGCTAACAATCTTATCTGCCGCAATCCCTTTATCTACCAATACAGATTTCATAATTGGATTGTGGGCAATGATACCATCAGCTGCACCAAGAAGACCCGATTCTTGAATTTGAATGTTAATCTTATCCTTCAAAGGGAGATTCTCAACATTGATATAACGAAGAGCTTCTAAATCGTGGATAATAAAATTAACTTTTACGCCTTTTGTCTGTGCTTTCTTTACATGATGTGTTGTGAAAAAACTATGATGAAGCATTGGGAACTGAATAAGTAACTCATCACCTTGCTTTAGTTGATTCAAGGCCTGACCAATAGCCTTAGATTTATGAAGCTGTTTTTTAAGTGTACCCATCTCGTACCAATTATCAACTGAAAGAACCAAGGATTGATAACCTTCTCTCTTTACAATTTCTTCAACATCATTACGAGCCTTATTACCGGCATTTTTAACATCGTTATCGTGTAAAAATTCTTCTTTTAAATAGTATTTCATCTCTTATTTCTCATTTTTCAAAAGCTGATTTTTCAGGATAGTATTCATTCAAGATTTCCTTTAAACGAATGATATTCTCCTCTTTAAAGTCAACATCATCATTCACACAAAGTAGTTTTTTACGTCTATCTTTAAAGATAGATTCCAGCTTATCCACCTGATTCAAACCGATTGTCTCTCCGAAACTTTTAGACATAGGGTAAAACTGGTTACTTTCAATTTGCCAATGCTGACAGATGTATTGATTAACATCTACTCCATAGTCTCTAATTGGATTTCGCGATGTTTTATCTAAAGTTTCACCTTCAATTTCCCATAAATGTGCCAAGGTACTCTTCTTCATCGGAACAGGTAAATGCTGGTTCACGTATCTCGTAGGACCCCAAGGCAAGAGTAACAAGTTTTTCAAAACCAAGGAACCATAACGGAAATTAAAGAATTTCCATGGCGAAGACTTCAAAGCCTTCTTATTAGGAAAATGGCGATAAATTAATTCAACATTATTGTGATAAGTATTCGTAAATGGTGGCCAAGGAACTAAGGCATCATAAACAGCTAAAAGCTTAGGCTGACCATTTTTATAAAAATCTGAAGGTTGACTGTCTCTAATCAAGTACGTATCATCATTGAAATACAAGTAGTTCTCCGACAACCCTTCAATATGATGAAGATTAAGCTCAATAGCTGCTGAATTATAGGTCGGTAGGTATTCTTTGGGCATAAATTCCCTATGAGTTACCAATTTGAGTTTTGGATGTTCCAAATTCAACCAGTCTGGCTTTTGCCCATTGGTAATCAAATAGACATTATTTACCCAAGGAGCATTCTTTTCAATCATTCGGAACCAGTAATTAAAAACATCATAATCACGATAACGTTGCTCACCATCAATTTCTTGGTTCAAATCAGAAACATTCTCAGTAACTGCTTGTTTCTCACGGATAAACTCTGGGGCACTTCCATCTACCCAAAGAACAACGATATCAATTTTTTTCTTGTGTCATATAGTAAATTCTTTCTCAACGACTTCTAGAGCACGCTCAATGACCACGTGCATGTCGTAGTATTTATAATCTGCAAGACGTCCACAAAAGATAACCTTGTCATTTTTCTCAGCTTCTTCTTGGTACTTAGCAAACATGGCATTGTTCTTTTCATCATTGATTGGGTAGTATGGTTCATCTCCACGTTTCCAATCAGCTGGGTATTCACGTGTGATAACTGTCTTAGGTTGTGTACCATACTCGAAGTGCTTGTGCTCAATGATACGAGTATAAGGAATCTCACGCTCTGTGTAATTGACCACGGCATTTCCTTGATGATTTTCTTCATCCAAGACTTCGTGTTCAAAACGAAGACTGCGATACTCCAACTCACCATGTTTATAATCAAAGTACTGGTCAATCATTCCTGTAAAGACAACTTTTTCAGCTGAAGCTTCAAGCTCTTCACGATTGGCAAAGAAGTCAACTCCAAGTTCTACTTCAACATCTCCAAGCATATTTTCAATGATGACATTGTAACCACCGATCGGAATTCCTTGGTAACGGTCATTAAAGTAGTTGTTATCAAAAGTCAGACGAACCGGAAGACGCTTGATGATGAAAGGAGGCAGGTCTGTGGCAGAACGTCCCCATTGTTTTTCAGTGTATCCCTTGATCAACTTTTCGTAGATATCTGGTCCAATCAACTTGATAGCTTGTTCTTCCAAGTTTTTAGGCTCAATATCTTTCATATCAGCCGTTTGCTCAGCAATCTTGTCCTTAACTTCTTGAGGAGTCTTAGTGCCCCACATAGCATAAAATGTATTCATGTTAAATGGAAGGTTATAAAGACTGCCCTTGTAGTTAGCAATTGGTGAGTTGATATAGTTATTAAATTCAGCAAATTGGTTGACATAATCCCAAACTTTTTTATTTGAGGTATGGAAAATGTGAGCACCATACTTGTGAACGTTAATACCTTCAACATCTTCACAGTAGATATTGCCGCCAATATGATCACGCTTGTCAATCACTTTTACTTTTTTGCCACGTTTTGTAGCTTCATGTGCGAAGATTGCTCCGGACAAACCAGCACCAACGATAAGATAATCGTACATATTTTTCTCCTTAGTTTTTCATTAACTGTTGCTTCAAGTCTTTCATATCAACGACACGTAAGATAATAATCGAGGCAGTATAAATGATAGCACCGACAAGACCATCTACTGCTACATTAAGCATTGGTTTAAATTGAACAAACATCTTAAAGACAAAGAGTCCAAGATACATGATAACTGATGCTAGGATAATTTTTGACATGGCTGGAAGGATTGACACATCTTTGATGAATCTCCTTGAAAAATTCACTTGGATAACCCATACCAAAGCCTCTGTTAAAACTGATACAATTGAGGCCCCAACAAAGCCAAATGGAGGAATTAACAAGAGATTAAGTCCAACACTGACAACAGCCGGAATAGTCGTAGAGAGCATAAACTCACGATGTTTATTGTGTGGAATCAAAATCTGGATTCCCATAATATTTGTCCAACCGATAAAGAACATCCTAAAGACCATAATAGCAATGGCAAGATAAGCCTCTTGGAAATCTTTCCCTAGGAAGAAACTCACAAAATCCTTATTAACAATCAAGAGACCTGCTATTATCGGGAAAATCACAAGATTATAAATCAAGAAAGACAACTCATGCATCTTGTTAACGGCCTTATAGTCTCCACTAGACAAAAGACCAGATACCCTTGGAAGCATTACACTTCCCAATGAAGTCACCAACGTCAACAAAATATTAATTATTTTCAAAGCCTGATCATAAATCCCTACATCATTTGTCGATGACAAGGCACCCAACATTGTACGATCCAAAGTCACGTATAGTGAAATGGCAACCTGAGGGAGAAACAGCAGAATAACAGGTTTAAGATGTTTCTTAGCATAGGATAAATCAAATTGTGGTTCTCCAATGTAAGGTCTCGCTGGTAACCACATACTTAATTGCCCAAGCAATTCAAAGAAGGTCAATAGGAAAACATAGAGATACAAATCACCAGGTGTTTTCACAAATAGGAAGATAGAAATAACTCCTAAAACCTTTACCGTTGTATTCCTTGCGGTAATACGACGAAAATCCTCCAAACCTTGGAATAACCAAGAAATATCCATTCCTTTCGATATCAAGCTTAATCCTAAGATATAAGCCACCATATTTTGCATACCAGTAAAGAACAAACATAATGATGTATACAAGACAAGAGACAAAATAGTCGCAATCAATTGGAGGGTATAAATACCCCAGAAATTTTTACGAATATCCTTTCGATGTCCTGAAATCTCTTTAGTACCATAGTTAGCAACACCTAAAGTCGCCAAAAGAATAAAGTAGGTCACAATCGAATTAAAGTAACCATAAGTACCTAAATCCTTAGAACTAAAAATCCTAGTAACATAAGGTGTCGTAATGATTGGTAAAACAATGACCAGTAATTGATAGGAAAGATTGTAGGCGTAATTTTTTAAAACTTTCATTCTACTCTCCCATTTTTACTTGCAATTCCTAGTGTCGTAATTGATGATTTCTCGAACACGGTCAGCATTTTCTTCGAGGGCATCATAGCGCTCAATATGAGCAACAATACGTGTTACCCCCGCTCTCAAAACATTACTAAGCCCACTATGAATTTCTTTCCAAGATGTGCGAGCACTAAACTCAATCAAAGCAAATTGAGTGTTGTGCATGCGCGGAATGAGATTCTTTTCAAGTTTCTCCACAATGTCTGAGGTGTAATAAAGTTCACCACCATAATAAATAGTTAAGTCTGGATAAAGTGCTTCTGCTTCTGCTTTTACTTTTTTAAAGTTGGCAAAAATTTTATCCTCTGGAGTCTCAAACATTCCCTTACGACGATGGGATGTTGAAACAATCTTACGTACCCCCTGGGCGTAACTCTCACCAATGAGGTCTAAACTTTCTTCTAAAGTTTTAGAACCATCATCAACATCAAAAACAATATGTGAGTGAACGTCAATCACTTATTTTTCCTCCATCAATTTTTTGATAGCTTGAGAGGCACTTTCCACACTCGAATTATCTAGTTTCATCATGTAAAGACTACTATTAAAATCCATGAAAACTCCTTCCGGGATGCCTATTTATTTTTTAAGATTGTAACTAATCTAGGACTAACTTTTAATAATATAAGCCTAATAAATTTTTTTAAAGTTAGATATTGAACTTTATGGAACAATTTAAACTTTCTAACTTCTCTCAATATGATATTATAATATTCTTCAAACTCAATTCTAAGTTCACTATTTAATGAAATCCACTCAAGAACCTCACCCTTTAATGATATTTCATTAATTTCACTTAACATTTTCAATTTTTTGTTGCTGTTGCAATCTCTAGTAATATATTCCGCAACTCTAATGGAACTATCAATTCTTGATGAAGTCAGTCTTTTATTTGTTAAAGATCCTTCTCTGATAATATAAAAATAATCTGCAACCGTACCATCCATAGATGCAAAGTTTATGTTCTTAAGAGTTTGATAAATAAACAAAACATCCTCTGCTGATTCTAAACTTTCATCAAATTGGAGTCCTTTTATTGTTTCATATTTAAATATTTTTGAAAAAAGATAACAATTTATTCCCTCACCTAAAAAAAATTTTCTTAAGGCTTCGTCTGATGTTATTTGATTAAAAGATAAATCGGATATCTTTACCACTTCTTCATTCAAAATATTATAACGACTTACAGAAGCTAACTCTGACTTAGTACTTATAGTAAGTTGATATAAATGTTCACAATATTTTGGAGATACAAAGTCATCTGAATCTACAAACACAACGTACTCTCCTTGAACATGTAGAAGACCTAGATTTCGAGCGCTAGAAACGCCGCCATTCTCTTTAGAAAAAAGCTTAATTCGAGAATCAACTGCAGCATACTTCTTACATATCGATAATGATTTGTCTGTAGATCCATCATCAATTAGAAGTATTTCTATATTTAAATATGTTTGGTTAACTAAAGAGTCCAAACACTTAGCAATGTATTTTTCAACATTGTATACAGGAACAATAATACTGATTAACTCATTATCCACAATATCTCCTCACTATGATACTTATTCCTATTTATACCTTTTTAAATAAAATAAATATGCCAATGGTTTTAGCATACGTTCCCCAATAGATAGCTCTTGGGGAATATTTTCATTCTTTGATGTTGCTAGCGATAATGCTTGTTCATTCAAGGACACTTTAAACAATTCAACAATTCGGTTAAAACCTGATAAATTTTGCAGGATATATTTTTTTCTCTCTTTAAACAATAAATAAGTGCTCTTGGGGTTCTTCTTCCACAGATGAAAAAGATTATTAGTTAGACCATGTTCTAGATATTCAAAAAAATATATTCTTCTATTAAGAGGAAGAAATTTTCCAAACTCCGATAGCATAATATAAAAAATTTCTTCAGACAAAAACTTCTCCCCCTCAAATGAAGGAAGTCTCAATTGACCAATGAATAAATTTTTAATAACAATTGCAGTCTCGATTGAAAGCCCGTATTTCAACTTTATATCAGGAATTGAAACATATTTAACGTTATCAGAAAGCCACTGAGGACTAGAATTCCTACCGTATCTTGGATAAACAATCCCTATTTCTTTATTTGAAGTCTTTTCTAAGTCTTGTAAGATTTGCTCGACAGCATCCATCGCAAGCCAATCATCACTATCAACTACTATATGACAATCAATTTTAGACATATAATCCAATGCCAAATTATAAGCGGTATGTTTACCCCCATTATCTTTTTTGAGATAATCAATTGCAACACAGCTATCTTCTTGAAATTTAGCAATCAAAAGTGGCGTTTCGTCTGTTGAGCCGTCATCTACTACCAACCATTTGAAATCCAAACATGTTTGCGATTTCAAAGTTTTATACAAAATACATAGTTCTTTAGCTCTATTATATGTTGGAGTGACAATATATAGCATTATTCCGTATTCCTCTCTAAAGTTAATTGATTATAGAAGAAAGAGCCACAAACAAAAAACAGAAAATCAAAATAAATATATCTTATATAATCTTCCATGAATGCATAAACTGCTATTGAAATAAATAAAAATAACAAGTTGTACCTTTTATTTATTAGCAATTCTCTAGAAACAATATAATAATACCAAAGTAACAAAGACATAAATATCACACCTGACAACGCAAATGTTGCCATATAGCTATTATCATGTATCATTTCATATACATAACCTTCACTGGTAACATATTTATACTTCATTATATTATCACCCAGAAGTGAAGGCACGTGTTCCAGTATTGCGCTATTATAAAACAGCCTCCCAGATAGCATGGTATTCAATACATCATAAACTTTTGTCCCTTTTAAAATTGATGATAATGCTACAGTAAATAAAAATATTATTGTTGGCAAATAAGGAACCGTGTTCAAAAAATATACTCCTATTTTTCTGGTAGATTTCATCACAAAAAGGCATATTAACACAAGTAAGACACTATATCGCCCAGTTCTTGATTGAGAAAAAAAATAAATAAACTCATTAGAAAGTAACATACCAATAATATGTATTCCTTTGATACGATCATAGTACTTACAAATAATTAAAAAGAGAATAAAAGAAAAACTCGCATGAAATGTATTTGGTGAACCAAATCCAAAACTATACCTAGAAACTACCTCAGATGTCCTATTGAATAAAATTACTGAAGCACTCCTAAAATGTAATATGTAGGAAAGAAGAACATATAAAAAAGAAGAAATCTTAGCAATCAATACAGTAGATAATACTCTATCTACATTAATATCTTTCATACCAAAAAAGAATAACAAGGCTACTAACAATGAGAAATCCTTAGAAATCAAAGCATTTAATATTGAAAGGCTTCCCAACACTAATAAAAAGAATAGTTGAGTAAGGGTATATTTTTGATTCAATAATTTTAAAAAAATGAATAAAACAAATAAAATCAAAAAAATATTATAGATTTGATCTGCAAAAGAAGAAAAAATAGATTTTAGATAGATAACAATGAAAACAAAACAACAATATATATCTTCATAATTGAATACCATGGAAGATTTATTTTTTGAAATATTGTTTAAGCTTCTCATAAGTCCCTTCTCCTAAAACCATATCAATAAAAATACGTATCTTAATTTTTATAGGTAAAAAAATTTTCTTCATTTTTGCGTTAATTCCAGTACCATACCAGGTAGCATCATAATGGTGAATTGAATATGTGTTATCAGTAATTAAAGTTTTCCTTGTCTCCATATTATAAGGACAAAAATATTCTGTTGGATAGATTGTTAATCCAGCTACATCCTGAATAATATTTTTACTTGTTAGTCCGTATTTTTTTAACAACGACGTCGTAATTTCTACACAGGTCACGATATGCTGGGCATCAAATTTAAGATTTTCATAAATTTCCATATTTTTTTTGATAAACTTATGATGTTTTTCAGCACCAAAGCCCAATCCCGTAGCAACTTGTCCAGCAAACTCCATGCCCATAAAAGAATTATTACTTAATAAAGTATCTAATGACCGTATCAATTCCACGTCTGTATCAAGGTATATCCCACCTTCGTTATAAATAATGTCTAGGCGAGCATAATCAGACACAAAGGCATATTTTTTCGCATCGTAAGCCTCAGCGATAAATGGAATTTTATGAATGTTATAATTTGATTCGTTCCACTCTATTATTTCATAATCAGGGCAAAATTTCCTCCATGAGTTTATACATCTTTGAACAGTTTCGGGTAACGGATTTCCACCAAACCAACAATAATGAATCTTTTTAGGAATCATTCATCTAACCAAACTTTCTATTTCTTGTTTTAATTGACTATTAAATCTTAGGTTGTTCGAATTGAAACTTTCATCTACAATTAAATCTAAATTAAAATAATTTTGCAATTCATTAATTTCTTCTACGACAACGATACTTCCAAATCGTTCAGAAACCTGTTCAGCAAACTCAAGCTGATGATTATTTACATGCTCTCCAAACTTTTCCTGTCTTGGAACAACAATCGGTTTTTTTCCTTTAGCAATTGCTCCCATGAATGTCGCTGGACCACCATGCGTGATAATAATATCTGCACGATTCATGTAATCTTCCATTTCAGAATAAGAAATAATATTTTTCCAGTCACAGTATTGAGGCTCATAAGTTGAAAAACCTGTCTGAATAAAAACCTCATCTGTAATAATACCTTCTTTTTTTAAACGATCAACTTCCTTAATAAGCCTATTAAAGGGCTGTTCGTGGGTTCCCACTGTAACAAAAATCATTAAAAAATACTCCCCAGATTAATAGCTTTGGGATAGACAGTTTTCATCTCCTCCCACTGAACAATAAATTTATCTGTCACTGGATAAACCAATTTCCCAGTTACTGTCGGTTTATCTATTCTATCAAATACTTCTATATAAACCGTTTTCGCTCCAAATAGTTTACCTAGGTAAAAAAATGGAACTGCTACCGCTGCTCCTGATGAAATAATAACGTCAGGTCTTTCTTTTTTTAAAATTTTAAGTGCTAAAAAAGTATTCTTTACTAAATTTTTAAAATTTCTGTTAGTAGGAAAATAGCACGGATAAAACTGCTCATCTTTTAAAATACTTCTTGCATCTTCTTTATCAAAGGTAACCCAAAAGCGGTCCTGTTCACTCCAAAAAGGTTTAAGCATATTCAAGTGTGCCAAATGCCCACCAGAAGAACCTACTAAACAAACTTTCATAATATAATCTACTTACTTCCCTCTTTTTTTAAAACCACGACGATAGTCTTCAACAATATCTTGATATCCGACCAAATCGACCAGTTATCGATATATTCAATATCGAGTTTTAACCTCATCAAAGTTGGTAATATTGCTACGCCCACTTACCTGCCACAGTCCTGTAATTCCTGGTTTGAAGCTGAGGCGACGTTTTTGACTTGGTGTATACTTTTCAAATTCATCCACTGTCGGTGGACGAATACCTACCAAGCTCATATCACCAACTAGTACATTATAAAACTGTGGCAATTCATCCAGACTTGTTTTTCGGATAAACTGACCAATTGGTGTAATCCGTGGGTCATTATCCATTTTAAACATACCACCCTGCATCTGGTTTTGAGCCATAAGTTCTTTTTTCCGTTTTTCTGCATCTATATACATAGAACGGAATTTATAAAAATTAAAGATACGACCGTTTTTCCCTACTCGTTTCTGAACGAAAATAGCAGGTTCCTCCATCTTTCCGAATGATAGGAGCTAAGACAATCCCGACCAGACCACAAATTAGAAGACCAATCACAGCCCCAAAGATATCCAACATGCGCTTTAGAAAGATATGGCTATGTTTGTAGTAATTGGAGTTAAAAGTCACGATACTATGGTCTCCAACTTCTTTGATTTTTTTATTTTTTAAAGCCCTGAAATCAAATAAGTTAATATCTACACTCACATCAATACCCATGACTTCAAAATCGGAAACAAGATGTTTGAGATCGTAATGTTCACTCGGTAAGTTGATAAACACATGGTCGACAACTTCATGAGTCGCAAAGTCAATCGCATCATCAAAAGGAATTATTGGGACTCCCTCTGGAAACGCCACTTCACCATCTCCGATGACTACTATACCTGCCAAATATTTGATAGGAAGTTGATCTGACTCAAAGAGCCCCTCCATTAATCGCAATCTCTCAGTGGTGGTAATGACTAATGTATTCTTCTGTTGTTCAGCAGTCATAAGGAATAGATATTTGTATCTACGCACAGTGCAGTTGATAAAGTATCTGCTCTAATTCCTGATTTTGCAGAGTTTTCACGCATACAAGCTACATAATATTGGATATCTTTGTCTTATTGGAACTCTGTCAACTTCTCAACAAAGGTCTCAAATCCACCATATTTTGCAGGAATCCCTTTTGAACCAACGATATAAACTGTTTTTGTCATTTAATCACCATTAAAAGAAATGGAGAAAGCCATCACTTTGCTCCATCCTTCATTACTACTACTTTAATTGTTTTCAATAAGATTTTAATATCGCGCCAGATTGTCCATCCGTCCAAATAAGCAACGTCTAGTTTTACAACTTCATCAAAATCAGTAATTTCACTTCGACCGCTTACTTGCCAAAGACCAGTAATACCTGGTTTAAAGCTGAGGCGACGTTTTTGTTCCGGTGTATAAGATTCGTACTCATCCAATGTTGGTGGACGTGTTCCTACCAAGCTCATATCACCTTTTAGAACATTCCAAAATTGTGGAAGTTCATCAAGACTCGTTTTACGAATGAAATGTCCAATTTTGGTAATACGTGGATCATTGTCCATCTTAAACATACCACCAGACATTTGATTCTGTGCCATCAAATTCTTCTTGATTTCTTCCGCATCAACACACATAGAACGGAATTTATAAAACTTGAAGATACGTCCATTTTCTCCCACACGGTCTTGAGCAAAAACGGCTGGCCCACCATCCTTACGAATAAGTGGATAAAGGAAGATTCCAACAATCCCACAGAGCACCAAACCAACTAGGGCTCCACAGATATCGAGGAAACGTTTCGCCAAGATATCTCCATAGCTATAAAAATGCGTTGAAAACGTAACAACTTTGAAAGGACCCAATTGTTGGATACGTTTTTCACCCTTACTCATAAATTCAAGGGCATTCAAATTAATGGATACTGGAATCCCCATAACTTCAAAAGGTGATGCGTAATCCCAAATCTTGTACTGCTCACTTGGCAGATTAATCAAAACTTGGTCTACTACTGAGTGTGTCGCATATTCAATCAAATTTTCAGGTTTAACACTCTTGATAAATGGATCAGTGAAATAAGGATTATCCAAGACACAAACTGCTGTAATCCTACCATCCATATTGTCTTTCATACGAGATAAGACATTTTCAAGACGCGCTTGATCAGAAATCAAAAGAATATTCTTGTTACTTTTACGACGTGTATAGATAGAAGAGCGGAAATACTTAAGAACAGTATTTGTAACGTATAAGAGAACACCTGAAATCAGAGTAACATAAAGAAGTCCGCGACGTGAGATAGAAAAACTTCCATCTGCAAAAAACGAGAGGAAAGTTGCAATTAGAGCAAATATGAAACAATATTTGATTGTAGCAATGAGTTCATCCAAGTAGCCCCGATATTTTAGATTTTCATAATAACTACTAATATAGTAGGAAACTACATGAACGACACCTAAAAAGACGATGCTTCCTTGGGTAATTTCTGTATATGGTATTTTACTAGCTACCATGGCTGCGAAAACAACCACAACCAACTGTATAATACCAATTTCAATGCGACGAATTTCTTGTTTTTCTTTCACTCTAAACCCCTTTTTAATCTATTAAGGTATAAGGAGCCGCATCATCCCCATTAATGCTATCCTTTTCTACGACGATGTGCTCTTGAATGACCTTCTTTTTGGTCTGTTTTTTTCCCGTACTCACCATATGATCCGTAAGAACCATATGATCCATATTTATCAACTGTCATGTCAACTTTATTAAGGACGACACCTAAGAACTGAGAACCACTTTGTTTCAATTGTTCGACCGCCTTAGTTACGAAACGACGTTTAATTTTTCCAGCTGCTGTAACCAAAAGACTAGCATCAGCCTGATGGGCAATAATACCAGCATCAATGACCAGACCAATTGGTGGTGTATCAATGATAACATAATCATAACGACTACGAGCAACTTCCATCAAATGTCTAAAATTGTCATTTTGCAAAAGACTTGTTGGATTAGGTGGTACAGGACCAGATGAAATAACATCTAAACCAGAAATATCAGTTTGGCAAATCGTTTCATTTAGATCGGCATTTCCTGAAAGGAAATTTGAAAGACCTTTATAAGGCTCATTTGATTTAAATGTACCTGACAAAACAGAGTTACGCGTATCCGCATCAATGAGAAGTGTTCGGAGCCCAACACTAGCAAATGAAATCGCCAAGTTAACAGATGTCGTTGATTTTCCTTCACCAGCTTCAACAGAGCTAATCGCAATCACTTTAATCTGAGCACCAGAAAATTGAATATTTGTGCGAATAGCGTTATAATACTCTTCCGTCTTTTTAGCAAAGTCTACTTTTGATTTAACTAACTTTAATAAAGGCATTTCTTCTCCTTAAATTTTATCTGTATCAGGGACAATTCCAAGAAGTGTCATTCCAAGGGCATCTTCCACATCTTCTGGACGGCGAACACGATCATCTAGGATTTCACGTACCAATACACCAACCACTGCAAGGAATCCTCCAAGCACTGCCCCAAGAAGCACATTAAGTTTGATATTTGGTGAAGATGGTGACTCTGGCAATTTAGCTTCTTCGAGCATTGTGACATCTTCAACTTTTGTCACCTTCTTGATTTTTTTTGAAGCAACTTCACGAACCTTATTAGCAAGTGTTTGCGCATCTTGACCAGTTTTAGCATTAACAGAAATTGAAATAAGACGAGTATCAGTAGGAATATTAACTGAAACCATTTTAGACAGTTCTGCCTCACTCAAATTCAATTTTTCATCTTTAATAACTTCTGATAATACATCATTTGATGTAATAATCTCTTTATAGTCATTTACCAAATAGGTACCAGCTTGCAAATCTTGAGCAGAAAGATTATTATTATCTGTTGCCTGATTAACAACATAGATACGCGTTGTTGATGTATATGTTGGTTGGATAAAGAAATAAGTAACTAAGAAACTGAAAGCAGCAACATAAAAGGCTGTGAAAAGAATCAAAAGCTTCTTCGTCCAAAGTTTATGTAGCAATGCTAGTACGTCGATTTCAACACTTTTAGTGTTATCTTGATTCATAATATCTCCTATAAATATTGATTTTCTAGTAATGTTTTGGGATTTTCAATAAAAAGATTCTTAGCACGTTTGGGGCCGTAGTTCTTTTTAACAATTTCATAAGCATCTTTCATAAATGGTGGTCTCGGCCCAAGATTATGCATGTCGCTAGCAACCATATGAACCAAATTTTTCTCCAAAAAATAACGAACACGTTTTTTTCTTACTTTATCTTTATCTCCAAAGAGCTTTGGTTTTAGAACATGAGAGCTATTAACTTGAGTATAGCACCCCATGTTGATGATTTCTCGAACACGGTCAGCATTTTCTTCGAGGGCATCATAGCGCTCAATATGAGCAACAATAGGCGTTACCCCCGCTCTCAAAACATTACTAAGCCCACTATGAATTTCTTTCCAAGATGTGCGAGCACTAAACTCAATCAAAGCAAATTGAGTGTTGTGCATGCGCGGAATGAGATTCTTTTCAAGTTTCTCCACAATGTCTAAGGTGTAATAAAGTTCACCTCCATAATAAATAGTTAAGTCTGGATAAAGTGCTTCTGCTTCTGCTTTTACCTTAGAAAAGTTGGCAAAAATTTTATCCTCTGGAGTCTCAAACATCCCCTTACGACGATGGGATGTTGAAACAATCTTACGTACCCCCTGGGCGTAACTTTCACCAATGAGGTCTAAACTTTCTTCTAAAGTTTTAGGACCATCATCAACATCAAAAACAATATGTGAGTGAACGTCAATCACTTATTTTTCCTCCATCAGATTTTTGATAGCTTGAGAGGCACTTGCCACACTCGAATTATCTAGTTTCATCATGTAAAGACTAGAATTTGGCATCGCATAAGAGGTCAATTGTCCGGTTGAACCTGTACCAGTTACTGCTTGAGACGTTACTGTAAATTTAGAGCCTGAATCAAGTTGTGTATTAGCCAAAGCATTAATGGTATCCAAAGAAATATTTGTCTGAACAGAGTCTTGGAGATTATTAACGATTGAAGTAAAGTTTGATACAGACTTTAGAGAAGCCAACTTGTTTACAATCGCAGAAATGACTTTCTCCTGGTTTTTACCACGGTCATTATCTCCGCCATCTAAACTATAGCGTTCACGAACAAATCCAAGTGCTTGCTCTGAATTCATTTGGATATCTCCAACTGGGAAATCAAACTTCCCATGAAGACTTGTGAAAGCTTGATCATTATGGACTGTCACACCACCAAGTTGGTCAATCAACTTAAGGAAAGATGTGAAGTTAATTCGGGCATAGTAATCAATCTTAATACCATAAAGATTTTCCAGAGTTTGTTCAGATGTTTCAACGCCATAAATACCTGCGTGGGTTAATTTATCATACTGGTTTGCCCCACCACCAGGAATCTTAACGTATGCATCACGTGGAGTAGTCGTCAAGAGAATCTTATGTGTGTTCATGTTAACGGTCATAATGATATTGACATCTGAACGTGACACTGTTGAAATTGAACCGTAGGTATCAATACCACTAATATAAATATTGAAGACTTTTGAATCTACTTGTTTTGCAGAATTGTTATTCTTCTTTTTAATTTTATAAGTATAGATTGTTTTTAGATTTGAATCATAATTACTATCGACAGACTCTAGTAGGCTAGCATAAGACCCACTCAAGACCATAGCTTTAGATTTGCCAGACTTAAGATTATCATAAGCTTCTTGATATGAGGCAACATCATCAACTTTAACATCAACTTTTTTATCTTTTTTGAGAGCCGACATCAAGGTCTCGATATTGTTCTTATCAACCTTAGTAGGTGCCTGTACGCTAGTAAGCTGGCTCACATCTTTGATGTCACTTTCCTTAGGAACCACGATGCTCATTTCTACTTCAGAAAAAGCTGCCGTCTGATTCATACGGTTAGTGATGTCAATCATTTGTTTAAAACCAAAAATACCAACCAGAGAAACTAGCGAGAAGATAACCAATACAACCGTTGTCACTAGTGGTGATTTCTTAGTCTTCTGAAGGAAGATGCTAATAGCAAGAACTACCAACAAACCAATAGTGATAATGATGTTCAAAAACCTAAAGGATAGGAAATTATAATTGAACATGGTGAATAATAAGACCAATGCTAAAATAGCATACAGAATGGTCAATCCAACGTTGACCATCCCCCATGATCTATTACCCGTACGTTTTTGCTTACGATTCGTACGCGAACTCATATAAATTGCTCCTAAAAATTAAAATTAAGTATTCCCCATTATTATTGTAACATTAATACAATTTCATTTCAATTGTCATTTTTTTCAAAAAAAAAACAAAAAAACGTTTTCATTATGATATCAATCATTTAATTTATATCATTTTCCATTATATTGTGAACTATCTTTCACATTTTTAGTAGTTAAACTTTAAATTGTCAGATATTTACCTATTTATTAAAAGTCTTCTTCTTCCAAATATTTTTATTTTTTCTAGTAGTTTGAAAAATTTTAACTTATTATCACTTCGAACAGATATTAGCTACAACACAAAAGGACGACCAAATGGCGTCCTTTTACAAACTAGTCTGCAATTAGTGTTTCAAGACCAACTTTCATCATATCAGTGAAAGTATTTTGACGTTCCTCAGCTGTTGTGTCCTCATCTGGATTTACCAAACTATCAGAAATAGTCATAATAGCCAGAGCATCTACTTGGTGTTGGGCTGCAAGGTAGTAAAGTGCTGCTGCTTCCATTTCGACAGCCTTCACGCCCCATTTACCAAGCTCGATGTTCTTTTCACCATAGTTCGAATAGAAGACGTCAGAAGACAAGACATTACCAACATGTGTAGTCATACCAAGTTCTTTAGCAATGTGGTAAGCCTTATCCAAGAGATTAAAACTTGCAATTTGAGGAAAGTCGTATTGAGGCCAGTCATTACGAATAATATTAGAGTTAGTTGCTGCTGCTTGTGCTAGAACCAACTCACGAACGTGAACATTCTCATTCAAAGAACCGGCAGTTCCTACGCGAATTAATTTTTTGACACCGTAGTCAACAATGAGCTCACGTGCATAGATAGAGATAGATGGCATCCCCATCCCAGTCCCCATTACTGAGATACGTTCACCCTTGTATGTTCCTGTGTAACCAAACATGTTACGTACTTCGTTGAAACACACAGCATCTTCAAGGAAATTTTCGGCAATAAATTTTGCACGTAAAGGATCCCCAGGAAGAAGAATCTTATCAGCAATATCTCCTTGTTTGGCAGAAATATGAATTGACATAATTAATCTATAAAGGGCGACAGAGACGAAGTAAAAATAAAAAACTTACGAAGATTACCAATGCTATCCAGTTTATCTTTTTCACTCTTCTCCGCCCGTATTCAGTTCATTGAATACGGTTAACCCATCCTTTCTATTATTTATAAAGGTTAAAGAACAACTAGAAAGTAATTGAAAATAAGGAAGCTGACATAGCTCTACGCGTCTAAGCAGGTTAGCTATTTCCCAAACTCTCCACTCATTTTCAAATATAAGTACCTGCTCCGCAATCCTTAAGTTATATTTTTTAAAGTTTTCTACTATTATATAAATAGTATATGAGCTACTTAAATGTTTAGATCTGGGTTAGTGAATCTAGAAAAGCAAATAATTTTTTATTCATTTAAGAATAATCATGATTATGCAATTGTTCTGGTGTTTGAACAAAATCTAACTGTTTATTTTGCTGGTACAAATACTCTTCACCATCAGCAGCTATCAGTAAATCAATCGCTTCAAGGTCAAACTCTAAATGTGCTTGGAAGGCATAATGTTTAGGGCTAAAGCAAATTATTTGGCGTGGACAGCCCTTGCTAGTCGCAAGAACAACTGCCTTGTCGCTCAAACCAGGCATATCACCATGCCAGTGACCCGTGTTTAAAGTAGAACCAAAATCTTTAATGTGATCATCAGCTAATCCTTCATCAGTTAAGGTCAAAGGGAAAACGCCAATTTCACGTTCTGGACTATGTTCATATTTTCCACCATAAGCTATAGATAAAAGTTGAGCCCCTAAGCATACCCCGACAATATAGATATCAGCATCAATGGCTTTTTGAATTAATGCAATTTCAGCCTTTGGATCATAGTATGGAAAGACTTGACGATCTTCATCAGGTGACTGAGGTCCGCCCATTACTATAAGGAAATCAATATCATCAACAGTTTCTGGAAGTTCTTCTTCCTCATAAACCTTTGTTGATGAAATATGATGTCCACGCTTTTGAGCCCATTTCAAATAAGCTCCTGGAACCTCAAATTTTTCGTGTAAGATAAAATGAATATTCATAATCTTTCTTTCCATTTATTGTTTATCATCCTTGATAGGATACTTGCTAGTATAAGTGGGAATACGATAACTCCTCCTATACCTGTAAAACCAACAACCAAGGCTATTCCTGTTAGGGGGGGATCAAGCATTGTCCCTAAAAATACGGTTGCCCCTAGTAACATTCCTAAACTAAGACTATGAGAAAATCCAAAATTTCCAAGAAGCACCGTTATCAGATAACCCGTACCTACACCTATAGCAAACGATGGCATCAGAGTTCCACCATAAGCACCACTCCTTAAAAGTAGACAGACTAATAGACATTTGATGATGAGAATGACAAGAAGATATGCTGAAGAGTTTCCAGAAAAAATCCATTGAGCTAAAACCTGTCCGTTTCCCATAAAAATTGGAAGGTAAGCTGACAGTCCACCAAGAATCATAAAGGTAAAGGACAACGTCCAAAGAATTTCTTTACCTGTAATATGATGTTTACTGGCCTTCTTTGCAAAATATCCAAATATTATGGCAAGTGCTGTTACAAATAATGCTAAGATGATTGCCTGTATAAAACTGGAAGAATCAATAGTCACTTTATCGACTATATATAAAGTGTTGTTCACCAACAATTGGTTTGGCACAATAAGCAGATACATAAGTGGTCGCAAGAATAATAATGATATTCTTTAGTTTCTAACAGACTCCTAAGGTTTACAAAACAAACAAAGCACTAGCAAAAGGCACTTGGTAAACAGATGCTAGCCCTGAGCCAGCACCACAAGCAATTAATAATTGTCTATCGGAAATGAATAAATGCAATCCTTTAGAAAGACTCCCACCAAAGAGAGCACCCAATTCTCGAGGTGCTCCTTCTTTGCCTATTGAGGCTCCAGCAGCAACGATTGCCACCTGGACTAATGCATGTAGAAGACTGACCTAGAGGAAATTTAGGTTCCTTTTACCAACGAGTTTCTTAGCTTTGCTAATGGAAAGTAAGGTGACACGTCATTGAAGAAAATACCAAAATAAACTAGATAAAATCCCAACAACAAGTAAGACTGAGAGTCTTCGAAAAGCACTCATTGATTGAAACTGTAACTAGAGGTTCCTTTTATCTTTACCAAACACAATAACTTGTATAAATTCTAGAAGGTAGTGGCAAAAAAATTCCAATAAAACCTGAAGCAATCCCAGTTCCAATAACGGCTAAACTCAGCTTAAGGGATTTTGGTAACAACCTTAAACGTTTCCTTACCTGAGAAATCATTTCTTAGAGTTTCGACAAAATAGCTTTAAGCAATCCTTTGAAGTCTCCCTTAATGCGTTCAGTTACTTCTACAACTTCTTCGTGGTTCAATTCTTCTTGCAAACCAGCTGCAAAGTTAGAGATACATGAAATACCCAGAACTTTCAAGTCAGAATGTGCTGCGACGATAACCTCAGGAACTGTTGACATACCAACAGCATCTGCCCCCAATGACTTGAAGGCACGAATTTCAGCAGGAGTTTCATAAGTTGGACCAGTTACTCCAAGATAAACCCCTTCTTCCAACTTGATTCCAAGTTTATCAGCCACTTTATGAGCAATTTCGCGGTAGGCTGGAGTGTAAGCTTTAGACATATCTGGGAAACGTGGGCCAAAGTCATCCAAGTTTTTACCGATCAATGGGTTCTGACCAGTCATATTGATATGGTCAGTAATAGCCATCAAAGTACCAGGACCGAAGCCAATACCACCAGCAGCATTAGTTACAATAACACCTTCACAACCAAGAGCTTTCATAACACGTACAGGGAAAGTTACCACTTCAAGAGGATTTCCTTCATAAAAATGGAAACGTCCTTGAAGAGCCAATACCTTACGTCCAGACAAAGTACCATATACAAGTTTACCTGCATGACCGACTACTGTTGATTTCCCCCAGTTTGGAATATCTGCGTAATCGATTACAATAGCATCTTGGATCTCATCAGCCAATTCTCCAAGTCCAGAACCCAAAATCAAACCAAACTCAGGTTTTTCAATTCCTTTGCTTTCCAAAAAGGTTTGCGTAACTCTAATTTTTTCAAGTAGTGACATTCTAAATCTCCTTTAGTTCCTTATTTTTTCAAACAATGACCAATGTTTGAAAAAGTTCTTGCATTTCGAATCGTAATATAAGAATAAAATGATGACTTTAATAGATTTTTATGATAAACCGTTTGATTGTAGCTTGTCTTATCATGTTTCCCCCAGTAGACTCCTAATTCCCCAAAATGAAGAGTCTCATCTGCCAAATCAAAAGAATTTATTACTCTCTTCAATTCATCCTTGTCTAATTGAACTGTATAAAAGAGGACATCTTTTCTGTACAAATCATTTTCCTACCATTTCGGTAGATATTTACACTCATTTTGGTATTCCTCTAGTGTAAAAAGGGAAAAGACATTAATAAAGGCGTAAGACTTATTCAGAAATTCTTCTATGGCTAAAAGTAATTCTTCTATTAATAAAGGAAGAAACATTCTTAAAACCTAGTTTCTCAAGGTCATGGCAGAATTTTTCCATGACTACCCTATTACGACCGCCGACATTTATCCCACGAACCAGAAAAGTACAACGTTTCATTTTAGACAAGTTTATCCAAGAAACTTTCACCAATCATCGCTTTCTCAACACCGAAGTTATCCGCAATTGTTGCTGAGATATCAGCGAAATGTCCAACTGGAATCAAGCCACTACATTTGAAGGAAGGGCTGTAAGCCAAGAATGGGATGTATTCACGAGTATGGTCTGTACCAGCATAAGTTGGGTCATTACCATGGTCTGCAGTGATCATCAAGAGATCATCTTCTTTCATAGCAGCGATAATTTCAGGCAAGCGCTCGTCAAATTCATGCAAGCAATCGCGGTAGCCCTGTGGATTACGACGATGTCCGTAAAGGGCATCAAAGTCTACCAAGTTTGTGAAAGAAAAACCATGTTTAAAGTCTTCTGATGTCATAGCCTTAATCAAATTGTCCACACCGTGGTTATTTGATTTGTTATGACCCATATCGTGGTTGATACCTTCACCATTGAAGATATCACTAATCTTACCAACTGAGTAAGTGTCAATTCCTGCTTCGTTCAATTTGTCCAAAACAGTTGGAGCAAATGGTGAAATAGCCAAGTCACGACGGTTAGATGTACGAGTAAAGTTCCCAGGCTCACCAACGTAAGGACGAGCAATGATACGACCAAGAAGAGCTGGACGTTCCAAAGTGATAGAACGAGCAAATTCACAAATACGATACAATTCTTCAACAGGAATAATATCTTCGTGAGCTGCGATTTGAAGAACCGGGTCAGCTGATGTATAAATAATTAACTCACCAGTTTCCATTTGGCGTGGTCCGAAGTCATCGATAACTGCTGTACCAGAATAAGGTCTATTGGATTCACGAATAACCTTACGTCCTGAGAATTCTTCAATTTGAGTAAGAATTTCCTCTGGGAATCCATTCCAGAAAGTATCAAAAGGTTCTGTAATATTAAGTCCCATGATTTCCCAGTGACCTGTCATGGTATCTTTTCCAAGAGAGACTTCTTCTAACTTAGTTGCGTAACCAGTTGGATTGCTTTCAGCTGGAACAGTTTTCAAGGGTTGTTCGCGAGGAATATTTCCAAGACCAAGTTTAGCCATGTTTGGCACATTCAAACCAACAGTTTTAGAAATATGTCCAAGGGTATCTGAAGCTCCGTCAGGAACACCAGCATTGACAAAATTATTAGCATCTGGAGCTGCACCAATACCTACTGAATCAAGAACGATTAAATGCATTCGATTAAATTTGGACATAACAACACCACAAAGAGCTAAAATCTTTCGAAATTACCTCTTTCCTTTCTATATAATTATCTAGTGATAACATCACTATTAGGTTACTTTATTCATTTACAATTTAAAAGAAAAATTAAACAGGACTAATCCTTAACCTCAACAATCTTAACACCATCTTTTCCAGCGACGATAACCTTATTAACCATTCCATTGAATAAGCCATGTTCAACAACACCAGTCATAGCTTTTAGTTCGTCACCTAAAGCAACTGGGTTATTAATTTTGCCGAGATCCAAATCAATAATAAAGTTCTTCATATCTGTAACAAAGCGATCACCTTGTTCAGTTACTCGGAATGATGGCTTATAGCCCTTAGATTCAAAGTCGAGATACAAGCGATCAGCGCCATATTGAACAACTTCGACTGGTAATTTAAAAGCACCAAGTTGATCAACCATCTTAGACTCATCAACTACCCAGATGTACTTTTTCGTAGGTGTGGCAACGATTTTTTCCATCAAGAGGGCACCACCGCCACCTTTAATGCCGTTGAGTTGAGGATCTACTTCGTCGGCGCCATCAACGGTAACATCAATACTATCAATATCATCCACTGATTTCAAAGGAATACCTAGACCTTCAGCTTGCTTCGTTGTTTGACTAGACGTCGTTACACCTACTACACTGAGACCTTCCTCCTTTATTCGACGACCAATCTCCTCTACAAAGAAATAAGCTGTTGAGCCAGTACCTAGTCCAACAACCATGCCATCTTCAACAAATCCAGCAGCGTATACACCGGCGAGCTTTTTTAATTCATCCATGCAGATTTCCTTACATCTTTCTATATAGTCAGTCAAATTTATTATAACATGAGTGTTCTTTAAATTGCAACGATAAGTATGAAAAGGCTATCAAAAACTTTAAAACAATAAAACTAGACCCTAAAATTAGAATCAAATTTGAAGGTAGAAATAATATAGTAGCATCACTTAGTCTTCTTTACGATGCTTGAAGAATACTACGAAAGCTGAAAAAATCATCGAAATAAATCAAAGTAATTCTGCATTTCTTGTGTGCTCACCAGTTTGTGGCAACTCAGCTTGAGGAACTTCAGTATCTGGAGTCGGTGGTGTAGGTGGTAAAAAATGATACCCTCTCAATAACATAATTCTTATGCCATACAACAGTTAGTTTTTCTGGTGTTTTTGGTTCAACCGGTCTAGCTGGAACTTCAACCACTTTTGGTGTTGGAGTAGTTAGGTCCGTACCTACTGCAACAACCCATTTGCCATCATTTGATGAAAGGCTCAAAATCTCATAACAGTTAATCACATGCTTAATTAAATGCATATCCGTATATTCACGCATGCTTGACTGATTCAAATTACATAGGTGACAACAAATTTGTCACCTATGTAATTTGAAAGAATTCAGTCTCATTATTAGACTAAAGACTGGTTGCTACAATATCAGAAGCCCCACCTTCACGTTGAAAGGTCAAATTTTGAACAGTTTCTACATCTTTTAGATCTTGGAAACCATTATCATTCATGTACTTATCATAAGCTTCTTTAGCGTATTGCTCTAGGTCTATATTGTATTTCATAAGATAAACTTCATACTGAGCTTTAGCATCGTCTTCTTCATCCTTAATATCAAAAGCTTGTCATAGGCTACTTTATCTTTATCATACTGTACTTTCTTAGCTTAGTTTTATTGTAAATCTTTATCGTATAGCACTCTAGATATATTATAAACAGATATTTCTGCATAATACTTACCTTTAGTTTCAGCCGTCGTCTTATCTGCTGATGCTTTTTCGAATACTTTAGAACCATAAGTCAATATTTGATTATTACATTCTTACAATACTGCATCATAAGTTTTTTTATCAGCTTGATATTTAGCTATATCTTTTTCATAGTAGCTTAATCAGTATCATACTATGCTTTAGAAGCAGAGTTTACTTTATCCGCTGCTGCTTTTCAGCCACTTTAGCATCATACTTAGCCTTTGCTTTATCATACTCAGCTAAATCTTTTTTTGTGGTCTTCTTTTGCTTTCTGTTAATCATAACCAACTGTATTAATCTCTTTTGATTGTGCATGATTGTCAGCAATAGCACTCTCTAAAAATGTATGTGATTGAAATGTAGTTTCTTCGACTTCTACCTTTTTTTATCGCAGAGGCTTTAGCATCTTCAAAAATATCAGTTGTAACAACACTTGTTGGGAAAGTGATATTTCCGTCTTCTTTGACAGAAACAACTTGCTTCTCTGAATGATTAACAGTTGATGAATTGACAGCGGTATCTGTTAGCACAGAAACACTGAGTGGCGTATCAGTGACAGCTGAAGTTGAAACCTTAAAATGCTGTACACCAACCGCTTCCATCACAAGAATGGTTGTACCCAAAAGAACATAGGCATCTCCAAAGCTATACTTTCTGATTGAAAAACATTGCAAATCTCTTCTTCCCATATCACAAATTTTCTTAACAACTAAAGCCTAACACCGTTAAATTTTCTGCCAATAGTAATTGTATTAATGTTTTCGAAACTTTTCATTTGTCATCTTGTTTCTAATCATAGTATAATAATTTATTTAGTCTAAAAATAGCTATTTTAATTTTATATGTTACCCCTCTTAAAATTAGAAATAGATTGCAATGAATAAGTTTAGACTTAAGATATTGTTAATTGTATTTTTCAAAAGATTTTGTTATAACATCAAAAAAGCCCCAAAGGGCAAAAATCTTAACAATATTCGAGTATCCCCATGGTTCCTCATTGACCTATTACGAATCACTAGTGACTATTCAAGGTCAAATATCTGAATTCATTGACTCAAGATTTTTTGAACCAATTCTTTTAAATCTGGAAGCACTTCTTTCATAAACCATGGATTTTTCGCTTGCCAGATATTATTTCGTGGTGACGGATGCACTAAAGGAAAATAGTCTGGAAGATAATCTCTGTAATGTTTAACTGTATCTGTTAATTTAGTTGATGATTTTTGATGCAAATAGTAATGCTGAGCATAGTTTCCCACAAGTATAGTTAATTGAATATTTGGAGCTAAATCTAGAACTCTCTCATGCCATTTATCAGCAAAACCTTTGCGGGGCCCTAAATCTCCAGATTTTCCCTGCCCCGGGAAATAAAAATCCATTGGTACAATGGCAAACAGACCTGATTCATAAAATTCTTCTCGCGACACACCCATCCAATCCCGTAGATTATCTCCACTAGGGTCATTCCAGTAAAGTCCAGACTCTTGAGCT
Organism: Streptococcus sp. FSL E2-3488; assembly: GCF_038003585.1. Taxonomy (NCBI): domain Bacteria; kingdom Bacillati; phylum Bacillota; class Bacilli; order Lactobacillales; family Streptococcaceae; genus Streptococcus; species Streptococcus sp. FSL E2-3488. The sequence continues at coordinate 861,855 of NZ_JBBOPL010000001.1, read as the reverse complement.
CGGATACCAGGAGCTTGTCCTACGATATTAATCCTCGCAGTTTTTGGAATACTAAACAAGGGTTTGATACCTTGTTCAGTATACGTTTTATTTTGTTCGTCAGCCATAATAGCTTGTGTCAATTCTTCAAGTGTTTCCATATTTTCCTCCAAAAAAAGAGACAAAATGTCTCTTTTTTACTTGATCAACTCATAGATAGCTTCTGCATAAATGGCAGCTGCACGGTATAAGTCCTCAACTTCAGTAAATTCATTTGCTTGGTGCATGGTATTGACATAACCAGGGAACATAGCACCATAAGCAACACCACGTTTAAGGAGACGTCCAAAGGTCCCACCACCAATGATTTGTTCATGACCTTTAAGACCTGTCTGTTTCTCATAAACCGAAAGAAGTGTCTGTACCATAGGATCACTAACTGGTACGTAATGCGGCACATGACCATGTTCTGAAAGACTGACCGCCTTAGGTCCTTCAAGTTTTTCAAGGCCAGCCTTAATACCATCTACATTAACCCCTTGAGGGTAGCGGAAGTTCAAAGCAATGGTATTATCTTCAGATTCCTTGTTAAAGGTAAAGACACCTGCATTCATAGTTAACTCACCCATTTTAGAATCTGTATAGGCAAGACCTGTCTTTTCAGAAAAGAAATCTTGATGAAGTGTTTCAGCAATTAAATCCAAATAAGTCTTAGCATTAGCTTTGAAGTCAAATTGGCTAAGGAAGAGTGCTAAGTATGTTGCCCCATTGATACCATTTTGAGGCATCATACCATGAGCTGATTTACCATGAATAGTCACATGGAAAACACCTGCTTCTTCAGTCACTTGACCGGTTACTGCTTGATCAGCAACAAAGTCATTAAGTTTAGACTCAAGTTCCTGTAAAGTGATAGGTGCCGTAAACTCTGCACTTGCAGATTCAGGGACCATATTTTCACGCAAGCCACCATTAAAGCTTACGAGGCTAAAGTCACCATCGTTTTGTCCTTCAAAATGAAGATAGGCAGTAATATTTCCTTTTTCCCCATTGATAATTGGAAATTCTGCATCAGGAGAAAAGCCAAAATCAGGATCTTTCAATCCATTATGAGCGAAGTAATAATCCATATCACCCCAACCAGATTCTTCATCTGTACCAACAATAAAGCGAACACGCTTAGATACTGGAAGCTCAAGCTCTTTGATAATTTTCAAAGCATAATAACAAGCCATTGTTGGCCCTTTATCATCTGATGAACCACGGGCATAAAGCTTTCCTTCTTTGATTACTGGTTCATAAGGATCAGTGTCCCATCCGCTACCCGCTGGAACCACATCCAAGTGTGCAAAAATACCCAAGACTTCATCACCTTGACCAAATTCAAAGTCACCAGCGTAATTATCAATATTACGAGTCTTATAACCATCACGTTCAGCTAAAGCAAGAAAATGTTCTAGAGCTTTCACTGGTCCAGGACCAAATGGGTGCTTTTCATCAGCCTTACTATCATCACGCTCTGAATTAATACGCAAAAGACCAAAAAGGTCCTCCATCAAAGCTTCTTTACGTTTATCAACTTCGGCGTGAAAATCAATTGTCATAGTTTACTCCTTACTGTCTCTAGTTAGCACTATTTTAGCATTTTTAGTAAGGGTTTTCAACTCTTTCAATATGCTAAATTTAAAATGCAAACAGGTTTTTAAGATCATAAGGCACCTACTACTTTCAAATTAATTCATAGTCTAGCATTATTTCGAGAATTTCCAAAAACTTTAGAATCTTCTCTTAATTAGTGCTATAATAGGACTATCAAAACTAAGGAGATGCATTATGCCATTTGTAAAAATTGATCTCTTTGAAGGTCGTTCAGAAGAACAAAAAATTGAACTTGCTCGCGAAGTTACTGAAGTTGTATCACGTGTTGCAAAAGCTCCCAAGGAAGCTATCCACGTTTTCATTAACGATATGCCAGAAGGGACTTACTACCCACATGGTGAAATGAAAAAGAAAAACTAATCATCAAGAAGCAGTCACATCTATGGGCTGCTTTTTGATATAAAAAATAAGTTGAATTCATCTCGTGAAAAACTACTATTTTAGGATAGTTTTCATTTCTGTATATCTCGGTTTCACTCCCAAATGCTCATAAAAATCTAGAGCACCTTGGTTATCATTCCATACGTGAAGTGTTGCATTATAGCATTCTTGCTCCGTAGCATAGTCCAAAGCAAATTGATAAAGCTTCTCTCCTAATTTTTGTCCACGAGCTTTTTCTTCAACACAAAGATCATCAATAAAGAGAGTCTTAATAGGTTTTTGAGGACCATCATTTTCAGATACTTCTTTAATTATCAAGAAGAGATGACACAAGATCGTTCCAGCCTCATCTTCATAGACAAATACAGGTTTATTTGCATCCCCTATTACTCCTTCTAACTCTTTATCCGTAAACTTACTTCCTTTTACTTTAAGGATATCAGAACGAGCTTGATGATGAACGATTAGGATTTGCGCGAAAAGTTCCTGTAGTCTTGGAATATCTTCTATCTTTTCCAAACAAATCATATTTAACTCCTTTTAATCAAAACCACCCGTGAGAACGGGTGGTTTGCTCTTTGGCTGAAAGCCTCTGCTACCAGCCGAGGTCTAAAGGCCTACCGAATGGTTTCCCTTCAGAACCACCTTTGCTAGCTGACCCGACTAGCGGGTCTATTTTAGACTACTTTCTTTTATTCTTCTCACCTGTAAACGGATCATATTCCTCGAAAAGACTGAGCTGATCTGCTATCACGTCTTCTTGTAATTGATTACGAATAATATGCTTCAATTCGCTTCTGATTTCGCCCAACCGTATCAACATAAAGCCCTCGACACCAAAATTTGCGATTCCCATATTTATACTTTAAATTAGCGTGTCGGTCGAATATCATTAAGCTACTTTACCCTTTAAATATCCCATAAATGAGGAGATACTTAGCTTCAGTGGTATACTCACCAACATGTAAATATGATCTGGGCAAGCTTCTGCTTCATGAATTTCAATGCCTTTTCTTTCACATAATAATCGGAAGATTTGACCAATACTTGCTTTGTATTTCCCATAGATTATTTGACGTCTATATTTCGGGGCGAATACAATATGATACTTACAATTCCATGTAGTATGTGCTAAACTATTATTCTGTCTTATCAAGAATCCTCCTTTAATATACTAATTAATGGTCGGAAAACCTTATCTAATGAAACACTTTAGTTGGAGGATTATTTGATACATCGCTAAAAGCTTTTCGAAAACCACTAGCACAGCTAATGGTTTTCGTGAGACAAAAAAAGATGGGTTTTACCCATCTTAATCACTATTTACCAAGTTTTGCTTTAGCTGCATCTGCAAGAGCTGTGAAAGCTGCTGCATCGTTAACTGCCAAATCAGCAAGCATTTTACGGTTAACTTCAATTTCAGCCAATTTCAAACCGTGCATCAATTGTGAGTATGACAAACCGTTCAAACGAGCTGCCGCATTGATACGTGTGATCCAAAGTTTACGGAAATCACGTTTCTTTTGACGACGGTCACGGTATGCATAGTAGTAAGAGTTCATTACTTGTTCTTTTGCAGTACGGAACAAGATGTGTTTTGCACCATAGTAACCTTTAGCAAGTTTCAATACACGTTTACGACGTTTGCGTGATACAACGCCACCTTTAACACGAGCCATTTATATATTCCTCCGAATTAGTTCTAGTTTAGTTAATTTGAAATGCTTCTAGCGGATTAACGCATTTGTGAAACCATTGATTTAATACGTTTAAAGTCACCTGGATGTACCATTGACGCTTTACGAAGGTGACGACGTTGTTTTTTAGTTTTACCGTGGAAACGGTGAGATGTGAAGGCACGGAAGCGTTTCAATCCACCTGAACCTGTACGTTTGAAACGTTTAGCTGATGCGCGGTGTGTTTTTTGTTTTGGCATTTTAAAATTCTCCTCTTAAAATAGTGTTAATTTGACAATTATTTTTTGTCAGGAATTGGTGCAAGTTGCATGAACATTTGACGTCCATCCATCTTAGCTCTTTGCTCAATGATCGCAATATCTTGTGTTTTTTCAGCAAATTCCGCCAATACCTTAGCTCCGATTTCTTTATGAGTAATCATACGGCCTCTGAATCGGATAGAAACTTTTACCTTGTTTCCCTTTTCAAGGAATTTACGGCCGTTACGAAGTTTTGTTTCAAAGTCACCTTTATCGATAACTGGACTCAAACGAACTTCCTTAACAGTAACAACGCTTTGTTTCTTACGTTGTTCTTTTTGTTTCTTTTGATACTCAAATTTGAACTTACCATAGTTCATAATCTTCGCAACAGGTGGCGTAGCTTGTGGTTGGATAAGAACCAGGTCAACATTTGCATCATCTGCAATAGCCTGTGCTTCTGACAATGGTTTAATGCCCAATTGTTCACCATCAAGACCAACAAGACGAACTTCACGAACGCGAATTTCATCATTAATAAATAGATCTTTCTTAGCTATGATCTTCACCTCTTTATTTTTTTAGAGAAAAACAAAGCGGACTTGATATACAAGCCCGCACACATAATATCCCTTTAAGGATTTGACATGTTGGGCCAGACAACCTAAGTCGCAAGGCGAGAAGTTCTCACTTCTGCTTTTCTCATTGCTATTAGTATAACAAGTGAGTCATCCTTTGTCAATAATTTTTTTTGCTTTTTCTTGAATAAATTCCACAACACCATCAATAGACACACCTGTAGTATCAAAAGTGATGGCATCTTCAGCTGGTCTAAGAGGTGATACCTCACGGTGACTATCTTTATAGTCACGTTCAGCAATTTCTTTTTTAAGTGTCTCGAGATCAGCAGGAATACCTTTTTCAATATTTTCCTTATAACGACGTTCTGCACGTTCATCAACAGAAGCAATCATGAAAATCTTGAGTTCTGCATCAGGTAAAACCACTGTACCAATATCACGACCATCCATGATGATACCACCTTCCTGAGCAATACGCTGTTGTTGTGAAACGAGTTCTTGACGTACTTCTGGAATAGCCGCTACCCAAGAGACGTTATTTGTAACTTGATTATCACGAATTGGATGTGTAATATCAACATCACCAACATAAACTTTTGGACTACCATCTGCCGCTTTCCCAAATGAAATAGGGTGTTGCGAGAGTTGATCTAAAATTTCTGGTACATTTTCCTCAGTCAAACCATTCTGCAAAGCTAGATAAGTTGCAGAACGATACATAGCTCCTGTATCAAGATAAGTATAGCCAAGATTTTTTGCGATAATCTTGGCTACTGTACTTTTTCCACTTGACGCAGGACCATCAATAGCAATTCTAATATCTTTCATGATGTTCCTTTGCTTTTAAATTATTGAACCTTAACAACATCTCCTGGGTTAGCAAACCAGTATCCATTTGTCATGTGGTCTGGGTTCAGACGTTGCAACTCATCTACAGAGATACCTGCACGAGCTGCGATAGAAGCTGCACCTTCGCCAGGTTGAACAACGATTGATGAACCGTCAGTTGCTGCTGTAGCACTTGATGGTGTTGTTGCAGCTGAGTCAGTTGCATAGCCTTTTTCAACATGTTTAGAAGAGCTGGATGCTTTCGTTGATGATGATTTCTCTTTAGTTGACTTCTCACTATCTTCACCCATACTTGAATCTTTTTTGCTTGATGAAGATTTAACGACTTTGCTAGTTGAAGTTGAAGAGAAACCTAAAGATTCCTTAGACGCCGCAGTTTTACTTCCTCCAATATTTGATGTATAGAAAACAAAGAACAAAATACATACAACAATAATAAAGAACAAGCTAAGCAAGACTGTCAAGAATGACGAATTAATGAAGCCACTTTTTTCTTGATCCTCATCTGAAGAAGTGTTTCCCTCTTCTTCAAAATCCTCAAACTCATCTTCATCATCTAGAAAATCAGCATCAACTACTTCTTCCGACTCTTCTTCAGAAACCTTATCTTCCCATGGTTTTTTACTCATGATTTTCTCCTTGTAAAAACAATAAATCTATTTTAAAATAATACTATGAAAGTATCATTAATTCCAGAAAAATGTATCGCTTGTGGTTTGTGCCAAACCTACTCTCCCGTCTTTGATTATGATGACGAAGGAATCGTTAGGTTTAAAGATAGCGACCAACTTAGTAGAACGATTGAAAATAGCCCCGAGACTTTGACAGCTGTCAAATCTTGTCCTACTAAAGCCCTTATTTGCGAAGTTTAATCTTGAGGGCTTTTTTTGGTTCCTCATAAAATGCAAAATAATCAAAATTAGTCATATGATCCATTAGTTCTACCTCACCTTTGAAATTAGGATGAAGCGCTAAAGCATCTAAGAAATATTTCTTAGGCCACTTTCTCATATAAAACTGACGTTTCTTTCCATTTTTAAAAATGAGGCACAAGCCGGTTTTGATAACTTCCACTTTTTCAATATCACTAATCTGCACCTTACGCGGTTTAAAAATATTGAAAGAAACAATACGCAATATTCCATAATCTTCAATAATAAAGTAACGATGAAACCCTAGACCAAATAAAGCAACAAAAATAGTGAAAAGCATCAAAATATGTGAGGGCACCGAGTACAACTCGAACAGAAGGACTCCTGCAATAAAGATTGGCGTGATGGCTAAAGACCAATAAATGATAAGCCAAGATAATTCGGGTTGCCAATGGTAACGATACTTGCCGAAAATTTTAATCATCTCAGCACCTCCATTACCTCTAATTCTACCATAAAATCAGTATTTAGCAAGCTCAATTAAGGTTTACTGACAATTCCAAGAATAACATCTACGGCTTTTTCCATTGTCTGCAAGGAAACAAACTCATATCGACCATGCATATTTTCTCCTCCTGCAAAAATGTTTGGTGTTGGAATGCCCTTGAAGGATATCTTTGAACCATCTGTTCCACCGCGTATTGGCTCAATCACTGGAACAATTCCTAGGTCCTCCATAACCTCCTTAGCCAACTCAACAGGCATCATATCTTTTTCAATGACTTGACGCATGTTATAGTATTGATCCTTGATTACCAAATCAACTCGCGTTTGACCGTAGGCTTGATTCATTTTATCGGCAATTTCTTGGAAAGTTGCTTTTCGATTTTCAAAAGACTCTGTCTCAAAATCACGAATGATATATGATGAATTTGCTTCTTCCACAGTACCTGTCATTGTTTGAAGATGGTTGAAACCTTGATAACCATCCGTCAACTCTGGACGATCTTCTGCTGGTAACTGATTATGAAAATCAATTGCTAATTGCAAAGCATTGACCATCTGACCTTTTGCTGTTCCAGGATGAACATTACGGCCATGAAATATTAGCTCTGCACCCGCGGCAGAAAAGGTTTCATACTGCAATTCACCCAATGGACCACCGTCAACAGTGTAGGCAAAATCGACATCAAAATCTTCAACATCAAATTTATCTGCGCCAATTCCAATTTCTTCATCAGGACCAAAGCCTACACGAATTTCACAATGTTTGATTTCAGGATTTGCCTTCAAATGAGCCAATGCTGTCATAATCTCAGCAATACCGGATTTATCATCAGCTCCAAGAAGAGTGGTGCCATCTGTCGTAATAAGTGTCTGACCGATGTAATTCTGGAGATTAGGGAAATCAGCTGGATCTAGGTTATAACCTGAAGTTCCAAGAGGAATAATACCCCCATCATAGGATTCAATAACTTGGGGTGATACTCCTTCTGCGTTAAAATCTGCAGTATCCATATGAGAGATGAAACCAATCTTACGTGTTAATCGGTCATCGTTAGCCGGCAGGGTTGCCACTAGGTAACCATTACTTTCCAAATAATGGATGTTACTTAACCCTAGTTCTTCCAATTCTGGTTTTAGAATATTCAAAGCAAAATCTACCTGGCTTTGTGTTGTTGGCGTCCTTGTTGCATTTTCATCACTACGTGTATTAATTTTGGCATAGCGTAGAAAATGCTCTAAGAGTAGGTCGTAGGCCATAAGTGCTCCTTTTATTGTATTTACTATTTACCTCGATTATAGCATAAAAACCCATCAATATGATGGGTTAACCGTATAACTTAAACTTTAGATTCTTTTTCGTAGTAAGCCTTAATTTCTTCCACAATAGCATTCGCTAAAACCAATACCACTAAAAAAGCTGGAGACTTTTGATAAGTTTCCAGCTTTTTTAGTGGTATTGAAATATTAATCCACATCAACAAAACCGAAGCGAGATAGAGGATACACTCTGAAAGAGATAACTCCCTTGATTTGGTCTTTTTCAATAAGACCAAACTTACGACTATCTTCAGTATCACGACGATTATCGTTCAATACAAGGTACTGCCCCTTCTTGATTTTAGTTTGCTTATTATCAGTCAATGTTCCAATTGAAAAATCATCTGTGAAAAAATTCCCAGGTGAAACGGTTGCTAAATAAGCTGACTTATCTTTGCTGATATAGGTTTCTTCAACTGGTTTATCATTAACATAAAGAAAATCATCCATAGCTGTTACACTCTTACCTTCATCTGCAATGACACGGCCGGTATATTCCTTACCATTAACCGTATACAGGATAAAGTCCTTATTATGCGGTTCAACCTTTTTATTGAAAGTAACATAATCACCTGCATGAATATAGTCATTTGCCTGACTTTTGGTTACACGGTGTGTTGATAACACAAAAACTCTTAACAATGAAATCACTACAATGGCAAGAACTGCTATGATAATATTTCGAATTAAATCTCTCTTAACCATATTTACTCCTTATGGGTTCCAATAAAATTATAACATAAATAGACAAATAAAAAAAGAGGAGGTTGAGTAAGATTCGCGCTCCCCTTTTTCTCTATAAACCACTAATTATAGCATTTTAAAGCTTAATAATCTTCAAGAAACGTTTGCATATTGACATCGTCTGGCACCAAGGCAAGGTATTTTTCTGCTGTTACACGCGCCTGGTCTCTGTAACCAAATTCTCTTAGAATATATGCATAATCCTGTAAGAATTCAGGATTATCAGCCAAATCTTTAGACAAATCTTGATAGATTTGAAAGGCTTCTTCTTCATCATCAAGTGCTTGATAAGCCCTGGCGATATTCCAACGAGCCAAAACAGAATCAACCTCGTAATCAGCTAAAGCTACAAGATCATCGAAACGTTCTTCTTCCAAATAAAGAGCACTTAAACGTAAGACGATTTCATCATTATCTTCCGCTAGCGGTAAAGCCTGCTTCAAATAGGATTCAGCCGACTGGGTGTCATGTAATTCATAGGATAACTGTGATGCTAACAAAAGTAATTGAACATCAAAAGCATTCTTCGAAATGCCTTGCTGCGTCATACGTAAAGCTTCTTCTGTTCGATGTTCAGCGTGAAGCGATAGAGCGTAATTATACTCATAACCCTCAAAATCGGAAGACATGGTTTCTATCTGCTTAAAGTAGAAATTAGCTTTTTGATACTCTTCTTGATCATATAGTAGAGTGGCTAATTCAAAAGCAATGGTGTCATTGTATTCAATTTCAATGGCTTTTTCCAAAAATTCACGAGCAGCTTCAAATTTACCAAGACTGGCATAAGACTTACCGATACGCTCATAAGTAGAAACGCCAGTTGTTGCAAGAAGATCACGATTATCCAGTTTGGCATAGTATTGAATGGCTTGCTCAAAGTTTCCGAGTTCAAACTCCATCTCAGCCAAACCAAAAATAATCAATGAGTCATCTGATAGTTGACTTGCTTCCAACAACTTGTCACGGGCTACATCCGTTAAGCCCTCCATTTGGTAAAGGTCTGCCTTTACAATCAACGCAGACAAATAGTCCTCAGACTCCTCAGGAATAGCATCTAAATAGAGAAACGCTTCTTCAATATTACCATCTTCGGCTGCAATTTGTGCTAAGTTAACATTGACCTCTGGAAAATCAAAACGAACTTTTTCGTAAATTTCCTGTGCCTGTGGTAAAAAGCCAATAGACTCTAAATATTCGGCCAACTCAACAAGAACCTCTGCTGGATCCTCATTTAAAGCTTTTTTTAAATATTTATCCGCATGGTGTAAATCTTGCTTCTCAATAGAAGCAATCATTTTTTCACTATTTAACATCGTATTTTTGTCCTTTAATTTCAATGTCATCTTGGTAAAGATTACTTACAGAACGGTACCAATCAAAAATATCCTTAACAATAACCTTGACAGAAGCGTAAATTGGAATACCCAACAGTACTCCCCAAACACCGTAAAGAGAACCTGCTGTCAAAAGAATGAACATAATGGTAATAGGGTGAATACTTAGTTTATTTCCCAGAACAAGTGGAGAAACAAAACGTCCTTCAATAGTTTGCTCGATAACAAAAATGATGAGAACCTTGATTAGCATAGTAGGGCCTTGAACCAATCCCATAATAACAACCGGTACCATAGCTATAAAACTTCCAAGATAAGGAATCATGTTTAGAAATCCTGCTAAAATACCAAAAGTCATGCCATAACGAAGCCCAACAATCTTGAACATGATACAGAACATAATTGCTATGACAATCGCTACTGTCACTTGACCTCGAACATAACATTCAAGCTGATTATTGATATCTGAAAGCATACGGACAGTCGTTTCCCGAAAGCGCGTCGGTAAAGCTGAGACAAAGCTATGTTTCAGCTTTTGACTATCTCTTAAGAGATAAAAAAGAATGAATGGTGTCAAAATGATAGCAACTGTTACTCTTGCAACTGTGCTAGCAAAGGTCCCAATCCAACTAAGAGCTGAAGTAGAAAAGTTCTCGGCATAATTGACCATTCTCGCTGAAAAATCGCTAAGCATGACCTCTAAATTACCATGAAAATTGGAAAGAATAGGAAGTTTCAACCAACGTTCCGTTTCACTGTTCGCACGAGAAATGTATGATGGGGCATTTCTAAGCAAAATCAAAATTTGATCTTGTAAGTTAGGAATAGCTGTCGAAATTCCCCAAACTAAGAGTAAGGCAAGAATAGCATAGATAACCAAGATAGCCATGGTTCGATCTAAACCAATTTTTTCGACTAATAGCACCAAAGGTTTTATCAAATAATAAAGAAGCATTGAAATAACCAGAGGCAACATAATAATGGTCAGAAATTGAATAACTGGTGAAAAAATTGGACTAATTTTGGTAAAAATCAAGACCGTCAAACCAATCAAGAGTAAGATTAGAAAGGACACTACCGCCTGATTATTCAAAATCCACTTAAAAAACCATGTTTCTGAAAATTTTTCCGTCTTTTTACAGCTCATAGTTACTCCTTTATTTATCATAAAATGTTACAGTTTTATCTATCAAGTTTTGGTTACAATCGTAGCTAAATTTTGCAGAGAAGAAAGGTTTATCTTCTAGAATCCACTTAAAAATCTCATAGTCACCTTCCCAGGTTTGTTTAGTTAAAACCTGATCATATGGTACCCATTCAAGTGTCCCTTCACGAGATTCCTCATCAGAAATGAGTTTTCCTTCAAAATCAGTCACCTTAAAGACATAGGTATACCAATCGTGGCCCGGAGTAAATTCTGGGAAGGTAATCATACCTTTGAAGTCCATCTTTTTCACTGTCAAATGAGTTTCCTCAAAAATTTCACGACGAGCACATTCGTCAGGCGTTTCTCCCGCTTCTAGTTTTCCCCCGACAGAAATCCACTTTCCTTCATGAACATCATTAGGCTTTTTATTACGATGTAGGAGCAGAAGCTCCTTCCCATTGTCAATATAACAAATGGTAGCTAACTTTGTCATAATGCATCTCTTTTCCAATGTTTTTAAACATTATACCAAATCTAGGATTGATTTTGGGCTTTGAGCCATGATTTTGAGATATAAGTGGAAATCTGCTTTTTCTGATTCTCTTGACAAAACAAAAAGAGAACCAAATTAGTTCTCTCTAGACTTCTTTAATATTTCAAATAACGACGCATGGCCATACGTGACCCGATCGAACCGATAATAATACCGACTGCGAAGAGGGTGCCAATGACTGCATAGACAAACCAGTCTGCATCATACATAGAAATACCACCTTTAACAAAATCAGGGTTTAAGGTTGAGTAAACCATGTGATACAAAACATAAATAAGGACAGAAGGAATGATGGCACCAAGTGCTCCAATCCAAGCTCCCTCCATCAAGTAAGGACGACGAATGTATGAGTTTTTCGCACCGACCAAACGCATGATTTGAATTTCAGTCGCACGTGACATAATGGTAATACGGATGGTATTTGAAATCAATAGGACAGCTACAATAGTTAAGAGAGCTGTAGCAATGATTCCCCAAAATTGAACACGTTTCATAGTAGCCATCAAAATTTCGGTATCTGATCCACCAAAGTTAGCATTATCAACGCCCTGAATAGCTTTTGCTTCCTTGGCAACACGACTAACATCATCTGGTGATTTAGTTTGAACTATGTAAACATCTGACAGAGGGTTGGCATCGCCAGTAGCAGTCTCGAAACTTGACCCCATTGTTTCAATGAGTTGTTTCTTTTGTTCTTCTTTGCTAGAGAAAGTAACCTTATCTACACCTTTGATTTTAGTCAAAGCATTATAAATTTTATGGTAGTCCTTATTGGCAACGATTTGTCCAGAAAGTTCCTTGACTGTTTCTGAAGCATCTGTTGAATCTGGATCTAAGTAAACATTGACCTGAATATTCTTTTCAATATCTGAAGCCAATTTTTGCGTGTTAAGAATAACAGAACCAAATACACCTAAAAGCGAAAGGACAATCATAACCGAAAATACTGCCGTAAGTGTCGACAATAAATTACGTTTGAGGTTCTTAATAGATTCTCCTAAGTGACGGAAAAAGCGTCTAATCATGGTAACCGTACTCTCCTTCCTCTTCATCACGAACAATACGACCTTCCTCAATCGCTACGACACGATGTCGAAGATTATTAACGATAGTTGAGTTATGGGTTGCCATTATAATGGTAGTCCCTTGTAAGTTAATACGTTCAAGGACCTGCATAATTTCCCAAGAAATCTCTGGGTCCAAGTTTCCTGTTGGTTCATCTGCAATCAAAACCTTGGGATTATTAACAATGGCACGCGCAATAGCGACACGTTGTTGCTCACCACCAGACAATTGATTTGGGAATGAACGCATCTTGTGTTTGAGACCAACCAACTCGAGGACTTCTGTCACACGTTTCTTGATATGACGAGGTTTCTCACCAATAACTTCCATGGCATAGGCAACATTTTCAAAAGCTGTTTTCTTTGGAAGAAGTTTATAATCCTGGAAAACAACTCCAATAGAACGTCGCAAGAGTGGTACATCTTTCTTACGAAGACGAGTTAAATCAAACTCCCCAACCTTCATAGAACCACTCGTCAATTTTTCTTCTTGGTAGAACAAGCGAATTAGACTTGATTTACCTGCACCAGAAGGACCGACCAAGTAAACAAACTCCCCTGAATTGATAGATAAATCAATGTGTCTGAGGGCTGTTGTTGACTTATCATACTTCTTAGTAACGTCTTTTAATTCAATAAGAGCCATAATATCAGTATTCAACTACTAAAATAGCTGAAAGTCTTCCTTTCGTTGAGATAGAGTATCTTAATACTTTAAAACAGTATATCCTTACTATTCTTCCATACGCCACTTGAGGTAGGCATCGATGAAACCTTCAATATCCCCATCCATTACTTTATCAACCTGGGCAACTTCATAGCCTGTACGGTGATCTTTAACCATGGTATATGGGGTGAAAACATATGAGCGAATTTGACTTCCCCAAGTGATTTCTTTCTTATCACCTTTCAAGGCATTCACTTCTTCTGCTTTTTTTTCTTGCTCCATTTGATAGAGCTTAGCTTGAAGCATCTTCATAGCACGGTCTCTGTTTCCGTATTGTGTACGGTCAACCGTAGAAGCTACAACAATACCTGTTGGAATGTGAGTCAAACGCACACCGGTAGAAACCTTATTGACGTTCTGACCACCTGCACCACCTGATCGGAAAGTATCCATCTTGATATCGTCATCACGGATTTCGACTTCAATGGTATCATCTAATTCAGGCATGACTTCCACTGATGTAAATGAAGTGTGACGACGCTTAGCAGAGTCAAATGGTGAGATACGAACCAAACGGTGAACACCCATTTCTGACTTGAGGAATCCATATGCATTAGGTCCCTCAAAAGCAAGAGTTACAGATTTGATTCCAGCCTCATCACCAGCCTGATAATCCAAAGTCTCAACTTTGAAACCTTTGGCATTTCCATAACGCTGGTACATACGGAGTAACATTTCTGCCCAGTCCTGAGCTTCAGTTCCACCAGATCCTGGATGAATTTCAAGAATGGCATTGTTATGGTCATATGGCTCAGACAAAAGCAACGTCATCTCGTAACTTGTCATAATCTTATCAAGTTTTTCAAGTGTTTCTTCGAGTTCCTCTTGAACGCTATCATCTTCTTCCAACATTTCCAAATAAAGCTCTGTCTCGTCAGAGAGCTCTTTCATGTTGTTGAAAGTTTCATATTTTATTTTGAGCTCATTTAACTCTTGAGAGGTCTTTTGAGCCGCAATATTATCATTCCAAAAATCTGGCTCAGTCATTCGGTTTTCAAGGAGCGCAATGTCCTCTTCCAAACGATCTAAGTCAAAGAGACCTCCCGAAGCTCACGAGCTTCTCTTGATTTTCAGAGATTTTTTGGCGAATTTCTGCCACTTCCATGGATAGGTTTCCTCCATTTTATAGTATTATGCTTAATTCTAGCATAAATCACTTAAATTTGCCATTTTGCACACACAAGCTCCCACTCTGCTTGGGAGTGCTCATCCTTTGGTGAGAGTCCCCTCATATAGTCTAACATAGCCTCATCGGGCTTCTTAACAATCTCACCTAGAGCCCAAATAGCCGTTGCCGTATGAATAGGATTATTATTCTTATCAATTATCTCCATCAGTTTGACAATAGCATTGCGATCATGTAGGTTAGCCAAGGCAATAATGGCATTACGTTGAAGAATATTCTTCCCTCGCCAGGAACCGGCAATCATCCCAAATGTCTCCTTAAAGGACTTATTAGTCAGCTCTAGAAATGGGAGCAATTCAGGCATGGCAAGCTCAGGATCAATGTCTGAAGCCAAGGGATTGTCGATACCTCTGTTATATGGACAGGAAATCTGACAGATGTCACAACCATAGATAACAGTCTTTATCTTCTTTCGAAACTCCATATCCATCATCCCCTTATCTTGGGTTTGAAAGGATAGGCAACGACGAGCATTCATCGTACCATCACCAATGAGACAAGATGTCGGACAGGCATCCAGACAACGACGGCAATCCCCACAACCATAGTCAACTTCTTGGTCTGGTTCAATCTCTAGATTAGTGATAAGCTCGCCAAGATACATGTAAGACCCGTATTCTTTCGAGATAACGAGTCCATTCTTTCCGATAAAGCCTATTCCAGCTCGCTTAGCCACTGCTGTATCAACCAAGGCTCCAGTGTCCACCATACCTTTATATTCGAAGTTTTCCGTTAGTTTTTCAATACCTTTTGCCAGACGTTTCAGTTTATCCTGCAAAACATAGTGATAATCTAGGCCCCATGAATTTGGAGTGATTTTGCCACGCTTAAATTCTGTTTTTTGGGGTTGTTGCGGCAACTTATGCGGATAGGCCACAGCAATAGATATGATGGTTTTAGCTGATTCCAAGCTCAATTTGGGGTAAATACGCTCTTCAATATTTTTATGTTCAAATCCTGTTGTTCGCCCTTCTTCGACACCAAGACGAAGGGATTTTTCCAGATAGTCGAAATCATCGGCGGTTGTAAAACCAATTTTTGAAATGCCAATTTCCTTGGCCATCTTTTGTATTTCTAACTTGATATTCATATTCTTATCATAATGAAAACAGAGCCCAAGGGCAAGTATTTTTTATCATCTTCGTCTAAGGACAAGGTACGACCTTTTTGTTACAATGTTTCTATGACAAGACTTGCAGTAATGAGTGATTTACATATTGATTTAAATCATTTTGAGACATATGAAATTGATACTCTTATAAAGTGTCTAAAAGATCAAAAGGTCACCCACCTCCATATCGCTGGTGATATTTCTAACCATTATTTTATCGACACGAAACCTTTTCTACACAAACTTTCTAAGGAGGTCAAGGTTACCTCTAATTTAGGCAATCATGATATGCTTGATTTAGAGGATGACCTTATTGATAATCTGGATTTTCAGGTAATTGATTTAGGAAGTATGACATTATTGGCCTTTCATGGATGGTATGATTATTCCTATTCTGGTGAAAAGTTGGATAAGATTCTCAAACGTAAGAAGCAACTCTGGTTCGACAGACGCCTCAAGCGATTGGGTAACGATCCAGAAATCTGTCACAATGGTCTCAAGAGGCTAGACGATATTCTAAATGATTTGGACACTAGCAAACTTATAGTTGCCATGCATTTTGTTCCTCACAATCGTTTCACCATGACTCACGAGCGTTTTAAACCTTTTAACGCTTTTTTAGGATCTGAACAATTCCATAAGATTTTCGTCAAGCACAGCGTTAAAGATGTTGTTTTCGGTCATGCCCACCGAAGTTATGGGACGGTAACGATTGACGGTGTAACCTATCACTCGCGTCCTCTTGGATACCGACGTGAATGGGATTTAACCATTGACTTTGTTTCCAATCACCCTGAACTCAATCCTACTGGAACATGGAACCTCTCCAAACGTTACAACCTAGTCAAGAAACGGCCAGAGTTTTTAGATTACGAAAAAAAGGAACTAGCAAATGAGTTCCTTTCATCTATGACATTATTCGATTTATAGAACGACTCTTTGAGAGTCGTTTTTTAGTCGATGAAAAATCCCTGCTTTTGTAGATCCTTCAAGGTGTTAGCACGATTGGCAACGGATTTGTCCATGGTCTTGGCAATTTGAGTCGTAAATTCATCAACTCTGTTATTGAGATCGCGAAGATCATAATACTCATGGACTTCAGCGTCGTAGTCTTTTAGCTCCGCCAAGGGATTTTCCAAATCTTTATAGTAATTTTCCATATGGATGACATGACGTGGCAAACGAGGTTTAAGCTGCGGTTCCTGGTCTGGCCAACCAACTGCTAAACCAACTGCTGGATAGACATACTTTGGAAGTTTGAGGAGCTCTGAAAGTTTAGCATTATCATTTAAAATACTGCCCAAATAAACTGTTCCCACACCTAAACTCTCAGCAGCTACCACCATATTTTGCGCAGCAATCATAGCATCTGAAAAAGCTGAAATAAAGCGTTCAGGACTACCTTGTACCAAAGCCTTGGCTCCCTTAGCTTCTGCAATCAAGGTATTACGTCTTTGGTCCACAACAAATACAAAGAGGTGCCCAGTATTAGGAATATAGGGTTGGTTGGCAATTTCTGCAATTTGTTCCTTCAATTTTTCATCAGTAATACTGATAATCGAATAAGCCTGTCTAAAATTACTTGTTGGTGCATGTCTGGCAACATCAACCAGGAGGTTAACCTCTTCTTGTGCCAAAGCCACAGGTTTAAACTGACGAATACTGCGGTGATTGAGTTGTGTCTTAATAGTTTCGTTCATGACCTTCTCCTTAACTTATGATTAGTTCCTTTCATTATAAACAAGACAGCTAATGAATTCAAGATGTGATAGGAAAAAGCCAAAGACCATTGTCTCTGACTTTATATCTTAAATAGCGTCTTTATCCTTACCAAGGGCACGTTGAATAGCTTTGACTATTTCAACCAAAACCACAATCAAGAATGAACCTACAATAACCGCAAGCCATTGTGTAAAACTTAGATGTGACACATGGAAGAGATTATTAAACCCAGGAACCACGATAGTTGCCATCAAGAGGATGAAGGCAACTGGAATTGCCCAGTTAAATGTCTTGTTTCTAAAGAGACCAACTTTAAAGACTGATTGATAAACAGACTTAACGTTAAAGGCATGAAGCAACTGAATCAATCCAAGTGTTGCATAGGCCATTGTAAGGGCATCTGCATGAATTTCTGCTTGTGTATGATGTTCTGGGAAAACAAGACCCCAACCATATACTGCAAGAACCAGGATAGTTTGGAAAACACCTTGATACATGATAGCACCAAAGACCCCACCATCAAAGAAGTTTGATTGACGTCCACGAGGTTTGTGAGTCATAATACCTGGTTCAGCTGGCTCAACACCAAGAGCGATGGCTGGAAGGGTATCCGTTACTAAGTTAATCCAGAGAAGGTGCACTGGTTGAAGCACATCCCATCCAAATAATGTAGCAAAGAATATAATAAAGACTTCGGCCATGTTAGCTGACAAGAGGTACTGGATTGATTTTTGAATATTGGAGAAGACCTTTCGACCTTCTTCTACAGCAACGATAATTGTCGCAAAGTTATCATCGGCAAGAACCATATCAGAAGCTCCCTTAGAAACCTCTGTACCTGTAATCCCCATACCGATACCAATATCAGCTGTCTTAAGTGATGGCGCATCATTGACCCCGTCACCTGTCATAGCAACAACCTTGCCCTCATTTTGCCAAGCCTTAACGATACGAACCTTGTGTTCAGGAGACACACGCGCATAAACTGAGTACTGTTTGAAGACTTTCTGGAATTCCTCATCAGAAAGCTCATTAAGCTCAGCCCCAGTAATGACACGATCTTCCGTATCATTTGGATCAATGATACCGAGACGCTTAGCGATTGCTTCCGCTGTATCTTGGTGGTCACCTGTAATCATAATTGGACGGATTCCCGCCTCTTTAGCGACACGGACAGCTTCTGCTGCTTCAGGACGTTCTGGGTCAATCATCCCAACCAAACCAGAGAAAATCAAATCAGACTCAACAACTTCAGATTCCAAAGTAGGAATTTCACTTGTTGTCTTATAAGCCATCATCAAGACACGAAGGGCTTGTTTTGCTAAGTCTTTGTTGATAGCAAGAATAGCTTGTTTGTCTTCATCCGTAATTGGGCGAACTTCCCCATTGATTTCAATTCGAGTAACACGCTTGATCAATTGGTCAGGTGCACCCTTGACGGCTACAAAGTAAGAACCATCTGGTTCCTTATGGATAGTAGACATGAGCTTACGGTCAGAGTCAAATGGCAACTCTGCCACACGAGGCTCTGATTTCAAGACTTCACGAACATCAAAATTGTGATCTAAACCAAACTGTACAAGTGCTGTTTCTGTTGGGTCTCCGATTAATTTACCATCTGGATCCACCTTTGTATCATTAGCAAAGGTCATAATACGAAGGGTCGTATTGTCAGCACCAAGTTCTGTATCAGCATTTTGCAATTGACCGTTTGTATAGACTTTTTCAACAGTCATCTGGTTCATCGTTAAGGTACCAGTCTTATCAGATGCGATAATTTCAGTTGAACCTAGGGTTTCAACTGCTGGCAATTTACGAACAATCGCATTGCGTTTGGCAAGAGTCGTTGTTCCAAGTGACAAGAGAATCGTTACAATGGCAGGCAATCCTTCAGGAATAGCTGCAACGGCAAGAGCAACTGCAACCATCAAACCTTCAAGGGGCTGTTCGCCACGAATAAATACACTAACCAAGAATGTCACCAAGGCAATAGCAATAATAAGGTAAGTCAAAGTCTTAGACAATTGCTCCAAGCTTTGCTTCAACGGCGTTTGTGATTCGTCCGCATTAGCTAGCATATCAGCAATCTTACCAACTTCAGTATACATACCAGTATTGGTTACTACACCAGTACCACGACCGTAAGTAACGTTTGAGTTTTGGTAACACATATTCACACGGTCACCAATTCCGGCTTCTGCTTCAACCGTCTCGGTAATATCTTTTTCAACTGGAACGGATTCACCAGTAAGGGCAGCTTCTTCAATCTTAAGTGAGGCAGCTTCGATCAAACGCATATCTGCCGGAACAACATCACCTGCTTCAAGCAAAACAATGTCTCCTGGAACCAATTCACGTGAATCAATTTCAACTACATTACCATCACGGCGCACACGAGCCATTGGACTTGACATGTTTTTAAGAGCTTCAATAGCCGCTTCTGCTTGCCCCTCTTGATAAACACCAAAGGCTGCATTCAAAACAACAACGGCAAAAATAATACAGGCATCCGTCAAACCATGCCTGCCTTCTGTAATGATAGAAAGGGCAGCAGCGACAAGCAAGATGATGATCATCAAATCTTTAAACTGGTCGATGAATTTTGATAAAAGGCTACGTTTTTCACCTTCATCCAACTCATTATAGCCATAGGCATCTAAACGTTCCTTGGCTTGTGCAGTAGACAAACCATCAATGGAAGTGTCCAAGCTTTTTAGGACTTCTTCCACTCCTTGCGTGTAAAACAAGGCTTTACTTTGTTCTTTCGACAAAATGGTCTCCTCCTTTTAAATAGGGAAATATGGCTAACAAGACTCTTTTTATATAAAAAATCATACCAAAAGAGACCTGTTTAATTAAAAACAAGTCTCGCTGTTTAAGAATATGCCGGAAATGTAAAATTTCGTAATGACGACATAATCGCAATCTTTAATCAAATCTCATGATTAAAGTCGCCTGCTACTCCCTTGATTTTTCCTTTACATTCTAACATAATTCAACATTATTTCAAGCAAAATGATTCTATTTCTAAACAAATTAAAACCATGAAACTTCTAATTCATAATCGGCAAAAACATCTTCTGTTTCTGGATGCTTCAATTGATAATGAACATCAACTGTTTGTCCATTTGGGTCATGAGCAAATAGACTAGTATCTGTCAGAAAATGCTGGACACCAAGCGGTGTCGGAATTTGGAGCAAGGTAGGTGCTTTAGCAGAAAAACGCATAATGGATTTTGGATTAGAAAAGCGTGTCATCACCAGCTCTTCCTTGTTCAACTTAATAACCACTTTTTCTTTCTCCGAATTATGGTGAACAAGATAGGTATAATCTCCTTTTTCCATAACCTCACAAGTGTGGATTTCTTCGATAATCTCCGTTTGATCGCCTACTTTTATTTTGTTTTTAATTTTAATTTCCATTAAGTATTCCTTCTATTCTAAAACTATTTTTCTACTTAAGATAATAGCAACTCTATACTAAAAGAGAGTATCAGTATTGCGTCTACCATTTCTATTTCAAGTAAACCACCTGGGTTTGTTTGACAAAGCCGATATTTTCATACAAACGTTTGGCTCCAATATTGCTATCTTCTACTACAATTTGAAAAGCCTCGTCATTTTGCGCAATGAGTTGGTTAACGACTGATTTTACCAGATAGCTTCCATAGCCCTGTCCACGATAAGCTTCAGCAATCGCAAGCCCGTAGAGGTAGTTGCTATTCCCAGATACATCGACAGTACAAACTCCAGTGATTTTACCTTCTTTGAGCAGGATGTAAAGCAAGCTATCGGAATCTTTCAAGGCCTCAGCGATATATCTGTGAGTCACCTCAAGAGTTTCTTCCGCATCAGAAAAGGCTTGGTGGTGAAATAGACTTTTTCAACAGTCATGTTGAGTAATTTCTTCAAGATAAGAGGGTTCTGCTAAGAGCACCTTAACATCTAAACGGGAATTCAGAGCACATGGTAATCTACCTCTCCCTAGCCAAGTTTCCGTCTCTTCATCCTCAATCACCCCCCAATGGCTTGCCAGACTAGGATGACGATTTAGAAAAACACGCTCTATCTGAAAAGTCACTGATTAAATAGGATAAGATGCCGTTTCTTCTTCGAAACTCTTAAACAAGGCACGCGCAATGCCCTAACGACGATTATTGGGATGAACTAGGATGCTTAGTTCAACATCTTCATTATCCGCATAAACCGTTAATAAACCAAGCAACCTCCATTTTGATAATAAAAGAAAAAGGCTGGCGTGTTGAAATCGAAATTAAGCATATTGGAGAGATAAGGTTCTCGATAGGTTCGGTCCTAGGCTTGGCAGCTGACAATCAATTTTTTTTGCATCCTTCCGTTCTTTTTCTGTCAATTGATTGGTTGCTCGAATCATTTTAGCTCTCCTTTATTTGTCTGACCTTATTTTACCAATTAAAAATCATTTGAGCAATTCTTAGTTAAGGTGGTTTTTCTTTAAGATTGAGCTTTGATCTGTTACTGATGACTCATCACTATTATTTTTCTTAGGAAGAACTATGACAAAGCGGCTAAATTTTAGTAAAATAGAAGGGAAATTAACTAAACGGAACAGGTACTTATTATGTCTATTAAACTAATTGCAGTTGATATTGATGGAACTCTTTTGAATAGCCAACGTCAAGTCACACCTGAAGTCTTTCAAGCAATTCAAGATGCCAAGGCTGCTGGGGTAAAGGTCGTTATTGCGACTGGCCGTCCTATTCCTGGCGTACTTCCACTTCTTGAGGAACTTAATCTTAACCAAGATGGCGACTATGTCATCACCTTTAACGGAGGGCTCGTTCAAGAGACTTCTACTGGTAATGAATTGATTCGCGAGACGCTTTCATACGAAGACTACCTTGATATTGAGGTTTTGGCTAACAAGCTTG
This sequence comes from Streptococcus sp. FSL E2-3488, assembly GCF_038003585.1. NCBI lineage: Bacteria > Bacillati > Bacillota > Bacilli > Lactobacillales > Streptococcaceae > Streptococcus > Streptococcus sp. FSL E2-3488. Next base: position 839,276 of record NZ_JBBOPL010000001.1, on the reverse strand, counting down.
GCGTTCATTCTCATGCTATTACTAAAGATGGTATCTACACAAGTAATCGAAACATTGGTCGCTACACTGTTCATGAGTCTACCCTTGTTCATATGCCGATTTACTATCGTACACCTGAAGAGGTGGCTGACAAGGAGTTTGTTAAGGCCATGTATATTGACGAACCTGAAATTCTTGATGCAGCCATTGCCAAACTTCCACAGGAATTTTATGATCGCTTTACAATCGTAAAATCAACGCCATTTTACCTAGAAATTCTCAAGAAAACAGCCAACAAAGGGATCGCGGTTACACACCTTGCTGAAAAACTTAGTCTCACTAAAGAAGAAACAATGGCTATTGGAGACGAAGAAAATGACCGTGCCATGCTGGAGGTCGTCGGTTCTCCTGTCGTTATGGAAAATGGAAATCCAGAAATCAAGAAAATTGCTAAATACATCACAAAATCAAATGATGAATCCGGTGTCGCTTACGCTATTAGAAAGTGGGTTCTAGACTAATATGTTTACCTATAAAATTGGACTCAGCACTTCTGAGCATGACCGCTTTGTTATTGATAGTCCTCAAACCAACTTATTACAAAGTAGCTCATGGGCAAAAATCAAGGATAGTTGGGGCAATGATCGTCTAGGTTTCTATCAAGATGACAAACTTGTTGCCGTCGCTAGTGTTCTTATTCAACCACTACCTCTTGGATTCTCTATGATTTACATTCCACGCGGTCCTATCATGGACTACCAGGATAAAGAGTTGTTAGCTTTTGTCATAACTTCACTTAAAAAATATGCCAAAACAAAACGTGCTCTCTTTGTTAAATTTGATCCAAGTCTCTTTGTCACTAAAAATTTGATTTCTCAAGAAGTTAACATCAATGAAGATACTTTGTCAATTGCCAAAGATATCCAAGCTCTGGGCGTTGAATGGACTGGCCTCACCGAAGATATGGCTGAAAATATTCAACCACGCTTCCAGGCAAATATTTATAAGGAAGATTTTACTGAGGAACAGCTATCTAAGAGTACTAAGCAAGCTATTCGCACTGCTCGAAACAAAGGCATTTCAGTTCAATTTGGTGGTACTGAGCTGCTAGACCAATTTGCAGATCTGATGAAAAAAACAGAGGCTCGTAAGAACATTCATCTTCGTGGGATTGATTACTATGAAAAGTTGTTAACTACTTACCCAGAATCTTCTTACATTACACTCTCAACACTAGATTTGCCAGCTCGCCTCAAAGATCTTAATAAACAACTTGAAAAGAATATTGCCGACGCTGCCAAGTTTACAGAAAAAACCAAACCTGGAAAAATTGAGAACAATAAACAAGAGTACAAGAGACTTTCAGAAGAAATCGCCTTCCTTCAAGAAAAGGTTGATGCTGGTAACAAGATTGTTCCACTCTCAGGTACCTTAGTTCTGGAATTTGGAAATACAGCTGAGAATATATATGCGGGAATGGACGAAGACTATCGTCGTTACCAACCTGCCATTTTGACATGGTTTGAAACTGCGAATCACGCTTTCGAACGCGGTGCCGAGTGGCAAAACATGGGAGGAATTGAAAATTCTCTAGATGGCGGCTTGTACAATTTCAAGTCAAAATTTAACCCACGCATTGAACAATTCATTGGGGAATTCAACCTTCCTGTTAGCCCATTCTATGGCCTAGCCAACTTTGCCTATAAAGTCCGTAAAAAATTACGCAGCAAACATTAATGGATAGTAGTTAAAATGAGACTTCCTTTTGGAAGCCTCATTTTTTATCTTTTATCCGTCTTTATCAGGAATAACCTTAAACAAGCAATAAGTGATAAAGAGCGTTAGGAAAAAGAGCACAATTTTCACCCAAATATAGTAAAATGAAACAAAAATAGTACATTTGTGGTATAATGTACTTATGGCATATTCATTAGATTTTCGTAAAAAAGTTCTCGCATACTGTGAGAAAACCGGCAGTATTACTGAAGCATCTGTTGTTTTCGATATTTCCCGCAACACCATCTATCAATGGCTAAAATTAAAGGAGACTACAGGCGAGCTTCATCACCAAGTTAAGGGAACCAAACCGAGAAAAGTTGATAGAGAAAAATTAAAGAACTATCTTGATGCTCATCCAGATGCTTTTTTGACTGAAATAGCTTCTGAATTTGGCTGTCATCCAACAGCTATTCATTACGCTCTCAAAGCTATGGGATATACTCGAAAAAAAAGAGCTGTACCTACTATGAACAAGACCCTGAGAAAGTAAATCAGTTCCTTAAAGAATTTAATAACTTAAGTCACTTGACACCTGTTTATATTGACGAGACAGGGTTTGAGACATATTTTCATCGAGAATATGGTCGATCTTTGAAAGGTCAGTTGATCACTGGTCAGGTCTCTGGAAGAAGATTCCAGCGGCTATCTTTAGTCGCAGGTCTTATAAACGGTGAGATTATAGCCCCAATGACCTACAAAGAAACCATGACTAGTGACTTTTTCGAAGCTTGGTTTAAAACATTCTTACTACCCACTTTAGATAAACCATCTGTTATCATTATGGACAATGCAAGGTTTCATAGGATGAATAAGCTAAAAGAGTTATGCAAGGAGCAGGGTCATAGACTTTTACCACTTCCTCCTTACTCACCTGAGTATAATCCCATTGAGAAAACATGGGCTCAAATTAAAAAACACCTCAGAAAAGTATTGCCAAATTGCGATACTTTTCTTGAGGCACTTTTGTCCTGTCCTTGTTTCAATTAACTATAATAGGCGCGAAAACTATCGATATTCCCATCAAAACATAGATTTGGATAATGATTTTTTCTTTCGTTCTTTGGCAATCGATTTTGTTTCTCGAAAATCGGCGACATAAGTTTGGTAAAGTTTGGTATTATATAACCATTTCTCAAAACGTTTGGAACTTCTAGTAAAACAAGCGATGGCTAAAAGTAGAAAAAGTGTTGTGGGTAAGATAGGTAGAGGAATTCCAAGAATTCCCAAACCAAGCGACACCATCCCTAGCGAGAGATACATTATTTTCACATATACTATCCTTTTAAAAAGCCACACTAAACTATTAGTGCAGCTCTTCTGCTATTGTTCTAAATATCTGTTAGTGGGGTCGCCGTATCTGGTGAGGTACCAAAAATCTTAAAGTCAGTTCCAACACCAAAGTCAGCGCGAGCCAACTGATTTTCCATCGTCATGTAGGCCAATTCCTTGATATTATTTTCTTTAGAAAGGTGACCCAGATAAATCTTTTTAGTTTTATTACCGATGGTACGAATCATAGCATCGGCTCCATCCTCATTACACAAGTGACCCTGATCAGAGAGGATACGTTGCTTGGTTGACCAAGGATAAGAACCTGCTCTCAAGATTTCAATATCATGATTAGATTCAATCAGATAGCCATCAGCATTTTCAATAAGACCAGCCATACGGTCTGAAACATAGCCTGTATCCGTCAACATGACAAAGCTCTTTCCGTCTTTCATAAAGCGGTAAAATTGTGGATCAATGGCATCATGACTAACTCCGAAAGATTCAATGTCGATATCACCAAAGGTTAGAAGCTTACCGCGAGAAAAAATATGTTTCTGACTATTATCAACCTTACCTAGCATATTCTTACTATCCATAATTTGCCAGGTTTTCTCATTGGCGTATATATCCATGCCGTATTTACGAGCTAAAACACCTACACCATGGATATGGTCCTTGTGTTCATGTGTTACTAAGATAGCATCAAGATCACTTGGATCACGGTCAATCTCCGCTAGCAAACTTGTAATTTTTTTTCCTGATAAACCAGCATCCACTAGAATCTTCTTTTCTGGAGTTTCCAAATAAAAGGAATTCCCGGTTGACCCTGAAGCCAAAATACTATATTTAAACCCTAATTCTGAGGTCATTTCTACTACATCTCCCATTCATCGACCATCATTGCGTCCTGGTCATATGGAAGCACAATTGTAAAAGTTGATCCCTTACCATACTCACTCTTAGCCCAAATGAAGCCATTATGTTGTTTAACAATTTCTTTTGCAATGGATAAGCCAAGTCCTGTTCCACCCTGAGCACGACTTCTGGCCTTATCAACACGGTAAAAACGGTCAAAAATCAGAGGTAAATCTTTTTTAGGAATTCCTAAACCTTGGTCAGAAATAGAAACAATCAACTGAGTGTCTGTCGTTTTCATAGATACTGTAATTTTCCCACCATCAGGAGAATACTTGATGGCATTATTAAGTATATTATCTATGACCTGGGTCATCTTATCAGTATCAATTTCCACCCAAATAGAGTTTACTGGGTAATCTCGAATGATTTCATAAGACTTACCTGGATTAGTTTCTTGACTCTTAATTTGACCAAACCGATTCAAGATATAGGTCATAAAGGCTGTAAAGTTTGTCATTTCAACATTAAGCTGTGTGCTTTTATTGTCAATTCGAGATAATGCCAAGAGGTCAGAAATCATACGCATCATGCGGTTGGTTTCATCTAAAGAAACTTTGATAAAGTTTGGAGCAATCTCTTCGTTGAGAGCACCATCATCAAGCGCTTCAAGATAGGATTTCACAGAAGTTAAAGGCGTCCGCAATTCGTGACTAACATTTGATACGAAGAGACGGCGTTCGCGCTCTTCTTTTTCCTGCTCAGTGGCATCATGAAGAACGGCTACCAGACCTGAAATAAAACCAGATTCCTTACGAATTAATGCAAAATTAACACGTAGCGTCACAAATTCATCGTTAGCATCTCGACGCGACAGATGGATTTCGGGTGTCTTAGACAACAATTCACTATAGGTATAGGGATTCTCACCATCTAATATATCCAAAATAGACATCTGAGTCGCAGTTTCGCGATCTAAATTCAACAAGCGTTGGGCAGTACTATTAATCATAGTAATCTGACCAAGGCGATTGGTCGCAATAACCCCGTCACTCATGTACGAAAGGACAGATGATAAGCGGTTTTTTTCCTGGATTAGATTTTCATGTGTCAAACGAAAGACGTCCGACAAATCATTCAAGCTATTAGCTAGCTCTAAAAGCTCTGAATCTCCCTTTATGCGTAATTTTTCATTATAATTACCTGCCATAAGGGATTTGACTCTCTTAGTCAACTTTCGGATATTTTTGACCTGTTGATAATCACGATAAGCTAGAAAAATGAAATAGAAAGCAACAAAGAGGAGCGTAAAGAGTAAGGCTAGTTCAAAGCTTGTAATATTTAAGCCAATACTAGTCATAATTCTTCATGTAATAACCGACACCACGACGCGTCAAGATATATTCAGGACGGCTAGGTGTATCTTCAATTTTTTCACGCAGACGACGAATCGTTACGTCCACAGTACGAACATCCCCAAAATAGTCATAGCCCCAAACGGTTTCAAGCAAATGTTCACGCGTCATAACTTGTCCCATATGAGTTGCCAAATGGAAGAGTAACTCAAATTCACGGTGGGTCAACTCAACTTCGTTTCCACGTTTTTTAGCAACAAAGGCATCCGGAACAATAACCAACTCACCAATTGAAATTTCTTGTTTGCCAGAGTTAGAGCTCTCTTCTACTGCGGTTTCAATCGTTTCTGTACGACGCAAGTGGGCTTTAATACGTGCCAACAATTCACGGTTAGAAAATGGCTTAGTCACATAGTCGTCTGCCCCAATTTCTAATCCGATAACCTTATCAAACTCACTATCTTTAGCTGAAAGCATGATAATCGGTGTGTGGCTCGTTTTACGGATTTCCTTGGCAACTTCCAAACCATCCAGTTCAGGCAACATCAAGTCCAGAATAACCAAGTCTGGTTTTTTAGCTTCAAATTGTTCCAAAGCTTCTCGCCCATCAAAGGCCGTAACCACTTCATAACCCTCCTTAGTAAGGTTAAACTTGATGATATCGGAGATTGGTCTTTCATCATCAACAACTAGAATTTTTTTCATATAAACACCTCATCGGTTTTCTTAAGTCATTCAATTTAGTAAAGCCAAAAACTTTACATATCAAACATATTATACCAAAAAATAGGTCAAGGACCAAGTTTCGAGTATGCCTTTGTGGCTGATATATAAGCTTTCTTTACATTTTTATTAATGAGCAATCACCAACCTTCCTTAGACTAAATATTTCTGACTTTTACAACACCTACAGTAGAATAAATAGTTCTAGTACATTTAGTTACAAAATATGAAATTAACCATCGTTTTAACTTGTTTCGTACTTAACTTTACCACCTCTAACAACTCTCGTTACCCCAGCAAACAATGGTAACAAGCTAGTGAAGGCAGTACTCATCCTAATGCCGATTTTTTTCTATATCTATATCGTAAAATTGGTTAACCATATCATAAAAAACGAGCATTTCGCAAAAATATTCGTATTTTTTTGACTTTAAACTCATCTTATGCTAAACTAAAATTATGAACATGTTAGAAAATCTAACAAGCAAATCCATTATAGGAGGCTCTTATGGCACTTATCGAATTTAAAAATGTCAATAAATATTACGGAGACTATCATGCTCTTCGTGATATCAATTTAGAAATTGAAAAAGGACAGGTTGTGGTTATCTTGGGACCTTCTGGTTCTGGGAAATCAACCCTTATCCGTACTATCAATGCTTTGGAACCAATCGACGAGGGTACCCTGATCGTTAACGGACATAATGTTACTGAGGCATCTGCTAAGGACTTGGTAGAATTGCGTAAGGAAGTAGGTATGGTCTTCCAACACTTCAACCTCTACCCTCACAAAACCGTTCTTGAAAATGTAACCTTAGCACCAATCAAGGTTCTCGGAATTAGTAAGGCAGAGGCGGAGAAGACAGCTGAAAAATTCCTTCGCTACGTTAACATGTGGGACAAGAAAGATTCTTATCCTAGTATGCTTTCTGGTGGGCAAAAACAACGTGTCGCCATCGCTCGTGGTCTTGCCATGAAACCTGAACTTTTGCTTTTTGACGAACCGACATCAGCTCTTGACCCAGAGGCTATCGGTGATGTTCTTGCTGTTATGCAAAAACTTGCCAAAGGTGGTATGAACATGGTAGTTGTTACCCACGAAATGGGCTTTGCTCGTAGTGTGGCTGACCGTATCATTTTCATGGCTGAAGGTCAGGTCCTTGTAGACACTACGGATGTCGATGGCTTCTTCGACAATCCAACTGAACCTCGTGCAGCTAAGTTCCTCTCTAATATTATCAACCACCACTCTGATAAAGTCTCAGTGGATGCCTAAGGAGGTGGCCTATGATTTTCAAAAAAATCTTACGTTACCTAACAGCCGTAAGCTTGGTGATTGCTACTGTTTTTCTGATCACAAATCACAAAACTGAGGCAGAAGATACTAGCAATCTCCTAGATAGTAAGGCCGTCCAAAAGATCGTTAATCGAGGAACACTTAATGTTGGTGTTAAACAAGATGTCCCTAACTTTGGTTACTATTCTGCTAAGACCAATAGATACGAAGGTATGGAAGTTGACCTTGCTAAAAAGATTGCTGATGAGTTGAAAGTAAAAGTGAATTACATTCCAGTAACGACACAAACCCGTGAACCTCTTATGGATAACGGTACTATTGACTTACTTATCGGTACTTATACTATCAATGATGAACGTAAGGCTTCTTATGCCATCTCAAATCCTTACTACCATGATCAAATTGGTTTCTTAGTCCTAAAGGATTCAGGTATTAACAAAATCTCTGATTTGAATGGTAAGACTATCGGGGTTGCTCAAGGGGCATCAACTAAAGCCGCCTTGCAAGAATATGCCTCAGCCCATAATCTTAAGTTCAACTACGTTCAACTTGGTTCTTACCCGGAATTGGCTGTATCTCTTTACGCCCACCGTGTGGATGCTTTCTCAGTGGATAAATCTATCCTCTCTGGATATGAAAGTAAGAAAACTAAAATATTGAACGAAGGTTTCAAAACACAAGATTATGGTATTGCTTCAAGCAAGTCTAACCAAGAGTTGATTGACTATACCAACGATTTGATAGCTAAATGGCAAAAAGATGGAAGTCTTCAAAAACTCTACGATAAATATAATTTGAAACCTGCTAAGGCTGAAAATAAATAGAAAGGAGTCCTGAATTTATGTATCTTTTAACTGAAACGGTTAGTCCTTTCGCTCTCGAACGTTGGGCTGCTTTCTTTGCTAACTTTGGCCAATTTGCCAAAGGATTCTTATATACCCTTGGCATTTCTATTGGTGCCTTGATTGTAGCACTTCTACTTGGATTGATTTTTGGTGCTATGAGTTCGACTCGCAACAAGGTACTTCGTGGTATTTCACGTGTTTATGTCGAAATCTTCCAAAATACCCCTTTGCTAGTACAATTCGTAGTTGTCTTTTATGGCATTTCGATTTTGACTGACGGTAATGTCATGATTCCAACTTCCTTGACGGCTATCCTTTGTGTAGGAGTCTACACAGGAGCTTATATTTCTGAAATTATTCGTACAGGTATCGAGGCAGTTCCTAAAGGTCAAACAGAAGCAGCTTTATCTCAAGGGTTCACCTACGCTGATACCATGCGTATCATTATCTTACCTCAAGCTGCCCGTACTATCTTGCCACCATTGACCAATCAAGTGGTTAACTTGATTAAAAACACTTCTACGGTTGCCATTATTTCTGGAGCAGATATCATGTTCACTGCTAAGGCTTGGGCTTATGATACAACTAACTACGTGCCCGCCTTTGCTGGGGCTGCTTTCCTCTACTTTATCATGTGTTTCCCTCTAGCCACATGGGCACGTCGTAAAGAAGAACAAAATAAGAAAGCTTACTAAGGAGGTCCATTATGTCAGAAGTTTTATCAGCTACTAACCTTAAATTCTTGGCACAAGGAATGTGGACAACCCTTTACTTGTCTTTCTTCATCATTGTGCTGTCTACCTTATTTGGAACTATTCTCGCGGTCATGCGTAACGGAAAGAATCCTATTCTTCGTTGGATTGCTTCTATCTACATTGAGTTCGTTCGTAACGTTCCTAACTTGCTTTGGATTTTCATTATCTTCTTGGTCTTCCAACTCAAGTCTACAGCGGCAGGTATTACCTCGTTCACGGTCTTCACATCAGCTGCCTTGGCGGAAATCATTCGTGGAGGACTTAACTCTATCGACCCTGGACAAACGGAAGCCGGCTTGTCTCAAGGATTTAACAACAGACAAATCTTTATTTATATTATCTTCCCACAAGCTATTCGTAAAATGTTACCATCTATCATTTCTCAATTCGTAACGGTTGTCAAGGATACTTCTTTCCTTTACTCTGTTATCGCCTTGCAAGAATTGTTTGGTAAGAGCCAGATTCTGATGGGTGGTTACTACGAACCAAGCCAAATCTTTACTTTATACGGTATTCTGGCTTTAGCCTATTTCGTGGTTAACTTTGCTATCTCTAGCTACTCTCGCTACCTCTCTAAACATTGGGAGCAAGCTAGTGAATAAAAAACTCACCTTGGGGTGGTTTTTTATTTGTCTAGATACTAAAAACGACTCCACTCGGAGTCGTTTTTCTTCAATTCACCGTTACTTTTCCTGAATAGTAATCTAGTGTAATTCCCTCTTGTACATTTGGAACAAAGACATTAAACTCAAGTGAGCCGTCTGCTGACTTAGCTTCAAGATGTGTTCCTGATGGAATGAGATTCTCTCCTTCATAAATCAGGGTCACACGATAACGAACACGTTTATTTTTATCCAGAGCTTTTCGTACTAGGCTTTCATAATAGTTTTGGCCTGTAGAACTATCGCTATATGCTTGATTTGCCCAAGCAGTTTGAACAGCAATATTCTCTGGATTTGAAGTCGAGGCGTCAAATCCTTTCAAACCACCTATCAGTGCATAACCTAGCAAATGGCCTCTATCTACGGCATGGCTATACTCTCCTGATAAATTTTGAACCTGGTGCCATCCAGCTGGTGTCCAAGAGGTTGAACCATTCCCTGTTTCTTGACGATTTTTGTACTGTCTAGTTGCTTTACTTAATAAGGCATTAGCAACTGTAGGAACAGTTTGTCCTTGAACCGTTTTGACTTGGTTATTAGCATAGGGTTGGCTTGATACCTTAGCATTTAGATTCGTCTTATTTCTATTAATAATGTAGGCCCCAGCTCCATTCCATTCCAAGGAATTACCCAGTTGGCTTTTGACTGAACTAGTCATTACTGTCTCAGAAAGCTGCTCTTGTGGTGTAGACTGACTATTTGTTGAACCATTAGATTTAATGGATTTGTTAGATTTCCCTGAAACTAGGCTTGCTACTTGTCTGATAGGATTATCAGGCGAGAGCTTGTTACTGGTTCCTAGGTAACCTAAAACAGCTATTAAAGCTGCTATTATTAATGTGACTAACTGACGTTTCTGTTTATTTGTCAAAGATGTCTTTCTTTCTACCATTGTTCTCTTTCTTTGATATAAATGTCATGACGAAAGGAGTGGTACGACTGCCCACTCCCTCTTATTTTCCTGTAAATTTAGCAATAATTGCCTGCCAGGATTCTGGTTTTAAGATGCTAATAGGATCCTTGCCTTCACCCAATACGGAATAGCCAATCATTAAACCGATAGCTAGAGAAGCAAGGCTAATTAAACATACAATCAAAACAAGTAATAATTGACGAAAAACATAGCCTTTACCAGTTTCCATACTATGCCTCACTTACACGTGAAATTTGGGCTCCTAGTTTAGCTAGTTTCTCATGGAATTTATAGTAACCACGATCCAAGTGTGTCAATTTCCCAACAGTTGTTGTTCCTTCAGCAACCATCCCTGTGAGGATAAGGGCTGCAGAAGCTCGAAGGTCAGTAGACATAACTCGCGCTCCTTGAAGTGGCAAACCACCGTGAATCATTGCAGTATCACGAAGGATTTCAGAATGAAGCCCCATACGACGCATTTCCTCTAAATGTTGGAAACGATTCTCGAAGACTGTTTCACTTATGCTTGATTTACCTTTCACAACTGCCATAAGAGCCGTAAATTGAGCCTGCATGTCAGTTGGAAAACCTGGGTGAGGTAGGGTTTTAACAGCTACAGGTTTCAATTTCGAAACATCAGATTTAACACGAATGCCTCTGTCCTCTTCCTTAACGTCGACACCCATTTCCAATAATTTAGAAATCAAAGGACGGTTATGTTCCCAGATAGCATCCTTAATAAGAACATTGCCAGAAGTCATGGCTGCTGCTACCATAAAAGTACCTGCTTCAATACGGTCCTGAACAACCGCATGTTGCGTACCATGAAGAGATTTAACACCTTTAATCACGAGTTTTTCAGTTCCAGCACCTTTGACATTTGCCCCCATCTCGTTAAGAAGAATAGCCAAGTCAACGATTTCCGGTTCACGCGCAGCATTTTCAATGGTAGTGACTCCATCAGCTAAAGTGGCTGCCATCATAATGTTCTGAGTAGCACCAACTGATGGGAAGTCCATATAAATAGTTGCACCTTTAAGTTTTTCTGCTGTCGCGGTGATATCACCACCAACTTGGATAATTTTAGCACCCATCGCTTCCAAACCTTTAAGGTGGAGGTCAATAGGACGACTACCAATCGTACAACCGCCAGGCATTGAGACCTTAGCATGACCATTACGAGCAAGAATAGGCCCAAGAACTACGATTGACGCACGCATCTTACTCACATACTCATATGGTGCTTGATCGAGAATTTCTCCACTAGCATCAACTACAACGGTATTGTTTTCCTCGTCAAAGTCTACAGCAATATCTAAACCACGGACAACATTATTCATCGTATAAACATCTGACAAGATTGGAACATTAGTTAAGGTTGTTTGACCTTCTGAGGCCAAGATAGTCGCCGCCAACAAAGGAAGGACAGAGTTTTTAGCACCTTCAATGACAACCTCACCACTTAATCGAGTGTTGCCACCCTTCACAATAATTTTATCCATAAGGATTCCTTTCAAGGATTAATTTCGTATTTTTTTGTATTATATCAAAACACAATTAAAATCACTAATTTAAGAAATCGAGCTAGCCATATTCTGTCCAAAAGCTAAAACTGACAGAATAAAGGAGCTGACAAGATAGCCTAAGGCAATGCTAATAAAAAGCAAGAAAAGTTTCAACTTACCAGTATTCTCGATAGGATTTTTGATCAATTTTGCCCAATCAAAGAGGCTAATCAGCATATGGTAGCTCAATCCAATAAATACTAGGTGACTCGTCAAAGTGACGAATTGATTAATAATAGTCATGATTTCATTATACCATAGAAAGCTAGTCTAAAACATAAAAAGAGGGTGAGACAGTTCTAAACCTATAATCATTTAGTGACTGTTTTCACACCTCTTCTCTTTATTTCTGAGGCGACTAGATTAGGGTTGCTTAAAAAAATCTAGTGCTTGTCCTACTCTCTATAGGCTATGATTTCCTAGACTAAGTTTAGTCTTCATAACCATTTGGGTTTGTTGTTTGCCAACGCCAAGAATCTCTGACCATATCTTTCAAAGTCTTCTTAGCTTCCCAGCCGAGAACTTCTTTGGCCTTTTCAGGAGACGCATAGCAAGTCGCAATATCACCAGCGCGACGCCCTTGAATACGGTAAGGGATAGCAACCTTATTTTCAGCTTCGAATGTCTTAACGAGATCCAAAACACTATAACCGTGTCCAGTACCCAAGTTAAAAATCTCAGCACCTTTGTGGCTCAAATTATATTTGACGGCAGCCAAGTGACCTGATGCCAAGTCAAGAACGTGAATGTAGTCACGGACACCTGTACCATCCGGAGTCGGATAATCATCACCAAAGACATTAAGCTCAGGAAGTTTACCGATAGCAACTTGTGTAATATATGGCATAAGATTGTTTGGAATACCGTTTGGCAATTCACCAATCAAACCACTCTCATGAGCTCCGATAGGATTGAAATAACGAAGATTTGTGACAGACCATGAAGGGTCTGAGGCAGCTACGTCTGTAAGAATTTGTTCCATCATCAACTTTGTATAACCGTATGGATTAATCGCTGACGTTGGCATATCTTCGGTCATTGGGGAAGGATTATTGGTACCGTAAACTGTTGCACTTGAACTGAAGACAATGTTTTTCACATCGTATTCCTTCATTTTTTCAAGGAGAGTAATGGTACCATTGATGTTGTTCTTATAATATTTCAAAGGTTTTTGAACAGATTCACCCACTGCTTTAAAGGCTGCAAAGTGAATAACTAACTCAATATCTTCATTTGTAAAAACCTTATCCAAAAAATCAGTATCTAAAATGGAACCTTGATAAAATGGAAACTTTTTACCCGTAATCTTTTCCAAACGTTCAAGTACCGCTGGCGAACTATTTGAAAAGTCGTCAGCTAAGACTACATCGAAACCTGCATTAAGGAGTTCGACGGTTGTGTGGCTACCGATATAGCCAGCTCCTCCTGTAATTAAAATAGACATTTATTATTCCTTTCTTACTTGTCAGTGCCTTTTTGATCCTTTTGAATCGTTGCTAATTTAGGCATAACTTCTCCTTCGAAACCATTCATGGCAAAATGAACAGAAGGCACTTGTGTCATTGGAGAAATAATTCCGAACTTCACTTGATACTTCTGATTTTTTGAATAAGCAAAACTTGCCTTCAGCTCAGCGGTTTGATTTGGAAGTAATTCTGACAAACGGCAGTCAAGATCTTGCGATTGAACAACCTTACCACTAGTATCACACAAATATAATACCACAGTCCAATCGCCATATAAAGGGGCTACCCCTGAATTTTCCAAATTAAGGGTAATATCATGCTTGTTTTCTCCTTTGGAGATTGTCAAGCGTGATACCCATAGGCGATACCCCATATTCTTCAAAAGTTCCTTGTAAGCTGCTTGTCCGTCACAGATATCTTCAGCCACCTTTTGCCCTAAAAATGTCAAATGCGATGCTTTAGCCTCTTCTTGAAGCTCTGATAGATTATTTACAAGTAGGTTAGACCTTGTATTTATTTTCTCTTGAAAACACTTTAGTAATCTGATTAAATCCTCAATCTCCTCTGAACTTTCATGTTCATAATTGAGGTACTCTGAAAGATAGATGATTTAATCATAATCATGAAATTCAAAAACATCTTCTAGCTGATCATTTTCATAATGTTTGGTATAAACTGTTAATTTTATTTTTACGAGAACACTTTACACCTGTATGACCTAAAATAAAAACTGCTTGATTAAGAAGCGGTTTCAAAACGAAATCGCTTCTTAATCAAGCAGTATTACCAACTATCAATATGTTCATAAACTTCTACCCACATTTAAAAGTGTCCCCTTAACTACACTTTTTACCCATTCTAATCATTAGCCCTCGGTATTTCCCTATAACATTAGGACTACAATGTAATGTCTTTCTTGAGCAAGCTCTGTAGAAACCAAATCTCTCTCCCCAATGAGAAAAGACACAACCTCCACCAGACTCCTAGCTCTGGAGTCATAAACATTTAAAAAAAATAAGAAAGAACATGATTATTCTAAGCAAACATTAACTGAAATTAATATTATTGAAAATACATTAAATTGACTAACTAAATATCCTGTTTTGTTGATTAGTTTCCCCAAAAAATCACAAACTCACCAAAGTGTTTTAGATTATCTAACACCTGTAAAACTATATATAGGTGTTTCTCTTACTCTATCAATCTAAAATGACTCTAGTTTCATATTTACATCGTCACTCTTATTATAGCAATTTATTCTTATTTTTCAACTCCTTTCAAAGTTTTTCAACTAAAGAAATTATTTTTAGCTAGTAGTTTTTACCCTTTAATCACTCAATCCTTTGGGTTTACATGTGTCTGAAGTCAGAAAATTCATATTATTCATTTTCAAAACAAAAAACAGAATTCAAAAAAATTAAATTCTGTTGCTTTGAAATTATTAAATTTCATATAATATTAGATTATTTTAAGCTTCTACAGCTGCTTTCAGTGCATCTACCTTGTCCAATTTTTCCCATGGAAGATCAACATCTGTACGTCCCATATGACCGTAAGCCGCTGTTTGACGGTAGATAGGACGTTTAAGATCAAGCATTTGAATGATACCAGCTGGACGCAAGTCAAAGAGATCACGGACAGCAGATTCAAGTTTTCTCTCAGCAACTGTTGCCGTTCCGAAGGTATCAACACGGACAGATACTGGGTTAGCAACACCAATAGCATAAGCCAATTGTACTTCTGCTTTCTTAGCAAGACCAGCAGCTACAATGTTTTTGGCAATATAACGAGCGGCATACGAAGCTGATCGGTCGACCTTAGTTGCATCCTTACCAGAGAAGGCACCACCACCGTGCCTTGAGTAACCACCATAAGTATCAACAATAATCTTACGACCAGTCAAACCAGAATCCCCTTGAGGACCACCGATTACAAAACGACCTGTTGGATTGATGAAGAACTTGGTATCTTCATCCAAGTATTCTGCAGGAATAACTGCCTTAATGACTTTTTCAATGACATCCTGACGAATTTGGTCGTTAGTCGCTTCAGGATCATGTTGTGTTGAAATAACAACTGTATCGACACGGACAGGTTGATCATTTTCATCATACTCAACGGTAACTTGAGATTTAGCATCTGGACGAAGGTAGGAAATCTCACCAGATTTACGCAAATCTGCCAATTTTTTTACCAATTTATGTGAAAGACTAACTGGAAGCGGCATAAATTCTGGAGTTTCATCAATAGCGAAACCAAACATAAGACCCTGGTCACCTGCTCCGATAAGATCAAGTGAATCTTGGTCACCAGTTCCACGAACTTCAAGTGATTCATTAACACCTTGAGCAATATCTGGAGATTGTTCGATCAATGATGGGTGAACCCCAACAGATTCTGCTGCAAAACCGTATTCTGCATTATTATAACCAATTTCAGCGATAGTATCACGAACTACACGGTTAATGTCCACATAAGCTGTTGTAGAAACCTCACCAAAAATATGGACAGAACCAGTGTAAACAGCTGTTTCTGCTGCTACATGGGCGTCTGGATCTTCTGCTAAAATCGCATCGAGAATGGCATCTGAAATTTGGTCTGCAATTTTATCTGGATGTCCCTCAGATACTGATTCAGACGTGAAAAGTTTACGTTCTGACATATAAAATGTCCCCCTTTTAATATGAAAAATAGTATTAGATAGCACGAGATTTAACCGCCTCCTAATAGATAAAACGCTATACTCCACAAAGAGCTCGGCGCCGTTAAAAAGTTACAAAGAACCAGCAACCATGCTAGGATGACTGCTGCCTTATCGGGACTTAATAACTAAATTTCATTATATCACTTTTTTCTTGTCTAGTCACATAGTTATTAATTATCAAATCTTATCAATATTTTATGGCGAGCAATTTACTGGTTTTTGTATTATACTTAGAATATGAAAACCTATGAACGTGTTTATGAAATATTAGCAAAGAGTCCTGATTTTGTTACTGGAGAAAGCCTCGCCAAAGAGCTTGGTATCTCACGAACAGCCATTTGGAAAGCCATTCAGTCACTTCAGGACCAAGGTGTTGTTATTACAAGTGTCCGAAAAAAAGGATACCATTTAGAAAAGGGAGATATTCTTCTTTCTCAAGAGATTTCTAAGCAACTCAACTTTCCTGTCTACTTTAATCCCGACTCCACCTCTACACAACTTGATGCTAAACATGGTATGGAAAGACAAGATCCTGCCCCTAGCCTTTATCTTGCGTCTAATCAAGGATCAGCTAAGGGACGCTTTGAACGTCACTTTCATACAAGTCCTCACGGTGGTATCTATATGAGTATTCACCTTAAGCCAAACTGTCACTTTAGTGAGTTACCGCCTTATACCATGATGGTAGCTGCTTCCATTGTCAAGGCTATTCAGCGCCTTACAGGCATAGATACAGACATCAAATGGGTCAACGATATCTATCTGAACAACAAAAAAATAGCTGGTATTCTTACCGAAGCCATCAGTTCTATCGAATCTGGATGTATCACAGATGTCATTATCGGTGTAGGACTTAATTTTTCAATTAGCGATTTTCCTGAAGAAATAGCTACTAAAGCAACCAGCCTTTTCCAAAATGAGCGTCCCACAATCACTCGGAATCAGCTCATTTCAGAAATTTGGAAGCTCTTTTTAACCATTCCTACTACTGATTTGGTCAAAGTTTATAAAGAAAAGTCCCTCGTTTTAGATAAACAAGTGACCTTTGAACAATCTGGAAAGGCTTACAGTGGTATTGCTAAAGAAATTGGAGACAAGGGGCAACTCCTCGTTCTCACTGATGACGGTCAGGAAAAATGGCTGAGCGCTGGTGAAGTCAGCCTTACTTCTTGGTAGACTTATCGGCTGCACTCGCAATTCGAGAAATAATATAAGTGGTCCAAAGACGACGTAAGAGTAAGTAACCAAAAAAGGCTGTAAAAAAGTAATAGCCTTGCTGTAAACTGTAATTAAAACAAACCGTTTCAAAAATAGTTTCCACTGTAATAAACAAAATTTGTTGAATCATAAGATTATTATAGCAATAGTTAGAGCCTAGGACAAGCAGTCTAGGCTCTTTTAGATGATAGAAAGATTATCCATTAAGATAGATAAACACACTCACAAGATACCTCAGGCAGAAGAACTAACTCTCCCTAGCTTATACATTTCTTGGACCGGACCTAAAAAGGTCCACTGGACCTCCTCGATTTTGCATTTCTTGGCTCGGACCTAAAAAGGTCCACTGGACCTTTTTAGTCCTCTATTTCTACTACATCAGAGAGAAACTCGAGTTCTTGAGGGATGTACTCTTCACGATCCTCTTTTTCCAGCTCTTCTTTAGATTTGAGGCTTCGTGCAAATTCTGTTCGGAGTTTTTCAAACTCTGCTTTCGGAACAGCCATAATATTAGGTGAAAAACCAGCAGCTGAACTCATGATGTTGCCAAACATATCATTGAGATCACTTCGTTTCATGACCAGTTCAGCATTAAAAGCAGCGTTAAAAGCTAGGATAGCATTTTCTTGATTGGCTAACACAGGTTCTGATCCGTTCAAAAGCGCCCTATTTTGAGGGCTGATAGAATCCAAAATCTCAGGCCATGTTGCTTTTAGAGCATCCAGACACTGGCGTGATTTTTGGGGATTCTCCATAGTTTCTCGCATAATAGTAAGGATTTTCTCACGATCCACCTTATACTGATAAGAAGCTTTTGATTTTCGAGTAGGTGCTACTTTTCCTTGAGATGGGCCCTCTTTAAGAGCTTTACGTAGACTATCTACCTCACGACGAAGACTGTCAAGTTCTTCTTGCAAATTAGCCGGGATGTCTTGTCTTACTTGAGCACTTGTCTCAGTTAGTTTAATCGTCAACATCTCAGCATAGATTTTAGGATGTGTCCCAGTTTTAATCTCGGGCAGAGCACTTGTTACCAAGTCAATCAATTGGAAAAGTCGGTCTTGTTCCAAAGATAAGTTTTCTTCAAAAAGGGGACTATGGTGACTATTTTCACCACCCGCTTTTACTATCAAAAGATCACGGAAATACTCCAAAAGGTCAGTCGCAAACCGACTCATAGACTTCCCATTATCAAAGAGCGTTTCAAGATTTGATAAGGCTTTTGTGGTATCCTGATTGCGAACACTAGCTACAAAACTATCCAAGGCAGTAAGACCAATAGAGCCTGTGATTTCTTCGGCAACGGATTGACTGACATTGTTGTCAGCAGAAAGACTCAGTGCTTGGTCTAAGATTGACAAGGCATCACGCATACCACCTTCTGCACGACGTGAAATAATGGTTAAGGCTTCATCATCAAAAGTCAATCCTTCTTTTTCGAGAATTGAAGCTAAATGCTCTTTAATAGCCCCCTGCTTAATCGATTTAAATTCAAAACGTTGAACACGGGATAAGATGGTTGCTGGGATTTTATGTAACTCTGTAGTCGCGAGGATAAAAACAACATTTTCAGTTGGTTCTTCCAAAGTCTTCAAGAGAGCATTGAAGGCACCTGTCGACAGCATGTGCACCTCGTCAATAATATAGACCTTGTATGTGGCACGACTTGGTGCATAGGTTGATTTATCACGGATTTCACGAATCTCATCAACACCGTTATTGGAAGCCGCATCGATCTCAATAACATCTTCAAGACTGCCATTAGTAATATCACGACAGATATCACAGTGGTTACATGGCTCACCATCGACCTGATTAGGACAATTCATTGCTTTGGCAAAAATTTTTGCTGCACTGGTCTTACCAGTACCACGTGGGCCAGAAAAGAGATAGGCATGGCTGATTTTGCCTGACTCTACCGCCTGTCTTAGCGTGGTTGAAATCACTTTTTGACCAACCATTTCGCCAAAGGTTTGACTACGGTATTTTCGGTATAGGGCTTGGTACATTAGTTTACCTCAAACATTCCAAATGTAAAATCAGTTTTCTCAAGTAATATTTTGACAAATGCTTCCAGATAATCTTGATCCACCTGGTTATAGTCTTCTACTTGGTGAGAATCCAAATCAAGAACACCAACTAATTTACCACCCTTTTCCATAGGGACAACAATTTCACTCCGAGCAGCAGAATCACAGGCAATATAGTTGGCATGTTTAGTGACATCTTGGACAATCAAGGTTCTATTTTCTGCAGCAGATTGGCCACAAACACCCTTACCTAAGGCAATTCGAACACAAGAGACATTACCTTGAAAAGGACCAAGGATTAGCTCATTTTTGATATTATCCATCAGATAGAAACCTGTAAACACAGAGTTTGGCAAAGTTGTATTTAAAAGAGCTGAGGCATTGGCAAAATTAGCCAATGCGTTGTCTTCATTAGCAAATAGCACCTTAGCCTGAGCAAGCATTAATTCATAAGCTATTTTTTTTTCTTCGTTAGTCATAACTACCATTATAGCAAAGATAGGTCCTGGACACTAAGATCGACCTACTTTTCTCCTTCCTCTTCGTTTAAAAATATAGCAAGATCTTGTATAACATTTTCAGGATATTCTGGACTAGAAATTTGATAGAAGCTAACCGTCATCCGATTTCTAAACCAGGTTAATTGACGTTTAGCAAATCGACGGGTATTTTGCTTGAGTTTTTCTAAGGCCTCATCTAAAGTTTGTTCCCCAGAAAAATAAGGAAATAATTCCTTGTAGCCAATTCCACGAGCCGACTGGGCCTCCGAAAAATTATCGTAAAGCCACTTAGCTTCTTCTAAGAGCCCAAGTTCAACCATCTTGTCAACTCGTGTATTAATACGGTCATAAATCAGGGAACGCTCGTCATCCAAGCCAATTATAAAGGGTTCATAACAGGTCTCAGTATTTTCAAGATTGTCCGAAAAACGATAAAGCTCAAGTGCTCTAATGGCGCGACGACGATTTATCTCTTTGATCTCTATACCTAAGCTATCAATCTTTTCGAAAAGCTGCTGATCAGACAATTGCTCTAGTTCTGAACGGTAGGCTAAAACCTGATTTTGGTCAACTTGCCCCCCTAGATGATAACCTTCTAAAAGGCTCTGTAAGTAAAGACCTGTTCCCCCTACAATGATAGGCAACTTGCCACGACTAACAATATCAGTGATGGCAGCCTGCGCCTCTGTCACAAAATCATAGGCTGAATAGGACTCATCTACATCACGGACATCGATTAAATGATGTACAGCTGCTGCTTGTTCTTCAGGAGTGGCCTTTGCAGTTCCTATATTCAGTTGTCGATAAACCTGCTGGCTATCTCCCGAGATTATCTCTCCATTAAAACGCTCAGCCAATTCGATTCCAAGCGCCGTTTTTCCCACAGCAGTAGGTCCAGCTACTACAATAAGTTTGGTTTTCATAATCATTTCACTTGCTATTCTAGATATTTTTTTAGATAATGTAAGTATATTATAACATATACGGAGGATAGTCTCATGGCTAAAAAACATTCATTTGCTAAAGGTGTCGCTACTGGCGTTCTCGGAACTGCTGCTACTGTTGCAGGTGCCGTTTTCGCAGTTAAAAAGACAATTATCGAACCAGAAGAAAAAAAATTGGCTTTCATCGAAGAAAACCGTAAAAAAGCAGCTCGCCGTCGTGTAAGCCGCTAATAGTTATAACCAGGGAAACCTGGTTTTTTGATTGAAGAGATAGATTTCTTTTACGTTAGTTAACTGGTCTGATAATCACAGCAAAGGGAAAAATCTAAAGGTAATCTCAATAGTTATTATAGCTCCAGAATGAAATAAAAACATAATTCGCAATTTGTTTTGGACCCTTTTGTTCAATCTCCAAACTTCCAATCGCCTGTTATTAAAAATCTCAGACCTTTTTATCACAATATAATGTCCTCAGAAAAGTTTATTTGGTACATCAAAAATGATTATTTCATATTCTTTACCTATCATCTTTTATTTATAACACAATAAAAAAGCCTCTTTTAAAGAGACTTATGAAACCAGTTTACTTATTATTTAAAGCTTCAATAACTCGGTCAGTATTAGCTGTCACATTTGTATTATTGTAACGATGTTGAATTAGACTTTCGATTGTTTCTTTGCAAGTCAAAAGATTGGACTTTTCAAATACAACAACACTCAATACATGTGCACCTCCAGAAGTTAGATTTAAAATCAAAAGAGTCTGGAATGCACTTAATACCGTCAAAATACCATAAGCAGCTAAGATCAATCCTCCTAAGATAGATGAACCCATCATATTAAAGCCAACTAGAGCAAAGATAATTCCCCATGCGAAAGATTTAAAATCTAATCTGAATGAATCATCAACACTTGAGATATGATCCACTGGAATCGTTTTATTCTGTGCTCCAAGAGGAATAACCTTCAAAATAGTGTTAGGGTTTGAAGTCTTGATAAAATCTCCTTCAAGTGCTACAGATGCTTTTAGATAAAATGTTAGATACGAAGTGATGAAGGTTTGTTTCACAATAATCTCCTTTTTCTATAAAAAATCACGAGACTATTATATATATATATATATATATATATATATTGTCAAGACCTTACTAAAAAGTTAGTTCAGAAATTCAAAATGATTCCAAAACCATTCAAACTATTTTTGATGTCCCCTGCCGGAATCGAACCAGCAACGACTCCTTAGGAGGGAGTTGTTATATCCATTTAACTAAGAGGACTTATTAAAAAATCTGCCACGAGGACAGATTTTTTCAGTGAAATCTGTAAATTATTTACGGATTTCTTTGATACGTGCAGCTTTACCTTGCAAAGCACGCAAGTAGTAAAGTTTAGCACGGCGGACTTTACCGTAGCGTACAACTTCAATCTTATCAACACGTGGAGTGTGGATTGGGAAAGTACGTTCTACACCGATACCGCTTGAGATTTTACGAACTGTGTACATTTCTGAGATCCCTTGACCTTTGCGTGAAATAACTACACCTTCAAAGATCTGGATACGTTCGCGAGTTCCTTCGACAACTTTTGCGTGAACGCGAACAGTGTCACCAGGACGGAATGATGGGATGTCAGTACGAAGTTGACCTTCTGTCAAACTTTGGATCAATGGATTCATTTTTATATACTCCTATCTTACTAATCTTAAGAGCAACCTCTGTGTCCCAGCGGATTAGCCGTTATTTTTGTGTGTCCATTACACACTCTTAGTATCTTATCAAAAAATTATCAGGATGTCTAGTATCTTATTGCATTTCTAGCATTTTTTGTTGACCATAAATACTTGTCTTATGATTGATAATATAAGCAAAAGCCATGACAATCGCATAAGGGATTGCATTAGCGGGGCCAAAGACCTCAATACCAATAAAAATCGGTGCTAATAGAGTATTGGTGCTACTACCAAAGACCGACAAATAACCAAGACCTGCTACAAGAGAGATAGGAAGACCAAGAATGGGTGCTAGCACAGCACCAAGACTTGCTCCGATGGCAAACAAAGGGGTTACTTCTCCTCCTTGGAATCCAAGAGATAAGGTAAAGACAGTCAAGAGAAGTTTAAAGAGCCAATCCAATGGATAAATGGTCCCACCATCAACACTTAAAGCAATCAAATTCGTTCCAAGCCCTGTATAGCGTCCCTTACACAAAATCAAAAGAAGACAGGTTAAGACGACACCTCCTAAGAGAACACGATAATAGGGATTGGGGAGCAAACTTGCTACTTTCTTTTTAGCTAGTGACAAGAGATAAGCAAAGAGGTTTCCTGCTAGACCAAAGGCCAAACCTAAAAGAGCTAATTTCATAAACGTCTCAAGGTCAATAGTCAAACTTTTGGATACAAAGTGGCTAAATTTTTCAAGACCTAAGAGATGGCTTGTTGTACTAGCCATAAAAGATGCAATAAGAGTCGGTACTAAGATTGGCAGGCTTAACTGTCCTAAGGTCAAGACCTCAAGTGCAAAGAAGGTCGCAGCGATTGGTGTTTGGAAGAGTCCTCCAAAACCAGCGGCCATTCCCATGGTCAAGAAAATGCATGAAGCATTAGGGAGCTTAAAATAGCGACTAAAAGCATGAGAAACTGTGGCCCCTAGTTGTACAGCAACTCCCTCACGACCTGCGGATCCCCCGAAAAGGTGGGTCAGCCATGTGGTTACAGTCACCAGTGGAATTAACCTTAGGGGAACTTGATCCTCCTCATTATGTCCAACCTTGAAAATCAAGCCCATTCCCTGCGCTGCCTTACCAGCAAACTTTTGGTAGAGGTAAACTATCAAAAGACCTGCTAAAGGAAGTGCCGGGACTAGATAAAAGAGATGGTGGTCACGAAATTCCGAGAGTCCTATAAGCACGCGCCCAAAAACAGCATCAATCAGTCCAACCAGTACCCCTAACAAAATTGCATAAAGACTTAACATTACTAAATGTAAGTAAGAAAGACCTTTACTATCACTTAATTGTCTTACTTTCATCCTAGGGGCCTACTTTTCTTCTAGCTTACTTGCTTGATAAGTACGTGAATGCTTCATAATATCCGCAAAACTTGCGACGATAGCTTCTTTATATTCAGGATTAAGAACACTAGCGCCTACCTTGTCTAGCAGGGCTTGCTCTCGTTCGGGATCATAAATCGCCTTTCCAGTGCGTTGTTTATAAGCACTTACTCGAGTTACCAATTTCATACGTTCTTCCAACAAAGCCACAATCTCATTATCAACGGAGTCAATCTGTTGGCGAATCTCATTTAAGTCCATACTGACCTCCTTTTTTTCTCTCCATTATAACAAAAATGACCTGAGGACAAAAGAGCCTCAAGCCATTGAATTGATTATAAAAAGAGTTTTCTTACCTGACTGATATTACTTTCATTAACAACCAGATACAGGGTTGCTCCTGCTTTTAGACGTGTGTCTCCATGAACAACTTCAGACTGGTCTTGAAAAATCTGAGTGGAAATCAAAACTCCGTCAGGTAAAGTTAAATCCTTAACCAATCGACCAGCTAAACTATCTGTAACTGGTAAATCAATCATCGTCGGTATATTATCAACTTGTTTTGGTTCGTGAGCGATTAGATTGTGAAGCATGGCTTCATAGACAGGTTCTCCTCCCATGAAATCCATGACGAGATAGGCAATCAGGGTCACGACTCCAATTGTCATCAATTGGTGAAGGTTCCCCACCATCTCAGTCACTAAAATCATAGCAGTTAGCGGTGCCTTAGATACCGCGCCGAAATAACCAGCCATACCAAGAATGATAAAAATAGGGAACTGACTGACTTGTAAGAATCCTAGATTTTCAAAAGCTGCCGCAAAAACGCTACCAGAAAGAGCACCTAGAGTTAAAATTGGAAGGAAAATCCCACCAGGAAATCCTGAACCAAAGGACAACATACTCCAAACAAAGCGAATAGCCAAATAGAGGATAGCCACAGTTAGAGCAGGATGTAAACCATTTAAAGCAAGAATCAATTCATTCCCACCACCTAAAAGATGTGGAAAATAAAGACCAATAGGAATGATAAACAGAACTGCCAAAAGGCCATAAAAATGAGATGGCAAGTGGAAGATTTTCCCTAACCCTTGGTAGACCTTACCAATACGTAAGACAACCCACTCATAACCGTATCCAAGCACACCTAGAAAAGTCCCCAAGAGAATAAGAATCCAATAATCTTTCAAAGGAAATACTGGTAATTTTTCTGTCATAGCAAGGACTGATACCTGACCAAAGATGCGTAGGGAAACAGCATTGGCCACTAAAGATGCCGTTAAAGCTGTCACCCAAACAGGACGAGAGAAATGATGATAGACTTCTTCAACGACAAACAAGAGACCAGCAATCGGGGCATTGAAGGCAGCCGATAATCCTGCTGCTGCTCCTGCAGCAATCAAGACACGTTTCTCACGTGCAGAGAGCTTAAGTCCCTCGGCTAATCCCTTAGCAGTCATGGCACCTAGTTGAATACTAGGGCCCTCACGTCCCAACATCAGTCCCATTGAAATCCCAAGGACACCGCCCACGAACTTACGCCATAATACTGACCACCAAGACGGATGTAAGAGCCCCATCAGTTCCCCTTCAACATGGGGAATTCCTGAGCCCTTGATGTCTTTTTCCTGCTTAATAAGGAAACCAATAAAAAGTGCAATCAAGAGATTAACCAGGACAATTCCCAAAATCAGAAGTGGATTATGAAGGGCGTCTTTGTATATAGCTACAGAAAACGCGGCCCCTTTGGCAATTAACCAGCGAAAAAGACTGACCACTGCTCCTGCCGTCACCCCCACTAAGAGCCCTCTCCAAACGGACCAAAGGAGATGTTGAGATTGCGTCCTAAAATCTCTTTCTATTTCATTCATAAAAACTCCATTTTAACTACAATAAAAGCAGACTTTACTCTGCTTTTTTCTTATGCTAATGCTTCTGAAATTTTTTCAGCGAAAGCTTCAAGGTTTTCGATATCTTCATCTTCAGCAGAAAGGTCAACCTTGACGCTATCAGCACCCTTAGTCGCCCCTGTGAATGTGAATTGATTTTCAAACTCA
Source organism: Streptococcus sp. FSL E2-3488 (assembly GCF_038003585.1). Classification (NCBI taxonomy): domain Bacteria; kingdom Bacillati; phylum Bacillota; class Bacilli; order Lactobacillales; family Streptococcaceae; genus Streptococcus; species Streptococcus sp. FSL E2-3488. The sequence continues at coordinate 813,307 of NZ_JBBOPL010000001.1, read as the reverse complement.
TCCACTGATTTACAGAAATAATCGTAGAAGGTATCTCCTGAACCTACAACACCAAAGATTTTACCTGACAAGTCAAGGTCGGCCAAATCTTCGTAAAAGTCAACGATTTCATCTGGCAACTCTCCATCACCATAAGTGTAAGTTGCTACAATACAGATGTCCGCATCTTCAAAATCAGCGGAATCAACCGTTGTACACTCGTCTACATCCACAGTGTGACCCAATTCTTCCAATTTTTTGGCAACAATATCTGCGATTTCTTCCGTATTACCGGTCATACTGGCATAAACGATTTTTGCTAAAGCCATAATGTCCTCCAAAATAATAAATTAGCTATATTATATCATACTTTTTCAGAAAATAAACGCCGTAATATCCTAAAAAACTACCCCTTAGGACAGTTTTAAATTTTGCAAGAGTTCGAAATGTCGATAGACAAGCCATAAACCAATAGCAATGACAAGTACAAGAACTACGGCTCTCATAAGACCTTTAAGAAAAGTCACGAACCAGGTTATAATCATAGATGTCATTAGCTAAGTCAAACCTGAGGCACCATATAGGGTTCGAATACTCTCAAGGGAGTGGCTAGTTAAGGTGTTTACCCAAGTGGGAACATAGATCCAAATATCATCACCTGATAAATCCAAACGGTAGGCAATCATGGTTCCCGTTGTTTGCAACCAGGTAAATACCCCAGCATTGAAAAGAATGAGAAAGCTTTGCATAGGGTAACGCCTAACAAGGTGTTTAATATAACGCATGACAGTCCTCCTTAATTGGCATAAAGGGCATGAACCGTATCAATATCCACCTGTTGAATACCGTAATAAGAACCCGCTGATTGCATAACTGATGTCTTAGAGTCATCGTGATCCAAGCCAATGGCATGCCCCAATTCGTGCTCGGCCGTATTAACAATACGTTTGTGGGTATAACCAAAATCACTATTCAAGAGGAAATAACGATTCAACTTAACATCCACATGAGTGATACGATTTGTTAAAACATTAGTCTGACTATCCGCTAGACCAGCTGCTTGTGAATTAGCATCGGAATAGTCTGTCGCAACAATATCAGCTGTTGACGCATCATCTGTCAGAGTAAAGATGAAAGCACCCGTTTTGTTCCAATTTGTGATAGCTTCCTTATAAGCAGCTACCAAGGTTTCATCTGTAGATTGAATATAGATGCTAGCTGTATTTTGTGCCCATCTGGCACCATTAGACTCAGGAATTGTATCTGTCGTCGATAGGTTTGAAACGATCTTTTCAACATCACTTGTATTGGTCCCACTAAAACCTAGCTCAACTTGTCGAAAGGCACGGTTAATGTTTGTAGCTAAGGTACTTGAAGAGTTGTTAGCATAATAGATAAGTCCATAACCAACTATGGCTAGGATAAGGGCAAGTTTAAAAATAGCCCAAATAAGATTCCATATAAATCGTAAGAGAAGTTTGGGGATATAGAAGATTACTCTCAATAATTTTTTCAATACAGAGCCTCCTTTTCGAAATTTCCCCTAGTATATCATGCTCTAATCATTCTAGAAAGTAAAAAATATCACTTTAAGCTTTTATCATCTCTTTAATAAGATGTTACATACTTGACCAATTAGGATAAGCGTTCTTCTTTAATGTAATCAATAGGTAACCATTCTAAATAGGCCTCTAGTTGTTTTTCCCAATAATACCACTCGTGTCTTCCATGGTCTGTACTGTAGTCAATATCTAGGCCAAGAGCCTTCAAATCAGCAACTGCTTGATCTTGAGTGTCAAAAAGGAAATCTTCCAGACCACACCAAGCAAAAAATTTAGTTTTCTTGTCATGTTGCTTGGCTAAATTAACCAATTTATGCTGCTCAATATCTTTTCCTTCCAAATCACCAAAGACACCCTGCCAGTATTCCTTGGACTCAATGGTCTCATCTCTAATCATCTCTGTAGATAAACCAAGGGCACCAGAGAAGGAACCTGCGCAAGCAAAGTTATTCGTGGTTAAGGCAATTTTAAAGGAACCATAGCCCCCCATAGAAAGTCCAGCAATAAAAGTCTTTTTACGCTTCTTTGTCATACTTGGGAAAAAACGTTGCATGACTTGAGGAAGCTCCTTGGCAATGGCATCGTAATATCTTACGCCATATTTAGTATTTGTATACCATCCATTTTCAGAATTAGGCATAATGACAATGAGGTTGGTCTTACGAAGGAGACGCTGAATATTGGTACGGAAGGCCCAAGAATTATGATTTCCCCCCATACCATGAAGAAGATAAAGGACTGGAATGTCCGTATCACTTTCCGTTTCAGAAATCTGATCACGATCCGGATAGATAACATCTACTTGACGGTATTGTCCTAGAACAACTGATGAGTATTCAATTTGAAAAAAAGCCATTTGTCTTTTCCTTTCTTAATGATAGAAAAGCTGGGATAGCCCAGCTTTTTCTTTTTCAAAATAGTCTTATGAGACTTTCTAATATCAATGAATGTAAGTAACATACTCACACTCTAATAATTAATTAACGTACTTCCATAACAACTGGAAGAATTGCTGGGCGACGTTTGGTTTGGTCAAAGAGGAACTTAGCCACATCATCGCGAACCGCACCTTTAAGTTCTCCCCAATCAAAACTATCTCCTGCCAAGTAATTTTCAACAGTTGCATTGACAATATCAGCAGACTCACTTAGGATATCACGGCTCTTTTTAACATAGACGAAGCCACGCGTATTGACACGCGCTTTAGAGACAATCTTACGCTCCTTTTTATTGACTGTAATAGCAACGATAAAGATACCGTCTTCAGACAAGACCTTACGGTCACGAAGCACGATATTTCCAACATCACCGATAGCATTACCATCAATCATAACATCACCAGCTGGGACAGTACCTTCAAGAAGGAAACCTTGGTCCTCTGATAAGTGCATGATATCTCCACGCTTAACAATGTAGATGTTTTCTGGAAGGATCCCAACTTCAAGGGCTAGCTCAGCATGAGCTTGAAGTTCACGGTACTCCCCTTGGACTGGGAAAAGATACTGTGGACGAAGAAGATTCAGCATCAATTGAAGCTCACGAGCATTGGCATGTCCAGATACACGAAGATTCTGTGTAATCATCTTAACAGCCCCACCAGCCTTATAGATAGCATTGTTTACGCGTGCGACCGCTGCTTCTTTAGCAATACTTGGTGTGGTTACGATATAAACTAAGTCCCCATCTTTGATTTGAACATAACGGTGACGGCCAACTGCCATTTTTTGAAGACCGTCGATTGGCTCTCCCATACGTCCATTTTCGAGAATAATCAACTCGTGGTCTTCGAACTTGTTCATATCCTTTGGTTTAACAATGAGCTTCTCATGCTCCACAGTCAATTTCTTAAGACGGATAGCTGTACGAACAATATTTTCAACGTCAAAACCTGTAAGAACAACGCGACGTCCATGTTCGGCAGCTGAATCAAAGACTTGTTGAATACGAACCAAGTTTGAGGCAACTGCTGCAATAATAACACGTCCATCTGCATCGGCAATAACTTGGTCAATCTCTTGGCCAACTTCTGCTTCTGAAGCTGTTTGTTCAGTACTTGTCGCATTTGCTGAGTCTGACAAGAGGGCCAAGACACCTTCTCGACCGATTTCAGCCAAGCGACCTAAATCAGTTTTGTAGTAAGGGCGAGCAGCTTGGTCAAACTTGAAATCACCAGTATAGACAATATTGCCTCGGTCCGTCCCAAGAACAATCCCCATTGATTCTGGGATAGAGTGAGTTGTCTTAAAGAATGAGACCACTGCATCATCGAATTCAATTTCAGTTTCTGAGTCAATGACATGGAAATTATTGAATTTATTAACGCCAGCATTTTTTACAAAAAGCTTAGCTAACTCAATAGTAAGTGATGACCCAAAGACTGGTACTTTGGCGTCTTGCAAGATATAAGGTAGGGCACCAATGGCGTCAGCGTGCCCATGCGTCAAGAAAATTCCCTGGATACGGTCTTTATTTTCAACCAAATAATCTAAATTAGGGATAACAAAGTCAACACCTAATTGTTCATTTTCAGGATACCTTAGACCAGCATCCAAGATAAAGATGGAGTCGTTAATTTCAACAATATAGAGGTTCTTAGCATTTTCACGCACTCCACCTAGGGCAATAATTTTAATATCGCTCATGCTTGTTTTTCTCCTTTTTAGTTTGACTCTCTTCTAGAGCCTATTTATACAGACGGTCCAAGAAGCTGAACGTTCATGCGAACAGTCTCCTTGTCGATTTACAGGCCACAACAAAAAAAGTTGCATACTCTTTAAGTATACAACTTTTTGACTTATTTTACAATTTAGAGTCAATCTGGGCCTACTCGAACATAGCGTAGTAGTCTGTGATATCCAATTGATCCTTTTCTTCCTTGGTAAGATCTTTAATGATTTGTCCATCCTTCATAACGATAAGACGGTTCCCATATTTTAGAGCATCTTCCATGTGATGGGTAATCATCAAGGCTGTAAGATGGTCTCTCGTCACAAACTCATCAGTCAACTTCATAAGAGCCACACTTGTCTTAGGATCCAAGGCTGCGGTGTGCTCATCTAAGAGCAAGAGCTCAGGACGTTTAAGTGTCGCCATTAAGAGGCTAAGGGCTTGACGCTGACCACCTGATAGAAGACCTGCTGGTGTTTCCAGGTGTTTTTCCAGACCGTTACTAATCCGTTCAATCAAACCTTGAAACTCCTCGGTATATAGGTGAAGATGACGTGATTTAAGGCCTCGTTTTTCGCCACGGTATTTGGCAATCAAAAGGTTTTCCGCAACAGTCATTCGAGGAGCAGTTCCCATTTTAGGATCTTGGAAAACACGTGAGAGGTGTTTGGCACGCTTCTCAGCAGGTAGAGCCGTAACCTCCTCACCCATGATAAAAATCTGACCACTAGTCAACATAAGGGTTCCTGCAATGACGTTGAAGAGGGTTGATTTTCCGGCACCATTTCCACCAAGGATGGTAATAAAATCACCTTCCCTAATGGTAAGATTGACATGATCCAAAATGATTTTTTCGGTGTCAAAACCGTTATTAACCTTAACAGTTGCATCTTTGAGTTCTACAATAGCTGTCATCGTGAAAAGCTTACCCCCTTATAGAATTTTCGGCGCAGGACAGGCGAAATCAAGCAAAGGGCTAGAACAATCGCACTAAAGAGTTTTAGGTAGTTAGTGTTAAAGCCAAAAGCGATTACAGCTGTTAAAAGGAACTGATAAAGGATTGAACCTACACAGATGGCAATCAATCGTTCCAACAAGGTCAAGTTAGTCTCGTACAAGACTTCACCAATGATAATGCTGGCAAGTCCGATGACTATAACCCCAATCCCTTTTGAAACGTCGGCATAACCGTCCTGTTGACTAATCAAGGCTCCTGAGAGGGCAATAATACCATTTGAGATAACAAGTCCCATCACTTCCATTGAATCCGTATTGATACCGAAAGATTTGGCCATATCGCGGTTATCACCAGTAGCAATGTAGGCTTGGCCTAGGCGCGTGTTAAGAAAGGCAATCAAGGAAGTAATAACAATAGTTACAGCTAAGAGACCAACGATTAAGAGGTTGTAATCCTTACTAAAAGGAAACAGATCTTGAATTGTCTTAATATCAAGGAGACCTAGATTGGCTCTTCCCATTATCATAAGCATGACTGAGTTAAGGGAAGTCATGACCAGAATTCCTGCCAATATCGTTGGAATTTCTCCTTTCGTATAAAGGAGACCAGTCACTAGACCAGCAAGACAGCCGGCTATTACAGCAACCAAGGTCGCCAAGATAGGGTTCCAACCAAAATTCATGAGGGTTACTGCTACTGCCCCCCCTAAAGGGAAGGAACCTTCTGTCGTTAAATCAGGAAAATCTAAGATACGGAAAGTCATGTAAATCCCAAGACCTAAGATTCCGTATAGAAGACCCTGATAAATGGATGAAATAATCATAAGTCCTCCTTATTTATCAGCTTTAACAGCAATGTCTGACTGCTTAAGCACATCGTCAGGTATGGTGATGTTAAGATCTCGAGCAACTTTAAGGTTTAGCGTTGGAGTCCCATCATCAATCACATCAACTGGGATATCCTTAACTTTTTTACCTTTAAGAACTTTAATAGCACTACGGGCTGTAGCTTTTCCAAGCTCATATTGGTTTTGAGCAACTGAGGCCAAACCGCCTTCTTTAACCATGGTATCAACAGTTGTATAAACGGGAATCTTAGCTTGATTGGCTAAAGAGATTACTGTTGAAAAAGATGATGCAATGGTATTATCCTGAGGTGTCCAGATGGCGTCAACCTTACCAGTCATTACTGACATAGTTGTGTTGATTTCATTGGTTGATGGTACAGCGTATTCAACCACATTTAAACCGTCTTGTTCAGCGTATTTTTTAAAGCTTTCAACCTGTGATTTGGAATTGTCTTCACTTGAAGCGTAGAGAATACCAATTGTTTTGGCATTTGGTGTCAGTGATTTGACCAATTCTACTGTCTGCTTAATAGGTACTTGATTGGAAGTTCCTGTGACATTACCTTCCGGATGCTTGAGATCCTTAACTAATTTAGCCCCAACAGGATCTGAGATAGCTCCCATAATGACTGGAATATCCTTGGTAGCTGCCGCTAGTCCTTGAGCTGCTGGCGTTGCAATACCGATAACAACATCATTTTTATCGTTGACCAATTGTTTAGACATGGTTTGAATCTTCGATTGGTCCCCTTCGGCATTTAGGAGGGTAATTTGAACCTTGTCCCCTTTGTAGCCAGCTTCCTTAAGTCCATCCTCAATACCTTTCTCGATTTGATCCAGGGCATCATGAGTGACGAACTGGAGGATTCCAACTTTAGCAACCTTATGGGTACTTTGCTGTTCTTTTTTGAACAGATCTGTACCAATAGAGCCGAGCGTCAAGATAGCTAAGAAAACCAAAGTCCAAATTAAACGCTTGTTTTTCATATCTGTCTCCTTATATAAATTCTTACTCTCTATTGTAAGTCATTTTCAGTTAACTAGCAATATTCTTAATTTATAAAAAAACTTTTAAAGAAGAAAAAAACCAGAAGATAGCTTCTGGTTTTTTTCTCTTTTTTTCTTACTGATATTGAGCTAAGTCTAACTTCATAATATGGAAGTAAAGGTCACCAAATTGTCCTTTGTATTCAATATCATGGCCGTTGATGGTTACCTTAGTTACTGGCGTTGAGTCTGGTATGGCAATCCAACAGGCTTGCTGAGCTCTAACGAATTCATTGTAATCTTCAAATGAGATATGGCATTCTTGCTTAGCTGCATTTAGATAAGAAATTTCAATCATGGTAGGACCTCCTTATAATCCTTTAACTGAAATATAGCTTACACTTCCTAAAAGGCAAAGTCAACTCTGACGACTTAGGAAAGTATCACGCATGGGTATACAAATAGACCCCATAACAAATGCTGTGAGGTCTATATTGATTGGAATCAGAATTCTACTGTCCTAAACGACTGCTAATTGATTTCAACATTTGCGTCGTTTTCAAGTATAGAATCCCATTTCTGCTAGAAGAATTGCCAGACCAACAAATACAAGATCTGAACTCTCACTACCAGTTTCTGGATGGACAAAATCCTTAGTATCTTCAGGTTCTGGTTGTGATTGTGGAGTTATCTGTGACTCTGGAGTTGGAGTCATAGTATGTTTGTAGATGTGCTGAGTATTACCATTTTCATCTACTACTCTTTTCAAATTAATAACTCGGGATTTCTTTCTTCTCTTGTTCGCCATCTTCTGTTGGGGAACAAGAAATTTCAGCTTTTGCTTGTTCACCATCAACTGTAGGATTTCCTGGAATTTCCTTACCATTCTTATCTACAAATGACCTAACTGGCAATACAGTAGGTGGGTAGGTCACTGAAGCCTTAGTACCGTTCACATCTTCATGAACCACTGTAAGTGCTGGGACAGGTCCTGTAAATTAAGCTTCTGGTGTGAATGTTACTGTACCATCTGCAAGCTACCTTGTAACTCCCAAGACTATTTCATGTCTTGGGAGTGGTGCTATCTTCAAATGTAACTGTAACGGCATCATTTATTGATACTCGGATGTCACCTTCTGTAAATCCTGTTTGAATTGCAATCTTATTACCAACTGAAGTAACTGGTGTGACAGTTGGTCTATACTTATCAGTTGCAGTTTTAAGAGCATTATCTGACATTTTACCATCTCTATCACGACCAACTGAAGCCATAGGAGAAACTGTTACACCCTTGGCAGTCCCACTAAATCCTGGGATTGGTACAAAGGTAACCTTTACAGTCATCTCATCTAAGTAGATTCCTTTTCCTTCTACAGTCAAAACAAGATCATTGATTACATTTCCAGTTGTTGAATCGACAAGCTTGAACAGATAATCAAAAACAAGTGTGATTTTAACTTTCTCATTATTATTATTTGTTCCTTCAATAGTGAATTCTGGAGTAGCAGTTTAACTAACTCCTTGAACATCCATAGAGGTCTTGTCTTCCCCTTCAAGTTCTTTTGGAGTAACAGTTGGAATATGGAATATATAGTCCATCCATGCTATCCCAGAATTCATTTATAGAAGAATGTGCTTCTTTGTCTTTAGAAACTCAATCAGTTGTATAGCCGTTGTTATCAGTAATCTGATTCAGTATTCATTATGGCTACCTCAGTTGCCTCTAATTCATTATTTACAGCAAATGCTGAAGTATTTGTCTAACCGTTAGCAACTACCAAATTCTCTAAGGAGGATTGAGCTGTGAAAGATGATTCATAATTCTTGATTCTTGGCTTCTGATGTTTGACTTGATGAATCCATCGATTTAGCAGTTCTACTACCGTTATCTGTAGATTGAGAAGCTTCAGTTTTAGCCCTTGCTTAGCTATCTGTAACTGATGTTGCAGTTTCACTTGTTGATTCGCTCGTAATAATTGATACCAATGTACTATTATAGTTTTACATCTTGACTAGTGGTGTAGCGGCACTGTTTGAACTTCTGTAGTTAACTCGTCTGCTAAAACTTTGTTATCAGTACCAAGCATTACAAGAGTTCCAAGTAAGACAGAGCACACGGCTACATTGAGTTTACGAATTGAAAATCGACTTATACAATTATTTAATAAATCTTTACCCACTTTGGGAATCCTCCACACCTAACATTAAAGTATCTTACCCCTCAATGAGATTAAGAGTATTTTAAAATATTAATCGTTTAACATTCTAACACGATCAGGAAAGTTAATTTATTTTTTATATAAATATAACTTTATCCAAGTCTATATAAAATATATGCGTATGTTTAGCAGTATTTAAAATTGTTCAAAAAGATAATTTTAAGATTTCATTATTTTAAAGAAAGCGATTATATTAATTAATTTTTAAAAAATGAATTCAAAGGAAATGTTTAAATTTCTAAATCTTAATGATTATGGTTAACTCCATAAAACGTCTCTTCATTATCTTTTTGAAAGTTTTTTAGGAACTTTAACAAATTTTGAAAGCACTCTTAAAATAAGTGTAGCTAAGACAATATATTTCTAGGCAAATTATCTTAAGCAATTGAATTTAGCTGGCGATTTAAAATAGGAGTGTAGAGCGTAAACTATTACAGCTATACCTGAATCTTTTAGGAATTTACAATCAAAATAAAAGCTAAGATTCAAAAAAAATCATCTAATTTATCATAATACTCATTTATAACCAACTCAGCTATTTTATATAGCCCCATTAATCCACTTCCTCAAATATAATCTATATAGTATTTTCCACTAGATAAATTTTATAGTTAAATAGAATATAAAACTAAAAAAAGAAGATCCTCACGGCCCTTCTTTATATTTAAGTATAACTTATATTATTTAACTGTGCGGATACGCATAGTATTTGTATTACCAGAACCAACTGGAACACCAGCAACAATAACAATGTTATCACCTGATTCGACAAGACCTGATTCAAGAGCAACACGCTCAGCAATTTCAAACATATCATCAGTAGATGAAGGTATTTCAGTAACAATTGGAATAACACCCCAGTTAAGCATCAATGATTTTTGAGTAAGTTCATCGAATGTTACTGCCAAGATGTCAGCTTCTGGACGGTATTTAGAAATCAAACGAGCTGTGTTACCAGATTCAGTAAGTGCAACAATAAGTTTGATATCCATTGAGTTGGTAGCTTCTTTAACTGCAGATGCAACAACTTCAGTTTTACTTGAGCGATCAAATGTTGATGGATCAAGACGACCATACTCTTTAAGAAGAGCTTGAGCGTTTTTATTAATTGTAGCCATTGTATGAACTGATTCAACTGGATATTTACCGTTTGCAGACTCACCAGAAAGCATTGTCGCATCAGTACCATCGATAACAGCATTAAACACGTCAGATACTTCAGCACGAGTTGCACGTGGTTTTTCTGTCATTGTTTCAAGCATGTTTGTAGCTGTAACAACAAATTTACCAGCAGCATTTACTTTAGTGATAATCATTTTTTGGTAAACTGGAACCATTTCGAATGGTACTTCGATACCCATGTCACCACGAGCGATCATGATACCATCAGCAGCTTCAATGATTTCATCGATATTATCGATACCTTGTTGGTTTTCGATTTTAGCCAACAATTTAACGTGGCCGTTTCCAGTTTCTTCACAGATAGCACGTACTTCTTGTACGTCTTTCGCAGTACGTACAAATGAGATTGCGATAAAGTTAATACCTTGTTCGAGACCAAAACGAATATCAGCATTATCACGTTCAGCAAGTGCTGGGAAAGGAATTTTAGTGTAAGGGATGTTTACACCTTTTTGTTTAGCAATAATACCATCATTTTCAACCTCAACGATGAATTCACGTTTTTCAGCATCCTTGTCTACAACACGAAGACCAAGTTTACCATCATCCACAAGAACTTGTTTACCAACTTCTACATCGTCGAAAATGTCAAGTGCACCAGCAACGTTCAAAGCAATAACGTCGCGAGTTGATTTGAGACCTTGTTTAGTAGCAATACGGATTTGTTCACCAGTTTTGTATGCATACTCTTTAGCATCACCTTCAAACAATTCAGTACGGATTTCAGGTCCCTTAGTGTCAAGAAGGAAACCTACTTTTTGACCAGCAATAGATTCAGCCATACGTACGACATCCATACGTTCACCTTGCTCAGCGTGGTTACCATGTGAGAAGTTGAAACGGAAAACGTTAGCACCTTCCTCGATCAATTGAGCAATGTTTTTAGCAGATGCATCAGGGTCAAGTTTTTCACTCCAGTAACCATCTTCACCAAATTTCTTGCCACCACGGATTTCAACCGCAGGACCAAGTGTAGCAACTATTTTTACGCGTTTATTCATGATATATAAAACTCCCTTATATTTATTGTCGCTTTTGCGACGGATTAACAATAATTAGTAGAACCGCTATTATTTCAAGTTAGCTAAAGAACGGTTAAGCTCTGCAAAATCAAGACGAGCTTTGTGTGGATTGTTTACGATAATTTTACCGTCTTCAGTAAGACTGAACAAAGCACCTTCTTCTGCTGTACCAAGGATTGGACTTTCAACAAGCTGTTCATTATGGATACCCACAGCAACACCACCAATTCCTTCTTTAAGAAGATCAACGGCATGTGCACCCATCCATGAAGCAAGAACACGGTCACGTGCAGTTGGTGAACCACCACGAATTACGTGTCCAAGATTTGTAGCACGAAGGTCTGATGTATCTCCAGCTTCTTTCATTTTAGCTGCAAACTCTTCAGCACCCATAACGCCCTCAGCAAGCACAATAATGTGGTGAGATTTTTCGCCAGATTCATAACCTTCTTTAACTTTACGAACCACTTCGTTGATGTCATATTCTTCTTCTGGCACAATAATTTGGTCAGCACCTGAAGCAATACCAGCCCAAAGAGCGATATCACCAGCGTTACGTCCCATTACCTCAACGACAAAAGTACGTCCATGACTGAAAGCTGTATCTTGGATTTTATCCAAAGCTTCTGTTGCAGTTGCAACGGCTGTATCAAATCCAATTGTATAGTCTGTACCAACGATATCGTTATCGATAGTTCCTGGGAGACCAACTGCTGGGAAACCATGTTCAGTCAAACGCATAGCACCATGGTAAGAACCATCTCCACCAATAACAACTACACCTTCGATTCCATATTTTTTAAGTTGCTCAATACCTTTAAGTTGACCTTCAAGTTGGGCAAACTCGGGATAGCGAGCAGACTGAAGGAAAGTGCCACCACGGCTAAGGATGTTTTCTACGCGTTTGGCATCAAGTTTGAAGATATCTCCTTCAACCATACCGGCGTATCCACGGTTAATGCCGAACACTTCAATTCCTTCAGAAATTGCTTTGAGAACAACTGCACGAACGGCAGCGTTCATACCAGGGGCATCTCCACCACTGGTCAAAACAGCAATACGTTTCATTATTCCTGATACTCCTTTTATATATTTAACATTTTCATTATAACACAAAGAATTATAAATGGCTTTAAATTTGAAAAGTTTTATCGGTTTTTTTTAACGTAAAACCGTTTTCAACACAAAAGGTGCTAATTCCCTACTGAGTTCTTCGTTCTTAGACACTTTATATCGTTGACTAACTATTGTTTCCTTGCTTTCCTGATAACGAATAACCACAGGAATATGTCCAGGATACTTGGCTAAAATGTGAGAAACTTCTAAATCTTTATTATGATTCTCTAGTAAAATCCAGAAACGCTCAGTGCTAGCCTCCTCTATATTTGACAAAATTAATTGAAGACGTCCGTCGCGCTCTTGAGTTCGTCCTTCTAGATAAAAGAGACTACCTTCACTTAACTTATCTTTGTGATAGAAATAAGTTTCTGGAAAAAGAGTGACATCCAGTTTATTCACCCCATCAAAAACACTTAGGAAAGCCATCTGGTCTCCCTTTTTCGTTCTGATAATGCGAACTGATTCAAGCTGGACCAAAACTGTAGCCTTACTGTTTAAAGTCAACTCAGAAATTGGTTGGTAGGGCCGTGATGCCATTTTTTGAGCTAAATGTAATGGATGTGTACTAAGTCCAACTCCTAGTAAATCCTGCTCTATACTATAGCGTTCTGTCTGACTATAGTCTTCATACTCCACCCAAGAATAAGACGACTCTGCAAACAAACTCCCTAATTCATTAACAAAAGTAAAGAGGTTGCTTAAGTTTCCGATGATTTTCCGTCTATTAGGCTCAAAACAATCAAATAATCCTATTTGGATCAAAGGTGTCAAAATATCTACTTTTTGATATTTACTAGGAATACGTGTCAAAAAATCCTCTATAGAAATGTATTTACCATTTTGTTGGCGATCCTCAATAATCCAAAGTGCAAAATCTCTGGGCAAACCTTTTATGGTTTTTAGACCTAGTACAATCTTTCCATCAGAAATCTTGTCCATATAAGGAATTCTATTAATATCCAGGCTAGCTAAGGAAAAGCCATTTTCAATTGCATCCCTAATGTAATCACTTGACGAATAATTTAACATGACGTCATAGAATATCTGAGGATAATGCGTTTTAAAATAAGCTAATTGGAAGGCTAGGGCTGAATAAGCATAGGCATGACTTTTATTAAAACCATATCCTGCAAACTTAGTTATCATACTAAAGAGACGTTTAGCAACCTGTGGGTCACGCCCTAACTGACGACTTCCTTCCATGAATTGTTCGGACATCTTGGACATTTCATTGGCATCTTTTTTAGACATTGCCCGACGAAGCAAATCGGCTTTTCCAAGGCTAAAGCCAGCAAATACTTGGGCAATCTGCATAACCTGCTCCTGATAAAGCATGATACCATAGGTAGGTTCAAGAATTGGAGCAACCACTGGGTCAATGAGATCTACTTTCTCCTTACCATATTTACGAGCAACGAAATTATCTGTATAATCGCTAGCTCCTGGACGGTTGAGAGAGGTTGTCGCTACTACTTCTTCGAACTTAGCAGGTTTAATCCGTTTAAGGAGATTTATAGCACCTGCCTGCTCGAATTGAAAAATTCCCTTTGTCTTACCACTGGCAAAAAGCGCTAGGGTTTGTGAATCTTCCAAGTCAATGGATTTGATATCGATAGCAATTCCCTGTTCTTCTTCAAGCTTCTCCTTCATTTTTTGAACAAAGGTCAAATTTCGAAGCCCCAAGAAATCCATCTTAAGCAAACCATTGGCCTCGACTGCGGAAGCATCGTACTGTGTAACCATCATGTCCTCACCTGCCTTAAGAGGAATATGATTGGTCAGGTCATCATCGCTCATCACGATGCCTGCAGCATGTATGGAGGTTTGTCTTGGCTGGCCTTCAATAGCCTTAGCAATTTCAAAAGCTCTCTGAAATTCCTGCCTCTGATTAATTAGCTGTCTGAATGACATATTTTTCTCATAGACAGTTGTCAAAGTATCTCGAAAAGATATTTTTTTACTGAGTTGGGATAATTCAAATTCCTTAGCTCCAAAACGTTTAAAAACATCTCGGATAGCCTGTTTAGCCCCAAAAGTTGAAAAAGTAACAATCTGTGCAGAGTGCTTACTACCATAACGGTCTCTAACGTAATGAAGAAACTCACTTCGATAAATATCAGGTAAGTCTATATCGATATCAGGCATACTATAACGTTCCTCATTTAAGAAACGCTCGAAAAGTAAATCATTTTTAACTGGATCAATTCCAGTAATATCAAGGACATAAGCTACCAAACTCCCTGCAGCAGACCCACGTCCCATTCCCATATAATAACCTCGACTACGACCAAAACGTAACAAATCCCAAACAATCAAGAAATAGTCATCAAAACCCATTTGATGTATTATTGACAATTCCTTGTCTAAACGTTCCTGATAAGCTGGTTCTCTTAACGCTTTACTATCTAATCCAGATTGAGCTAACTGACGCAATTGATCAACTGCTGGCATTTCACGATTAAAACGAGGAAGCTTGAGATTTGTATCAAATTGATAAGAGACGTCTGAAACAAGCTGATTCAAATTGTTTAAAGCCTCTGGAAGCTTACTATAAGCTTCTTCCATTTCTTTGGCCGAGAAAAGGAGCTGATTCATAGGACAGATGGATACCTCAGACAAGGACACATTTTGTGAGATAGCATGTAACGTCTGGATAGTCGAGCGATCTGCATTTTCAAAGTAACGCACTGTATGTAAAGGAACCACAGGATAATCAAACTCTTTACCAGCATCCTCAGGTCTTACCCCAATGAAAACTTCTGAGCCAAGACTCATCCCAGGCTCCCAGTCCTCACTTGGAAGAATTAGGGCAATGTCATTCAGATAGTCTGAAAAATATGTAAACTCCCGCTGTCCTGAAGACAGCTCTGTTGCCAACTTCATCAAGTTTTTATAGCCCTGATTATTTTTAGCTAATAGGCGAAAGGGAATTTTTCTCCCTTCATAGAATAAATTAGCTTCTGTTCCAATTAAAGGACGTAAACCATTTCTGATTGCAAGCTGGGCAAAATGATAGGCCGCATAGAGATTATCACGATCCATCAAACCAATGCTTTGATAACCAAGCTCTTTGGCACGTTTTACATAGGTGTTTAAATCTACAACACTGTCCATGAAGCTATATACTGATTTTGTATCCAATTGTGCAAACATGAAGGGCTCCTTTCAACATTATTTTTTGTCAAATAATAATTTAGGTTTCTAGAAAAAATTAAAGAAACCTATTCAAATAGTATTATATCACAAGTTTTTAAGCATATTAAAAGCAGAACCAAGGGTTCTGCTTTCTTGAAGGCATTATTTTCTTAATAATACTCACCTTGACGGTAGTTCCAAGAATTAAAGTGGTCTGAAAGGTTCATCATAATTTTATCTATATCAAGACCTTTACGGATAACTACTGGACATGGTTCTACTGAACGGCTTCCCTCACCTTGTTCAGGAATTAATTTACCGCCTGCATCAACCATTGATACCATAACACCTTGTTCATAACGTGTTTCAACAGTTTTATCAGGCTGAATTGACGCAACGTATTCATCAGCTTCAATGACAAGGTCAACAGCATTTTCAATACGTTCACCAATACCTTCAACCTTACCACGGTTACCTTTACCTGAAGGGTTTGCTGATGAAGCATAAACCATTTTACCTTCTTTTTCCCACATTTCTTTAGCAATTTGCTCACCAGGTTTACCAAATTTAATAACGAAACATGATGTTCCACGTGCATCAGTCATAAGCTCTTCACGGCCATCACCAAATGCTTGGAGTTTTGCGTAAGCATCCTCACGCCACGGAAGAATACATCCAAGAAGAATGTCTTCATCCCAGTGCTTTTGATAGAAAGCATCAATTTCAGGAGTCAATTGTGCCAATGCACGCAACTCATCCATGCTTCCGCAAAGAACAACACCTGGTTTGTTACGGTTACGTTCTTTAGCTTCGAATTTACGTTCCAAACCAGCTTTATCGCTAGTCATAATAATATAACCAACTTTAGTTGGTGTAACGATACATCCACCTTCACCTTTAAGAATTTCAAAACCTTCTTGGTTAAGGTTACCATCCCATTGGACATGTTTAGTCATAATGTGTGTTCTCCATTTAATTTATAATACATATATTTTACCATGTTCATAGCTATCAGGCAAGTAATTTTCGGAATATTCGAAAATATAAGACTATTACTGCCAATAGCTTGGACGATGTTTTTCGTACTCGGTTATCAAATCCTCATACTGCATGGTAATCCCTATATCATCTAATCCATTTAAAAGTTTATGTTTCCATTCACCATCAATTTCAAAAGTGAACTCACCAACCGGTGAAATAATTTTTTGTTGTTCTAAGTCTACCGTCACTTCATCAGTAGGTTTTAATTGTTCCAATTTTCGACGTACTTCTATCGGTTGAACAATTGGTAACATCCCATTATTAAGTTCATTATTATAGTGAATGTCTCCGAAGGAACCTGCAATAACAACTTTAAATCCGTAGTCAGCTAGGGCCCACGCAGCATGTTCACGAGATGAACCTGCACCGAAATTATCGCCTGTTATTAAAATAGTTGCTTTACGATATTCAGGTCGGTTAAAAACAAAATCAGGATCCTCAGTGTATTTGTTATCTTTATAACGCCAAGAATACATCAAATATTTTCCAAAACCTTTTTTGTCAATCAGTTTGAGAAACTGTTTGGGAAGAATCTGGTCGGTATCGATGTTATCATTCATCAATGGAACTGTCGTACCGGTATAAATGGTAAATTTTTCCATGTTTCCTCCTTATTGTACTTCTGGCATTCGGCGAACATCAACGAAATGTCCGGCGATAGCTGCTGCCGCTGCCATTGCAGGACTACAAAGGTGTGTTTTTGCTCCAAACCCTTGTCGATCCTCAAAATTTCGATTACTTGTTGAAGCACAATGGACCCCATCAGGCACTTTATCTGGATTCATTCCAAGACACATTGAGCATCCTGGCTCTCTCCATTCAAAACCAGCATCTTTAAATATCTTATCCAACCCAATTTTCTCTGCAGCTCGTTTAACAGGTCTAGAACCTGGAACCACAATAGCTGTCAAATTAGGGGAAATCTTCTTACCTTTAACAATTCTGGCTGCCAACTGCAAGTCACTCAAGCGAGCATTAGTACAAGACCCAATAAAGATATACCCAAGATTAATGTCTTCTGCTTTTTGACCCGGACGAAGACCCATATAATGGTATGCACGCTCATCATTCATATCTCGAACTTCAGGGAAAGGCGTATCAAAATCTACCCCCATAGATGGATTAGTTCCCCATGTGACCATTGGTGCCAACTCAGAAACATCCATTCGAATGACTTTATCGTATTCTGCATCATCATCACTAACTAGTGTCTTCCAGTCAGCTACTGCTGCATCAAAATCCTCAGGAACACATTCTCGACCACGCATATAATCATATGTTGTTTGGTCTGGATTCATAATTCCCATTTTCGAACCAAATTCAATTGACATATTACAGATTGTCATACGTTCTTCCATAGTCAAACGGTCAATTGCCTCACCGCGGTACTCTACAACATAACCCACTCCACAAGCAACCCCATATTTAGCAATCAAGGCGAGAATGTAATCTTTTGAATAAATGCCTTTCTGAGGCTTCCCAGTGAATTCTACCAACATCTTTTTAGGTTTGACTTGCCAAAGTGTCTGTGTAGCAAAGACATGCTCAACCTCACTCGTTCCAATACCAAAGGCTATAGCTCCAAAGGCACCGTGGGTAGCTGTGTGACTATCCCCACAAACAATAAACTTACCTGGTTGCGTACGTCCTGTTTCTGGACCAACCATATGTACAATTCCTTGCTTATCCGAACCATGTGACGCATTGTCAATACCAAACTCAATGACATTTTCAGCAAGTTTATCAATTTGTGCCTTAGAAATAGCATCTCTAATATCAAAGATATTCACAGTTGGAACATTATGGTCAAAGGTCCCAAAAGTCAGATCTGGACGCCTTACTTTACGTCCAGCATCACGAAGACCTTGAAAAGCTTGAGGACTAGTCACTTCATGAATATAATGTTGGTCCACGTACATAAGTTGGGGTTGCCCCTCATCACCCGTAATTACGTGGCGGTCCCAAAGTTTATCGAAAATTGATTTTCCGCTCATAAAATACTCCAATTATAATCTAAGGATTGGTTAATCCGAAAGCTTCGTTAGGATAAGGTATAAAAGAACGACATCTATAACAATCCCTGAAAGCCAGCAGAACTTAAAGTACCATTTGTTAATTTTATGTCTAAATAGTCTCCCACCTAGAAAGGCACCAATACCACCAAAGATAATAGTCTGCAATAATAATGACTTCTCAGAAATCCGTCTCTTATGTTGAATAGCCTTATGTTTATCAAGTCCATAAACGGATAAGATGACTAGATTCCACACCAACAAAACACTTAGTAACACTAATTTCAGTGTCATGATTTTAGAGATTGCTAATAATAGCTGCTGTCATTTCAGCAGTCGAAGCCTGACCACCCAAATCACGTGTCAAGATGCCTTGATTCAAGGTCTTATCAACAGCATTTTCAATCAATTCTGCCCCTTCAGTTTCATTAAAACTTTCACGTAACATCATAGCTACTGACAAAATCATTGAAATTGGATTGGCAATACCTTGACCAGCGATATCTGGTGCTGAACCATGAATCGGTTCATAAAGACTTGGACCGTTTTCAGAATGACTAGCAGACGGCATAACACCTAGGGTACCTGGAAGAACACTTGACTCATCAGATAAGATATCACCAAAGAGGTTTTCAGTCACAACAACATCAAAGCGAGCTGGGTTGGTAATCATAATCATTGCTGCACTATCAACGAGCTGGTGTTCAAGAGTTACATCTGGAAACTCCAAAGAAACTTCATCAGCAACCTTACGCCACAATTTAGAGGTCGCCAAAACATTTTGTTTATCAATGCTAGTAACCTTTTTGCCACGACCTTGGGCAATCTTGAAGGCACGACGCATGATGCGACGAATCTCATCAGCTGAATAATCATTTATATCACGAGCCTTATCTTCCTCTAAAATGTGCTCACCAAAGTAAATACCACCTGTAAGCTCACGAACAACGACAAAATCTACGCCTTCAATACGCTCCGGTTTAAGAGGTGACAAGTGTTTCAAAGCATCAAAGATACGAACAGGACGGATATTAGCAAAGAGATTCAACTCCTTACGAATGGCCAAAAGCCCTTGTTCGGGACGAACTGGTGCATTATCATATTTAGGTCCGCCAATAGCAGCCAAAAGGATAGCATCTGCCGATTTAGCAGCTTCTAGAGTAGCTTTAGGAAGTGGATGACCCTCAGCATCAATACCAGCACCACCAAAAGGTTTAGCATCAACATCATAATCAAATTCAATTTTTGAAGCTACTTTATCCAGAACTCCAAGACCTGCTGCCATGATTTCAGGTCCAATACCATCACCAGAAAGTGTTACAATTTTTTTTGTCATGTTTAACACCTCTTAAGTTTGTGGAAGGTCACGGTAAGAAACTTTTCGTGCCATCTCACCAGCATTTTCTTTTTGAACCAGCGTATTCGCATTAATATATGCAATTGCTGAAGCTTTCAAGACGTCAAAATCCAAACCTGAAGCGTTGAAGATTGTATCTGTGTCCACATTTTCTACAGATACAAGTACACGTGCTTGGGCATCAATACCATCAGTTATGGCATCGATATTATAAGAAATCAAGCGGACTGTTTGATTGAAGAACTTATCGATAGCATTGAAGATAGCTTCAACTGATCCTTGGCCATTTGCCAAAAATTCTACAGCTTCCCCGTCTTCATTTACCAAGCTAACTGCAGCAGTAATTGTTTCATCAGGATTAGTTGTCAAGCGAAGATCTTGGAAATGGAAGCCTTCTGGATTTTCAACATTAGTCCCAGCAACAAGTGCACGAATATCAGCATCAGTAATGTCATGTTTTTTATCAGCCAAGCGCTTGAATTTAGCAAAGAGTGGTTTGATATCTTCTTCAACAAAGTCAAGCTCAAGTTCTTTCAATTTTTCAATAAAGGCATGGCGACCTGACAATTTACCAAGTGGAAGTGAGCTTTTCTTAACCCCAACCAACTCGGGTGTAATGATTTCATAAGTAAGAGGATTTTTAAGGAAACCATCTTGGTGGATACCAGATTCATGAGAAAAGGCATTCCCACCAACAACAGCTTTATTCTTAGGAATAGCGATACCTGAATATCGAGATACAAGTTCAGCAGTGTTGACTGTCTCATTAAGCACAATATCACTTGTTGCTTGATAGTAGTCTTCACGGATATTAAGTGCCACTGCCACTTCTTCAAGCGCTGCATTTCCGGCACGTTCACCGATACCATTCACAGTTCCTTCAACACGGCCAGCACCATTTTTAATAGCTGCAAGTGTGTTAGCTACAGCCATACCAAGGTCATTGTGACAGTGAGGACTAAAGATAATTTCACGATCTGATTTAACATTTTCAATGAGATATTTGAAAATATGACCGAACTCTTCAGGAGTTGTAAAACCCACTGTATCCGGAATATTAATATAAGTCGCACCGGCATCAACTGCTGTTTGAACAACTTCCAAGAGATAATCGAGCTCTGTACGAGTAGCATCTTCAGGTGAAAACTCAACAACATCAAAACGTTCACGCGCATAAGTCACATGTTCTTTGATAATCTCAAGAATTTCTTCTTTTGATTTCTTCAACTTAAATTCACGATGAATAGGACTTGTTGCAATAAAGACATGACATTGTGGGAATTTTGCATCCTTAATAGCTTCATAACAAGCATCAATATCAGACTTTACAGAACGAGCCAAACCAGAAACTGCTGTAGTAGTCATAGCAGCTGAAATTTGTTTTACAGCCTCAAATGAATCTGGACTAGCTGCAGGGAAACCAGCTTCGATTGAAGAAATTCCCCATTTTTCAAGTTGCTTTGCAATAGCAACTTTTTCTTTGATTGAGAAGTTAACACCTGGTGTTTGTTCCCCATCTCGAAGGCTTGTATCAAGAAACTCCACTTTACGCATAGACAATCCTCTTTCTAAAAGTAAAAACAATAGTAGTAAAAAAACATCTCACTCGGAAACCCAAGCGAGATGTTTTGAACTCCCGCTTGGTAAACCAAACAGGACTAATGCTTTTGCACTAGCCCTCATTACGCAATAGCAAGATAGTTGTAGTTGCGAATGTCATCTGATTTATTTCCTTTCGATGTATCTTGTTTTATATGATACATCTTTCAATCTCGAAAGTCAAGGAAAAAAATACTGAATTGACTGACTTTTCTGACCGATTTTTATATTTTTTTCAGAAAAACAAAAAAGCTGACCAAAGTCAACTTTTCTAATTGTTCTTAATATCTACTTTTCTTAGCTTATTTTCCGAGGTAATATTCAGAAACAACGTTCAATTTTTCGTCAAATTCAAATACCAATGGTGGGAAGTTTGGAATTTCAACATCCATGATTTCGTCATCTGACAATTTTTTGATGTGTTTTACAAGGGCACGGATTGAGTTACCATGTGCACCTACGAATACGTTTTTACCATCTTTAAGAGCTGGAGCAATTTTATCTTCCCAGAATGGAAGGGCACGTTCCAAAGTTACTTTCAAGTTTTCAGCATCTGGAATTACTGAATCGTCAAGTGAAGCGTAACGACGGTCTTTGTGTGCTGAGTACTCATCATCACGGTCCATTTTTGGAGGCAATACATCGTATGAACGACGCCAGATGTGAACTTGCTCATCACCAAATTGTTCAGCAGCTTCTGCTTTATTTTTACCAGTCAAACCACCGTAGTGACGTTCGTTCAAGCGCCATGATTTTTCAACTGGAACCCAAAGTTGGTCAGAGGCTTCAAGCGCAAGGTTAGTTGTTTTGATCGCACGTTTCAATACTGAAGTGTAAGCTTTGTCAAATTCAATACCAGCTTCTTTAATCAATTTACCAGCGTCAATAGCTTGTTGAGTACCTTTTTCAGAAAGATCTACGTCAGCCCAACCTGTGAAAAGATTAGCTTTGTTCCATTCAGACTCACCGTGGCGAGCGAAAACCAATTTTACCATTAGTTATGTCTCCTTTTTATTTCGGGTTAAACCCATCTACTCTATATATTCTACCCAAAAAACATTGAAAAAGCTAGCAAAATATCAAAATTCTGTAAAATTCTACTGTTCCTTTCCTTTGCAAATTAAAACTAATCAGATTTTTAAGTCAGAAGCTTATACCTATCCATTATTTCCTTGTTTTAAGCCTTCTTTCATGCTAGAATGAAATGAAAATAGTAACATTTTACTTTGTGATACTTAAGGAGGATCTTATGGTTTCTACTGCTACAAAAGTTGGTAACTTTACGTTTGATAACTGTCTTATGAATGCTGCTGGTGTTTACTGCATGACCAAAGAAGAGCTGGCAGAGGTTGAAGCTTCAGCTGCTGGTTCATTCGTCACAAAAACAGGGACACTTGAGGCCCGTCCTGGTAATCCAGAACCTCGTTATGTCAATGTACCCCTTGGTTCAATCAACTCAATGGGTTTGCCAAATAACGGTTTTGAATATTATCTTGACTATGTCATTGAATTGCAAAATCAACCCAATACAAAAAACCATTTCCTCTCACTAGTGGGACTCTCACCAGAAGAAACACACACTATTCTTAAAAAAGTTCAAAAAAGTGACTATGAGGGACTCGTTGAACTCAACCTCTCATGTCCTAACGTTCCAGGCAAACCTCAAATTGCTTACGATTTTGAAACCACAACCGATATCCTTACTGAAGTCTTCTCTTACTTTACGAAACCTCTTGGCGTGAAATTACCACCATACTTTGATATTGTTCACTTTGATCAAGCAGCTGCTGTTTTCAACCAATTCCCTCTTGTCTTCGTTAACTGTGTGAACTCTATTGGTAATGGACTTTACATTGAAGATGAATCTGTTGTCATCAAACCAAAAAATGGCTTCGGTGGTATTGGTGGTGATTATATTAAACCTACTGCTTTGGCAAACGTCCATGCCTTCTACCAACGTTTGAAACCTGAGATCCAAATTATTGGTACTGGTGGTGTAAAATCTGGTCGTGATGCTTTTGAACACATCCTTTGTGGCGCAAGTATGGTGCAAGTAGGTACTGCACTTCAAAAAGAAGGTGTTACTATCTTTGATCGCATCACTAAAGAACTTAAAGAAATCATGGCAAAAAAAGGTTATGAAACTCTTGAAGACTTTCGTGGAAAACTGCACTATATTGACAGATAACCAAAAAGAGCTTGGATTTTTTTCCAAACTCTTTTTATCTTTATTTGAGGATGAGTTTCTCTTCTTATACGAGACTATCATCGTCTCGTTCATCCCAGACTTCAAAAGTATCCTTCCCCTCTTTTTGGGCTTGAATACGCTTTTGACGAGCTTCTTCGATCTGTTTTTCACTTGGCTTCATCAGTTTACTAATTTCAACAATAGCTGATAACTTAATAACAGTAAAAACCAAAAGAAAGATCAATACCACTGTTATAGTTTTCATAATTTTCCTTATATTTTTTGTATAAATCAAAACCCCTAAAAGCTTAGGGGGATTAACATTATTTGACTGCGTCTTTAAGAGCTTTACCAGCTTTAAATGCAGGAACTTTAGAAGCTGCGATTGAGATAGTTTCACCAGTTTGTGGGTTACGACCTTGACGAGCAGCACGTTCACGTACTTCAAAGTTACCGAAACCAATCAATTGTACTTTTTCACCTGCAGCAAGGAATTCTTCGATAGAAGCAAAAACCGCATCTACAGCTGCTGCTGAATCTTTTTTTGTAAGCTCAGTTGCTTCTGCAACTTTAGCGATCAAATCTTGTTTGTTAGCCATTGTAACAATCCTCCAATTTATTCATAAGCGAATGATATTTCTAGCGCTTTAACAAGTATTATCTTATCCTAAAAGCCTTATGAGGTCAAGTAATAAATGCTAATTTCATCGCTTTTTTGTAAAAAGTAAAGCGTTTTTAATTTATTGTCTTATAGATGTCAAATTCGATACGATCATTAACTAAATCGAAACTCTGAGCACGTGCTGTTATTCCCTTATCATTCTTCATAGACTGAATATTTAGGATAACCTTACCCTTCTTGCTGTCAATTACAATGTAATCAGGAAGTTTTGTTGAACGTTTGATCATATTAAGAGCATCTAAAATAGGGAGCTTCAAGGTTCCTGCCGAGAGCTCAGACACTTGAAGAACGACAGCACCCGACTCACTTACAAGAGGCGTAAAGTAAACATAGAGGGGGACTGCGTGACCTAAGACCTTGTAACTACTCTCAAAAACAATTTTAGAATTAGTCACTTTGACCTTGAAACGCATCTTATCAGTAGAATAATCTTGAGCAAACCCTCTAAGCGACGCATCAAGCTCCTCTTTACTCATACTATACTTTCCAATTTTAGCAGCTCCTTTAGGTAAGGATACTGGGCTCATTTCGACTGGTGTCATTATTCTAACCGTCACGACACTAATTAGGGCTAGATTTAAGGCTAAAAGTCCCAAAAATAACCATTTCCATACCTTACTCACCTGACCACTCCTTCTTTGTTTGGTTTATACGTTTCAAAATCGCATCTGACATAATTTGATAACCTGTGTTGTTGGGATGAAAATGATCTTTCTCAAATAGAGCATCGTTTAAACTATCTTGGGATGATTTGGTAGACTGTGATGTTTCATCAGAGCTCGTCACTCCACCCTTACCATTAATTCCCTTATAGAGCAGATCGTTAACTGGAACAAAGTAGACATTGTCGTACTCCTTAGACACTTCTTCGGTAGACCGGTTCCAATTATCAACAATGGTTTGCATTTCTGTCATCTCTGGAAAATTAAGATAAAACGGATTGTAAATACCAGTAATATAAATCGGTAATGTTTTATTTTCCTTACGAGCCAGCTCAATAATCTGTCGCAATCTCTTTTGATAGCCCACAGCAGCTCTGCTAAAGGTATTCACATTAAGATTGGTGATATTATCCTTAATGACATGAATCACATCATTTCCACCAACAGTCAAAGTCATCAATTTTGCCTTTTTGAGATCCCTTTTGATATCCTTCTTCTCCTGCATCCTTTTGAGGATTTGATTGCTAGTGTTTCCTGCGATACCATAATTACGAGGAGTCACTTGCCAATTAAAATCTGACTCTAAGGCCTGTGATAAAACAGGAACGAAGCCCCCTTGATTGCTGCTATCACCCACACCTTGAGTAAGTGAGTCTCCAATGGCCACATAAGTTACCTTTTCTTTTTTCACAGACCTTATCTTGTCAGAAATCTTTGATGACTGATGGCTGCTTGGTACAATAAAAATGAGTAGCCCCACAAATAATAGAAAAAACAAGAAGAAGCCTGCAAAGCTTCTAAGTAATTCTGATTCTTTCAATTTATTCATAGCGAACCATTACGGCAAAGGCGTCTTCACCAGTATGTGTTTGAATGATGGAACCAGTCTCAAGAATTGAAATTGGTGCACCCAATACTTTAAGTTTCGAAGCAAGTTCATGTGCCAGCACAGGTGTTCCAGCATAGGAGACACCTATCTCAGCAACCTTGCGATCCTTGATAGCATCAATGTAAGAATCCAACCATCTCGTGAACGTTTTTGCACCACGACCTTTGGCAACAGTATTTAACTGATAGTCCTTCAATTCCATAATAACACGAATATTGAGCAATGATGATAAAAGCCCTGTAACATGACCAATACGACCACCTTTAACAAGATTTTCAAGGGTAGAGACACCAATATGAAGTTCAGATTTACTTTTCACTTCTTCTACATGTGCCACAATGTCCTCAAGACTAGCCCCTGCTTGCGCGAGTTTAGCAGCCTCAACTACTTGGAATTTTAGGCACTGATCTATAAAACCTGAGTCTATAACTGTTACATCAGCTCCTGAAAGGATAGCTCCTTGACGTGAAGCCTCACATGTCCCAGAAAGAGTATGCATAAGATGGATAGCTATAATTTGCTCTGCACCATCTTTAATCAATTTTTCAAATGTCTCAGCAAACAACCCTACTGGTGGTTGACTTGTCTTTGGTAACTCTTTACTATTCTTCATCATTTCCAGGAAACGACCTTCTTCACGAAGGTCACTATCTGAATAGATGACACCATCCATCATAACTGACAATGGAACAATAGTGATATTGTACTTTTCAACCAATTCCGGTTCAATCGTGATTGACGAATCGGTTACAATTCTGATTTTACTCATATTTCTCTCGCTTAAAACAATTTTTTTATTCTATTATAGCATGACTAGAGAGGTTTGCCCAACTCTTTTCTTAAACAGGTTCATCCACTTTTAATAAAGCTCTAGCTTGACTCAAGGCAGCATCAGTCAAATTATCACCTGCAAGCATCTTGGCGATTTCCTCAACTCTTTCTTCAGGTGTTAGGAGACGAACACGAGATACAGTTGTCTCGTTATCACTTTCTTTAGAAATAAAGAATTGATAATCTGCAATAGCGATTACTTGAGGAAGGTGACTGATAGCCAATACCTGACCATGACTTCCAATCTTATGAATCTTTTGTGCGATAGCCTGGGCTACACGGCCCGACACTCCAGTATCAACCTCATCAAAGACAATACTAGTTTTATCTTCTTTTCGAGCAAAGGCTGACTTAATGGCTAGCATAAGTCGAGACAGTTCGCCACCAGATGCAACCTTAACAAGCGGTTTAAATCCTTCACCTGGATTGGTTGAAATATAAAACTCAACTTGCTCATTACCATCACGGTTAAATTTCCCCTTAGTAAAGACAACTTTAAAATCAGCCTTATCCATATACAGATCACATAACTCAGTCTTTATCTCTGACTCAAGAGCGTTTGCAATCTGATGTCGTTCCCTTTGCAAGGTTTCTGCAGACGCGAGTAAGTCTTTTTCAAGTTGCTTAAGCTCTTGTTCCATAGCATCAGAAGAGCTAGAATTTCCAGTCAATAGGTTATATTCTTTACTTGAATTTTCGAGATAATCTAAGACATCATCAACAGTTCCACCATATTTACGGGTAATGGCATTAATCGTATCTAAACGGTATTCAATCTCTTGCAAACGCCCAGCATCAAAATCTAAATTATCTACAAGATCTCCTAACTGTTTAGTGACATCCTCAAGGACATAGTAGGCTTCTGACAAATTATTAGAGAGTTCTTTATAATCAGAATCATACTCTTCAAGAGATTGGAGATCATTCATGGCAGAACGGACATTTGATAAGCTTGAAAAATCTTCATTATCCAGCATAACATAAGCATTCGTTAAGGTATCAGCAATCTGCTTATGATTGAGGAGTTTATCTCGCTCCTTCATCAAAGCTAGATCCTCACCTATTTTTAGAGAGGCTGCTTCAATTTCTGCAATCTGAAAAGCTAGCATTTCAATTCTAGCCTTATGCTCTTTCTCGTTTTTCTGTTTTTCAAGAACAGCTTTTCTTAGCTCACGGTAACGATCAAAGTATTCCTGATATTCTTTTTTTGCCTGAAAAAAATCCTTGTCACCAAAGGCATCAAGCATGCTTATGTGAAGAGCAGGTCTCATAAGTTCTTCTTGATCATGCTGTCCATGGATATCTACCAAAAAGTTGCCGACAGCTTTAAGAATCGTTAAATTGACCATTTGACCGTTGATACGGCTAACACTTCGACCATTTTGGAAAATTTCACGGCGGATAATTAACTCATCTTCAACAGGAATCCCATTGTCTTCCAAGAGACTAACTAAAGCAGGATTTTGTTCAATTGAAAAGAAGCCCTGAATCTCCGCCTTGGGGGCTGAATGACGGACAACTTCGCTAGATGCCCGTGCCCCCAACATAAGATTCATGGCATCAATGATAATGGATTTTCCTGCCCCAGTCTCTCCGGTAAGAACAGTCATCCCATTTTCAAAGTTAAGAGAAATTTCTTCAATAATTGCGAAATTCTTTATCGTAATTTCGAGAAGCATGCTTCCTCCTATTCTTCAACCCACTTGACGATTTGTCCATGTAATTCGATAGCTGCTAATTCTGACTGAGCAACCAAAAAGAGCGTGTCATCATCAGCAATCAAGCTAAAAATCAAATGCTTGTATTCATCCAAAAGAATCTTTTTGATGAGACGACTAGTCCCTGGCTGAACTAAGATATTCATAAAGGCATGTTGTCTATCAATACGCAACAAGCGGCGACAAGCAACAGAAGATCTACCTACTCGTCTAGGAGCAGTTGAGAGCCCATAGATGTACGAACCATCTTCGGTTGGCACTTTGGTAATACCAATTTCATTGATATCACGTGATACCGTAGCCTGAGTAGCCTTCAACCCCTCAGCCTGGAGTAATCTTACCAATTCTTTCTGGGTCGTAATTTTATTTTCTTGGACAATCTTTCGGATTAACTCCAAACGATCTTTCTTCTTCATTCTTCTTAAACTCCTTATGTGCTTGTGCTACAACTTCTTTGATTGAAGTTGGAACATCATTTTGAGGAGAATCTGTCTTCTCCAAGTGTGCGAGAAATTCAATGTTACCATGACCACCTTGAATAGGAGAAAAATCCAGTCCTTTAACTGAAAAGCCATAGTCAACTGCAAAAGCTGTTACGGTTTCTAATACTTTTTCATGGATACTGCTCTCACGTACAATCCCATTTTTTCCAATTTGTTCACGGCCTGCCTCAAATTGAGGTTTCACAAGAGCAACAACTTGCCCTCCATCAACCAATATCTTAGCCAAAGCTGGTAGAATCAAATTAAGAGAGATGAAACTAACATCAATAGATGCAAATGATGGTAATCCCTCTGTGAAATCGACTGGTTCAGCATATCGAAAATTATATTGCTCCATAGAACGCACTCGATCATCTTGACGCAATTTCCAAACTAACTGATTGGTACCAACATCTACTGCATAAACCAGTTTAGCACCATTTTGAAGCATGACATCGGTAAATCCACCTGTTGAGGCACCGATATCAATGGTTATCATATCTTCAACTGATAGATTGAAAACAGCTAAAGCTTTTTCAAGTTTGAGTCCTCCACGACTCACATACCTAAGCTTTTCACCTTTGAGCTTCAACTCTGTTCCATCATCAATTTTTTCACCAGGTTTATCGTAACGCTCACCATTGATAACATTAACAACTAAACCAGCCATAACACCGCGTTTAGCT
Organism: Streptococcus sp. FSL E2-3488; assembly: GCF_038003585.1. NCBI lineage: Bacteria > Bacillati > Bacillota > Bacilli > Lactobacillales > Streptococcaceae > Streptococcus > Streptococcus sp. FSL E2-3488. Next base: position 783,483 of record NZ_JBBOPL010000001.1, on the reverse strand, counting down.
TGTTCTCGCGTTTCAAATAGGCCTTGTTTATAAGCCAAGACATCTACTCTTTCCTTAGGCATGGAATCTTAACCTTTCTATGATTTTCATAATATTGTCTTGCTTGAAACCTTGGTACTCAGCCAAGTCTTTGAAAATGGCCTCAGCCTTATTTAGTGATTCCTCGAGAATGGCATATGATTTTTCCAAACCAAGAAGAGCAGGGTAGGTTGATTTCCCAGCGACCACATCTTTTCCAGGCGTTTTTCCTAAGGATTCAAAGTCAGCAGTCACATCTAAAATGTCATCACGAACTTGAAAGGCAAGACCAATCAAGCGACCAGCTTCTTGAAGATTTTCCATGACTCGATCTTCTTGTTGGGCCACAATACCAGCCGCTACAAAAGGAAAGGTTAGAAGCTTACCAGTCTTATTCTCGTGAATCTTAGCCAGTTGCGATAAATCAAGTTCCAGACCTTCACCTTTCATATCCAACATCTGACCACCAACCATACCGAAGGTCCCTGACGCATGAGATAGAGCGTGAATCAATTGAACACGAATCTCTGCAGAAAGCTCTGTTTGAGCTACAAGTGCAAAGGGATCTAAAAAGAGAGAATCACCAGCTAAAATTGCCGTTGCTTCATCAAATTTTTTATGGTTTGTTAGACGTCCTCGACGGTAATCATCATCGTCCATTGCCGGTAAATCGTCGTGAATCAGACTCCCGGTATGAATCATTTCAAGACTTGCTGCAATATCAAAATGACTGGGAGTTAACTCTAAACCAAATCCTTCAAGTAAATCCAAGAAAATCAGTGGACGGATACGCTTACCGCCACTATCAACTGAATAAAGAATAGCAGAGATTAAATCGCTTGATACTGGTGGGGTTTTCTTTTGATAAAAATCCCGTATAGCAGCATCAATTTTTTTTAGCTTGGTCATTAGGCATCCATTTCCATTTCTGTACCATCTGCTTGCATAACCTTAACAAGTGTTTTTTCAGCATCTTCCAAGGTCTTCTGCAAATCTTTAGACAATACCATACCTTTTTGGAATTCAGCAATCGCATCCTCAAGAGCAACATCACCTGTTTCAAGTTTTGTGACGATAGCTTCTAAGTCCTGTAAATTTTCTTCAAATGTTTTTTTCGTTGACATTTTTCACCTCTACTTCTAGTTGTCCATCTCTCATTTGGATTGTTAATTGCTCGCCTTCAGTAATATCTTTGATAGTTGTTAGGGGCTTATCATTTTTATTGACAATAGCATAGCCCCTGGCAACAATACGGCTAGTATCTAGAGACAATAGGGCATCTTGAGCCTTCTCTAGTCTAACGCGGTTACCATTGATAGTATTCTTAGTTGTGGTCACTAAAAGTCGCTGTAAGGACTCTCGACGATCTTGATAGTTCTTAACACGAGTCGAGAGATTTAGACCGTGTAATCGCTGTCTCAAAAATTCAGCTGATTTTTGTTTGCGCTCAAAATCTTGACTCATGAAGGTTTCGAGCCTTGTTGTTAGGCGATCTAACTTTTGTAAATATCCATCATAAAGACGTTCAGGTTGCCTAAAGACAACCGATTGTGATAATTTGGCTAAACGTTCCTGATTATACTGTATGCGCCTCAAACAAGCTTGGTAGGCTCTGTTTTGTCTTTCGCGAATCCAAGCCAAAGTATCAGCCTTTGATATCGGAGTAGCAAGTTCAGCTGCTGCTGTAGGTGTAGCAGCCCTGCGATCCGCTACAAAATCCGCCAGAGTCGTATCTGTTTCGTGACCAACACTTGAAATCACAGGTAGACGACTCTCAAAAATGGACTGAACTACAATTTCCTCATTAAAGGCCCATAGGTCCTCAATTGAACCTCCACCACGGCCGACGATAAGAAGATCCAGATCTTCCCTCTGATTGGCTTTTTGAATATTTTCAACAATCTCTTGCGCCGCTCCGTCACCTTGAACCTTGGTAGGGAAAAGCAGAATCTCTACACCTGGAAAACGACGACTAACCGTTGTAATAATGTCCCGAATAACCGCACCACTAGGACTAGTGATAACCCCAATTTTCTTGACAAAATTAGGAAGAGGTTGCTTATGACGATCATCAAAGTAGCCTTCAGCAGTAAGTTTTTTACGAAGCTGCTCAAACTGGAGGGCGAGTGCACCAATACCATCCGGCTCAGCCTTCTCAATAATAAGGGAATATGAACCACTAGGCTCATAAATCTGCACCCGACCAACAACATTAATCTTCATTCCCTCTTCAAGATCAAAACCAATTTTTTTGAAGACCCCAGCCCAAATCGTTGCCTGAATGACTGCCCCTTCATCCTTAAGAGAAAAGTACTGATGACTCGGGCGTCGGCGATAATTGGAAACCTGGCCTGTCAAATATACCCTCTCTAAATAAGGGTCACGGTCAAATTTCATTTTCAAATATTTGGTTAAGGATGTGACCGATAAATAGTCTGACACGACAACTCTCCTTTATTAACTTGACTCTGGAAAAATCTAAAGACACTAAAAAAGCTCTGTAGAACCATGATTCTCCAATACTATCAATCAGCTTTTTAATTGTTTATACGATTATCTTAGATTATACCAAAAAAGACTGTCAAAAGACAGTCTCAACCACTATTGGCTAGTGCTTTAACATGATTAAATTAGCTTGTTTTATAAGTTTTTGAAACAACGTCCCATGAACCACTTGAACCGTCAATACCTCCATAGGCTTCGAGTTGTTCCTTAGTGTTTACTCGGAAAAGGAGGACATCATTACCATACGCATCATAAAGTTGTGCATAAACCAAACCATCGTCATCATCTTTCCAAGAATAGACACTCCAACCTAAATTTTTATAATTATCACCAGTTGAGCCTCGTTCTTCAGCATAGGTAGAAAAAAACAATCTCCTAACTGCTGATCAGACAAAGATGACGTATCAACTTGAGATGATTTACTATCTGACGATGACTTACTATCTGATGATGACCCTTCCTTACTTTTAGCCAATTGGCCATTTTTCCATGGGTTAGTGACATTTTCGTTTTGGTTATTACTATACCACACTAAAGTAAGTAAAGGGATGAGCACTGCAATTAAAGCAATTCCTCCAATTACCCATCGAATTTTTTTAGGTCTTTGAGTTTATTAAAACTCGAAACCTTCCTTCCCCTGGTTCTTTCAGTTTTACGACGTCTAAATTCGCTCACAGCTTTATCCTCTTTTTCTTGAAAGTAGTTCCTTTTTTCTTTTCCTCTTGTTCCAAGAGTTTTTGCACTTCCTTACGCCACCGCGAATCACTAGTTTGAGCCAATGAAATTTGCAACTAAAAAATAAGATTATCCAAAGCTTGCTCATATTCTTTGACTGCTTCTCTATCACCATTGTCAGCTAAGACTCTCAAATACTCTTCATCACTGAATTCAGCCATTCACTATTTCGCTCCAGCTTCTAAATCGTTTCTTCTATTTTCTTAAAGCCTGGGATTTTTGTCAAGTTACTAGTTTGTAATAAAATCTTACAACTGTAAAAAGCTGACGAAAATCACATCCTCAGCTTATTTCTTAGTTGTTTCTCGATAATACTTACAGTAACTTTGAAGAGGACAAGTCTGGCATTTAGGATTCTTTGCTAAACAATGATAGCGTCCAAAGAAAATCATGCGGTGATGACTGATAATCCAATCTTTCTTTGGTATTTTCTTCATCAATTCTGCTTCGATTTCCTCTACACTAGCATTTTCTGGAGCTATATTCAGTCGTTTAGAAACGCGAGAGACATGTGTATCTACAGCAATAGACGGAATACCATAGACTTCAGCCAATACGACGTTAGCTGTTTTTCGTCCAACACCAGGTAGACTCTCTAATTCCTTGTGAGTTTTGGGAACTTGTCCGTCGAAATTCATTAAAATAGCTCTAGCAGTTTTGATGATATTCTTTGCCTTATTCTTATATAGCCCAATGGTTCTTAAGCACATTTCAACATCATCAAGATTAGCAGATGCTAAATCTTCAATTTCTGGATAACGGGCCCACAAACCCGGTGTTACCTTATTAACAGCTTTGTCAGTTGTTTGAGCAGATAAAATAACAGCAACTAGTAGTTGAAAGGGAGTCTCCCACTCCAGCTCACCATGTGCATCTGGAAACATCTTTCCCATTAAGGCCAGAGCTTCATTAACACGTTTTCTACCCAACATTATTGACCACCCCACAATTGACGGGCCGCGTCCATACCAGTTTTGAACTCATCCGAAACCTGATGATGTTGTTTCTTTCCTTGATACTCCAAACGACGTTCTTCAACTTGAATTTTAGTAGTAATACCACTTAATTTCCAGTTACGAAGAACCCCTTTGATATAATTCCAGTTGGTTTTTCGGTTAAATACTGCCTCTTTCAGAGCTTCACGGATTAATTCCGGGTCAGTGTGTTCTTCCTGAATTTCCTTATTTAAATCTTCTATTACCATAGGATTCAAGATTCCCAAAGCCTGTTCCAACTCATCTGTCAATTGTTTAATAAGCTGTGTATTTGTTGGTTGGCCAGCAACAGGACCTGTCGTTGAATTTTCACTACTCACTAGCTTGTCTAACACTGCTAGGGCAGGTGAAGCATCAACAACCATCTTAATTTCATTATTAACTTTAACAGTCGTAAAATCAAGGAGTCCGGCCTCAGTTAATGTCGTAATACTTTTATTAACCTCAGTGGGGGTCTTTCCAGTTGCCTGCGCTATCTGGCTAGAGGCCACTTCTCCAATCTGAGTAGTCGTTTGTAGATAGAGAAACTGCCAAACTAAAAAGTCATCCGCTGATGGAAAAATATCCTTAAAGTGAAAAAATAAGGCATTTGGAAGGACTAGATTTCCTGTTCGATACTGTTCAAAAAAACTCATATTTACCTTTCAGAGTAGATAGGTCAATTCAAAAAATTTTATGTTTTAACATAAGTCTTTTGAGAAACCTACTACAAATAACCGTAGAATGAAAAATCGTCTTCCAACTCTTCTAAACGATAGGGTGTTTCTTGATATACAGCGTAGTTAATCCAATTACTAAAGAATGTTGATGCCGCAAGGTTCCAACGAAGTTTTGGTTCCTGACTTGGATCATCCCCAGGAAAATAGTTTGCTGGCACATCTGGATTGATGCCTACTTCCAAATCCCTTCGATATTCTCTAGCAAGAGTATCACGATCATATTCGAAATGACCAAAACTGTAAACTTCACGAAGATCCTTGCTTGCCAGAATGGACAGACCTACCTCTTGACCTGATGCAACAACGTCTAAATCTGTTTTATTCTTGATATCTTCCAGAGTCACCTCTGTATAGCGTGAGTGCGGTGACACAAAGCTATCATCAAAGCCATTCATGAGGAAATTTTCTGGCATGTCAACAGTTTGCTTATAGATACCTGATAATTTCTCTGACAAGGGAACCTTATCAACCCCATGTTTGTAATAGAGACCTGCTTGAGCTCCCCAACACAAGTGAAGAGTTGAATAAACATGCTTTTTAGACCAGTCAAAAACTCGTGTTAATTCATGCCAATAATCAACTTCCTCAAAAGGCATTTGTTCAATAGGAGCCCCTGTTACGATAAGACCATCGTAATACTTGTCCTTGATTTCATCAAAAGTCTTATAGAAGGTTTTCATATGTTCAGCGTGGGTATTTTTTGATTTATGACTAGCCATATACAGAAACTCTACGTTAATTTGGAGTGGTGTATTTGCTAAAAGACGTAGCAACTGAGTTTCTGTCACTTCTTTAGTTGGCATTAGGTTAAGGATCAGGACCTCCATTGGTCTAATATCCTGGCTACTAGCTCTATTCTCATCCATGATGAAGACATTTTCCGAACGCAATACATCAAGAGCTGGTAACTTATTATCAAGTTTTATAGGCATAACAACATCTCCATCCTTGTTTATTCTATCTTCATATTATAAACCGGGTAAATATTGTTATCAAATATATATTTTCTCTAGTTAGTTATAACTTTAAACTATATGATGACACACTTATTTTTTAAAAGAGTTAAAAAGGCCCTGAGGCCTTTTGTAAAACATAGATAGTTTTATCCTGGGAAGTTCATCAATACTTTAGCGTCATAACCTTCGATTGCTTCACGACCATTAAGTCCGTCAAGCTCAATCAAGAAGGCACATCCAGCAACGACACCACCTAGGCGTTCAATCATTTCAATTGTTGCTTTGACGGTACCACCAGTAGCCAAGAGATCGTCAACGATAAGTACACGTTGGCCTGGTTTGATTGCATCGGCATGCATGCAAAGAGTATCGACACCATACTCTTTTTCATAATCGACCGAAATCACTTTACGTGGCAATTTACCAGGTTTACGAACTGGCGCAAATCCAATACCAAGTTCAAAGGCAACTGGGCATCCAACAATGAAACCACGTGCTTCGGGACCAACAATCATGTCAATCTTCTTGTCAGTCGCATACTGAACGATTTCACGAATAGCATAGCTATAAGCGTTTCCATCAGCCATCAACGGGCTAATATCGCGGAAAGTAACCCCTTCTTTAGGGTAGTTTTCAATAGTTGCAATATAATCTTCTAATTTCATTTGTTCTTCCTATGGGCATTTTGCCAAAAAATATTTACATATTATTATAGCATGAATCCATGGATTTAGAAAATACTAACCTCTAGATTCTAAACCAATTATCTTAGTTAGGCACTACTGCTCCTGCTTGTAGAGCCAATCATAAATTTCCTGTGGTGTTCCCAAAGCCATGAGTTCTTGGAACTTGACAAGACGTTTAAGGTCCTGGAAAATCTTGCTTTCCTCAATATCACGTTTTCCAGCCTCTTTATTAACTGTCATGACACCATTATCAATAGTGACAAAGCCCAATTCATCAAAAATTTGAATCATCTTGATGAGAAGAATTTTATCAATCTTAAGATAATGACTGAGGTCATCTAATTTATAGCGCACATCAAATTCTGGGAATTGATAAATGGTTTTATAGAGCCTTGCAAATTGCTCTCTAGTTCCATAGCCTGTCAGATAATAGGCTTCCTTAATGCGATTCTTAAAATAAATGGCCTGGAATTCCTTACCGTCAAACCACTCTTTTAATTCCGTCTCTGAATTCGGTAGGGTGTCGAGGACAACTGCAGTTGCTTCGTCTGAGGCCTCTTCTACAGTTGGTAGGCCCTCAGGTAGTATCATATTTTTTGAGCGAAAATCAAATAACTGAACATTGTCCACGCGCACATCTGCCAACATGAGCTGTAGTGTTGTCTGGCCATTCCATACATTAACGGACAGCGTCACTGCTAATTCCAACCCCTGAGCTTGCTGAAATTCTTGAAGCAGATGCCCTTTGTTAAAGGCGACAACATCAAAACTAGCCTTGCCTTGCTTAACCTTAAACTTAAGATGAGCTCCATTTTGCCCCATAGTTCTAGCTTGAGTAACGGTAATATCATGTAGCCAAAAGACTGGCTTTTTATTATCCATACCAAAAGGTGCTAGTTTTTCGAGGCTCCTTATGGTATCCAAGCCAAGCTCACCGAGTTGTAGCTCCTCGTCTAAATTAAGCGTATTTTTGGCACTCGTATCAATGTCATTATCGTAGACATAACTACATAAAATATCTGAGAGTTGAGTAAGATTTTCCTCTGGAAGGGTCATACCAGCTGCTCCAGCGTGCCCTCCAAATGCAGTAAAGATGTCTCTGTGGTCATCAAGTGCTTGGAAGATATTGATAGATTCCAAACTACGAGCTGATCCCTTAGCCAAGCCATCTTCAATATTTAAAACTACTACTGTCTGACTGATCTGCTCCATGATGCGGCCAGCAACAATGCCGAGTACACCAGGATGCCAGCCTTCCTTAGCCAAAACCTGAACTGGTTTATCCAAGTCTACCATGCTCATGGCTTCATCAAAGATGTTTTGAACAACTTCCTTACGTTTTTCATTTTTGGCATTGATTTCCAGAGCAATGGCTTGCGCTTCCTCATCGTCAAATCCGGTTAATAGTTCAATAGCTGGGTTTGGATCGTCTAAACGTCCTAAGGCATTGAGTTGAGGGGCTAGTTTGAAAGCCACTGTTTCTTCAGAAATTGTTGTTAGGTCTACTTCGGAAATACGGAGCAATTCTTGAAGCCCAATACGCTCAGTAGTCTTGAGAATTTCAAGTCCAACCTTAACCATAATACGATTTTCATCGGTCAGGCTAACCATATCAGCAATAGTCCCTATAGCTACCAAATCCAACATCTCTGTTGGTATGGTCTCGAGGAGGGCCGTTGCTATTTTGAAAGCTACTCCACAACCTGCCAAATACTTAAAGGGATAATCAGCACCTGGATGTTCTGGATGAACAATGGCATAAGCTTCTGGAAGCTGTGACGGCATGCTATGGTGGTCTGTGACGATAACATCCACACCTTGCTCTTGCGCATAAGCGATAGCCTCATTCCCAGCTACCCCATTATCCACTGTAATGATGAGTGAAATACCTTCCTGCTCAATGAAATACTTATAGACACTTTCGTTTGGTCCATAACCATCTGTAAAACGGTTTGGCAAGTATACTCGAGCTTCAGCTCCCATCATTTCAAGGGCTTCTTTGACAATCGAGGCTGACGTCATACCATCCGCATCGTAATCTCCATATACTAAGATTTGTTCATAATTTTCAATAGCCTGACGGATTCTAGCCACTGCCTTATCCATATCATGAAGCAGATAAGGATCATGAAGGTGCGATAAATCTGCCTTTAGAAAGTCTTCAAGTGCCTCTTCTGTCCTAATGCCACGTTCATAGGCAATCTTGGCTGCTGTTTTTACCAGTCCATGTTCTTTAGCAAGTTTAAAAAAGCCAGCATCTGGCTCTTTTGTGTTTATTTTCCAATCATACGTTGATGTAATCATGTTCTTCTTTCTTTATTTATAATTAAAGCTTGTTCGTGCAAGGTAATCAGCTATCGTGGGAAAGAGTGTATAGCCTTTGTAAGCAACTGCTAAGAGTCGTGGTAGATTAACTTCACGTTTATTTTTGCCCAGAATACGGACAATCTTTTTAGCCACATATTTAGGACTGAGGATAAACTTCTTAACACTCTCAAGATAAGCTCCAGAGGGATCAGCTTGATCGAAGAAAGATGTCTCAATTGGACCTGGATTGACCGTAGTCACATAGACTCCCTTATCAGCCAGCTCTATACGCAAGGCATCTGAAAAGCCAATTACCGCAAACTTTGTTGCCGCATAGACACTTGAGTTGGCTGTCGCAATTTTTCCTGCCATGCTGGCGATATTGATGATATGGCCATAGCCTTGCTCTACCATTTTCTCTGCAATTAAGCGTGAAAAAGTCATTGTCGCCAAGGTATTGATGTCAAACATATCACGAACTTCTTGACTAGTGTAATTATCATAAGACTTAAATTCACCGAAGCCAGCATTATTGATAAAAACATCAATACGGCCAAAGCGTTGATAGAGATAATCGACCATTTCTTTAATGGCATTGTCGTCTCTGAGGTCAATAGCAAGACAGGTTTTATTTTTCACATGGCGATAGCATTTCTCAAGTTTGTCCTTGTCTCGTCCCAAGAGGATAATGCCGTCACTGAGGGAGAGCTGCTTGACAATTTCTTGAGCAAGACCTCCTGAGGCACCAGTAATAGCGATAATTCGTTGTTTAGCCATTAGATTTCTACCTCTTCCAAGTCACGAACGATGTGAGTGTTTTCAAAAATCGTTTTAGCATCTGCTGCCATCTTACCGATATCACGCCCCAAAAAACGTGCTGATACGTGATTTAGAAGAAGGCGTTTAGCTGACGCATCCCTAGCTACTTGGGCTGCTTGCATATTCGTTGAATGACCATGGCTCTTGGCAATTTTTTCATCACCCTTACCATAAGTAGACTCGTGGACCAGGACATCTGCCCCCAATCCAAGTCGAACACTGGCATTTGTCTTACGGGTATCACCTAAGATAGTGATAACCTTACCTTTCTTAGGTGCGGAAATAAAGTCTTTGGCAATGATTTTCGTTCCATCTTCAAGAACCACATCTTGTCCATTCTTAATTTGTCCAAAAAGCGGACCAAATGGTACGCCTGCTGCCTTAAGGGCCTCAGCATCCAAGGTGCCTTCGAGATCCTTTTGAACCACACGGTAACCAACACAAAAAATGGTGTGATCCAACTTATCTGCATAAACAGCGAACTTGTCATCTTCCATAACCAAACCTAGACTATTTTCATCAATTTCCTTAAAATGCACATGATAAGATAAGCGTGTCCCTGAGGTACGAATGCTGGTCATGACGTATTGCTTAATACCAACTGGTCCATAAACTTCAAGGTCAGTTTGTTCTTCGCTAGATTGGAAGGAACGACTCGCCAGGAAACCTGGTAAACCGAAGATATGGTCCCCGTGCATATGTGTAATAAAGATTTTTTTAACTTTACGGGGTTTGATTGTTGTTTCTAAAATCTGACGTTGGGTTCCTTCCCCACAGTCAAACATCCAGACTTCGTTGATTTCATCGAGGAGCTTCAAAACCAGACTCGATACATTACGAGCCTTGGATGGCTGTCCGGCGCCCGTCCCTAAAAATTGTAATTCCATGACTTTCTATACTTTCTATCTATCGTTTTTCTTATTTTTGGACAATATAAGCCAGGCATTCACGCTGAGCAAATCCATAATAAACAGTTTGCCCTTTATCTTTATATTGAGACAAAAGTTCCACTAATTCATCTTGATTGAAGCTAGCTAACTTAATGACATTTCCCTTCAGTTTAGTGACACGACTAAGTAACTGAGTCTCTGGTGTCAACTCTTCCAATACTTCTTCATCAAAGTCAACCTTGGCCATTTTAACTTGAGTCCCTTCAAGATAAACCTTATATTGTGGGAAAACTTGAGCAAGCTCAAACAAAATATCAGTCGTTGGAACCTCTAAATGCTCAGCAAAGACTAGGGCCACTTCATCAGCATTTTCATAGCAAAAACCATAAGATTTTCCTGACAGATTGAGACGAATAAAGGGCTTGTGTTCATCAAAAGATGGTACTGGATTAAAGAGGTTAAGTTCTTTCGAAAGCTCCAAATAGTAATCCGTTGCTGCTTCTGGAGACTGTTTCTGGTAAATCTCTGCAAAATAAGCATTAATAACACTTGGTGGTGGCGTAATAAAGGCCAGTTTTTGATTGTCTGAAAGGTCTGACAAGGTATTTTGAAGATATACCTTATCTAAACTTGTAAAACCACCATATTTTAAAGCTAAATCCATATAATCAGTCATAAAACTCTTCCAATTTCCATTTATTTTTCGGTGAAATATAGCCTGTAATTTCTTCCACTTCTGTCTCAAAACTATAGCTATCTAACAAGGCTAATTGACTCAACTGATAAAGTTTATAAGCTTGGTCCTGATTAACCTTAATACTAAAGTGTTCAAAATTCTGTTGAATTTCATCAATCAAGAGTCTTCGCAAAGCCTCACGACTTCCCTTGTCACGCGCTGAGAGACGAACATTAGGAAAGACTGTTGCTACTAAGTTATTCGCCACGTCCATCTTATTGTAGATAGCTAGGCGAGGAATATCAGTCATGTCCAGTTCTTTAAGGATATCTAAAACCACGTTTTCATGTTCTTCGTGATTCGGATCACTAGCATCGATGACATGCAAAAGGAGGTCCACATTACGACTTTCTTCAAGCGTCGACTTAAAGGCAGCCACCAATTCTGTTGGCAAATCCTGAATAAAACCAACCGTATCTGTCAAGGTCACTTGAAACTGATCTTTTAAGTATATTTTCTTAGTCGTTGCATCCAGAGTCGCAAAAAGTTCATTGGCCTCATACTGCTTATCATCCGTCATAAGGTTCATAATAGTTGATTTCCCAGCATTGGTATAACCTATCAAGCCGATTTTAAAGGTAGTTGAGTCGACACGCTTTTCACGAATGGTCTCTCGGTTCTTCTCAACAATCTTTAATTGGCGTTCAATATCCGCAATCTGGTTACGGATAGAACGACGATTGAGTTCCAGCTGACTTTCACCAGGACCACGGCTACCAATGCCCCCTGCTTGACGATTGAGCATAATTCCCTGACCAGATAAACGGGGCAACATGTATTTGAGCTGAGCTAGATGAACTTGAAGTTTTCCTTCATGACTTCTAGCTCTCATGGCAAAGATATCCAAAATCAATTGCATGCGATCAATGACTTTTACGCCAAATGCTGCTTCAAGATTGGTATTTTGACGTGGGGTTAAACGGTTATTGACAATGACCGTAGTAATCTCATCCGCGTCCACCATAGCCTTGATTTCCTCTAATTTTCCTGAACCTACGAAGGACTTACTATCATAGCGTTCACGTTTTTGAGTATAGCTAGCTACAACCTCTGCTCCTGCTGTTTTGGCAAGACTAGCAAGTTCCTCCATGGACATGTCAAAATTCTCTGTCTCTTGCAATTCAACACCTACTAAAATAGCACGTTCTTGCTGCTTGGCTGTCTCTATCATAGCAAACCCCTTTTCGAAATAGTCGCCTTCTATTATACCACAGGGAGACCTAAAGAGAAGGGGACAGACCTTAATTTTTTATAAAGAAAAACAAGTTGGATTGTCCAACTTGCTTCTAATTAGTGTTTACGTGTTGGTTTCTTTTTAGACCCCTTACGACGCTTGCCTTGGTGAAGGCTAGGCTTAATTTGAGAAATAGTTTGAGGTAATTTCACAGTAGCCTTATCAACCTTATCTTTAGCCTTGACCAATTCTTGTGAGGCCTTGATTGCACTCTTCGAAGGTTTGTTTTTCTTAGTTTTGGTCTTAGACACTGCCTTTACTTTACTAGTCCCAGATGCACGCATACGACGAGACATAGCCAGAAGAATTTTATTTTCTTCGTTGAGGTTGGTATGGTAGGCCATGGAAAGCACTAAGCCAACACCAATCAAGTTTGAGATGAGTGAAGATCCACCTTGAGAAATAAAAGGCAAAGGAATACCTGTCAGAGGAAGAATTCCTACTGCCGCCCCAATATTTTCAAAAATATGGAAGACAATCATCATAATAAGACCAGTAGAAATAAAGGTATAGAAGCGGTTATTAGACTTGAAAGTCACTCGCAACATGCGATAAATGAGGAAGAGATAGGTCAACAGAACCAATCCACCGCCTACTAAACCAAAGTCTTCTGCAATAACCGTGAAAATCATATCACTCTCACGAACTGGTACATTCAAATCAAGGTGATTAAAACCTTTTCCATAGATACCACCAGTACCTATCGATATCATCCCTTGTGTCTGTTGAAAGGCGATGCCATCCGCATAAGTGAAGGGGTCCAACCAAGCTGAGATACGGTTAATCTGATAAGTCTGAACCCCTAACTTGAGCAAGATTTCCTTTCCCCAATCTGTGATAAACACCATTATAAACAGAGCTATACTTGCTGCAAAGGCTAGCACTACCGGTAAGATGATACGCCAGGATATTCCCGAAACCACTATTATACCCGCTAAAATAGCGAGGAAGACTAAGGCCGTTCCCATATCACCTTGAAGAACCAGTAAGCCTAAGACAGGAAGCGTGACCGCTACATATTGGAAAAGTAGCAACCAGTCATCTTGAAGCTCAGTTACTTCTTTTCCTTGTTTAGCCCGAACACCTATTCTCGAAAGAAAAAGGATGTAGGATATCTTCATAAATTCTGATGGTTGAAAAAGGGTGACTGATCCAATACTGACCCAGTTTTTTGCTCCTGTCGAGGCAACCAAAGAAGGTGAATAAAAAATAAGAGGCAAAACCATAAGTCCCAAGCCAAAAATATAAAGCCAGGGAGTGACCTTCCAAAGAAACTCTGTATTAAATAACATGACAACAAAAGCAAGTACTGAACCAAGAAAAATCCATAGTAATTGCTGAGACATGACATGAACGAGATTCTTTGGATAATCAAAATTTGTCGCGATAAAAATTGAGACCATACCAACCAGCAGTAAGATAAGGACTGGCAAGAGAATCGAGTAATCTATCCGACTTTCAATAGTATTTTTTGACTTAGCCATATGTACTCCAAAATAAAGATTTAGCAAGAGTTATTATACCACTTTTTCGGCCAGACAAATGAGCTGAATGTGTAAAAAGTTGTTAATTTTAACAAAAAAAGCAACCACAAAAGTGATTGACTTCTTTCATCAGTCTTAATTTGACATGTATCCTTTTCCTTGAGCATTGAAGCATACACGTTGCGCTGAAGGAATTTGGACCTAGCGATCAACAGTCCTGTCACAAGGTAACCCCTATCGTTTCTGTAAAACAAAAAGGTATCTCCGACTGATTTTCGGAGATGTTTTTGTGTATTTTGAAGTTTTCGTTTTCACTGAGTTTGTAACCCACAACCCACACTTCTAATATCCTAATATGACACGCTAGATTACAGAGGAAGAAAACAGCTAAGCTAGAAAGCATTGAGATATTAGGAGTATTTTTCTTCATGGGATTTCTCTAGCAAAAAACTGAGGCGTCACTTCAAACTTTTATTCTTAGTCTCAATCTGTTGAGATAATCCTCAATAATCTGTTACTTCTTTTCGGTCATGAACATTGCTTTGCTTGCCTTGTCGTGCCTTAAGTACGGCTTCAACGTCTTCAGGGCTAACCCCTGTTTCAACTAGCATGACGGCTAAATGATAGAGGATGTCTGCTGTCTCGTTGGCAATTTCCGTTTTATCAGCATTCTTAGCTCCAATTACAACTTCTGTCGCTTCTTCGCCAACCTTTTTAAGAATCTTGTCTAGACCCTTGTCAAAAAGGTAATTGGTATAAGACCCTTCTTTAGGATTCTTTTTACGATCCAAGGCTTCCTTATAAAGTGTTTCTAACATAGCTACTCCTATCTATCTTGATTGTCATCATATATATCCGTGATGAAACAGCTGTAAGCTCCTGTATGACAGGCTGCTCCTTCTTGTTCAACGGCAATAAGTAGGGTGTCCCAATCACAGTCAGTCTTGATGCTTTTGACATGTTGGAAATGACCAGATATGGCGCCCTTATGCCAAAGCTCATTTCTGGAACGGCTCCAGTAATGCATTTGTTTAGTCTCAAGGGTCAACTGATAGGACACCTCATTCATATAGGCCAACATAAGCACCTGTCCTGTCTTGTAATCGGTCACAATAACTGGTACCAGTCCTCCTTGTTTGTCAAAATCAAGTTTAACCTCTGTCATTGTCTCACCTCAATTCCTGTTTTTGCCAAGACTTGTTTGGTTTCACCTATATTTA
Source organism: Streptococcus sp. FSL E2-3488 (assembly GCF_038003585.1). Classification (NCBI taxonomy): domain Bacteria; kingdom Bacillati; phylum Bacillota; class Bacilli; order Lactobacillales; family Streptococcaceae; genus Streptococcus; species Streptococcus sp. FSL E2-3488. The sequence continues at coordinate 768,179 of NZ_JBBOPL010000001.1, read as the reverse complement.
CCTCACCGAAGTGGAAGATAGAGGCTGCCAGTGCACCAGTCGCTGTTGTCTTTTCAAAGACTTCTACAATGTCCTCAATATTTCCTGCACCACCAGAAGCAATGATCGGAACATCGACGACTTCTGCCACACGATTAAGCATTTCCAAATCAAAACCAGACTTGGTGCCGTCCTTGTCCATACTGGTTAAGAGAATTTCTCCAGCCCCCAAGGCGACGACTTCTTGAGCCCATTGGATGAGATCCCTACCGGTATTCTTACGGCCACCTGCCACAAAAACATGCCAGCTCCCATCAGCCATCTTTTTAGCATCAATCGCAGCCACGACACACTGATTGCCAAATTTTTGGGCACAATCAGCGATTAGTTGCGGGTTGGCATGGGCTGAGGAATTAACAGCAACCTTATCTGCACCGGCTTTGAGCATCTTGTTCATGTCTTCAACCGAACGGATACCACCACCAACTGTGAAAGGGATAAAGACCTGATCGGCAACGCGTCGCACCATGTCAACCGTTGTTTCACGATTATCTGAAGTCGCCGTGATGTCCAAAAAAACAAGTTCGTCACAACCAGCCTCATAATAGGCACGGGCAGAATCAACAGGATCACCAACATCTGTTAGATTCACAAAGTTAACTCCCTTGACGACACGACCATCCTTGACATCCAGACAAGGAATAATACGTTTTTTAAGCATATTAACCTCCGAAAGACTTGAGCTGGTCTAAAGTGATATTGCCGTTATAGTAGGCCTTACCGACAATGGTTCCTGCTACACCAATCTCTTGTAGGTGATTTAAGTCGGATAGCTCTGCAATCCCACCTGAAGCGATGACTTTAGCGGTTGTGAGTTCAGATACCAAACATTTGTAGTGATCAAGATTGGGTCCTGTCAGTGTGCCATCTCGATCAACGTCTGTATAAACAATGAGGGTTACGCCCATTTTTTCCATTTCCTTGGCCAAGGTGATGTAGTCCACATTGCTGGTTTCCAACCAACCTTCTGTAGCGACAAGACCTGCCTTTGCATCTATACCCACGACAATCTTATCGGCACCAAATTCCTCCAAAGCTGCTCTAACGAAGTCAGGATCTTTGACGGCCATTGAACCGATAATGATACGGTCGATGCCAACTGCCAAATAGTCACGAATCTGCTCCAATGTGCGGATACCGCCACCCATTTCGATGCCAAGTCCAGAAATCTTCTTGACCTCCGCAATCAAGTCACGGTTAGTGGCACGACCATCAAGAGCACCATCCAAGTCAACAAGGTGAATGAATTGGATGCCCGCATTCTTAAGGGTTTTTGCTTGCTCAATAACATCTGGATTGACGACGGTTTTTTGGTTGAAATCTCCTTTGAAGAGACGAACAGCCTGTCCATCCTTAATATCAATTGCTGGTAGAATTTGCATCTCCCCTACCATCCTTTCTAACTAAAAAATCTTTGTTCTCACGAGATTCTAGGTTTTACATAATCCCACAAACCGTTTAATAATACCTAAACCAATATCACCTGATTTTTCGGGATGGAATTGGGCACCATAAACATTGTCTTTATGGATCATGGTTGGAACCTCGATACTATAATCTGCAGTAACATCAATATATTGGATAGGTACATCCGTAAAATAACTGTGAACGAAGTAGACAGATTGGCCATCTAAACCATCTGTCAAAGGGCTAGCTTGCTTAACAGTCAAATCATTCCATCCTATATGTGGGACAGGCCGCTCCTTATTAGCAGGAATGGCACGGCAAACACCAGGAATAAAGCCAAGACCATCTGTTTCTTCATGCTCCAGTCCTTTTTCTGTTAAAATCTGCATACCTAAGCAAATTCCTAAAAGTGGAACTCCTTTTGCTACGGCCTCTTTGATTACAACTACCAAACCTCTTCGCTCCAACTCTGCCATGGCTGTTGGATAGGCACCTACACCAGGTAAAATCAAACCATCTGCAGCTAGAATTTTCTCTTTGTCAGCAGACAATTCTGCAGTCACACCGATTTTTTCAAGGGCACGCAGAACATTTGCGATATTCCCCGCATCGTAATCAATGACGATAATCATAGCATCCCCTTTGTCGAATTTACGCCGTGAATGTCAGGATTGACTGTAATGGCTTCACGCAAGGCACGACCTGTTGCCTTGAAAAGACTTTCTGACTTGTGGTGATTGTTTTTTCCGTGGAGAATCTTGAGATGAAGATTCATTTGAACATTAAAGGCTAAAGCTTGGAAAAACTCTTCAATCAATTCTGTGTCAAAATTACCCAATTTAGGATTATCAAAACTAGCATCAAAGACCAAGAAGCTACGTCCAGACAAATCTAAGCTTGCCATTCCGAGGGTTTCATCCATAGGTACGAAAGACGTTCCATAACGGTTGATACCTGCTTTATCACCCAAAGCCTCTTTAAGAGCTTGACCAAGTACGATACCGACATCTTCAACAGTGTGGTGACTATCAACCCAAAGGTCACCATCAGCCTTTACCACCAAAGACATACGACCGTGACGGGCAAACAAGGTCAACATATGGTCAAAAAATCCGACACCTGTTTGAATGTCTACTGGTTCTTGAGCATCCAAATTGAGACTTAACTTAATTTTGGTTTCAAAGGTATTACGTTCAATTTCTGCTTGTCTCATAACTGCTTCCTCTACTCTCTCAATTATTGTCATTTCTGACTTCAATAGCCTTGGCGTGGGCCTGCAAGCCTTCCGCATAAGCCAAGGTTGTAATATCGTGTTTTGCCTTATTGACTGCTGCCTTGTCGTATTGCGTATATTGGATACGTTTGACAAAATCATGTACACCTAAAGCTGATGAAAAGCGGCTGGTTGCTGTCGTTGGAAGAATGTGATTAGCACCGGCATAGTAGTCACCAATTGGTTCACTCGTAAAGTGACCAAGAAAGACGGAACCAGCATTTTCCACTTTTTCTAGATAATCATAGGCCTTGTCCATAGCAATTTCCAAATGCTCTGGCGCAACCGAGTTCATGAGCTCAAACATGGCATCTGTGTCCTTAGTGATAATAATACGGCCGTTATTTTCAATGGAAGGACGAGCAATCGCTTCTCGTGGTAAAAGCTTGAGTTGACGTTCAATCTCGCTTTCAACCGCATCGGCCAAGACTTCAGAATCTGTTACCAAAATGGCACGTGCTCGCTTGTCGTGCTCTGCTTGAGACAAAAGATCAGCTGCTACATAGCTTGGATTAGCGCTACTATCAGCAATAACACCGATTTCTGATGGTCCTGCAATCATATCAATACCGACAATGCCGTAAACTTGCTTCTTAGCAGTCGCCACGAAAATATTTCCGGGACCTGTAATCTTGTCAACCTTTGGAATCGTTTCTGTACCAAAAGCCAAGGCCGCAATTCCTTGAGCTCCACCGACTTGGTAAATGGTGTCCACACCAGCCAATTTTGCGGCTACTAGAATTGCAGGAACAAAGTGTTCTTGTGGCGGCGTAATCATAATAATCTCTTTAACCCCAGCAATTTTAGCAGGGATGACATTCATAAGAACTGATGACGGATAAGCCGCTGTTCCTCCAGGCACATAAACACCAACACGATTGATGGGACGAATCAATTGACCACGAATAACTCCCTCACTTGGTTGGTCCTCAAAACCAGCCTCCAACTGATGTTTGTGGTAAGATTCAATGTTTTCTTTAGCATTGACTAGGGCTTGATAAACCTCTGGATCAATTTCCTTAAAGGCTTTATCAATAAGATCTTGTCCAACTTCAATATCAGTCAAATCAACCTTATCGAACTTCGCTGAATAATCACGAAGGGCCTCGTCTCCACGTTCTTTAACGTCTTCGATAATAGCTTGAATCGTTCTTTCAACGTCTCTATTTTCTTTTGAAAGTTCCAATTGCTCCTGATAAAGAAGCTCAGCAATTTCTTTATTAGTTCCAGTTAATCGTTTCATTCGAACGGTACCTCCTCGTTTCCAACAAGTGATTCAATCTTACGAATGAATTGCAGGACTTCCTTATTATTTTTCAAAGAAGCCTTATTAACAATCATTCGTGCTGAAATCCGACAAATATCTTCATAAACTTTTAGGCCATTTGCAACAAGGGTATTCCCTGTTTCTACAATATCGACAATGGCATCCGCCAGACCAATAACGGGGGCAATCTCAACGCTCCCTTGAATCGAAATAATCTCGACATCCTCACCCTTTTGATTAAAATAATCAGTTGCAATGGTTGGATACTTGGTAGCAATACGTTTACGTTTATGGTCATTAGGATTATAGTCTTCTGTTGAAGCCACGCAGAATTTACAAAGGCCAAAATTAAGGTCTAACATTTCCAAATAGCCTGTCGGATGTTCAACCAGAACATCCTTCCCAACAATTCCAATATCTGCGACACCGTGTCTAACACAGGTTGTCACATCTGGAGCTTTAACCAAGAGAAAACGGAAACGGTTGTCAGGACTCTCGAAAATCAAATTACGTCCCTTATCAGCCATGAAAGACATATTAAAGCCAGCTTTTTCCAGCAATGTAACCGCATCTTTTTCAATACGCCCCTTGGTCAAGGCAATTGTGATTTGATTGCTAGTCATCCATGTCACCTCCAAATTCCACATCGTCATGTACTGCTTGATAAACTGAGTCGATATCAATAGCCCAACCAACCGCTGTTAACTCGGTAGCCCCAAAACGTTCAAATAGTTTATCGTAGCGGCCACCTGATACAAAAGCATCCGGTACCTTATCACCGAAGACCTTAAACATTATGCCCGTGTAGTAAGGCACTGCTGGTAATTGAGCCAAATCGAGCGTCGTCTCTGGGAGATTATCAGCTAGGCGACTGGTTAAGACTTCCAAACTATCCAAAGCTGTCAAAAAGGATTCATTGTCGGTTAACTGTCTCGCCTCGGTCAAGACAGCAGTTGTCTCACCAAAGAGGAATGGCAACTGCTCCAAAACCTTGTCATATTGACTTGGATTTTCTTTAGTGAACTCCTTGAGACCTGTGATTGATTTATCACGGATATAGGTGGCCAACTCTGCTTCTTTTACTGCTGGAAGGTTTAATTCTTCAAAAATGAGTTGCAGGAGCTGGGCATGTGAAAATTCAAACTTGTAATTTCTGACACCTGCCACATCCAAGGCCTCTTTAGCAGATATCACAGCTTCTTCCAATGCCTGATGAACTGGAAAACCAATGATTTCCACACCAGCCTGCGTATGCTCATTGGACAAGCCACGCATCTCTTCGTTGTAGTTAAAGACCTTTCCAGAGTAGGAAAATTTAATCGGTGTATGAACTTGTGTGGAAGCAATTACGCGCCCGATTTGACTGGTAATATCAGGACGTAGGCTAATAAGATCTCCATTTTTATCAAAGAAATTATAGTTACCATTGTCCACCACATCACTGAAGACTTCAAAATGCTCTAAGGTTGGTGTCTCAATACGAAGAAAACCCTTTGTCATCAACAAATCACAAATGCAATGCTCAATCTGATACATGGTACGGGCACGTTTGAAAAGTTTATCGTGCATTCCTAAGGCTAAGGTCGTTTTTTTCATGCTTGTAACTCCTGTATGGTCATTAATACACGCTCCATCTCATCCTGAGTTCCAATAGAAATGCGTAGTCTGTCAGAAATACGCTCCACTTTTGGAAAATAACGGACATAAATTTTCTTACTTTGGAGATAGGCAAACAATTGGCCTGCAGTCACTCCGTATGGCTTGACCAAAACAAAATTAGTTTTTGAAGGTAGGACATCAAAGCCAATCGCCTGCAATTCTTGGCTAAACCAGTCACGTGTTGCCATAATCTTAGCGCAAATGTCCTCATAATAGTCCCAAGATCTAACCGCTGCAGTCCCCAAGGCTTCAGCAATGCTATCCACATTATAGGGGTTGACTGAATTCTTAACGGCATTGATGACAGCCATTAGTTTTGGACTTCCTATGCCGTAACCGACACGCAGACCAGCAAGGGAGGCATCCTTAGAAAAGGTCCTGGTGATAAACACATTGTCATATTTTTCTAGGAGTGGTAAGGCCGTCCCCCCACCAAAGTTGATATAGGATTCGTCAATAATCACAACTACCGACTGGTTGGCCTTTACAATCTCCTCGACTTGATCTAAAGGTTTATAAATACCTGTTGGAGCGTTCGGATTAGTAAGGATAATTCCACCATTTTCGACCAAATAATCTTGAGTATCAATCTCAAATGAGGAGGTCAAAGGCACTTCTCTAAAGGGGATGCGATACAAATCTGCCCATACCTTGTAAAAACCATAAGTCAAATCTGGAAATATGATTTTTTCCTCACTGTTAAAGAAAGCTAGAAAAGCCATTGATAAGATGTCATCTGACCCATTTCCAATAATAAACTGATCGGCAGGCACACCCAATTGATCAGACAAAGCTTGACGCAAAGCCGTTTGATCCAAAGTCGAATACTTGCGTAACTGATGGGCATCAAAGGATGCTAAAGATTGATGAACTGCTGGACTTGGTCCATAAGCATTTTCATTAGTATTCAACTTAATGATATTTTTCTCAGCAGGCTGACTACCCGCTACATAGGGTTCAATCTTTCGTAATCCTTTGATTTCCATAGTTTATCCTTTCTCTTTGACTCTAACCAAGTGTACTTCTCGTTACAGACTCTAAAAAGTGTAACAAAAAACGTCCTCGCAAAAATAACTTTTGCAAGGACGTTGGCACGTGGTTCCACCTTAATTCGAACAGGGGTCACCCCCTCTTCCTCATGAAGTCACAAAGTTTCACTTGTAACTCCCAGTCTCTAACGGAACCACCCGTCGTACACTACTGTCATCCAGAGTTCGCATACGCTCTCAAGAATGTGTCGTCTTTGATCTCATGCGTTCTCAGCTTCCCGCATTCTCTGTAAAACGATCTGACTTTTTTCTCTCAACGATTTAATTTGAAATTATTCTACATGAAAATTTAAAACAATGCAAGCCTTTTTTGTATATTTAATAAAAAAAACACATAGTCTTTTTGAGATTTCCTAAGGAGTTAATGGTCGTCAGGTGATATTTCCCTGTGGATAATTTCAGCAATGCATGCAGTTTCAGCTGCTTCCATCGCTAGAAAAAGTCTCCTTTTATTTATATTGCTGTCACAAAAATAAATCTCTGTTATTTTCATAAAAATCTCTTTAGTCTATTTCCTGATTCAAAATAATTTTTCCACTTATAAGGTGTATATTTATCCTAAATAAAATTTCAAAGCAAGGTAAAAAGCCTGAAGTATGTGTACTGACCCCATAAAGTTAGACAACTAATTTATCCAAAGGATTTAGTTCAGTATTGCACAGGACCAAGTCCTTTTAGTTTTACCTTAATGTGTTTGTTGTTGTAATAATCAATATAGTCTACAATAGCTTGTTCCAATTGCTCAAGTGAGTGAAACGTCTTCTCGTAACCATAAAACATCTCAGACTTAAGAATGCCAAAGAAGGATTCCATCATACCATTATCTGGACTATTTTTCCCCTTACGTGACATGGACGGTTGGATCCCCTTATCCTCTAAAAATTGATGTTAATACTGATGTTGGTATTGCCAACCTTGATCACTAAGGTTATCTGCTTTCTTGCCAACTTCTCCTTGGTATGAAGAATACTTGCGTTTACGACAAATTTGGGAACTTAAACCAAGGAGCTTCATCAGACGTTGGACCTTCTTCTGGTTCACTACAAAACCACGATTCCTCAATTCCAGAGTTATTCGGCGATAGCCATAATTTCCTTTATACTCATAATAAATTTCTTGAATTTCGCCTTTAGTCTCTTTATCTTTGTCGTGCCCATCTAGTTGTTTCAACTGATAATAGTAAGTCGAGCGAGCTAAACGTGCTGTTTCAAGAAGTAAATCTAGTCGAAATCCTCCTGAAACCATTTCTCTAACTGTTTCTGCCTTTCTCGATGTAAGGCTTCGTCCCTTTCCTCTAACTCTTTTAACTTTTTTAGGTAGGCCACCTCGGTACGTAAGCGTTCATTCTCCTCTTGGAGTCGCTCTAGTTCTGTCATTTCTTCCCAAGTTTTCTTACGTTTACGCTCCATTTTAGGTACTCTGCCTCTTCTTTTCTCAAGAATTGTATACCCATTTTTTTATATTGTGCTATCTAGTTAGGCAACATTCCACCACTTGGAGGACAATAATCAAGACTTACACTTTTTTGTGAACGACCTTCAAGTAGCACCTTATCAATCATTTCTTGTTTTAATTTAGGAGAATAATAACGATTCTTTCCTTTTTTGATGATGTTTATTCCATAACGGTCAATTAATTTCACCATATATTTTAGACAAGAAACGTTCACCCCAAATTGATTTGAAAGTCGTTTAAAGCTTTCTCCTTGCTTTCTCAATTCATATATTTGAACTTTATCTTCATAAGTTAGTTTCATAATAAAAACACCCCAAAAGTTAGATTTTTTCTGTCTAACTTTTGGGGTGCAGTTCAATTACTCCAAGCTTTCATTTTTAAGCCAGTTTTCTAGATCTGATAAATCCTATTAGAAGACTCAAACAAAGTAGTCCAGCTTCCACATACCAATAGGGCATATCCACACTAGTTGTACGTCCTGAAACTTCAACAATGCCTTTAACTAAACAGGCACTTGATACAACCGCGATTGCTGAATTTAATAAGAATTTCGAGACACGATTTCTCACCCAAGACATTCCCAGTCCTGTTAGCAGATAAATCATAGCTCCAGCCAATGGTGCAAAGAACATCAGGCGCATAAACGTGGATGATTCACCATAAGAAAAGAGTTCATAGACAAAGGTAAAGACCAGGCTAAAAATAGTTAAACCAATATAGGTGGTGAAAAAGTGCTCGCTAGCAGATTTTTTAGTAACCGATGTAAACGATATCGCTCACCGCCCTTTCTGAGATTTTGTTTCCGTTTGTGGGTTGGCTTATTAATGACTTGACCATTAGAATACATGGTTGATGAGTCACCACCATTAAGCTTGTAACCAGTCATCACGCCATAAGATTTCATCAACTCTGCCATTTCATAAAGAGTCAATCCTGACGACTCACTGGTACGACCATCAGAGACAATGACAATGTAGTGTACACTTCCATCACTTTCTTCATTAACTACGATAGCTGTACGTGGATTGTCGGACATGTCTTGACCAACCTCTTCATTTTCTGAGACAGCTACCTTACCATTTTCAACCAGGGTTGGACCGAAGGCAAAGGTATTCACCACACCTGAATCGACCAGTTTTTGAGCAGTTGTCTCACTATCGTTAAAGGTCTTGAAGCTACCGTCTGAGTAGACTGCAGGGGTCTTCATAGTCACTGTTTCGATCAGTATCACGATAGACTTGACCATTTTTAATCACATAGCCTGACTAGTTATCCCCATAATAGTCATCATTGATGGCAAAGATAGCATTATGTTGCTGGACAATACTTGAAGTGACATCAGTTATATTGGTACCATAGGTGTTTTGTCCAAAGCTATTTTAAGGTAGTCCGCACTTGAAAGCTTGATATCAGCAACATAGTAAGTGGAATCACTAGCTTTACCCGTCGTGATTTCAATTTCCATATTGTCATCTTTATAAGTCGTATCCGTCTTAGTGACATCACCAGTGCTGGTAGATGCTGTCGACGAATTGCTTGAAATTAGCATAACAAGCAAATCTTAAAATCTTCTATAAATCCCATAATAGCGTCTTTCCTTTAAGTTTCCCTTAAGAAAAGACAGCCTCAACTGAAGCTGTCTGCTCTATATAATCATATCTTCTGTAATTTCGAATTCTCTCAAGAGCTCCTGAATCTTATCAAAGTTCAGACGAAAATGCTCCAATTTATGCCCATCAGAGCCAATAGAATACTTGCGACATCCCAAATCCTTGACAAGGGCCAAGACATAACGATAAAGACCTTCATGATGATAAAGGTACATGCTCTTTGAATTCAGCTCAAAAGCCAAATCATTAGCAATCATTTTCTTAAAAATACGTTTAAGCTGATTCTCATAAGCTTTTAGCTCATCAACAGTCATATCAAAAAGACGGAAACCATAGTCAAAGTGGGCCAGAACATCTGCGTCCACACGACCAACAGCATACTCCAACTTATCCAGATATTCTTGAATAATGTTAGCCTTGTCCATTTCAGCCACCTCATCATCAAGATAATCATTAACCCCATTATGGTGAACAGAAAGCAGTTTGAGATCATAGTCCTTACCATCCAAAAAGTCTAAAATATCGCTTTCTCTAGGCTGGTAATAGCCAATCTCGATGCCTCGTTTAATACGATTGCCATACTTGAGGTTGAGTTTTTCAACCTCATGACTATAAGACTCGTAATCTGGCACATCGTCCTGTTTCGTATAGGGATTAGAGAGATCATAATGCTCAGTTGTTACAATCTCGCCATCAAAATGGGTTAAATAATCAGTAAAATTCGCATCCGAATCATAGGAATGATGGGTATGCAAATGGTTATCACGAATAAACATCATTACTCCTTATTTTTTAAATAGCTTCTCACCTGTTTATGGGCTAGCCAGGTCAATCCCATCATGATTCCCTCGTACATTATAAAGAAAATCACAAAACATTGAAGGAAATACTCTTCTGGCAAAACATTAATAATCGGGTCAAGCATTGGATTAAAAAGCCAACTACTATCTCCAGGAAAGAGAGCCTCATGAAAGAGAATGAAGAAATGATCAAATCCTAGGAAAAATCCCACTACTCCAATAAGGATTGGTAAAACAGCTAGACTCAGATAAAGTTTACGATAGAGACCAAAAGTCCCCTTCTTCACATTTCGCCAAAGAAAGCTCACAGCTGGATAAGCCAGTAGGACAACAAGGATCTGAACCAGATGAAAGAGCCACTTGACATCATGAAAATGCTTAAGACCACTCTCCGACGACGGAAAATCAGGCATGGCCAAACGGCCCACCCAAGGAAAGGTCAGATACCGCATGAGGACATTGAAGTTATGCCAAAGATCACTTTTGCCGATAACGACATAGTTCAAAAGATGCATCCAGTCAACATCAAAATAATAGAAGTCCCATGCTAGGTAAATCGTGACCAGAATAGACAAGGCCAGGAGCCAAATAGGAGTCAACACTGCTTCAATATTAGTTCGCATCAAAATCCCACTCCGCTAGACTAGCAAGTACATGGTCTGGTTTTACTGGTAAATCCACAACTTCTTCCGCCTTGGTGAAACCAGTCGTCACAAGAAGTGTTGGAAAGTCATTTTTAATACCAGCTGTAATATCAGTCAAGTAATTATCACCAACCACAATAGTTTGGCTACGTTCTGTTCCAAGGATTTCAAGAGCCTTGTTCATGATAATAGCTTTAGGCTTACCAATAATGATTGGTTTCACACGCGTCGCTGCCTCAATAAGGGCCAAGAGGGAACCAGCACCTGGAAGCAGACCTCGTTCTGTTGGGATATTCAAATCTGGGTTTGTCCCAATAAACATAGCCCCTTTATGGATAGCAAGGGTTGCTTTAACCAGCATTTCATAAGTGACATCACGGTCCAATCCCACTACCACATAATCAGGATTTTCCTCATCTACCGTATAACCAGCATCCGCAATAGCAGATTTAAGCCCAGTCTCACCAATAACATAAACTGCCTTACCACGATTCATATCATTCATGTAGTCAACTGTCGCCAGGGTTGCTGTATAAATAGTTTCAAGAGGCGTTTCCAACTCGCACTGATTACACAAAAGCTCTTGGACCATCTCTGGTGTACGCGTACTGTTATTAGTCACAAAAAGATAGGGAATCTGGCGCTTCTGCAACTCCTTAACAAAGGCCTCCCCTTCAGGAATACGATCCTTCCCCTTATAAATGGTTCCATCTAAATCAATCAAATAACCTTTATATGTCATCTTACTCGTCTCCTATTTCTTTCCATTGAATAATGGCCTGGGCATGAACATTACCATCAACACAAATCTGGTGTTGACTGCTCAAACTGCCTTGGTCAAACTCATAGCCAGAATAAATTTTTGAGCCATGATGGATTTCTTTAACGTACTTGAGATCAATATGGGCTGGTGTGTACTCGGTCAAAAAGTCCAAATCGAAAACATCCAACATCCACTCTAAGTACTTACTATTATTAACGTGTCCATTCATGTCCAGGTCAAAATAGCGTACACGGTATAAGATCTCAAGCGGATTTTCCAAAGTCTTATAGTGAGGACCTCGAAGCAACTTTTTAATCTTATCTGCTCCATAAGGTGCTACCACCTCATCTGGCACCTCCGCTACCTTACGCGTTTCATAATCCATGAGGGCAAAGGTAGTCTTAAAGAGCATGATTTGCTGACCAGCCTCATCTGTGATATAAAAATTACGGTAACAGAAAATCTTATTATAGGAAATGGCTTCCGTTGTAATGGTTACTTTTTCATTGTAGCGAGGCAAACGGTCAATCTCAATAGCATAGTCTGTCACAATCCAAACAAGACCGTAATTATCAAAAACGTCCTTATCCGTATTACCCAGAGATTCTGACTGCATGCCAGAGACTTGCAGTGAAAAAGCCAATAAGTGTGGCAATTTCACATGATGTGTGATGTCCGTCTCATAAAACGGAATCTGATAAGGAATGCTAAATTTTAATCCCATCTAATCCTCCAAGATAAATTGCTCAGCGACACTATCCCCCAGAAAGAGTCCACGTTTCGTCATACGAACAACCTCTGGATCCTTGACCAAGAGACCATCTGCCTGTAGTTTTTCCACAATGTCTCCATAAGTATCCGCAAATGACATACCAAACTTCTCTTCAAACCGTTTGATAGACACACCCGACTTTTTACGTAAACCAAGGAAAAACTCCTCCTCCATCATCTCTACCTTAGTCAGATGTTCTTCATTGAGTCTAGCATGACCATCCTCAGCTATAGCCTTTAGGTAATGTTGGATCGGTCCTCGATTACGGTAACGAACACCATTCACATAACCAGAGGCCCCAGCACCCACTCCATAGTATTCATCATTATTCCAATACATGAGATTATGTCGGCTCTCCATCCCGGGTTTGGTAAAGTTAGAAATCTCGTAGTGCTCAAAACCATTTTTTTCCAACTCTTGGATAATATAGTCAAACATCTCTACTTCCAAGTCCTCAGTGGGTAGATTGAGCTTACCCCGACGCATCTTATTCATAAAGACCGTGTGATGTTCCAATATCAAACTGTAGAGACTTAGATGTGGAATATCCAGTTCCAGTGCCTTTCTCACATTTTCCTTGACTTGGTCCATAGTTTGACCAGGCAGAGCATAAATGAGGTCAATGGAAATATTATGGAAACCAGCAGACTTCAAGCTATCAATGCTTTCATAAATCTGTGCTTGATTGTGACTGCGACCAATTTGACGCAAGTGTTTGTCATCAAAAGTCTGAACCCCTAGAGATACCCGATTAACAGCAGATTTTTTTAGTACTTCAATTTTATCAACCGTCAAATCACCAGGATTGGCCTCAATGGTAAACTCCTCCAGCTTTGATAAATCCAAGTTCTTCTGAAGATGACTTAAAAGGTAGTCCAATTGCTCAGCAGAAATAGCTGTGGGTGTCCCCCCACCAATATAAAGGGTACGAAGCTCCTTGATATCTGAAAGCTCCCACTCACGAATCAAAGCCCGTAGGTAGTCATCAACGGGCTGATTTTTAATAAATACCTTGGAAAAGTCACAATAATAACAAATTTGTGTGCAAAATGGGATGTGCACATAAGCTGATGTTGGTTTTGTTTGCATGTAACTATTCTACCATTTTTTTAGCAGAAATGAGACCTTGAAAAAGAAGAGTTTGACGCAAAAAAGAAGCCATCTCTCCAGATAGCTTCTTTACTTCATTTTGTTAATGAAAATGGAAAAGCATTGTAGTGGCTATAATCAAAGGTTGGTCCCAAATCAGAGATAACTTGAACTGGTGTGTATGTGATATTTTCAAGAATAAAACTAGGCTTAACTTGGAAACCAGATCCCCCTATTCCAGTAAGGCCAGAGAGTAATTGCCACCTTACTAAACGTAGAAATTACCAGAAATCTGTACAGCTTTTGCAGTTATAAAACTTTGACAATAGGGTTCGTAAGCGACATTAAAATTTTCCTTTGAAGTAATGTTTTCATCAGCATCAACTGTAAAACTAATATCTGTTGCTTGAGGACTCATACCAGTCCAGGTTCCAACCAAGGCTGATGGAACATGAGAGTCACTTTGGGTATCAGGTGTTACTTGGCCAGACTTATTTGACTCAGTAGTAGCACTACTACTTGTTCCTGATTGAGTATCAGTTACAGCTGTAGCTTGATTTCTTTTACTGAGCTAGATTCAGAATCACTTGCTAGGTCTTGGCCTTTTTAGCAGATTTCCTTTCAGTAGTTTTTGTCTTTGCTGATGACTTTACTACTTTAGAAGTTGAAGTTGTAGATGATGATGTAGTGCCTTTTTTCTGACTTGAAGCCACATCCGATAAGAGCCCCAGAAAAAGCTACAGATAACAAAACAAGTAAACAAACATGGATAACTATACTTTTTATTTTCATAAACCTTTTTTCTGTATGTATATTATATTATAAAATTCAAGCGTTGTTTGTAATTGATACTGTCAATAATTATGTGTAAACACTCAAGTAGAGTTGAAGAATGTTAATCAAATAAGCTTTCAAGTGTGTCAGCACATTGGCCAAACCCTTTATGGATGCGTTGATTTTGCTTGAAATTATAATCTTCAAACAGGGTAACTAAATAACGTTCCAGAGCCTCCTCGTTAGGAAAAAGAACCTTCTTTTTCGTTTGACGTTTGATTTCTTTGTTAAGAGACTCAATGAGGTTTGTCGAATAAATGCTATGCCAAATCTGGTAGGGAAACTGATAAAAAGTTAAAAGATTATCCGTATTCTCCAGACTTTCCATGACTTTCCTATACTTTGGTTTCCATTCGGCGATAAAGTTCTCTAAAATTTGCACTGCCATTTCTAAATTTTCAGCACGATAAATCGTTTTAAATTGCTCCAGAATAACCGCTCTAT
The DNA here is from genome assembly GCF_038003585.1 of Streptococcus sp. FSL E2-3488. Taxonomy (NCBI): domain Bacteria; kingdom Bacillati; phylum Bacillota; class Bacilli; order Lactobacillales; family Streptococcaceae; genus Streptococcus; species Streptococcus sp. FSL E2-3488. The sequence goes on along the minus strand of NZ_JBBOPL010000001.1, from coordinate 753,074 downwards.
CTGCTCGTTTCACTTTACTAGCTAGATTTCGACTAATATGAATTAAGCAACGTTGTTGTTTAGCTAATGGGTAAGCCTGATTGATAATCTGTTCAAGCCCCTTGAAGCCATCGGTCACTACAAGAGAAACCTGTTGGATTCCTTGGTTTTGAAGCTTGTCTAACAGGGTGGACCAAGAAGCATTGTTTTCATTTGGGGCGATTTCATATCCAAGAACAGCCTTCTGTCCTTCTGGTGTAATGCCAAGTGCGATATGAATACATTCTTTACTAACGGTTCCACGTCTTAAGGGGAGATAGGTTCCGTCAAGAAATAAAACAGAGTAATTGGCTTCTAAGCTTCGCTCATGAAAAGTAGCGACATTCTCCTGAGTTGCTTTTGAGATATTAGAAATTGTGGCAGGACTATAGTGATGACCATACATTCGCTCGATGATATCACTAATTTCTCGAGTCGTTACACCGGTTTGATAGAGTTTGATAACCATCTCTTCCAAGTGGTCATCTCGACGTCCATAAGCGGGAAGCAAAGCTGGACTAAAGTTCCCATTACGATCTCTAGGAATACTCAACTGAACAGTCCCATATTTGGTTTCGAATTTCCGTGCATAGCTTCCGTTACGACTATTCCCAGAATTATAGCCTAATTTATCGTAAGGTTCATACCCTAAAAAGGCTGATAACTCTGCTTGAAGCAGATCATTCATTGCTGTTTCAAGAGAAGTACGGAAAAATTCATCAATATCTTGCTTTTGGGCTAGGAAGTTAAGTAGTTCTGTGGTAAACTGAGTCATAGGAATAAATCTCTTTCTAGTAATGTTTTGCAACTCTACTATAACGGATTTATTCCTTTTTTGTGTTTACACAACTTATTTTACACTACCTTGTAATTTTGTAACTTTTTGTAATGTTTTGTCTTTCTGTTATAAGTTAATAGGTCCTTTTAACCAAAAAAGCCTATCACTCCCACAGGAATGATAGACTCTTGACTATTATTTAAGTACTCCTTATCTTATCTGATATTAGCGAGTACCTTCTTTTTCAAGATAACCTGAATAGGGATGATCGTAGCATCTTCCGAGACAATAATGCGTTTACTACCATTCACAACTACAAAATAGTATAAACCTTTCTCGACGTGGTAGATATCGTTAACACTCTTAGCCTGATAACCGTGTGACTTAAGGGACTTCTGTATTTCAGCAAACTCTTTTTGTACCTTACTATTATCACCTCCGCCTGATTGATTCATCAGATATTCTTTTAAAGGTGTAAGAATTAAGATATTTATATCATCAGAATCTGTAGTCATTACTCCATTTTCAGAGATAGTAACTTCTCCTTTTGATTCATCTTCATAATTAAATGTCTTCCATTTTCCAACAAAAACTTTTGAAACCTCTTCCTTGTGAAAAAGACATTTCTTTTTGAAATTTTTGGTGTTGGAACCGTAGTAATCTAGGTCTGATAAGGTTAAATCTAGAACAAAGTTTGCCCCATCCTTCTGAATCAGATTATAGAAGCCAACCCCTTTCCGTCTTTACCAATACAACCTCTTTTGTCTGTAATTGGTATTTCTTGTCAAAATCAGCAATCGTTTTTAGTTTTGAATCACTGACGTCTTCTAAGCTTGTTTCAAACTTCTGTCTAACTTTCTGACCAATAGAGATTTCTTTGATTTCTTCTTCCCTATAGCCTACAACGAGTTTTGACTTCTTCCCATTTAAGTCATAAACCAAAGCAGTATTATTACTATTTACCCACAAACCACCCAAGTTTGTTCCTTTGGAAGAAAATAAAAATAATCCAAGACTTGTTGTTAGAACAAGAAGTAAAGCAATGGCAAGACCTATAAACGTCTTCTTTCTAAACTTTTTTCTGTTTAACAAAGACAAGCTGCTTTGCAGAGGGGTGATTGACCATTTGACCAGTCATTTGATTTGATAAAGGCATGGCTTCTTCAGTCATATTCTTACCGTTGTTGGTAAAATTAGCTTGTCTTCCTTCCATAACAAATTCACCATTTAAAAGGGCCTGCTGACACTCCTGAATAGTGGCTTACGATTATTAATCACTTCAAAATATTCAATCAATTCTTTTCTATTCAACATCTCTCCTAACAATTCTTAATAGAAAAATCTATCACTAGTTTATAAGTGATAGATTTTCCAATTATTTAAGTACTTCTTGTGTCTTAGCGTAGTTAACTTCAACAGCTTCTTTTTCAGCTTTCCACCAGTCTTGGTGATCTGTGTACCACTTAATTGTTTCTTCCAAACCTGATTCGAAGTTTGTGAATTGTGGTTCCCAACCAAGTTCTTCACGCAATTTTGTTGAATCAATAGCGTAACGCAAATCGTGACCAGCACGGTCTGTCACACGGTCGTAAGCATCTTTTGGTTGACCCATTTTTTCAAGGATGAGCTCAAGAACTTCCTTGTTGTTCTTTTCACCATCAGCACCAATCAAGTAAGTTTCACCGATACGCCCCTTAGTAAGGATGGCCCAAACACCGGTTGAGTGGTCATTAGTGTGAATCCAGTCACGGACGTTTCTACCATCACCATACAGTTTTGGTTTAATTCCTGACAAGATATTGGTAATTTGGCGTGGGATGAATTTTTCAATATGTTGGTATGGTCCATAGTTGTTTGAGCAGTTTGAGATTGTTGCTTTAACACCAAATGAACGAACCCATGCTTTAACAATAAGGTCTGAAGCAGCCTTAGTTGATGAGTAAGGTGATGATGGGTTATATTTTGTTTCTGCTGTGAATTTTTCTCCAGGACCTTCACCATGTCCAGGGAGATCTTCACGCAATGGAAGGTCACCATAGACTTCATCTGTTGATACATGGTGGAAACGAATATCGTATTTACGAGCAGCCTCCAAGAGTGTGTATGTACCAATGAAGTTAGTGTGGATAAATGGCGATGGGTCGTTCAATGAATTGTCATTGTGGCTTTCAGCCGCATAGTGAACGATGGCATCCGCTTTAGCAGCCAATTTGTCTACCAATTCAGCATCAGCAATATCACCAACAACTAATTCAACACGGTCACCAAGGATTTCTTCAATGTTGGCACGGTTACCAGCGTATGTGAGTTTGTCAAGGACAGTCACATGAACGTCCGGATGATTATTGTAGACATAGTGTACGAAGTTTGAACCAATGAAACCTGCACCACCAGTTACGACGATGTTTTTATATTCAGTCATTTTTTCTCCAAATAGTTTTTACTTTTGATTGTTCCTTAAATCAATTTTTTAGCTTTCCTTAGGTGATTACGGACGTAAACGAACTTCTGCGAAGTTCCATGACTAAATCAAGATATAAAGGGCGTCTGCGGATAAAGTCAAAATAGGAAGTTTAACGCTGAATCTTTCGATTCTAGGAGAACTTATCTTTTTGACACGATCCTCAGCCCATGTTCAATTAGTTTTGAGCCCTTTCGCCCTTTAATTTCCGGGCTCAGGCTAAAACAGTTCCCCAAACTGTTTTACTCTCAAAACTTCCGAACACCTGAAACAAAATAGTTCAGGTGCTTTTCTCACGGCGGGAAGCTAAGCATATAGCTCGATTCGCTCGTTTATAGCAAGGCTTAAAACTGTATAATAATTTTCTTGATTGTTTTAACAGCTATATTTTTACAAATCTTCTGATTTTAGTGGGTTGACGTCTTTGAGAAATGGGTGATTTTTATCTGCTTCTGAGACTTCTGCTTCCTCCAAGTTTTCCCACTTGATATCAAGGCTTGGGTCTGCGTAGTTGACAAAGGCATATTTTGGTTTGAGTTCAAGTGCCCAGTAGTCGTTCACAAGATAGCTGTATGCAACCTTATCTGACAAAACTTGGAAACCGTTAGCAACACCACGAGGAACAAAGATTCCTTTCGAGGCATCAATAACTGTTTGGTAAGTATTCCCAAAAGTTTCGCCTTCACGAAGGTCAACCCATGCTCCAAGAACCTTTCCTTCATCTGCTACTGAGATGTATTTATCCCAAGGCTCAGCGTGCAAACCACGCAAAACATTTTTACGTGAAAAAGAAACGTTGTTTTGCAATTTTCCTTCTGCAAAGAATGATTCTGGAAAACCAAGTGGCAACATTTTTTCTTTTTGGAAGTTTTCCTTAAACCAACCTCGGTTGTCTCCATGTACTGGAATATCAAATTCAAGCAAGCCTGGAATGGCTTCACTCTTACGTACAGCTAGTTCTTTTCCAAAAAATTGTTCAGTCATTATGCTTCTCCAATCAAACGGAGCAAATATTGTCCGTATTCATTCTTCTTAAACGGTTGTGACAATTCGAGGACCTTTTCTTTAGTTATGTAGCCCATACGATAGGCAATTTCCTCAAGGTTAGCCACTTGGACATTTTGCAAACGTTGAACCGTTTCAATGTATTGAGCAGCTTGCAGGAGGCTTTCGTGAGTGCCTGTATCCAACCAAGCAAAGCCACGCCCCATCAACTCAACAGAAAGATCTCCACGATCTAAGTAGGCCTTGTTAACATCAGTGATTTCAAGCTCTCCACGAGGGCTTGGTTTGATATTTTTAGCAATTTCCACGACATCATTATCATAAAAATAAAGGCCTGTTACAGCAAAGTTTGATTTTGGATGTTCTGGTTTTTCTTCGATTGAGATGGCATTCATATCATCATCAAACTCAACAACACCAAAACGTTCTGGGTCTTTAACTTGGTAGCCAAAGACTGTTGCGCCTTTTTCCTTAGCTTCAGCACGTTGAAGCATTGCAGAAAGACCATTGCCATGGAAAATGTTGTCCCCGAGTACAAGAGCAACACTGTCATCACCGATGAAGTCTTCGCCTATGATAAAGGCTTGAGCCAAGCCATCTGGACTTGGTTGTACAGCGTAGGAAAGGGAAATACCAAACTCTGAACCATCGCCAAGGAGTTCTTCAAAACGTGGAAGGTCCTGTGATGTTGAAATGATGAGGATTTCCTTGATTCCAGCCAACATAAGCGTTGACAATGGGTAGTAAATCATTGGTTTATCGTAAATCGGCATCAGTTGTTTGGATGCAGCACGTGTCAGTGGATACAAACGTGTCCCTGAACCGCCTGCAAGAATAATACCTTTCATAGGAAGGCTCCTTTTTTTCCTTAATATATTACTATTATTTTAGCATTTTTTAGGCTCCTTGTCACGATAAATCCTATCCTCTTAAGCTTTCATTAAGAAAATCAAGGCTGTCCATTTTCTTAATCAAATGGAATAAGAATTTCGAATGAAATCCTTTTTTTGCACTATTTCTATTGAAAATAGTGATTGTCATCCTTTTCTTAAATTTTAATATGTTGAGGGGCTTTACAACTATTGATCTTTCTTCTTAACGTACTGAGTCACTGGATAATCAGTACTGTCCAAGCTACCAGAGCGATTCATAACCAAATCAACTAGATTTTTTCCAATAAGTGGGCCAGTTGTAAGACCAGAGGAGCCTAGACCTGAAGCAACGAAGACGTTTTTAAGCTCTGGAACTTCTCCAAAGAAAGGAGAAAAGTCACTGGTATATGCTCTAGTTCCCACACGTTCAGAGAAGGACTTAGCAGTACTTAAGTCAGGAAAATAGATCTTAGCCTCCTCCTCCAGACCTTCTAAAACAGCTTCATCAACCGTCAAATCAAAACCTTTATCATTTTCGTGACTGGCCCCTACCGAGATCTTTCCACCCGCAAAAGGTATGATATCTAACTCACCCTCTGGCATCAGAACAGGCAACTTACCAGTATCTAAACCCTCAAAGAAATAATCTCGTAATTGACCCTTTTGGGGTCGAACACCCACTTCAAAACCAAGGGGTTCAAGCGTTTGACCTAGCCAGGCACCACAAGCAAGAATGACTTTATCAAAAGTTTGAGCATTAATCTCATAAGTCTCATTATCAAGAGAAGAGAGTGTAACTAGCCCCTCTAGCTTTTCAAAACCAGAGGCCTCAATCAAAGTAGCTGTCAGTTCTGCCCCCTCAACTCTGGCTCCACCAGAAGCATAGAGACAACGGTCAAATCCAGTGAATTTAGGGAGTTCATCGGCGTTTTTTATAGAGAGTTCACCAATAATAGGTGACTCTTCTAACCTAGTTTCAGCATACTGATACAAACCGTCCAATTTACCATCGTCTTTCTTGAGAAGGACCACACCAGACTGATCATAAAAACTCGTGTCATAACCATCATTTTCAAGATTTGAAGTTAACTCTTGGTAAAAATCAGCTCCCAAACGAGCCATGCGATACCAAGCTTTATTTCGGCGTTTAGAAAACCAGGGGCTGATAATCCCCGCAGCTGCCTTGGTTGCTTGTCCAGGACCATGGTCAAAAACAGTAACCTCTACGTCTTTTTCTTTTGATAAGTAATAGGCAGCCGTTGAACCGACAATACCAGCTCCAACAATTGCAATTTTCATCTCTAACTCCATCTATTTGAAAAGAGCTGAGACCTATACATACAGGAACAGCTCATCATTAATCATTTATCCCAAGGCCACATCCATAACCATCATGACTACAAAGCCAACCATAAGTCCCAAAGTTGCCATGTCAGTATTACCATTTGCCTGTGATTCAGGAATCAATTCCTCTGTTACCACAAAAATCATGGCACCTGCTGCAAAGGCCAAGGCATAAGGAATAATAGCCATCATCCACATAACAAGAGCAGCTCCCATGATAGCTCCGATAGGCTCCACGATAGCTGACATAGAACCCACATAGAAAGCCTTGATTCGAGATTTAGCATCTGCTCTAATAGGAATAGAAAGGGCTGCACCTTCAGGAACATTTTGCAAACCAATCCCGATAGCCAGACCAATAGCTCCCATAAGACCAGCGAGTGTCATATTACCACCTGCCAAGGCACCAAAGGTAACCCCGACTGCCAATCCTTCTGGAAAGTTATGAATGGTAATAGCCAAAAAAAGTAGGGCAGTTTTTGATAATTTTTTCTTACGAGGCTGAATTCCTTCCGCTTTTGAAATATCATTTTCCAAATGCAAGTGAGGGACGACAGCATCAATCAAACGAAGGGCAACACCACCAAGTAAGAATCCAGCTGCTGCGGGAAACCATGACAATTTACCATATCCATTTTGACTAGCATAAGCCAAAGAAGGAGCCAGTAGCGGACCAAAAAGAGGCTGCAATCATGACACCAACCGCAAAGCCCATCATGATGTCTTGCAATTTACGGCTAATATTCTTGAAGAAGAAAACTATGGCTGAGCCAACAATAGTACATCCCCAGGTAAAGAGACCGGCAAGAAAAGCTAAGAAAACAACATTTTGATGTAAAAACCAAGTCATAAACAAATCCACCTACAAATGATCAAAAGGATTTGTTGACGACTGACTTTCAAGTATCGTCACATGCCAATTATGCTCACGTTTCCAGACCTCAAGTTTCTCAGCAATCTTTGAGACAAAGAGGGCTTCGATATGGTGACCGGGGTCAATAGCCAAGAGGCCATTAGTAATCATCTCTTGACCCGTATGGTAATAAATATCTCCCGTGATAAAAACCTGTGCTCCCTTTTTCAGAGCATCCTTGTAAAATCCTTGACCACTACCACCGCAAATAGCCACACGGTTAACAAGAGGATTGTCATGATTATAACGAACCAGTCGAACACTATCTAAACCAAAAGCAGACTTGACTTTAAGAGCAAGATCTTCAATGGTCTGTGGCACAATATCACCCACTCGACCGATTCCTTGATTTTCAGCAGTCTCTGTTAAATAAGTGGTATCCTTAATGTCAAGTAACTCGCAGAACCAATCATTAAGACCTTCATCAACGACATCAATATTGGTATGACTGACATAGACAGCAATGTCGTGCTTAACTAGATCAAGCAAAATATCACGGTCCGGTGACGACACCAAATCCTTTACAGGACGGAAAATAGGTGCATGCTTAGCAATGATAAGGTCCACACCTTTTTCAATGACTTCAGCTACTGTATTCTCACGAACATCCAAAGTAACCATGACCTTCTGAATCTCCTTATCCAGACTGCCAATTTGTAAGCCAACCACATCACCTTCCATGGAAAGTTCCGGTGGACAAAAGCTTTCATAAGACTTGATAAGATCACTAGCTAACATGGTCCAAAACCTCCTTAATGGTTTGAATTTTTTCTTCAAGAATTGCACGGTCATCCTGATTGGCAAGGGGAATAGACCCCAAGGCAATCTCTAATTTATTAATTTCACGTTGCCATTTGAGCTGGAAAACCTGAGACTGCTCTTTCATAAGATGAGGGCCAAAGCGAATCTCCCTCTCTGAAAGGTTCATTTGACCAGCTTCTGCCACTATGATTTCGTAATATTTGCCATTTTCAGTCATAATGGCTTCTGCAACAATAGTAAAACCATTTTCCATCAACCAGATACGGAGATCATCTTCCCGATTATTTGGTTGCAAAATCAGACGGTCTACGTCCTTAAGTTTGTCCTTTCCAGCATCAAGAATATCCGCAATAAGACGTCCCCCCATACCACAAATCGTGATAGTTGTAACGGCATCATAAGGCTCAAAGGCAGCTAAGCCATTCGCCAAGCGCACGTCGATTTTATCATTGAAACCAGAAGCTGAGACATTTGCGAGAGCTGATTCATAAGGACCCTTTACCACTTCGCCAGCAATGGCTGAAGTAATCAAGCCCTTTTCAAGTAGATAAATTGGAAGATAGGCATGATCACTTCCTACATCCAAGAGTTTTGCGCCTTTAGGAACGTAGGTTGCTACGTCCTTGAGACGTTGAGATAATTGTACGTACATGTTTCATCTTTCTATTTTTTAAGTCTCTTCAATTATATCAAAAAAGGAGGTCGGTAAGAAACGCTTTTAACACATTTCCTAACAACTTCCTTTTTGTTTATACTTTTTCGTCCGTAAAGACGAAGAATTTTGAAATAATATAGTTCAACACAATGATAAGGACCTGAGCAAATAGACTCTCGATACCATTTACCCATGCCTGACTATGGCCAACAAATTGACCAATAATCTCTGGATAAGTATCTACCAAGAAATAGGCTAATGCCAAATCCAAGACCAAGGTCAAAAGGCGGGCTCCTACGAACTTAACAAAGCGCGTGGCCATACCTGCCGTTTCCTGATTAAAGACAAAGATGTCATTTGTAAAAAAGGCAAAGATAATGGCAATCGCATTGGCCAGGACAGCCGAGAGGGTCCCTTGTTTGGTCAACTGAAAAATCAAGGTACGACTAACCATGTAAACCAAAGTTGCCAAAATCCCAAAGAAGAGATATTTGAAAACTTCGGTAGCCATAAAGCCTCTGAGTTTAGCTAGCATACTTAGTCCAAACCAATTTCTGCACGAACAACATCGGCAATAGTATCGACATAGTAGTTCACTTCATCATCTGTTGGTGCTTCTGCCATAACACGAAGGAGAGGCTCTGTACCACTTGGACGAACCAAGATACGTCCATTACCAGCCATCTCAGCTTCCATTTTTTCAATGATAGCGGCAATTGCAGGAACGTCCATAGCTTTATCTTTCATGCTATTTTCCACACGGATATTAACTAATTTTTGAGGGTAAATGGTTACTTCTGCTGCCAATTCAGACAAGCTCTTACCTGTTTCAACCATTACTTTAGTCAATTGGATAGCTGTCAATTGACCATCACCAGTTGTATTGTAATCCATGATAATAACGTGACCAGACTGTTCGCCACCAAGATTATAACCGTTTTTACGCATTTCTTCAACAACGTAACGGTCACCAACAGCAGTCACAGCCTTGTTAATACCTTCACGGTCGAGAGCCTTGTGGAAACCAAGGTTTGACATAACTGTTGTAACAATGGTGTTTTTAGCTAACTCACCTTTTTGAGACAAGTATTTACCAATGATATACATCACCTTGTCACCATCGACAATATCGCCATTTTCATCAACGGCAATGAGACGGTCACTGTCACCATCAAAGGCAAGACCGATTGCTGAACCAGATTCTCTAACTAAGGCCTGCAATTGCTCTGGATGTGTAGAACCTACACCAGCATTGATATTAAGGCCATCAGGTTGATCACCAATAACAGCGATTTCTGCATTCAAGTCAAGGAAAATATTACGAGCAGATACCGCAGCCGCACCGTTAGCAGCATCCAAGGCAACCTTCATACCACCGAGGTCAAGACCAGTAGTCACCAAGAATTTTTCGTATTTACGAAGACCTTCTGGATAATCGACAAGCGTTCCAAGTCCTTCAGCTGATGGGCGTGGAAGAGTATCTTCTGCGGCATCTAGGAGAGCTTCAATTTCCGCTTCACGTGCATCATCTAATTTAAAGCCATCTCCACCAAAGAACTTGATTCCATTATCAAGTGCTGGATTGTGACTAGCTGAAATCATTACACCAGCACTAGCATTTTCTGTACGTACCAAGTATGATACACCTGGTGTCGCAAGTACCCCAAGTTTATAGACTTCGATACCTACTGAGAGAAGTCCCGCTACCAAAGCAGATTCTAACATCTCACCAGAAATACGTGTATCACGAGCCACAAAAACTTTAGGACGGCCAGTTTCATGTTGACTAAGCACATAACCACCAAAACGACCTAATTTAAAAGCCAATTCAGGCGTAAGCTCAACGTTTGCTTCTCCACGAACACCGTCTGTTCCAAAATATTTACCCATAAATTTACTATTAGTGCCTGTGCACTAAATCCTCCTTAAACTTTGATGCCATTAGCAAGAGTCAATCTAATCTAGTGAACCTATCTAGATAATCTAGCTGTATAAGATTGCACCAATATGTTCAACCCTTGTTTTAAAATATTATTAATTGGTTACATTATTATGAGACTATTCCTCTCAACCCAATCTATTATATCTCAATTTGATGAAAATGTAACTCCCTCACTTTTGCGTGACTTTCAAGTTAACCTTCACAGTACTTGGCTGCACTGTAACACCTTCTGCTTTTAGCTCTAAGGTTTTCGATGTATCTTTAGTTACTTGGCTAATGTCTACAGGGACTGTGATGCTATCAATTTTATCCATGGCTTCTTGACTACCAACAATGGTCACATGACCACGATCAAAACTATAACTGATACTAGACACATTGCTAGCCTTATCGCCAGTCAACTCTAGCTTAACTGGAACTGATTTACTCAATTTTCTCAAACTAATCTTGGCATGAACCTTAGCTGGGGAAATTGAACTAGCTAAAATCGTTCCATTAGACGAAACTGCTTGAAGAACCAAGTTACCATCATAATCATCAGACAAGTTGTCATCGCCTTCCAAGACTGCTTGAACGTGATCAATTTGATTGATGATATCCTCACTTGAGGTCACCTCTACCTTGGTTTCATCCAAGCTAACCTTTTTCACTTCATAGCCATTAGCCAACTTATCCGGTGTGATATTTGCAACTACATCAAATGTCTTACTAGCTTTTTTACCTATGGTTGCTGTCAAGGTCGATGGTGATACTTGGGCAGACATTCCATCCGGTAAATTCTTAACCTGAATAGGAACATGACTTGTCCCTGGGCCAAAATTTGATAAATCTGCAACCAACTTAAAATGACGTGTGTCACTTGTTGTTTCAGTTGTCAAGGCTAATTGTGTCGTCGCTGTTAGATAGACCTCAGCATCATAGGAATAGCCACTGATAAAGTACTTATCACTATCGTATTTGATATCCACAGGTACCGACTCAACGGTTTTCGTGAAAGTATTGGATGCAATTGAGCTATTATTTTTATTTTGCGTATTCCCCGACCATGCTGTGAAAAAGAGTGTGACAGCAAGGAAGAGGGCAACTACCATCTGCCACAAGCGATCATTTGTGAAAAATCTTACTAGACGCTTCATTTTTCACCACCTCCAATCCAACGTTGAAAGAATAACTGACGTGGTTCCTGCTCTTTCAACAAGATAAGACTTAACTCATGTTCAAATTCTTGAACTGAGAGGTCGTGCAAAAAATTGCCCTTGTACGCAATGGAAATCGCACCCGTTTCCTCAGAGACAACAAAGGTTAGTGCATCTGTTTGTTCCGAAAGACCAATAGCAGCCCTGTGTCTTGTCCCAAATTCTTTGGAAATCTTATTAGACTCTGATAATGGCAGATAAGAACAAGCTGTTGTAACCTTATTATCTCTTATAATTACTGCACCATCATGAAGCGGCGTATTTGGTATGAAGATATTTATTAGAAGTTCCCCAGTCACCACTGCATCTAGCGGAATCCCTGTCGCAATCTGTTCTTGTAAAGTCTGAGTTTGTTCAATAGAAACCAAGGCTCCAATCTTACGCGGGCTCATATACTTGACGGCCTTGACAAAAGCCTGAACCAATTTCTCATCTGAACTGACCTCTTTATTTTGCAAAAAATGCTGAGGTGTCCGTCCAAATGTCTCAAGTGCCGAACGAAGCTCTGGCGCAAAAATAACGACTGCTGCAATAGCACCATAATTGATGACTTGATTCATCAAATAAGAAATCGTCGTGAATCCAATAAAATCAGAGATAATCTTTACAAAAATAAATAAGACTACCCCTTGGACTAGGGTCATGATTTTTGTTCCTCTCAGAGCCCTAATAAACCGATAAATTAAAAAAGCAACAATCAATATGTCCAAACTATTGACAAGAACCCTCAGCGGACTATCAAAAAGTGACCGCCAAAAATCAACGTCAATGGACGAAAGTAATCCCATACTCATCACACTTTCTTTTAATTTTTTAACAGTTTCTATTATACCATGAATTCAAACTATTTTGAGGCTACAATCACTACTTTTTATGATAAAATAAAACCATGACTATAAAAACTACTATGGGTATCTTGGCAGGTAAAGCTAGTCACTTTGTTCTCTCAAAATTGGGACGTGGCTCAACCCTCCCAGGAAAAATCGCCCTTAAATTTGATAAAGATATTTTAGACACACTAGCTAAAGATTATGAAATCGTCGTTGTCACTGGTACCAACGGTAAGACTCTGACAACCGCTTTGACAGTCGGTATTCTAAAAGAAGCTTACGGTGAAATTGTAACTAATCCTAGTGGAGCCAACATGATCACTGGGATTACTTCCACCTTTCTAACTGCTAAAAGAGCTAAATCTGGTAAGAAAATCGCTGTCTTAGAGATTGATGAAGCTAGCCTTCCAAAAATCACTGAGTATATCACTCCAAGTCTTTTTGTCTTCACAAATATTTTCCGTGACCAAATGGACCGTTACGGTGAAATTTACACCACTTATCAGATGATTTTAGATGGTGCTGCTAAGGCGCCAGCGGCAACTATTTTGGCTAACGGGGACAGTCCTCTTTTTAATTCTAAAGAGCTAGTCAATCCCGTACGTTTCTACGGTTTTGACACTGAAAAACATGCGCCAGAGCTTACACACTATAATACTGAAGGAATTGTGTGTCCTAAGTGCGAGAGCATTCTTCAGTATCACCTTAATACTTACGCTAACTTGGGTGACTATGTGTGCCTTAACTGTGACTTCCACCGTCCAGAATTAGATTATAAGCTAACGCAGCTGACAAAAATCACCAACACCACTTCTGAATTTATCATTGACGGTCAAGATTACAAGATTAACGTTGGGGGGCTCTACAACATCTATAATGCCCTTGCTGCCGTTTCTGTCGCTGAATTCTTCGGCGTTGTGCCAGAGCAAATCAAAGCTGGTTTTGATAAGAGTCGTGCTGTCTTTGGACGCCAAGAAACCTTTAAAATTGGTGATAAATCATGTACTCTCGTACTGATTAAGAATCCAGTTGGAGCTAGCCAAGCTCTGGATATGATTAAACTTGCAGACTATCCATTTAGCTTGTCAGTCCTTCTTAATGCCAACTATGCTGATAGTATTGACACCAGCTGGATTTGGGATGCCAACTTTGAAAGCATTCTCGATATGGATATTCCTGAAATTAATGCTGGTGGTGTCCGTCACTCTGAAATTGCCCGTCGTCTGCGTGTAACTGGCTATCCAGAGGACAAAATTACACAAGCAGAAAAACTCGAAGATATTATGACCCTAATTGAAAAGCAAGACTGCGACCACGCCTATATCTTAGCGACCTATACTGCCATGCTTGAATTCCGTGATATTCTGGCCCAACGTCATGCTGTCGGAAAGGGGATGAACTAATGACTTATACTTCTCTCAAATCGCCAGAAAATCGTGACTACACCTATATCCTAAATGTTGCCCACCTTTACGGTAATCTTCTCAATACTTATGGTGACAATGGCAATGTCCTTATGATGAAATACGTGGGGGAAAAGCTTGGTGCTAAGATGACCTTCGATATCGTTTCAGTTGGCGACGACTTCGACAAGGAGCTCTACGACATAGTCTTCTTTGGAGGTGGTCAAGACTACGAACAATCCATCGTTGCCAAAGATCTCCCGTCAAAACGTGACGCTATTGATCAATACATTCAAGATAACAAAGTCATCTTAGCGATTTGTGGTGGTTTCCAACTTCTCGGACAATATTACATCCAAGCCAACGGTGTCCGCATTGATGGTATCGGTGTTATGGGCCACTATACCCTTAATCAGGAAAATAACCGCTACATCGGTGACATCAAGATTCATAACGAAGAATTCAATGAAACCTATTATGGTTTTGAAAATCACCAAGGTCGCACCTTCCTTTCCGATGATCAAAAACCACTTGGTAAAGTGGTCTACGGTAATGGTAATAACAAGGAAGATGGTACTGAAGGTGTCCACTATAAAAACGTTTATGGTAGCTACTTCCATGGTCCGATTCTTTCTCGTAATGCTAACCTTGCTTACCGCTTAGTAACAACTGCCCTTCGTAACAAATATGGTCAGGATATTCAATTACCAAGTTATGATGACATACTCTCAAGCGAGATAGCTGAAGAGTATGCAGATACTAAATCAAAAGCTGAATTCGAGAAATAATTCTTTTAAACAAAAAAGTGAACCCTGGAGGGTCACTTTTTTTGTCGTATTTACTTCCAAAGACGTCTTTTCTTCATTTTATCTTCAATTTTACGATTATCAATCCTGAAAATAGCAATCATATCAAACAAAAGCCAGGTTCTTTTTGGATAGACAATGTATTTTGGAGACCAAATTGGAGAGAATTTTTCTTTGTAACGTTGCAATCCACTAAAAGAGTAAAAACGCTGAGCAAAAACATAAACTAAATTGGCAACCTTTTCCTCCATGAAACTATCTTCTTCAGTACCTACGTTAGCTAGGGGAGCCATCCCCATATCAAAGTATTGCTTGCCTTCTGCTTTGAAGTATTGGAAGAGTTTGACAAAAAGGTAGTCCATGACGCCTTCAGGAGCCTTTTTAAAGTCATAACGCATAAGATCAATGGTTGCCACCCGTTTATTTTGGGTTGGCATGATATTAGCGAAGGCCACAATTTCTCCTTCTTTACTCTCAACGATAGCAATCGGTGCTTGTTGTAAATAGGCTTCATCAAAGAAACCAAGAGAGAAACCTTTCTCCTTACGACCGTTAAGCCATATATCTGAGACTGCCTTCATTTCCTGCATCTGAGTCTCCGAAAATGGAGGATTAAGTAATTTAAACTGGAAGCCTGCTTTTTCCACACGATTGGTTGGTTTACGGAACTTCTTACCATGCTTACCATCAATAGAATATGTCGTCAAATCAACCATGGCATTTTCTCCAAATTTCATGAAGTCAAAGCCATAATCATGAAGCATAAGGGTCACTCTCTCATCCGCCTCATAAAATAAAGCCTGTAAATTCCAATCAGATAAGTTTTTCAAGAAAGCTTCCCAAGCCGGACGATAATATTTTTCATTACCAATAGGATTGCCCATAATCACACACTTGTTACTGATTTGTGCAAATTGAAAAACTACCTGATCTTGTCCATCGACACGATACCAAAAGAGGCGTTTATCATGTAAATAAGCTAGAGCACTTTCTGATGCGCCCCCATATTTCTCAAGAAGTGCTGTAAAACGCTCATTATCCATGCTTTGACCAAAATGCTTACGAGGTGCCAAAACTCTCAGTACAAGCCAAACAATGGTTGCAATGATTACCGATGCCAGTAAAATATCAAACCAAATATGAACAAAATGTCCAAGAATATCTCGGTTCCTAGGTGGTAACAAATGAGACCAAAAACCACTACCACCCAGAACAAGGAGAACCAAAATGGTAAAGGCTAAAAAAAGGAAATCCTTGGTTTTGTCTTCCCAGCTATAAACAAAGTAGTGACGATTCAATCTTTTCCTTATAAGTAACATAAGTATCATGGAAAGCACAATCATGAAAGACATGGTCCAGGAAGTACCATTGAGATTGACGTAAATCAAAGTCAAGACGAAGGTAAGCAAGGATACAATAAAAGCTCCCTTAACGCGTCGCCTGATGAGGCGAGCCATGAAAACAAAGAGGGTTCCAAATAAAATACTTGGAAACTGCCAGATCAACTGTTCCTGAATAGGATCGAAACGGCTAATAAAGTAAACATTTGCCAAGCTTTCTGGGATTAGGGCAGATAAAATCAAGAAGATTCCTAAAAAACGTAACAAATAAACAAGGATAAGATGGAAACTTCCACCAAATACTCGTGAAGGAATATTGAAGTATTTATCATTGATGTGACCTCCCATGTGTTTGAAAAAGAAGACAACACCTAATAAAAATGGAATGATGTAGTAGGTTAGACGAAAGAGCAAAAGTAGACTGACCGCAAGAGCATTGCTGACACCCATAGACGTCAGACCACTAATCACAATCAAATCAAAACTACCAATCCCACCTGGAATCATGGAAAAGATACCAATGATAACCGCTAGAAAATATAGGGGAATCAGATTATAAAGAGGAACATGTAGACCCATTAAATAAGCCACACTCAGAAAACTCACAAGAGCTGTGCCCCATTCAGCAGTCGATACTAAAATAAGGCTTAGTCTCGTTTTCAAAGGGACTTGCCCAAAATAAGGCAATTTTTCGCAACTTGAGACAAAGAAAATAAAAGGTAGGTATAAAAAGATTCCTAGTAAAAGTAACCAATATTTTCTCAAGTCAGGACTTAGAGGGAAAAACCAAAAGGTGGCAAACACCAAGCCACTTAGGAGCGACAAGCCCGACATGAAGTAAGGCAATAAACGTGATAGTGCCTTAACACCAGACTTTTCATGCCCATCTTCAGAATAAAAGGAATACCTCAATCCCACGTCAACTAAACCGGCAAAACCAGCCAAGTTATTAATGGTATTGACAGCCCAACTCGTTTCTAGTATATAGGATTTGGAATAATCCGTCTCTAGCTCCTTATTCAAAATAAGGTCATAAAAGAGCATGGGTAACACAGCAACTAAGCCTATCACTACCATCAAAGCAAGATGCCAAATTGACAGACCTGATAAAGCTGACTCCAGCGATTCTAAAGTGATCGTTCGTTTTAAACGAATCAACTCTACAACAACAAGAACCGCAATAGAAATAAAGAAGACAGATTTAACGGCAGTTTTTAAAGGTTGAAGTCTCTCTATAAGTCGCTTCATGCCACCACCTCTTTTTGACTAATTCTAACTAACTCACGGATCATTTGATTAAAAACCTTGTATTTTTCTTGGGCTAAACGGTGTCCTTGTCGACGCTCGACATAGAGCTTATGAATTGGAAAGAGGTCCGAAATCTCCCTTGAATGACTAATACTAATGACATCTCTTTGTCCCATAACTACCCAAACAGGATAGGATGCCTGATGTAGTCGTTCCCTATCCAGCGGCAAATCATGTAGCATGAGCTCCGTTACCTGAGCCAAGATGTCCATTTTAGATGAAAATGGTGATAAGGCTTTTAGGCAATAATACTTTATATAAACCAGACATCTTGAACGTCTGGTCAATCCTTTAAAAGTCATATTCCCCGCATTAAGCAAGAGCCCTGCAATCCGGTCAGGAAAGCGACTGGCATAAACCATAGCTAGATTAGCCCCATCACTGTGACCAACAAACAGAGCCTTTTTGATATTTAAAAATTGCAAAATCTCCTCCAAATCGGCAGCCATCTGTTCAAAGGTCATCTTAGCACTCTGACGACTGGATCTGCCCTGATTACGACTATCAATGAAAATTAAACGATAGTCTCGATATAGAATTCCTTGCTTACCAAAGTAGTTTCCTGATGAATTATTGCCATGCAAGAAGACAATTGGAAATCCTTTACCGAGGTCACGATAATAGATGATTTGACCATCTTTCACTTTAAATTCCATAATATTACCTACCTTTTCACTAACGTATTCTTATACGATGATTAGTCTTATAAGGCATTAGGTCCGATACCATAAAACAAAGTGCTCAGACCCTCTCATTCCATTATAACACTTCTATTTAGCAAAACTCAGAATATTAGTACATTTTCTGCAAAAAAGAAAAAGCCTTTTCAGACTTCTCCTATTATTAATAAGTTTTTGGGGCAATGAGTTTGTTATAGTTTTCCCCATCTTTTGGTTATCACGGACAAGCTTAGATACCATAAATGAAGATAAAATCAAACCAACACATCCCATAAGATAGTACCTCTTAACCATCAACGGCTCTTTACTCTTTAATAGTATAGAGGCTTACCAACATCGAGATTACAAAGAGGGCAAATGATCCCCGTGTCATCATCTTGAAAGATCTCGTATTACGATACACTTTGTTCATAAATCTAGTCTCCTTTTATATACTAAGACTAGTATGACAACAATAAAATACTTGTACAAATTGAAATACGAAAAGGTTTCCATGTTTGTTTAACTTTCCAACTGTTCCGAAAGATCACTCCACTCTTCCATCAGAGCCTCTTGATTGACTGATAAGTCGTCTAGTTCTTTCTGCAAGTCAGACAATTCCACCACATCATTGGTTTCAAGCATGGCAATAGAGATTTTTCCCAAGCGTTCTTCGACGGTTTCTAATTCATTTTCGATTTGCTCAATACGTCGGCTCAGTTTACGGATCTCTTTTTGACTAGCTTTTTGAGCTTGATAATCACTAGCACCCGCTGAAGCTACTTGGGTCTCCTCTGGACCTTGATTTTCTTCCGCTTCAAGTCGTGCTAATTCTTCAAGCTCCGCCTTCTTTTCAAGATAGTAATCGTAATCTCCAAGATAAATAGTTGCTCCATCCTCAGAGATTTCCATCACTTTTGTTGCCACACGGTTGATAAAGTAACGATCGTGGCTGACAAAGAGAAGTGTTCCATCAAAGTCAATAAGAGCATTTTCCAATACTTCCTTACTATCAATATCCAAGTGGTTGGTTGGCTCATCCAGGATTAGAAAGTTATTATTTTCCATTGACAATTTGGCTAGGAGCAGACGAGCTTTCTCACCACCAGAAAGCATGGAAACTGACTTTTTGACATCATCACCTGAGAAGAGAAAAGCTCCCAGACGGTTACGAATCTTAACTTCAGGAGTTGTCGGAAAATCATTCCACAACTCATCAAGTACAGTGTTTGATGGTGTCAAGGCTGATTGTGTTTGGTCATAATAACCCACTTCAACATTCGCACCGTAGGTTGATGATCCCTTGATAAATGGCAATTTACCTACTACCGACTTAATAAAGGTTGTTTTCCCGATTCCATTTGGACCCACAATGGCGATAGCATCCATTTTTTTAACATCCAGAGAAATAGGCTCCGAGAGAATCTCATTATCGTAACCAATAGCAGCATTCCTAACTGTCAAGACCACATTCCCAGATACCTTGTCCACATGAAAAGTCATATTAGCAGACTTCTGGCCTTCTGTTGGCTTATCTAGGCGTTCAATTTTCTCCAGCTGTTTGCGACGGGCCTGAGCACGTTTGGTTGTAGAGGCACGAACAATATTACGATTAACAAAGTCCTCCAGCTTAGCAATTTCCTTTTGTTGCTTTTCGAAATTCTTGGCTTCGGTGGCCAACTTCTCAGCTTTTAAGTCCATGAATTTTGAATAGTTCCCGATATAACGATCTAAACTATGTTTGGTCAAATCTAGGGTTACTGTCGCCACCTTATCCAAGAAATAACGGTCGTGACTGACAATGATTAGAGCTCCCTGATAATTGACTAAGTAATTCTCCAACCAAGTGATAGTCTCAATATCCAAGTGGTTGGTCGGTTCGTCCAGTACCAAAAGCTCAGGCTTCTCTAGAAGCATTTTAGCCAAGGCCAAACGGGTATTTTGGCCACCAGAGAGATCTGAAATAGGCATCCCCCACATGCTTTCATCAAACTTAAAACCATTGAGAATAGCTCTGATGTCAGATTCATAGGTAAAACCACCGCGCTGTCTGAAATCCTCGGAAAGTCTATCATAGTCTATCATTAGCTTATTCAAGTCTTCCCCAGTTAACTCAGCCATCTTCATTTCCATGTCACGCAGACGTTTTTCATCTGCACGTAGGTCTGAAAAGACATTCAACATTTCCTCATAGATGGTATTACTAGACTCAAAACGACTGTCCTGAGCTAAGTAAGAAAGGTTCAAATCACGTTTTGTGTTGATTTCACCACTTGTCGGTGCTTCCTCTCCAATCAAAATTTTCAACAAGGTTGATTTTCCAGCACCGTTGCGCCCAACCAAAGCAATACGATCACGTTCATCCACCTGAATATTAATATTATCAAAGAGCACATCTCCTGAGAAAGAGCGCTCAATTTTATTTCCTTGTAAAATAATCATAACGCTTTAATTATACCAAAAAAGCCAAGCTCCTGCTTAGGCTTTCTTACTTTCTTCTAAAATGCTAGCTACCTTAGTATTAATCAAATCTATAGCAACAGTATTTGAAACACCTTCAGGAATCACCACATCCGCATAGCGTTTGGTTGGCTCAATAAACTGATGATACATAGGTTTGACCACACTGTTATACTGATCGATAATACTATCTAAGCTACGACCACGTTCTTCCATATCACGCTTAATACGGCGGATAATACGGATGTCATCATCAGTATCTACAAAGAGCTTTATATCCATCAAATCACGCAAACGTTTATCTTCAAGTACCAAAATCCCTTCAACGATAAAAACATCCTGAGGTTCCTGACGATAGGTCTTGTTACTACGAGTGTGTTGCGTGTAATCATAAATCGGAATATCTACTGGACGCCCAGCAATCAGCTCATTGATATGCTCAATCATAAGATCTGTATCAAAGGCAAAAGGATGGTCATAGTTAGTTGATACACGCTCTTCGAAAGTCAAATGTGACTGATCCTTATAATAAGAATCATGCTCAATCATGGCAATTTTCTCATCTGGAAAATTGGATAGAATGGCACGAGAAACACTGGTCTTACCACCACCAGAGCCACCCGTAACCCCAATAATAATCGGTTTTTTAGGCATGATAGATTCCTATCTAATATAGTCTTTCGTATCTATTCTACACTAAATCATGATATAATAAAAGCAAATCCATATAGAAAATGAGACTTTTATATTTATGTTTAAAAACTTTCCTGAACAATGGCAAAACCTCCTTAAAGAAAAAGGAATCACGACAGAAACTGCCATTCAAAAAGAACTATTTACACCAATTACTGAAGGGGAGAATATCTTAGGTATCAGTCCAACTGGGACAGGTAAGACCCTAGCCTACCTTTTCCCACTTCTTCTCTCTCTTAAGCCCAAAAAAGCTCAGCAACTGCTTATCCTAGCACCTAACTCTGAACTTGCTGGACAAATTTTTGATGTAACCAAACAATGGGCTGAACCTCTAGGAATCACTGCCCAACTCTTCCTTTCTGGCTCTAGTCAAAAACGCCAAATTGAACGTCTGAAAAAAGGACCAGAGATTCTTATTGGAACTCCAGGTCGTGTCTTTGAGTTGATTAAACTCAAAAAAATCAAAATGATGAACGTCAATACCATTGTTCTCGATGAATTTGACGATCTTCTCAGTGATAGCCAATATCACTTCGTAACAAAAATCAGCCACCATGTCCCTCGTAACCACCAAATGATTTACATTTCAGCAACCAACAAAATTGATAGTCAAGATTTTTTCGAAAATACTATCGTTTATGACCTATCTAATCAGGAACTAGACACCATCAAACATTATTACATCAGCGTTGATAAACGTAATCGTGTCGAACTTCTTCGTAAGTTCTCCAATATCCCTAATTTCCGTGGTCTTGTCTTTTTCAATAGCCTTTCTGATCTTGGTGCTACTGAAGAACGTCTCCAATTTAACGAAGCTTCAGCTGTATCCCTAGCTAGTGACATTAACGTCAAATTCCGTAAGGTTATTCTAGAAAAATTTAAAAATCACGAGATCTCACTCTTATTAGGGACTGATCTCTTAGCACGAGGTATTGATATTGAAAACCTTGAAGTAGTCATCAACTTTGATATTCCTCGAGACCGTGAAGCCTACACTCACCGTTCAGGACGTACTGGCCGTATGGGAAATGAAGGTAGGGTGATTAGCTTGGTATCACATCCAGAAGATCTCAAAAAGCTTAAAAAATTCGCTAAAGTTTCAGAAATAGTTCTTAAAAATCAAGAAATTCACGAAAAATAAAATATGACAAAAGCACTTCAGAATCAACTGAAGTGCTTTTAACATATACAAATTAAGCTTTTTACCAAAGTTCTCAATCATTTGTTCCATTTCCTCACGACTTGGTGTTGTCAACATATAGAGGAAGTCACCTTGCAACTCTGCAAAGGCAGCTGGCATGATTTTCTTATTTTTGAGTTGTTACGATACTTGTCGAAAAGTTCTTCCTCTATACCAGATTCTTACAGAAAAAGAGCCTTATAACTAAGGCCCTCTTTACTTTTTATAATTATTGACTGGCTTAACACTTAGTAGTCTGAAATATCAAATACTGTTGATTTCACACGAGTCATAGCTTCGATAGAGTACTTCACACCCTGAGTTCCGGCACCAGATCCTTTAACACCAAGGAATGGGAAGTTATCTGTACCACGTTGTGTTTTGTTGTTGATGTGAACTGTACCAACTTCAAGTTGCTCAGCAATTGCAAATGCACGTGGGTAGTCTTGTGTGAAGACAGCACCTTGAAGTCCAAATTCAGATTCGTTAGAAATCTTGATTGCTTCTTCAACTGAAGATACACGGATGAATGGCAACACTGGACCAAATGGCTCTTCCCAAGCAAGACGCATGTCAGTAGTTACATGGTCAAAGACAGCTGGGTAGATAAGGTTTCCTTCACGTTTCAATTCAGTTTTAGCAGTAGCACCTTGCTCAACTGCGTCATCAATTAAACCTTGAACAAAATCAGCAGCTTTCGTATCGATAAGTGGTGTAACACTTGCACTTTCTTCAGGCATACCAACAGTAATATTACCGACCAAAGCTGTTACTTTTTCTACCAATTCATCTGCAACACTATCCATTACAAGAACACGTTTGATAGCCGTACAACGTTGTCCTGAATAGTCAAAGGCACCAGCCACAATGTTTTTAGCAGTCAAGTCAAGATCAGCATCTTCAAGAACGATAGCAGCATCTTTACCACCAAGTTCAAGCATTACTGGACGCATTGCTGCCAAACGACCGATATTTTCACCAACTGGAGTCGAACCTGTAAAGTTGATAAAGTCAACTGCTTTGTGTTCAACGATGTAGTCACCAATAACTGAACCACGTCCTGTGATAGAGTTCAAGACACCAGCAGGGATACCAGCTTCAACAAACGCTTCTACCAAAAGAAGACCTGAGATAGAACCTTGTGTTGGTGGTTTGAAGGCAACAACGTCACCAGCGATCAAGGCAGGAGCAATTTTAGAACCAGCCAAGTTTACTGGGTAGTTAAATGGTGAGATAGCAAGGACAAGACCTACTGGTTCCCGACGAACAACAGCAATTTTTTTCTTGCTACCAGCATCAAAAGCACCACCTTCGAGTACTTCACCTTCCAAACGCAAACCTTCTTCAGCAGCATAGTGGATAATTTCAGCAGTACGAACAACTTCACCAATTGCAGATTTCAAACCTTTTGAAATTTCTTTAGAAAGAACTTGTCCGATTTTTTCTGCATCACGTTCCAAGATATCAGCTGCTTTATGAAGATAAGCTGCACGTTCAGCATATGAAAGTGCACGCCATGCTGGGAGTGCTGCTTTAGCTGCTGCGTAGACTTCATCTACTTCAGCTTGGCTCATAGCTGGAACTGACCCAAGTTCCTCACCGTTTGCAGGTGCGTAAATAGTAATTGAATTTTCAGATGTTTTCCACTCACCATTGACATAGTTTTTGTATTGTTTAGCCAAGATAGTAACTCCTTTTATCTATTATAAAATCTATTTTATCACTTTTTTAGCAATATTCCAACATTTAAATGAGTAGTATTCAGAAAATTTTGACAAAAAAATACTAAAAAATTATTAACCAAGGTTAGACGTATTTTACTCCTAACCAAAGGACGAGTTAAATCTCTTCTCTCTGCTTAGATATAAAAAAGTGAAAGCTCAAGCCTCCACTTTTTTTGATTAATCTACGTTAACATATTTTTTTGAAAGTTCAAGAACTTCTTCCATTGTTGAACATTCAGTAAGTGCACGGTTAGCATATTCTTCCATTTTAGCTGTGTCAAGTTTCTTCATTAAGCTACGTGTACGAAGTATTGATGTAGCTGACATTGAGAACTCATCCAAGCCCATTCCGACAAGGAGTGGAACAGCAGTTTGATCACCAGCCATTTCACCACACATACCAGCCCATTTACCTTCAGCGTGAGCTGCCTTAATAACGTTGTTAATCAAGCGAAGGATTGATGGGTTATATGGTTGGTAAAGGTATGAAACTTGTTCATTCATACGGTCAGCAGCCATTGTGTATTGGATAAGGTCGTTTGTACCAATTGAGAAGAAATCAACTTCTTTAGCAAATTGGTCAGCAAGCATTGCTGCAGCTGGGATTTCAATCATGATACCTACTTCGATGTCGTTTGCAACGGCAACACCTTCAGCAACCAATTTAGCTTTTTCTTCTTCAAGAATACCTTTAGCAGTACGGAACTCAGTCAACAAAGCAACCATTGGGAACATGATACGCAATTTACCGTGAACAGATGCACGAAGCAAGGCACGTAATTGAGTACGGAACATTTGGTTACCAGTTTCAGAGATAGAAATACGTAATGCACGGTAACCCAAGAATGGATTCATTTCTTTAGGAAGGTCAAAGTAAGGAAGTTCTTTATCCCCACCGATATCCATTGTACGAACAACAACAGGTTTACCATTCATTCCTTCAAGAACTGCTTTATATGCTTCATATTGGTCTTCTTCGGTTGGGAAATCTTGAGAATCCATATACAAGAATTCTGTACGATAAAGACCAACTGCTTCTGCACCATTATCGTTAACTCCTTCAACGTCTTTAGGTGTACCGATATTTGCTGCTAACTCGAAGTGTTTTCCATCAGCAGTAACTGTTGGAGCATCTTTAAGTTGAGCCCATTCTGCCTTTTGTTTGGCGTAATCTTCACCAGCTGCTTTAAACTCAGCAATTTGTTCTTCAGTTGGATTAATAACAACTTCACCGGTAATACCTGAAACCGCTAAAATGTCACCATCTTTAACAAGTTCAGTTATGTTGTTTGTTCCAAGGACTGCTGGGATTTCAAGTGTACGAGCCATAATTGCAGAGTGACTAGTACGTCCACCAATATCAGTAACAAAAGCTTTTACAAATTTTTTATTCAACTGAGCTGTATCAGATGGAGTCAAGTCATGAGCAACAATGATTGATTCTTCATCGATTGTTGCTGGGTTTGGCAATTTCTTACCAAGCAAGTTTGCAAGCACACGTTTAGTAACGTCACGAATATCCGCTGCACGTTCTTGCATGTACGGGTTATCATCCATACCTTCAAAGATCGCGATAAACATGTTAGTTACTTCCGTCAAAGCAGCTTCGGCATTAACTTGTTTAGCACGGATAGTTTCTTTGATTTGACCAGTCATTTCTGGATCAGCAAGAACCATCAAATGAGCATCAAAAACGGCTGCTGCTTCTTCACCAAGGCTTTCAACTGCTTTTTCACGGATAACAGAAAGCTCGTCTTGCGACGCCGCTAGAGCAGCATCTAGACGAGCCTCTTCTGCACTTGTATCTTCAACTGTAACAGTTTCAAATGACAAGTCTGGTTGAACAAGTAGATATGCCTTAGCAACTGCAACACCATCAGATGCCGCGATTCCTTTAAGCATTTTTGTCATATTTTTATGCCAATCCTTCTTTTGTCATTGTTTCTGCGATTGCTGCAATTGCATCATCAGCGTCAGGACCTTCTGCAGAAATAGTTACGTCAGCACCTTGACCAACACCAAGACTCATAACACCCATGATAGATTTAAGGTTAACTGCTTTACCTTTGTATTCAAGAGTGATATCTGAAGCAAATTTACTTGCTGTTTGAACAAGCAAAGTAGCTGGTCGTGCGTGAATACCAGTTTCTGCAACAATGTGGAAATCTTTAGAAGCCATAATGGACTCTCCTTCTTAATTTGGAATATTTGAGTTATCAATGATAACCCTTACAATCTAGTATTATAACATAACTGTTTGATATTATCAAGGTTAAGACGCACTTTATAAAAGTTTTTCATAAGCTAATCTCTCATTTTATTTCCAATTTTCATTTTTCAAACCATAATCAAACACCAGTCTTTATCTATTCACAATATTCTCAGAAAACTTCTTTCATATTGTTTTCAATCATTAATTTTCATTTTTGTGCAAAAACAATCATATAATTGAGAGAATTTGATTGCTGAAACCACTGGTTGAATAGGCTCGTTTTCCAAAGGCTAGGTCAACTGTAAAAATCCCTGATTTAAAGTTTTTTTCAATAGCACTTATAATGAGTTCAGCTGCTTCAGACCAACCGATATATTCTAAAAGCATACAGCCAGATAAGAGAATAGAGCAAGGATTAGCCCTATCTTGATCCGCAATATCTGGAGCCGTTCCATGAGTAGCTTCAAAGATAGCATGGCCTGTTTGATAGTTAATATTAGCTCCAGGGGAGATTCCGATACCACCAACCTGGGCAGCTAGAGCATCACTTGCATAATCGCCATTCAAGTTGGTTAATGCAACAACATCAAATTTTTCGGGATTCAAAAGAATCTGTTGTAGAAAATTATCAGCGATTATATCATTAACTTCTAGACGGCCAGCAAGCATTTCTTCCTTATATTCTTCCTCAGCCACTTCATAGCCCCATTTACGAAAGCCACCTTCTGTGAATTTTTGAATATTCCCTTTATGCACCAATGTTACTTTCTTTAGATTGTTCTTAAGAGCATAGTCAATAGCTGAACGAATCAATCGTTTACTTCCTTCTATTGAAATAGGCTTAATTCCAATACTACTTGACTTGGGAAAGCGAATTTTATCGACATTCATTTCTGTTTGAAAAAAAGCAATAACGCGCTCTACATCTACCGTTCCTGCTTCCCATTCAATTCCTGCATAAATATCCTCAGTATTCTCACGAAAAATAGTAATGTCTGTTTTTTCTGGTTCCTTAAGTGGACTTGCTACTCCTTCAAAATACCGAACCGGTCGAACACAAGCGTAGAGATCAAGTTCTTGACGTAAAGCTACATTTAAAGAACGAATTCCTCCTCCGACAGGTGTTTCAAGTGGCCCCTTAATAGCTACCAGGCTTTCTCGAATAGCCTCTAAAGTTTCTTGCGGCAACCACTCACCTGTTTTATCAAAAGCCTTTTTACCTGCCAAAAACTCTTGCCACTCAATACGACGCTGTCCTTCATAGGCTGCTTCTACCGCTTTATCAAAAATTGCTTGAGCATTCTTCCAAATATCACGTCCAACACCATCTCCTTCAATGAAAGGAATAATCGGATTATCAGTAACTTTGAGCTTGCCATTAGTCATAAGGATTCTTTCTGCCATATATTTTTTCCTCCCTAGCGTTTTTCTAAAGCAATATAAGTCATATTTTCTTGTCCAATATACTGTGAACGTGGACGAATCAATTTGTTATTTTTTTGTTGCTCGTGAATATGTGCAATCCAACCGGCAACTCGACTCATAGCAAAGATGAGTGTAAAAATATCGCTGTCAATTCCTAGAGTATGATATACAGTGGCTGAATAGAAGTCCACATTAGGAATCAATCCTTTCTTATCTCTCATGAACTCTTCGATTTCTTGAGACTTATTAAAGAATTCTTCATTCTCTGTACCCTCTGTCAACTTCTTGGCCATATCCCTTAAGAAAATCTCACGAGGATCTTTCTTCTTGTAAACACGGTGCCCAAATCCCATGATTTTTTCTTTAGAATCAAGTTTTTCCTGCAAGTATGCATTGACATCACCAGATTCACGAACTTCTTTTAGCATATCAAAGACACGTTCATTAGCCCCACCGTGAAGTGGACCTTTCAGGGCACCAATAGCTGTCGTGACACAAGAATAAATATCTGTTAGGGTTGAAGCACAAACTCGCGCAGCAAATGTTGAGGCATTCAATTCATGGTCAGCATGAAGGATTAAAGTCTTATTCATAGCTTCGATTTCAATTTCAGAAGGTTCAACACCATTCAACATGTAAAGAAAATTCGCTGCAAATCCTAAATCCTTCCGTGGTTTAAGAGGCATTTTACCAGTACGTAAACGTGCAAAAGTCGTGATGATAGTTGGCAATTTAGCCATTAATTCGATGCTTTGCTGATAAACAGCTTCCATGGATCTTTCCTCAGCATCCACATTATATACACCAAGTAGGGAAACTGTTGAACGAAGAACACTCATCGGGTGTAAATGGGGGCGAGATTGGATAAGAATACATTGTTCTACAGCATCTGAAATATCATAGTTCTTACGTAATTCGGCCTCAAAATACTTGAGTTCCATTTGCGTTGGAAGATGACCATTCCACAGCAGATAAATTACTTCCTCAAAAGACGCCTTATTATTCATAAACTCGGAAATATCATATCCTGCATAGGATAAATGGTCATCAATAATAGATGAAATCCTAGTATTACAGGCAATCATATCCTTAAGTCCATCAATTTCAACTGTTGTCATTTTAGGCTCCCTTCAATTTTTTTCTTACAACCATTGGCAAGATACCACCATTTTTATAGTAGCGAATATCAGCATCTGCATCAAAACGAACCAGTACTTTGAAAGTTTTGGTTTGTTCAGGTGTTGAAGCTGTAACAGTAATAGCATCATGAACACCTGGATTTTCTGAAAGATCAAAGCTAAAAATCTCATGTCCTGTCAATCCAAGAGTTTCAGCATTTTCTCCTTCCATAAATTGTACCGGCAAAATTCCCATCATGACTAGATTTGAACGGTGAATACGCTCAAAACTCTCAGCAAGTACTACTTTCACACCAAGGAGATTTGCCCCTTTAGCTGCCCAGTCACGACTTGAGCCCATACCATAATCCTTACCAGCAATTACAAGTGTATCTCGATTAGCTTCTTTATATTTCATGGCAGCATCGTATATGGGTAGAATGTCACCTTCATATTTAGTATATCCACCAATTTTTCCTTCTGCCAACTCATTTTTGATACGAATATTAGCAAAAGTTCCTCGCATCATGACTTCATGGTTTCCACGACGACTACCATAAGAATTAAATTCTTGATAATCTACACCATTTTCAGACAAATAGCGTGCTGCTGGACTGTTTCTAGCAATATTACCAGCTGGAGAAATATGGTCTGTTGTAACCGTATCTCCAAATTTAGCCAATACCTTCAAATTATTCAATGGTTTAATGGTCAAATCATCTCCTAAAGCATCAAAGTAAGGTGGATTTTGAATATAGGTAGACTTCTCATTCCATTTATAATTTTGGCTCTGTTCAGTAGGAATGGCATTCCACTTCTCACTGTCTGAGAAGACACTAGCGTATTCGTCTCGGAAAAGTTGACGGGTTACGTATTTATCAACATAAGCTTCAATTTCATCACGTGATGGCATAATATCTTCTAGATAGACGGCTCGCCCATTGTCGTCAAAACCTAAAGGCTCCCTTGTCAAATCAATATTAGTGTTACCAGCCAAAGCGTAGGCAACAACCAATGGTGGGCTAGCTAAGAAATTTGCTTTTACGAGAGGATTAATACGTCCTTCAAAGTTACGATTTCCTGACAGAACGGCACTCGCTAGTAAGTCCGTGTCTACAATAGCTTTAGCTACCTCAGGACGTAGATCTCCCGAGTTACCAATACACGTCGTACAACCGTAACCTACCAAATTGAAGCCAAGCTTGTCTAAGTAGCTTTGCAAGCCTGAAGCTTTAAGATAACCAGTAACAACTTTAGAACCTGGTGCCAAAGATGTCTTCACCGTTGGAGATACCTTTAACCCTTTCTCAACTGCTTTTTTAGCTAAAAGACCAGCCGCCATAAGAACGTAAGGATTTGAGGTATTGGTACATGATGTGATCGCTGCAATGGCCACATGCCCCATTTGAATTGTTTCTGAATGATCCTCAAAATCAACTTTTGCCGTTTTTTCTAACTCCTTCTTGTCCAATCCAAAGCCACGCACACCTGCTTCTCGTACCACTGCATCCTGAAATTCTTGCTTAGCATCGGACAAGAGAATCAAATCCTGTGGACGTTTGGGACCCGAGATAGAAGGTTTAATGGTTGACAAATCAATTTCAACAACCTTAGTATACTTGGCTTCTTTACTTGGGTCATAAAACAGATGATTGGCTTTTGTGTAGGCTTCAGTGACCTGGATATGTTCCTCATCACGATTAGTTAAACGCATGTAGTTAAGAGTTTCGTCATCAATAGGAAAATAACCACAAGTTGCCCCATACTCTGGTGCCATATTAGCGATTGTAGCACGATCAGCTAGAGATAGGCTCTTTAAGCCAGAACCAAAATACTCTACAAATTTACCAACAACATTTTCAGAACGAAGTACTTGAGTAATCTTGAGAGCCAAGTCTGTTGCCGTAGCAATTTTAGGAAGTTCACCTGTTAAATGTACACCAATAACCTCTGGAATTGGGAAATAGGAAGCTTCACCTAGCATAGCTGCTTCAGCTTCAATTCCGCCGACACCCCAGCCCAGAACACCAATACCATTAATCATCGTTGTGTGACTATCTGTACCAAACATAGAGTCGGGATATAGTAGCCCATCTTTTTCAATAATGACATCACTTAGAAATTCAATATTAACCTGATGGATAATACCTGTAGCTGGTGGAACCGCACGGTAATTTTCAAAAGATTGTTCGGCCCATTTAAGAAATTCGTAGCGCTCATTGTTACGTTTAAATTCTAGATTGATATTATCTTCAAGCGCTGTATCACATCCATATGAATCGACTTGAACAGAGTGGTCAATGACTAAATCTACTGGAATCTCTGGATTAATAAGTTCTGCTTTACCACCATTAGCCACTATAGCATCCCGCATTGAGGCCAAGTCAACGACAACAGGAACCCCTGTGAAATCTTGTAAAATGACGCGACTTGGTTTAAATGGTATCTCAGAAATTGTTGGAAAATTCGGAAATTTTATCAGATCAGAAATGTGAGATTCCTTAACATCAATGCCATCTTTTTTTCGGAGGAGACTTTCAAGTAGTATTCGAATGCTATAAGGTAGTTCTTCGACCTTAACATCATAGGATTTTGCTGCTTTTTCGAGATCATAAAAAGAGAATATCTTACCATTTACAGTTAGATTTGAACAGTATTCTTGCATACTTGAACCTCCATTAGTTAAAAAATTTCCTCTATTCTACACTGTTTTTTTAAAAAAAACAAATAAAATTGGCATTCTTGTGTGATGTTTTATTACATCTTCAGTCAGTTATTGGAATTTTAGCCATTTCCATAAATAAATTCTATTTAATTTAAGAAAACTTAAAAAGCCTTCAAAACACAAGATATAGGGTTGTGTTTCAATACTAAACACAAAATATTGTATTCCTTAAAATATTTAGCTTGATTTTTCCCAATATTTTGGGTATTCTATTAAAGTCAAAAAAATGACACCTAGTCACTTAAAATCTTTAAAAAAAGGAGTATTTGCAATGGCAAAGATTACATTGTTTTCAAAAAACAACTGTATGCAATGCAAAATGACAAAAAAATTTTTGGAAAAAGAAGGTGCTGATTTCGAAGAAATCAATATCGATGAACAACCAGAAAAAATTGATTACGTCAAAAGCCTAGGCTTTACTGCTGCTCCAGTGATTGAAGCAGGCGATATCGTCTTTTCAGGTTTTCAACCGGCTAAACTTAAAGAAATCCTTTAATTATCAAGTTTTTATATAGAAAGGAACTTGTTTGCTTAGTTTAATATGTTAACTTTAACCTTTAAACTAGGCCTGGTATCTGTATTATGTCTTTAAAAAATCTTGGCGATGTTTCTTACTTCCGCCTCAACAACGAAATTAACCGTCCTGTAAACGGTCAGATTCCTTTGCATAAGGATAAAGAAGCGCTTCGTGCCTTTTTCCTTGAAAATGTTAAGCCAAATTCAATGGCATTCAACAGCATCACAGATAAAATTAATTATTTGATTGAAAACGACTATATTGAGTCTGAATTCATCGGTAAATATGAACCTGCTTTCATCGAAAAATTGTCTGCAGAAATTCATGCTCAAAAATTCCGCTTTCAATCTTTCATGGCAGCCTACAAGTTCTACCAACAATATGCTCTCAAAACAAACGATGGCGAGACATACCTTGAAAGTTTTGAAGATCGTGTTCTTTTTAATGCTCTTTACTTCGCTGATGGTGATGAAAACCTGGCTAGTGACCTTGCTAACGAAATGATTCACCAACGTTATCAACCTGCTACTCCTTCATTTTTAAATGCTGGACGTAGTCGTCGTGGAGAACTCGTTTCATGTTTCCTTATCCAAGTAACGGACGATATGAATTCCATCGGTCGTTCTATTAACTCAGCTCTCCAATTATCACGTATTGGTGGAGGGGTTGGTATTAGCCTATCTAACCTACGTGAAGCTGGTGCTCCTATCAAGGGATATGCTGGTGCTGCTTCTGGAGTTGTCCCAGTTATGAAGCTTTTTGAAGACAGCTTCTCTTACTCAAATCAACTTGGTCAACGTCAAGGTGCTGGTGTTGTTTATCTGGATGTTTTCCACCCAGATATCCTTGCCTTCCTTTCAACTAAGAAAGAGAACGCTGATGAAAAGGTACGTGTTAAGACATTGTCACTAGGTGTTACAGTACCAGATAAATTCTACGAGTTAGCACGTAATAATGAAGATATGTATCTCTTCAGCCCCTACTCTATCGAAAAAGAATACGGTAAACCATATAACTACATTGATATTACAGCTATGTATGATGAATTGGTTGCCAATCCTAATATCACCAAAACTAAGATTAATGCGCGTGAGTTAGAAACTGAAATTTCTAAACTCCAACAAGAATCTGGTTACCCATATATCATCAACATTGATACAGCTAACAGACATAACCCAATTGATGGTAAAATTGTTATGTCCAACCTCTGTTCTGAGATTCTCCAAGTTCAAACACCAAGTGAACTTAACGATTCTCAAGAATTTGTTAAACTCGGTACAGATATCTCATGTAACCTTGGATCTACTAATATCCTGAACATGATGACTTCACCTGACTTTGGTCGTTCCATTAAGACTATGACACGTGCGCTTACCTTTGTTACAGACAGCTCAAGTATCGATGCCGTTCCATCAATCAAAAATGGGAACCAACAAGCTCATACCTTTGGTTTAGGAGCTATGGGGCTTCACTCTTACCTTGCTAAACACCATATTGAGTATGGTAGCCCAGAATCTATTGAATTCACTAATATCTACTTCATGCTTATGAACTACTGGACTTTAGTTGAATCTAACAATATCGCCCGTGAACGTCAAGAAACCTTTGTCGGCTTTGAGAATTCAAAATATGCTGACGGTTCTTACTTTGATAAATACGTTACAGGGCAATACGTTCCTAAATCTGACCGTGTTAAAGAACTTTTCGAAGGCCACTTCATCCCACAAGCCAAGGATTGGGAGGAACTACGTGAACTCGTTAAAAAAGATGGTCTCTACCATCAAAACCGTTTGGCTGTTGCGCCAAATGGCTCAATCTCTTACATTAACGACTGTTCTGCTTCTATTCATCCAATCACACAACGTATTGAAGAACGTCAAGAGAAGAAAATCGGAAAAATTTACTATCCAGCCAACGGTCTTTCAACAGACACTATTCCTTTCTACACTTCAGCCTACGACATGGACATGCGTAAAGTTATCGACGTTTATGCCGCTGCGACTGAACACGTTGATCAAGGTTTGTCATTAACCCTATTCTTGCGTAGTGAGTTGCCTAAAGAAATTTACGAATGGAAAACAGAAAATAAACTAACAACTCGCGATCTTTCTATCCTTCGTAACTACGCCTTTAACAAAGGAATCAAGTCAATCTACTACATCCGTACTTACACAGATGACGGCGAAGAAGTTGGCTCTAACCAGTGTGAAAGCTGTGTCATCTAAGATAGTGATTTGAGGCTAACAACTTCACTACTCTTATTTATAAAAAGCATAAAATGGGTCGGTTCGCCGACTTTTTTAATAGATAAACTCAAAAAAACTATATCATGATTTTTAATTATGATAAAATAGAAATGATATCAATAAAGAAAGAGGTTTCTAATGGAAACTTACTATAAAGCCATTAACTGGAATGAAATCGAAGATGCGATTGATAAATCTACCTGGGAAAAATTAACTGAACAATTTTGGTTAGATACTCGAATTCCCCTTTCAAATGACCTTGATGACTGGCGTAAACTTTCAGCTGAAGAAAAAGATTTAGTTGGAAAAGTTTTCGGCGGCTTGACCTTGCTAGATACCATGCAATCTCAAACGGGTGTTGAAGCCATTCGAGCAGACGTTCGTACACCTCATGAAGAAGCTGTCTTGAACAACATTCAGTTTATGGAATCTGTTCACGCAAAATCTTACTCTTCTATTTTCTCAACTTTGAATACTAAATCAGAAATTGAGGAAATTTTTGAGTGGACAAACAGCAACAAGTACTTGCAAACTAAAGCAAAAATCATTAATGATATCTATGAAAACGGAACGGCACTTCAGAAAAAAGTTGCTTCAACTTATCTTGAAACCTTCCTTTTCTATTCAGGCTTCTTCACTCCACTCTATTATCTTGGTAATAATAAGCTAGCTAATGTCGCTGAAATTATCAAACTCATTATCCGTGACGAATCTGTTCACGGTACCTATATTGGCTATAAGTTCCAACTAGGATTCAACGAATTACCTGAAAAAGAGCAGGAGAGTTTCCGTGAATGGATGTATGATCTCCTCTATCAATTATATGAAAATGAAGAACTCTACACTAAATCTCTTTATGACGGTGTTGGATGGACCGAAGAAGTAATGACCTTTCTTCGCTATAACGCCAATAAAGCATTGATGAATTTAGGACAAGATCCTCTTTTCCCAGATTCTGCTAACGATGTTAACCCAATCGTTATGAATGGTATTTCTACAGGAACATCAAACCACGATTTCTTTTCTCAAGTCGGTAATGGTTACCTTCTAGGTACTGTTGAAGCTATGCAAGATGATGATTATAACTACGGACTAAAATAAAAGCCAGCCTAGGCTAGCTTTAATGGCTCTATAATTTCTGTAGTGGGTAAAACTACTGTAGAGATTATAGAGCTTTTTGAATGCAGACAAAAAGTCCCATAAAAACTATAATGAGAAGTAACCAAACCATCATTAGGAAGAACTCATGAAATCTATTAAGAATACCACAGGATTAATCGGAATGATAGATCCTAACATCATTACTCTTGTTTTTAAAATGGATACTCATATCGAGGTTCAAGCAAAACTAGAACTCCAACACTACTACGTCTGAAGAAATGTCGCTTCCAGTGTAAAGATTGTAGAAAAGTCACGGGGGCTGAGACATTAATCGTTGAGAAAAACCACCAAATTTCAAATCTAGTCCGCCAAAAGGTCTCACAACTCCTAACTGAGAAGATGTCACTAACGGATATTGCCAGAAGACTTCGTATGTCGACATCCACTGTCTATCGTAAGCTTGATCAGTTTACTTTCAAGGAACATTTTGATAAACTCCCAAGGGTTATGTCCTGGGATTAGTTTGGGTTCAAGAAAGGGGAATTGACTTTTGTCGCTCAGAACTATGAGACTAACAAAGCTTTAATATATTCTCAGACTCAGAGCTCAATCTGATATTAGCTAACGCTCAACATATTAAGAATGTACCTGGTCGAAAAACAGACATGAAGGATGACGAATGGATTGCACAGCTCGGACGTTGTGGACTTATTGAGCCATCTTATATTCCTAACCCTGAAGTAATGCAGTTACGTTTACTCACTCGTAGATTACGTTCTTACAAACAACGTCAAACTCAAATAAAGAATAAGATTCATAACCTCTTACAACCTACTAATATCAAACTAACCAGCTATCTTTCTGTTATCTTCTCTAAGACAGGACAATCTCTTTTAATGCTCTTTATCAATGGGGAACTCATTGATTATGACAATGTGACAGCTTGTATTCACAAGCATGTCAAAGCAAGTCCCGAAGAATTTAATATAGGCCATGAATGGGAAGTTGTCTCTGGAGGATCGATTTCTCTTGGACCAAAGCCTAGAAGAATATCAATTGTATCAAAAACTCATGAATAAATTAACGAGTGAAATAATAGCTTATATCGAAAAGGAGTTCCCTGAAGAAAATAGATTACTTCAAACGATTCCTAGTGTGAGTGAAACTTGTGCAGCCACTATTTAGCTGAGATTGAACCAGATGTGAAGGCTTTTCAATCGGATGCAGACTTAGCTTCTTGGGCTGGGCTCTGCCCAGAATCCTATGAAAGTGCTGACATTAAAAAAATCCTCACACATCACACAAGGAAATCGATATATCACAAGCAGGCTTTGACCATGTCGGTATTGATTGAGGCTCATTCTAAAGATAATGCGTTTTTATCTTTTTATATCAAAATTTCCCAAAGAGGAAGTAAAATGAAAACCGGCATTGCTTGTGCACATAAGCTGCTTCGTATCTTTTACAAAATTCTCGCAACACATCAAGAATACGAAAAAGAAAAAGTGCTAGAACTGAGGAAACAGTTCTAACTCCAAACTAAAAAAATTTCAATTACCGTATAGCACAGGAAGTGATTTTTGCACTTTTTACTGTCTTTTTTCAAATCATGACTCCCCCGTTAGACAGGAGGTCATGTTTTGTCTCGCACCTAACGGAAAGAGACGGACTGAAAGTCACATAATAAAAAGAAAGGACGAAATTTGTCCTTTCTCGATCTTAGCTTTTCTTCAACACACTACAGTTGACAAAGAGCCAAAAAATAGGAAAAGCCATCCAAATGGACAGCTCTTTCACTACCTAAAAAGTCCAGTAAAGAAATCTACGATATCTTGCCAGATTTGTGCAAAAATATTTTTGCTATTCTCAAGTGTTTGGTTAGCATCAAAGTTTAAGTTGATGCCAGAGAAAGTATCGCCCGCTTTTGAAACGATAGAAGCTTTAAGTGAACTCAGACTTGACTTGAAGCTAGCACTATCAATGATTGATGACTTAGATAAATTTAAAGCAAAGTTCACCAAAAGATTGATTTGAGTATCAGAAAGATTCAGGTTGTAGTTATTGATGGTTCGCTGAACAATCGTTTTAGCTTGATCATCAGTCAACTTATTTCCTTTATCAGCAACTGCCGTCTTGATATCAGTCATGGCTACATTAAGCTTATCCGCATCATAGTTACTCTTACCTGAATTCTCATCATTGATTTGGGAAAGGGTTTTAAGCTCTTCCTGAGCAAGCTCTTTGCTTTCATCTGAGACTTTTGCTCCATTCTGCTCTAGAGAATAATAAATACCAGCCAAGGCACTTTCCCCAGTTACTGGAATAGGTGCTGCTACTGTAATCTTAGCATGTTCAATACCAAGTGTCGTTGCAGCATTACGATACATATCTGGAGTGATTTTTGTGATATTTTGTGGTGTCACAATTTCTACACTCAAGGTTTCCTTAGCACCTAGTTTAGCAATCTTAACTGAAGAATATAACTGAAGACTAGAATCATCTGCAACATTCATGATATTTGCATAGGCCGTAGTCGTTAATGTCTTGACATTGGTATCCTTGCTACTATCATAACTTAGCAAGTTCAGGGTCTGATTACGCTCTTCCTCTGACAAAGAATAACCCATAACATAGTCAGGTTGAACGTAAGATTCATCAATAACCTTTTGGACATCTGACGATGTGGCTGCTTGAGCAGCTGAGGCAAAGGTTGTCACCAAAGTTAGGAAAGCCATCCCAGCAACGAAAAGCTTTTTCAATTTCATGTATGTTTCCTTTCGAAAATAGAATAGTATCCATAATCTCCTAAAAGATGACCGAGTGTGAGCTCAGCCGTGAATTCATTATACCATGACTTAAAAAAATAGGGTCAAAAAAACTACTCATGTAATTCCAAAGGGAGCCCGTCTGGATCAGCAAAGAAAGTCATCTTTTCCCCAGTAAAACTGTCCTTGCGAATAGGTTGGCATGAAATACCTTTTTGTTCCAAAGACTCGACAACCTCTTCAATATTAGCCACTTTAAAAGCTAAATGACGTAGTCCACACGCCTCAGGATAAGACAGACGCTTTGGTGGCTCCACATAGGCTAGATCACTAGTCTTATTTCCAAAGATTTCCAGTTCTATATCACCACAACGTAGATCTAATTTATAATCGTTACGTTCCGGACGGTGATTTTCACGTATGATTTCAAAACCTAATTTATTAACATAAAAATCTCGAGATAGATCATAATCAGAAACAATGATAGCGACATGATGTATTGTTTTCAAAAATATTTTTTCCCTCCATAGAAAAGACCTTACGGCCTTTTCTTAACTTTGAAATTGATTGTATGACTTATTGAAGGCTTCAAGAATATCTGAACTTGCCTTGTCAAAGTCTACCTGCGATTCTAAGTTCCCTTTGACAATTG
The DNA here is from genome assembly GCF_038003585.1 of Streptococcus sp. FSL E2-3488. NCBI lineage: Bacteria > Bacillati > Bacillota > Bacilli > Lactobacillales > Streptococcaceae > Streptococcus > Streptococcus sp. FSL E2-3488. The sequence goes on along the minus strand of NZ_JBBOPL010000001.1, from coordinate 713,964 downwards.
TACGCTGAGTTGCTTCAGCATCTGTACAAGTTACCAAAGTCACTTCAGATTTACCAGGAGTGTCATCAACCACTGCTACTTCAGTTGGTTGGACAATTTTTACCTCACTGATAACATAGGTGTAGATCTTATTTTTATCCGTAAGATAAATCTTCATGCCATTTTTTGCTCTGTCTAATGGTGAGAAGAGCATATCAGAAGCCCCAGCGATACCGAAAATATGGTGACTAGCCAATGAATAATTATTTTCTCCACCCATGACTTGATTTTCCTTCATAGTTCCAGCACCATAGGTAAGCTCTGTATTACCAAGTCCTTTGAAAATAGGGAGATTAATACCAACCTCAGGGATAGCAATTCCACCAACAACTGGAAGTTTTTGAGAACCCATCTGGGCTTGCAAGACTGACTCTGTACTAACAGATTTAACCGTATCAAAGTCATAACTTGCCTTAGCTTCCTTGTTTTTCTTTATGGTCTTTTTAGAGACCTTACTTACTTGATATTTATTAGTATTCCAAGCAATTATAGTGTTTCGAATTGATTTATTAAAAATTAAAGCTAAACCAACAACCAAGAGAACAACAATCAAGATCCAACGAAGGACCTCAAGCCATTTACGATGCTTTTTAGGAGTCTTATTTTTGTTATCTTTTCTCATTAGTTATCACCACTTTATTGATCTTCAGTAACTTGATCAATTTCTTCAGGTTCAACCAAAGCAAAGGTGACAATACGAGCAGTATCATCTAAACGCATGACCTTAACCCCTTGAGTTACACGACCAGTTTGAGAGATATTAGCAACTGCAGTACGGATAATAACACCCGTATCAGTTATGACCATAATATCCTCATCACCAGAAACTGTCACAATGCCTGCAAGGTTACCATTTTTATCTGTGATATTAGCTGTCTTAATACCTTTACCACCACGCCCCTTAGTTGGGTATTCAGTAGCTGAAGTACGCTTACCGTAACCTTTTTCCGTGATAATCAAGACTTCTTGGTCTTCAGTAATAGCTGCTGCACCAACGACTTGGTCACCGTCACGAAGGGTTACCCCTTTAACACCAGCAGCCATACGACTCATACTGCGAATAGTATCCTCTTTGAAACGCACACTGTAACCAAATTTAGTACCAATAATAATTTCTTCATTACCATTAGTCAAGAAGACATTGATAAGTTCATCACCTTCTCTAAGTTTCAAGGCAATCAAACCATTTTGACGGATATTTTTAAATTCTGCTTCTTTAGTTCGTTTCACTAAACCTTGGCGAGTTACAAAGACAAGGTGATTGTTATCTGATGCTTCGTCGCTCTTAGCATTAATCACTGTTTGAATTGTCTCACCTTCATCCAACTTCAAGAGATTAACAATTGGTAATCCCTTAGCTGTACGGCCATACTCAGGAATTTCGTAACCCTTGAGACGGTATACACGACCTTTGTTGGTCATAAAGTAAAGATGATCATGAGTGCTTGTTGAAACGATATCACGAACAAAGTCGTCATCGTTCACACCTGTCCCTTGAACTCCACGACCTCCACGTTTCTGAGAACGGAATTCGTCTTGAGCCAAACGTTTGATATATCCCTTGTTAGAAAGAGTGATAACGATATCTTCTTCTTCGATTAGGTCTTCATCTTCAAGTGAAACAACTTCGCCGACCATCAGCTCTGTACGACGGGCGTCCGCAAATTTACGCTTACTTTCATCCAACTCTTCCTTGATGATAGCAATAACACGTTCTGGTTTTGCCAAAATATCAGCCAAATCAGTAATCAAGGCAAGGAGATCATCGTACTCATTTTGAATCTTATCACGTTCCAAACCGGTCAAACGACGCAAACGCATATCAAGAATGGCTTGGCTTTGACGTTCAGTGAGTTCAAAGCGAGCCATCAACTCGGCTTGAGCCTCTGCATCAGTTTGACTGTTACGAATAATCGTAATCACTTCATCCAGATGATCAAGCGCAATTAATAGGCCTTCTAAAATATGGGCACGTGCTTCAGCCTTATCCTTATCAAACTGTGTACGACGGACCACAACCTCTTTTTGGTGAGCAATATAGTCAGCCAAAATTTGACGCAAGGAAAGGATTTTGGGCACACCCTTTTCAATGGCCAACATATTGAAGCTGAAGTTTGTCTGAAGTTGAGTTAATTTGAACAAATTGTTCAAGATCACATTGGCAGATGCATCACGACGCACTTCGATGACAAAACGTACCCCCTCACGAGAAGACTCGTCACGAACTGCTGTAATCCCCTCAATACGTTTTTCCTGAGCCAAACGAACGATGTGTTCATGGACTTTAGTCTTATTGACCATATAAGGAAACTCAGTAACTACAATGCGCTCACGACCTGATTTGGTTGTTTCAATTTCGGTACGCGAACGAAGAACAATAGAGCCTTTACCAGTTTCGTAAGCACGGTGAATACCAGATTTTCCCATGACCAAACCACCAGTTGGAAAGTCTGGACCGGGAAGAACTTCCATCAGTTCACGGGTTGTGACTTCAGGATTGTCCATCATCAATTTAACGGCATCTATAGTTTCAGCCAAATTGTGTGGTGGAATGTTGGTCGCCATACCAACCGCGATCCCTGTAGCACCATTAACAAGAAGATTTGGAATACGGGATGGAAGAACAATTGGCTCACGTTCAGAACCATCGTAGTTATCTTGAAAATCTACGGTATTCTTATTGAGATCACGGAGCATCTCCAGGGCGATTTTAGACATACGAGCCTCAGTGTAACGTTGAGCGGCTGCGCCATCACCATCCATAGAACCAAAGTTTCCGTGGCCGTCAACCAACATGTAACGGTAACTCCACCATTGAGCCATACGAACCATAGCTTCATAGATAGATGAGTCACCGTGTGGGTGATATTTACCCATAACATCCCCGGTAATACGGGCAGATTTTTTATGAGGCTTATCAGGTGTCACCCCAAGCTCATTCATTCCATAAAGAATACGACGTTGTACCGGTTTTAAACCGTCACGAACATCTGGGAGTGCACGAGATACGATAACACTCATGGCATAATCGATAAAACTCGTTTTCATCTCAGACGTTAAATTAACGTCAATTAAATTATTATCTTGCACTCTAAAAATGCCTCTTTTCTTTCAATCAAATTATTCCAAATTCTCATAAAATAATGGAAAATTTCTATAATATTATACCATAAAAAGCGTTATATTTCAGTTGTTTAAAACGCTTTCACTTAATAATTCCTTATTATTTCGTGACATTCATCACTTAAAATGGTAGAATAAGCATTGTATGGGGTAACCCAATAAAAAATTAAGGAGATGTTTAGACCATGACTGCAACTAAACTACACAAAAAAGTCATCCTTGTTGGTGACGGTGCCGTAGGTTCATCTTACGCTTTCGCACTTGTAAACCAAGGTATCGCTCAAGAACTAGGTATCATCGAAATTCCACAATTATTTGAAAAAGCCGTTGGTGATGCGCTTGACCTTAGCCACGCACTTCCTTTCACTTCACCTAAAAAAATCTATGCAGCTAAATATGAAGACTGTGCGGATGCTGACCTTGTAGTTATCACTGCTGGTGCTCCTCAAAAACCAGGTGAGACTCGTCTTGATCTTGTTGGTAAAAACCTTGCAATCAACAAATCAATCGTTACTCAAGTTGTTGAATCAGGATTCAACGGTATTTTCCTTGTAGCTGCTAACCCAGTAGACGTATTGACTTACTCTACATGGAAGTTCTCAGGATTCCCTAAAGAACGCGTTATCGGTTCAGGTACTTCACTTGACTCAGCTCGTTTCCGTCAAGCACTTGCTGAAAAACTTAATGTCGATGCTCGTTCAGTTCACGCTTACATCATGGGTGAACACGGCGACTCAGAGTTTGCGGTTTGGTCACACGCTAACATCGCCGGTGTAAACCTTGAAGAGTTCCTTAAAGACGAAGAAAACGTTCAAGAAGCTGAATTAGTTGAATTGTTCGAAGGTGTTCGTGATGCAGCTTACACAATTATCAACAAAAAAGGTGCTACATACTACGGTATCGCAGTAGCCCTTGCTCGTATCACTAAAGCTATCCTTGACGATGAAAATGCAGTACTTCCATTGTCTGTATTCCAAGAAGGTCAATATGGTGTAAACAACATCTTTATCGGTCAACCTGCTATTGTAGGTGCACACGGTATCGTACGTCCAGTAAACATCCCATTGAACGATGCTGAACAACAAAAGATGAAGGCTTCTGCCGATGAATTGCAAGCTATCATTGATGAAGCATGGAAAAACCCTGAATTCCAAGAAGCTTCAAAAAACTAATCTTACTTTAGTTAAATAAGAGCCTCCAGTTGGAGGTTTTTTAGTATTTTAAAAAGAAAAACAGCTAATTCATATGAATTAGCTGTTTAATATTATTCAGCGGAGATAGCTGCTTTAGCAATATAGCTAAGTGGTTGGTTAAAGTGTGGCAAGAAGAACAAATCAAGCAATTGTAGACGGTCAATTGTTACTCCTTCTTGAATTGCCAATGAGAACATGTGGATTCCCATTGAGATATCCATGAGTGAAACCATTTGAGCACCCAAAACTTTACGAGTATCTTTATCATAAACAATCTTGATAGTTACATCTTCATTTTCATACTTCATGAAGGGAGGTTTTTGAAGATCCGTTGATTCTACTACTGCTGGATTGAAACCAAAGCGTTTTGCCTTCTCTTCAGTCAAACCAGTAGAAACCATGTTCAAACCATAGATAGAGATACCATTTGATCCTTGAACACCGTTTGATTCAACATCACCACCACCGGCATTGTGTCCAGCAACAATACCTGAACGAATAGCATTTGAAGCTAAGGCAATGTAGTTGACATCGTCAAGAGCATTGTCATAAACCGTAGCACAATCACCAACAGCGTAAACATCCTTAACTGATGTTTCTTGTTTCTTATTAACAAGGTAAGCACCATTTCGGAATGTTTCCAATTTACCAGCTCCAAGGGCTGTATTAGGACGGAAACCAACAGCAAGAACAACCATATCTACATCGTACGCATTTTTATCTGTTACGATGCGTTCTACCTTAGTTTCACCTTCTACTGCTTTAACAGTTTCGCCAAAGGCCAATTGGATACCGTGGTCTTCCAAATTTTTAGCCATACGGTCTGTAAAATCGCGGTCATAGTATCCTGCCAAACATGTGTCAACAACATCAATAAGGATAACTTCTTTACCATGACGTTGGAAGGCTTCAGCCAATTCAACACCAATGTAACCTGCACCAACGACTGCTACACGTTTGATGTCTTGTGATTTATCGTTCAACTTATCAATAACTTCTTGAGCGTTTTGGAAAAGTTTAACGAATTGAAGGTTTTCAAGAGTCGCTTCGAAAGTACGGCTACCTTCTTTAATCTCAGCACCATCGATTGGAGGTAAGATTGGTTGTGAACCAGTAGCTAAAATCAATTTGTCATATGATTCAACATGTTCTTTACCATCAACAAGAGCTGTAACAGTTTTACCGTCAAAGTCAATAGACTCAACTGGTGAGTTTATATAAACTTTTGCACCCTTGCTTTCAAGGACTTCTTTGTTGGCATAGAAAAGGCCATCAGGACCTGAGATTTGATTACCAATCCAAAGAGCCATACCACAACCCAAGAATGAAATGTTAGAGTTTTGATCGAAAACAACTACTTCATTTTGGTCTCCGTAATTATCAAGAATAGTATTAATACTATAAGTACCAGCATGGTTAGCACCGACAACTACGATTTTTGACATAAATTTATCCAACTTTCTTTTGATAATAGATTACTATACAATTTTACCACAATTAGAAAACGGTTACACGTTTTATGCTCAAACTTTATTACTTTTTGAACAAAATAAGATATTTTGATTTAAAATCGTCATTTTATTAGCTCAATACATATTAACTAGTGTGCCATGTGAAATATTCTTATCACTGACTGACCCTAGAGTCTCTATCATTAAGCTATTATCAAATCCTAATGACTACTACTTGGCTCTTTGCCCACTCAAAAATAGAGTGAGTGACACTCCAACTCATTGAGAAGATGTCAACACTATTTTTGATTAAACTAACTCATTAAAATCCCAAATATCTGTCCAACCTTCATAAAATTCAGGTTCGTGACATACCATTAGGACACTACCTTTAAAGGCCTGAAGGGCACGCTTCAATTCGTCCTTTGCATCAACATCCAAGTGATTAGTTGGCTCGTCCAGAACAAGGACATTATTTTCACGATTCATAAGGAGACAGAAACGAACTTTTGCCTGCTCTCCTCCTGACAAGACCTGAATTTGACTTTCAATATGTTTAGAAGTTAAACCACATTTAGCTAGGGCTGCACGAACCTCAGCTTGATTTAGAGCTGGGAAAGCATCCCAAACCGCTTCAAGTGGGGTCTGACGTGAACCTTCTGCTTCTTGCTCAAAATAACCTAGGTCAATAAAATCACCTGTTTCAACTTCTCCTTCAAGAGGTTGAATAATCCCAAGTAAACTTTTCAGCAAAGTGGTCTTACCAATACCATTGGCACCGACGATAGCTACCTTTTGATTACGTTCGAAAGTGAGATTCAAAGGCGACTTAGTCAAAGGACTGTCGTATCCAATTACGAGATCCTTAGTTTGGAATATAAAACGTCCAGGCGTACGGCTTTCCTTGAAATGGAATTCAGGTTTTGGTTTTTCTGCTTGCAACTCGATGATTTCCATCTTATCCAATTTTTTCTGGCGAGACATGGCCATATTTCGAGTAGCAACACGAGCTTTATTACGGTTAACAAAATCTTGAAGATCGGCAATTTCCTTTTGCTGACGTTCATAGGCAGCTTCTAATTGTGCTTTTTTCATAGCATAGACAGATTGGAAATTATCATAATCGCCTGCATAGCGAACCAAATCTTGATTTTCAACATGGTAGACAATGTTAATAACATCGTTTAAGAATGGAATATCATGCGAAATGAGAACAAAAGCATTCTCATACTCTTGGAGATAGCGCTTAAGCCAGGCGATGTGTTCAGCATCCAAATAGTTGGTTGGCTCATCGAGGAGCAAGATATCGGGTTTTTCAAGCAATAACTTAGCTAAGAGAATTTTGGTACGTTGACCGCCTGAAAGATCCGTCACATCGGTATCCATACCAAAATCCATGACACCCAAGGCACGAGCAACCTCATCTATCTTGGCATCAAGAGTATAGAAATCACGAGTTTCCAACCGATCCTGAAGCTCACCTACTTCTTCCATCAAAGCATCAACATCGGCACCTTCTTCTGCCATAGACATATAAATCTTGTTGATACGTTCCTCAGTTTTAAAAAGCTCATCGAAAGCCGTACGAAGGACATCGCGTACGGTCATACCCTTTTCAAGGACAGCGTGCTGATCTAAATAACCCGCCGTCACATACTTAGACCACTCTACCTTACCTTCATCTGGCTGCAATTTCCCAGTAACGATAGACATAAAGGTTGACTTTCCTTCACCATTAGCACCGACAAGACCGATATGCTCACCTTTGAGCAAACGGAATGAGACATTTTCAAAAATGGCACGGTCCCCAAATCCGTGACTAAGATTTTTGACTTCTAAAATAGACATAACATATCTGGGCTAAAACAGTCTTTAGCCCTTTCCTTTCTTGACATTAACTTAATTATTTTACCATTTTTTAGTGTAAATTTGGACCTTTGCTTATGTAAAATCGAAAAGAAAAAGCAGGACCCGCCTGCTCAATCTTTAGTCTTTTTTAAAAATGCGTTTGAAGACAGGATATAAAAGAGGAACCGCAATGATTGTAACAACTGATGTTCCAAAAGTTCCACCAATCTTGATCACTGAAGCTAGCATGGCAGCTTTTAAGGGGAGGGACGCAACGATGGTATTAATAATCGTATACTTAAGGAAATTCAAAATAATTTTGGTCAATGCAGCGATCACTCCAGCGATAATGACGTTAACTATTTTATCATTTGATTTTAGGAGCTTTTCAAAAACAAGATAGAGCACCAAACAGACAATCAAAGATTCTAAAATAGTAATCCAAACCTCAGCAGCATAGCCATTAAAAATATCAAATAGCCCTAATGCTACCGTTGCAACTAACGCACCTTTTCTAGCACCAAAAATTAAGATAGCAATTACAACCAAAGCATTTCCCAAATGGACAAATTGTGGTCCAAAAGGAATACGAATAAACTGTACAGTAACAATAATCAAGGCTGCATACAAACTCAATTCAACTAATTCACGAGTATTATCATTTTTCATTTTTCTCCTCCAATAGCTCATTAATGCCATTAAATAAATAACCGATATAGGGCTCATAACAGAGACCATATTTTAAAGGGCGACCACTTGAAAGTGTAAACAATAGGACTTTATTCAGGAAATCCAAAGCCAAATCACAAACCTTAAGAAAATCAAGGTTATGAAAATATCCGGCTGATAAAATGGCCATCAGTAAGTCCCCGCTCCCATAAAAATGTGATTGATACCGTTTCCTCATTCGATAAATTACTTGATTGGTCTCCTTATCGAAATAAGCCAATCCGATCTTTTCAGTCTCAAATGAAATACCTGTTAAAATAACTTTTCGAGGTCCAAGCCTGCTCAAATTTCTCAGAAGATTCTCAATAGTAGTCATATCATAGGAACCTTCCTCAAGATAAGGAGAACCCGTCAATAAGGCAGCTTCTGTCAGATTGGGAATTATGACATCAGCCTGTTGACAGAAATCTTTCATAGCTTCTACATAGTCTCTATCAAAACCTTGATAGAGACGGCCATTATCACCCATAATAGGATCCAACAAAAAGAGGAATCTTTTTTTCGTAAGACAATTGACTGACAAGGCCTAGTTCTTCTTCTGACTTGAAATAACCACCGACTAAGCCATACACTCTAAAATCCAATCGCTTCCACTGCCCACAAAAACCTTGCATATCAACTGTAAGGTATCGTACATAGATATTGTCAAACTCACCAGTATGAGAAGACAAAAGAACCGTTGGTAAGGGAAGAACTTCAGTCTGACAAGATGACATGATAGGAAGACTACTGGTCAAAGCAACCTTCCCAAAACCAACGAGATCATTGACAACAATCACTGTGGTCATCTATTTTCCTTCCCAAACTTTTTTAAACTGTTTAATAAATCCTGTATGGAAGTAAATATAGTAGGCAAAAGCTGAACCAAGAATTGCGGCAACTAGATCAAAAGGAATTTTCATCATAGCATAGGCTGGTGTGCCATAGATAAAGGCTCTTCCAAAACCATAACCAAGTAGGTTGATAATTACCCCAAGCAAGAGACCTAAAACAGCCCTAGGTTTACTCAATTTTCCTAATCGCCCACCTACAACAAGTGAGATAGCAAGAACTTGAAGGCTGTGTGTTGCTAGTGTTACCCACATAGGAAGAGGATAAAAAAGAAAATCTCCAATAAATGAGCCCACACCAGCAATTATGACTGCATCCATAGGTGGAAATATCAAACCAACCAAGAAAATGATAATACCGTTAAAATAGAAGTGACCTCCTGGAACAGGAATTGACAAGAGACTTGAACTCAAAATGACAACAAGTGCCATGAAAAATGCAGAGAGGGTTAAACGTTTTGCTGACATATCTAAAACTCCTTAGAAATAAATATAGTACAAGTTTATGAAAATTCTGACGATTAAACAAGTAGAGATTTCTCTATCTGACCGGGTACAGATGTGAGGCTATAAAAAATCACCACACATCCATGTGGCGATAAAGCTTATTGAGATTTATTATCAAAGTATTTGACGGGTGCATTTTCAAGATTTTTCAATGAAATATGAGCAGTCGCATCTGCTTCTGTACCATAGTCTGAGAATTCAATTATCAAGTCATGATCAAAATCAGACACGGCATAGTCAACAACAATTTCCTTAACTTCCTTAGGGCCAATCTTTGTCTTATTAGCAATCTTGTCTCTGTCATCGTCTTTAGAGAAGACCATTGTCGCAACCTTCAATTCTTCCTTCTCCTGTTTAACATCGAGAACCACTTTCATCAAAAGAGCGTAGGCATTCATGGTTTCTTTACTTGTGTTGCTAAGTTTATAGTGAACACGAATAGCTTTTTGACCTTCAGGGGATTCGATTTTAGTGGCAGAAAGAACTTGTACGCTAGCATCTTGTCCCACAAATTGCATTTTGTTTTTATCGTATGTCCAAGTAGGCTCTTTATCCGGTGTACAGGCTGACAAACCAATAATGGTTAAGCAAGCAAGAGCGATAAGTCCTAAGACTTTCTTAAATGTCATTATTACAATCTCCTTAAACTTGTTTAAAATAGGAATTTAGTATTTCCTAATAACCTTTTTATTATGTCAAAATCTAATAATACTGTCAAATGCCTCCAGACATCTTGCTCTCAGAGAATAAATAAGGTAGAATAAAAAAATCTGTAAGGGGGTAGTTATGAGCATCTATCAAGAAATTGTTAAGACTATCGCAAAAGATATCCAAAATGGTAATTTGGAGAAAGGAAGTAAATTACCATCTATTCGTCAGATTAGTCAGACTTATGGTTGCAGTAAAGATACTGCTCAAAGAGCGCTCTTGGAACTTAAGTATCAAAACTATATTTATGCCGTCCCCAAAAGTGGCTATTATGTTCTAGAGGGCCCCTCTAAATCCAATGATACGGTTCTACTCAACCTTAATGACTATAATCAATTAGCTTACGAGGATTTTCGTCTTTGCTTAGATGAAAGTTTGGCAGAACACCAAGACTACCTCTTCAACTATTATCATGAGCAAGCTGGACTAAAAGAACTGGTTGAAGCATTAAAAAATCGCCTTGCATCTGACGACATTTATGTCAATTCAAATCAAATTGTCATTACTTCAGGAAGCCAACAGGCTCTCTATATCCTATCACAGATGGATTTCGGTAATGGTGCTCACAAAATTCTTTTGGAACAACCTACCTACCACCGTATGAACCATTTAGTCAAGCGTCAAAATCTATCCTACGAAACTATCAATCGCAATCTTGATGGTATTGACTTTAATCTATTAGAGGAACACTTTAAAACTGGTCAGATTAAGTTTTTCTATACCATTAGTCGTTACTCAAATCCTCTTGGATTGAGCTACACTGCTAGTGAAAAAGAAAAGGTGGCTCAACTTGCCAAACAGTATAATGTCTATATCGTCGAGGACGATTATATGGGTGACTTTAGCGATAGTAAAAATCTACCAATTCACTACTATGATACCCAAAATCAGACCATCTATATCAAATCTTTTTCCATGGCACTTTTTCCAGGTTTACGACTAGGTAGCCTCGTCTTACCACCAAACCTTAAGACTACCTTTTTGTCCCACAAAGGACTTATTGACTATGATACCAACCTCATCATGCAAAAAGCACTTTCAATTTATCTTGATAATGGTATGTTCAAAAAAAATATTAAAAAACTTAAAGACCTTTTTCAACAAAACATGGCTAAAAGTCAGGAAACTATCGAGAAAGCTAAGGTTTCCATTCCCTATCAGATTTCTCCTAGACACATTACCTGGAAGCTTCCAAAAGGGGTCTCATTAGAGAATTTCAAAGCTCAGAAACAAATTCGCTTTTTAGAAACATCCTTTATAAGACCAACTTCTGAGACTTATATGCAAATAGGACATGGAAAAGAACTGAAGACTTTTTTAAAACTTTTGAAAATGATAGACTAAAAACTCAAACATACAAAAAAGCCATCAAAGCAATGGCTTTTTATTATTTAGTCTGTTCAAAGCGTAGGTGTACGATTACTTTGTCACCATAACCGTTACGCTCCAAATCTCGTTGTAAACGGTATGAAATATAATGCTCGGCGATATTGATGAAACCAGCTTCCATAAGACGATTTTCAACCAATGATTGAATCATGTTAATGGTTGGACGTTCCACTTGAGCATCTTGTAGATCAAGTGCTACTTTTTTAGTGACTTGAGCAAGGTTTTGTCGCCAAGAATCATCAAGAACATACACAGTCTGTGCTGCTTTTAAGATGGCTTGGTAGATTTTATCAGGATCAAATTCAGCAACTTGACCATTACGTTTAATAATTTGCATGGCTAGCCTCTTTTCAGGTTTTTTCTTTTATTATGCAGAGAATTTACATATTTGTCAAGTGTCAATCACTGAAAGAGCTATTCGGACTGCTTATTCCAAGAATTTAGAAATGTAAAGTGGTTTGCCATGTTTATCAAAGGATAGAGTTGAGGAATAGGACATTGACTGATTATGTCGAATATGATTAGCAATTCTCTTGTCACCGTTTATCAGATGCATGTCATAAATCTGTCCGTCAGAATCAATAAAGACAGCATCAATTCTAGTACTACTCGATTTTGACCCAAGATAACGAATATCTATTTTGTCCACTTAACTATAAATAGTTTTAAGTCCTCTATAATCTTTGTAAACAGTGACGGTAGCCAAAACATTCCCACCCAAAACATAGGTCATTCCGAAAACAAAGAGATAAACTATTGGTAGGACTAGTAAAGATAATTTACTTTTTCGAAATGTTTCTTTATGCCAATTACATATATACTGAGGTACATGGTTAAAAACCTCTTAATATATTGATGAACGAGTAACCTATAGACTAGTATTAAAAATACCAGTTGACCCAAAGGATAAGCAAAACTGGGTAAGGCATCAATAAGTGTATTGACTTTATCAGATTCAAAGGTGTAATGTCCCCAAATCCCATCAAAAAACTCTAAAAACAAGTTATCTCCTTTTAGCCTTATATCTACTATCTTAAAAATCCATCTTATCAGATGGATTTTTAACTATTAACGTACTTCTGCTTCGACCTTTTCAGTGAGAGCTTTGGTAATTTTTTCCATGTATTTGGCAACTTCTTCGTCTGTGAGGTTGTCATTTGGATTTTGGAAGGTGAGGCTATAGGCCATTGATTTCATACCAGCACCAAGTTTTTCACCTGCATAAACGTCAAAGAGTTTAACAGCAATCAAGTGTTTCACTCCTGCTGAATAGATGGCATCAAGAACTTCTTGATGAGTGATGTCTGCCTTAAGAAGAAGGGCGATATCACGTGATACTGCAGGGAATTTTGTGATTTCAACAAATGGTTGAGCTGGTTTCAAGGCGTCTTCGACAGCACTAAGATTAATTTCAGCCACATAAGTTTCTGGAATACCGTAGTTTTTAGCTGTTTGTGGGTGAACTTGACCAAGGAATCCAATAGTTTGACCATCAAGCACAATAGCAGCAGTACGACCTGGGTGCATGCTTGCTAGGTCTTTTGTCGCTACATAGTCAACCGAAACTTCAAGTTTTTTGAAGAGAGCCTCAATGATACCTTTAGCATAGAAGAAATCAACTGGCGTTGCTTTGGTTTGGAAATCTTTTTCCGCTACAAGACCAGAAATTGCGAAGGCAAAGGTATTGATTTCGTTTGGTAACTCTTCTTTCGGATTACCATTTTGCTCAAAGACCTTACCGATTTCGTAGATAGCTACGTTGCTATTCTTACGGTTGACATTGTAAGCAACGGTATCAAGCATACCAGAAACCAAGTTTTGACGGAGGGCAGAGCGATCAACAGTCATAGGCCACATTAACTCAGTCAAGTTACTTGGTGTCGCAGCAAATTCTACGGCTTTTTCAGGTGTTGTCAAGGTGTATGAAATAATCTCAGTCAATCCAGCACCTTCAGCAATGGTACGAACCTTACGGCGAAGTGTTTGTGTTTTAGTCAATTCACCGGATGTTCCTGCTGCCTCTGGAAGTGTCGTAGGCAATTTCTCATAGCCATAGATACGTGCAATTTCCTCTACCAAGTCTGCTTGGATACTGATATCCCAACGACGACGTGGTACAGATACAGTGAATCTATCAGCATCACCTGTCAAACCGAAACCAAGTTTTGCAAACACATCTTCAATATCCGCAAAAGTCAATTCTGTACCTAGACGGACATTCACATAGTCAAGACTTGTAGAAACTTGGACTGGTTCTGTGTCGACTGAACCTGCTTGAACACGGCCTGCAAGAACAGATCCATTTGCCAATTCTTGCAACATTGCTGCTGCAAAATCAAGAGCTTCAAGGACAGTATCGTTATTAACACCTTTTTCAAAGCGTGATGACGATTCTGAACGAAGGTTAAGACGGCTACTTGTCTTACGAACAGATTTTCCATCAAAAACAGCAGCTTCGAGGACAACATTTTTAGAGTTGTTATCAATTTCAGTTGATGCACCACCCATGATACCACCAAGAGAAACAGGTTTGTCAGCAACTGTAATAACAATATCTTCAGCAGTCAATTCACGCTCTTCACCATCAAGAGTAACCAGTTTTTCACCCTCGCGTGCATCACGGGCAACAATGTGTGATTCTTCAAGCTTATCCAAATCGAAGGCATGCATTGGTTGTCCAAAGTATAGAAGAACATAGTTTGTCACATCTACTACATTGTTAATTGGACGAATACCAGCATTCATGAGAAGGTTTTGTAGCCATTGTGGACTTGGTTGAACCGTGACATTCTCAACCACTCGACTAGCATAAGTAGTCACTTTATCACTTTCGATAGCTACTGAAATTTTATCAGAAGCTGGTTTGCTGTCTTCAGTAACTGTTTTTTCTGGGAAATGAACGGATTTACCATAGATTGCAGCAACTTCATGAGCCACACCACGCATAGAAAGGGCATCAGCACGGTTAGGTGTGATTGACAATTCGATAATTTCGTCATCAAGGTCTAGATATGGGAAAATGCTATCTCCAGGAACAGCATCTTCTGGCAAAATTTGGATACCATCTGCAAATTCTTTAGGAATAATGCTATCTGGAAGACCAAGTTCAGCCAAAGAACAGATCATACCAAGAGATTCCATACCACGAATCTTACCTTTTTTGATCTTGTAATTATCTGCAATTCGGGCACCAGGAATGGCAACAATTACCTTGATTCCAGCAGTGACATTTGGAGCGCCACATACAATTTGACGTGGACCTTCAGCATCACCTGTATCTACTTGACACAAGTGCAAGTGTGTTTCAGGCACATCTTCACATGACAAGACATGACCAACAACCAATTTTGACAAGCCTTCAGCAGGTGTCTTAACACCTTCCACTTCAATACCTGTCGTCGACATTTTTTCAGCAAGTTCGGCCGTGGTAACATCCACATCAACCAACTCTTTTAACCATTTATAACTAACTAGCATAATAATGATATTAAGACCGTGTCCTTGCAGAGCAAGGACCAAAGTGACAAGATTTTAGGAAGTCGCCTGAAATCCTGATTTCAGTAGCGACTTATCTAAATCTCGAACTTTGAGGTCGTATTCAAATCCTTTCTGTAAAACTATCAGTTCAACTGATAAATGTAAGAAGAACTTCAACCACTCTTAAGACGGGTTCAAATCCTTTCTGTAATTTAGGAATATCTGTATTTGATCTATGAGGAAGACAAATTTATGCGTTTTATTGTCTTTTTAAAACCTCTCTATCAACTTCAATTAGGTTTATAGTTTCAATTTTAACAACCAATCGCGATCCACTTTACCATCACCGACAAGAAAATCGTGTTCTGCGAATTTTTCAAAGCCATATTTATCGTAAAAAATCTGTGCCTTGAAATTCCTTTCCCAAACACCTAACCAAGCCCAATCACAACCCAGGTCACGAGCTTCTTGCAAAGCAAACTCAAATAATCGCTTACCCAAGCCCATGCCTTGAAAGGCCTGACTGATATAAATACGCTGAATTTGAAAGGCATTGTCTAGGTGCTGCTCTGTTTGGGCAGATCCGACATTAGTTTTTAGAAAACCTGCCTTTACATCATCAACTATAATGAAAAAGTAACGCGATTCTTCATGAGTAATTTCATCGAGCAGAACTTCCTCAGACAGTGCAGTATCAAAGTAAGCTTGCAACTGGGATTCTGTATTATCATGAGCAAATGTCTCCCTAAAAGTATCTTCCGAAATAACTTTTAATTCTTCAACTTCTTCGGGAAGAACCTTTCGAATAACAACCGTCATGACAACCTCCTAAACCTTATTTAAACTGTTCTGAGAATCGAACGTCTCCTTGATAGAAACCACGGATGTCGTTGATACCATAGCGAAGCATGGCAATACGTTCTTGACCAAGACCAAAGGCGAAACCTGAATATTCTTCAGAATCAACACCTGACATCTCAAGCACTTGTGGGTGAACCATACCAGCACCAAGGATCTCAATCCAACCTGTATTCTTGCATACGTTACATCCTTTACCACCACACTTGAAGCATGACACGTCAACCTCAACGGAAGGTTCAGTGAATGGGAAGTAAGAAGGACGCAAACGGATTCGACGTTCTGCACCAAACATTTTTTGAATAATCATCTCAAGCGTTCCCTTCAGATCACCCATTGAGATGTTTTTACCAACGACCAAACCTTCGATTTGGTGAAACTGGTGGCTGTGAGTCGCATCATCGGTATCACGACGGAAAACACGTCCTGGTGAGATCATCTTAAGAGGACCTTTAGAAAAATCATGTTTATCAAGTGTACGAGCTTGGACAGGACTTGTATGAGTGCGAAGCAAGATTTCTTCGGTAATGTAGAAAGTATCTTGCATGTCACGTGCTGGGTGATCCTTAGGCAAATTCATACGTTCAAAGTTATAGTAGTCTGTTTCAACTTCAAAACCATCAACAATTTGGAAGCCCATCCCCAAGAAAATATCTTCGATTTCTTCAGCTATTTGGCTAAGAATATGACGGTTACCAAGGTTTACTTGGCGACCTGGAAGGGTTACGTCAAGACTTTCAGAGTCAAGTTGGGCTTGAATTTTAGCTGCTTCAACAACTTTAGCTGCTTCGTCAAAAGCTTCAGTCAAAACGTCACGAACTTCGTTGACCATTTTACCAACTGTAGGGCGTTCTTCACTAGGAAGGTCTTTAAGTCCCTTCAAAAGTTCCGTCAAAGAACCTTTTTTACCTAAAACTGCAACACGCAATTCTTGTAATTCCTTAGAGTGTTCACCACGCATTTCAGCCAATTTAGCCTGCGTTGAGGTTTTCAACTCTTGTAATTGTGTTTGTAAATCCATGATATTCCTTTCTGATATGACAATTTCGAATCGCAAACAAAAAAACACACGCCAAAACTCCAACCCGGAGCGTTGACACGCGGTACCATCCGTTTTTTATCTGGTTTCCCAGACCTTGATTCGTCAGCCGTTTTCATGAGTGAATTCGCCAAACTTCCCTTGAGGAGGCTTCCAGTCCATGACCCCCAATCCCTGTCAATTTCCATAAGGTTACTAGTCTCTACGACTTCTATTTAATTACCACCATTCTATCAAAAATTAGTTGTGCTTTCAAGTGCCTACAGTTACGTCAATTCAATAAGTTTTTTTGGAAACTATTCTTTTTGGAGAAATCATTCAGGTAATGCTCAATGCCCGTATCAGACAAGCCTAGTCTCAAACTGAAAAAGATGAGTGGTAAAATAAACAAAGAAAAAACTTCTTAGAATTGTAATATTTCAATCGAAAAAGACCAGCTGACCGCTTTCTCATAGTGGCAAAAATCCTGATCATAGCCACTGTTAGAGCATTTTACGCAGTCGATTGCGTTTTTTTTTGAAAGTCATTTCAAATTTTTTTGAAACTATAAAAAAGATAGCGATAAAACTATCAACTATCTTTCATGAAAATATACTCTATTTTTAGTCAAAATCGAGGTCTTTTAGTTTAACTGAAACAATTTTTGAGACACCAGATTCCTGCATTGTCACCCCATAAATAGAGTCTGCTGCTGACATGGTTCCCTTACGGTGGGTAACTACGATAAATTGACTAGACTTGTCAAAACGATTGAGGTAGTCACCGAAGCGTTTAACATTGGCTTCATCCAAAGCCGCTTCTACTTCGTCTAGGATAACAAAAGGTATAGTCTTAACACGAATGATGGCAAAGAGAAGAGCCAAAGCTGACAAGGCCTTCTCACCACCTGACATAAGGTTAAGTGATTGAATTTTCTTACCTGGTGGCTGAACAGAAATTTCTACACCGGCCTCTAGGAGATTATCTGAGGTCAAAATCAAATCTGCTGATCCACCACCAAACATCTGGGTAAAGGTCTGTTTAAAGCTTTCACGGATAGTCTCGAAGGTTGCTTTAAAGCGAGATTTCACCTCACCATCCAAATCATTGATGGTATTCAGAAGGAGACCCTTAGCTTCAAGTAAATCATCCTTTTGACCATTCAAGAAATCGAGACGTTGCTTAACTTCTTCAAATTGAGCAATAGCCTCTACATTGACAGGGCCCAAAGCCTTAATCGAACGCTCAAGACTTTGAAGATTCTGGCGAGTTTGCTCAACATTCTCAAGAGGGGTAACCTGACCTTTGGCTGCTTCAAGCGTCATCTGGTAATCTTCAGCCAACTGAGTCGCAAACTTACGAAGCGACTGACTAATTTGACTTTCACGCTCTTCCAATCGAGTCTGTTGACGAATCAAATCTTCATTGCGGTTCCCCGCTTTAGCCAAACGCTCCTCCAAGTCCTCCAACTGACCTTCGTAGTCTTGCACTTGAATCTTGGCACGAACAAGTTCTTGTTCCAAATCGTCTTTACGTTGAACAGCTTCTTTATGCTGTGCTTGTAACTGCGGCAGACGATCAGTTTGATCCTCATCGACTTGGTTATTGAGGAGAGCCTTGAGACTGTCAGATTCCTTCGTTAATTCAGACAAGTCTGCTTGAAGACGATTACTTTCTGTCTTAGCAAAACGCAATTCCGCTTGCAAGTCGCGCTCCTTCAACTGGAGTTCAGATTGCCTGTCTAAGAGAGCTTGTTTTTGTTGGCCAAGGGCATCCTTATCTTCCTTAATTGCTTCGATACGGTCATTGATGGCCTCACGCTTAGATGCAATTTGCGCTAACTCTGCCTTAAGTTGCTCAGACTTAGTTTGAAGATTTGCCCCTTCAGATCCCTGAGAACCCTGCTTGAAACTATCTACCAAGACTTGATTTTTCTCTACATCTGATAAGGCTTGCTGATACTCCAAGCCTAGCCTTTGCTCCTGCAGACGAGCATTTTCACCATCAACTTTGAGATCTTCTAGCGCTTTCTGTAAAGCCTTACGCTTTGTCTTAAGGGCTTCAACCTTAGCCTCACTATCACTTAATTGAGCCTTAATTTGGCTAATTTCAGTAGTTAATGCATCTAGTTCGGGCTTAATAAAGAGACTATTATTTTGCTTATTGGCACCACCGGCAAAGGCTCCACCAGGGCGGATTTCAGAGCCATCAAGAGTAACCATACGTACTTGAAAACGAACAGCTCGAGCAGCCTTATTGGCATTGTCGATGGTATTAAAGATTGCCGTTACACCTAAGATGTTTTGAAAAATATTAGCCAAACGTTCCTCGTAAGTGACCAAATCGGAAGCCATACCAATGAAACCAGGTGCATTGGCAAGAATTTGAGCAAATTGCCCATTCAGTTGACGTGGTTTGATGGTTGTCAATGGTAAGAAAGTCGCACGACCCTGACGACTACGTTTCAAGTAATCAATCGAACGCTTAGCTGCTGCTTCATCCTCAACAATGATGTTTTGCCCACTAGTTCCCATTGCAATTTCAAGAGCCGTCTGATAGCGCGTATCAAAGGTCAAGTGTTCACTAACAGCGCCAATAATTCCCTGAATGGATTGGGCATTTTGAAGAACGGACTTAACCCCTGCATAGAAATTACTATGATTTTTTTGAATAGACTCTAGACTTTGACGGCGAGCTTCTTTACTCTTAAGGTGATCCATGAGGTCAAACATCTTCGTTTGAGCTTCTTGATAGTCCTTATCGATGACTTGATAAGACTGATCCTTCTCTTTGTAGCTATCCAAGAGATTTTGAAGACTCGCTTGAGCTGCTTGATAAGCCTTTTGAGCTTCGCTAGCTACTTCCTGAGCAGAGAGCAAATCAGCTTGAGCCTGTTTATATTCTTCAGCCTGTGCCTCAAGTGCTTGTGTCTGACTTTCCATGTCGTGAGTGACCTGAGTTAGACTGTTGGAAACCTTAGCTTCCTCCTGCATAAGACTGACATAGTCTTCTCGCAAATGTTCAATAAGCGTATCTGGGTCATCAGAAAATTGCTCCAGATCTTTTTGAATGGCAGTCAGCTCCTGAGCAATAGTATTCAATTCAGCATTCAATTTAACTTGACGTTGGTTAACCTTATCAAGCGAAGCCTGTGCTTCTGCTTTCAAACTCTCTAGCTCGCTGAGACGAGCTGCTGTCTCTTCTTTTCTCTCGGAACGCTGCTGACTCTCCATGGTATAGAGATCAATTTGACGCTCAAAGTCACTAATAAGTCGTGTGACATCTACTAAGGTTTGTTGGTCAGAAGAAATTTGTTCTGAAATTTGGTGACGTTTTTGCTTGAGTTCTTGGTTCTCCGTCTCTAAACGATGACGTTCCTCATAATAGCTGGTTAATTTGTCCTTGACCTCTGCCAAATCTTCTTGTGTTTGGGTTAAGTCAGATTTTCCAACTTCAATGTCATGCACTAAAAGGTTAAGCAGGGTCTGTCTACGCTCTCCATCGAGTTCTAAGTAGCATTTTGCTGTCGCTGCTTGCTTTTCAAGTGGTTTAACCTGACCATCTAGCTCATAGATGATATCTTCCAATCGATCAAGATTATCCTGAGTTTGATTAAGCTTGCTTTCGGTTTCTTTCTTACGTATCTTATATTTAAGAATACCTGCAGCTTCCTCGAAAATAGCACGGCGATCCTCAGGTTTGGCATTAAAAATAGCCTCAACACGACCTTGAGAAATAATAGAAAAAGAATCACGCCCAAGACCAGTATCCATGAAGAGGTCACGAATATCACGCAGACGAACCTTCCTACCATTGATCAAGTAGTCATTGTCACCATTTCGATAAATATGACGTTCCACACGAATGGTTTCACCAACACCTGCGATAAAGCCGTCACTGTTATCAAGAGTGACCGCTACTTCCGCGTAGTTAAGAGCTTTACGGACCTCTGTACCTGCGAAAATAACATCTGGCATCTTACCCCCACGCAAACTCTTTGCAGAGGATTCGCCCAGTGCCCAACGCAGACTCTCTGTAATATTTGATTTTCCCGATCCATTTGGACCTACAACCGCTGTTACTCCTTTGTCAAATACGACCTTCGTCTTATCCGCAAAGGACTTAAAGCCCTGCATTTCAATTGATTTCAAGTACATGCTTAATTACCTAGTTGTTCAAGGGCAGACTTCGCTGCTGCCTGTTCAGCTAATTTCTTTGATTTTCCGAAACCAGTGCTGAGTTCCTTACCATCAACAGCTACCTGCATAGTAAATTCCTTAGCATGAGCAGGTCCAGACTCATCGATAACAGTATAAGTAATATCAACCTTACCATTGACCTGGAGACGCTCTTGAAGCGCCGTCTTATAGTCTATTACTCGGTCAAAGTTCCCCTTTTCAACCTGAGGAATCATGACCTGATTCAAAAATTTCTCAACAGCAGGCAAACCTTGATCCAGATAGAGAGCTCCAAGGAAGGCTTCCCAGAGATCACCGAGAATGGTGGCACGCTCACGACCACCAGATTTTTCTTCACCTTTACCAAGACGAATATACTGCTCAAATCCGCAAGCCTTTGTAAATCCGGCTAAGCTCTCTTCACGAACGATAGTACTACGCATCTTAGACATTTCCCCCTCCGGTTTGTTAGGGTAACGATTGTAAAGGTAAACAGAAATGACTAATTGCAGAGCCGCGTCTCCTAAAAATTCCAAACGTTCATTATGTGAAATGTTTAGGAGGCGGTGCTCATTGGCATATGAGGTATGTGTAAATGCAGTTTCTAAAAGGTCCTTTTGGCTAAAAACAATACCAAAGTCCTGTTCAAGTTTTTGTTCAAGTTGATTCATAAAACATCCTTTCTTTTTAAACACACTAACTATAATTATATCAAAAAAAGCAGATTTTCATGATGAAAAACTGCTTTTAGTAGCTATATCTGCGGATTTAGTGAGAGGTAACCAATTGCACTAAAAAAAGCTAAGCAATGCTCAACTTCATTTTCTTAATAATCTGGACGAACAACACCTGTAACGGTTTCACGTGTTGCTTCGACATCTTCTTCAAGGACAACCTTGATGATACGTTTAGCTTCTTCTGAAGTACATGCAACCAATGGCAAACGAAGTGGTCCAACTTCCAAACCAAGATGGTTGAGAACAGCCTTGACAGGTGCAGGACTTGGTACTGAGAAGAGAGCGTTAACTTTAGGAATGAATTTACGTTGGATAGCTGCTGCCGTCTTGAGGTCACTATTTTCAATAGCTTTAAGCATGGCATGCATCTCATCACCATTTGTATGAGAGGCTACTGAGATAACACCATTAGCTCCAAGGTTCATTGCGTGGAAGGCATCTCCATCTTCACCAGTATAAACTAAGAAATCTTCAGGTTTGTGCTCAATAAGGTAGGCCATGTTGGCAAGACTGGTACATTCTTTAACACCAATGATATTTGGATGTTCAGCCAAACGAAGCATGGTATCTGGAGTCATTTCAACAACTACACGACCAGGAATGTTGTAGATGATAATTGGCAAATCAGAAGCATCTGCAATAGCTTTGAAATGTTGGTACATACCTTCTTGTGATGGCTTGTTGTAGTAAGGCACGATAGCAAGACCTGCTGCGAAACCACCAAATTTAGCAACTTCTTTAGCAAACTCGATAGAGTCACGCGTATCGTTGGTACCGACACCAGCAATCAGTGGCACACGACCATTGACAATCTTTTGAACAGCCGCAAAGAGTTCCAACTCCTCATCATGAGTAAGCGTTGGGCTTTCAGCAGTTGTTCCTGCCAAAAGAAGAGCTTCCGTATGGTGAGCCAATAGATGCTCAATCAAGTCTGGAAGAGCATCATAGTTGATAGATCCATCCTCATGGAAAGGTGTAATTAGGGCTGTGATCAGTTTGACATCTCTTAATTGATCAATTGACATATTATTCTCCTTCAACCGTTTTCTAATCCTTTCCATTTTACCATAATTTTGACCAGACAGACAGATAAGTTGACAATTTTCTGAAAACGTGATGTCACATTGTTTCCAATTTTTGGTGATTTACACAAAAAAATAGAGAGATATGTCTACCTGTTTCATTGCAATCAGCTTTAAGTTAGTATTAACATACAACACTAAAACCTTACTAGTCCCTAAGCCATGGCGCAGTGGTTAATTGGAAACATTCATGTTTACAACATTCGTACTTCCTAATCAACTGTTCGGGGGCGAAACTACGAAATCAAACTCTTCGAGTTACTGATTTCTGTTTCGCTCCCTATTTCAATTCAAATTTTAATTCTGATGTTGGGCGTACAAGTCCACGTTCGTGTAGAGTTTCTGCAATTTGGACTGAGTTCCAAGCAGCACCTTTGAGGAGGTTATCTGAAACAACCCACATGTGTATACCTTTTTCAGCATCCAAGTCTTTACGGATACGTCCGACAAAGGTATCACGTGATCCAACAGCATTAACGGCTTGTGGGTAGACTTGGTTTGCAACGTCATCTTCAAGGACCGCACCTGGGAATGCTGCAATAGCGGCTTTCACTTCATCAATTGGTGCCACTTCTTTTGTTTCAATGTAGACAGACTCTGAGTGAGCTGACAAGACTGGAATACGTACACATGTTGCTGATACGGCAATGCTATCGTCTTCCATGATTTTCTTAGTTTCGTTTGTCATCTTCATTTCTTCGTAAGTATAGTCATTTTCAGTGAAGACATCTATTTGAGCCAAGGCGTTAAAGGCGATTGGGTAATGCTTCTTATCGCCACCACATGGCAAGATTTCAGCTTTAACATCACGTGGGTTAACGCCGTCATTCAAAACTTCTTTCAACTCACGTTGTGTTTCAAGGATTGCTCCCATACCAGCACCTGATACAGCTTGATAAGTTGACACGATGATACGGTCCAAGCCCCATTTTTGACGAACTGGCTCAAGTGCCACCATCATTTGGATAGTTGAACAGTTAGGACAAGCGATAATACCGTTGTGAGCATCAAGCGCATGTGCATTGACCTCAGGTACAACCAATGGCACATCTGGATTTTGACGGAAGTAAGATGTGTTATCAACGACTACTGCACCGGCTTTAACAGCGTATGGTGCATATTTAGCAGAGGTAGATCCACCAGCTGAGAAAAGTGCAATGTCTACACCTTCAAATGCGTCTTCCGTCGTTTCTTCGATGGTCACGTCTTGACCTTTAAACTGCAAGACTTTTCCTGCAGAACGAGCAGACGCAAGGTAGCGAATTTTATCGATTGGAAGTGGTGATTCTTCCAACATTTTGATCATTTGAGCACCAACGGCACCTGTAGCACCGACAACAGCAACTGTGTATCCCATAGTAAAACCTCTTTTGGAATTTTCTATCAATTTAGTTTAATAAATCTATTATACTATGTTTAAGCCCAGTTGAAAAGGGTTAAAAGAGCAAGAATAACAGAAAAATCCCCTACCAAACGGCAAGGGATAAGAGGCATCTTTCGATGAGAGTAGCAGGTTCACACAACTACTCAAGGTCCGCTCCTGCGTTACAATTTAATGTTGACCTCCTCAGCGCAAAAGGCTCTAAAGAGCCAATCGACTCATCGCATACTCCTATTCTAACATAATAGGTAACAGAGTCAAGCGGTTGAGTTCTACAAATACTTTCTTGCTTCCCTAATACTAAGAGATGTCATTTGACTAGCATGGTGATCAATAAATCACGGACCCAATCAGGATTTACCTTTGAATAATTGCGCAATCTCCAACCGAAAGCCTTGTTAATGAAAAACTCAGTCTGTCCAAAGTTATTACAAATAACCTCAGCTAAAAGGTCTGTATCTGTCAATTCTTTACGTATAAGCTGGTGGTCAATGGCAATACGTCTCAACCAAAAATCCTCATCCAGACTCCATTGGCGCATGAAGTCCTTGGTTTCTGGATAGTGAAAAGTAATCTCCCCGATAATACGGTCTAATTGATCTATACTATCCCACCATGATTTGGTTTGAGCTAATTCCTTTAGCTTTGAAAAATCTTCATGTCTAAACTCCTTCTTCTTTTTGTCCAGATAACCCATAGCAATATATTGAAACTCACGGTAGGGGTGCTGCCAACACTCTTCCATAAAAGTCCAGTCAATTGGATCCTTAATAAAAGGCTTAAAAAACTCTCTTTCAATCTTTCTGAGAATTGTTTTTTTGAACGCCAAGAAACCTGAATTTATTTTTCATATAGGCTTCCATGTGTGTACTTTAGCTGAGTCAACTTGGTCCTCTTACAGTTTTAAAAGGATTTTTACCCATTTAGAAGGTTTCTGAGGCAATAGTCGGGCACTTGTTGTTTGGGACGTATAGGCTCCTTTA
Source organism: Streptococcus sp. FSL E2-3488 (assembly GCF_038003585.1). Taxonomy (NCBI): domain Bacteria; kingdom Bacillati; phylum Bacillota; class Bacilli; order Lactobacillales; family Streptococcaceae; genus Streptococcus; species Streptococcus sp. FSL E2-3488. The sequence goes on along the minus strand of NZ_JBBOPL010000001.1, from coordinate 688,433 downwards.
CTACAAAGAAATTGGTTCACAGTTTAGAGCTTTTTCTACAGTTTCTCAAATATTAGTATCAATCTATCATTGTCAGATTGCATAATTAATTTGTCAACTTTGACTAGAGATTTCCAGACTTCTACCGTATTTTTCTGACAGGACCATCTATGGTCTTTTGCATCCAGACGATATCATGCCATTGTTCAAACTTGTAACCAACTTTTGGAAAATGAGCCACTTGGATATAACCGCGTTTTTCATGCATGGCAATACTAGCCTCGTTCGGAACAGCAATACAGGCTAAGAATCGCAAAAAGCCTCGTTTTTCAAGTTCCTCTTCGAGAGCACCATAGAGCTGGCTCCCCAAACCCCGACCACGCGCATCTTCATTCAGATAGATAGACAATTCTGTCGTCCAATCATAGGCTGTTCGAGCATAGTAGGGTGAGGCATAAGCATAACCGAGAACTTGTCCATCCTCTTCTGCTACTAGATAGGGGTATCTTTCAATCGTATTGCTGATGCGTTTTTCAAACTCTTGAACACTAGGAACCTCATATTCAAAGGTAATCGCCGTCTTCTCAACATAGGGTGCATATATGGCCTGAATAGCTTGTGCATCAGCCAAGTTGGCTGGACGAATGGTTATCATCAATTTCTCCTTCGGACTTCATTATCTTTATTTTAAACGGCTCTATAATTTCTGTAGTGGGTAAAACTACTGTAGGGATTATAGATCTTTTTGAGTGTACACAAAAAGTCCCATAAGAACTATAATGAAGAGCGACAAAACCATCATTAGGAAGAACTTATGAGACTTATTAAGAATACCACAGAATTGATCGGAATTAAAGACCCTAACATCATTATTTCTCTTGTTTTTGAAACGGATACTCATATCGAGGTTCAAGCAAAACTGGATTATCCTGTATACGAAACTACTTTTTGAAGTATCCATTGGAAATCCGACAACAGGTACAATTTATCACGATGGATATGTCTGGAGCTTATATTCCACTGGCTCGCAAACTCTTTCCTAACACCAAAATCGTTCCTGATCGATTTCACATTATCCAGCACCTTGGACGTGCCTTTTTAAAGACAAGAATTGCCATTATGAACCAGTTTAATAAGAATTTACTACCTTATTGAGATTTAAAAAATCACTGGCGACTTTTTCAAAAGGACAGTCGTAAGCTATCTCTCAACTCCTTCTATTCAAAGACCTTCAGACAAACTTTAGTACCACATGAAATCATTGAGAAGACATTGGTATTTTCAGAAGAGATCGCTAATGCCTACAAACTTTATCAGCTTTTACTTTTTCACTTTCAGGAGAAGAGAGTAGATTAGTTCTTTGAGTTAATAGAGGAGAACATAAGCAAGGTCAACCACTACTTTCAAACGGTCTTTAGGACTTTTCTTAGACACAAGAAATCCATCAAGAATGTGCTAGAAACAGACTATTCAAACGCAAAACTCGAAGCGACTAACAAGTTGATTAAAGACATCAAACGGTTGGGCTTTGGTTTTAGAAACTTCATCAACTTTAGGAAGCGTGTCTTCATCACTCTGAACATACAAAAAGAGAAAACCTATCCGGTCCTCTCTAGATGTTAGATTTTCGTCACCCACTACAGTTGACAAGGAGCCTTTTAAACTTTTAAAAAAAGAGGGCTCAACCCTCTTCTTACAAAAATTGACATTACATCAATGGCGCAACTAGTCTGGCCAATAAACCTAGGGTCTTTTGATAGAATGGAAGATTTTTAACATCAGTCGTGCTGACTCGGTGACACTGGTCTTTTGTCGCTTGGAAATCTTCCTCAATATCAAGAACCGAAGAAGTCCCATAAAGATAGGTCGCACACTCAAAATGATGATATAGACTTCGGTAATCTAAATTAATCGTTCCTACAACAGCCCTACTATTATCACTTACAAAGACCTTAGCATGAATAAATCCAGGGGTGTACTCATAGATTTTAACGCCAGAGGCCAGCAGTGTTGGGTAGTAGGTCTTAGCTAGGTAGTAAGCTGACTTTTTATCAGGAATGCCAGGCATGATGATAATAACGTCTACCCCACGCTCAGCCGCAAATTTCAATGCATGTAATAACTCACCATCTAAAATAAGATAAGGTGTCATGATATGAACAAAATCACGGGCATGGTTAAGAATATCAATATAGACATTCTTACCAACTTTATCCTTGTCTAATGGAATATCTCCATAAGGAACAACAAAGCCAAGAGTGTCAAAGCACTCATGTTCAACCATATACGGTGTCACATCTAGCAGTTCATGAGAGTAGGTCCACATCTGCAGAAATAGGACTATGAAAGTATCAACCGCTGGCCCCTCCAGCATAAGGGCAGTATCTTTCCAATAACCAAAACGCTCAATCTTGTTAATATACTCGTCAGCTAAATTAACCCCACCTGTGAAAGCAACCTTACCATCAATCAGCAAAATTTTTCTATGGTCACGGTAATTATAATAGGTCGACAAGAATGGCGTCACTGATGCAAAAACACGAGACTGAATGCCTATATTTTGCAAACGTTTCTTATAGTCGAAACTTAAGGTTGAGAATTCATTCATGCCATCATACAGTACTCGAACTTCCACCCCTTCTTGAACCTTCTGTTTCAAGATTGCTAGGATTTCACCCCACATCTCACCTTCACTAATGATGAAATATTCTAAGAAAATATACTTCTCTGCTTTAAGGAGCTGTTTCTTCATTTCTTCAAACTTGTCTTCACCACTTGGGAAATAGGTCGTCTTCGTGTGACGATAAACTGGAAAAGAACCATTCACATTTTCAAGATATTGGACCAAGTTATAGTTGCTCGTGTGACACTGCTTAAGCTCTTCGAGGGCCTGATTATCCTGTTTCAGAATACCAGAACTGCGGTCAATATTGCTCTGAATAGCACGCTTCATCCCTGTGTAACCTATATCAAGTTTCGTGTAAGCCAAGAGCAGGGCTCCGATAATTGGAAAAGGCAATACAATCAGGAGCCAAGTGTTGATGGCTGTTGGTTCCATATCACTTTGGAAGAGATAGATAATGGCCAGAATACAAAGGACTACTTCTGTTACTTGCAGGTGTATCCTATATTGATACAACCAGAGGTAAGACATGGCCACAACAACAAGCTGCAGTATAATGATTAAGAAGATAATCGTAGCACGACTAAATATTCCACGAAGAAAGCCTCGACGACTCTTATCATAAAGACGTTCAATTTTAGCTTCGTTTTTGATAGCATGACTCCTTTCCCTTTTTAAATCATCTTATTATAACAAAAAATGACTTAATTAATTTAAATTTTCTTTAATGACTATCTTGGCTCAACTTATCTAATAAAGCTTGAGCTACTTTTTTAGGAATTCCAAGAGCTTGGATGTCTTCGACACTGGCTTGTTGGATAGCTGTCATTGATTTGAAGTTTTTGAGGAGTTTTTGTTTGCGTTTAGGTCCCAACCCCTCCACGCCATCAAGTTTGGAACTGAAACTATTCTTACTACGGACTTGTCGATGGAAGGTGATGGCAAAGCGGTGTACTTCATCCTGAATACGGTGAAGGAGGAAAAACTCCTCGGATTGACGTGGCAAATCAATGACTCGCAAAGGATCTCCAAAGAGCAATTCATTGGTTTGGTGCTTGTCATTTTTCTGAAGACCTGCAACCGGGATAGATAGATTCAGCTCATTACGAAGCACGTCCTTAGCGACATTGACCTGACCTTGACCACCATCCATGATAATGAGGTCTGGTGGGGTTAGACCATCACGTTTGACACGACTATAACGGCGACGAATGACCTCACGCATGCTGGCATAATCGTCAGGACCTTCAACCGTCTTAATCTTGTATTTGCGGTACTCTTTTTTATTAGGTTTGCCGTTCTCAAAAACGACCATGGCAGATACAGGGCTCGTTCCCATGATGTTAGAGTTATCGAAGGACTCGATGCGAACCGGTGTCGGAATTCCCATGAGTTTGCCTAGATTTTCAATGGCTCCTTGGGTCTTGGCTATATCTTTTTCAAGAAGATCAAATTTTTGAGTCAGGCTGACACGGGCATTTTTCGTTGCCAGATTAACCAACTGCTTTTTCTCGCCTCTTTTCGGTTTAAAAACCTTGACTTCATCTCCGACCAGAGCTTCGACAGACTCTTGATCAATGTCCCCTGGAATGAAAATCTCCTTAGGCTTGAGATGACGGCTATCCAAGTAAAATTGACCCATATAGGTTAGAAAATCTTCCTCAGCATCATTATAGTAAGGGAACATATTGACATCACGCTGGATGAGTTTTCCTTGGCGAACAAAGAAAACTTGAACACACATCCAGCCCTTGTCCACGTAGTAGCCAAAAATATCGCGGTCCTGCATATCTTGACGGATAACCCTTTGTTTGGTCCTGAGCGTCGACACTGCCTCAATCAGATCTCGATATTCTGCTGCCCGCTCAAACGCCATCTGATCAGACATGTCCTTCATCTTGGCCTTAAGCTGGTTAACGATTTTATCATCATGACCGTTTAGAAAATTCTTGACATCCTCAACCAAACCTTGCCAATAGTCCTCAGTGGTGTGACAGATGGTGTGGGCATTACATTGGCCAATATGGTAATAGAAACAGACCTTGTTAGCAGGATTTTTACATTTCTTAAAGGGGAAAATACGGTCCAACAGCTTCTTGATTTCATTGGCTGCACCAGAGTCTGGGTAAGGACCAAAATAGAGACCACCATCCTTCTTAACCTGGCGGGTAATCAAGAGCCTTGGATAGAGTTCCTTAGTAATCTTGATAAATGGATAAGACTTGCCATCCTTGAGGCGAATGTTAAATTTGGGCATATTCTCTTGAATGAGGTTAATTTCCAAAAGCAGGGCCTCGATATTAGACTCGGTTACGATAAATTCAAAGTCTGCAATCTCAGATACCAAAAGCTCCGTCTTGGTATCATGGCTTCCACGAAAATAGCTACGCACACGATTTTTTAGATTTTTAGCCTTACCGACATAAATAATATTGCCGAATTTGTCCTTGTGGAGATAACACCCTGGGTTGCTTGGGAGCAGTTCCAACTTATGTTTAATCAGACCATTCATGCTTTCATTTTAGCAAAAAAAGAGCTAAAAAGCTCTTCGGAATCATGGCTATCATAGCTTTACTTGGACAAAATCTTCAGGATTTCCTCATAACTTTTGACTTGATAGGTTGGAACAGCTGGAGTCTCATTGACTATGTTACTTGGATTAAACCAGACACTATCAATACCCGCATTATTACCACCCTGGATATCAGCAGTTAGACTATCACCAATCATGAGAGCTGAGCTTGGGTGAAAATCATGGACCTGATTGGCAATTTTATCAAAAAAGTCTGTAGACGGTTTGTGGGCACCCACCTCATCAGAGATGAAGACATCGTCGAAGAAAGGTAAAATACTTGAAGCCTGCAGGCGACCACGTTGGATAAAACTAACACCATTAGTTGCTGCATAAATCTTGTGACCACGGTCTTTGACATCCGCTAAAAAAGCATGAGCCTGAGGAAGTTCCTGCCCCTGTTGACTCAAAAAATGTTGATAACGGCCAGCTAAGAAACTACCATCTACTTCTTTTCCAAAGTGCTCAAAGAGACGTGAAAAGCGCGTACGAAGTAATTCAGGTTTTGTAATCAAACCATGGTTGAGGCCCTCCCACATGGCACGATTCATGGGAATATAGTGGTCTTTATAAACCTTGATTTCTTGGGAAGCCACACCAGCCTCTTCTAGTAGGAAAGTTAAGGCCAAATCTTCAGCACGGTCAAAATCTAGGAGAGTGTGGTCGAGGTCAAAAAGTAAATGGGTGTAGGTCATAACAGATCCTTTCTGACAGTTAAAACATCAATGTTTATTATACCATAATCTAGCTCTATACAAACAAAGCAACACAAAAGGACGACCCATAGGCCATCCTCTCTGATTTATGAAAAATAAGTATTGCTTACTTAATAGACTACCATTATATCTGTTAAAGCTTAAAGAAACATTAAAATAGGATGTTTTTTATTTTAAAATACAATTTTGCTTAAGCAGCTAATATCACTAATTCATGGTATACTGGGAATACAAGATTAATCAGACGAGGCGTGTTATGAAAAATTTAAAATTTCAATCCGTTTTTGACATCATCGGTCCTGTCATGGTAGGGCCTTCCTCAAGCCATACTGCAGGAGCTGTTCGTATCGGAAAAATTGTTTCGGCAATCTTTGGTGATGCACCCACTGAAGTAGAATTTCAACTTTTTAATTCCTTTGCAAAAACCTATCGAGGTCATGGGACAGATGTGGCTCTTGTGGCTGGTATTTTAGGTATGGAAACTGATAATCCTGATATTCCGCATGCGCTTGATATTGCACACGAAAAAGGTATTAAGGTCTACTGGAAGATCAACAAAGACAGCAAGGCACCGCATCCTAACACCACTCGTATTACACTAAAAAATGCTACAAAAACTATCTCTGCCACTGGTATTTCCATCGGTGGAGGGAATATCCAAGTGACTGAACTCAATGGTTTTGCGGTCAACCTCAAAATGAATACACCTACACTTATCATTGTTCACCAAGATGTTCCAGGAATGGTTGCTCTTGTGACTGATATTTTATCTCGTTATGGTATCAATATTGCTCAGATGACTGTCACTCGAGAAAATGCTGGTGAGAAGGCCATCATGATTATAGAAGTTGACTCTCACCAGTGTGATGAAGCTGTCGCTGATATCGCAAGAATTCCAAATTTGCATAATGTGAATTTTTTCAGTTAAGAGGAGATTTCCATGTTTTACACTATTGAAGAATTGGTTCAACAAGCTGACCGTGATTACCAAGGTAATATTGCTGAACTCATGATTGCCACAGAAACAGAGCTATCTGGACGTGACCGTTCTGAAATCTTAGAGCTCATGACACGAAATCTCGAAGTGATGAAAGATTCTGTTCAGACTGGTTTGTCCCCAGAGAAATCACCGACAGGCTTAACTGGGGGGGACGCTGCCAAACTGGATGCCTACATCAAAAGAGGGAAGACTTTGGCTGACTCTGCTGTCTTAGGGGCTGCAAGAAATGCTATGGCCGTCAATGAATCTAACGCCAAAATGGGATTAGTTTGTGCTACTCCAACGGCTGGTTCAGCAGGTTGTTTGCCTGCTGTTCTAACTGTTGCTATCGAAAAATTAGGCTTGAACGAATCACAGCAACTGGATTTTCTCTTCACTGCTGGAGCATTTGGTCTAGTCATCGCCAATAAGGCCTCAATTTCTGGAGCAGAGGGAGGATGTCAAGCCGAAGTTGGGTCTGCCTCTGCTATGGCTGCAGCGGCTATTACAATGGCTGCTGGTGGAACACCTTTTCAAGCTAGCCAAGCCATTTGCTTCGTACTAAAAAATATGTTGGGACTCATTTGCGACCCTGTAGCTGGATTAGTCGAAGTCCCTTGTGTCAAACGTAATGCTATGGGAGCAAGCTTTGCCCTAGTAGCTGCCGACATGGCTTTGGCAGGTATCACATCTGCCATTCCAGTAGACCAAGTTGTTGACGCTATGTATCAGGTCGGTTCAGCTATGCCAACTGCCTTTCGTGAAACTGCCGAAGGTGGCTTAGCAGCAACTCCAAAAGGAAAAGCACTAGCAAAAGAAATCTTTGGTTGAGAATCAGTCAACGTCCATAAATTACGAATTCAAAACTATAAAAGGCAAACATCTACTATTAAGATGTTTGCTTTCATTCTGAGATCATCAATTAAATGATACTCTTCAGTTAATAATAACGTCCAAAAGTAAAAAGAGGGCTTAAAGTTAAAGATACGATATTAATAAGAAAAGTTACAATCCATAATAGGTTTGAAACCTTGCTAAATTGCAAATAAACTTAGTGTCCATAAGTCTACTATTTCAAGAGAGTTAAGATGATGACAAAATGATTATTCCGCAGCCTTAGCACAGGAACTGCACGACCACATAGCTAAGTAAAAAGTCGGAAGTCTCGTTCGATATCAAAGTTGAAAATAGAGATTGAGAACGGTTTAAAATCCTCCTGGTCGCCTGAATGGATTTGTGACCGCTATCCCTGATGAGGCTTTTAACAGGGCTTTATACGATATCAATCACCGACCATGAAAATGTTTAGCCTTCAGAACTGCTTGTGAAGATCTAGAGGATGAGTCAGAGTAAACGTTGCACTTATTCTTGCAATTTATCACATATAATAGAAAAAATATCAGTAACATCTTTAATTTGATTCATTCTAAATACAATAACCATCAAAGAAGCATCTGAAGTCAGACTCAGATGCTTCTTTATTTTATTATTTCAACTTTTTCACTTATACATCCCCTTATGCTTCTTCAAATACTTCTTACCATACCAGTCTTCTACTGACTCGCCCTCCCAGTCACAGTATTCTTCAGGATATTTCCATTTGCAGTAGGCATGGAAATTCCATAAAAATAAGAAAATCCATCATTATCAGATTCATTACAATTCACATTCCTAAGAATTATACTCCCTCCACCAAGGTTGAAAACGTTATAAGTAAACACTTTAAAAGGCAGTAAATAGGCTCGTTTAATACATTTGACAACCAGTATGATGGAAATCCATATTAAGAAATAGACTAAATAGACATCCGCTGTTAAAAGCGGATATTTAGAAACGGGTAAGCTTAGATCGTTAGGATCAGAGTCATGAAAGGATAGAGAGGCAACTAGAATCATGAAATTGATAAATATAAGGCCAACCAAAGTCAGAAAAAGGCTTTGAAGACGTAATTTTATAGTGGGTTCTCCTTGTTTATAGTAGGCTTCCACCCTATAGAAAACATCTTTATTTTGATACTGAACAAGCCTGTCATCTTCTAAGACTAACTTGCGAAAGGGCTCACTTGCTTTATGTACATCTCCTTTAAGAGTGACATTCAAGGATTGGTAGTAGATAACTTCCAACTGATGGTACTTTAAGTCATTGCTTAACCCTTCGAAATAATCATTTCTTTTGTGCGCAATGATTATTTCATAAAGAGCGAGACAGACCTTTTTGTTTTCTTGGCCAGTGTAGATTCTGTGATGGTCAATTCATCTTTACCTCTTACGAACCAGCACTTTTATAGGCATCCAATCCCTATCCCAGAGTTTCAAGGAAATAAAAAAGAAAACAAGGGAAATCAAAATCAAACCACCGATGTTAAAGAGCCCATTCTTATCTTGCAAGAAATATCTAGCTGGATAATAATCCGTAAAGGCGAAAGGCACGATAAAACTGATCAACCAACGAAGGAGCGAATTGCAAATTGATATCGGGTACTTGGCAAAATCATTGAACATATAAAAAATATAAATCATGGCACCTGACTGCTTGGTCCAAAAAGCAATGCTGGCTGTTGCAATTTTCAAGGAAGTATAAATCAAGGTCGCAAAGGGAATACAGACTAGGAAAATCAGGAATTTTGGAAGAGTCCAAGCAATGCTTGATAATGTTGTCGCTAGTAAAACACCACCGACCAAGAGTTCACCCAAGGCATCAATCTGAAAGGTTTCAACTAGGATGTGGAAGAGAGGATTGATAGGACGAGTCAGATACTTGTCAAACTCCCCTTTTCGCACTAAACATTGTCCTAGTGCCCATAGATTGTCAAAAAAGAGATGATCCAGTCCCTTGGGAATCAAGGAAAATCCATAGATAAAAGCAATTTCTTGAAAAGTCCATCCTTCTAGGGATGGAATGTGTTGAAAGATGACATTAAGAAATAAGAGGTTCAAGCCTTGAGTCAGAAAGACTTCTAAGACACCAACCACAAAATCGACCTTGTACTCCATGATTTGCATGATGTATTGTCTGATAAAAATCAGATGCATGCGTTGATATTTTTTCATACTAACCTCCTTAAATGGTGATAAATGACTGGACTCGTTTCCAAATCAACTGAGACAAGCCCCACCATCACTAAGAGCCAAAAAAACTGGAGAAAAAGCGCCTGAAGCATCTGACTGGCATCGTATTTCCCAACAATAATCATTACCGGAGTGTAAATCAAGGATGAAAAAGGCAAGAGTGGCAGAATAGCTGAAACAACCTTTGGAAAGAAAGCCAAGGGAATCAGACTTCCTGACATAAAGGCCACTATGGAAGTCTTGAGTAGATTGAACCCCAAAGATTTTTAAACACAAAGGCTGTAAAACCAAAGCAGATATTAAAGAAAAAGTTAATCAGATAGGCGAGCGTTAAGCTAAAGAGATAAAGAATCGTCAATCCCAGCACTTCTACAATGCCTTGTCCAGACAAGATTTTCATCAAAATAATCACATTCAAAAATGGCAGGCCAACAGAGATAAAAATCAACCATTTGGAACCAAGCTCGGTAAAAAGATAAGAGGCAGAAAAATGCACTGGTCTTAATAAGCGCATGATAATGGAACCATCCTTTACCCCCTCCCCAATCATAAAGGAGCTGTCAGACCTGGTCAACAGATTGGTCACAAAACTCATGATGATGTAGAGGGTAATATCTTCCATACTGAAGCCCTGAATCAAAGGCTCATGGGAAGAATCAAAGACTGCCTCCCAGAGATAAAAGGCCACAAAGGCTCCCATGACATACCCAATCCGATAAAGAATAAAATTGACTCGGTAGGTGATTAATTCCTGAACACCTGCATTAATAAAGGGTTTATAACGTTGCCACAATTTGATCATCTTAGAGCTCCTTTCGATAGAAGTGGCGGATAATATCCTCGATATCCGTATCTACCATACTCAAATCGAGGATTTCAAAATCAGACAGGGCTTGCTTGATAATATCGGATGACTGGTAGCGTTAACTATCGAATTCAATGTTGAGGCTATTCCCCTGTCTATCCATAATGATTTCAGGCAGGCCTTCATAGTGAGAGAGTCTTCATCTTGCCAAAAGTTTCCTTGAGTTGGCTCACCGTTCCATCAAAAATCTCCTGACCCTTGTCAATCATAAAAATCCGATCACAGAGTTGCTCAATATCACTCAGGTCATGAGTGGCCAAGAGAATGGTTGTTTTTTCCTCCTGATTGATCTGGGTAATAGCCCGGACGAATGTTATCCTAGACCGAAACGTCCAAACCAATGGTCGGCTCATCTAAAAAGAGCACCTTGGGAGTGTGAAGCAAGGAAGCTGCAATATCCGCCCGCATCCGTTGACCCAGTGAAAGAGTCCGAACAGGATCCTTGATAAATTCCCTCAAATCCAAGACTTCACTCAAAAAGTCCATTCGCTTATGGAAGAGCTAGTCTGGCACATAGTAAATCTTCTTCAAAACCGTGTAAGTCTCTTGCAATGCCAAATCCCACCATAATTGGGTTCGTTTCCCAAAAACAACTCCAATGTCCTTGACATAATCTTGACAATTGTCCTGCGGAATCTTGCCATTAATCCGACAAAAACCAGATGTGGGTTTCAAAATTCCTGTCAGCATTTTAATGGTGGTCGACTTCCTAGCACCATTTGCCCCGATAAAACCTAGAATCTGCCCCTTTGGCACCTAAAAGGTCAAATTCCTTGACCTCTTCAAAGAGTCTGCTTTTTAGGATGAATAAAGGAACGCAAAGCCCCCTTCAGGCCCGGTTCCTTAACAGTCTTAACAAAATTTTTCTGAAGATGTTTCACTTCTATCATTTCGTGTCATCTAAACACAAAAGGCCGATTCCTCATCTCCTAAAATCTGCCTTCTTTTTCACAGAGAAGGCCTCAGTGTGACTCTATTATAAAGCAGTTAAGAAGGAAACCAAGTATTATTCTCACAAAAGAGAAAATAGTTTTGATACTTGAAAAAACAAAAAAGTCTGTCTAAAAAGACAGACTCAGAATGTAGGATATAAAGCATTTATAGGAAAACATCCTTGGCGGTATATGGCACTGAAGGATTGGTATATAAAACAAATCTTTTAGCCAACAAGTCAGTATTAGAGTTGGCTTTGGAACTCTTCCAAGGAAGTTTCACTTAAAAATACTTCACTCTTACTAATTAATCTAATTTCAATTTTTAATTTAATCATAATGATAGAAAATTTACCTACTTCTCCTCATCCCAACCAGTCTTTTTCTTTGGCAATGCGGACGGCGTCTGTTCGATTGCCTGCATCGAGTTTGGTCAGGATGGCTGTCATGTAATTTCGAACTGTTCCATTTGAGAGGAAGAGGCTTTCTGCGATTTCTTGGTTAGTTGAACCTTCGGCAACCATGACCAAGACTTCTTGTTCACGTTGGCTAAGTGGATTATTGTCAAAGGCGACACCTTCAACTAGCTCTGGCGAGTACTCCTTTTGACCTGCTAGGACGGTATGGATGGTCGCCATAAGGTCACTGATGGAACGCTCTTTGAGCACATAAGCATCCACCTGGGCTGCAAGGGCTCGTTTAAAATAGCCTTTACGTTTGAAGGTGGTCACAATAACGACCTTCGTTTCTCTTTGGTTGGCACGGATCCACTCTAGGACATCAAGACCTGTCTTAACTGGCATTTCAATGTCTAAAATTGCTACGTCGACCTCTTCTTTTTTCAAGAGAGCAATGGCTTCTTGACCATCACTGGCCGCATGGACATCTTCGACATCGTCTTCCAACATGAGGAGTTGGCAGAGGGCATCCCTCAACATTGACTGGTCTTCGGCGACTAATAATTTCATGCTTTTCCTCCCTCTTTCAAATGCACACGAATCATGGTTGGATGCGATTGAGACAGAATTTCCAAGTCTCCATCTACCAAACTGAGGCGCTCTCTGATACTGTGTAGTTCTTGTCCAGTGACTTCCTCAAAGCCACAACCATCATCCTCAAACTCAAGGATAATACCTTGATCACGTCTTAGACGAATCTGACAGCTATCAGCCTGGCTATGTTTGATGACATTATTGGCCAGTTCACGAAGTACCATAGATAAGGTAGACTGAGTAACTGGTGACAGGCTGTCTAAGTCAAGGCTACTATCCACGGTCAGGACGATATCAGATAGGTCAAAGAGTCGCTCAAGTTCCAGTAACTCCTCTGCCACCGTTCGGTACTTAAGCTTATTGACAATCTCACGCACCTCATACATGGAGTCACGACTTATCTGATTCAATTCTTCCAGATTCTTTCTAGCAGCTTCATACTGCTCCTTGTCCATCTGTTTTAGAGCCAACTCGGTTTTGAGACTCATCATGGCAAAGGTGTGTCCCAAGGTATCGTGCAAGTCACGACCAATACGATTACGTTCATTTTCAGCTGATAGGATATTGATGGTACGGTTGGCTTCTTCCATCTTTCTCTCCTGACGCATACGGTTTTGAAAATAGTACATTCCCAAAGAAAAGAGGGGAATAACCATAGACAGCAGGTGGGTACTCAAATCGTCTGTCAATAGGAAGGATGATGACGTCAAAATCAAGAGTGTCGCTAGAAAGGATAAGAAGCGATAAGATGATATGCTATCCTCAAAGCGCCAAACGAGAAGATTGACGTTGAAAAAAATAAACCACATCATCCCCCCCTGGAAGGTCAGGGTCATAAAGATAATGTAAGCTAGAGTGTAAAACCACAGAAAGGGAATCCACTTACTATAAGCTTTTTTCAAATACACCATCAGGAGATAAGCGATGGTAAACAGTCCAGTCAAAACTAGGGTCCAAACTGGAAAATACCCACCAAAGACTCCCAATACTGGAAAGACAAGGAAAATCAGACTAACAAAATAAGCGAAATCATTTTTCTGGTAAGTTCTAAACATGGTCACTTTCTCTGTAAGATTTAATAAAAAGGGCTAAGCCTGTAGCTATTGTAGCATAGACCAGGATAAAAATGAGTGATTTCCATGAAAATTCCCCTTTTTTCGCAAAATTGACTACCAACTGATTAATATGATAGATGGGTGTCCACTCCGAAATGTGCTGAACCCATTTTGGAAACATGGTAACTGGCATCCAAGAACCACCGATAATAGCAAGTCCAAGAAAGACGATATTTCCGACAATAGCCATGATTTGTTGAGACTTAATTTGGGCTAGGAGCAAGCCAAAGGATAGGAAGACTAGGCTTGACAAGAGTAAAAGAGCCCCTGAACCAAGCCAATGTGATAATGGCATCTTAACATCACGCACAAAAGCTCCTACACAGAAAGTTACGATGATAGCAACCATAAAGTTCATAAGAACTCGGAAGATTTTAGAGAGGTAGTAGGCCTGAATACTGATTTTTGAATGTTCGATATAGGTTAGCCAATGCTCCGTTTGATCCTCTCTAAGCATGTAGGGAAAGGTAAAGAAACCAAAGCTGGACATAGAGAATCCTGTCATGGTCAGCATATAGGACAAAATAAAGGCTTTTTGTGACTCTGGGTCAGGACTCATTTCCATACCTGAATACAAGAGGAAAAATCCGACGGGCATTCCGATAGACATGATAAAGACGGGCCAACTGCGCCATGTTTTTATCCATTCGATTTTAAGTAGTGCTTTCATGACTTGTCCTCCCTTGTGCTATCAAATAAGCTATCTAAAAGTGTTTTGTTTTGAATTTCAATGTCAGAAATGCGACAGCCGTGAGCTTGTAAACTACTCCATACACTTTCAATATCTTTAGTCATAAAGGTTACAACATCACGTTTTTCAGTCACATCATAAATGGCTGCCAGTTTGTCAAGACTTGGTGCAAAGCGACTTGCTAAAGTGACTTGTTTTTCCTTTTCCTCGCTACGCATGGCATGTGGCGTAGTATCCCTGATGAGTTTCCCTTGATGAAGGACCAAGATACGGTCAGCTGTGTGTTCGACTTCTTCGATGTAGTGGGATGAATAAAGAATGGTTACACCTGACTTTTTCAGGTCATTAATGATTTCCCAGAAACGTTGGCGTGTCGTAGTGTCCATCCCTGCTGTCGGCTCATCTAAAAAGAGAATGTCAGGCTTGCCAATTAGACATAGAACAAAAGCAAGAAGACGTTTTTGTCCCCCTGAAAGTTTGTCCGCAAACTGCTGATACTGGTCGTCTTTGAATTGTAAGAGTGCTTGAATCTCTACTTTAGATAATCCATTATCAGAAATATCTTGGAAAAAAGCAATCAGTTCCTTGACTTTCAATTGCGAGGGAATGGTATTTTCTTGGAGAAGGACCGCAATTTGATCTTGAGCTTTTCCCTTTTTACCCTTGATAAAGACTTGACCGCTACTGGCTTTCTTATCACCAAGAATACAGGACATCAAGGTCGTTTTACCAGCACCATTTGGCCCAATTAAAGCAAGACAGTCGCCTTGCCCCACCTCAAAGCTAATATGGTCTAAAATCGTTTTCCCTTTGATCTTTTTGACAAGATTTGTGACTTGAAGGACTGCTTCACTCATGTTTGTGATTTCCTTTCTTTTGGTAGAAGGCTAAAAAGACATAACAAGCTGCAACTGAGACACCCATAACACTGTAGAGAATACCACTACTACCATGAAGTACGACATAGACAAAGAGGGTGATCCAAATTGTAGCTAGGAGTATGATGCTCAGTAGTTTCAATAGTTTCATGCTAGATCTCCTAGTTTTTCAATTCATTAATGACAAGGTCGATAAAACTTTTAGCCATAGTGATGAGAATGTAGGCTGAGATAGACAAGCCAATAATCATGCCAAGATTTGAGAAAATAGCTTCAAAGTTGCCTTTTTCAAAGATATCAGTAAACATGCTAAGTCCAGCAAAGACAGTTGCGATAACAGCGTAGACAAGGTAAGATGTTTTGATTTTCATGAGATGACCTCTTTCGTTTTTATTATTTCTAAGTTATGACTAAAGTATATCTTTTTGGTCACTCTCTTTTTAGCACCAAATGTCATGACATGATATGACATTTGTCATGTGACGTAAAAAAAGCCGACCCAAGGTCAGCTTCTTACTGTCTAATATCGATCAGCGAGTTCGTAAAAAGTGCGGACGACACGTCCTTTATAATGCACTCTGACTTTCCGTAGCCAAAGGCTATCACCCTTTTCAAGAATATTAAAGTTAGATTGGCTGACGAAAAAGTTACGTTTAGTGTCACCAACCTTAACGACTAGGAAATGATTAGCCCTTGTTCTTGGTGCTTTGGTAATTCTCTTTCCAATGATGACGCCAACAACCTTAGACCGATCCTCGCTATAATAACCCATCTTGGTTAAGACAAAAAGTAGATAATCAATCCTATCTAAATATTTAGTGTAGCGATAAGTATTAATCGTTGGCGCCTTGTGTTTAGGCTACAAAAAATGAAGGTTTAAATTAGAACGAACAAGCTCATAATCTTTTCTCCACTTTTCATAATCATTGTTATGAAAATCGGCAATCTGCTTTCTACCACAAATAATGTCGGCCGCAAGTCGAATCTTTCATCCTTCAATCATGATGGGAGATTTTAACATGATAAATTGCAAGAATAAGTGCAACAGCTAGAGCAAAGGCAGTCCAATCTTCTGGTAATATCTACTACTTGGAAATGGAGCCCAAATATCAAAATGGTAAGGAGTAAATCTATTCTTTCTCATTGGTCAATTTAAGTGTTAATAATAAAACTATAAAAGCGCAGATTGAGTATAAAAGCCAAGCTGATTGAATAGCAAACAAACTAAAAATAGTAAAAATGATATTTCCAATTGGCATAGCCAACATGAAAAGCAAAGATAACAATGCACCACTTCTTGCTAAAAGCTCGCTAGGAAGTGAAGACATCAAGAGACTATTTATTTTGGGATTAATTTTACCGCTCAAGTAAAATAAAAACGCTAGTCCAAACATAGATAAAACTTGGGGCCCACCAAGACTATTATTCAGAGATATAGCAAAAATGATAATTGAATCTAAAAATATTATTGAAATGAGACGTAATTTTGAAAAATAATCATGAGGACTTATGGTTCCTATAATACTAAAAAGTATCATTATAATCTGCAATATAAATACTGACTGACTAAATGTTAATCCAAAAAGAGGTACTTTTAAAAAAGATATATTATATATAGCTGAAAAACCACTACCTAAAGCATTAATAAGTAAAATAGATAGTAACATTAATGTGAAATTTGTCTTTTCAGACTTTTGAAAAACTTCTTTTAAACCTAAATAAGTTTCTTTAATTTTTAAAACAAATGATTTTTGATATATCTCCACATTAGTATGCAATAAAAACTTTTTGTATTTAATTAGTATAAATGACGATGCAAAGAACGATAAAGCATTAAAAACTGCGACAAGGCCAAAATTATCATTTGAAATTGTCAACACATATACGCCTAAGGCTTGACCAGAAAAATTACAAACATATGAAATAAATTGATTTACAGAATGTGCTTCTATTAGATTTTCTTGTTTAACTGTATGTTGAAAAATAGGGAGCTCTAGCCCACCTCTATAGTCACTAATAATATCTGAGACTATATTAATTAAACATATTATAGAAAATGCCAACCAAGTTGTAGTCTGAGTCAATAATCCAACTAATATGAACAAAATAGATTGAACGAATCCCAGTAAAATCAACCACCTCCTTTTTAATTTTGTCTCATCAGCCTTTATTCCTATATATAATGTAAAAAATACAGGAATTAAGACAATAATATTAGCAATACCTACAGCTAATTTGTTATTAGGCATAGTAGCAGCAAAAGATACAAAAACTAGATTATACATAGATGAACCCAATTTATTAAAAAATGCAGATATAGCTAAAGCTCTAAAAGATTTATTTTCCCTTAAAATATTCATCTTTCATTTCCTCCAAAAAAAAATTATTTAAAAAATTATTTATTTCAGATACATAGGATTCTATTAAACTCTCAATTTCTATATTAAATTCGTTTTTTATTGAGTCAATAGTAAATGTTGAAATGGACGCTATAATAGAAATTATTTCTCCAAATGAATAATTAAGTTTTTTAGAATATTTATAAATACCTAAAGCAATAATATCTGAAAACACTGCATCATAAGCATAAAAATGCTTTGAATACAGCATGCTATAGTCAATGAAGTTGTACTGTGTGTATTCTAGTAATTCTGGAAGTAAACCAATTGAGTTAAAAAACTCTGACTTAATCTTCAAAATATCCTCTATAGAAGAATTTTTACTTAAATTCAAAACATTATAATCAATTTGACAAAATACATATTGGTAAAAAGATTTTCTAAAAAATACAGATAATTTTTCCTGACTATCGGCAACAAATAACTCACCTAATTTTGCAAAAATTTCCCAAAAGCTTTTAGGAATTTTATATAATTCATTTAAATGTAATCGTTCCTTAAACAGATCATAAGAATATGCATGCATCAGCTCATGGGATAATCTCATTACCCCCATAAAATTTTCTTGATATGTCATTATTATTTTCGATGTCTTTGTATATGGGTTATAGAGAGTAAAATTCTTATGAGTTTTACCTGCTCTTTTTTCACAATCGATAAATCCATTGTTACGATAATTTTCAACAAAATTGAAAAATTCTTTATCGTCTATAGCTCTTAAAATCATCTCGAAAGCATCAGTAGCTACTATCTTTTCCGATTCTAAAAATTCAAATTCCAAAAAATCATATTTATCAAGATTCTTAGTATTAATAGAAACTCTAAGATTTTTAGAAATCAACTCAATAAAGTCGAAGCCATATCGTGTTTTTAATTGCCGTGATATATTTTCTATAAATTTTTTTCTCTTATTTAAGAGACTGTTATATACATCTTTGAATTTAGGAGAGAAGACAAAATTTTTATAATCCAATAAAATATCATCGAATATAGGGATATTACGTCTAAACTTAGAGTAATTTACAATTGGAATCCCATTTTTCTTATAGTAATCAGCCTTTAATGTTTCTAGTTGCAAAATTTCCGATCTAAAGTGGTCTTCAATAGAATCTCCATAAATTCTATTAAAAAGAAAATCTAGATGGTTATTGAGATATTTATAATTTTGATTAGTAATATCTGTACAGAAAGTCAGATATGTATAGTAATTAAACTCGAAGACTTTTTTTATTATTTCTTCTTTATCGAAATCTGTTGTATGCTGTAAAATATACTCTATCTTCAATATTTCTTGTTCTATATTCCTAAATATATATCTTTTTTCAAATTCATTAAGATTTAAATATCTCAAATTTTGAGTATAGATAGTGTTCAATCTAAAATTAAAAAATAATATGTCATCAACTTTAAGATAAAAACTTTTAATGAGGGTATTAAAGGCTAAAGATGCACTCATGAGCCCTTTTGCTATCGTTCCTGTATTATGGGATATAAACTGTGTTTTCAAGAGATAAGGTTGTTCATTAAAATAATTCAAAAAGACTTGTTGATTCTCTTTAGTCATATGATATACAATTAATTCTTCTTGAGAATATCCTGTCAAAAACAGAGTATAATTATATTTAGACATTTTAGAGATTAATAATTTTATTAAATTACCAGTTGAAGATACTGTCAATAATTATGTGTAAACACTCAAGTAGAGTTGAAGAATGTTAATCAAATAAGCTTTCAAGTGTGTCAGCACATTGGCCAAACCCTTTATGGATGCGTTGATTTTGCTTGAAATTATAATCTTCAAACAGGGTAACTAAATAACGTTCCAGAGCCTCCTCGTTAGGAAAAAGAACCTTCTTTTTCGTTTGACGTTTGATTTCTTTGTTAAGAGACTCAATGAGGTTTGTCGAATAAATGCTATGCCAAATCTGGTAGGGAAACTGATAAAAAGTTAAAAGATTATCCGTATTCTCCAGACTTTCCATGACTTTCCTATACTTTGGTTTCCATTCGGCGATAAAGTTCTCTAAAATTTGCACTGCCATTTCTAAATTTTCAGCACGATAAATCGTTTTAAATTGCTCCAGAATAACCGCTCTATCTGCTCGTTTCACTTTACTAGCTAGATTTCGACTAATATGAATTAAGCAACGTTGTTGTTTAGCTAATGGGTAAGCCTGATTGATAATCTGTTCAAGCCCCTTGAAGCCATCGGTCACTACAAGAGAAACCTGTTGGATTCCTTGGTTTTGAAGCTTGTCTAACAGGGTGGACCAAGAAGCATTGTTTTCATTTGGGGCGATTTCATATCCAAGAACAGCCTTCTGTCCTTCTGGTGTAATGCCAAGTGCGATATGAATACATTCTTTACTAACGGTTCCACGTCTTAAGGGGAGATAGGTTCCGTCAAGAAATAAAACAGAGTAATTGGCTTCTAAGCTTCGCTCATGAAAAGTAGCGACATTCTCCTGAGTTGCTTTTGAGATATTAGAAATTGTGGCAGGACTATAGTGATGACCATACATTCGCTCGATGATATCACTAATTTCTCGAGTCGTTACACCGGTTTGATAGAGTTTGATAACCATCTCTTCCAAGTGGTCATCTCGACGTCCATAAGCGGGAAGCAAAGCTGGACTAAAGTTCCCATTACGATCTCTAGGAATACTCAACTGAACAGTCCCATATTTGGTTTCGAATTTCCGTGCATAGCTTCCGTTACGACTATTCCCAGAATTATAGCCTAATTTATCGTAAGGTTCATACCCTAAAAAGGCTGATAACTCTGCTTGAAGCAGATCATTCATTGCTGTTTCAAGAGAAGTACGGAAAAATTCATCAATATCTTGCTTTTGGGCTAGGAAGTTAAGTAGTTCTGTGGTAAACTGAGTCATAGGAATAAATCTCTTTCTAGTAATGTTTTGCAACTCTACTATAACGGATTTATTCCTTTTTGTGTTTACACAACTTATTTTACACTACCCAGTTGAATCATCAGCACAACAAAATATAATATCTGGTTTTATATCATACAGATTCTTTTCAATATTATCAACCGAAAGATAATCATCGATCGTTTCTTTTATACTACTGATTTTTTCTCGAAGTGTCTTAGTTTTTAATTGTCCAACATCAGATATAGAATACCCTAGTTGTGCAGTAATATTTTTTAATTCAACACTATCGCCATCAATAACTACAATATTTTTAAAACCAAATTTATCTAATTCATAAACAAGAGGTGCCCCGACAGTTCCAAGACCAATTATTAATATTTTCTTATCAATTATAGATTTATACTGTAAATTAGGTTCAATATCGTTATGTAATGATAAAAATTGTATATTCCTAGATAATCGTTGATAATCATCCCATTCATCTTCATTAATTTCAAAAACAAGAGAATTTTCTTTCAGAAGGTTATATATATCAATGTTATTATATGAAAAATTTTTATCTAAATATTTCATTTCCTCCCACAGTTCTTTTATACAAGGAGAATGAATCACTTTCTCTCCCCCTTTACATGCAGGATACATAATTATATCTTTTTCTCTCTTGACAAAACCTCTTCCGGATTTTAGTATATATTTCATTTTAAATCTACTGAACACATATGCAAAAATTAAGAAAAAGTGGTGATAGCTATATACCACTTTTTCTTGTTCTTAGATTAACAAGCAATAAAGCAACCGCCATTACATACTTGTTCTTCTACTTCGATATCTTCGATAAACATATGCCTGTTCTCCTTTCGTTATGATATCCCAATTATAACTTATTTATGTCACAAAATTAAAAAATTGAAGATATGAAATTTTTTAATAAATTTATTTCATATCTTCAATTTTGCTGAATTGATAAATTTTATGTTAGTATAACAGTCAAACTATTGATTAGGAGGATACAGCATGAAAAAAGTAATAGCCATTTTTCTCTTTATACAAACTGTTGTGGTAATAGATATTATTATCTTTCCCCCTTTTGGTTAGTTCTTAGATATTGGGATAGTCTCTGTTCTAATATCTTAGAGAGACCTAATTGTTCTATTTCAGAAACTTTTAAAATATATTGCTCAACTTCTTCAAGATTAACACTATTTTCTATTAAGTAGGAGTATACTAGGACTAAAAAATTTAATAAAATTATTTCAAACGTATCAAATACATCAAGAATCATTCTTAACTGATTGACAAAAAAGTTGAAATGAGTTGTTAATCTCCGTTCTACTAACTCAGAAATTAAATTTAAATATGTATACTTTAAAGCCTTTCTAAAATCTAACAAGGGACTATAAATTTCTGAGCGTGATACCAGTTCTTTTCCTAAAAATAACAAATCTGTGTCAGATAGGAAAGGCATAGTATTCCCAAAAAGATGGATTTCATAAGCAGTCCAATCTTCAATATCAAATAAATAATTCGATAAAAATTTGCTATCATCTAGAGATAAAGTGAAATCTCTATCAATTAGATGAATAGCATTTTTTATCACCAAAGTATTTAATTTATCATATAACAATTGACTTTCTTTGTATTTGTCAAGTAGCTTAAGCAATGATTGTTTATCGTTTTCTGCTGATAGCTTCGAAATTTTATTCATAAGTAACTGATGTTGAGTAGGTTTATAATCTCTAAGAGCAAATCCAAATTCTGAAAATGTTAAATTAATACCTTCAATTACTTCTAACATCTTATCAGCAGAAAGCATAGTTTGGCCAGATTCAAATTTTGATAATTGAGAAACTGATAATTTATTTTTTGCAACATCCTTTTGTTTAACTTTTCTAGCAATTCTCAACTCTTTATAGAATTCACCTAATTTTAATAATTCATTAGAATCCATGTCATTATTCCTCCTTAGCAAACTCCATCTCACAAAATATTATTATCATTCCTAAAAAGTCTATTATTAGTGATCATACCATTTATTCATTGCTTTAATTACTTTCAATTTTTTTCGTTTCTAAATGACTATTTCATAATATCATATAAGTATGGTACTATACTTTCCCCGTCTAAATCAGCTAAATTTTTTTATCCACTTATACTCCACATGTTCTTCTGGATCTAATTTAATATTGATATTTTCATTTTGAAGTAAGTTGGCACTATAGACAAGTCTTGTAAATATCTTATTATTATCTATATTACTATCTTCATGAATAATGTTTTCTAATGAAATAACTAGGCCAACTTCCTCTTGACACTCTCTGATTGCAGCTTGTCTAGGAAGCTCCCCATCTTCTACACTCCCACCTGGAATATCCCAATAAGAGGGATAATAATTTTTTTCTCCTCGTTTAATATCACTACGTTTTATTACAAGATATTTATTTTTAAACATTATCAAACTATGTGCTATTAATTTATTTTCCATTAATTTTCTTTCCTTTCTCTTGTTCTGTAATTGATACTTCTTAATAATCGTTTTTTCTTTCCATAATTAGACTTTTTATCTTTTAATTGTAAAGTGTCTATTACATCTATAGCATATGGTAGAGTATTTGTTGTAAACTCTATTTCAATTTCATAGTCAATTTGTCCGTTATAATAATTTTTATCCAAATAGATGATAATCCCTTTTATAATTATTGAATACCGTTCTGTAACTAATAATCCAATTTTCTCAAATAATAAGCCATTATATTTTTTTTGGAACATTATCAAATTGTTTGATTAGAAAGCTATTTTTTATGTGCATAGGAAGAAAATTTATTTTTTTGACATTTCGATACTTGAAACATACATAGAATTCCCACTCTGTTTTATTTTAAAAAGAAAGCGTCTTTCGCTCTCTTTATCACTCCGGCAATTCTAGCTTCAAACTCATATCCGTTGGTTGCAATACCTTCTGAACAGCAGCTAAAAAAGCTAAACCATTATCAGACGGAGAGTACTGGAATGTAATATGGATGACTTTTTTGTCAAAGCTATCGCCATATCGCTCCACATACTGCTTGCTTTCGAGGAAGTGAATATAATTGTTAATTTTTTCTTGCAGAATTTCAAGATGGACGGCTTCTATTTCTTCCTCCCAGTCGACTGAATCCACCAGAAGAAGTTCCAAATGATTATCAACTGTACCAATAGCGTCAAGTTCAGTTGGCTTAAGTTCTGAAGAGATGGCTTGGGTGACAATTTGTCTAAATTCCTCTGCTGTAAAAAGACAACGGCTATTTTCAGGATTTTTCAAAATAAAGGAAGGATGATCTTCGATGAAGAGCTTATCGGATTCATCTTGTGTATACTCTTTTTTAGATTTCCAAAAACCATATTGCGCATAATTCATCAACTCTTTACCAGTATGTTCTCCCGACATATAGCTGTCAGCAGCTTCTTTGGGAATTTCTCTAATCACTTCTGGGCAGGTAATATTAAAAGTTGGATAACGCAAGAAATACTTATCCCCATCTTGACAGATTTCCAACATGTCTTTTTGACTTACATAAATTGATTCCATTCTTATATCCTTTGTCTTCTACCAAATATCTTAGAATTCTCCCAAAATGTGTCCAAAATATTGACAGAATTCCACTTGCCTTCGATGAGGACTTGCCCACTACTGTGTTTTTTATCGCCAAGAATACAGGACATCAAGACAGTCTTACCCGCCCCATTAGGTCCAATCAAGGCGACACAATCTCCCTGTTTAATCTCAAAACTAATATCCTCTAAAATTGTCTTCCCCTTGATTCTTTTTCCAAGAGACGTGACTTGAATAACCGTTTCACTCATACCTGTGATTTCCTTTCTTTTGTATAGGAACCATCCTAATTGACAAAAGAGCTGATATCATTGGACTCCCTTAATACTCCACTTCTAGCTCAGTGCAGAAGAGACTTCCGCTCAGATGAAGTCTCGTTTCAACTTGTTCTAAATCAGATTCAAAACGATCCACCTTTACAGATGATAGGGGATGTGAGATTCCAGTGGTGTCCATGACACAACCATGAGGAAGTCGAATATGAACTTCACCAAACTTAGCATCAAGATGAACTGCTACCTGACTTGATGCAAAGCTGGCTTGACTCAAATCCAGCCACAGCTCACCGAAAGCCATATTCATATCAACCGTTTCGACTTCTTGAGAATAGATGCGATACCTATCCTCAGCCATATATGTCTTAACAGAAATATGTGGTCCTTCTTGGTCGTTCTTATTGACCTTATAGTCTTTAGTGAGATCTTTCTTTTGACTACGGCCATATAGCAACTCTAAAGCCAAACCTATTAGAAAGATACCGCTAAAGAGATTCCACTGTGCAAAGTCAAGGTTTAACAAGTCATGAACATAGGGTGATAAGAAGGCCAAACCAAGAAAAATAAGGAGAGGTCGCCTATTCAAGATACCAAAACAAAAGAAGGCCAAGAAGAAGACCAGATTATAGTTGACCATGATCCAAAAATCTGGAATAAAGGCACTAGCGATAAAACAAGCTGCTAGTAAAAGCAACAAGAAGGACCGAAGATTAAATCGTTCCATAAGAAAACTCCTTTCTAAAGAAATGATTGCAATTTTCCAATTATTTTCACTATCAGTATAGCACTATTTGTAAACGTATTCAATGTTATATTAAAAGGATTTGCAAGAAAAAAAGAGCTTTCGCTCTTTCATCATTTTCAATGTTTGACAGTTATTTGTCCAAAGGATACTGAGCCTGTTAGAGAAACTGTAGTGCTTGATAACTCTCGCTCTCCTAGACTATCGTAGCCTTTCACTCCTGCTAGGCTTGTATGAAGCCCATGTGTATCCACTTGCCAATCCTTGGGCACTCGAATGATAACCTGAGAAAAATTTGCCTGAACCACAATCTGAGGTCGGTCCGTCATAAACTGAGCCTGACGCAAATCCAAGGTCAAACGCCCAAAATCAGCATTGGCATAGACAGTTTCAAGATTCTGAGAAGTCACCACTTGCACAGACTCTGAAAAAAGAGTCTTAGCAAAAATTTCTCGCTCATGTTCTTTAGACACCTTGTAAGAGAATTTTTTCTTATAACTTGGCTTGCTCAAACGGTCCACTGCAATCCCCAAGATAAGAATCCCTACAAAGAGAGTCCATTCCGAATAGTCCAAGCGAAAAAGGTCATGTATGTAGGTTGATAGAAAGGCCATCCCCAAGAAAAAGAGAAATTTTCCCTTAGATTGCCAGCTCAAAAGCACAAAAAGCAAGGCTAAAATCAACTTATAATTAAAAGCCAAATACAAATCTGGAATAAAAGCTGTTGCGATAAAATAGGCTGCAATGATAAGTAAGGTAATAACACCTGAATTAAAGCGTTTCATAACAAGTCCTCCCTAAAATCCTGTCCTTGAGTTTTTCCACAAAAAGGTAGGCTGCTGGACAGAAAAGCGTATTTTTTATAGTCAGATGATTGATCTGATAGATTTTCTTACGATCCGTGTGAGGAAAGGCTGCACAAGCCTTAGGACGGACATCATAAATATCACAGAGATTATCAGGCCCTAAAAAAGGACAAGGCATAGACTTGAAGACCTTGTCGCCATCCTCATCTACCTGCAGGTACATCTCTTCGAAGGCAGGTAATTTCATTCGAAAATGCTTGGCAATGCGAGTAATGTCCTGCTCTGTGAAGTCGGGACCAAGCGTCTTACAACAATTAGCACACTGGGTACAATCAATCTCCTGAAAGACTTCATTGTGCACCTCCTGAACAATCTTATCTAAATTTTTAGGAGCCTTCTTCTTAAGTTGTGCTAGAAACTTACGGTGCTCCCCCTGCTTTTGACGTGCCAATTCCTCATAACGTTTGACATCAATAGTCTGTGACATGTGTTTTCTCCGATGATTTATAATTCTTTCATCTATTATAGCATAAAAGAAATAGAGCCTAGCTTGAACTAGACTCTATGTCAGTTACATTGATACGATTCTACGATAAGAACGCGACGTTAGGACGAAAACCAAGACATAAGCTAAGAAGAAAACGCCACAAACAATAATTGTAACCACTAACATAAGATCTGGATTGAGAACTCCAATGATACGCACAATCAAACTGATCATATGATAAGCAAAGGCCAAGTGAATAAAGGCAAAAATCAAAGGGAGGAAGAAGACGGTAAGAACTTGCTTACGAATGGTTTGCTTGACTTGAAGGTCGTCCAACCCAATCTTTTGAAGAATAACAAAGCGCTCACGATCCTCATAACCTTCAGAAATCTGTTTATAGTAAATCACGAGAACTGTGCCAAGCATAAAGATAATGGATAAGAAAATACCGATAAATAAGGTTCCGCCAACAAAGCCATTTAGCATCCCTTCTACATCATATCGGCTATTAGCAGTGAGGTTAGGCCCAGGGACACCAGTAGTTTGTCCAGCTAACTGTTGCATTTCTTTATCCGTGAGTTTGTCTAACAAATCTGAATCTTTCTTGGCTTCATGTGTAGGGTCTTTGACGTTAACACCAACATAAGTAGATTGAGTGGTTGCTGTTCCTTTGATACTTTCTTTAAAAATATCCATATCAGGAACGACAAGGTAGCTATAATCAGAAACTATGGTTGTAAAGATATTAGGTACTTTACCTTTAATAAAGTCATTAAGGCTTTCCTGAATCTGGTAGTTTTGACCATTAATAGAGACACTCTTTTGATCTTTCAATATTTTATTTTTAGTAAATAAGCTAACTTGATTTGAAGTCAGATTGAGGTCTTTACCTGTTAATTGCTTATAAGTTGCTTGTGAGAAGACAAGAAAAACTGACTTTGGTAGAACTTTTCTTTCATTCTCAGAAAAGATGGTTAGCTTGTTTTTTTCTTGTTCTTTGATACCAAAGTAGAGGTAAGTTACTTCTGTTTTTCTATTGACCTGATTTCCCGACTGTGATAAGAAATCATCCATAACCTTTTGTGTACTTGTTACATCTACATTCGTTCCGGTAACTGTGTAATCATGTGGAGCAGCACTCGCCAGATAGTCTTTTTTTCCAGCATAGATACTTGCAGCACCTACAAGCGTCACGAGAACCATACTTGAGAGGATAGCAATGGTTGCAAGCCCAACTGCATTTTTCTTCATCCGAAAGACAAGGTTGGAAATGGAAATCATATTATTAGGCTTGTAATAGTAGCTTTTCTTCTTTTTCAAGAGTTGCAGAACTACTGTTGTCCCAGCGTTGAAGAGAAGATAAGTCCCTAAAATGACCAGTAAAACAGCTAGGAAAAAACTGATAATAGCCGTTACTGGATTCTGAACAGAGAGAGCAAGATAGTAACCATATCCCATAGTCCCAAGTCCTAAAAGGGTTTGAATAACTAGGAAACGTCCTTTTTTCTCACCCTTAAGGCCATCTTTAGTTAATTGTAAAGGATTAAGCCGTAGTAATCGGAAACCATTTACCAAAACCAACAAACTAAAAATACAAGCAAAGATGACAAGAACAATAGGGATCGTCATTACTTGAAAGGTCGAAACCAAACCAGTACCTTCACCGATAATCCTTTGAAGAAAAGCATAAATGAGTTTATCGAATAGCGCCCCTACACCTATACCTAGAAGCAAAGTCACAAAACCCATAATCATCGTTTCTTTTAAAATCATGCTAAAGAGGTGACGTTTCTCTAAGCCTAGCACACTATAGAGACCAAGCTCCTTTGAACGATTTTTCATAACAAAGCTGTTAGCATAAAGAACAATAATCCCAGAGGATAGGGCGACAATTCCAAGTCCCAACCCCAAAACCATCTTGATAGCATCTGCCCCAGTTAAGTCATCCAGATGCGAATTAAGCGTTAAAGATGTAAAAATATAGGTAATAGCAATAACCAGAATAGTTGCCAATGTATACGGATAATAAAGCTTACGATTTTTTATGAGATTGGACAAAGCCAGTCTATTGGTTAGACGAAACATATTAGTTCACCTCACTTGCCATTACTGTAAGTGTATCGGAAATTTCTTGGAACATTTGATGTTCAGACTTATCCCCTTTGAAGATTTGATTATAAAGAATACCATCCTTGATAAACAAAACACGCTGCGCTCGACTGGCGGCCGATGTTGAGTGAGTTACCATAAGAATGGTCTGACCGCTGGCATTAATAGTATCAAAGACATCCAAGAGTGCCGCTGAAGATTTGGAATCCAAGGCGCCTGTTGGCTCATCTGCTAAGAGGATTTCTGGTTTAGTGATGATCGCACGCGCAACTGCAACCCTTTGTTTTTGGCCACCTGAAATTTCATAAGGGTACTTCTCTAGCAAAGAGTGAATTCCCAGTTGACGACTGATAGCTTCAACTTGTGTCATCATTTGCTTAACTGAGCATCGAGAAAGGACCAAAGGTAGCAAGATATTATCTTTAACAGATAGGGTATCTAAAAGATTGAAATCCTGGAAAACAAATCCTAATCTTTCACGACGGAAACTGGAAGCATCCTTATTTTTAATTCTTGCTGTGTCCATACCATTCAGATAGACACGCCCTGCTGTTGGTTTATCAAGCATGGCAAGGATATTAAGCAAGGTTGATTTTCCTGACCCGGACTCACCCATGATTGCAACATAGTCACCTTTATCAACCGTAAAATGGATA
Source organism: Streptococcus sp. FSL E2-3488 (assembly GCF_038003585.1). Lineage (NCBI taxonomy): Bacteria > Bacillati > Bacillota > Bacilli > Lactobacillales > Streptococcaceae > Streptococcus > Streptococcus sp. FSL E2-3488. The sequence continues at coordinate 659,066 of NZ_JBBOPL010000001.1, read as the reverse complement.
TCTTTAAGGGCTTCAACTTGATTTCCTTTGAAACGCGTTTTATAAATTTTTTTAACATGTTGAACATCTAGTAATGTCATAATAAGCTCCTTTATTTTATAGATTTAGAAGAGATTCTAGGAACCTCTTACTTAACTTCTGATACCATTTTATAGAAAAAGCAAGGTCTCAACCATAACCCTTGCTTTCATTTCTAGCCTTATTTCTTACACTTTTGTAAGTTATTAATCAATAGCCAACTTCTGCTTTTGAAAATGAATGGAAACTGTGGTTCCTTGACCTACTTGGGAGCTAATACTAATATCATGTCCAAGCTGATCAGCTATTTTCTTTGAAAGATAGAGACCCAGTCCAGACGACTGCTGAGTTAAGCGGCCATTGTAACCTGAAAAACCACGCTCAAAAACCCGTAAAATATCACTATCCTTGATACCAATCCCAGAATCTTTAAGATAAAGCGTATTATCTTTAAAGTAAATGTCAATGCCACCACTCTTTGTGTACTTCAAACTATTTGACAAGACCTGCTCAATGATGACTAAGAGCCATTTTTCATCTGAAATAACCTTAACATCCAGGTCATCTAGGTTAATAGTCAACCCTTTTTGAATAAAGAAAAGACTATGCTTTCGAATAACTTCTTTAACCAAGGGGTCTAATGCAACCTGCCTCAACTGCAAATCATAATGAAAGTTTTCCAAACGTAAATACTGCAAGACCAGATTGGTGTAGGCATCAATCTTGAAGACCTCTTGCTCCAAGAGAGCCCTCGTTTTACTATCTGTAACATCCCCTAACAATAATTGACTGGCTGCTATTGGCGTCTTGATTTGATGCACCCAAAGGGTATAGTAGTCCATCAAATCTGTATAGCGCTTGCGCTCCTCCTCAGTCTGAACCATTTGACTCTCCTTAGCATTTTCCAAGGCCTGAGCTAGATAAAACTCTAAAGGACTTGATGGTGTCATTTTCTCATAGAGATAGGCTAAGTTATAAGACTGATAAGAGCTAACCAAGTCCCAAATAACTATGATGATAGCCACAAATGTCAGTATGGTCAAGGCATAATGAAGAATATCTGCTGCCTCTTCAAATAAAAAAGCAAACAAAACCAAGATGATTCCATTAAAAATAAGCAAAAGATAGAAAGGTAGACGAGACCTAATCTGATATGTGATAAATTGACGCTTATCCATCATGACGCAACCCGTAACCGACACCTTTCTTGGTTTCAATAAAGTCCTTCAAACCAACTGCCTCTAACTTCTTACGTAAACGTGCCACATTTACAGAGAGAGTGTTATCATCAATAAAGAAGTCACTATTCCAAAGCTCCTTCATGAGGTCTTCACGACTAACGATATTACCAGAACGCTCAAAGAGAACTTGTAAAATCTGAAATTCATTCTTAGTCAAAGAAACGACTTCTCCCTGATAAACCAGATCCATGGCCTTAAGGTTCAGAATCACACCCATATATTCCAAAAGACTCTGATCCTTTCCAAACTCATAAGATCGGCGCAAAAGCCCTTGAATTTTTGCCAAGAGAACATTTTGGTCAAAGGGTTTAGTCACAAAGTCGTCCCCACCCATATTGATTGCCATAACGATATCCATGGCCTGATCTCTGGAAGACAAGAACATAATAGGCACCTTGGAGACCTTCCGAATTTCCTGACACCAGTGATAACCGTTGAATAGAGGTAAACCAATATCCATAAGAACCAAGTGGGGTTCTTCTTTTACAAAAAGAGATAATACTTCCATGAAATCTTCAACAAGAACAACTTCGTACTCCCACTGTTCTAGTATTTTCTTGACTTGTTGACGGATAACCTCGTCGTCCTCAACTAATAAAATCTTATGCATAACTCAACCTCTTTCATTTCTCACTATTATAACAAAAATGACCTAAGAATCGCCCTTTCTCAGCAAATCTTACAATAATGTTAGATTGAATTTTGCAACTTTTTAAAGAGTGCATTTTTATGGAAAAATTATTTTAGTCTTCAAAGAAAATATAGTATTATAATAGTGTTGATGTTGGTTTATCATCAACCTTCGAAAGCTTCATCAAACAATGAGAACATTACTTATTTATGTCACGAATGGGCGTGACGTTTCTACAAGGTGCCGTAACACCTAACAATAAGTAAGCTAATTTAGTCATAGAAAGATTTCACTGTCTTTTTGTGATTTTAAAGGCTTGCTTTGCAGGCCTTTTTTATATTATTCGATTGTTTTGGTTTTTGTCAGAGTCTCAATAGATTCTGAAATAAATCAAAGCACAGCATTGTTATTCAATTTATAGGAGGTAATATGAAATTACTGGAAGACCGCATTCTCAATGATGGGAATGTTCTTGGGGAAAATATCCTCAAAGTTGACTCTTTTTAACTCACCAAGTTGACTTTGAGCTCATGCGTGAAATTGGAAAGGTATTTGCTGAAAAGTTCAAGGATACTGGCATCACCAAGGTGGTGACTATCGAAGCATCTGGTATTGCACCAGCCCTCTATGCAACTGAAGCCTTAGATGTCCCTATGATTTTTGCTAAGAAGGCTAAAAATATCACCATGAATGAGGGTATCCTCACTGCTGAGGTTTACTCTTTCACTAAACAGGTGACTAGTACTGTCTCTATCGCAAGCAAGTTTCTCACTCCTGAAGATAAGGTTCTCATCATTGATGATTTCCTAGCTAACGGCCAAGCTGCCAAAGGCTTGATTCAAATCATTGAAGAGGCTGGCGCACACGTCGAAGCTGTCGGAATCGTTATCGAGAAATCCTTCCAAGATGGTCGTGCTCTTTTGGAAGAAGCCAGCTACCCAGTTGTTTCACTTGCTCGTTTGGAGCGTTTCGAAAATGGTCAGGTCGTATTTAAGGAGGCAGACATCTAATGCAAAATAAAGAGAAACACTCACAAGTGGCAATCTTAGGACTGCAACACTTACTCGCCATATACTCAGGCTCAATCTGGTTCCAATCATGATTGCTGGAGCTTTGGGCTACTCAGCTCATCAATTAACCTACTTGATTTCAACTGACATCTTCATGTGTGGTGTGGCAACTTTCCTCCAACTTCAACTCAATAAACACTTCGGTATTGGTCTTCCAGTTATGCTTGGAGTTGCCTTCCAATCAGTGGCTCCACTCATTATGATTGGTAAGAGTCATGGTAGCGGTGCCATGTTTGGTGCCCTTATCATTTCAGGGATTTATGTTATCTTTGTTTCTGGTGTCTTTTCAAAATTTGCCAACCTCTTCCCTTCCATCGTTACGGGATCGGTCATCACAACTATTGGTTTGACCCTTATCCCTGTCGCTATCGGAAATATGGGGAACAACGTTGACAAACCAACTGGTCAAAGCCTCTTCCTTGCAGCTATCACGATTCTTATCATCCTTTTGGTTAATATTTTTACCAAAGGATTTATCTAATCAATCTCAATCTTAATTGATTTGGTTATAGGTACTGTTATCGCAGCAAGCATGGGCTTAGTTGACTTCTCACCGGTAGCTGCGGCACCTGTTGTCCATGTGCCAACACCATTCTACTTCGGAATGCCTAAATTTGAGTTGTCATCAATCATCATGATGTGTATCATCGCTACTGTGTCAATGGTTGAATCAACCGGGGTTTACTTGGCGCTTTCTGACATTACCAAAGACCCAATTGATAGCACTCTCCTCCGTAACGGCTACCGAGCTGAGGGTATGGCTGTTCTCCTTGGTGGACTCTTCAATACCTTCCCATACACAGGTTTCTCTCAAAACGTTGGTCTTGTGAAGTTATCAGGCATTAAGAAACGCTTGCCAATCTACTACACAGCTGGCTTCCTTGTTCTTCTCGGACTCCTTCCTAAGTTTGGTGCCTTGGCTCAAATCATCCCAAGCCCAGTACTTGGTGGTGCTATGCTAGTCATGTTCGGTTTTGTTTCTATTCAAGGGATGCAAATCTTGGCACGTGTTGATTTTGCTAACAACGAACACAACTTCTTGATTGCTGCGGTATCAATCGCTGCAGGGGTTGGTCTTAACAATAGCAACCTCTTCAACAGTTTACCAACAGCTTTCCAAATGTTCTTTTCAAACGGTATCGTGGTCGCAAGCTTACTTGCCATCGTCCTCAATGCCATTTTGAACCATAATAAAAAAGAAAAATAACACAAGAACACCTGAGTCGCTTTACTTAGGTGTTTTATCATGCAATAAAACATATTGAATCCAAGTCATATCTATAGTACAATGAAAATATAAATGTTTGAAAAATTAATTTAGAAAGGAGAATAGAATGCACGAAACACATTCTCTCCGTGAGCGATTTCTTGTTTTCTTCAAGATTTTTGTGCCCATACTAATCTATCAGTTCGCCAACTTCTCGGCAGCCTTTGTGGACACTACCATGACTGGTCAATACGATGCCCTACACTTGGCGGGTGTAGCCATGGCAACGAGTTTATGGAGTCCTTTTTTTACCTTCTTAACAGGTATCGTCTCTGCCTTGGTTCCGATTATCGGGCACCATCTAGGGGCAGGTCGCAAGGATCGAGTAGCTCCAGATTTCTATCAATTTCTCTATATGGCTTTAGGTCTATCACTGATCCTCTTTGCCCTCGTTTTTCTGGGGGCACCCTTAGTTCTGGGACACTTAGGTTTGGAACCTGTGGTCAGAAAGGTAGCCCTTGGTTACCTACGCTTTTTGAGCCTTGGAATTATTCCCCTTCTGCTCTTTAGCGTGGTTCGCTCCTTTCTTGATGCGCTTGGCCTCACGCGCCTTTCCATGTACCTCATGCTTTTGCTTCTACCACTAAATGGTTTCTTCAATTTTCTCCTCATCTATGGCATCGCTGGTCTACCAGAGTTGGGGGGATCCGGAGCAGGTCTGGGAACTTCATTGGCTTACTGGGCTCTTTTCCTTATTTCCATCGCAGTTATCAGAAAGCATAAGAAAGTTAAACCCTACCAGATTGAAAAAATCCAACCCCTTGATAAGACGGCTCTGCTTGATGCACTGAAACTAGGCCTCCCCATTGGTGGAACGGTCTTTGCGGAGGTCTCCATCTTCTCAGGCGTTGGTCTAGTTATGGCTAAGTATCCATCCCTAGTCATTGCCAGTCATCAGGCGGCCATGAATTTCTCAAACCTCACGTATGCCTTTCCTCTCAGTGTTTCCAGTGCAATGGCTATCATTATTTCTTATGAATTTGGAGCTAAACGCATGGATGCGGTTAAGAGCTATAGCAAACTAGGACGTCTAACTGCCTTAGTTTTTGCTGGCTTTACCTTGTTCTTTCTCTATTTCTTGAGATATGATTTAGCTGAACTCTATGGACATGAACCTGAGTTTTTGAGAATGACAACCGTTTTCATGACCTATAGCCTCTTCTTTCAAGTATCGGATGCCTTTGCGGCTCCACTTCAAGGAATTCTGCGTGGCTATAAGGACACCAAGGTCCCTTTCTATCTCGGTGTCTTGTCCTACTGGGGCTTGACCTTTCCTGTTGGTTATCTTCTTGAAAAAGTTGCTGGACTGGGTCCATATAGTTACTGGATTGGCCTGATTGCCAGTCTTATCGTCAGTGGTCTTTGTTACCAATGGCGCCTAAATAGAATCGTCAAACGCTACGAATCACATCATTAATATACCTTAAACAGTCTAGTTAGACTGCTTTTTCTCTGCTCAAAACTTGATAATAAAGAAAAAGCCTCCTTCATATTGAAAACAAATAAACTGTTGTCAATGTACAGAAAGTTTCTTTTATGAGTGATTAGTTATATTCAGATTTTCCTGCTTATTGCCAAACTGGATCCATTAATGAAAGCATAGATGTTTAATATTGAAAAAGGTCAATTTTTGTCCTGAAAGGTTAGGTGATATTTTATGTTAGATTTAAAAGGCTTTCCTTAATTTCTTTTACATGCAAAAGAGGTTGGTAGCAAGGGACTCCAACCTCTTTAGTTATGACATGATTCTGCTAAAAACATCTCTTAAAACTCGTGACTAGTCAATCTACTTGGTCAAGTAAGTAGGCATAGCCTTCTTTTTCCATATCAGCTTTAGGCACAAATCGCGTTGCTACACCATTGATACAGTAGCGTAACCCCCCCTTGTCACTTGGCCCATCTGGAAAGACATGCCCAAGATGAGAATCTCCTACACGACTACGAACCTCAATACGATCCATATTGTGAGAATGGTCTTCTTTGTAGTTGGCAACCTCGGGACTAATAGGACGAGAGAAACTTGGCCAGCCACAGGCTGAATAAAACTTGTCCCTAGATGAAAAGAGAGGCTCACCGGTCACTACATCAACATAAATCCCTGGTTCAAAATGATTCCAAAGTGGGCTTGTAAAGGCTCGTTCTGTTCTATTTTCTTGGGTCACAGCATAGGCTTCTGGACTCAGACTTACTTTAAGTTCCTCCTGACTTGGCTTGTGATAAGAACTTGAATCAATAACAGGGTTAACGGCTTGATTAACATTAATATGGCAATAGCCATTAGGATTCTTCTTGAGATAGTCCTGATGGTATTCCTCAGCAGGAATAAAGTGCTGAAGTGGCAACAACTCAACCGCCAAAGGCTGACCGTATTGCTCAGACATTTCTTGGAAAACTTTCTCGATGATTGGAAGGTCATTTACATCAGTATAGTAAACACCCGTACGGTACTGGGTTCCCACATCATTCCCCTGTTTGTTTTTGCTTAGAGGATTGATGATACGGAAAAAATGTAGCAGAATCTCTCGCAATGTCACCTTGCCAGCATCATAGGTCACCTGAACAGTCTCAGCATGTCCCGTCTGACTGATGAGCTCATAACGAGTCGTCTCACTACTACCATTAGCATAACCCGAAACCGCATCTAACACACCAGGCACACGAGAGAAGTACTCTTCCACACCCCAGAAACAGCCACCAGCAAGATAGATCACATGATTATTTGGATTTGACATTTTTAGCACTCCCTTCACTAGATACTTGCATCTCCACGCTTTAAGTGTAACTCTTTTTGGGAGATTTCGCAATTATAGTGACTTGGAGAGAAAAAAACAACGACATTGGGTCGTTGTTTGATGAGGGTTATTTTTTATAAGTGGCATCAATACCTGAGAAGTATTTTTTAGAAAGTTTTGAGACTGTTCCATCTTTAATTAACTCTTCCACAGATTTATCCGCTTTTTCTCGTAAGTCTTTATTTTTTCCTTTATTGAAAGCAATGGCAATGTTTTCTTGTCCTAATTCACCATCCAAAATCTTCAGATCTAGATTTTTTTGTTTAATAATAGCTGATAAGATTGTCTTAGAGTTTGAGTAACCATCAACTTGACCATTCGTTACCCCTGTCAAAGCTGCTTCACGGTCATCGAAGGTTTGAATTTGAATAGATGGATCATAAGCATTAACAACTTTAATTTGGTTTGAACCAACGGTTGCTGCTAATGTATGACCCCCAAGCTCATTAATATTTGTTAGTGAAGAATCTTTTTTAACGACAACACCATATTGGAAGGTTGCATACGGTGTTGTGAAATCGTAAGATTTTTGGCGTTCATCCGTAATTGCGATACTACTTGCGACCGCATCAACTTTACCACTTTGCAAAAGACCAAACAGTCCATCAAAACTTGTTGTTATAAACTCCACTTTATAGCCGATTTTCTTGCCAACTGCTCTAGCAATTTCTACATCAAAACCTGTCAAATCACCATTCGAATCTTTATAAGAACCAGGGAAACTTACACCTGTTGTGGCAACACGTAGAACCTTTTCATTTGAACTAGATTTTGAGACTGTTTGGGTCGTTTTCGAACCTGATGCAGTTTGATAGCCAAAATATGCAATTACAGCAATAAAAATAATACCTACAATAGCAAAAATTGATTTCTTTTTCATAATAATCTCCTTTATAAATTAAATAGTTACTTGTGATAAAACTTCATCCACTTTTTCTAGACATTCACCAATATTATTTTTAGGATCTACCCAAGATAATATATCTTCTTTTGTGAAGTTTAACCTTACCCTCTCATCTGAGTAAACCAAGTCAATGAAGTCTTTGTTTTCTTCAAGTGCAGTCATTGCTGCCTGATAGACAATTTCGTGGGCAGTCTGTTTGCCGAGTTTTAGTCCCACTTCAAACATGATACGCTCAGAATATGGGAGAGCTCCTTGTTTATTTAAATTATCAAGCATCTTATCTTTATTAACTTTCAATCCAGATAAAATATAAGTTGCGTTGACGATTTGAGCATCAAGATAGCTTGTAATTTCTGGTAAAGCTACCCATTCATTACGCCAATGAATAGCATCCCGCTCACCATCAATTAGAAGCGATTGAAACATCAAATCAACATCTTTAAAGACCGGTTGTGTCAGGCTCGCTAACCCTTCAATAAGAGCAGGATTACGTTTTTGAGGCATGGTTGATGATCCTACTTCACCTTTTTTAAAAGGCTCATGTACCTCATCAATTTCTGTTTTCATCAATGTAAAAAGCTCACGACCGATTTTCCCAAGTGTACCTGAGAAAATACCTAAAACACTTGCAAATTCAGAAAAACGATCTCGAGAAGGTTGCCAAGAGATGTTAGGAACAGCTAAGCCTAACTCTTTTAAGACTGCCTTCTCAACTTCTCTTCCTCTACCGAAAAATGAGGCATAAGAACCAACCGCACCACTGATACTACCTACGAAAACATCATTCTCAAGCAATTGCTTCAACCTTCGTTGACTTCGTAAGAGTTCATCCAACCAGATTGACAATTTGAAGCCAAAAGTGATTGGAATAGCATGTATACCATGTGTCCGACCTATCATAAGTGTCGAACGATGTTCTTTGGTTAATTTTGCTAGAGTAGAAATAAGGTCTTTTGTATGATCCAAAATGATATTATAGGCTTCTTTAGTTTGCAACATTATACCAGTATCCACTATATCTTGGGTAGTGACACCATAATGAACAAACTCACCTTCTTTTCCTCCAACCTCTTCTTGCAAAGCATGAATGAGAGCAATCAATGAATGACGTTTCTCAGCACTTTCTTTTTGTAGAGAAAGAAAATCAAAGTTATCTACCTTGGCTTTTTCCACAATTTTATCAGCTGCTGATTTTGGAATGATGCCTAAATCACCTTCAATCTTCGCTAAAGCAGCTTCAACAGCCAATTGTTTTGAAATTTTATTATCATCACTCCATATAGAACGTATAGCTGGAGTTGAAAAATTATTTTGCAATAATATGGAATCTAAAACACTCGTCATAGAATCTCCTTACAATTCTGCACTTTCTGGTGTGCCTCTGTACAGTGAGTTTACAAAAGAACGTACCCTATCATGACTACCCTCATTAGATAGTAAAATCTTAGCATCTCCTTGAGTTAGGATTTCACCATCTTCTATAAAGACAGCCTTATCTGCAATTTTTCTTGCAAACTCCATTTCATGTGTTACCAAGATCATTGTAATATTCTTCTTCGCAAGATTTACAATAACTTGAAGAACACTTTCAATCATCTCAGGATCTAGTGAAGACGTAGGTTCATCAAATAGAATAACTTCTGGATGAAAAGCAACCGCACGCGCAATTGCCACCCGTTGCTGCTGACCCCCAGATAGGGTAGCAGGGTATTGTGAAGCAAATTTCTCAAGACCAACGTCTTTTAAAGCTTGTAGCGCAATTTCTTTAGCTTCTGACTTACTATATTTTCCGTTTAGAATAAGAGGACGATACACATTTTCTAGTACGGTAAAATTTTTAAATAAGTTAAAACTCTGAAAGATCATTGTTGAGTATTGTCTTATCTCTCGAATAGCATTCTTAGACAATTTTGAAGTATCAACTTCTGTATTAGAAATCCGTAATATACCTTGACTGGGCTTTTGAAGTAAATTAATAGTTCTTAGTAGGGTTGTTTTACCAGAACCACTCGGTCCGATAAAAACAGTAACTGAACCTTTTTCAACTTCCAAGTCAATATTTTTCAAAATTTGTTTGTTACCAATTGTTACATCTAGATTTTTCAAACTAATAAGAGTCATGTAAATCCCTCCTATACGGAATTTCTAATTCTTTTTCAAATTGTTTTTGAACCCATGTATACACTACAATCATTATCCAATATAGTAGACCAACTGCTAAATAGGTTTCAAAATAACGAAATGATTCGCCAGCAATCATCTTAGCATTACCAAAAAGCTCTGTTATCCCTAATGTAAAAGCCAAAGATGTTTCTTTCAACAAACTAATAAAGGTATTTCCTGTTGCAGGAAGAGCATTTAGGGTAGCTTGGGGAAGAATGACATGGAGAAACACCTTCCAGGCAGGAATGTTCAATGCTTCCCCAGCTTCGATTTGTCCCTTATCAATAGAGTTAATTGCCGCCCTAAATATTTCTGACAAGTAAGCAGCCTCTTTTAACCCAAGTCCAATTAAAGCAGCAGTTAATGCCGACATCCCTTTGAAAGCAGGAAATAGTTGAGGCAAACCATAAAAAATAAGGAACAATTGAACAAGCGTTGGCATTCCCCTAAAGAGAGAAATATAAACTTGTGAGATAAATATCAAAACCTTATTTTTAGACAATTGCAACCATGTAATAAATAGTCCAATTAGAATAGCTAAAATCATAGAAATAAGAGCTATAAAAATAGTTACTGGAATATAGGCTGGTAACTTTACAAATAATTCAAAAAAATATTCCCAACTAAAATTCATTAACATTCTCCTTTATTAGATCTTGTAATTCTTTATCATTAACATTCAAAAGAGCTTTTTTATCCAATATCTTAATCATATATATAGTCTTATGATCCGAAAAAAGTTGTTTTTCCGATAAGTAAACAAAGCCCAACTTCTCATAAGCTTTGATAAGCCATGGGTGTTCAAGTGCAGTTCCCAAAGTTATAGCAGGTGCTCTCAATTTCTTAATAACAAATTCGTCAATTACTTCTTCTATAAGCATCCTAGCCAAAGACCTCCCTTGATAATCAGGATGGGTCGCAACCCAACCAAGATGAGGTAAAGCAAAGGGAGAAGGATTTTTAGACCATGGTAATCTTAGAGATGCTGTTGTCACTATCTTTCCATCGGCCTTTTCAGTAAACATGGGTTGCCCTAGCCAATGGTCTTCAACTTCCTCAGAACTAATGGTAGCAGCTTTGAAATGAATTCCTAGCTTTTCATTATTACTATATGCTGTGTGAAAGAGTTCTGTGAGCTGTTCAATCTCTTTTATACTAACTTTCTCCATATCTTACCTTTCTGAAAGTAATTTCTTGATTTCACCCAGTGTTAAAGTTTCTCTTTCTTTTATCTTAAATAGAACATCTAATTTTCCATGACTTAGCTGAGAAGCCTTCTCAAAAATGTCATCTTCTAATAAAGGATTAGCTGGTGAACCTTTAGGATCCTCAACTAAGAATGAGTAAGTCTCCTCTTTAGTAATGATTTCTAAACAAATAGTCCTTTTTTCTGAGCTTGCTTTTAAATCATTTTTTCGTGTAATCAGATTTCGAAACTGATGAAATGCTTGGTCAACAGTGTTTTCAGAGAAATCAGAATAGTCAACCTTACCTTTTATCAAACCCAACCAAGTAATATACTCGATTGAAAATTTTCCCTCGATACCATTTTGAGGAGTACGATGTGTTAAAGCTCTGTCACCATCCTCGGTAAAATGAATAACAAGACTTTCAATTTCTGATAGAGATAGGTTTAGTTCAAAAGCTTTCTGAGCCGCTTCTAAACCTGCTGTTGCTGCTGAGCAGATAGGATAATTCTTAAACCAAAGACCCACTTTTTCTAACTGGCTAGGTTGCAACCAATTCTCTAGAAGTTGCTTACTATCTAATGCCTTACCAATTATAGTTTGACTCCATCCTCTTTTAGACGAAAAAGGATCCGCATACGCACTTAAGCCTGACCTTATTATTTGATAAGCAACCACTGCATTTCTCGCTGCAAAACCCGCATTCAATGGTTTACCATCAGTTCCTTCTTGATATAGAAAACCAGATGCTTGACTTGTGGCCAATGATAATAATTGCGAAAAACAATCGCTCGATAACTGTTTTAAGCTTCCGATTGCTGCTGTTGCTGCCAAAGTCCCAATTGTTGCTGTCGCATGCCAACCATCTTTGACATGTTGTGGTTGAAATTGTTGCCCCAGTCTACCAGCTAATTCAACTCCTTGAACATAGGACCAGAGAAAATCTTTTAGCTGAACATCATTCTCAGAAACTGCAAGCAAAGCTGAGAAAATGACTGCACTTGGATGTCCTCTATAAGTTACTAAAACATCATCTAAGTCTTCGTAATGTGCTAGATAACCTTGTAATAGAGCTAATCTCTCAGGAGTCGTTGAATACGATGAAAACCAGATTTTTTTCTCTCCTAGCAAACCGAATGATTTAATAAACGCTTGGTTCTTTGTAGTTTCCAAGCCCTTTGATAAACAAGCAAGATAATCAATAAATGCTAGGTAGGCTATCTCAAGTTGTTTTTGATTATGAGTGGAAGGTTTATATCTTTTCAAGAGATGAAAAACTAAATCTTCAGTTACTGTCATATAACTCTCTTCTTTTCTAGAAAAGCAATTAGCTTCTCAATTCCTAATTGAATCGTTTTTAAATCTGATACTAAACTTAATCGGATGTATCCCTTACCAAATTCTCCAAAAGTAGAACCCGGAATCAAAGCTACTTGTTCCTTTGTAAGAAACTCTTCCACAAAAGTAATATCATCTATTGTTTTAGGTAGTTTAATCCAAATGAAAAAAGTTCCTTCTGATTTTATAACATCAATATTATGTTCTTCCAACAGACTTAAAACAAGATCTCGTCTTTCCTTATACAACTTTTGAAGTTGCCCACGTTCCTTCTCTGAATATAAAAGTGCATATGTCGAAGCATCCTGAACCGATCCAAACGTTCCTCCAACAGAAGCCCTAATATAGCCTTTTAGAAGAGAAATAACCTCTTTGTTTCCGACTGCAAAAGCAATCCCAAAGCCCGCCATGTTAAAGGTCTTAGAAAGTGTATAGATTTCTATTCCTACTTCTTTAGCTCCGGGAGCCTGCAGAAAACTAGGAGATTTTCCTGAAAAGCTAATATCCGAATAAGCAAAATCATGAGAAACAACAAGATTATTCTCTTTAGCAAAGGCTACAGTTTCCTTAAAGAATTCGTCATTTGCTCCAGCACCAGTTGGGTTATTGGGATAATTTAAAAAAAGTAATTTTGATTTCTCTAGGATTTCTTTAGGAATAGATGAATATTGAGGTAGAAAATTATTTTCAATAGTTAAAGGGAGAGGATAATTAACGGCTCCAGCCATCTTAATTCCCGCATCATATCCAAAAAATGCTGGATTCGGTGTTAAAACGATATCTTCAGGATTCGCCAGAACCATTGGTAAAGCAGTTAATGCCACAAGCAAACCACTAAATATCATCACTTCGTCATTACTAAGTTCAACATCATACTCAGATTTATAAAAAGAAATAATTGCTTCTTTTAAACTGTCCTTACCTCCATATGGAGGATAGCCCTGATTTTTCACCTTAACTGAAGCCTTTAAAAATTCTTCAACGATGGGTTGAAAGGTCGGTTGATCAGGATTACCTCGTCCTAAGTTAATGACCCTTTTTCCCTCTTTGTTTAATTTTTTTATTTCTCCCTGTTGATGAGATGTAAAATGATTCTGTCTCTGAGACACTCGATAGGGCGCTATTATTTCCATATCTATCCTCTAATTTCTTCTAAAGCTTCCCTGACAATGTGTGCTTCCAAACCTGGGAATACTGATTGAACTCGGCTATCATTTGATTTAGATATATAGTTAGATAATTCATCAAGCTCTTCGTCTGTATCCAAGCCCAGTTCTTTTAATGTCAAAGGTAAACCAATCTTAGCGTGGTAGTCCTCAATCTCCTTACGATAAACTGCCGAAGGCTCCCTTTCAATGATTGTCTGTAGAAGACTTCCTAAAGCAACAGCTTCTCCGTGTGTTTTTATATAATCCGGTTTTACTTTGACATAGCCATTATAAAATGCATGAGCTATAACACTTCTACCATCTTGATCCAATATCCCATCTACAGATGCAGCAACTAAGAAAATCGTATCAAATAAATTGGTCAATGCTAAATCGTCTAGGGCTTCAATGTCAGTCACCTTCAACACTTCACGCCTACAGATTGTAATATACTCTTTTCCTATTTGTGCAGAGACAAGGTTCTCATTTTCCTTGGTAATTTGTCGTCTTATTTCATAAAATTTAGCAAGTGTATCCCCAATGCCCCATAAAAGATATTTTCGTGGTGCTGTCTTTAGAATATCTGGTTCCAACAAGACTAAATCCACCGCTTTTTTATGTCTCACATTAGCTATTTTTTCGTGAGCCTCAGAATAGACAATACTCTTTGTTATAAGGGCGGCACAGTTTGAAGGAACTGTTTGGACGATAACTGATTTTATCGATAAGTTATCAGTTACAAGTTTTGCTGTGTCTACCAACTGACCATCACCAAAAGCAATTAAAGCATCCGCATCAGTGATAATTTTTTCTATTCTTTCAACTTCTTGGAATGTGCAATATCCCGTGAACAATATTATAGATTTTCAACTAAAAAGCTTTCTGGGAGAAATGGTTTGATAACTTCCAGTACTATCTCGTCTGTCAGAATAATAGATCGATCAATTCCTCTATCCTTCAATAAAGATGGGAGTTGATTCAAAATACCGGCCTTATTTATATATTCTGATAGTCTCATTCTAATAATGCGTTTTACCATCGTTACTCCTTTTTAAAATGATTCAGTAGCGCAAATGCACTTTCAACGAAATAATTCACTGCAACTGGTAAAGCTTCATCTCTAACAATAAAATCATCATGGTGCCAATCAGGAGCATTCTCTTCACCATTTGAACCTACAAAAGCAAAGACCCCAGGAATCTTTTCCTGATAAGCAGCAAAATCCTCTCCTCCTGTTGAAGGAAGTGTTTCAATCACTTCAGCAAACTTTTTGCTATTTTCAAAAATGATTGGTGTCAAGTCTCTATCGTTAAATGTTACATTTGGAGCATTTCCCCAATTGATCTCAACTCTTGCATCAAATTGTTGCGAAACAGCTTTTACGACTTTCTCAAATCTTTCAATTACAGAAAGTCTTACCTCTGGATCAAAGGAACGAATGGTTCCTTCAAAATAACCATTTGCTGGAAGGACATTCCAAGTTGTACCTACATCAATATGAGTAACTGATAAAACAGCTGATTCAAAAGGTGATACCGTACGAGACACGATATTTTGCAAATTATTAATGATTGTCGTAATAACCAAAACAGTATCAACACCAAGGTCTGGACGAGCTGCGTGAGCACTCACTCCATTTACTATTACTTTAAACTGTTCAACCCCTGCCATAATTGCACCTGAGCGTAATCCAATTTGACCTGGTTTTAGATGCGGGTTATTATGGTAACCAATAATAGCTGAAACATTTTCAAGTCCACCAGCTTCAATAACCTTATAACCACCTTGAAAGTTCTCCTCAGCTGGTTGGAATATCAACCTAACTGTCCCATTTAATTCAGCTTCACGCTCTTTCAGTATTTCTGCTGCACCAAGCAAACTTGTTTGGTGAAAATCATGACCACACGCATGCATAGCACCATTTGAACTAGCATAGTCAAGATTCGTCCTCTCAACAATTGGAAGTGCATCAATATCAGCACGTAAAGCTATAATTGGTAACCCAGATCCAATCTCAGCAATCACACCTGTCTCCAATGGATAATCCAAAGGTTTGATTTCAAGCTCAGATAAATAGTTTTTTATATATTTTGTTGTTTCATATTCTTGCTCAGAAATCTCTGGATGTTCATGAATATAGTGTCTCACTTTAGCTAATTTACTATAAAAAGTATCAGTCATCGGGTTACCTCTCTCGAAAATTTCATAGTACATATCATAACATTGCATTCTAAACTTGCATAATTGTCATAAATTATGGCTAGCTATAAAAAATATTTATTGCAAATTTTTAATCTATCTATATTTCCTTATAGAATAATGGTTTTATACATTTCTAAATACTCTTATAAAAAGAAAAATGAGAGATGACATTACTAAAACCTATCTACCCATAAATAAAATCTATCACCCACACAAAAAAAATCCATCACAATTGTGATAGGATTCATTTTTATTCCATTTTATTCCATTTCGAAGCTTTCGCTCTTAATCTTATCTGGTAAAACAAGGGAGAGGAGAATGAACAAGATAGCTGGAATCAACCATGGCAGTGATGCTCCCGATAATGGAAGGAAGTTAATGATGGCATTAAGTCCTGCAAGTTTGAACTGACTGCCAATTACACTAAGCAAAGCGATAAGTGTCACTACAGTAACTGTAATTTGCATACCAGGTTTAGACAAGGCTACAAACTTATTAGCAATTACAATCATAACAATTGTGATTGTAATTGGGTAAAGAATCAAAAGTACTGGTACTGAGAAAGCAATGATATTATTAAGTCCCAAATTGGCAATCGCAAATCCAATAAGAGTAAAGACAATAGCATAGGTTTTGTATGAGACTTGTGGGAAGGCCTTATTAAAGAACTCACCGGTCGCCACAATCAAGCCTGCTGTTGTCGTAAAGCACGTCACTGTTACCATAACTGCTAGGAAAATCTGTGAAATCGGACCAAAGATAGCCTGTGTTGCACTCGATAGAACTGCTGCTCCAAGGTTAGCACCTTCTCCCAAAGTTGATGTATCAAGTGGGAAATGGTTACCCAAGAATGCTAGACCTAAGTATAAACCTGAGAACATCAATCCAACCAGAATACCTACAATCCAAATGGTTGAGATGTACTCTTTTTTAGATTTAAAGCCTAATTGATTGAGGGTTACTACTGCCACCACACTAAAGGCTACCGAAGCCAAGGCATCTAAAGTATTGTACCCTTCCAAGAAACCATTACCAAAAGCTGAGGCTTTATAAGCTTCTGTTGCAGTATGTGTGCTATGACCACCATATTTAAAGGCACCAACTACAATCAAAATAACGATTAATAGGGCAAAAATAGGAGTCAGGATTCGACCAATACTATCTAAAATCTTAGAAGGATTCATTGCAATCCATAAAGCCAAGGCAAAATAAACGGCTGTGAAGGCAAGTAACCATAGACTAGTATGACTATTACCAAGCATTGGTTCAATACCAATTGAAAAAGCTGTTGCTGCTGTCCTTGGAATGGCAAAGAATGGTCCAATAGACAAGTAAAGCACCGACAAGTATAGCAAGGCAAACTTAGGTGAGATTTTTTGAGAAATCTCATGAATATATCCCTTCGGATTCAGAGTCCCAATAATAAGTGTTAGAATTGCAATTCCGACACCAGATAGAACAAAACCGGCAATAGCTAGCCAGAAATGACCTCCAGATTCAAAGCCTAGCTGAGGTGGGAAAGTTAGGTTTCCCGCTCCGAAGAACATACCAAACAGCAAAAGGGCTGTAAGGCCTCCTTTTTTTAACATAAGTTACTCCAATCTAAAACAAAACATGACGTTTCAAAAGGAAACGGCTTGTTCATTAATACTTTTAGTTAACTTAATTAGTATGACATGATTAATTTGGAATTTCAAGCTATTGAAACTTATCCACAAAGGTTTTTAAAATTTCAAATATTCTGCCTGATTGGATGAAAAAACTAGACAAGATTCCTATCTCGTCTCGTTTAACGACTTAAATTATGGGTGACTAACAATTAGTTCAAGATTTCCCTCGATTTCCCAAGCTTGAACATCGCTTGGTAGAATGAAATAACCTCCTTTGGCAATGTCGTAATCTTGCCCGTCTACGTTAAGGCTTCCTTGACCATCAAGCACACTAAACAAACTGTAATCAGCAGTCTTTTCAAAATCAGCCTTACCTGAAATTTCCCATTTGTAAACAGCAAAGAAATCACTTGCCACTAAGAGCGTTGATTTGAGATCATCTACTTTTGTTGTAACTGGGCGACTGTTGGCAGGTTCACCGATAGTAAGCGCGTCGATAGATTTTTCTAGATGGAGATCACGCAAATTGCCTTGGTCATCCTTACGGTCAAAATCATAAACACGATAAAGTCGTATCACTAGATTGTTGTGTTTCAAGAACCATGATACCTGCACCAATAGCATGCATGGTACCACTTGGTACATAGAAGAAATCTCCTGCTTTAACTGGAACCTTGGTCAAGAAATTTTCCCAATCCTTACTTTCAATTTGCTGGCGCAATTCTTCTTTTGATTTAGCATTGTGACCATAAATGATTTCTGCACCTGGTTCAGCGGGAATGATATACCAACACTCTATTTTACCAAGCTCACCTTCATGTTCAAGTCCATAAGCATCATCTGGGTGGACCTGAACTGAAAGCCAATCATTGGCATCCAAAATCTTCGTCAAAAATGGGATATGACAACATTTTAGATATCTTCATCACTGAATATGATAAAGGAAACATTAATGTCGTGACTTATTAGACAAATCACTTGCATTACGGTCTAAGATTTTCTACAATGGTCTCATCATAAAAAAGGAGGTACTATCATGGGTATCGAAGATAAATTGAATCAAGCTAAAGGAGCTCTTAAAGAGGGTGCTGGTAAACTGACTGGCGATAAAAAGACTGAAATCGAAGGTGCGGTTGAAAAAGTTGTAGAAAAAGCAAAAGACGGTATCAAATATGTTAAAGAAGGCGTTGATGATGCGGTTGAAGTCCTTAAAAATAGCTTTAAAAAATAAGACAAAAAAGAAGTTTTCAAGCCATTTGGCAAGAGAACTTCTTTTTTATTTTTTTCTAAACTGAAATTACTTACGAGAACGCTTGCTTCCTTTAAGTGCAAATGATGTTTCATAAGTACAGCTCCTAATGCACCTAATCCCAAGCTACTCACATCACCAGTATCTGGTAAAGTTGATTTATTTACTTGGCTACTTTGTGAACTTTTAGCAGACTGGTTAGCCTTAGAGCTTTTATTTTATTTTTGAACAAGATTAGTTTGTACAACTGAGCTACCCAAAATTAAGCTAGCGACTAGGACTGCCCCAACTTTTTTCCCGTTTTGATGATTTCTTAATGGCATAACGTTCTTGTGTTTGTTTGGTATGTTTGTATGTCATCTATTAAACCTTCTACTTACTTTTGCGATGACTCTATTAAACACTAGAAAACTAGAACAAGGCCTAAAGAAACGTTAATCTTTACTTAAAGTAAAAAAGTCCCCAAAATATTGAGAACTTTCAATCTCTAGGATAGACCAGTCTAAATTTTTCCAAAACAACTTGGCTTTTCTAACTAAAATTCAATCCGGCCTCATGCAACCATTTGCTAAAGAGGTCCTCATGAATCTTTTGCCAGTAAGCTAGGCTTCAATCTCCTTCACCTTCTTTGTATGGTCAACGCTAACTTGTTTAAAAAGAAGAACCACAATTTTAGTTGTTTCAATAATACAAACGGCATTTTACTTGGGCAATGGGGCCTAGCTAACTGCAAACAAGTCGAAAGGTGAGCTAATTACTGTCTTTTGTCCCATCAAAACCAAATTGTGAGCTAGTCTGTCTCTACTTCAAATATCAAAAATGGTAGGCCAAAAGGGCTCTACCATTCTCATCTTAATACTTAGAATGTTTGTAACCGTAAAAGGCATAAATAGCCGAACCAATTAGCACTGCTATGCCAAAGGCTGACCAGGTTTGCCAACTGTACTGACTCATAAATGAGAGACAGACGATGATGGAAAGGATTGGTAAGACAGGAACAAATGGGACCTTAAACTCATCCTTCTGTGGCAAGCCCTTGTCTTTACGAAGAATGATAAGAGCAATAGCCAAGAGGACCAAATAAGCCAAAGTCGAAATATTAACCAAGGATGCCATATTAGCCAAAGAAAAGATGCCTGATGAGATGGCAGAAAGGATTCCAGTCAAAAGTGTCGCATAATGTGGAACCTTATGGGTCTTTGAAACCTTTTGAAAAGTTTGTGGAAGAAATCCATCACGCGCCAAGCTATAAACCATGCGACTAAGGGCATAGGCCATGGAAATACATACGGTAATCAAGGTCATAATGGCAACTACCGATACATAATTGGCTGCCCAAGACACACCAATATAACGAAGGGCATAAGCTACGGCATCGTCGACATTTAACTTGGTATAGTGGACAACTCCCGTCAAGACTAATGAAACCACTGCATAAAGTGAAGCGACGATAATCAAAGCGAGAACTATACCTCGAGGAACATTCTTTTGTGGTTCCTTAATCTCATCTACTGTCATAGAAATGGATTCAAATCCAAGAAAACCAAAGAACATGAGAGAAGCACCTGCCATAATCCCCGTCTTCCCACCATAAATTTGGCCGAAGCCAAATGGTGCAAAGTTAGCCCAGTTGTCCGGATTCAGATGGAAAAGACCAACTAGGATGAAAACCGCCAAGGCAGAGAACTTAAGCACTACTAGGAGTGAGTTCAAACGAAGGACTTGTTTGGAATCCATGAGGAGAAGAGCCGTCACAAGCACCAAAACCAAGACTGGCAATAGGTCAATATAGGTCCCCTGACTCGGATTAAAAGGGCCACTGATAGCCTTGGGGAGCTGTAGACCAAAGCTTGCCAAGAGCCCCTTGAGGTAGGCTCCCCAACCAGAGGCGACACTAGACACGGCGTTCATGAAAACGATCATTGTAAGCCATCCGCCCATCCAAGCAGGGTACTCACCCCAAGAAGCATAGAGATAACCATAAACGCCACCAGCGGATGGATAGCGTGAGGCAAACTCAGCAAAGAAAATCGCCGACATACCCACACAAACGGCTGAAATCAAAACCGAAATAATCAGGGCTGGACCTGCCAAGGTTGATGCCGCGGTACCAGTAATCGTAAAGATTCCTGTCCCAACCATGGCACCGATTCCCAGAAGGACTACATCCCTAAGGGTCAGATGCCGTTTCATCTCGGTTTGAGACAAACCAACATCCTTTTTACGAAAAATACTCATTTTTATACTCCATTTTCTGAGAAATACCGCACTATTATACCATACTGCAAGACAAAAATAGAGCTATTTCTGTGTTTTTATACCTCTATTAATAAAAAGCATATCAAGATTAAGATTTCGTAACAAGTATTTTCTAACGTGTGCCCTATATCTATCAAAAACCGACTGCTCAAAACTTTGCTTTAGTTGTCCATTATTCTGCAGTTTTAGTAAATTGGGATCATTTAAATTAGAAAACACTATGAAACTGAAAAAGGTTTTAAATCTCAAGTTATAGCTTTCATTTATAATTAATCTACTAACTGGTCTTAGGATACAAAAAAATAACAAGATTTCTCAATCCTGCTAGTCTTTTGTCTTATCATTATGATTTTGTTCAGTCAGTATGTAGCCTACTGCCAAGCTGACTGACTAAGTTAAAGTGATTATTTGTCGCCAAAAACTTTGAAACGACCTTCTGTTTGGACGTCTTTATCTCCTGCTGGTGCAACGATTTGACCAAATGGTGCTTGGGCACGGAGTTTCCAGTTAGCTGGGATGTCGTATTTTTCAGCCAATTGAGCATCAACAAGTGGATTGTAGTGTTGTACGTTCACACCGATATTCTTCTCAGCCAAAGCCAACCATGTCGCATAAAGGGCGATTCCATGACCTTGCTCTGACCAAATTGGGAAGTTTTCAGCGTAAAGTGGGAATTGCTCTTGAAGGCCTTTCACTACATCTTGATCTTCATAGAAGAGGATTGTTCCCTTAGCTTGAGCAAAACCTGCCAAACGTTCTTTTGTTGCCTCAAAAGCTTCTGCTGGCGTTACTTTTTCAAGCTCTGAATAAGCGATTTCATTCCAGAAAGCATCTGATTCTTCATTCAGCAAGATCACCACACGTGATGTTTGTGAGTTGAAGGCTGTTGGTGTGTTAAGGACAGCTCCTTGAATGGTTTCAATCAATTCTTGGTTAGAGAGCTCAAGGTCTTTTCCCAAAGCATAGATTGAACGGCGTTTTATTTGTAAGTCTGTAAAGTAGGTCATAGGTATTCCCTCTTCCTTTATGATAAATGTTAATTGTTAAAATTGTTAAGCTATTTTGTAATAACTTTGATTAAAATAACCATTATAGCCGTTTAAAATGTAACGTCAATAGTTACGACTTAAAAAATCACTAATTATTAATATTTCTTTCTTACGCGTGTCAAAATACCATCCTTATCCTCAACTGTTAACTCATTAGAAGATGACCATTTGACCTTGCCTCCACGATTGTTAGCACGTTCTGCTATGCCAACCAAGTCGTCCTTGTTTGTCACTTCAATGACGTAGTAAGCAAGACCAGGCATATCTTTGTCACGTTTGGACAAGTTTTTTCCGCCCCACTCGTTGACCGCAAGGTGACGGTGGTAATCACCTGAAGCAATCCAACTAGCGCTTGGAATGGTAAACTTATCCGCTAGCTCTAAAACATCCTGATAGAAAGTGCTTGCTAGCTGACTATCTTTGACTGATAAATGAATATGCCCCATGCGAGTATCCTTAGCTATCACAAAAGGCTCAACCTTCCGTCCCATATCGTAAATTTCTTGAGCTGATAACTCTTCTGTGACACCAACGATGCGACCATCCTCACGAATATCCCATTCAGCAACCGGCTTGTCTCTATAAAGCTCAATACCATTGCCTTCAAGGTCTTCCAAATAAAGGGCTTCACTATAACCATGGTCAGCTGCACCGACAAATGGATAATCCAGATCAGCAATATGTTTGAAAACATCTGCTAAATCTTCGCGAGACGGTAACAAAATCGCCATATGGTAGATACCATAACTGGACTTGACCGCTTCCTCACGATTGGTCTGAATCAGATGGACCAAAGGCTTGTTTCCAGCTCCTAAAACAACTTCCCTTTCCGTTTTGGTTAGGATTCCAAGTCCAACAATCTGTGTGTAAAAGGCCGTCTCCGTCTGACCAGCTAAGTCCTTTACATTGAGTACCGCCTCTGCGAGGTAAATCTTACTATTGTAGTCATATGTCATATGATTTTCTCCTGTGTTGTAATCATTTATATGACATTATTACACTTGGTTTTATTGTAATGTCAATTATTACAACCTAGAATCAAAAAAGAAACCGAATAATTTTCGATTTCTTATCATTTAAGATCTAAAAATCAAGCTCCAGTTTCTTTCCAGTTAGCCTTAGCATCCTTTAAAATACCAGCTAAAGTTTTCTTTTCGAGTTCTTTTTCCATTGCCATTTGAACATCTTCTAGGCTCTGATCCAAAATACCATGAATATTACGTCCTACTGGACACGCTGGATTAGGATTGTCATGAAAACTAAAGAGTTGCCCACTTGGACCGATGCTATCCACCGCACGATAAACCTGTAAAAGGTTAATCTCCTCTGGTGCCATGGCTAATGTCGATCCTCCACTTCCCCTTTGAACAAAAATCAAGTCTGCTTTCTTCAGTTGTGACAAGGTTTTGCGGATAATAACTGGATTGACACCCACACTACTCGCCATTAAATCACTGGTTAGCTTAGTTTCATTTCCCTTATTTTGTGCTATGAGGGTCAAAATATGGACAGCAATGGTAAAGCGACTTGGAATTTGCATATCAAGAACCTCTCGTTAATCTTTTTCTTTTCAATCAATTATAACAAAACCAACGTTGTAAAACAAGGAGTTACAACAACTGAAAGAGTTCCTCTTACACTAAAAAAATAGAGCCATCATAAACTCTATCCTTTTGTATTTGAAAATAAGTAACTAGACTAATAATACATAGTATTATAGTCTATTGAGGCTCTAACTTGGTCTTTTGCTTCTTGCGAAGACCTTGTCCTTCGATATGTTGTTTGATCAGGTCCACTACCTCATCATTGGTTGGTAAATCCGAGTGTTGGGCATCTTCACCTGTAACAGTGATTTCAGTGTAACTTTTTGCCTGATTCTGATAGATATATTTCCCAGCGGACACACTAGCATCAGGAACCAGCTCGTCCGAATCATAGGTAATGGTTCCCGCTACCGAATAGACATGCAGGGTAGACGGAATATTCTCTTTAGCAGCTATAAAGTCTGCTAGCATGACCGATTTATTTTTAATATTGGTTTCAGTGAAATTATAGGGCGTTCCGATAGTCATCAAAGAATTTATCTTGACATCGTAGTCGCTAAGATAATTTTCAATAAAAGCCGTATAAATCAAGCCACCATTTGAATGTGCCAACCCTTTAAAATTATTGAAATTGTATTTATTCTGCAAGGCTTCAAAGGCCTGATTCATCATCTTGGATTGTTTCTTAATATTGCTATAGCCATCCTTATTATTTTCAAATCCGATAACAATAATAGGTTCACTGTCATTTTTCCTGATTTTACCCTCAAAGGTGATACGCCCATTATTCCAAACCTTAACCTTGAGGAGGCTATGCTTGGTACCACGACGGTCTTGATTAAGCTTACGGACTAGGCCATCAAATCTATTTTCCGTAGCAGAGCTCCCTGGAATCATGATAATGGGAGACAATTTTGAATTATAGAAAGTCTCTATTTCCTTGACATTTTTCCTAGTCCAACTATAGGATGGGACGGCTAGACCAATGAGAAAGAGAGCAATAAGGATAAAGACCAACTTAGTTTTTTTATTTAGTTTCAAGGCTTTCTCCTTCCTCTTTTAGACCGTGTTGTACCTTATTAGACAGACGCACAAATGGAATAAAGATAAGAATGTCGACTCCCAAACAGAGGATACTAATAGCTAGAGCTCGTAAGCTACCCCCAGTTCCGATAAAGGCGTAAAGAAGACTTGGTGTGCCATCTGGAACTGGATAAACCGCAGCTGGCATAAGATGGATAGCCAAGGACACCGCAGCAATACCTATATTTACCATAGGTGCCAGTAGGAAAGGAACCAAATAAACTAAATTTAACAAGACTGGTATCCCCACCATAAATGGAGCCCCATAGTTAAAGAGACTAGGAAAGACACTTAGAAGACTCACCTTCTTATCCTTATAACTGGTTGATGCTAAAAGCAGAGCCACCAAGAGGGCTAGCCCTGAGCCAATGCCAGCAACCATACCATAACTATGATAAAGGTTTGTTAGCGTATAAAGGTGGGGAAGCCCAGTCGTCGTATGATGAGAAACAGCATAGGTCAGATTTTCCAAGGCAAAACTATCCTCGGCAATGGAATTTGGGGTAAAAACCTGATTATTCCCAATCCAAGCAGAAAAAGTGTTCAAAAGTCCCATCATAAAGGTTGACAACAGATGATTATCAGTTACAGTAAAGGTAGAAGTAAACTTCCTAATCGTTTGAAAAACATTAGCTTGATCTCCAATAACAAGAAGAAGGTTAAGCCCAATAGCTAAAATGAGTGATAAAAAAATGGGACGAACAGTCTTTGGTTGATAAATATAGTCCTTATCCACAATCTGATCATCACTAGCTCTCGAAAAGCGAAAAATCTGGCCAACCAGATACCCCACAAATATAGCCAAAATAATGTTGATTGAATCCGGTAAATTGATACGAGTCAAGACACCATCGTTTAGCGGTGACAGCAACAGCTCCTGCGATCCTATAATCAAGCTAACCAAAAGGGATGTCACACCAGCTGTACCAGTACTTCTACCATAGTGACCAGCTGTGTATTTCCCTGCAAAATAGGTTGATAAGGGCCCTGCTAAGCCACCAAGAAAGTTGGAAAGATTAATGAGCACCTGCCCAGTTATCTTAAAGGTCGGTAACCAGTCAGAAACTGAAAACAGCTGATTGATATAGCCCATCTCCGAAAAAACAGATAGTGAAATCACCCGAATAATTCCTGAAATCAGAAAAAATGGAAAGAGCGAAATCAAGGTCTTTTGAGTAATCTGGACAAAGCCCCGCTCACGAAGCCAGAGAAACCTCAGGATCAAATAGTCTATCATGAAAGACTCCTAGAAATTGGCAAAAGTAAACTTTAAATGCAACGTTTTCTTACATTATAGCACAAAGAAAGAGGCCTCACCTTAATCCTGGGTTACACCAACTTCTCAATCTTACTAAAAATACTTTGTTATCTTTTAATACAAAAAAACATGAGTCTCCACTTTTGAGACTCATGGCCGATTATTTATTAAGCAAAAGTAGTCACATCAGAGGCGTCCAAACGAACAGACTCAAAGCCTTCTTCATCAGCTTTCCCAAGGGCAATAATCAAAATAGGCACATGTCGGTCTTCATCAAGACCAAACGCTTTGGCAAGACCGTCTTTTTTATAGCCACCGATGGCATTTGTATCGTATCCATAAGAGCGAGCAACGAGCATTAACTGCATAGCAGCAAGGCTAGAGTCGATATGGACAATTTCATTCATCACTTCGAAAGGAGCTTTCTCATACATTGGTACAATGCTTGATAGTTGTTTCTCCTTGACCTCTTCTGGCATTTTTCCTTGAGTAACGGCCTTCCCATAGATTTCTTCTGCTCTTTCTTGGCTCTTCAAATCGGCAAAAATGAGAACCATGGCTGAGGATGTTTCATTTTGTACACCATTGTAGCTGACAAAAGGTTTCAATTTATCTTTGCCTTCTTCGCTATCAACGACAACAAAGCGCCAAGGTTGCATGTTCACTGATGATGGTGCCGTAACGGTTTTATCCAAGATTTCCAACATTTCTTCACGTGGAATCTTGACAGAGGTATCAAACTTACGAATGGAACGACGGTTATATACAATATCTGAAAAATCATTACTTACTATAGGCATCTTATGTCTCCTTTTTATCATTAGACAAAATTAATATAACCAAGATTATAGCACAAGACTATTTTTATCAAAAACAATTACTACAAAAATACCTAAAGATTGGTTTTCTTGAGTCCCAGACGTTTCACTTCAGATGAATAGTAAACCATGATGGTCAAGAGGCTGAGTGTGATTAGCCAGATTGACTTAATATAAATGAAGCGCATGAGAAGAGCTGATACAACAGCACCAAGCACAAAACTGCCTACGACAAAGCCATAATTGACCGCCTGGCAACGATATTCTTTCTGATCCTTGCTACCCTGAATAACATAATAAAGTGCCGTCAGCATCCTTCGATAATTTCCTGAAGTCATAAAAATCACAAAGGGGTGATTTTCAATCTGACTACTGGTAAAAGTCTTCATCATGACACCCTCAGAAAATGCAATAATCGGAAGCTCTATTAGAGCATTTGGCCATAAGAATGGTAAAATAGCAGTCATCACACAAAGAGGAAGTAGACCATGAACACGACAGTAAGCATTCTTACGATGGTCTTTAAACCATATTCCAAAAAGAAAACCTATGGAAAAGAATAGAATAGAATAGAGTAGAAAAACATCGCAACATGTTATGGTACATGCTACTACTACGCCAGTCAGCAACTAACAAGAGAATATTCCCCGTCTGAGTGGCAACCAAACTATGGTAATACACATGACAAAAGACATTCCAAAGCTCCCCCCGAAAAACTGAGCAAATGGGCCATCATACGTGTATTCTGAGGCAAAAGATTTCGAGACTCCATTACGTAACTCCCATCTATAAATAAAAAAATGATAGTTTTATTATAGCAAATCTAAAGAAACACACTAAAAATTAACTGTGTCAGGATCAACCTGAGTTTTGATCCCTTGAATCTTATCCAAGACTGCCATGTCTTCCTCTGACAAATCAAAGTCAAAGATATCCAAGTTGGCTTCAATATTTTTTGGTGTCACTGACTTAGGTAGTGGCAAGAAACCTTTTTGAAGGCTCCAACGTAGGGCAACTTGAGCAACAGATTTTCCATTACGTTCAGCCACCGCTTCAACATCTTCATTCCCAAAAATACTACCAGTACCTAGTGGGCTATATGCTTCAAGAAGAATGTCACGCTCTCGGCAATAGGCAACCAAATCTTCTTGGGTACAACCTGGAGCCAAGAGAATTTGATTGACATGTGGCACAATTTCAGCTGTTTCAAAAAGAGCTTCTAGATGATGTTGCATAAAGTTAGACACACCGATAACACGCACCTTACCTTCTTTGTAGGCTTCTTCCATTGCCTTCCAAGCCCCTGCATTGCCAGCCTTCCAAGCATCATTCTCACGAAGTGCCTTTGGATTTGGCCAGTGGATGAGAAAAAGATCCAAATAATCCACACCTAATCTTTCGAGAGATTCGTCGATAGAGGCCTTAGCCAAATCGTAATCGTGCTTGTCATTCCAGAGTTTAGTCGTTAGGAAAAGATCCTCACGCGCCACATCACTATCAGCAATCGCCTTACCTACAGAAACCTCGTTACCGTAGATTTGTGCTGTATCAATATGGGTGTAACCAGCCTTAAGTGCGAAACTAACGCTATTGTAGGCTTCTTCCCCTTCTGGAATCTGCCAAGTCCCAAAACCAATTTTAGGAATAGCAACCCCATTTGAAAGTGTATATGTTTCCATCCTGTTCTCCTTTTCAAGTTGTAATAGGATTATCTTAAAAGATATCAGATAAAAATGCAAAGATTTGCTATGGACTACAGGAAAAACTCCAAATTGCAGTTTTCTACCAGGTGGTGCTCCTATTCCTTATGATTAATCTCTATCGTCATAACCTTTTGGATGGCTTGAATGCCATGCCCAGGCACTTTCGATGATTTTTTCGATATTGTCAAATTGTGGTTTCCAACCTAGGACTGTACGAGCCTTTTCAGAGGATGCAATCAATGTATCTGGATCACCAGGACGACGACCTGCTTTCTCAGCTGGAATTTCTTTATCAGTAACCTTACGAGCTGCTTCAAGGATTTGAAGATTTGAAAATCCTGTTGAAGATCCTAAGTTGAAGGCTGTTGACTCATTGCCCTTACGGAGATACTCCACTGCTAAGAGGTGGGCATCCGCTAAGTCGAATGGATGTACATAGTCACGAACATTGGTACCATCTGGAGTATTGTAGTCGTCTCCAAAAATCATGATTTTCTCACGAACACCTTGAGCCACTTGGAGAATAATTGGCAAGAGGTGGGTTTCAGGACCATGATCCTCACCAATCGAACCATCAGGTTTGGCACCCGCCACATTAAAATAACGAAGAGGAACATACTTGATGCCGTAGGCTTGGTCTGACCACTTCATGATAGTTTCCATCATAAGCTTACTTTCACCGTAAGGATTGATTGGGTTTTGTGGTGTGGTTTCAAGGATTGGAATTTCCTCAGGAATACCATAAGTCGCAGCTGTTGATGAGAAGACAATGTATTTGACACCACATTCGTTCATGACCTCAAGCAACTTCACCATACCAGAAGTGTTATTGTCAAAATATTTAAGTGGTTTTTCCATAAACTCAGCCACAAGTGAGTAAGCCGCAAAATGAATAACCGCATCAACATCAGGATTTTCCTTAAAGACTTTACGCATAAAATCTTGATCTGCTAAATCCCCCTCGTAGAATACAGCGTCTGGATGGACTGCCGCACGGTGACCCGTCACCAAGTTATCCACGACAACAACTTTTTCTTGGCCCGCTTCAACCAAACGGTCCACCATGTGAGAACCGATGTAACCAGCCCACCTAAAACTAAGATTGCCATAAATTTACCTTTTTCTTATTTTTCTATTATTATAACATACTTCTAGTCTACGAGACCAACTTGAGTTAAGTAAGGTGAAAGAGGATAAAAAATGGTCGCCAACAGTTAGTTGGCAAGCATTTTTCCTTTATGAAATTAAATATTCTAAAGCGATTGTTATCTAGAAATCTAACTGCTGAGATGAGAACCCAAATTAAATAATAACTCTAAAGGACTATCATAAAAAATACGTTTCATGATTGACTTTCACCTCTTTTTCTCCAATAAATCGTCCTTCGCTAATAGCATTTACCTTCGGCATTTGATATAATTTTTCTCAGAGGTATTTTTATTTATGAAGAAACAAGCTTTTAGTTCTGAACAGTATTTGAATCTACAACGCGACCATATTTTAGAGCGTATTAACCAGTTTGACGGTAAGCTCTACTTGGAGTTTGGTGGAAAGATGTTGGAAGATTTCCACGCTGCCCGTGTCCTTCCTGGTTATGAGCCTGACAATAAAATCAAGCTCCTTCAAGAGTTCAAAGATCAGGTTGAAGTGGTCATTGCCATTAATGCTAGCAATATCGAGCACTCTAAGGCTCGTGGTGACCTTGGTATTTCTTACGACCAAGAGGTCCTTCGTCTGATTGATAAATTCAACGAGCTCAATATCTATGTGGGTTCTGTTGTTATTACGCAGTATTCAGGTCAACCTGCAGCTGATGCCTTCCGTAACCAACTGGAAAAAAATGGCATCACGTCTTACATCCACTACCCTATCAAGGGCTATCCAACGGATATCAACCATATCATTTCTCCTGAAGGTATGGGAAAAAACGACTATATCAAGACTAGCCGTAACCTGATTGTCGTTACCGCACCTGGTCCTGGTTCTGGTAAATTAGCAACATGTTTGTCTAACATGTACCACGACCAAATCAATGGTATCAAATCAGGTTATGCTAAATTTGAAACATTCCCAGTTTGGAATTTGCCGCTTCATCACCCAGTTAACTTGGCCTATGAAGCTGCCACTGCCGACCTTGATGATGTCAATATGATTGACCCATTCCACTTGGAAACTTATGGCAAAACTACGGTAAACTACAACCGTGACATCGAGATTTTCCCAGTCCTCAAACGTATGCTTGAGCGCATCCTTGGTGAGTCACCTTACGCTTCACCTACGGATATGGGTGTTAACATGGTTGGTTTTGCCATTACGGATGATGAGGCAGCTAAAGAAGCCTCTAAACAAGAAATCATCCGTCGCTACTATCAAACCGTTCTTGATTTCAAAAATGAACGTGTGCCTGAGACTGCTGTCAAGAAGATTGAGTTGCTCATGAACGATCTTGGTATCACGCCTGAAGATCGCCAAGTGGTCGTTGCAGCACGCGCTAAGGCTGAAGAAACAGGTGGTCCTGCCCTTGCCCTCGAATTGCCGAATGGTCAAATCGTCACTGGTAAAAATTCGGAACTCTTTGGTCCAACAGCTGCAGCTTTGATTAATGCTATCAAGACTTCTGCAGGCATTACTAATGAAACGAAACTTATCGAGCCTGAGGTAGTTAAACCAATCCAAGGACTGAAAATTGACCATCTGGGTAGCCGTAATCCTCGTCTCCATTCCAACGAAATCCTCATCGCCTTGGCCATTACTGCTGCCAACAATGCGGATGCGGCGCGTGCCATGGAGGAACTTGATAACCTTAAGGGGTCTGAAGCTCACTCAACTATAATCCTTACTGATGAAGATAAAAATGTTCTTCGTAAGCTTGGTATCAATGTCACATTCGATCCTTACTATCAATACGACAAATTGTACCGTAAGTGATAACTGACTATAAACATCAAAGACCTCAGTTTTAATAACTAGGGTCTTTTAAAAATGACTTTAGCTTGATAAAGAAAAAAGGGAAACTCTATCGAGTTCCCTTTTTGATAACTAATTTTTCGTCTCAACCCGTTCCTAATAAAAAGGGGTGGCCTAGCATTATTATGAAAAAATGAGTTAAAGGTATCAAACAGAGGGCTAAGCCACTCCCGATTCTAATCAGCCTACGATTTCTAACTTGAGAAAAGGTAAGCTAAAAAGCAAAACTATAGTAGATAGAACAGCAACAAGTGGGAGGTAACGACCTCCAAAAAGGTAGAGAAGCAATGGAGCTATCGCTATCAAATGATTTAGAAAATTGCTAGTAACCCGAACGGTTTGTCCATCCTCCACAGTAATAGTGTTGGACTTGTAACCCAATTTACCAACACTCAATCGAGCTTTTGATGATGGTAGGGAAACAGTCACTGCTTCCACACCAGAAACCGTCCCGACAAGACTAGTGTCTACTCGAATGGGACTCTTTCTAGCCACCTTACTAGCTTCTATTGTAATACTAGCCACTAAGCATCTCCTTTTCCTATCTTCTACTTATAGTATACACTTTTTCGAAAAGCTTTCACAAGATAATCGACTATTAAATCAAGGTTCCTTTACAATTTTGTGCCTTTTCAAAAAGTATTGGATATCTTGATTGCTATATCACTATCCACTTTTCCTTCAAAAAATCAATTATTTTTGACAGGAAATCCGTTATAAGATATAATGTAACAACGTCGTTTACAACTAGTTGGTAATAATGTAAATATAGAAAAAAGGTTACATGAAATCATATAAAGGAATTCTCCTACTAACCGTAAGCATTGTTCTTACGGTCTACGTCTGGTTAGCAACGGGCATGACAAACTTCGTCACTCCCGGTCTAGCTTTAACAACCTTATCATGGACTTTTATGTTGGCAACACGATCACGACTTTTAGAAAAACTCTTTAACGGAATTGAGAGAATGTACGCTATCCACAAATTTCTTGCCATCTTATCAGTTATTCTCCTTGTCTTCCACAACATCGGTATGGGGAGTCTATAGGGGTCCATCTAGCTGGTCAGCTAGGAAACCTTGGAATACATACTTTCTTGGTAAAAGTCTCAAATACGAGACTTGGCATTGGCTTCATCGGTTGGTTTACTTAGCCTATATTTTTGGTCTCTCCCATGTCTATTTGATTATAGTTTTTTTATTTCATTTTCAATCTCTTGGTCTTTCCATCTTATAGCCCTAACCCCAAACAGTTTTGATAGCAGGAGTATTTGAATTTGTATACTTGGTCAACTATTGCCTCAAAGCATGGATATGAACATTGAGTGTATTGCTATCATCCACATATTCCTCTTGCCATACCGTCTCGTAAAGTTCCGTCTTTGAAAAGGCTCTCTCAGGATTGCTAGCCAATATCCATAGAAGTTCAAAGGATTTCACTGTCAATTCCAAAGATTGGTCCCCTATGTGAACCTCATGAGTCACATGGTAGATTACTAAGTCACCAAGATCGATCCGCTCTGTCTCACTTCAACGGCTAAGGCGACGTAAGATATTATTCACTCTTAAAACCAATTCGTGCAGGCTAAACGGTTTGGCTATGAAATCATATCCCCCCCAAACTTAATCCATAAATCTTATCCTGCTCGCTTGTTTTAGCAGTTGTAAAGAGAAAGGGTTGATTAGGAGCAATATATTGAACCTCACTGATAAAATCATAACCGTTCATATTGGGCATCATGATATCTGTGATGATGACGTCAATAGACTTTTTTCTGAAAAGTTCTAATCCCTCCTTGCCATCATGAGCAACTAAAACATCGTATCCCGCCTGTAAAAAATAGCGGTTTTGAATATCTATCTCATCATCAACCAGCAAAATTGTCTTTTTCATCTGACGCTCCTTTGATAAAAACAGTGTTACACATAGTCAGTATAATACTATTTATTCTAATATTTAAATGATTTGAATCTTAATCTTCTCGTTTGGTTGTCAAACCTAAAAGTCCAACAAGACCTGCCAAGGCTAGACCAAACATACCAAGGCCAGCTGTAGCCGTTTGAGCTTTCCCAGTATTTGGTAGTATAGGTTGCCCATCATTTTTCTTAGTCTTAGCCATGGAATTATCTGTGGAATCAGCCATTCTCATCTCTGAAACATGGGCCTCTTTCGTCATATATTTAATTTTGTTCATTGAGTCTGACGTAGAAGAAGACATAGATATCTGATCTCCTTGAGGAGTTCTGGACATCATTTCTGATCCATGAAGTCGAATCGTTACTTGATGAGTAGCAACTAGATTGCTCAAGTCTGGTTTGCCATCTTTAGAACCATACACTTTGACAGTAGCTTGGTAAGTGTGAGTGCCATTGGCACGAAGTTGGTCTAGAAGGGCTTGTCCTTCTTTGCCTGTCGTGTTACCATTCAAATCTACTTCTTAGAAATATTGGCCTTTAGCCAAGCCTTTTGGAGGTGTTGATTGTATCTTTAGGTAAGTGGGGTTGGAATAAATATAAAACACATAAGGAATTAAAGGTAGAAGAAAAAAACGAAATAGAAACTATTAAGGAAACAAGTGCAAAGGATTATGCTGAAAATCTATTGAATGAAGCAGATAAAGATGATGAAATTGTCGATATTATCATTGATGAAGATGGTTCAATCATTACAGTTGATTTTAGTTAATCTAGTTAAAAAGCAACAACCACATAATATAGGTTGTTGCTTTTTTTAGTATATGTGATTTTCCAAAAGATGAATTTGAAGAATATTGTCGAGTTGGACTAATCTATACCCTTCATTAGTCTTTATTGATATTTCCTTACGAGACAGTTCTCTCACTTCACCAAATAAAGTAATTTTCCTATCACGATGTTTGATAGTGAACTGCCCTTTAAGTTGGTTGGCATAGAGTTGAGAAAGTAATAAGAGTTTCTGAGGTTTACTTAAGTCTGTTGAAAAGTCAACACGATATTTAGCAGCATGTAATGATGAGGTATGTTCGGACAGAAAGAACCCCATCCACTTTTGCATCCCTGGATCCTGGTATTCTCTTGCTGCTTGAAATGGTAAATAGGAACGATCAATCATTTTAAACCATCCAATCCTCCAGCAGAATGTCCTCCGATGAGCCTACTTCTGGCAATACTTCTCGATGCACCGTCAAGTGCATTAGCTTTTAGTAGAGAGGTAAAGCCAAATTGGTCTCTGATAGAATCTATTGCTGTCTGGAGCCTTTCTTCTTTTTCAATTTGTTCGACATCATCGAACAGTGAGATTAAACCAAAAGATTCATCTACAAAACCAGAATAATTAACCGCTACACTTCGGATTGCTCCTGAAGTGTATTTATTATGGAATAACTTCAACACATAGTTTGTCAGCATGTTAGTGTTATTCGTTGGTTCAATTTTCATTTGAGTATTGATAGAGCGTTTGTTTTCTTGCTTAGAGTAGCCAAGGTGTATAGAAACAACAGTCGCTTTTTTGCCTATCTTTCTCAGTCGGATAGCAACTTGTTCGGCCATCTCTCTAAGGACAATTTCAATATCTCGTTGTCTGAAATAGTCTCTAGGAAGAACCTGGGAGTTGCCTAGACCTTTTGATTTTGGTTTATAGGGTTTGTGAACGTTACTTTCATCAATACCATTAGCATGAAACCATAATCGAAGACCAGCTACTCCTAATTCTTTCTTCAAGATATCTGGGTTAGCATTTGCTAAGTCTTTGATTGAGTGGATACCTAATGTGTTGAAGCGTTTCTCCATTCTTTTACCAATACCCCAGAAATCTGTCATGTTTGGAATAGACCATACCTTATTCTCCACATCCTCATAGGACCAGTTAGCTCCCATAGTTGGAGTTTTCTTTGCTTCATTATCAAGGGCAAGTTTAGCAAGTAAGGGGTTAGCGTTGGACATACCAACGGTTGAATAGATGCCAGTTTGTCTCCAAATGTCTCTCTGAATCTTCGCAGAAATAAGGTCGAGTTTTTGTTTTCGAGACAACTGCTTATCTGGAACGAAGTAATTAAGAGAACTAGATAGGTCAATAAAACCTTCATCTATAGAATAAGGGTAAATATCATTTGGGCTACCATAGTTTTGAAAAATGCCTTGGATTTCCATATTAACTGAGATGTATTTGTCCATTCTGGGAGGAACGATGAAAGTCACTTTTGCCCAGTCTTCAATGAATCGCACGTATTCTGGATCTGTTCTCAGTCCTTGTTTCTTGGCATTGTAGTACGAGAACTTTCTTGTTTGAACATCAAAAGGGAGGTCGTATGCTCTTCCTACGTTTGATTTCCCAAACACTTTCTTAAATATCGGTGAAGAAGCAATAATAAGACCTGCAGAGTTATCAGCTCTACTCATAACACATAGAGAAGTTTTTAGAGGATGTAGTCCTCTCTCAACACATTCGACGCTAGCATAAAAAGACTTCATATCGATAAAAGCGATATCACTTCTTGGTTCTCTTGAATAATCAAAATATCCCATGTGCCACCTCTTTTTGTTAGTTTATAAACTAACAAAAAGTATAGACTATTTTGGTAAAGTTATCAAGTGTTACCAATAGTCTTCGAGAGTAAAAAAAACACCAATAACTGTGTAATTGGCGTTTTCAGTAGTCTTCTAATTCATTTTAAAAGGAGTATCGAGTTATAAGTAACTTATTCAGAACTTCCCATTGATGATGACTCGGTAGAGGCATTAGAGTTATTGCCTCCGTTGCTATTATCTAGGACATTAGCACCCAAGAGCGAATTATAACCATTTTCATCAATATTGCTATGAAATTCAGGATTTACCCCCATGTCTTGTGATGAATCGGAAACTCCAGAATCTTGTTGTTGCGTAGGTGTTGTTGGGGCACTTCCAGCTACCGTTTTGGTGTCACTCTGAGCTGATTCACTAATAGTTGCTTGAGTAGAGCTTGAACTAGATGATGATGGTTTCGTAAAGGATGAGGTTTCCGTTTTTGAGGTGTTTTTGCTTGTGTTATCATTTTCTAACTGAGTCAACTTCTCATATATTTTTTGCGTTAATGTATTTTGTTGTGAGGCCGTTAATGATGCTGCGACACGAATAACAACTGTTCCGTATACATAGTGTGAACCAGGATTGATGACAGTTGGGAAGGCCATCGAAAGCACTTAAATAGTCATTTCGTTTTTTGGCATCTTCTGCCGTTTTATAGACTTCAACACATCCACCTGCATCCGTACCTTTTGCTACTAAATCAGCACCAGCAACTGGATTAGTCACTTCATTGTCAGCGAAATAAACTGCTGCTGTATAACTTCCTTGCTTATTTAAGTCTTGGTTTGGATCATTATTTTCTGTGGCTGACTGAACATCAGTAATCGTAACAATTTCCTTAAGACGACTTTCCACAAATGTATTGGAAGGATTTGTAATTTGTTTTAACTGCTTTACACTCGTTGAATACTTCTGATTTTTATCTTTAAGTTCTTTTATCTCTGTTGTGTAGTTGATTGGTTTTTTAGTGATTTAACTTGTTTATTGATGTCGCTTGTTTTCTTTTTGATTTTAGGAATTACTTGTTTTTTCTTTTCAACAGTTGAGACTTCGTTTTTTAACTTAACCGTCAGATTTTCGTCTAAAGGTTTATCTTTACTACTAAGTAGTTTCTTAGACGCTTTTATTGTTTCCTCTAAGCTACGGTTTTCTTTTTCAATTTTGGCTATCACTTCATTAAATGACTGTACCGCTATTTGATGTGGTGAAATTGCAAGTACATAGTACCCTATACCAAAACAGAGTAGTACGATAAGAGAAATTACGGCACTTTTCTTTGTATTAATTCTTTTCATAAAAGAAGATTCTTTCATAGTCTATATATTTATATAATTTTCCGAAAATTCTATCTTTTTTTGATTGCGATTCACTATTTTTTGTGTATAATTATAACATATAGTAGGAAATTTATGAAAAACATTGAAGATAGTATTACCACTGCCCCTAGAACAGGGGTACTTGCAGATTTTTTTGAAAAAACTGCATTAGGCGAGTTGGGAGAGCCAAACAATACTTATTTAAGTGATATTAATTTATTTAAAAATGACGAAAAAATGTTATCTTTTTATTTAAATCATAGAAAATTACAAGGACAATTTGACAAGCATTTCTACTTAAGTATTCCCTTTATATTAGAAGAAGAATGTCGCGTTGGCTCAGCATTAAAAGATTACTTAGAAAAAAGAGATGGTACACAGTATTTATATGTTCTCGGAGCCGCTGAAGGAACAATGGCTAGAACAATTGGAAATTTGAGCAATGGTAAGATAAAAACTTTATCTTGTAGCCCAACAAAAGCTAATCAGGATAATTTTTTAGATATGGTAAGCCACTACATTCCAAATTTATCCTATCCCCTTACAATAAAATAACCAACTCAAATATCAGAGAATTATTTCCTAATTTCAATGGTTTTGACGTCATAATAGAAGATACAACATTTCAGATGTACAGTCCAGATAGAGCTAAACAAATAAAATTTACAAAAGAAAAGCTGAAAAAAGATGGTATAATTGGTTTTATTGAGAAATTTTCCAATAAAGATATTACGGAATTTCTAAAACGAGAACATATCAAAGACTCACTTTTTAAAAATAGATTTTTCTCACAAAAAGACATTCAATTGAAAAAAGACAATGTATTAACAGATATGAATAATGGTCTTGTTACAATTGACACATTTAAAAACATTTTAGCTGACTTCTTTAAATATGCTGTTATAAACTGGAATTCTGGAAATTTCTATACAGTCTACGCATCTAATAGCAAAAATAATCTTTTAAGCTTTTTATCTAATATGACACCAGCATTAACTCCTAATCAGTTTGTACATACCGATCTTCCAGTTGCATTGCTGAACTTAAATAAAAACGAAATAAAATACAGAGTAATAAAGGAAAAATAATATGTCACTATCTACTTGGATATCATACACTATCGCTTGCATTCTACTTATTTCCCCTCCTGGACCAACAGTAACTTATCTTATAACTACTAGTATGACTCATGGGAAAAAAACTGCTTATGAAATTGTTTGGGGAAGTTTCTGGGGAGGACTTGTTTGTCTAATCCTCTCGTTTATTGGGATTGGAGCTATACTCAAAACTTCAGGAACCTTGTATGCAATTTTACGTCTACTTGGGATCGCTTATCTTATCTATTTAGGAATCAAAAGTTTTCTTGATGCTAATAAGGTAAAAGATAAAACTGAAAAAATGGTACCTCCTGAAAAAGGAGAAGCCTTTAAAAATGGATTTTTATTGATATTTTTAAATCCTAAAAATATTATTTTCTT
Source organism: Streptococcus sp. FSL E2-3488 (assembly GCF_038003585.1). Lineage (NCBI taxonomy): Bacteria > Bacillati > Bacillota > Bacilli > Lactobacillales > Streptococcaceae > Streptococcus > Streptococcus sp. FSL E2-3488. The sequence goes on along the minus strand of NZ_JBBOPL010000001.1, from coordinate 620,228 downwards.
TGCTTCATTTTTACCTCAATTCATTAATCACAACTCTCCGTTTTTATTACAAACTACAATATTAAGTTTGACATATCTAATTGTTGGTTTAATCAACGATTATTTATATAGTTTTTTTGCTTCAAATATTGGAAACGTACTTGGAAAACATTCTGAAAAGTGGATTGCCTACATCGGTGGTGTAGCTATGATACTATCAGCTATAATCGTTGTATTTCAAAATTTTTAGTAAAATTTTGAAGGAATTATCTTAGGAATTAAGAAATTCTCCGAATTATTCATAAATCACTTTTCTACTTCATTAACTTTACTCTAATACCTAAAACTCAACCTCAAATAAATATGACAGGAAAAATTATTTTTAACACATAAACAAAAAAACACTCTAAAAATGGCTCTATAATTTCTGTAGTGGGTGAAACCACTGTAGAGATTATAGAGCTTTTTAAGTGTACACAAAAAGTCCCATAAGAACTATAATGAAAAGCGACGAAACTACCATTAGGAAGAACTTATGAGACTTATTAAGAATACCACAGAACTAATCGGAATTAAAGACCCAAATATCATTATTTCACTTGTTTTTGAAACTGACACTCATATCTAGATTCAAGCAAAACTCGATTACCCTGCACCATCATGTCCTCATTAACACATCCACCTGCATCCGTACCTTTTGCTACTAAATCAGCACCAGCAACTGGGTTAGTCACTTCGTTGTCAGCGAAATAAACTGCTGCTGTATAACTTCCTTGAAGGAAAACGACTTCTGCTTGATAATAAATAAAATTCTTCTGATTCGCTTCTTCAATGAGGCCTACTTTTCTCAAGGTTAACATTTGATTTATACTATCATCAAATTCGGAAAGAAATGCTATCTTGGTGAGCATACCTATATCCTTTTTTGAAAAAGATTCTACACTCTTCATAGACTACTGTCAAGACTATTTCGAAAGAAGTCTAGATAGAAGCACGAACTTGTCCGATAGCCAGTGAACCGTCCTGTTTAAAGTACATCCACTGGTCATCACCTACTTGGAGGTAGCGACCGTTAGCGAGAATACCTGATTCTGGCTCATAGTAATATTTAATGCCATTTTTTCGATACTTTCCCTCTTAGATTGGCTACCATCTTCCTTGAAGTAATAGAGATAACTATCAATGTATTGACATCCAGGGTGACAAGCCTACTGAAAAAAGAGACTTAGAACTGAGGTTTCCCACCCATCATGGCACTAGAGAAACCCAAGGAACCCATGGATCCCCCAAAGATATTTGCATTTTTCAAATCCACAAGTGGTAGAACCAAGCGATTTCCTAAACAATAAATAAAGAGGAAAAAGACGGTCCATAACACACATTTGGTGATTATCGATTGACTAATTTTTTTACTGTTACTCCTATTTCCTGCCCTATAGACAGGCTGATGTTATGTCGTTAGAAATGAGACATAAACTAAATTGCAGCCCACTTATCCAAATAATGGATTACAGACTCTTCTTACGCATCTGGCGAATGGTCTCAGCCATCTCCTTCCAACGATCTCTTGAGTAGGTTTGCTGATTATGTTTGGTTGACTTGAGGTCCTCAAATCCTAAGATTGGTTTGTTTTCAAACCTAAAGGCATCAAGAATTTCCACTACTTTTCTACCTGGATTAATATCCAAAAGCAAGTCACTAGTACGCACCAATTCCAAATCTAGCCCATCTAAACCTGCAATGGCTGAGTAAACTGTCACATTTGGATAGGTAATCAATTGGGCCAATTTATCCGTCACATGCTGGCGAGAGGCAATTTTAAACTGCACCTTAGGAAGAGCCGAGATAAGATCCGTCAAATGAGGGATTTCTGAAATGTTGGTGTAGACCAAACAAGTAAATGGACGGCCCTTAGGATAAATCATGTCCTCTGAAAGTGGCAGTAAGGAGGCATTTTCAGCTACTCCTGACCAATCCATTTGGGCATAGAACCACCAAACCTCACGGTAGGCTTGGCAAGCCAAAGGTAACCAGGGCTTACGGTGTGAAGTATAGTGTAAAACCTTAGGATAGTCTTGACCATTTGGCAAATGGTAACCAGATAGACTAGACTTGGTCACAGCGTAGTTGTTGTCAAAAGACAACGTCAACCAGTTGTTACAAAAAACCATATTAAGAATTGACTGCTCCGCAAATGGTACCTTATCATGCCATTCGCTAGTCATGTCAATTAAGTGACGTCTCATGTTGTACTGCTTCCAATAAGCCGTATCAATCACCATGAAGCCTGCATCAAACATTGCCTGATGATCCTGACCTTGAACAGCATAGTCACGTACAGCAGCCAAAGGACGGCCTTGCAAATCAAGGGTAAAGAGGTCTTCCAGAGAACCGGTAACCACCATGTCACTGTCCAAATAAAGAGCTCGTTCCTCAGACACAAAGTCCGCCACAAAATAGCGAAGATAGCTTGCATAGTTGCTATTAGTCTTGAATTGCTTGATATGACTACTATCCACACGACAGTTAATCACTTCACTACCAAAGGCAGCCAAATGACGGTTTAGTCCTCTAAACCACTCTTGAGAGAAATCATCGTTAATCAAGTAAAAACGAATGTTACGATGATGGAAAACGATGGATTTGATAGTCGTAAGCACTTGGTCAACATAAGTATAGTTAGCCGCAAGAACAATAGCACGCTTTTTAGTCTCATAACGTTGAGGAGCTAAACTCAAGACCTGGAATTTCTCCTGAATGGAGCGGTAGGCATCAGAATCCCTGAGACCTTGCTCCTCCACATTTTTCAAGCAAGCCTCTAGCATCTGACGGTAGGTGACCATGTATTTCTCCAAAGGGAAACCATGACTAGCAACAATAGCCAAGCGTTCTTCCATGGCATAAACCAAGGTCATCATCCAGTCTTGCATCCAAGTCGCTGATAGCATCTCTGGACTCTCACGATATACATACAGTCCCTTGTTGAGATAAACCGTACGCTCACTCATGAGATAGGCTTTAAGGTTGAAAAAGCCATCTTCTCCTGCATGTTCTTTTGGGAAAATCAAGTCATTAAACAAGGAACGTTTGTAGAGTTTCCCAGTGGCTGAGATCAGAGCAATATTGGTGTTATTGGTTTCTTCAAAGAGTCCATCAATAATCTGAGCGGGTGAATAGACCCGTTCGTAATAATCTTCATCCTTGATATAACAATAAAAGGGATCTTCCGATTCCTTATAGACACTATAATTAGCTACTGCAATATCTGCCTTGTGAGCTTGAAGCGCCTTATAAAGCTCCTCCAGATAGGTTGGCTCTACCCAATCCTCAGCATCCACATAGGTGACGTAAGTTCCCTTAGCCTGACGAATACCAATATGGCGAGCATCTGAAAGCCCTCCATTATCTTTTTTAAAATAGAGGATGCGAGAATCCCTAGCGGCATAACTACGGCAAATGGCATCACTATTGTCTGTTGATCCATAATTGATAAGGATGATTTCAAGATTTTGATAGGTCTGACTCAAGACACTGTCTAGACAGGTCTGGAGTTGATTTTCTACATTGTAAACGGGAATAATTACGGAAATTTTTTCTGTCATTTTTTATTTCCTATTTTTTCTAGCTAGTACATTTTTTATTTTCCTGTCTCAAACTTTCATAAGATAGCAAGGAATAGTCTAAGAATCTGATAAGTATTTTACGGTCACAAGATATAAGGGCCGGAAACACATTCTATACACTTTTTCCTTGATTTTATCGAGACCTAACCATGTTAAATTATAACATAGTATCACTTAATTTAATATGGTTAACTTTTTTATGAGGGATTTTTTCAAACTAATTTCCTTTTATTTTCAGAAAAAACTGATAGTTAGGAAGATTGAAATAAGTGGATAGAAAAAGAGATAGCTCAGATGTGAAACTATCTCTTTCTTCCTAAACTTATAATTTCAAATTCCAAAATCGAATAAATTTAACCATATTTCAAATCAAAAAATGCAGTCTTTCTTATACTGTTAAAGCGATACAAAATAGACTTGCTGTTCTGGTATAGTAAATTTGTAACACTCCTACCTAATAAGTTAAACCATTCATTAGAATAGGAGACATAACATGAAACACTATCCAGACGAAACACGACAAAAAATTGTTCGACTGCACATTCAAGACGGATGAACATTAAAAACCTTTTCAACACATTAAGTGATACACTAATAATAAATAGAATTAATGACAGGAGATTATTATGTTTTTAGCTATTAAAGAGATGCTACATGAAAAATTGCGTTATAGCCTAATAGTGGCACTTATATTTTTAGTAAGTTATCTTTTGATTATTCTTACTGGTTTAGCCACTGGTTTAGCTAACCTAAACAAAGCGGCAATTAACGAGTGGGATGCTTCAAGTATTGTCTTAAATAGTGATTCTGAAGGACGTTTACAACAATCTTTTCTTTCACAAGATCAGGTTGCTAGTTTACCCAATAATGGTACCAGAATTTCACAGTATAGTACACTTGTAAAATCAGAAAATGGATTAAAAGAGAATACTCAATTAGTAGCTCTTGATTCCAAATCGTTCATATTTAAAAAATTGAAAATAACAAGTGGTAGTAAAAATGTCCGAAACAATGCCGGCGTCGTATCGGATAAATTCAAACGTGATGGATTCAAAATCGGTGACCACTTGTTAGTTGCTAATTCATCATTGAGGATTAAAATTACAGGTTTTACACCCAGGGCAACTTTAAGTGCTCTTCCCGTGGTTTATATTTCACCAGACACTATTCAATCACTGAATAAAGGTGTAACAAATGCTGTGGTATTCAAGAATACGTTAAATAATTCAAAAATACCAAAAGGGACTATTCAGTTAAGCATTGACTCATTTATTAATAAATTACCCGGATATAGTGCACAACAACTCACATTCAACTTCATGATTGGTTTTTTGTATATTATTATTCTAATTGTTATTTCAATTTTCTTGTATATTCTGACCGTTCAAAAATTACCTAACTTAGGTGTCTTGAAGGCGCAAGGAGTCTCAACGCAATATCTTGTTTTGAGTACGTTATTTCAATCATTTATTATGTCAGTTATTGGCGTTATTATAGCCATTATATTAGGTGAAATAACAGCTATTACGTTACCCAGCGAGGTACCCATTGTCATCGATAAAAGTAATATTATTGTAACTGGAATCGGTATTATTATTATGTCCTTGTTGGGTGCGTTGATACCAATTCGCCAAATTGCCAAAGTTGATCCTTACAAAATTATTGGAGGTTAATTTCATGTCAAATCTCATTTTCGACTCAGTCACAAAAATTTTTGGTGAGGGGGGTAGTAAGTACGTAGCACTAGAAAATATTAATTTCGAAGCAGAAAGCGGTCAGCTTATTTTAGTTGTAGGGCCATCAGGATCAGGAAAAACTACATTTTTGACTATAGCAGGCGGACTACAGACACCAACTAATGGTGACGTAAAAATAAATGACAGTACAATTAACAGTTTGTCCAAAAAACAACAAACAAAATTAAGATTGGAAAAAATAGGATTTATTTTACAATCTTATAACTTAGTCCCATTTTTAACGGTCGAAGAACAGTTTAAATTCGTAGATAAACTAAAAAAACAAAATTTGACTGAACAAAAATTGCATGAGCTTCTTTCTGATTTAGGACTTTTAGAACTGCTAAAAAAATATCCTAATCAACTTTCTGGTGGACAAAAGCAGCGTGTGGCAATTGCTAGAGCATTATACACTGATCCTGACTATATTTTAGCAGATGAACCCACAGCCGCATTAGATACAGATAGATCCATGAAAGTAATCGAGTTACTCAGAGATTTAGCGCACAAAAGAAATAAAATTATTATTGTAGTTACTCATGACTTAAGGTTAAAAGATATGGCAGACAAAGTTTATCAGATAATTGACGGTAAAATGACAATCCTGGAGAAGTAATTTAATTTATGACTAAAAATCAGCAAAAATATAATTATGACTAAGGAATATTTTATTAACTAAATGTTGAGATAGCACAAGGAAATATTTGTGCTATCTTTTTTATTTATTAGGAAAAGAGAAAAAATTATGCCAACGAAAATATGGTTAAAACCAGAACAATTAGATTTGTATATTAAACATTTAGAACGATTTAGAGACTTATATAGTAAACTAGACTGTTCTGGTATAGTAAATTTGTAACACTCCTACCTAATAAGTTAAACTATTCATTAGAATAGGAGACATAACATGAAACACTATCCAGACGAAACACGATAAAAAATTGTTCGACTGCACATTCAAGACGGATGAACATTAAAAAGCTTAGCTGCTGAATATGGCGTATCCCAAGCCTCAATCTCTAATTGGGTAAGACATTATCGCAAAGAATGCCAAACTAATAATAAAGAAAAATCACAGCTTGAACTCATGGAGGAGGTTCGTAAATTACGTCAAGAAAAGGCAGAGCTTGAAAAGGAAAATGATTTCTTAAAAAAAGCAGCGGCATTCTTTGCAAAGGAAATCGATTAGAGGCATATCGTTTTATTGATAACTATAAAGAAGATTTTGGTTTGCGTTGGTTGTTCTTGCATATGAATATTCATCCCAATGCTTATTATAATTATCTTAAAAAGACAAGGACTAACTATCATCGTCAAAAGAAAGCTATTCTTAATACTATTCGAGATATCTACCATGAGTGCAATGGAAAGAAGTAAATCAATTCTTCGAAACAGAAAGCATCAAACTTTCTGATATAGAGCCTTCGAAAGTTAGTTATAGGGAGGTACAAAGGAATCAAATCAATACCACTATTTATAATGAAAAAGGTAATATAAAGGATATTGATACTAGCATTATAAGAGATATGTACGATAAAAGCAAACCTACTTTAAAACAGGGAGCCTATATATCCGCTATAGCAGCTTCTCTAGAAGGGGGGTACTGCATTTATAACAGCAATAATTAAAAAAAGCGCTTAGGGAAAACTATTAGTGAGTTTACAAAAGACGATTGTCTTGAAATTTCTAAAGATAGTGGAATTGGAGCTATAAAAGGAAGTACTCGAGGCATTACGATATACGCCCTAACGAATTACACAGCTACTCCTGCAGCAGTAGCAAGTTCATTGTGCACTGCTTCATTTGGTATCGCTAAAGAAGCATACAAATTCCGTAAAAACTTAATCACAAAAGAAGAATTTTTACTAAATTCGCAAATATTATGTGTTGAAGTATCAGTTAGTGCATTATCCTCAATATTAGGACATGCTGTAATTCCAATACCTATTTTAGGATCCGTTATTGGAAATAATATAGGAACTTTCCTATATGAAATCGCTAAAGATAATCTCACAATGAAAGAGAAATTACTGATAGCAGATTATTTCAAAGAGATACAAGAATATAACTATTTTTTAGATAATTAATTTGAATTATATAATCATCAACTTCAGAGAGATTAAGAATTACTATAAACTTTTAGGGAAGGCATTTTCTCCTGACTATAATATCGCTTTTCAGGGATCTTATGAATTTTTAAATATGTTTTTTAAAAATACGTTAACCTCTCCTATTTTCTCTGCTTCAGGTAAATAGATAGAAACGGTTGTCGAATAAACAAAAGAAGGTACACTCACAATTGAAAGCAATTGACTAATAACTGCATAAATAGCCAACAATTCTACTCCTAATCTCGACATCAAGGCATCAAACACCATAATAAACAAAACACTCTCCAGAATTTCTTGACCAACCAAAGGAATACCAAATGTTATTAATTCAAATTTAGTTGTAGATGTAATGGATAAAGCCTTCAAAATCATTGGATAAACCATAAACAAGTAACTAAGCGATATGAAAGCTAAGGATACAATCGTTGATATGGCTGCTCCCTTAATTCCGATTTGTGGTACCAGTACATAATTTAACACAACATCTATTAATGAACTGATAAGTCCAACCCACATAATTGGTTTTGTTTTCTTTTGAACTCTTAATAAATTTGTCAGCGAAAAGTTTAATAATGTCAATCCGATATATGGAGACATGAAGACTAAATAAATGGTGGATAAGGACAATAGTTGCCCTTTAAATCCATAGAGCTGCTTCAAGATTACATTTCCAAAAATAATGACAAAAACCGCAAAGGCAACTCCGATAATTAAATCTAAGGTTAGATTTGATTTCAATAAATCATCAAACCTGTTAGTTTGCCGATTAGAGTACGCCTTAGAGCTTTTAATATTAAATGACAAACTGAATGCTCCTAAAAGTCCACCAAAAGCAAATAAGAGATTCTGAATAATGGAAATTCCTGACAGAGCAATTGAGGAATTGTTCACAGCAAAATGCAATGCTATCTGCCCAATAATTACTTGACCAATATTTGTTAAAACTAAGGGAAAGGCAAATTTGTTAATTTCTTTTGAATCTATCATTTTTCCTCTCTAAAAGGCTTCAAATGTAAGTAAAGATCAGATTTAACTAAATTTGCATAAATAATATGCAAAATAGGAGTTTCTCCTAAAAATGAAATAATTGCCTGCTTACAATCATTAGCAGATACCTCATAATCTTGCTGTAATAGTTCTACAATCTTGTCTAAAGAAAAATTTTTAGAAATGCAATAAAGTATTTCTGCTCCTATTTCATCAAATGAATAGTACTCTAATCAAGTAGATCGTATCCTATGTATTCATCTGCTACTTTATTTACAATGAAATCTCTCTTACCTCTTATCACAAAATGTTCTTTCATACGACTACTCCACCTCCTTTTTGTTCATAAAAGCAGGCTAAATCAGAGCCCAGTAACGTTCCATCTAATTCCAAGGCACTGCATCGACATCCCCCACCACACCATGGTAGGGGACATTCTGAACATTTCCCAGAAATATCATCAAATGTAATTGATCTTAGTTTATTAAATACAGCAGAATGGTGCCAAATTTCGCTAAACTTTTGTTCTTTAACATTTCCAGCAACTAATTCATCTATACCATTCATCAAGTCACACCCGTATACATCTCCTTTATGATTAATTGAACATGCTCTAACTCCAGCTTGACAAGATATTTCCCTTGGCTTATCAAAATTTATATCTACTTTTTGATGCCAAACATTTTCTAATAAATCTGATCTATTATAAAATGCAAGCGGAAAATAATGTGTCAAAAAAACATCACTTTCATTAGGAGGAACAATTTTAAATTTAACTTTGAACTCTCCTTTAGAAATCCGCTCTGTTAAATCAAGAAAAACAGGATACCATTGTTTTTTATCTGCTAAAATACTACCGTCATTAGCCCTACCAGTAGGACAAATAACCATAACTGACATATACTCAATACCAAGCATATCATTCAATCTTATACTCTAAAGAAAATATCTGCTAAATTTGCAAACAATTGTGCTATCAATAATTTGGCAAATGAATTAGAAATACAACTTTTAAGTTCTTTTCTCTCTGTTAGAAAATGAATAAGATACTAAGCAACAAAGAGCTACTATACCAAATATTAAATAATTGCTCCTAATACTAAAGTTATCAGCAAAAATACCAGCTAGGAAATCAGCTAACATAAAACTAATCGAAATAAACAAATTATATACTGACCATGATACTGCTCTATTTTTTTCTATTGACATATTAAATTTATAATAAAAATGATTATTGTAGTTGGAATTAAGAACACGCATTAATAAAAGGATTATAATTTGGATGATTAGATTAGTTTGAAAAAACATGAGTATAGCTAATACTGGTAACATCAAGCTTACTTCAAACTTAATTTTTAGATAACTCCCCAAAGCCATAGATATATTAAACATAAATAGTATAATTCCCAGCATATCTAGTGAAAGTCCCTGTTCATTTAAGAATATCCCTGCATAAGAATTGCTAATCATAATTAGAGTTGAGAATGCTACTCCTAATATTATTAATAACCATGGAATATTTTGAATATTATCGAGGCTAAAAAATTTTTGTTTATTATTTTGTTCCTTTTTAATCTCGGGTAATCCTATTAAATATAATAAACTGAAAATTACAAATACAATGGATATAATAATAGGATAAATATAATTCCTATGCAATAAAGGTGGAGATATAATCGTAATAATAGCAATAAAAATATATTTTAATGTGTTGAGATTTTTCAAAAATGATTTATATACAACTTCGTCATCAATTATTTCAAAATTATAAGAAATAAGAACTCCTGAAGATAATGATTCTGACAATCCAAAAAATATCGCTGAAATATATATTATATTTGATTTTCCAAACAATAGGCCCCATAATGCTAAAATTAATAATAAATTTGAAATAGCCAAAATTTTCTTGTAACCAATCTTACTTGAAATATAACTTAAAGGAATATCAAAAACTGAGCCACATAGCTCAGTAATAACTGATAAAGTAGCTATTTCTGTGAACGAAAAACCTAAGTGCTTTAATAGTAAAATTCCTACAAAGTAGTACGGTAATCCAGATAGAAACATATTCATTCCGTATAAATTAAAAATCTTCTTACTCATAAGTTACAAACTGGGTCTCTAAAATATTTTGGACTCTTCTCCTTAATCAAGTTAACATAGCAGCCACCCTCGCAAATTTTTAACAATCCACAAGATAAACACTTAGAATTCTTCGTTCTAAAAGAACGAATCCCTCCATACAACGGATCATCATACCAAACATCTAACAAATCTTTTTCAAAGGCATTCTGCTTAGTTTGATTAACTCCTAAAAAAGCAATGCAAGGCAAGATATCCCCATTAGACATTATTTCCATCTTAGTATATTTTGCACGACATCCATAATACATTTCGCCAAACTCTGAAAATTCAATTGAATTATTTATCAACTCCGGATAAGCGGTGAAAAGATGACATCCCTCAGTAGCAAAATTTAAATTAGCTTCCCGTTGAGTTATATAATCTGTAACATACTCATTCAACCTTCTCAAATCAGCTAAATCGTATTTTTTCTTTATTTTCGTATATCCTGTTACCTCAGAATAATTAGCTACTGAAAATCTATCTATTTTATTCTCTATACAAAAATCAACCCATTCTATAATCTGCTCATAGCTTTGCTTTGTATACACTGCATTAATTCTACATTTTTTTCCAACCTCTTTAAAGTACTTCGCTAATTTAATTTGTCTATCAGGTCTCACCCCCATTAATTCAAAATTTAATTTAGGATCTAAAGTCTGCAAAGATAAAACCGGTGTAATATATTTAGATTTAGCTAGAATTTCCACTGTACTTTTCTTTATTAATTGGGCATTAGTTGTTATAGTAGTCTTTATCTTCAGTTCTTCACAAGCTATCAACAAATTATCAATATCAAAATATCTAGTCGGTTCCCCTCCTAAAATTGAAACACTTAACACTCCATTATCTTTTGCTTGGCGCAAAATTCTTTCCCAATCTTTAGCAGGTTTGGCATTTCTATCTTCACGATTTGCTAAAAAACAAAAACCACATTTTAAATCACAGTACATACTGGGGTATATTACTAGTTCAAGCGGAAAACTCAATATGTTATGTTTTTTTAATTTTGCTACATGCTTTCTCGCATTTTGAAGAGTCTCGTCAGGATTTTTCGATGATCCCTCAATATTATTATCAGAATAGATATTTAATAAGAGTACTCGCTCTAGTTTCCCTGCTTTTATTTCTTTCTTAAAAAAGGACGTAGCAATTTCAAAACCATGATTTTGAACCAAATAAAGAAAATAAGCTTCACTCTCATCTAACTCAATTCGGTCAAAAGTTACTTTATTTATCAAAATTCCACCAAACTTTTCTAGTCTAAATAAAAAATCTTCTGAAATTGTCATCATATTGAATACCTTTCTAAAAAAGCAGAGGAAAATATAGCCTCTGCTTAACTTATGGGATAAATTACTTTATCACTCCCAGCCGTCACCTTTTGCCATCACCTTCCAGCCGTCACCTTTTGCCATTGAACTAGACTCAAGGACTTTTTCAAGCTCTTTAGACATATTTGGTACTCCTTTCGAATATGATACTGTGATTATATTTCTTTTCAACACTTACAATAAAATATTCCCATATTTGCATTTTCTAACTACTAGCTAAAATTTTTTCTAAATGTCCTTCATAAGTCTTTGCTAAGTGATGACTTCCTGCTAATTTCATCGCTCCAACACACTTCTTCATTTCAATAATTGCTTTCACATTTCCATCCTCTTTATATTGATAAAGATTTTGTGCATACTTAAAGACTAAACGTTCATATACTTCTGTCTCAATAAAAAAGCATTGATTTAGCTGCTTTTCAAAATATAAAGCATCCATAAATTTTTCTCTTTCAACACATGTAATATATCCATTTAAAAGCATCGTTGAAATTAATCGTCTGTTATTTGGAATTTCATTGTAAAAATCAGAACGCCTAAACATTTCTCTTGCTAAGACCATGAAAACATCATGATTTAATACATCTAAAGTATTCGAGAAAATCAATAACTCATAGTACCCCCAGTATTCTACACTAAAGAGATAATCTGTTAAATATGTCAAATCATCCTTTGTATAGTAAGTTTCTCCTGATAAATCCTGTAGACGAATTTTCAATAAAATAATATTGATTTGATGAAATTTTTCTCGCCTATCTTCCAGTTCCATCTGAGAATAAAGTAATTTTTTCATACCTTCTACGTCACGTGTTGACACAAAATGACGTACTTTCGATAACAGTTCGTTTAACTCATCTCTATGAAAATCATGGACCGCATACATAAATTCATCTATTGGCATATTGATTTCATCTAAAATAAACATGAACTTTGAAATCGTTAAATCTGTTTCTCCTTTCTCAAATCGAGAGAGCTGAGACGTTGATATACCAGCCTTTGCGACGTCTTTTAATCGTAATCCTCTCGATTCTCGAAACTTTTTAAAAATTTCTCCAAATTTTTTCATACTACACCTCCATCACGCATATATGGGAATAATTTTCATTTGCTTTCATCATATCATACAATAAAGAAAAACAAAAGTGAGGATTATCACATGAAAAAGCAAATTTTACTAACACTTCTTCTTGTCGTATTTGAAGGCATTATCGTTATCGTCGTGGGATAAAGAGTCTGGGACAAAAGTCCTTTAGCTCCAAAAAGCAACGGCATAATGTACTGACCCCAAAAAGTTAGACAAATAATTTAAGTAAAGGATTTAGTTCTGTATTGTACAGGACTGAGTCCTTTTAGTTTTACCTTAATGCGTTTGTTGTTGTAATAATTAATATAGTCTGCAATTGCTTGTTCCAAATGCTCAATTGACTTAAACGTCTTCTCATAACCATAAAACATCTCAGACTTAAGAATGCCAAAGAAGGATTCCATCATGCCGTTGTCTGGACTATTGCCTTTACGTGACATGGATGGTTGGATTCCTTTCTCCTCTAAAAAATGATGATAGAAATCATGTTGATATTGCCATCCCTGGTCACTATGGAGAATTGTATTTTTGTAATGTTTCTCTGTAAAGGCTTGTTCTAACATAGCTTTCACTTGTATCAAGTTCGGTGACTTAGAAAGATTGTAGGCGATAATTTCACTATTGAAGCCATCTAAAATTGGCGACAAATAGAGTTTTTGGCTGCTTGCTGGAATGGCAAATTCTGTTACATCTGTGTAGCATTTTTCCAATGGTTTGGATGCTTCGAACTGGCGTTGGATGAGATTCTCTGCTTTCATACCAACCTCTCCTTGATATGAAGAATACTTACGTTTACGGCGAATTCTAGCGGTTAAACCAAGTACTTTCATAAGACGTTGAACTCTCTTATGATTAATCACAATTCCTCGATTTCTCAATTCAAGAGTCATTCGACGATAGCCGTAATTTCCTTTATGCTCAGTAAAAATGGCTTGAATTTCAGCTTTAATGTCATAATCCTTATCATTTTGATCCAGCTGTTTTAAGTGGTAATAATAGGTTGAACGAGCAAGCTTAATAATCTTTAGAAGCATATCTAAAGAAAACTCAGTTACCAATCCTCGGACAATTTCCGTTTTTCTTCTTGCTCTTTTTCTTCCCTCAATCGGAGTTCTCTCAACTTTTTAAGAACTGCATTCTCCGCTCTAAGGTACTCATTTTCTGCTTGAAGACGTTCCATTTCTTCCAGTTTTTTCTTTGGCTTACGTCCCATTTTAGATAACCTTCCTCTTGTTTTCTCAACAATAGTATACCCGTTTTTCTTATAGTGTGCGAGCCAGTTAGGAAGCGTCCCACGATTTGGGAGAGCATATTCAAGAGAAACTCTATCTTGAGAATAGCCTTTATATAGGACTTTATCAATCATTTCTTGTTTTAATTCAGGAGAGTAGTAACGATTCTTTCCTTTTTTAGCGATTTCTATTCCGTATCGATCAATCAATTTAATCATGTAGCTAAGATTAGAAATGTTTATCCCAAATTTATTTGAAAGCTGATCTAAGCTATATCCTTGGTTTCTAAGTTCATAGATTTGAACCTTATCTTCATAAGTCAATTTCATAATAAAAACACCCCGAAAGTTAGATTTTTTCTGTCTAACTTTTGGGGTGCAGTTCATAAAACCGTTGCTTTTTGCATGATTGTGATAGACTTGGTGAAATAGAATTGACCAAAAATCTTCTGAAATATAACAAGAGAGTGACTCGAATTTAAAAAGCTAGAGTTCCACAATTGGAAATCTCTAGCTTTTTTGTGACTGAGAACTTTTTGTCCCAGCCTCTACTTTCTACTGACTACTATCCTGCATGCCCTAAGTCGAGATAGAGAATATCTCGCTTAGTGGCATACTCTAGCGCATGTTCAACAGCCTCAAATAAATCTGAAGCTAGAAACCTTTTCGTAAAGACGGTTTCGTCTTTACGCTTAAATTTCGCAACATAACTATGTTTAGTCATTTTTTCTCCTTCTAATATTCATATTGTCCTTTAACACCACTATAGATCCAGTAAACTGCTTTATCATAAACTTGTTTAAAGGAGATACCTAATCGATTGGCTACATCAAGAATTGAAATTTGCTTACATTCCTCTATATTCATAAAATATCATCATTTTGTCGTAGTATTCGGCAATGATGGAACAGATGAGGATTCTTCTAAAGTTTTAGGAGTTGCCTTATCTAGATCATCTAACCCAGATTTCCAAACCTGTACTTGGTTGACCAATAACTTACCAGGTAGTTTCGAATAGTTCAAATTAACCGTTCTGGTTTCTGTTTGGTTTGTCTTTGATTGGTTGGCATTCTTTAAATCAGATACATAAGTTACATTATAAGAGACCATGGCAATGGCTTGATTCGTAGTCTGATTGACAAAGATATCTGCTTTTTCAAAATGATAATCCAAAATATAGTCCTTATACACTTGGTTCATGGCATCATTTTGACTTGTCAATTCTTGAGAATAGGCCGATTCAGTCATATAAGGTTGAATACGTGTATTATTTTCCCCTAGTTTTTCTTTCGTATAGTACTGTGTCAAAAATTCTTTTACAGTATCTGATGATAAAATACTTGCTTTATCTTCTGCTTGTTTGTCCTCTACAAGTTTAGCTGCAGCCAATTCGATTTCTTTTCGACTTTGTTTGGCAGTAGAATGTTGACCAATAGAATTAGCAGTAAGTTGTGGTGTTGATGAGGTGGATATACTAAAAAATGAGGAGGAAATTGATAATTACTTCACCTAGCTAAAAGTTCAACGAATTAGGGAGACATTAGGTAGCCTCATATTACCTTGATTAGTTTTTGCTATAACATTGTCAAATATGATGACAAAAAAATCCGTCCGCACTTTTTTACGAGTAGGACGAATTAAATATGTTATACAAACCATCAGCTTTTTAACAATTCTACATAAGGTAGTTGTTGATGCAACTACCTTTTTTCTATGCTTATTAGAACAAATTTGACATGGCTACAACTGCGATTATCTGATATAGAGTATTATATAAACTGATTCCTCCTACCCCTTATCCACAATTTTAATACGGCTACTGCCATCGTGCGACTTGATGATAACTAGTTGCTGAGCAATACCTTCTTTCATATCGTCCACGTGGCTGATGACACCGACCATGCGATTTTCACCGATTTGTTCTAGGACAGAGATAGCCTTAGTGAGGGCTTCCTTATCAAGTGAACCGAAACCTTCGTCGATGAAGAGTGCTTCAACAACGGCACCCTTGCTGGTATTTTGGACAACTTCTGAGAGGGATAGGGCAATGGCCAGTGCAGCGATAAAGGTTTCACCACCAGACAAGGATTTAACGGAGCGTTCACTACCTGTCAGCTGGTCATAGACGTTGATATCCAAACCGAAGTGATCACGCGCCCTGCGTCCTTCCTCACTTAGAACAAAGGAATAGCGGTTATCCGTTAATAGTCCGATGTAGTTAGCATTGGCATAGTCCAAGATTTGTTGGAAATACTGACGGATAACGTAGACCTCAAGATTAAGACGACCAGTTAGAGCAGTATTTTCTCCCTTAACCACCTTAACCAAATCACTGAGTTCTTGGTGGGCCTTAAAGGCCTCTTGGTTGCTGTCTTGAAGGGTTTTAGCCGCTTGGTAGGTAGCCGTCGCATCCTTAAGTCCCTTTTCCATGACAGAAAACTGAGCGAGCTGCCTATCATAGATTTCCTGACAATTCTGTACTGCTTGCGCTAGACTATCGAGATCTGGTTGTTCTTGATTTTGGAGAAGCTCTTGCCCCTTACGAATCTGCGCCTGTAATTCTTGTTTGAGCGTTGCATAGGTCGTTAATTTGGCCTGAAGCATAGGAATAGCTTGATTATTTACCTCAATAAGCCAGAGTTCGACCTGCTCTAAGTCATTGGCGAGGGCTCCTTCAGCCTTGAGACTTTGCTCTAATTCAGCAGATAATCGCTTAACATCTTGATTTACCTTATCTTTAGACTTAGTTATACTCTCAATCTGCCCCTTGATTCCTTTAATGTCGGCATGAAGTTGGTTGTAGGCTTCGCTATTTTCCTTGACTTGCTTATTGTAGAGGTTCAGCTCCTGATGAGCAAGGGAAATCCGTTCTTGATATACCTCAACAGACTCAAGTTCTGGATGAGCTTCCTGCAAGTCCTCTAGGCGTTCTTGAGCTTGGTCAAGCACTGCCTTGGCCTCTTGATAGGTTTTAGCCAAATCTGTCGCTTTTTTTTGAGCCTTACCTAGCTCATCTTGATATCGGATATAATCTGTCTCTTCCTTATCATAACGTTTTTGTAACTCTTGATAATACTGCTCAACCTTCAGGAGTAGGGCTTGCCCACGGTCAGTTTCATAGTCTATCGAAAAATCAAAATCAAACCGTCCCTTAACGTGCTCTTCTAATTCTTGATAGTGCTTTTCAAGAGTTGCCTTGACTTTAGCCACTTGGTCAAGCAAATCCTGACGTTTAGATGCAACTTCACTCAAGGTAGCCTGACGATTTGATAAAGTAGCGACTTGCTTTTCTTTTTGAGCTTGAAGCTTCTCCACCTGATCCATGAGATTTTTCAAGGCCACTTCATCAGCCTGTGCTCCACCAACATTAGGGTGTTCCAGAGCACCACAAACCATACAAGGATGCCCCTCCTCTAACTCTGCCTGCAGTTGGACAATAATGAGTTGACGGCGTGAAACCAAAGTCCTTCTTAACTCCTCTTCCAATTCTTTGAGAATTTCTTGAGCTTGATCAATATCAAAAGATAACGTTTGATGACGTTTTTCGGTCTTTGTCAACTCCTGATTCAAGTTCTCTATTTCTTTCAGGTCCTGAGCAAGTTGATTCTCCACACTGTAGCCCACAATCTGGAAGAGTTTTTCGGCCTCATGTAAACTATCTAAACTAAGACGATTAGCCTCCAAGTCAGACAAGGACTTGTTAAGCATCTCAACCTCTTTTCTAGCCTGCTGATAGGTCTCTTCCAACTGCTTGTAGTTAGTCGTTGAACGTTTGATTTTCTCCTGTTCTTGGGCAAGACTCTGGGCATAGATAATATTCTCTTTCCAAGTTTCAAGCTCCTCTTCTTTTTGAAGAAAATCCTTAGATTGAACTGTGAGTTCCTCTTTTTTAGCCTTAACATCCTCAAACGCCTGTTGCTTTTCACTTAAGGCTTCTTGAGCAATTTCAAGGTCCTGCTCTAATTGCATCAACTGTTTCCGATACTGCTTCAAGGTCCGAATGGTTTCCTGCAGACCTTGAGCAAACTGTAATTCCTCCAGATGCACTTTTGCCTCTGCTTGTCCTTGAGCCCCCTCCTCAATTTCCAGACGGTAACGTTCCTTGGCTTGCTCCAATTCTTGAAAAATCTTTGCCAAATCTTGGGCAGTTTGCAAGCTCTTCTGCAGTTGTGCCAAATCCTCGTGGGCAGCCTTCAAGATACTTTTTTGCTTCGTAACATTTTCTTGACGCTGAGACAAAAACTCTTCAAGACGTGTCAATTTTTCAGAGGCTGGCGTTTGCTCCAAGACGGATAATTCTTCCTCAGACCAAACCTGACTGGCAAAATGACCATCTAGCTGAGCCTGACGCTTTTCCATATCCTTATTACTCTGACGAAGACGCTCTTCCAAGCTCTTTTGAAAATGGTCAAAAATACCCGTTCCAAAGATTTTCTTTAAAATTTGAGTCTTGGTCTTAGAATCTTCTTTCAAGAAACGGCTGAAATCATTTTGTGGAAGGAGAATAATCTGTTTGAACTGCTCAGCATTGAGCCCCAAAATCTGCTCAATCTGGTCACTCACTTCCTTGATCTTATCCCCAAGCTTTTCAATTTCCTGACCACCAATCTTATCCACAATGACTAGAGAAGCCGTCGCCTTTTGCATGGTAGTGCCCCCACCCTGCTTGGCCCTCTCTTGCTGGAGAACTCGGTCAATGCGATAAAGGTGATTGCCTTGTTGGAAATAGAAAGTCACCTTGGTCAAATCATCCTCTGGACCAGCGAAAGTTGACCGCATCTCCTCAACATTACGATCACCACTGGTCGTAGCAAACAAGGCTACCGTTATGGCATCAAAGAGAGTACTCTTACCAGCCCCTGTGTCCCCTCCAATCAAAAAGAGGGGAGCATGGTCAAACTGAGTGAAATTAATAACTTCCTTACGATATGGTCCAAAATTGGTCAATTCTAACTGGACTGGTCTCATTGTCGACTCCTCTCAATCTCCTCAAAAACACTTTCCACAAGGGCAGTCTGTCTCTCAGATAAGACATCGCCCCCAGTTACTGTCTGGTAAAAATCAAATACGATTTCCTGGGGCGACTGCATTTCCAAATCTTTTAAGTGCTGATCAACGGTCAAGTTTTCTTCCCTAACATCACCCAGACGACTGAAAGTAATTTCTACAATGTCTGTCCCATAAATCTCTTCCAGTTGGGCACGCACATTGATACCCTCTAATTCCTTACGACTAGACAGTTGAATATCAAAGGCGAACCAGGCTTTTTGACAAGGTTGATTCTTATAAAATTCAGGTGACATCAAGGTTTCAAAAGATTCCTGTAAAGCCACAATCGGCCGTTTAACCTCTAGAGTATGGAAGGTCTGAGACATATCACCAGACGCATCCAGTTCAAGAATATAGACACCCTTTTCTTCCTTACGCTTGGCTTCTTTGACATTAAAGGCGACTGGACTGCCTGAATATTGCACGCGCTTGGTAGGACTAGCAAAACGCGTATGGATATGCCCTAAGGCAACATAATCGAAAGACTTGAAAAGGTCACTGGTCACATTGGTAAGACCACCTACCGTATTACTGGTTTCAGACAACATCAATTCTCGAAGACCCTGACCATCGCTATCATCCTTCTTAGAAACCGCAAAATGCGCCACCAAGACATGAGCTTTGTCAGGATCAAAAGCTTTTTCCATATCCTCAAGAATGTAGGTCAAGGCATCACCAATCCCCTGAATTTCCTTTCCCTCATCATCCTTATAGTAAATACGAGCATCAATAGGATCGATAAAAGGCAGCAGAAAAATCTGGCAATTCTCCAACTCAATAGGCTCAAAAGCCTCCTCCAAACGTGTACTTAAATGAAGGCCCTGATGTTGAAAGAAGTCACGCCCAAAATGTAAACGTTCAGCCCCATCGTGATTACCACTAATCGCATAGACAGGAATCTGCTCCTCCAGTACCAAGCGGGCCAAGGTCTTATTAAAAAGCTTAATCGCATCCACAGGGGGCACCGCACGGTCATAGAGGTCCCCAGAAATGATAACCCCATCCACTTTTTCGCTAATAGCCAAATCCACAATTTGTTGAAAAGCCCACTCCTGCTCCTCCAACAAAGACCAGCCATTGAGGGTTCGTCCTACATGCCAATCTGACGTATGTAAAAACTTCATGACAACCTCCTCATTCATTTTGTCTTACTTCTATTGTACCTTATCAAGCTAAATACTGCTTAAAAGTTTCACAGGCTTTGATAGTTTTCCCGTTTTTTAGCTGTAAAGATCAAAAAATCTCTCCCAAGCTATCCTGTACTGACCCCAAAAAGTTAGACAATTTATGTAAGCAAAGGTGGAAAGGTTATAATAAACTAGACACAAAGTTAAGAGAAATCGTGGAAAGGTTTATTATGGCAAGAAGAAAATTCGATAAACAATTTAAAAATTCTGCAGTAAAACTCATTCTTGAAGAGGGTTACTCTGTTAAAGAAGTCAGCCAAGAGCTTGAGGTTCATGCCAATAGTCTTTATCGCTGGGTTCAAGAAGTTGAAGAATATGGAGAAAGTGCTTTTCCAGGCAATGGGACAGCCCTAGCTAATGCCCAACATAAGATTAAATTGTTAGAGAAAGAAAATCGTTATCTTCAGGAGGAACTTGAACTTCTAAAAAAGTTCCGGGTCTTCTTGAAGCGAAGCAAGTAAAACGTTTTGAATTTCTCTTGAAACATCATGGGAAGATAAAAATTAAGCATGCAGTAAAAGTTCTTAAGGTTTCTCGCTCAGGTTTCTATGAATACATGCATCGTCGTCCTTCAAAACAACAAGTGGAGAGAGAAATTCTCTCAGAGAAGATAAAAGCTGTCTTTCATGAGCATAAGGGACGCTATGGTGCGGTTAGAATTACCAAGGTACTTCATAATACTGGTATTATGACCAACACGAAACGTGTTGGGAAACTGATGCACTTGATGGGACTTTATGCCAAGGGAAGCCGTTATAAATATAAACATTACAACAGAAAAGGAGCTTCGCTTTCAAGACCCAATTTAATTAATCAGATCTTTAAAGCAACAGCTCCTAATAAAGTATGGCTGGGAGACATGACCTATATCCCTACCAAAGAAGGCACCTTATACTTAGCCGTGAATATCGACGTTTTTTCACGTAAGATTGTAGGCTGGTCAATGTCTTCACGGATGCAAGATAAACTGGTGAGGGATTGCTTCTTACAAGCTTGTGGGAAAGAACATCCTCAGCCTGGCTTGATTGTCCATACTGATCAAGGGAGTCAATATACAAGCTCTCGTTATCAATCTACTCTTCGTCAAGTCGGTGCTCAATCTAGCATGAGTCGTAAAGGAAATCCCTATGACAATGCAATGATGGAGTCTTTTTATAAGACGCTAAAGAGGGAGCTTATTAATGATGCTCATTTTGAGACAAGAGCTGAGGCTACTCAAGAAATATTTAAATACATTGAGACCTATTACAATACAAAAAGGATGCATTCAGGTCTTGATTACAAGTCTCCAAAAGACTTTGAAAAATATAATTCTTAAATTCTCTTAACTCCGTGTCTAGTTTTTCGTTGACTTTCCAAGGATTTAGCTCTGTATTGCACAGGATTGAGTCCTTTTAGTTTTACCTTAATGCATTTGTTGTAGTAATCAATATAGTCTAGACTACCCTGCCTCAATTGGTTAAGTAATTTAAATACCTCTAACCAAGAAAATCAATATTATCTATTCTTTTAATTGACTTTTATAGATTCTAAGCATTATCATATAGGTTGGTACTAGTGCACATCTTGTATTTTAGGCAATAATATTTACTCACTTTTCGTTATTGTCAGTACCGATCCTTTTTAAATTTTTCACTATGAAAACCTAAAAATAATCCGAACCCTAAGGACTCCTGACTTTACTTTATTCTAGGCATTTTTTATCCGTAGCTTGTTAGCTGACTTGGAACTAGGCATGTAGTATTTACTATTTCCCTACTTGAGATTTTTTATAAGTCACATGCATTATTCCATCTGAACGAATGGTATGATTTTTATTTCTTTTAGAGAAACACCGGTAATAGCTAATTCCTATCTTAAATCACTTGAAATATATTTATAATGTGTTGGAGTGCTAATCAGTACCGCTTGTAGATTTTTGGAAGATACTAACACACTAATGATTTAATCCCCTTTAAAACATGAAAAGAGAAGCCTCCAAAGCTTCTCTTTTATAATTATCAAATAATGTACAACTAGATTCTTAATAACTACCTAATTTAGTGGTTCAATCATGAAGCTTAATTGATAGCTATCTGCTGAGCTAAGCAAGAATTCGTCATGAACTGGAGCACCCCATGAGTCGTCACCACCTACACCCATTTGAGCAGCAAGAACTTTAATCCATGTAGCATCAGATTCTTGCAACTCATATTGGTGACGAGCATTTTCAATTTGTTCAGTACTGTTACGCAAAGCACTGAATTCGAATGCTTTATTAAGTGCGGTGAATTTAAGACCATTATGGTTATCATCAGATACTGTGAATTCACGAGTACCATAGTGATTACCAGATTCTTGTGGCATTAGATATGGAGCAAATGTCTTTTCAACAGATGTTTCATATCGACCAAGATAGGCACCAGGAAGTTTATCACGGTAGCTTTCTTCTGCACCGTATCCATAATAGCTAAGGTTTGTAAATTGTGAACCGATAGCAAATTCTAGACCAAATTCAGGGAAGTTTGGCAAACCTGCTTTACCATCATAGTTTGCAGTAACAAAGATTCGACCCTTGTAGTCAACTTGATAAGTTACCTTAACTTCGACATCAGACAAGCCTGGCAATTCATGAACATAAGTCACTTTAACAGAGTCGTCTTCGATTTGAATTTGAGTATCTGTAACTTTACTATAGTTTCCAGCAACCTTCCAGCCTGCCATTTCGAATGGATATCCAGCACCACGATCGTTGTCAGTGTAAGCACGAGTGAAGTTAAGTTTAGGACCTTTCTCAATGAATTCAACACCATTATACTTAGCAGATACTAAAGTATTTTGTGCACGTGAAAGCAAGATTGAGAAGTTTTGTCCTTGAATACCGATGTTGAAGTCGCCTTCAACAACATTCAAAGGTGCTTTAACTGGTGTTTCAGTGCTAATCTTTTCAACAACATATTGACCACGAACAATTTCATGACCTTTAGGAGCCCATTCAGTTGCTTCCCTCAGAACACAAGCAACTTCGTAAATTTGTTCAGAATTTGAAGACTCGACTACAAAGTTAACTGGGAATGTTGCTTCTTCGCCTGGTTTAACATCAAAGTGATATTCACTTTCACTAACTTTTCTACCATCTTCGTAAACTCTAGCTAGGAAAGTATAAGCAGAAAGATCTTCGAAGACATTATCATTCTTGATAGTTACTGATTTTTCATCAACAGCAATCTTAATATTAGAGTAAAGATGTTTAACTGTTTGAAGTTTTGGAGTTAGGGTACGATCTGCAAAGACAATACCATTTCCACAAAATTCGTAGTCAGAAGGTCTATCATGCCAGTCACCACCATATGATAGGAATTCGCTACCATTTGGAAGTGTTTTGTAAATAGCTTGGTCAATGAAGTCCCAAATAAATCCACCTTGGTATTCTGGATATTTCTCTAAGTCAGTGTAGAGTTCCAATCCACCACCAGAGTTACCCATTGTGTGCATGTATTCACATGAAATATAAGGTTTTTGAGGATTGTTAGTTAGGTTACCTGAAGCAAAGTGTTTATCACTAACTCTTGAAAGATCAACTAGTTTACCAGTTGTGAGGTATTCTTCGATATCAGCTGGTTTCGCATACATACGACTTTCGATGTCTGTAATGTAATCAAACTCACGACACCATGCAACACCTTCATAGTGAACTGGACGAGTATTGTCAACACTACGGAAATAATCAGCCATGTCAGCAATATCTTTACCAGCATATGATTCATTACCACAAGACCAAATGATAACACTAGCGTGGTTCTTATCGCGTTGGAACATGTTATTGGCACGATCCAAACAAGCAGGCAACCATTCTGGTTCACTAGCTGGGATATTCCATGAAGGTTCGCATAGACCAAGTTTTTGCCATGTACCGTGTGTTTCAAGGTTGGCTTCATCGATAACATAAAGTCCATATTCATCACACAATTCATACCAACGTGTTTGGTTAGGATAGTGTGAAGTACGAACAGCATTGATGTTATGTTGTTTCATCACTTTGATATCCCAAAGCATATCTTCTTCAGTGATACAACGTCCTGTTCTAGCATTAAATTCGTGTCTGTTAACCCCTTTAAAGACAATTCTCTTACCATTCAAAAGCATAAGTTTATCTTTAATTTCAAAGCGTCTAAATCCAACTTTAACTGGAACGACTTCAACAACTTGGTCATCATCCAAAACATGAAGGATCAAATTGTAAAGTTTAGGACTTTCAGCACTCCAAGGTTTGATTTTAAGATTTTCAAGACTTACAGATAGTTCACCGTCACCATTAACAGATGCATCACCTTCTGTAACGATGCCTTCATAATCTGAAAGAACATATTTAATCTTCTTGTCTTCATAATCACCAACAGTCTTCAAATCAATATCCAATTGACCTGCTTTTGTTTGGTAATCATAATCTCCCTTAACAAAGAGATCTTGAACGTGAACTTTTGGAATAGCATACAAGTAAACATCTCTAAAAATACCGTAAAGTCTCCAGAAGTCTTGGTCTTCCAACCAGCTTGCTGTAGAGTAACGATAAACAGCTACCGCCAACTTGTTATCACCTTCAACAAGGTAATCACTAATTTCAAATTCACTAGGTGTAAATGAATCTTCACTGTATCCTACGAAGTTACCATTGACCCATACAAAGATGGAAGTAGCAACCCCTTGGAATGAGATAAATACTTTTTTATCTTTTAATGCATCATTCAAGGTAAAATGTTTAACGTATGATGCAACAGCATTTGATTCTTGAGGAACTTGAGGTGGACGAAGGAATTCTTTACCATCCCAAGGATACTGGGTATTCACATATTGTGGAGAACCAAAACCTTGAAGCTCTAAATGACCTGGTACATTGATGAAATTCAAATCAGTTTCATCAAATTCTGTTTTATAAAAGTCTTTTAAAACCTGATTTGTATTCTGAGCATAGTGAATTTTCCATTTTCCATTAAGAGATTGTCTTAACTTCATCTCCCCCTCAGAAAATTCTGCAAGAGATTCAAAATACTTATGATCTGAGTGAGCGTCAACAGTATTAACGCTAACAATCTTTGGATCGTTTAAGTAAGTTTGAATTTTTTCAGTCGTGTTCATAAATTATTCTCCTTTTTTGAAGGTAATAACTTCAGACAAAGCTTCTACCTTTTCTCCAACTTTTTGTTCAAGATGGAAAGCACTGAATTTTTCTGAATTAGTTACAGTGACAAGTACTGTGTCATCAAGACCATTTTTCTCAATAATTGGTGACCAGAACTCAAGAAGTTTTTGTCCAACTTCAACACGATCACCTTGTTTTACGTAACTAATGAACCCTTCACCTTTAAGTTTAACTGTTCCAATACCAACGTGTACGAGAACAACGACACCATCATCACTTTCAATACCAATCGCATGACGAGTAGGTAGAATCTGACGAACTGTACCACTAATTGGGGCAAAAACCTTACCATCTGAAGGTTTGATTGCAAATCCTTTACCTAGGCTACCTGAAGCAAAGCGTTTATCACTAACGCTTGAAAGATCAACTAGTTTACCAGTTGTAGGGGCTACAAGAGATACGACGTTAGCTTTAACTTCATTTTCAGAAGTTGCTACGCTAAAGCGATTTTCCAATTCTTCAACAATTTCAGCGTGACGTGCTTCAGTCAAAGTGATTTTACGAGCAATAATGAAGGCACCGATAAGCATTGCTGCTGCTGGGAAACCAAACATGCTAAGCTTAAAAATAGACTGTTGATGTGTTGTAATTGTTGATGCTGAGGCACCTGTTGTCATACCGGCAGCTACGGCAATTGTAGAAACAAGCCAGTTTGACATCGCACCACCAAGTTTATCAACAAGTGGACGAACTGACAAAGTAAGTGATTCATCACGGTGTCCCAATTTCCATTGACCATATTCTACTGAGTCAGAGATAATCATAAGGATAACAAGGAACACAAGAGGTTGTGGAATGAAGAAGAGTTCAGCTGCAGTCAAGATCATTGGAAGTGAAGTACCTGCAATACTAAAGATTCCGATACCACCGAGCATTACTGCAATACATCCATAGAACAAACGTTTACGGTTGAATTTACCAGCAAGACTAGGGAACAGTGAAACTGAAACCAAACCAACAACTGTATTCAATCCGTAAAGGATTGAGTATTTCCCTGAATCACCAAGGATAAATGTGAAGTAATAAAGTTGAAGAGCATTAAGTGTATTAATACCAAGACCATAGAACCAATATCCGAGAGACAGCCACATCAATTGGTCGTTTTTACCAAGAACTTTAAAGACTTGTTTAAGGCTAGTTTTTTCATTGTTATCACGAAGTTTTGACTCAACTTCACGTGTACCAATACCAACAGCAATTGATGTAATCACACCAATGAGTGCAACGATAAATGCAAACCAGAACCATCCAGATTTATCTCCAGAGCCACTACTGTTCGTCATAGAGAAGAACAAAACGATTGGCATGATGGCAACACCTACAATATTGGCACCAATCGTAGAACCGATACGGGCAAAAGTTGCCATTTTTTCACGTTCGTGACTATCAAGAGACAAGGCAGGAAGCATTGACCAGAAACCGATATCTTTAATCGAGTAGAAGACATCCATTATAAGGTAGATAATTCCAAAAAGTACAAGGTACAAGAAAGGATTTGTTTTATTCAAACCACCTAAATCGGTGAAGAGAAGCAACAAGGTGATAGAACTGATGATACCACCACCAACTACCCATGGTTTGAATTTACCATACTTAGTGTTAGTGTTATCAATCATATTACCAATCAATGGATCGATAAATACTTCCAAGATACGCAAAATAGCGATAATGTTAGTAATTAATAGTACGTAGTGACTATTTTGCTTTGGATCACCTGTGTTAAACAAGTGAGTTGTCACAAACATGATAAAGTATGTTGACAACGTTGCATAGAAGACGTCGTTACCAAAAGCACCCGCTGCATAGGATAGACGAGACTTCATCTGAACGTTAGATTTTCTCATTATGAGAACCTCCTGTTATTTTTGAATACGCTTCCATTATACAAGTATTAGTTTGAATTGTCAATAGTTTTAGTAGTTTTTTACTAAACTTTTACTAATACATGATTATTTTGATGAATTAAAGTATTGGAAGCCAATTTCATAGTTTACACTATGACCTTTATCTAAGATAATATCTCCAAAACCTTTGTGATTAATGGCATCTGGAAGGGTTTGAGCTTCCATGGCTATAGCTTCTCGTCCTTTTGCAATTGTTCCTCGATCTCTTGCAAAGTAAATATTATCCTCTATAATATCCATAGTATAAATAACTAAACCATTTCTGTTTGAGAAGATTTCAATACCATCTCCGCTTTCTTTGTCATGCAAAATAGCTACTTCTTTGACATGATCACAAGTTCCCCCTCCAACTACAAAGGCATCATCAAAACCATTATTTGCTTCAATTCGAGGTAGCAAGTCAGTTGTCTTTCTAAAATCATAATTCGTTTCATCTACATTAATTTTTTGTCCTGTTGGAATTAACTCAGAATCCAACTCTAAACGATAGTCTGAATAGATTTGTAACTCATGACTTGATAAATCCTGTTTGTCGCTAAGATTAAAGTAAACATGGTTTGTCGGATTAAAAATTGTTGACTCTGTAACATCGAAGGCTTCAAAGAGTATTGTTAAGCGGTTATTATTGTCAAGTCTATAACTAATAGAGACTGTCACATCACCAGGAAAGCCATCTACACTTGAATAAAGTCTTCTAATAAATTTTGTCTCAACATATTCATCATTCAGGTTTGTGACATAGTTCCAATTTTGGACCTGCATTCCTTTTGGACCGCCATGTAAGCAGTTTTCTCCCTCATTCTTAGGAAGGCTATAAAGAACCATATTATGAGTATACGAAGCTTTCCCAATTCTTCCAGCAACCCTACCAATGGACTGGCAGGCACATAAATTATTCTTATAGTAATCCTCGAAATCACTGAAACCAAGTACTATATTTTTAAGAGCACCAGTTTCCGTTGGAACCAAAAACTCCTGAAGTGTAGCACCTGTTGTGAGTGTGGAAATGACAACACCATTATTGTTTTCCATTGAAATTTTACTGACATCGCCTGAATCAACTTTTCCAATAATTTCACAGCTTATTTTCATATTATTTCCTCAAAAAACAAAGAGTACAACAATTATATATACTCTTTGTTTTTTGTTTATTATTTTAATTATCCTCGATCATCGTACCCTTTGGGATGGCTAGAATGCCATGCCCAAGCACTTGCGATGATTTTTTCGATGTTATCAAATTGTGGTTTCCATCCAAGAACTGTACGTGCTTTTTCAGATGAAGCAATCAATATATCAGGATCACCAGGACGACGATCAGCTTTTTCAGCTGGAATCTCTTTACCAGTTACCTTACGAGCTGCTTCAAGAATTTGAAGGTTTGAGAAACCTGTTGATGAACCTAAGTTAAAGGCTGTAGATTCATTACCTTTACGAAGATATTCAACAGCAAGGAGGTGAGCGTCCGCCAAGTCGAATGGATGCACATAGTCACGAACGTTAGTCCCGTCTGGAGTATTGTAGTCATCCCCAAAGATCATGATTTTTTCACGAACACCTTGAGCTACTTGAAGAATAATCGGTAGAAAGTGAGTTTCTGGACCGTGGTCCTCACCAATCGAACCATCAGGTTTGGCACCAGCAACGTTGAAGTAACGAAGAGGGACATACTTGATGCCGTAAGCTTGGTCTGACCACCTCATAATGGTTTCCATCATCAACTTACTTTCACCATATGGGTTGATAGGATTTTGTGGTGTTGTTTCAAGAATTGGAATTTCTTCTGGAATTCCGTAAGTTGCTGCTGTTGATGAGAAGACAATGTATTTAACACCGCATTCGTTCATAACCTCAAGCAATTTAACCATTCCAGCTGTGTTGTTATCAAAATATTTGAGTGGTTTTTCCATTGATTCACCAACCAAAGAATAGGCCGCAAAGTGAATAACAGCATCAACATCAGGGTTTTCTTTGAAGACCTTTCTCATAAAATCCTGATCAGAAAGATCGCCTTGATAGAAAATAGCATCTGGATGTACGGCAGCACGGTGACCTGTTACCAAACTATCTACTACTACTACTTTTTCTTGACCTTTTTCAACTAAGCGATCAACCATGTGAGAACCGATATAACCAGCTCCACCTAATACTAAAATTGCCATTTCTTATCTCCTTTCTTCAGAAAAAAACAATTAATCAGCTAAATTTACAAAATCTACAAATGCTTTAAACTGATCCAAGCCTTCACTATTAGTCTTATAAACACCTGCATCTTCTAGTACACGAGCAAAGATATCTGCAACAGATTGTCGAACAACTTCTGTCACTTCCTCAGCCGTAATATTCGGATTTTGAGCTTTGAGTTCATCTGCCCATTTTTGGTGAATTGGAGCAACTTGGTTACCTTGACCTAATAGATAATCTTCAACATCTTTAAGTTCTGTTTTCAAACGAGGTGGAAGAATGGCCAATCCCATAACTTCAATCAAACCAATGTTTTCTTTCTTAATATGTTGAACATCTTTATGTGGGTGATAGATACCGTCTGGATGTTCTTCAGAAGTTTGATTGTCACGAAGAACCAAATCCAATTCAAATTTGTCGTCTTTTCTACGAGCAATTGGAGTAATGGTGTGGTGAGGTTGTCCATCAGATTCAGCCAAGACCCCAGCTTTTTCGTCTGAATAACCACGCCAGCAATTTAGGATTTTAGTTGCAAGAGCGATAAGTCTTTCCTTGTCTTCACTTCTTAGACGAAGAACAGACATAGGCCAATTAACGATGCCAGCCTCAACATAAGAGTAACCATCAAAGCTAACTTTTTCTTTAATGCCTGCTACTTCCATTGGAAAGGTATGGCGACCACCTTGATAGTGTTCATGTGTAAGAATTGAACCACCTACAATTGGAAGATCGGCATTTGAACCTGCGAAGTAACCAGGGAATGCTTCAACAATTGTTAGGAGACGGCCAAACGTCAATGGACTGATGTGCATTGGTTCGTGCTTCCCATAAAAGAAAATAGAATGTTCGTTAAAGTAAGCATAAGGCGAGTATTGGAAGCCCCACTCCTTGTCTTCTATTTGGAAACGAACAACACGGTGATTGCTGCGGGCTGGGTGATTAATGCGACCCAAATAACCTTCATTTTCCATACAAAGTTGGCATCTTGGATAATCAGAAGCTACCGCATTTTTAGCTGCAGCGATGGCTTTGGGATCTTTTTCAGGTTTTGAAAGGTTAATCGTAATTTCCAAGTCACCGTATTTAGTTGGTGCTTTATAAGCAATATTTTGTGCAATGGCTTTGACTTTCACATAATCATTTTGTTTACTTTGTGCATAAAAGTCAGCAATTGCTTGCTCTGGTTTAGATTTATAAGTACCCCAGAAGTTACGATTGACAACGCTCGGTCTTGGTGTAATTAAGTCCATGAGTTGAGCACCGATGATATCTTGTTCTTCGTCAAGTTCACCTACGGAACCAGCTTTAACACCTGCTTGAAGCAACTGGTCTTTAAGGTCAATCAATTCAGAGCTATCTGTTTCAACATCAGCAACTCCTTCTCCAACCAAAGTAAAAACTTTGTTTGTCAAATAGATACGGTCCAATTCCTCGTAATCACTATTTTCAATAACCTGAGTTACAAAAGTGTTTACTAAATTTTCAGCCATAATCTCTACTTCTTTCTCATTAATCAAGTACTCGTGAACCACCAGTTACTTCGGCAATATAGAAGATTGGTGCATAACCAACGACTTCTTCATAGCGTTGACCAACTGCTTTTTTGAAGTCTTCAACTTTGTCTTTGTTTACAAGTGCAATGGCACACCCACCGAAACCAGCTCCTGTCATGCGGGCTCCTAATACTCCTTCTTGTTCCCAAGCTGTGTGTGCCAAAGTATCAAGTTCAAGACCTGTAACTTCGTAATCATATTTCAAAGACACATGAGAAGCATTCATAAGGCGTCCAAAGCCTTCCAATTCTCCTGCTTCAAGAGCTTTACGAGCTTGAAGTGTACGTTGATTTTCAAGAACTGCATGGCGTGCACGTTTGATACGGTTTTCGTCTTTAATCAAATAGCTGTATGCGTCAAATGTCCAGAGGTCTAATTCACCGAGAGTTTGGATATCCAATTTTTCTTGTAGTTCAGATACTGCTGTTTCACATTCAGCACGACGTTCATTGTATTTAGAATCAGACAATTCACGACGTTTGTTAGTGTTCATGATGACTACGACATTATCCTTGAGGTCAAGGGGTACCAAGTCATACTTTAGAGTATTTGTGTCCAAGTAAATCGCACATTGATCAGCTCCCATACCAATAGCGAATTGGTCCATGATACCAGAGTTAACGCCAATAAAGTCATTTTCCGTTTGTTTTCCGATTTTAACCAAGTCCAGGCGTTCCAATTTAAGGTCATAAAGTTTTTCAACAATAACACCAATCAATAATTCCAAAGATGATGATGATGACAAGCCTGATCCGTTTGGAATGTTACCATAGATGTAAATATCCATACCTGAATCAATCGTATGCCCAGCTTCTTGCAAGAAATGAAGAACACCTTTTGGATAGTTTGTCCAGTTGTGTTCATTTTCAAAACGAAGATTTTCAAGTGGCACTTCGATGATTCCCTTCTCTTCAAAGTTAGCTGAGAAGAAACGTAAAACTTTGTCATCACGTTTGCGGGCCGCTCCGTAAGTACCTAGGGTAATAGCTACCGGAAGGACGTTACCTCCATTGTAGTCCGTATGCTCACCAATCAAATTAATACGACCTGGTGAAAAGAAAGTATGATCTGCTTCTACACCAAAAACTTCTTTAAACTTTTCTCTTAACTGTAACGTATTCATAGGCTGTATCTCACTTATTCTTTTTGTTTACACTGAAATTGTAATCCCTTTCACATGAAAAATCAATACTTTTACTATTTTTTTAGTAAAATATAGGTAAAAAAGAAAAGTTATGTTATACTGAAATATGCGGAGGATACTATGGCTACATTAACAGATATCGCAAACTTAGCAGGTGTATCTATTTCAACTGTTTCACGTGTTCTTAATAAAGATGAAACTCTTTCCGTAACAGAGGATACTAGACATCGGATATTAACTATCGCTGATGAAATCGGATATACTAAATACAAAACAATTAATAATTCAAAAAAAAAAAGTATCAAGTGGCAATTATTCAATGGGTTAGTGAAGAACACGAGTTAGATGACATCTACTATTATAATATTAGACTTGGTATTGAAAAAAGAGCCTATGAACTAGACTACGAGATGCTTCACTTTTTCAACGACATTCCTTCAAGTCTAGGAGAGGAGGTCGTTGGTGTACTCTGTATCGGAAAATTTAGTCGTGAACAAATTGCGAAACTAGAAAGACTAAAAAAGACTCTGGTCTTTGTTGATAGTGATACTCTTAATCAAGGACATCCATGTGTTACTACTGATTTTGAAAACTCCGTACAATCGGCACTCTGTTATCTTAAAGAACAAGGTTGTAATAATATAGGCCTACTCATTGGGCAAGAAAAAACAACAGATGCAACTGAAATCATCTCTGATCCTCGTTTACGTTCTTATCGGAACTACTGTATGGAAAAGGGAATCTATGACCCTCTTTTTATTCTGACTGGTGACTTCACTGTCCAATCTGGCTATGAACTTCTTGATTCTAAGATTAAGAGTGGAGCTACTTTACCTGATGCTTACTTTGCGGCTAGTGATAGTCTAGCTATTGGTGCACTCAGAGCACTTCAGGAAAATGGTATCAAGGTCCCTGACGACATTCAAATTATCTCTTTTAACGATACAACTCTAGCTAAACAAGTGTATCCTCCACTTTCTAGTGTCACTGTCTATACAGAAGAAATGGGACGAACAGCTATGGATATTCTCAATAAACAATTCTTAGCACCTCGAAAAATACCAACACTTACTAAACTAGGAACAAAATTAACATTAAGAAACAGTACAAAATAGGTAAATCATATCATCACTATTTTCTACGGTTTTGAGATCATAATTACAATATTCAGATAAATGATACCTTTTACTCCAATGTCTAGTTTTTTAGAGATAACGATTTGAACCATAAACCTGAATAGGAAAATAACATACATAAATTGATTTAAACTAGAGATTTTCATAGAATAACAAATACTAAGGAAATACTATACCTGATCAATCTCTTTTTAAAGCACTTTAAAAGACAGTACTAATTTAAACAACAATAATCTGTCTTACTTCATCAAGAGTGAGATGGATTATTTTTTCACCATTAAAAAGTTTGAAAAGCGGCTCAATTATCTACTCACCCCAAATAGATTGAATCCCATAGTCAAACTAAGGAAATTCTCTATTTTTGAACTAAAGTTCAGTGTAAAAAGCGTACGCAAAACCACCACCTTACTGTACTGACCCCCAAAAATTAGACAATTAATTTAAGTAAAGAATTTAGTTCAGTATTGCACAGGACTGAGTCCTTTTAGTTTTACCTTAATGCATTTGTTGTTGTAATAATTAATATAGTCTACAATAGCTTATTCCAATTGCTCAAGTACCTATAACGTCTTCTCATAACCATAAAATATCTCAGACTTAATAATTTCAAAGAAGGATTCCATCATGCCATTGTCTGGACGATTCCCCTTACTTGTCATGGACGGTTGGACTCC
Source organism: Streptococcus sp. FSL E2-3488 (assembly GCF_038003585.1). Lineage (NCBI taxonomy): Bacteria > Bacillati > Bacillota > Bacilli > Lactobacillales > Streptococcaceae > Streptococcus > Streptococcus sp. FSL E2-3488. The sequence continues at coordinate 586,009 of NZ_JBBOPL010000001.1, read as the reverse complement.
TTTCTCTTCTAAAAATCGATGATAATACTGATGTTGATATTGCCATCCCTGGTCACTATGGAGAAAGATTATAAGCAATAAGTTCACTATTGAAACCATTTAAAACGAGTGATGAATAGAGTTTTTGGCTGCTTGTTGGAGTGGCAAATCTGTATAGCGCTTTTCCATTGTTTTAGATGCTTCGAACTGGCGTTGAATGAGATTCTCTGCTTTCTTGCCAACCTCTCCTTGATATGAAGAATACTTGCGTCTACGACGAATTAGAGCGGTTAGACCAAGAACTCTCATCAGACGTTAGACCTTCTTATGGTTCACTACAAAACCACGATTCCTCAATTCATATATTTGAATTTTATCTTCATAACTCAATTTCATAATAAAAGCACCCCAAAAGTTAGATCTTCTCTGTCTAACTTTTTGGGGTGCAATTCATTTTCGCCAAAGGGAATTCTTTCATCTATTATTTGAAAATAGAACTTGTGAAACTATCTGTCTCTTGTAGGAGTTTCTTATAGACAGCTTCTTTGAGTTTCGTCGTATGACTTGTTGACACAGATTTATTCCCCTTATTATCTGTTTTAATAGTTGCAGCATCTTTTGCTACTACAGCTTTAAACAAGGCTAATAAATCATCATAAGAGCTTATTGTTGTACCGTCAATTGCAACTGTCGTCAAACCATGTGATGATTTGTCTTTCACTTCTTTGAAATAGGCCTTCTTGAAGTCTTCTAGTAAGTTGAACTGACCATCAGAAATCTTGCTAATGATAAAGTCGTCTCCAAGGGTGTCCTTACCAGCCGCTTTTGCTTCTTGTTTATACTTGTTAGTTGCATAACCTAGGAAGCCTTTTTCATAGCCATAGTAACCCCAGAGTCTGAAGGTGTTATGCTTGAAGGACATAGCTCCTGGAGATCCCTCACTGGTATTACCTCCATAAATAGCAGACATCATAGGGACATTGACATAGGCAGAAGAGAAATCATCTGGTTTATAGACACCATTCCCAGGACCACGATTGGTCATAAAGTTATTATCTACAAGGTCATCAATAGAAGTCAAGTTAATAGCCTTTTCACTATCACTTAGAGAACGAACCTGGTCGTATTGATTTTTACTGTTACCTCGTAACTGTTTATCTACCTTCTTGAAGCATGCGTTATTGAGGTCCTGATTTCCTTGATTGAGGACTGCTTCCCCTTCAAGTGAGTCAAGAAGCATGAGGGTGTCGTTGTAACCCTTCATGTAACGGTCGATGGCTTCACGTGAGTTCAACTTGTTTGGATTAGTGTTGTACCACTGATTACCGTCGTTTTCTCTTTCAAAGGCCATGTTCAGTCCTAAGGCACCGTATCCACCTTGATGCCCCTGAGTAGCTGGTGATTGAAGAAGACCTTGGGCATAAGCTTCAACGTCTGTTCCTTCACGACGACCATAATCTCCAAAGTAGGCAATACGGTCATTGAGGTGGGGAGTTTCATGCGTGAAGGCCGAAGCACCGTACTCACTAATCATGTTAGACATGACGTAAGTAACCTTGGCACGGATTATCATATGGATTGTCATAGATAGCAGCATAGGCACCAGCCATGGCTCCATTGTCTCCATAGTACTCACCAACTGGACCATAGATTTCACGAATTGGCGCATAGACTTCCGTACTGTTCTTGAATTGGCCGTAACGCTCTGGCCAACCATGACCCCAGACATAGAAACCTTCCCAGACAGGATTGACAATATCTTTGAACAACCTGTTTTTAACTTTGTCTCTAGCCAATCTATGCCAGAAATCAAGGTAGTTGATTTGACGTTGGGCAGCTAAATCAATCTCAGATTTCAGTTTTTCAAGAGTCGTATTGTACTTGTTATCTGTTCCATAAGACATGGTGTCATAGGTTGAAATCAAGAACATCTCTGTCTTATCAAGATTCAATAATGGTAGAATCATTTTTCTGTGTAGACCACGTGTTAAGTTATCTTAAGCACGATACTTGTGCTCGCCAACACCTTCATTTTGAGACGCCTTTTCTACAACGTAGACCTTATCCTTAGTGGCATCGATAAACCAATCATTCATATTGTCGATAGTCGTAAAAAGTTTTCGATTGTAGTTGAGGAAGTCGTTTAAATCCTCAGATTTAGTATATTTCGCTAGAACTTCACCGAAAGAATCATATGTTCTTGAGCCACTGATATTATTTTCCTTAGAGCCAATTTCAATTAATATGATGTAATTTTAACAATATCTGTTATACTATCTTTAGTTAAGTTTCTTCACTTATGGAGATAGAAGGTTTCAGATTTGAGAACAGAATAGAATCATTCGATACAGGCTAGATTAGTTTCTACTGAATATGCTTTTTTGACCATAACAAAACACTCCTGTTTCTAGTTTACCAGAATTCAACAAGAGTGTTTTCTTGTGTCTCATTTTATAGATGCAGTGCCTTCAATCGCTGGCCTATCTGGTGGCCAAAAAGGAAAACTACTCCTACTGCACATCGTCATAGAAAGCCCTCAACTCTTGATCTTAGATGAACCAACCAGAAATTTTTCACCCACCTCACAACCCCAAGTCCGACAGCTCTTCGAGAACTATCCAGGTGCACTTCTTACAGTATTACATGATGTCAACTACCTCAGACAAGTTTGTCAAAAGATATATCGCCTGGATGCACACGGTTTAGAAGAAGTTGAGATTTAAGAGATCAAATCTATCGTTTTTACAAGAGAAAACTCAAAAGAAACCTTTTACATATTAATCAATTTCAAGACCGCCAGTATAAAGTCGGTAGTAGGTACCACCTTGTTCCATAAGGGTATCATGGTCACCACGTTCAATGATACGCCCATGATCCATAACCAGGATAACGTCAGAATTAACGATGGTTGAAAGACGGTGGGCGATAACGAAGACCGTACGTCCTTCCATAAGCCGGTCCATCCCCTCTTGTACCAATTTTTCAGTACGAGAGTCAATCGAAGAAGTCGCTTCATCAAGGATGAGAACCGGTGCATTGGCAAGGGCAGCACGCGTAATGGCAATCAGCTGACGTTGTCCATCAGACAAGCCTGCGCCATCATCTGTAAGAACAGTGTCGTAACCATTGTCCAAATGTTGCACAAAAGAATCCACGTTAGCAATACGAGCAGCTTCAAGAATTTCCTCGCGAGTCGCATCCGCACGGCCGTAGGCAATATTTTCAGCGATAGTCCCTGTGAGGAGATGCGTATCTTGAAGTACGATACCAAGTGATCGACGAAGAGAATCTTTTTCAATCAGTTTCACATCGATGCCATCATAAGTAATCACACCAGATTGGATGTCGTAGAAACGATTAATCAAGGTAGATTCTTAGCAAATCCAGCAGAAGCAACAGCCGCATAGCGAGCCGACTGCATACCACAGAATAAGGATAGAAAGGCGCAAACCAACATGAGACCATCATAGAACCAAATGTTAGACATGTTGGATTGTTGGACACCTTTGTCCAAAAGATTAGCCATGACAAAGGGAATGGAAATCTCAAACATGACTTCTAGCGCCATAAAGAGGGACGATAGAAATGAGGGTTTCTTGTATTCCTTTATCTGGGCGATAAGAGTTTGAAACATAATTATCTCCGTTTTATTTGTTTTTCTTTTATTTTTTGATATTTTTCTTAAGTGGCTTCGGACGCTAGCAGCTTCCTTCGGAATCTCATAGCTAAGTTTTGATCCTCAGTCTCAAAACTTCCGTGTTATAGAAGTCTTTTGACTTCTATAACTACTACCACGGTGAAAAATATCGCCTACTCTGTGCAGAGCGTGTTTCATTCAGTGATAGATAAAGCGAGTTCTCCAAGTCATCACAGTGAAAGTATCGCTGGGCGAACAGGGTGACTTGTGAGATTATTACTTTGTTCTCAACAAGACCTAGACTATTGGTTAACTACTGCCACTATGAAAAAAATTGTCTGCTCTATTCAAAGGAAACATTTAAAATATCCAGCTAAATGCTCATATTTTATCTATAAAAGAACGGTTATACCCTTTTGAAGGCATACAAAAGCCCCTGAGGGCATATCCTAGGGATTCTTTCGTTCTCATATATACTTCACAAGTATAGGCTAATTTGATTTAAATTGCAAGTAAAATTTTATGTAACTGAGAATTGTTCTAATTTCTCATTTTTTGATTGAAATCTGTTCATTTTTCACAAACTCATTCAAAATATTCGGAAATTCCTCTTAACCGTAGCAGAAATTTGTTTTCTGTTCCTATTTATAATAGACTATCACTAACATTAGATGAAAAGGTGATTCTATGACATTAAACCAACTTCTTCAAAAACTGGAAGCTACCAGCCCTATTCTCCAAGCTAATTTTGGAATCGAGCGCGAGAGTCTACGTGTCGATAGGCAAGGACAACTGGTGCATACACCTCACCCATCCTGTCTAGGAGCTCGTAGTTTCCACCCCTATATTCAGACTGATTTTTGCGAGTTTCAGATGGAACTCATCACACCAGTTGCCAAATCTACTACTGAGGCTCGCCGATTTCTGGGAGCTATCACTGATGTAGCTGGCCGCTCTATTGCTACAGACGAGGTTCTCTGGCCTTTGTCCATGCCACCTCGTCTAAAGGCAGAGGAGATTCAAGTTGCTCAACTGGAAAATGACTTCGAACGCTATTATCGTAACTATTTGGCTGAAAAATACGGAACTAAACTACAAGCTATCTCAGGTATCCACTATAATATGGAACTGGGTAAAGATTTAGTTGAGGCCTTGTTCCAAGAAAGTGATCAGACCGATATGATTGCCTTCAAAAACGCCCTCTATCTTAAGCTAGCTCAGAACTACTTGCGCTACCGTTGGGTGATTACCTATCTCTTTGGGGCCTCACCCATCGCCGAACAAGGTTTCTTTGACCAGGAAGTTCCAGAACCTGTGCGTTCCTTCCGTAACAGTGACCACGGCTATGTCAATAAGGAAGAGATTCAAGTATCCTTTGTAAGTCTAGAAGATTATGTCTCAGCCATTGAAACCTATATCGAACAAGGAGATTTGATTGCAGAGAAAGAATTTTACTCAGCTGTTCGTTTCCGTGGACAAAAGGTTAATCGTTCCTTCCTTGACAAGGGAATCACCTACCTAGAGTTCCGTAATTTCGACCTTAACCCTTTTGAGCGTATCGGTATTAGTCAGACTACTATGGACACTGTGCACTTACTCATTTTAGCCTTCCTTTGGCTTGATAGCCCTGAAAATGTCAACCAAGCTCTTGCACAAGGCCACGCGCTAAATGAGAAAATTGCCCTCTCTCATCCTCTAGAACCTCTACCTTCGGAGGCTAAAACTCAGGACATTGTAACTGCCCTAGACCAACTGGTGCAACACTTTGGACTTGGTGACTATCATCAAGATCTGGTTAAGCAAGTTAAGGCAGCCTTTGCGGATCCAAATCAAACGCTCTCTGCCCAGCTCTTACCCTATATCAAAGACAAATCTCTAGCCGAATTTGCTTTAAACAAGGCTCTTGCCTATCATGATTACGACTGGACTGCCCACTATGCTCTCAAGGGCTATGAAGAGATGGAACTCTCCACCCAGATGTTGCTCTTTGATGCCATCCAAAAGGGAATTCACTTTGAAATATTGGATGAGCAAGATCAATTCCTAAAACTTTGGCACCAAGACCATGTTGAATACGTCAAAAACGGTAACATGACCTCAAAAGACAACTACGTGGTTCCCCTTGCTATGGCTAATAAGACCGTAACCAAGAAGATTCTAGCAGATGCTGGCTTTTCAGTTCCTTCAGGAGACGAATTTACCAGTCTTGAGGAAGGACTTGCCTACTACCCTCTTATCAAGGATAAGCAAATTGTTGTCAAACCCAAGTCAACTAACTTTGGTCTGGGAATTTCCATTTTCCAAGAACCTGCCAGTCTTGACAACTATCAAAAAGCCCTTGAAATTGCTTTCGCAGAAGATACCTCTGTCCTTGTTGAAGAATTTATTCCAGGAACCGAATACCGTTTCTTCATCTTGGATGGGCGTTGTGAGGCTGTGCTTCTGCGTGTTGCTGCCAATGTTATTGGTGATGGCAAACACACCATTCGTGAACTAGTCGCTCAGAAAAATGCTAATCCATTGCGTGGCCGTGATCACCGGTCACCTCTGGAAATCATTGAGCTAGGAGACATCGAACAACTAATGTTAGCTCAACAGGGTTATACACCTGATGATATTCTCCCAGAAGGAAAAAAGGTCAATCTGCGTCGTAATTCCAACATCTCTACAGGTGGTGACTCTATTGATGTCACTGAGACCATGGATTCCTCTTACCAAGAATTAGCCGCAGCCATGGCAACTAGCATGGGCGCCTGGGCTTGCGGGGTTGATCTGATAATTCCAGATGAAACTCAAATTGCCACCAAGGAAAATCCTCATTGCACCTGCATTGAGCTCAACTTTAACCCTTCGATGTATATGCACACCTACTGTGCTGAGGGTCCTGGCCAAGCTATCACTACTAAAATCCTAGATAAACTTTTTCCAGAAATAGTGGCTGGTCAAACTTAATAGCTGTAACTTTAGGAACCTAAAGGCACCTTTATCATGGCTCTATAATTTCTGTAGTGGGTAAAACCACTGTAGAGAGTATAGAGCTTTTTTAATGTAGACAATATGACTTTCAAAAACCTTCTAAAAACCCTCTTCTCGAACAAGCGGGAATGCCGACACTACTACGTCTTAAAAAGCGTCGCTTCCAGTGTAAAAATTGTAGGAGAATCACGGTGGCTAAGACATCAATCGTTGAGAAAAACTGCCAAATCTCAAATCTAGTCCGTCAAAAGGTCTCACAACTCCTAACTGAGAAGATGTCACTAACGGATATTGCCAGAAGACTTCGTGTGTCGACATCCACTGTCTATCGTAAGCTTGATCAGTTTTCTTTCAAGGAACATTTTGATAAACTCCCAAGGGTTATGTCCTGGGATGAGTTTGGTTTCAAGAAAGGTGAACTCGCTTTTGTTGAAACCAAACTCATAACTATCCTTGATAATCACCGTCAAACTACTATACGAAACTACTTTTTGAAGTATCCATTGAAAATCCGACAAAAGGTAAGGTTTATCACGATGGACATGTCAGGATCTTATATGCTACTAGTTCGAAGATTTTTTCTAAATGTCCAAATTATTATTGATTGTTTCCACATCATCCAGCACCTTGGACGTGCCTTTTTAAAGACAAGAATTGCCATTATGAACCAGTTTAATAAGAATTCACTACCTTATTGAGATTTAAAAAATCACTGGCGACTTTTTCAAAAGGACAGTCGTAAGCTATCTCTCAACTCCTTCTATTCAAAGACCTTCAGACAAACTTTGGTACCACATGAAATCATTGAGAAGACATTGGTCCTTTCAGAAGAGATCGCTAATGCCTACAAACTTTATCAGCTTTTACTTTTTCACTATCAGAAAAAAAAGAGTAGATGAGTTTTTTGAGCTCATTCAAGAAAACTTAAACGTCGTCAATCATTACTTTCAAACTGTCTTTAGGACTTTTCTTAGACACAAACAATACACATCAAGAATGCACTAGAAACAGACTATTTAAACGCAAAACTCGAAGCGACTAACAAGTTGATTAAAGACATCAAACGGTTGGGCTTTGGTTTTAGAAACTTCATCAACTTTAAGAAACGTGTCTTCATCACTCTGAACATACAAAAAGAGAAAACCTATCCGGTCCTCTCTAGATGTTAGCTTTTCGTAACCCACTACAGTTGACAAGGAGCCGAAAATTTGCGCCGAAACAGTTACTCTCACATCCTTTTATTATATTTAAAACATGTGTAAATGGTGGGTAGTACTTTTTCCATCATCACTCTTGAGTCATCAAAACCTTACGTGGCTTAGTGCCTTCAGCAGGTCCAATCACTCCGGCTTCTTCTAGTTCTTCCATCAAGCGAGTAGCACGGTTAAATCCGACCGACAGACGACGCTGAAGCATAGAAGCGCTAGCTTTTTGTGTTTCCAATACCAATGCTTTCGCTTCTTCGAAGAGAGGATCTCCTTCCAAGCTACCACTATTAGTGGATGAACCACTACCAAAATCATTCTCTGAAACTTCACCAGGATCAAAGCTCTCGTCATAGTTAGCTGAAGCCTGCCCCTTAATAAAGGTCACAATACGTTCCACGTCATCATCTGAAATGAAGGACCCTTGCAAACGAACAGGATGATTCTCATCAATCGGTTTGAAAAGCATATCCCCGCGTCCAAGTAGTTTTTCTGCCCCATTTTCATCTAAAATGGTACGACTATCTGTTCCAGAAGACACAGCAAAGGCCACGCGAGATGGCACATTGGCCTTAATCAAGCCAGAGATAACATCAACTGATGGACGTTGGGTTGCAAGAATCATGTGAATTCCAGCCGCGCGTGCCTTTTGTCCCAGACGGATGATGGCATCTTCCACTTCCTTACTGGCCACCATCATCAAATCAGCCAACTCATCAACGATAACCACAATCAAAGGCAAGGGAATCTGTTTCTCTTGCGACTTGGCATTCCAGTCCTCAACCTTGGAATTATAGCCTGCGATGTTACGCACGCCAAACTTACTAAAGAGTTCGTAACGATTTTCCATCTCATCAACTACTTTTTGAAGAGCCTTGGCGGCCTTACGTGGATTGGTCACCACAGGAATAAGGAGATGAGGAATATCGTTGTAAACAGAAAGTTCAACCATCTTAGGGTCGACCATGAGGAACTTAACCTGGTCTGGGCGAGCCTTCATCAGAATACTAGAGATGATTCCATTAACCGCAACAGATTTACCAGAACCAGTTGATCCAGCCACTAACAAGTGAGGCATACGACCTAGGTCAAAGCTACGAGCCGAACCATCAACCGCCTTACCAAGAGGAACTTCCAAGAGCTTATTAGGATCCGTCTTAGACTGTTCCCAAAGTTCACGGAAAGAAACTGTTGCTATCTCGGAATTAGGTACTTCGATACCAACCAAAGATTTTCCAGGTATGGGTGCCTCAATACGGACATCTTTTGCAGCAAGAGCCAGAGCCAAGTCATCCGATAAATTAGAGATACGATTGACTCGGACCCCAACAGCAGGCTTGACCTCATACTTGGTTACAGACGGTCCAATCTCAGCCCGCTCAACCTTGACATCAATGTTGAAACTTTTGAAGGTATCTTCTAAGATTCGGATATTCTTACGAACGATATTTTTCTCTTTAGACTGACTCTTTGGTTTATCAGGTGCAAAGAGATCTATATCAGGAAGTTTATACTGTAGGAGTTCCTTCGGTGTAAAATCAACCTCAACAGGAGCATCATCTCCCTTAACCACCATAGATGGTGGGAATTCTTCGGTTAGCAATTCCTCCGGATAGGGAACATAACTATCTTGGAAATCCTCACGATCCCCTGGAGGCGGATTATCATAGTAATCCTCAGAGGCATAATCACTGATTTCAGGTTCAGGTTCAAAAATCTCGGCTTCTTGTGGTAACTCTTCTGAAGCATCATCCAAGATTTCACCCGTTTCCTCGTCGACAATCAAATCGGCCAGACGCTCTTTCTCGGCACGTTCTTGCGCTTCACGCTCTTTCTGAGCCTGACGTTCCGCCTTCTTCTCCAGACGTTTGACCGTTCGTTCCAAATGCTTCTCGGCACCTCTCTGCCAGATGCCTTTTGCATAATCCATGATATCTAAAACATCCCAAGGACTAAAAATGAAAGCACCCAATAGAATAATCAAGCCCCCAATCATGAAGCTACCAATATTTGAAAAGAGGAAAGAAATAGGCTTGTACAAGAGTGCACCCAACATACCACCACCCGCAAAACGAGCCACCTGAACACTCACCAAATCTCCAAAAAGCAAATCCTTAGTCCCCAGAAAAATATCCAGCCCATCCATGCGTTCTATACTAAAGAGATAGGCGTGAAACTCGAGTAGAAGACCTGCAAAGACCATCCAAAATCCAGTCACGTAGTTACTATGTTTCCGTAACCATTTAAAACCAAAGAGATAGATATAGATGGCAAAAATCAAGGGATAAGCCATACTCCCCACGAACACTCGAAAGAGATTATATAGTGTAATCCCAAAGAAACCCAATCGAAAAACTGGGAAAATTAAGACAAAGGCAAAAAAGAAGGTCCATAGCATTCGCTTAATCGCCTTCTGTCTGTCTAATTCTGCTTTTGTGAGACGCTTCTTACCACTCTTAGAAGCCGCCCCTTTTTTCATTTTTTTCGTTGTAGCCATAAATGTATTATACCATGTTTTTAGACACGAAAAAAGAGAGACGAGTCTCTCTTAAGATTGAAGACAAGGTCATCTTTTGAGACTTTCCTAAGGTAATAGTAGAAAATCTCCCTGTTCGCCCACTTCGAGTGACTTATCTCTTCTTTTTTTAATTATTCTTCAATTAATGATGTTGAGTGAACCGGACGATTCTTACCGTCTGGTTCAATATATTGAATAGCTTGGTTGATAGCAATAGGAGCTTCACCCATACCAACCGCAATCAAATCAATCTTACCGTCATATTCTGCCGCACCACCAATAGCATAGACACCTTCTTGTGAAGTTTCAAACTGAGCATTAACAGTAATACTAGAACGTTTGTAGTCGACATTCCAGTTACGAAGATTCTTGTTATTAGTAGAGAAACCAAAGCTAACAATGAGGGCATCGATTGGCAATTCTACAACTTCATCCGACTTAACTCTCTGAACAGTCAAGCTTTGAGCATGACCATTTTCACCCTTAATTTCGAGAGGGACATAAGGTGTCATCACATTAACTGATGATTGATAAAGAAGCTCCACACTATGCTCATGGGCACGAAAGGCATCACGACGGTGAATCAAGGTCACACTCTCAGCAACACCATCCAAGTGATTGGCCCAGTCAACAGCTGAATCACCGCCACCAGCAATCACAACCTTCTTGCCAGCAAATTGGTCCAGACTATGCACATTATATAACAAGTTATTGTTCGCAAAATCTTCTTCATTGTCCACACCTAAAGGACGTGGAGCAAAAGCACCATTTCCACAAGCAATGACGATAGCCTTGGACAAGTGTTGACCCTTGCTAGTAGCGATTGTGAAGATACCATCTGTTTTTTTAAAAGTTTGAACTTCCTCTTTTAAGTGAATGCTGACACGATCTTCAAAACGCTTAAGCTGGATCAAGAGATTTTCTATCAATTCGGCACCTGTCGTCTGAGGAAAGGCTGGGATATCATAGATTTTCTTTTCTGGGTAGAGAATGGCAGGCTGACCACCAAGCTCTGACAAACTCTCGATAATATTCACAGTCATACCACGTAGGCCGGCATAAAAGGCGGCCCAAAGGCCGACTGGACCACCACCGATAATAGTAATATCGTATATCTTTTCTTCTGCCATTTTATTTTCCTTCTGATTTTATCTCTTCTAAAATCTGACGTTCTTCGTCTGTAAAATCATAGTTTTCCAAGAGATCAGGTCTACGCTCCCAAGTCTTTCGCAAGCTCTGCTCCATACGCCAACGTCGAATATTAACATGATGGCCCGACAAGAGAACATTTGGCACCTTCATGCCACGAAATTCAGCTGGGCGAGTGTACTGTGGGAACTCCAAAAGACCTGATGAGAAACTATCATCCTTGTGACTGGCTTCCTTGCCTAAAACCTCAGGAATCAAGCGGACAGTGGCATCTACAATAGTCATAGCGGCTAGCTCTCCACCAGTCAAGACAAAGTCTCCTAGTGATATTTCGTCAGTTACTAAAGTTTTGATACGCTCATCATAGCCCTCATAATGGCCACAGATAAAAACTAATTCCTCTTCTTGCGCCAATTCCTCAGCATAGGTCTGATTGAAGGTACGACCTGCAGGATCTAGGAGAATAACGCGAGGCTTAGTCACATTTAATTTATCAAAGGTATCAAAAATTGGCTGAGCACGTAACAACATGCCTTGTCCACCACCATAGGGCTCATCATCTACATGACGTGCCTTCTCCGCATTGTCACGGAAATTGTGATAGTTGATTTCTAGGATGCCCTTGTCCTTTGCCTTACCAACAATGGAGTGTTCCAAAGGAGCAAACATATCTGGAAATAGAGTCAAGATATCAATCTTCATCGTCTAATCCTTCCATGAGCTCAACCTCAATACGACCGGCTGCAACGTCAACATCAAGAACCACTGGTGGAATATATGGCAAGAGCAGGTCTTTTTTCCCTTTACGTTTCACTACCCAAACATCATTAGCACCCGGTTGGAGAATCTCTTTAACCTGACCGATTAGCGTATTACCCTCATAGACATCAAGACCAATGATTTCATGATAGTAAAATTCACCATCATCAAGATCTGTTAGATTTTCCTCAGCAATCTTTAGGCTACAGCCCTTATACTTTTCTACATCATTGATATGGTAAAGACCTTTAAACTTAACGATATCAAAGTTCTTATGCTTACGGTGACTCGCAACCTCAACATCCATGATGTAATTATCTTTGTCATCAAAAAGAGCTAGTACACTCTTCTTCTTAAAACGTTCGTCCGCAAAATCTGTTACAGATAAAACACGAAGTTCACCCTGCAATCCCTGTGTATTTACAATCTTTCCAACGTTATAATATGTCATTCAACTTCCTTATTATTTCTTATTCAAATCAAACCATGAGTCAACAAATTATCAAGTAGCCCATGACGGCTATCTCAAAACGCGCATTTTAAACCAGGTTAGATTTTTATTATTCTTCATTTCAAAGAGATATAAAATGTCTGGCTTAGACCATTCAACCCCTCTATTTTATCAAAAAGGACACAAAAAAACCAGCTTTCTTTAGCTGGAGCTTATAGTCCGTACGGGATTCGAACCCGTGTTACCGCCGTGAAAAGGCGGTGTCTTAACCCCTTGACCAACGGACCATAATCTGTATCTCTACCCTCAGATAGAACTGGGGTAGCTGGATTCGAACCAACGCATGAGGGAGTCAAAGTCCCTTGCCTTACCGCTTGGCTATACCCCAAAAGACTCTTATTATTCTACAGAAAAATCAGGAGGCTGTCAATACCTTTTTTAACTTTTTTTCAAAAAAAACAATCGGCATAACCGATTGCTAGGAGTTAGGAGATTTTATCATATAAGTGACCTTAGATGATGATTCGAGGTTGAAGAAACCTCATATGAAAAAAAGTTTTAGGACAGACTAATTATATATGTTGCTAGAAATAAAGTCAAACACTTTGACTCGTAAAATAAGAGATAATTTGCACAGCCATAATTAACCTTTTCCAACTCCTAAAATAGATTTATTCATCATCCTGTGAAACCAGATGATGTCTAAAGGCATAAACTACAGCCTGAGTACGGTCATCAACATTTAATTTCCCAAGGATATTAGACACATGAGTCTTGACGGTTTTTAAAGAAATAAAAAGTTCGTTAGCAATGGTTTGATTGTCATAGCCTTTAGCTAGGAGGGCTAAGATATCACGTTCGCGCGCGGTCAAGTCATCATGTAAGTTCGGGTGACTATCATGGTATTTAATCTTATTGTCTACCTCAGTTTCGATAGCTTCCTCTCCACGGTAAACCTTACGGATACTATTTAGAATCTCTGCTGCACTGCTCGTTTTAAGCATATAGCCTTTGGCGCCAGCTTCAATGACTGGATAAATTTTTTCATTGTCCAAATAGCTGGTCAAAACTAGAATCTTAGCTTCAGGCCATTCTTTTAGCAATTCCAAAGTCGCCTGAACACCATCTAGCTCAGGCATAACAAGGTCCATAACAACGACATCTGGTCGTAGCTCCAGGGCAAGATCGACACCCTCACGGCCGTTTTCTGCCTCTCCAACCACTTCTACATCTCCTTGGAGATTCAAGAAACTCTTAAGGCCTAAACGAACCATTTCATGATCATCTACCAAAATTACATTAATCTTATTCGACATTGTCTTCTCCTCTTAATATTGGCACACGAACATCAATAGACGTCCCTTTACCTTTAGCTGATAGGAACTGCACAGTTCCCGCCATTTCATCAACACGCTCTTGGATATTTTTTAGTCCATAACTCATCTCGTCAGTCGAGGCATTCAAATCAAAACCAACACCATTATCTAGCATTTTTAACTGAATTTCCTGACTATTTTGATAGAGGTAGACCTCTATTTGGCTGGCCTTGGCGTGCTTAAGGGTATTAGAGATAAACTCTTGGGCAATCCTAAAGAGATTATCTTCAATACGCTTAGGCACTTTCTTAACCATATCCTTATAGACAACACGGATATTGGATTTATCAGTTAATTCTTTAAGAATCATCTGCAAGCCTTCCTGCAAAGTCTTGTTCTCAAGTTCTGTCGGACGAAGGTGCAAAAGCAAGACACGCATATCATTTTGAGCATCAGTCAGCAAGGCCTCGACTGCCTGAATCTGATGATGTAAATCTTCCTTACTTAGCTGGTCCACCATCTGAGAAACACCAGATAGAATCATACTAGCCGCAAAAAGCTCCTGGCTAACGGTATCGTGAAGATCTCGAGCAATGCGACCTCGCTCTTTCTTAATAATATCACGACTTTTCAAAGCCTGAGCATTTTCCGTTTTTTGCAGATCCTTGGTCAATTTACGCATTTTATGAGATAGACGCATCATATTCTTGTCCAACTCACTATCTCCCTGACGTTTGACAGGTTGGTTATTGATAATACGACGCAAGTCTTGATTGACCGAACGCATACTATTATCATTTGCAATGGCCCAAAGAATATACAGCAAAATGAGCAAACTCAGAACCACAAAAAACATGTTAAAAAGGAAGTGAAATACCTGAGAGATACTACCGAAAACCAGTGAAAAGTTGAGGTTAAAGCTATCCATAACCACAAGGGTAACCCCAATTAAAACAACAACTGAATAAGTTAGGATTAAAAATAGGTACTGTTTCTTCATTTACGACGTACCTCCACTGGTCCAGCTCCCACATTGAGAATCAATTTAAGCGTTCGATGGGCATGCTCATACTCTGCCCCCTGCAAGGTCAAGCTTTCGTAACGGAGGTCGTATTCATCTTCATCAAAGAAGGTCACAGAGCTATAGATAGCTGATATATTCAACTTAACGGAAATATCAATTGGTACCAAGATTGTCGTTGGTCCATAAAGTTTCTGTAAAATGACGACATTTTCTCGACCTGAAACGATAACCTGGGTCAAATCAATCACATCTGTCCCAAAGAAACGGATAATATTAATATCATCAAAGTCATAGCGATCACTGACAGGTTCCATATGAGTTCCAATCCACTGATTTCGCACAGCCTGTGGATTCAAGTCATCTTCCTTAAATTGAATGAGAGCGTAACGATTCTTTTTCTTGACCTGTGAAAAATGGTTAATCATGACATAGGCCACACCCACTAAGATAGCAAGAACCACATAGATATTCCACATGGAAACCAAAAAAAGTGAAATCAAGCAGATCGTCAAGACAAAGTCGCTCTTGGACTCCTTGTTAAAAAAGCGAACGGCCAACAAGGTTAAAACCAGTATGAAAATAAAACGGATAATATCATTATTAAAGATGGTGATTAAGCCTAGAGTTAAAAGAAGAGCCTCCACCACTAAGAAAAAATTAAATTTGGTCATAAGGACCTCTCAAATAAAAGTATACAGGGTTCATTCTATCAAATTTTGGACTAATTGACAAAGAGGACTAGTTCGAGAGATTACTGGCTATACGAGATAGCGACAAAAAAGCACCCCCATCATAGGAAGCACAATCTTTAATCTACAGAAAACCTAGTCGTCGTTCTTATTCATTTTCCTACTCATAGCAAGCACCGTACTTCTGATTTCCTCAAGAATGACACGTTATTCAGCCAACTCCTTCTCAAGCTCAGCTATTTTTCGTTCAGTTTAGCGACCTGAACGCAAAAAAATATTATTAAGAGAGCTGTCAACAACCCCAGAGTAGCAATTCCACTAAACATGAGCACAACAGCAATTGCCTTACCTACGAGGTTTTTAGGGACAATATCCCCGTAACCTACTGTGGTAACTGTTGCCACAGATCACCAAATATCATCTATAAAATTATGATGCTCCACACGGGCAATAATACTACTACTGATAAGGATGATAATACTATTAGCCGAAAACAAAAAGTGAAAACCATTTCTACGATTAATACGATTTGAATTATGCTTAAACTTACTACTTAGACCAATTCAACGTGAGATTTTTTCCAAACGATCAAAGCGTTCCAGCCTTGAAAAACAAAGGAAGGTAAATACTTCATTTTAAGAAATGATGGTCAACAAGTCCAACACATGCGTTTTAACAAAAATCCGCTCCCGAAGTGCCAAGGAAAAACGAATAGTATAATCTAAAGCAAATTTAAGGGTAATGGTCTGATTAATAGATAGAAAAGAATGTCTCCCAATAGTAATCAACCCAACCAAATCAAAAAATTACTCTCCCTATGAAAAGAAGGGCTAGAACCGTCATGACAATATCGTAGCTAATAATATACCTTTTTCAGTTTTCTACGGTTTCTCATTACGCCTCTCCTCTATGTGATGCGCGTTCATCATAAAAGAATCTGCCATCCCTGACAAGCAGCCACTTTAAAATTCCCAAGCAATTGAATTAAAAAGAGAGTCAGAAAGCCTCTCTTTTTCTTATATCTAAAATTTTCAAACTCATTATTGCTCTGTGTGAGTAGCTTCTGTAGCTGTTTCGGTACTAGAAGCTGTACTACTTTCAGAACTAGAACTTGTAGATGACGACGATTGTGTCGTACTTGCTGAGCTTGACTGTTGAATACTTGAACTCTTAGTTACGACTGAAACATAGAGAATCACTGTGCCATCAACAGCAGTACCAACTTGAGGATCTTGATAAAGGACCTCTGTATTACTAGGTACCTTACTCTTATCCAACTTAACACCAGTATTATAGTCATGATACTCAATACTGCTGCTTGAAATGTCTTTACTATTCAAGGTTTGGACTGCTGTCGAGACAGTTAAACCAGTCACATCAGGCATAGTTATAGTCTTAGGAGTTGCCACACGAAACTTGATTTTTGCCTTACTATCTTTAGGATTGAAGGACTTGTTTTTCTCCGAACTTTGAGATAGAATTTCGCCTTCTTTAGCATTATCGTCTTCGACATGTTGAATATCGATCTGATCCTCGGAAACCCCATAATTCGAGGTTAAATCCTCAATGGCATCCTTATAATTTTTCCCCTTGTAATTTTTCAGAGTGAAACCTTTGCTACCAGAAGAAACATAGACATCAATGCTTGCTCCCTCTTTACGCATTGTCCCAGCTGTAGGGTCGGTCTTGATAACTTTGCCCTTATTGACTGAATCATTTTCGACTTCTTTAACATCGCCAACCTTAAAGCCTGCACTTTCAAGTTTCGTCTGAGCTGTTGACAACTCTTGACCTACAACATTTGGTACTTGGACATTGTCAGGATTGGTAAAAACAAGATAGGCAAAAATGATAATTCCTATAAAGACGAAGCCTAGTAAAACCTTGAGTAGAGTTGAAAAGAGATTTTTCTTTTTTTTAGATAGAGAAGCTTTTTCCCTCGGTTGTTTGCTTGGAGCCGGTGTAGGCTCTGATGGTTTAGGAGAAATCTTTTTCTCAGGACCTACTGATGAAACTGAATCAACCTTTGGCAGGGTCTTAGCATCCGTCATGTCATCAAAAACTACCTTAGAATCACGACTATGACTAGGATGCAAACTAGTTACTAGGTCGCGACTCATTTCCAAAGTGCTGTTGTAACGATTTTCAAGCTTTTTAGCAGTTGCTCTAATAACAACATTTTCTAAAGCTTGAGGAACGTTACGGTTCTCAGCCAAAATCGATGGCAGGGGCTTTTGGAAATGTTGAAGTGCAATGGTTACTGCACTATCGCCATCAAAAGGGATATGCCCTGTCAACATTTCAAAGAGCATAATCCCCATAGCATAGATATCACTTTGGATAGTGGCTTTAGAACCACGTGCCTGTTCTGGTGACAAATAATGGACTGACCCCAACATTGAGTTAGTTTGTGTCAGGCTGGTTTCAGCAAATGCTACTGCGATACCAAAGTCTGTAACCTTAGCTCTACCATCCTTAGTTAATAGAACGTTCTGTGGCTTAAGGTCACGGTGAATAATACCCTTTTGGTGGGCAAGAGTCATGGCGGAAAGGACTTCCCCCATAATACGCACAACATCTTGGTTAGACAATGGTGCATGGTCTTGAATGAATTTCTTCAAGTCCGAATCATCCACATACTCCATCACCAAGAACTGCTGACCGTCTTCTTCACCAATATCTCTAATCGCAACGATATTCGGATGGCTAAGCTCAGTCATGGCACGTGCTTCACGCTGGAAACGCGCCACAGCAACCTGATCAGTTTGATAATTGGTACGTAGCACCTTAATAGCTACACTTTCATTATCCAGAATCAGGTCGTTAGCCAGATAAACATCCGCCATACCACCACGTCCGATAGATTTAAGGATTCGATAACGTCCAGCAAACAATTTGCCAACTTGGATCATTATCCTTCCTCACTTTCTACTTCGATGAGAGCAACTGTAATATTATCATGACCACCGGCTTCATTGGCAGCAGCAACTAAACGACTGGCTTTTTCTTCGACAAGACCAGGACTGTTAACAATATGAATAATCTGTTCAATTGAAATCATATTAGTCAATCCATCTGAATTGGCCAAAATATAATCTCCCGGTTCCAATTGTTGAACACCAAGATCTGCTTCAACTGGAGCAGCTTGCCCTATAGATTGCGTAATAATATTACGTTGTGGGTGAACTGCAGCTTCTTCTTCTGTCAACTGACCAGCCTTGATAAGAGCATTGACCAAGGAGTGATCGCTCGTTAATTGCTTATACTCACCATTACGGATAAGGGCAATACGTGAATCCCCAACATGAGCGAAAATCACAGCATTATCAACTAAGGCAAGAACCTCGATAGTCGTTCCCATTCCTTTATATTCTTCATTTTGACCAAGCTCATAGATTTTACGATTTTCTTCGTCGATGGCAGCAATCATCCAATCACGAATATGGCTCAACTCACGATGATCAGTGTTAATCCAGTCACGACCAAGGTCAGATACTGACATCTCACTGGCAATATTTCCAGCACGGTGTCCACCCATTCCATCTGCAACAATGACAAGTGTAACACCAGCCTTATTGACAAATTTATTAACAAAATCTTGATTGTTTGACCGTTTTTGACCAATGTCCGTTAATAACGATATTTCCATAATTTTCTTTCTGACTTGCGTCAGTGTTTCCTCCTCTGTAACCCTAGACTTTCTTACGCAACTGAGCGATAAAAAAACCATCAGTTAGATACTGTTCGGGGGTGATAGCCAAATAGCCATTGACCACGATGTCCTTGCATGGATGATCCAAGGCAACTTGCTCAAAATCAGGATGGCTCTCAAGAAAGGCCTGAATTACCTCTTGATTTTCTTCTGCTATGATGGTGCAAGTACTGTAGGTTATTATACCACCTTTTCGTAGGGTTTGACAAACACTGGATAATATATCCAATTGCACAGACTTGAGGGATTTAAAGTCTTGGAGATCCTTATTGTATTTTATGTCTGGTTTTCGACGAATGAGACCGATCCCTGAGCAAGGAGCATCCACTAGAATCTTGTCAAAACTAGCAGTCGGAAAGACTTGATGCACCTGACGAGCATCTAGTTTCTGAGTTTTAACCTTATCAGCCAGACCAAGTCGTTGTGCATTTTCTTTAATAAGAGCAAGCTTATGATCATAAAGGTCAAGAGCCGTCACATGTCCACTCGTCAAGTATGATGCCATATGGACAGTCTTACCTCCGGGTGCCGCACAAGCATCCAGGATTTCTTCCATACCTTGAATTGCTAAAGTTGGTGCAACTAGCTGACTAGTCTCATCCTGAATGGTCAATAACCCCTCTTTAAAATAATCAGTCCCAGCAAAATAACCCGAAGACTTAACAAGCCCAACTGGTGACAAATCTGAACGCTCAGCTCCAGTGGCCTCCGCAATTTCTTCCATACGGGACACATCCGTCACACGGACACTGGCCTTGTTTCTCACAAAGAGACTTTGGAAAATAGCAAGAGCTCGCTCTTCCCCATACTGCTCAATAAGCTTTTTCACCAACCATACAGGTAGGGAATATTGAACAGAATAGCGTTTATTGACACGTTTAATCTTGCTTGGATCTGGCAATGGCTGGCTAGATAGTTTGCGAAGAACTGCATTCACCAGCTTCTCAGCTCCTTTTTTATTGCCACGATTTTTGGCAATAGAAACGGCATCGTTAACCACCGCATGGGATGGAATCTTATCCAAGTAGGCCAACTGGTAAAGACTCAAAAGCAATAGGTCATAGACCCAAGCTTCAAGTTTATCTCGATCCTCAATGACATGGGCTAAGATCCATTCCAAAGTGATCTTACGGGCAACAGTTCCATAAACAATTTCCGTTACCAGGGCCTTGTCCTTATCTGTTAGACATGAATTGCTCAGACGTGCATTGAGGGCAATATTTGAGTAAGCCCCTTCTTGAAAGACTTCTTCTAAAACTTCAAGTGCCTGTCCACGGGCTGTTTTTTTCCAATCATTGGCCAAAGACATCACCTACTTCAAGATTGCGACCGACTCCATTAAGGAAATCAGCAATAGCCATACGAGGTTTACCTTCAAGCTGAACACTCTTAAGCGAAATAGCCCCCTGACCAGTCGCAACGACCAAACTCTTCTTAGTTTTTTCGATAATATGACCAGCCTGTCCTTGTCCTTCTACTAAGTCTCCCTCATAAATTTTGAAACGTTTGCCATTAAGCAAAGTGTGTGCCACAGGCCATGGATACATACCTCGGATTTGATTGAAAATGTCACGACCCGACTTATTCCAATCAAGGCGCTCCTCTTCTGGGCTAATGTTTGGTGAAAACGTTACCTGACTGGCATCTTGAGGAACAGGTTTGATTTCTCCTGCAATGTAGGCAGGCAAGGTTTCAAGCAAGAGGTCACGACCCAAAACTGCCAATTTTTCAAACATAGTACCGACATTATCTTGGTCCAGAATTGGCAAGGCCTTTTGGCTGACCATGTCACCAGCGTCCATTTCCTTGACCATTTCCATAATGGTCACACCAGCTTCTGCATCACCATTGATGATAGCATAATGGATAGGTGCACCACCACGATATTTTGGCAAGAGCGATGCGTGAACATTAACCGCAAAGTCCATGCTATCAAGCAATTTGCTTGGCAAAAATTGACCATAAGCCGCAGTAACAATACCATCAGCTCCAAGTGATATCAGTTGGGCCATTTCTTCAGAGCCTGATAATTTTTCAGGCTGATAGATTGGCAACTCATGCGCCAAGGCTAATTCCTTAACTGGTGTCATGCGAATTTCTTTTTTTCGGCCGACAGCACGATCTGGCTGTGTGACAACAGCGACAATGTCGTAATGCTCATCTGTCAAAAGTCCCTCCAGCACTGTCGCTGAAAAGGCCGGCGTTCCCATAAATATTATTTTTGTCATATTCTTCCTTTTCTAAATTAGGTAAAATTCTGAGGCTCATGATCGATAATCAAACGTAGATCCTTATTTTCAGGTTCCTGAGTCATATCAAGGATCCTATTAAGTGTCTCTTCCAAGCTATCCTCAAAACGATATTTGATAATAATCTGATAATGATAAAGGTTATGTGTTCGGGCAATAGGTTTTGGTGTTGGTCCCAAGAAAGTCACCTTGTCCGACAAATGTTCTCTTAAACAAGCCATGACATCATAGCTCTTACGGACTACAAACTCTTCATCCTTGTGGGAAAGAGTGATCCCTACCGTATAAAAATATGGCGGGTAGGCCAACTGACGGCGAATCCCCATCTCATAGGCATAGAATCCCTCATAATCCTGTTGCTGAGCAAAACGAATGGCATAATGACTAGGGTTATAGGTCTGAATAATAACCTCCCCTTCCTTGTCCGCACGACCAGCACGACCAGCCACCTGAGTCAACAGCTGGAAAGTGCGCTCAGCCGAACGAAAATCTGGTAAATTTAGCGACGTATCCGCATTTAAGACCCCTACCAAGGTAACATTGGGAAAATCCAAGCCCTTGGCAATCATTTGGGTGCCTAGCAGAATATCAGCCTTGCCACTCCCAAAAGTCTCTAAAAGTTTCTCGTGAGCGCCTTTTTTACGTGTAGTATCAACATCCATACGAATCACTCTGGCTTCTGGAAAAAGTTCCGTCAATTGATCATAAGCCTTCTGTGTCCCAGTCCCATAATAGCGAATCTGACGACTCTGGCAATTAGGACAGACATTAGGAATAGCTTTTTGAAAATCACAGTAGTGACAATTCATGGTCTTGGTATCCATATGCAAAGTCAGTGAAATATCACAGTTCGGACAGTCATCCACATAGCCACAGTCACGACACATGACAAATGAAGAATACCCACGACGATTCAACAACAAAACGACTTGTTCCTTACGTGCCAATCGCTCTCGGATTTTCTCCAAGAGAGGTGGCGTAAAATCACTCGCCTCTTGTCTACCGACAAAGTCCTTAAAGTCCACCACTTCAACCTGCGGAATTTTAGCACTAGGATTGGCCCTCTCCGTCAATTCAAAAAAATGGTAGACCCCTTTCTGAGCCCTCGCTCGCGACTCAATAGAAGGCGTGGCTGAACCAAGTACAAGAATAGCGCCATGACTTTTGGACCTAAGCAAGGCCACATCTCTAGCATGATAGCGAGGATTGGATTCCTGCTTATAGGTCGCCTCGTGCTCCTCATCGATAATGATTGCTCCAATATTGTCCAAGGGAGCAAAGATAGCAGAACGTGCTCCTACAACGACCTTTGCTTGACCAGACCTAACCTTACGCCACTCGTCAAATTTTTCACCATCTGACAAGCCTGAATGCATGATTGCTACCAAGTCACCAAAACGGGAGATGAAACGATTGGTCATTTGTGGCGTCAGAGAAATTTCTGGAACCAAGACAATGGCAGTTTTTCCCATAGCCAAGGTTCTCTCAATAAGATGCAGGTAAACCTCAGTCTTACCTGACCCCGTAACTCCTTCCAACAAGAACGGCTTCCCACCATGACCAATCTGACCTGTCATTACTTCAACAGCATGTGCTTGCTGAGCATTAAGCTCTAGAAAATCCGTCTTCTCTACCTTTTCAAAGTAGCTATCAGCACGATTGACCTCAACTTCAGTGATGGCTAGAGCTCCAGCCTCAATGAAAAACTTCACCACATCTCGAGAAAAAAGTTTATGCAGGTCTACTAACTTTCCAGGCTCATTCTTTTCTAACAAGAAGTCCCGCAACTCCAGCCGCTTCTTGGCTCGTTGCGAAATATCCAAAGTCTCTAAAATGCCTCTTTGAACACTATAATGTTTCTCCGTTTTTATATTTTGTTTATCCCTAGCAATGTAATCAACCGTTACGCGACCAGATCCCACCAAACGCGGAATGGCTTGACCTTGTTCTTTCGACAATTGAGAGAAGAGAATATGGTCTCTCCCCTGAAGAAAAAGGTCCCTCTCCTCTTCGCTCAGTTTATCAGTTGCCATGATAACTTTGTCATACTGTGAATTAAGGAGACCCGGAAGCATAGACTTCAAGATGGAAATCTTATAGGAAAAAACCGTGTGTCGCATTTGGTCAGCCAAATCCAGCTGATCCTGATTAAGGACTGGTTCATAATCCAAAAGTTCCGCAATTGGCTTCAAGTCTGGCAGATTTCTTACATTTTCTTGCTCTCCAAAGCCAATAACAAACCCTTGCAAGAGACGATTTCCTTTACCAAAAGGCACATGAATCCTCATACCGATAGTAATTTGCCCCTGCATGGATTCTGGTACAAGGTAACTATAAGGCCTGTCCGTCTGCATTAGAGGAACATCTACAATTATTTGTGCAACTAAAACCATATATCTCCTCTCTTCACCTTTGGTCCAGCGATTTCCTAAACTCCAGAAATCCTGAGCTAGTGATATGCATCATAAAGAAGGAAGCTGAGACACTATGCCTCAGCTCCTCTTATCCTCGTAAACCAAAGCAAGACTTTGATTTTAGATTTTATCTCCTTCTTCTTTTTCTTTAGCGATTTGTTCTTTGATTTTACGTTCTTCTTCCTCAGCAGCAAGACGCGCTTGGATAACTTTCAAACGTGCCAATTTACGTTTAGCTTCTGGATTTGGGTGAATAATGACATTACCAGATTCAATTTCTTCAAGGGCTTGAAGCGTATATTTTACAGACGAAAATTCTTGAGTAGGTTCAGCACCAGCTGCCAATTCATGGGCACGTTTTGCTTGCAAAATAACTAATGAATATCTTGAAGGCACTTTATCCAAAAGTTTATCAATAGAGGGTTTCAACATCATAATTCTATACCTATTTCTAATTTATTTATCTGATAATCTCTTATCTGAAATCATATTACGATAGTGGCCAATCACACGTTCAACTCGGAAGTGTTCCGCTTCAATAACACGCTTTACACGCTCGGCAGCCAAAGACACCTCGTCATTGACAATGGTATAATCGTATTCGCTCATGAGAGCAATCTCTTCACGCGCACGTTCAATACGTTGAGCAATAACTTCTTCAGAGTCTGTCCCACGGCCAACTAAACGTTCTTCAAGTTCGTTCAAATCTGGTGGTGTCAAAAAGATAAAGACAGCATCTGGAACCTTTTTCTTAACCTGTAGGGCGCCTTGAACCTCGATTTCAAGGAAAACATCAATTCCCTTATCCAAGGTTTCATTGACATAGGCCAAAGGTGTTCCGTAGTAGTTGCCTACATACTCAGCATATTCCAGCATTTGACCATTACGAATAAGCTCTTCGAATTCCTCACGCGAACGGAAGAAATAATCCTTCCCATCAACTTCACCAGGACGTTGAGCACGTGTGGTCATTGATACTGAGTATTCAAATTTGTGGTCAGGTTTTGAAAAAATCTCCTGACGAACAGTTCCTTTTCCGACACCAGAAGGCCCTGAAAAAACAATTAAAAGTCCACGTTCAGACATGTCTTCTCCTTAAACTAAGATTAAAATTCTTATTATGACTCACCTTAAAAAGAGAAGTAAATCATCTCTTTTTAGTGGTTGTTCAGTGATTAAGTTACAGCTCACTTTTCAAAGCAGTCTTATTCTCTTACCATTCTATCAATAAAAGCGACTTTTTTCAAGGTGAGGACACTATTAAAAAGAGTGAATACCTTTTCCCAGTACTCACTCTTTTTAAATATCTTTTTAAACCAGTCCAGTCAAGAGACTTTGCATGAATTCTTCTGAATGGAACTCGCCAATATCATCAATCTTCTCACCGAAACCAATCAACTTAACTGGGATATCCAACTCTTGGCGAATGGCTAGAACCACACCACCCTTGGCACTACCATCCAACTTGGTTAAAACAAGACCCGTAAGAGGTGTGATTTTTGAAAATTCCTTAGCCTGATTAAGTGCATTTTGACCTGTTGAAGCATCCAAAGCCAAGAGGGTTTCATGGGGTGCTTCTGGCACCACACGCTTGATAATACGGCCAATTTTTTCAAGCTCTGCCATAAGGTTGTCTTTGTTTTGTAAACGACCCGCAGTATCAATCATAAGAACATCAACACCTTCAGCAAGAGCCTTCTCCATACCATCAAAAACCACGGAAGCAGGGTCGGCCTTTTCAGCACCAGTCACTACAGGCACATCAACACGACGTCCCCACTCAACCAATTGAGCAACAGCTCCCGCACGGAAAGTATCAGCAGCAACTAGCATGACATTTTTGCCTTCTTGTTTGTATTTATTTGCCAACTTACCAATAGAAGTCGTTTTACCAACCCCATTAACACCAACAAAAAGTATAACTGTCAAACCATCTTGGAAATTAATCTGCTCCTCGTAAACATCGTCCTTCTCGTAGATATCCACAAGTTTTTCAATAATCAAGCGTTGCAAATCCTCAGTCTTTTTGACATTCTCAAGTCGAGCTTCATAGCGCAAGTCTTCCGTTAATTGCGTCGCAACATTGACCCCAACGTCAGAGAGAATCAGTATTTCTTCCAATTGTTCGAAAAACTCTTCATCAACACGACGGAAATTAGCGAAGAATTCATTCAAGCGAGCAGCAAAACCAGTACGAGTCTTCTTAAGCGTACGATTATACTTTTCTTGCTCTGTTTCAGTCTTGAAATCAGGTAATTCTGTAGCTGTTTCCTCAACCTTACGGGTTTGGACCGCTTCAAAAGTAACTATCTCACCTTTTTCCGCTGCTGCAGCTACTTGAGCCTTCTTAGCATAGTAATCAGCCATGACATCCGCAAAGTGGCTATCCACAGTTGCTTGACTATCGACTGATTCTGAAGCTATTTCTGATTCGCTTGAGGGCTGATTATCCACAGAAAGTTCTTCAGTAAGTGCCTCTTCACTTTCATCTGTCACAACAGATTCTGTGGATAAATCTTCTTCTACTTGAGTATCAGTCTTGCTAAACTGTCCTGCTTGATTTCCAGTTGTTAATTCACTTGATGACAAATCTTGATCAGCAATAGAATCCATTTCTGAAATCACCTCTGTAAGCTCTTTATTAGCAAGAGTTTCCTGTGAATCGGTTTTCTCTTGTCTAAATAATCGATCAAATAGACCCATCTGTTTCTCCTTATTACTCTAGAATGTATTTATGGATGGCCTCAGCCACTCCAGATTCTTCATTTGTTTTTGTCGTTACAGCCTTAGCAACAGCCTTAACCTGAGGAACACCATTCGCCATAGCGACACCCAGACCAGCCCACTCTAGCATGGACAAATCATTCTCTTCATCTCCCATAGCCATGACTTGACTTCTGTCAAGAGCGAGATAATCAGTCAAGAGTCTCAAACCCGCAGCTTTATGAACACCCTTTGGCATAACCTCTAGGATAATTTCACGAGACTTAAAGACCTCAAACGCTTGGTATAGATGGTCAGGTAGTTTTCCAATTTGGGAATCCAAAAAGTCTCCCTCACAAACCGTAACTACCTTATTATAGACGATATCTTGCGGAATGTCATCAATGCTATCCACATCAACAAAAGTCAAAGTAGGATTAGCCTGACGATAGAGCGAATGATTCCCTTTACTAGGCACTCCATAGACAATACCATCACTAAGAACATCCATAGGGAGTCCCAGAGGTTCAAAAACAGCATAAATCTGCTTTAAATCATCTCTGGTCATCTCTTTCTTGATTAAAATATCGCCGTTATTACGCTGAACCAACCCACCATTGAAGGTTACGCTGTAGTGTTTGTCGTCTAACAAACCCAAGTCTCCTAAGACATGATTAATAGCTGGAAGGGGACGACCGGTCGTGATAACCACGTGAATCCCCTTAGCTTCTGCCGCCTTAAGAGCAGCTCTATTTTCAGCAGTCACTTGCTTATCCTTGGTAAATAGCGTCCCATCCAAATCCAAGGCCAACAATTTAATCTCAGCCATCTGAACCTACCAATCCTTCCATGTAGTCAAAGACTGCACCATCTCTATGGTGACCAATCACCTCATCTGCCACTTCCTTAATCTCATCACGCGCATTTTCCGTAGCAACCGCACATCCTGCAAATGTCAGCATCTCCATATCATTGAGATTATCACCAAAAGCAACGACATCTGAAGCCTGACGCCCCAACTCTTGACAAAGATGGTAAAGCCCAAATCCCTTGTCTACACCTTTAAGGATAATATCCATAGAATCAAAGCCAGTAGTTACAGCTGTTATATCCTCAAAAATCGTATTGAGATAGTCACCACGTTCCATGATGGTATCCCCTTGAAACTTAGCAGTAACCTTGAAAATATCATCTGTAACCCCTTCAAGGTTTGTTGCCATGACATTTTCATAGTAGCGTTCCATGGCCTTAAGATAGGCTGGATCTGCATCTTCTGGTGCATAGGCTCCTCGACGTCCTGACAAAAGAATTCCCTCACAAGTTGGTAAAGCTGAGGTCGTATCTGCAATTTCCAAATAGTCTTTAGGTTCTAGCTTAGACTCAAACAAGACTTCACCCTTGTACTGAACCAAGGCCCCATTTTCCGCAATAATAGCAATGCGGTCCACAAAGCCGTCAAAGAGTTCTTCCAAAGCTAAGAGAGATCGACCAGAAGCTACTGTAAAGACGTAATTTTTAGCTTCACAAGCATCCAAAAGCTTATCTAAACGCACCTTATCATAGGAACCAAGGTGGTCCAAAAAAGTACCATCCATATCTGTCGCTAAAATATTCAAAATAAACTCCCTTCAGGTCGAATATACTTGCCCCTATTGTACCAAAAATAAGGATATAAGTTAGGGAAAAGCTAAAGAAATTAGAGAAAATATGGATTATTACTTGCAAAATCACCTTTTTAGTTGTATCATTACTTTAGTACAAAAAAATAATACTTTTATATCTCTTAGAAAGGAGTCTCTTATGGCTTGGACATTTGATGAAAAATCACCAATTTATCTCCAAATCGCCTATCGTGTGAAATTGAAGATTGTTTCCAAAGAATTAAGTATGGGACAACAACTTTTACCCGTGAGAGAGTTTGCTCAGGAAGCCGGTGTCAATCCCAACACCGTACAAAGAGCCTTCCAAGAACTTGAAAAAGAGGGGTTGGTTTATTCTGCCCGTACGTCCGGTCGCTTCGTTACTGAAGATGAGAAACTCATTGATCAAAAAAGACACGAGATTGCTCAAACTCTCATGAAAAACTTTGTCACTGAAATGACAGCCATTGGTTTTAGCTCACCTGAAATCAAGACTATCATCACTGACTACATCGAACAAACAGGAAAGGACTTATAGACCAATGACTGATATTGTAACTCTAACAAATCTCACCAAGACCTATAACGGTATTCCAGCCCTTAGAGATGTGACCATGTCCATCCCGTCAGGAAAAATTGTTGGCCTTTTAGGTCCGAACGGTAGTGGTAAAACAACCCTAATCAAAATTTTAAACGGTCTCCTTCAACCGACTTCTGGTTTAGTGACCATTAATGGATTTCATCCGTCACCTATCACTAAGGCGCAAGTAGCTTATTTGCCTGACATTACCTATTTAGATGAAAGTAAGACAATCCAGTACTACTTGGATTTCTTCCAAGATTTTTACGCTGATTTCCGCTATCCTCTTGCCTTGCAACTCTTGGAGGATCTAAAGCTCCAACCTGATTTGCGCCTTAAAGACCTCTCAAAAGGTAACAAAGAAAAAGTTCAGTTGATTTTGGTTATGAGTCGTGAAGCTAAACTCTATCTCCTCGATGAACCTATCGGTGGGGTCGATCCTGCATCACGTGACTATATCCTAAAAACTATTATCAACCAATACTCTGAAGATGCTTCTGTTATTATTTCAACCCATTTGATTGCAGACATTGAATCTGTCTTAGATGAAGTTGTCTTCTTAAAATACGGTCAGATCGAACTTCAAGGTGATACAGATAATATCCGTCAAGTCCATGGCAAGTCTATTGACAAACTCTTCAGAGAGATGTTCCACAATTAGGAGGTATGAGCATGTTTTGGAAATTAGTTAAATATGAATTACAATCAGTCCGTAAGTGGTATCTTGGCATCTATGGAATTGCCATCCTACTGTCCATACCTTTGGGCTTAATGCTTCAAAAACTAACGGTCACCTTTGAACACATCCACAAGGAACCAAGCTTACTGTTTATGGCTTTCTTTACACTGATTGTGATTGCCACCATTGTTGTTTGGGGAACCATCTATATCGCAACCATTGTTCTCATTATCAAACGCTTTGCGACTAGTGTCTTTGGACGAGAAGGCTACCTAACCAATACACTCCCAGTTTCTGCCCACCAATTAATCTTGTCTAAACTTTTGGCAGCTTTTATTTTGGATACGATTTCATCTCTCGTTGTACTCGCTTCAATTGGCATTATAGCCGCTTTCAACCTTGATATAAAAGATATCCTCCTGACTACCAGCTACTTCGGTCAAATCTTAAAAGAAATGGGGGCCCTCTACCTCTTCATTCCTTCTACAATTTTAGGAAAAATTAGCGGTATCCTATTCTATTACCTCTGTATTAGTATTGGAAACCTCTTCAACACCAACAAAGTTCGTATGGGATTTGTCGCCTATTTCGCCATTCAGGCCATCCTATTCTTTATTGGTTTCTTCTTTGGAATCGGTGCATCCTTGACCGGAAATGCAACAAATACTGTAATTAATAACTCGTCATATATCTTTAGTCTAGTCCAGTCTCTCGTTCTCATCGCAGCAAGTTACTTTGGTACCTACTATATCATGACAAAGCATTTAAATTTGGACTAAAGAAAAACCGTGTTCCTTTTGGAACACGATTTTTTTGCATTGAAAAGACTTACTTACTTTGTTCTTTACGATAAGTCTCAATTTCTGTCTTGTTACCCCAAACGAAGTGACCTGGGCGTACTTCCACCATTTCTGGTTTATCAACCGAATAGTCGTGTTGGTTTGGATCATAAACCTTCAAGACTTTCTTACGTTCCAAGATTGGATCTGGAATAGGAACAGCAGACAAGAGTGACTTGGTGTAAGGATGGATAGGATTGTTGTAGAGCTCTTCTGTCTCAGCAACTTCCACGATTGTCCCCTTATAGATAACAGCGATACGATCAGAAATGAAACGGACCACTGACAAATCGTGAGCGATAAAGAGATAGGTTAACCCCAACTCTTTTTGGAATTTCTTAAGCAAATTCAAAACTTGGGCACGAACTGACACGTCAAGGGCTGAGATTGGTTCATCAGCGATAACCAAATCAGGCTGCATGACCAAAGAACGCGCAATCCCGATACGTTGACGTTGTCCCCCAGAAAATTCGTGAGGGTAACGTGTTAAGTGCTCCTCAAGAAGTCCTACTTCTTTGATGATTTCCTTGATTTTAGCCTTACGTTCTTCCTCATCTTTATAAAGATGGAAATTGTACAAGCCCTCAGACAAGATATAATCGACTGTCGCACGTTCATTCAAACTAGCCGCAGGGTCTTGGAAAATCATCTGAATACGACGGATAAGGTCGTTTTTCTCAGAGTGAGATAAGTATCCATTGATCTTCTTACCGTCAAAAATAATCTCACCATTACTTGTGTCATTTAAACCGATAATGGCACGTCCAATAGTCGTTTTACCACTACCAGACTCACCAACGAGGGAGAAGGTTTCACCCTTGTTGATGAAAAAATTAGCATTGTGGACAGCAACGAACTTCTTTCTTCCTTCGCCGAAGGAAATTTCCACATCTTTTACTTCAACTAATTTCTCAGGCATTGCCTTCCTCCTCATCTCCTAAATGTGCAAATCCCATATTGGCTAGGATTTTTTCATGTAGATTTTGGATAACCGCAGGTTTATCAACTTTTGGCGCATCCTCATGTAAGAGCCAGGTCTTAGCCCAGTGAGTATCTGAAACTTGGAATTGTGGTGCTTTTTCCTCAAAATCAATCTGCAAAGCATAATCTGAACGCAAGGCAAAGGCATCCCCAACAACTGGTGTATAAAGTGATGGTGGCGTCCCTGGAATTGAGAAGAGTTTTCCATTATCATCAGCCAATTGTGGCAGACTTGAAAGCAAGCTCCACGTGTATGGATGACAAGGCTCATAGAAAATTTCCTCAACAGTTGCGTATTCAATGATTTCGCCAGCATACATGACAGCAACCTTGTCCGCGATACTTGCTACGACGCCAAGGTCATGGGTAATGAAAATGACCGAGAAACCATACTCCTCTTTGAGTGATTTCAAGAGGTCAATGATTTGAGCTTGAATGGTCACATCAAGGGCAGTTGTTGGTTCGTCACAGATAAGGACATCAGGACGACAAGCCAAGGCAATGGCAATAACGATACGTTGACGCATCCCACCAGAGTATTGGAAAGGATATTCATTGAAACGTTTTTCAGCATCTGGAATACCAACCTTGTCCATGTAATCAATTGCCATTTTTTTAGCTTCCTTGGCTGTTTTCCCTTGGTGCTTAACAATAACTTCAATAATTTGACTTCCGATAGTCTTAATTGGGTTAAGACTGGTCATTGGATCTTGGAAAATAGTTGCAATCTTAGCTCCACGGATAGCTGCCCAATCTTGGTGACTCTTAAATTTAGTCAAGTCTTTGCCACGGTAGTCGATAGATCCGCTAGCTACACGACCATTTTCTTCCAGCATCCCTGTAAAAGTTTTAGTCAAGACTGATTTTCCTGAACCAGACTCACCAACCAAGGCTAAAACTTCACCTTCAACTAAATCAAGAGAAACCCCTCGAATAGCTGTCAAAACACGGTCACGAACGTCAAATTCCACGACGATATCGCGAGCCGATAATATTACATTTTTATTTTCTGTCATATTGGACTCCTATCTATGCGTACGTGGGTCACTAGCATCCGCTAAGTTTTGACCAACAATAAAGAGGGCAAGAGAAACAAGAATCAAGGTAGTCAATGGAATCCAGAAGAGATAGGCATTGACTGTAACGTTCTGTGCATAGTCTGAAATCAAACGACCAAGACTAGGCGTAGTAACAGGAAGACCCAAACCAAAGTATGAAAGGAAGGCCTCATAAGAGATAAATCCTGGCAAAAGTTGACTAGCCATGGTTACAATAACTGACACAAGTTGTGGCATGATATTTTTAATCACAATCTTAGCCGTTGGTGTTCCCAAATTGCGAGAAGCCAAGTTATACTCCAAATCACGATAACGCATGATTTGAATACGGATTGTATAGGCAATACCGATCCAACCTGTTACGGTCATGGCAAAAATCATATTCCAGAAACCAGCACCTAATGAGTAAGTCAAGACGATAACCACAAGGAGAGAGGGAATATTTGAGATGATGTTGTAGATTTCCATCATAATCATATCGAAGGTCTTAGAAATCCCCCAAACAGCACCTACAAGCAAACCAATTATAACATTCAGGAAGGTAGCGATAACAGCGATAAGGATAGAATTACGAGCCCCAAACCAAACACTGTCAAATAGAGACTTACCATTACCGTCAGTACCGAACCAGTATTGAGCGTTTGGATGTACATAACGCAAACTGAAATCATTTACTTTTGAGACATCATTGAAGTCAAATTTAGAAAACATTGGGTAGATGAAACTCATTAAAATAATAGTAATCAAGATTCCCAACATTACAACTGTTGATTTCTTTTTAAAAAATTGACGCATCACTGATTTCCAGTATGAGTAAGACGGTGCATCAATTGTTTCAGAGGCAAAATCATCGCGCTTTACAAATTGGAACTTACTTTTATCAATTGAAGCCATTATTTACCTCCTTTAGATGTCAATTTGATACGTGGGTCAATAATAGTCATAAGGATATCACCCACAAGCAATGAGAAGATGGAGAGAGCTGTAAAAATAAATACCAGCCCAACGACCATAGCATTATTAGAAGCACGAACAGAATCGATCAACATTTTACCCATACCAGGGTAGGCGAAGATTGTTTCTGTCAAGGTTGCCCCTGTGATAACCCCAACAATAGATGCTGGGATCCCTGAAACCAAGGAAACCATAGCGTTTTTTAAAATGTGTTTATTTGAAATTTCTTGTTCTGACAACCCTTTGGCACGTGCAAAACGAACGAAGTCTTGTGATTGCAAGTCAATCATGTAACGACGAATCCAAATCGCAAGACCTGGTGTTGACAAGAGACCGAGAATAACAGATGGCAAGACGTATGAACGCCAGTCACCTGCACCCAAGATAGGGAAGGAATCTGGAAGACCAATCTCAGAACCAATCAAACGAATGATATAAACCAAGGCGATGGTTGGTAGTGAAAGCAAGAAAGTCAAGACACCTGTTGACACACTATCAAAGAGTGTGTTTTTAAAGAGTGCCATGTATGATCCCAATGGAATTGCCAAAGCATAAGACAAGACCAAACCAATCAAACCTGCAATGGCAGAACTTGTCACCATTGATGGGTATTGATAACGACTCTTGGTAGCTGTGTATGGATCATTTCCATAGTAAGAACGATCTCTAGCGTCAGCCTGACTTGGTGATTTATAAGTACGAGAGTAGATATCTACTGAAGATATTTTCTTACCAGTAGGGAAGTTAACCACAGAGCTTTTTGTCTGTCCTTGGCCTTGTGTAATAACATCAAGAACACCTTGCCCAGCATAAGTTGGGTATGAAGTTCCAAGATTCATCTTCACAAAATTTTGGTGAACAAATGGGAACTGACCATTAAAGTAAAGCAAATATTTATGCTTAGTCCCTGAACCAACAACTGACCAACCGATAGCTGGGTCATTTTCAATACGGATATAACGCTTCAAGTTTGGATTTGTTTTATCTTTAACCCATCCAGTATTGTCAAATTCAAAGAGGTGCGTATAGAAGCCAAACACACGTTCAAGCACTGGCACATCACGTGTCGCATAGAATTGTTTACTTTGCTTGAACTGATGCAAACGCCAACCACGTCCTAAACTATCCACATATTTTTGGTAGATAGCCTTATTTTCTTTTGTTGGCTTAGTGGTTACTGACTTATCAAGGGAGCTAGCTTTCTCCTGCAACTCCTTGGTGTCATAGTAATCAATGTAACCCAAGCGTTCATAGATTGTATTTTCATAGTTAGCCTTAGAATCAGCTGTCTTAGCAATCTTGTTGTAGTTCGGGTCTTGTCTGAAAATCAGACGCCTCGGCACCATGGTATAGATAATCGTGTAGGTCAAAGCCGTCACGACAAATATTGACAATAGAGAACGGAGTGTTCTCAATAAAATGTATTTTTTCATGTCTCTTCCTTTAATTCCAAAAGAACTTTTCCCAATCTAATGAGAAAGTTCCATCGTCCTTTTATTTAATGTGTTTCTCAAGATCTTTTTGAGCTTTTTCGTTAGATGCTTTCCTTTCTTTAAGCCATTTTTCACGACTTTGTTCATATTCTTTCTTAGTAACTACTTTTTCTTGTGATTTCACATATTTGAGGTAGGATGAGCCCTTATCACCCACCTGTATGCTAGCACCCGTAAATGGTGTCAAACGTGAGATAATCGGTGCTGCACCGTTACTAACAGTCAATGGAATGACAAGAGAGCTATCTTCCAACCAAGCTTGGGCTTGAGCATAACGGTCGTAACGAGCGTTGAGGTCTGTTGTTTCTGAAGCTGCTGAATCAATCAAGGCATCATAATCTTTAAGACCTACTTGGGCTGCTGCTGCATTGTTTGGATCATCATAACCATTGAAAGCCTTGGTATTTTCACTTGATGTTGTTTTTAAGATATCAAGATAAGTTGATGGATCTTGATAGTCTGGACCCCAACCCACACCGTTAGAAATATCCCAGTCTTCTGCTGCAGCATTTGCCGCATTACTAGTCGCATTTTGCATATCATCAGATGACATTTGGTTAATATCTATAACAACATTTTCGCTACCCAATGATTTTTCAATGGTTTGTTTCAAAGATTGAGCTTGAGCAACATTAAGTTTAGAACTTTGATCAACTGGAAGGTCTAAGTGAACTGGGAATTGTACTCCTTCTCCTTGAAGAGCCTCTTTGGCTTTGGCAAACTCAGTCTTAGCTTTTTCAGCATTGTAGAGACCCTCTTGACCATCTGCAAAGTTAACACCAGACCACTCATCACCATAAGAGCTCATTTTTTCTGTCACAAGATCACCAAAGGTCTTATCGCCTGCACTGACAAAATCATAAGGAACAAAAAGGTTACGTAGAGCAAGAGCTGCGCCATCTTTACCGTTTACTTGTGATTGATAGGCTGTACGATCAATAGCGAAGTTGATTGATTGACGAAAGTCTTTGTTTAGAAGAGCCTTCTTAGTTGATGTCTTTTCAGCATCTGTCTTCTTAGCTGAGAATTTATAGCTTTGGCGGTCAATGTTTACACCAATAACCGATGTAGATGCACCTGGTTCTGTGTAAAAAATATTATCTTTATATTTTTTTCTACCGATGCATAGTTTGAACTCGTAGGGAAGACACGTGCAATGCTGAGAGCGCCGTCAGAGAAACTACGTTCTATTGATTCTAGATCCGATCCATCAGAATATGAGAATTTGATAGAGTCAAAATGCACGTTTTTCTTATCCCAATAATTCTCATTCTTAGTCAACTCGATAGATGATTTAGCTGTCAAAGATTTAAGAAGGAAAGGACCGTTATATAGGATAGAGGTTGGGTCTGTTGACTTACCAAAATCTTTCCCTTTGTTCTTAAGAAAGTCTTCGTTAACTGGGAAGAGCACACCATAGGTTGTCTTAGAGTTCCAGTATGGTTCCTGTTTTTTTAGTGTGTATTGCAGAGTGTAATCGTCTATTGCTTTAACGCCAACATTTGAGAAATCTTTATTGGCACCAGAAAGGTAGTCAGACAATCCAGCAATAGAATCTTGTACCAAATAAAGGGCTCCAGATTTGGCATCAGCGGCATGCTTAAGACCCGTTACAAAGTCCTTAGCAGTAACATTAGCGTACTCTTCACCTTCAGAAGTATACCATTTGATCCCTTTACGAATTTTATAGGTATAAGTAAGACCATCTTTAGACACAGACCAGTCTTCAGCTACTGATGGAACAAGATTACCATATTTGTCCGCTTCCATAAGACCATCTACACCATTAGTCAAAACAGCTTTTGTCCCTCCCATAATTGATGTAATATAATCCAAGGTTTCTGGATCTGAACTGTAAACGTTACGATAAGTAGTTCCGCTAGTGTTTGATTTAGATGAACAAGCCGCTAACACACCTACACTTAGAAGGGCTACACCCGTAATTCCAAGAATTTTTTTAAGTTTCATAATACTCTCCTTTGAGATTGATTTTTTTTATTGTAACAGAATTCACTAAGCTTAAATAATACTTAAACTTAATCAAGGTGATAAAAAAAAACTATCATCTAAAACAATTTTTCAGAATAATCTGAATTGTCGTTTACCATTTTACACAATTGTTGGAATAATTTCAATAGCCTTTCACATATTTTCTAAAAAATAGAAAAAAGCCATCCAAACGGATAGCTCTTTTACTATTTAGGCTATATAATTTCTGTAGTGGGTAAAACTACTGTAGAGATTATAGAGCTTTTTGAGTGTACACAAAAAGTCCAATAAGAACTATAATGAAAAGCAACCAAACCATCATTAGGAAGAACTTATGAGACTTATTAAGAATAACACAGAATTAATCGGAATCAAAGACCAAAATATCAAGATTTCACTTGTTTTTGAAACTGACACTCATATCGAGATTCAAGCAAAACTTGATTACCCTTCACCATCATGTCCTCACTGCCAAGGAAAGATGATCAAATATGACTTTCAAAAAAACTCTAAAATCCCTCTTCTCGAGCAAGCGGGAACGCCAACTCTACTACGTCTGAAAAAACGTCGTTTCCAGTGTAAAAGTTGTAGAAGTGTCACGGTAGCTGAGACATCTATCGTTGAGAAAAACTGCCAAATCTCCAATCTAGTCCGACAAAAAGTTACACAACTCCTAACTGAGAAAGTGTCACTAACTGATATTGCAAGAAGACTTCGCGTGTCGACGTCCACTGGCTTATCGTAAGCTTGATCAGTTTACTTTCAAGGAACATTATGACAAACTTCCAGCTGTTATGTCCTGGGATGAGTTTGGGTTCAAGAAAGGGGAATTGGCTTTTGTGGCGCAGAATTATGAGACAAACGAACTCATAACCATCCTTGATAATCGCCGCCAAACTACTATACGAAACTACTTTTTGAAGTATCCATTGAAAGTCCGACAACAGGTACAATTTATCACGATGGATATGTCTGGAGCTTATATTCCACTGGCTCACAAGCTCTTTCCAAACGCAAAAATCGTTCTTGATCGTTTCCACATCATCCAGCACCTTGGATGTGCCTTTTTAAAGACAAGAATTGCAATTATGAACCAATTCGATAAGAAGTCACTACCCTATCGAGCCCTGAAAAATCACTGGCGACTCTTCCAAAAGGACAGATGTAAGTTATCTCTCAACTCTTTCTATTCAAAGACTTTCCGTCAAACTTTAGCACCACATGAAGTCATTGCGAAGACACTAGTCTTTTCAAAAGAGCTTACTGACTACTATACACTTTATCAACTTTTGCTTTTTCACTTTCAGGAGAAGAGAGTAGGTGAGTTCTTTGACCTGATAGAGGAAAATAGAAGCAAGGTCAATCACTATTTTCAAACGGTCTTTAGGATTTTTCTTAGACACAAGCAATACATCCAAAATGCACTAGAAACAGACTATTCAAACGCAAAACTGGAAGCTACTAACAAGTTGAACAAAGACATCAAACGCTTGGACTTCGGTTTTAGAAACTTTATCAACTTTAAGAAGCGTGTCTTCATCACACTGAACATACATAAAAAAAGGACCTACCCGGTCCTCTCTAGATGTTAGCTTTTCGTCACCCACTACAGTTGACAAAGAGCCATTATTATTTAACGTGTTTCTCAAGATCTTTTTGAGCTTTTTCGTTAGATTCTTTCTTTTCTTTAAGCCATTTTTCACGACTTTGTTCATATTCTTTCTTAGTAACTACTTTTTCTTGTGGTTTCACATATTTGATGTAGTCGTTTGATGAGTTTTTATCACCCACCTGGAGGCTAGCACCGGTAAACGGTGTCAAGCGTGAGATAACTGGTGCCGCACCATTACCAACAGTCAATGGAATCACAAGCGAACTGTCCTCCAACCATGCTTGAGCTTGAGCATAACGATCGTAACGAACATTAAGGTCACTTGTTTCTGAAGCTGCAGAATTCAGCAAAGCATCATAGTCTTTGAGTCCCACTTGGGCTGCTGCCGCATTATTTGGATCATCATAACCCATGAAAGCCTTAGTGTTTTCACTTGAAGTTGTCTTAAAGATATCAAGGTAGGTTGATGGATCTTGGTAATCTGGCGCCCAACCGACACTATTTGAAATATCCCAGTCTTCTGCTGCTGCGTTGGCTGCATTAAGTGTTGCATTTTCCAAATCATCAGATGACAATTGGTTAATATCTATAACAACATTTTCGCTACCCAATGATTTTTCAATGGTTTGTTTCAAAGATTGGACTTGGGCAACATTAAGTTTAGAGCTTTGGTTAACTGGAAGGTCCAAATGAATTGGGAATTGAACACCATCTGCTTGGAGAGCATCCTTAGCTTTGGCAAACTCAGTCTTAGCTTTTTCAGCATTGTAGAGGCCATCTTGACTATCAGCAAGATTCACACCTGACCATTCATCCCCATATGAAGACATTTTCTCTGTTACAAGATCTCCGAAGGTCTTATCACCTGCACTCACAAAATCAGAAGGCACAAAGAGGTTACGAACACCTAGAGTTGCACCATCTTTACCGTTAATTTGTGATTGATAGGCCTTACGGTCAATGGCAAAGTTAATTGCTTGACGGAAGTCCTTGTTTAGAAGGGCTTTCTTGGTTGATGATTTTTCAGAATCCGTCTTTTTGGCTGTATACTTGTAACTTTGACGGTCAATATTAATACCAATAGCTGATGTAGACGCACCTGGTGCTGTGTAAAAAATATTATCTTTATATTTTTTTTCTACGGAAGCATAGTTTGAACTTGTTGGAAAGACACGAGCAAAATTATAAGCACCATCAGTGAAACCACGTACTAGAGCATCTTGATCCGAACCATCATAATATGAGAATTTGATGGCATCAAAGTGTACATTTTTCTTGTCCCAATAATGTTCATTCTTAACCAACTCAATTGAAGATTTAGCTGTCAAAGATTTGAGAAGGAAAGGTCCATTATAAAGGATAGAGGTTGGGTCTGTTGATTTACCAAAATCTTTTCCCTTATTCTTGAGGAAGTCTTCATTTACTGGGAAAAGCAAACTATAAGTTGTCTTAGAGTTCCAGTATGGTTCTGGTTGCTTAAGCGTGTACTGCAAAGTATAGTCATCAATTGCCTTGACACCCACATTCGAGAAATCTTTATTGGTACCAGAGAGATAGTCAGACAATCCAGCAATAGAATCTTGAACCAAATAGATACCACCTGCTTTGGAATCCGCAGCATGTTTAAGACCCGTTACAAAGTCCTTAGCAGTAACATTAGCGTACTCTTCACCTTCAGAAGTATACCATTTGATCCCTTTACGAATTTTATAGGTATAAGTAAGACCATCTTTAGACACAGACCAGTCTTCAGCTACTGATGGAACAAGATTACCATATTTGTCCGCTTCCATAAGTCCATCTACACCATTTGTCACAACAGATTTTGTAGGTCCCGTATTTGATGTAATATAATCCAAAGTTTCTGGATCCGAACTGTAAACGTAACCATAAGTAGTTCCGCTAGTGTTTGATTTAGATGAACAAGCCGCTAACACACCAACACCTAGAAGTGCTACACCCGCGAGGGCCAACCATTTGCTTTTTTTCATAAAATGCCTCCAAAAAAATTTTTTACAACTTTATTATAGCATAAATAATCAAGCAGTCTAGCTTTTTATCAGAAAATTTTGTAAAATTCGATAACATAATGTAAACACGATAACAACTGTAATTCCTTATCAATAAAGGTTCTCATTTAGTTAACATTGATTTATTTTTAATTACAAAAGTTCCACAAAAAAGCCCAGTCGCTTTGTACTGACCCCAAAAAGTTAGACAACTAATTTATCCAAAGGATTTAGTTCTGTATTGCACAGGACTGAGTACTTTTAATTTTACCTTAATACGTTTGTTGTTGTAATAATCAATATAGTCTACAATAGCTTATTTCAATGCTCAAGTGACTGAAAGGTAGCCTCGTAACCACAAAATATCTCAGACTTAAGAATACCAAAGAAGGATCCCATCATACCATTTCTGGTTTATCAACCGAATAGTCGTGTTGGTTTGGATCATAAACCTTCAAGACTTTCTTACGTTCCAAGATTGGATCTGGAATAGGAACAGCAGACAAGAGTGACTTGGTGTAAGGATGGATAGGATTGTTGTAGAGCTCTTCTGTCTCAGCAACTTCCACGATTGTCCCCTTTTAGATAACAGCGATACGGTCAGAAATGAAACGAACCACTGACAAATCGTGAGCGATAAAGAGATAGGTTAACCCCAACTCTTTTTGGAATTTCTTAAGCAAATTCAAAACTTGAGCACGAACTGACACGTCAAGGGCTGAGATTGGTTCATCAGTGATAATCAAATCAGGCTGCATGACCAAAGAACTCGCAATCCCCATACGTTGACGTTGTCCCCCAGAAAGTGAGTGAATAATGCCACTACGTGGACCAACACCAATTTCTTGGATCTTCCATCCAATAATAATCCAGTCCAATCTCACCATGACCAATCACTTTTGGATGCTATAGGTTGGCGACAATCATATCCTCAACCTCTTGATTATAAGAGCCAGCTTCAGTTGGGTGCCAACCGATTGTGGCATAAATTTCTGGGTATTCTTCAGCTAATTCAATAGCTCGTTTAATGGTTGGTGCATCAAAACCAACGACGTTGTGTCGAGTAACGCCCATTTCTTTAGCGAGGGCTAATTCTTCTGCTTCACGACCAGCAAAATCATCAGCGTTAAGATACGTATGTGTATCGAAAATTTCCATGCTTTTTTTATAACACACACCACAAAAGACACCAAAGCAAGTGTGAGGAAAATGGGGGGAAAGTTCCCCTTATTTTACCTTAAAATCTCTCACCCTTGGTCGTTCTGTGGATAATGACTATTTTAAAAACATTTTAAGTTTTTCACATGTTGATAACTTTATCATCAAAAAATAAAAACTTATTTAACCAAATCATCAAACTCTGAACGTTATTATTCATTCTTTTTATATTGTACGTGTTTATTTAAAAATAAATACTACTTTACTTATTTAAAAAAATAATATACAATAATATCCTATCGTTTATAAAAATTAATTGGTTTAATATTCGTAAAAAGGAGAAAATATGTTAGCCAAAAATCGTTACCTCATCGCAAGCTGCGGTGTTATCTTGCATTTAATGTTGGGATCTACTTATGCTTGGAGTGTTTATCGTAATCCTATTATCGCTGAAACTGGCTGGAATCAATCGTCAATTGCTTTTGCCTTCTCACTTGCGATTTTCTGTCTGGGCATGTCTGCTGCCTTTATGGGACAAGTTGTTGATAAATTTGGTCCTAGGGTGACTGGGACCATCTCAGCTATCCTGTACGCATCTGGAAATATTTTAACCGGTGTTGCACTTGCTAATCATAGTCTTTTACTACTTTATCTAGGCTATGGTGTTCTTGGCGGTATCGGGCTTGGTACGGGCTATGTCACACCCGTATCAATGATTATCAAGTGGTTTCCTGATAAACGTGGGCTGGCAA
Organism: Streptococcus sp. FSL E2-3488; assembly: GCF_038003585.1. Classification (NCBI taxonomy): domain Bacteria; kingdom Bacillati; phylum Bacillota; class Bacilli; order Lactobacillales; family Streptococcaceae; genus Streptococcus; species Streptococcus sp. FSL E2-3488. The sequence goes on along the minus strand of NZ_JBBOPL010000001.1, from coordinate 543,484 downwards.
CTGGGCTAGCTATCATGGGGTTTGGCTTTGCCTCTCTTTTAACCAGTCCAATTTCGTATTTCTTAATCACCAAATATGATGTTATCAACACCTTTTACCTGTTAGGTGTGGCTTATTTTCTGGTTATGCTTATCGTCTCACAATTTCTCAAATTTCCATACTACAGTGAACAGGATACTAACGACAGTCATAAGCAATTAAGCCAAGGTATTGGGGCTAAAAAAGCCTTAAAAACGGTTGAATTTTACCTGCTCTGGCTAATTCTCTTCATCAACATTTCTTGTGGGCTTGCCTTAATCTCTGTTGTCTCACCTATGGCACAAGATGTAGCTGGCATGACTGCTAACCAAGCTGCCATTATCGTCGGGCTTATGGGAATTTTCAATGGCTTTGGAAGATTGCTCTGGGCTAGCTTGTCAGACTATATTGGTCGTCCGCTGACCTGCACTATTTTATTTGTTGTTAATATCCTCATGACTATATCTCTCATATTCCTTCACGCGCCAGCATTATTCACCATTGCCATGGCTGTGCTCATGACTTGCTACGGAGCTGGCTTCTCACTCATTCCACCGTATCTTAGCGATATTTTCGGTGCTAAAGAGCTAGCAACCATGCACGGTTATATTTTAACAGCTTGGGGAATGGCTGCGCTAGCAGGTCCAATGTTGCTTGCTGTCATATACTCAGCAACCAAATCATACACAAGCACTCTTGTCGTCTTCATCCTACTTTATCTATTTGCGCTAGCTATTACACTTTGTCTAAAATCAAAAAAAGAAAATAAATATTTGTCATAAAAATAACCCCTACAATGTACTAACCCCAAAAAGTTGGACAATTAATTATTGAAAGGATTTAGTTCTGTACTGCACAGGACTAAGTCCTTTTAATTTTACTTTAATGCGTTTGTTGTTGTAATAATCAATGTAATTGATAATGGATTGTTTGAGCTCGTCAAGTGAGTTGAATTGTTTCTCAAAACTATAAAACATTTCAGATTTTAAGATGCCAAAGAAAGATTCCATCATACCGTTATCTGGACTGTTTCCCTTGTGGGACATGGATGGACGAATTCCATTTTTCTTAAGAAAATCATGATAAAACTGGTGTTGATATTGCCAACCTTGGTCACTGTGAAGAATCGTCTGGTCATAATGTTCTTCTGGAAAAGCTTGTGTTAACATAGCTTTGACTTGTTCTAAATTCGGTGAAGTGGATAGCTGATAAGCGATAATCTCGCTATTATAGCCATCTAAAACCGGTGATAAATATAGCTTTTGTGAACTGACTGGAATGGCAAATTCTGTGATATCGGTATAACATTTTTCGTAGGGCTTTGAAGCTTCAAATTGTCGTTGGATGAAATTATCTGCTTTCTTGCCAACTTCTCCTTGGTATGAAGAATACTTGCGTTTACGACGAATACGGGCTGCCAAATCAAGTTCTTTCATCAAGCATTGGACTTTTTTGTGGTTAATCAAAATACCTTAGTTTCTTAGTTCCAAAGTGATGCGACGATAGCCATAATTTCCTTTATGCTCATAATAAATTTCTTGAATTTCGCCTTTAGTCTCTTCATCTTTGTCGTGCCCATCTAGTTGTTTCAACTGATAATAGTAAGTCGAGCGAGCTAAACGTGCAGTTTCAAGAAGTAAATCTAGTCGAAATCATCCTGAAACCATTTCTCTAACTGTTTCTGCCTTTCTCGCTGTAAGACTTCGTCCCTTTTCTCTAACTCTTTTAACTTTTTTAGATAGGCTACCTCGGTACGTAAGCGTTCATTCTCCTCTTGGAGTCGCTCTAGTTCTGTCATTTCTTTCCAAGTTTTCTTACGTTTACGCCCCATTTTAGGTACTCTCCCTCTTCTTTTCTCAACAAGAGTATACCCATTTTTCTTGTATTGTGCTATCCAATTAGGCAACATTCCACCACTTGGAAAACAATAATCAAGACTTACACTTTTTTTGTGAACGACCTTCAAGTAGCACTTTATCAATCATTTCTTGTTTTAATTCTGGTGAATAGTAACAATTCTTACCTTTCTTGATAATTTCTATTCCGTAACGTTCAATCAATCTCGTCATATATTTTAATCCAGAAGCATCCACACCAAATCGTTTTGAAAGTTGGTTGAAGATTTGACCTTGCTTTCTCAATTAATATATTTGAACTTTATCTTCATAAATTAATTTCATAATAAAAACACCCCAAAAGTTAGATTTTTTCTGTCTAACTTTTGGGGTGCAGTTCACTTAGCCAGACTTTCTTTTATTATTGCTTTTAATTATTAAGAGCTTGAGCAGCTGTGATAATAGCTAAGTTGTAAATATCTTCAGCACTAGCACCACGAGAAAGATCGTTTACTGGTTTATTAAGACCTTGTAAGATTGGTCCGATAGCCTCAAACATTCCCAAACGTTGGGCAATCTTATAACCAATATTACCAGCCTGTAAACATGGGAAGACAAAGACGTTAGCTTGTCCTGCTACGTCACTGTCTGGTGCCTTAATAGCTGCTGTTGCTGGAACAAAGGCTGCATCAAACTGCAACTCACCATCAATAGCCAAGTCAGGACGCATTTCTTTAGCAATATTTGTTGCTTGAACAACCCTGTCAACTTTTGGTGATTTAGCGGAACCTTTTGTTGAGAAGCTAAGCATTGCCACTTTAGGATCAATACCAAAAACTTTAGCTGTTTCTGCAGTATTAATTGCAATTTCTGCTAATTCTTGAGAATTTGGTTCAATATTGATAGCACAGTCGGCAAACATCAAGCGATGATTGGTGTCTTCACGGTTCATAAGGAAGACACCTGATGTACAAGAAATACCAGGTTTCGTTTTGATAATTTGAAGAGCAGGACGAACGGTATCCGCTGTTGAGTGAATCGCGCCTGAAACCATTCCATCTGCTAAACCAAGTTTAACTAGCATAACACCAAAATAGTTGACATCACGAAGCAACTTGTCTGCATCTTCAATTGTCGCTTTCCCTTTACGGACTTCAACAAATTTTTCCTTCATTTCCTCGAAGCCTTCATAGGTTTCAGGATTAATAATAGTACAGTTAAAGTCTACAAAACCAAGATCGTTCAAGATTTTGTGAACCTCTGTTGGGTCTCCCAAAATAATAGGATCAACTAATTCTTCAAATTTCAAACGGGCAGCTGCACGAACCACACGGTCATCATTACCCTCAGGGAAAACAATCCTAACACCTTTCCCTGAAATATGTTCACGAAGTTCACCAAATAGACTACGCATAAAAATTCCTCAATCAATCTTTTTTAGTTTTCAAGCCCATGATAACGGTTTCAAAATCATCTGTCAAGGAAGACTCATGGACCATTTCTTTTTTGGTGAAAGGATCAACAAATGCAAGTCGGTGGCAATGCAAGGCCTGGCGCTCAATACCATAGTCTAGAGAACCACCATAAAGGTCATCTCCTAAAAGGGGGAGTCCCAAATGGGCAAAGTGGACACGAATCTGGTGGGTACGCCCAGTATGCAAATTGATATCAACCAGTTTAACCCTACCATAATCACCTACCAAACGATAACTAGTGTGGGCATATTTCCCCGATTTATGGACTCGACGTGTGATAATGGAATCCACATCACGCGCAATCGGTGCAATGATTTCACCCTGCTGCTCAAGCTTGGTCTCACCTTCAACCAAGGCATAATAATGTTTTTTTATAGACTTCTGTTGTAACTGTTTATCCATACGAGCATGGGCGTAACCATGCTTGGCAAACAGCATGAGACCAGATGTGTCCTTATCCAAACGTGTCACGATATGGACACGCTGGTTGGGATAATTATTGCTGACAAAGTGATGTTTGACAAAGTTAGCCATGGTATTATCATGGTTAACACTTGGAATACTAGCATAGCCATAGGGTTTATTAATCACCAAGAAGTTATCATCCTCATAGACTATATCCAAGTCAAAAGGAATTGGCTTCAAGGTTTCATGCGGGGCCTCATCAGGGATTTCTATGGCAACCACGTCTCCCTCATGGACAGGATAAGTCGCAAACTGCTCCTCACCATTGACCCAGATGTGACCTCCCTCAAACTTAATTTTGGCTAGAAGTCCTTTTGAAATATCGTGCTCCTTCAAAAAGGTTTTAACTCGACATGAACGTCCTACAGTAAATTCATATCTCATTCTTCCATATCTCCAATAAAGGATTCACGGACACGTTCCCAAAAACTTGTGTGACTAGCGCTAGCAACAAAAGAAATCTTACGTTGGTCAATCGAAAATTCTATCTTTTTCACATTCCGGTTGGTATAGGTCTTATTATCAACCGACAGAGTGTAGCTCCCCATTCGAGTAGGATAGACAGTAATCTTCTCATGTTTTGGCACGATAAGTGGACTACCTAAGGTACGGTAAACACGATTATTAAGACTAGCAATTTCTGTCAACTGCAAAGCCTCAATAGTGGGATGAAGTACCGCACCACCCAAAGATTTATTGTAGGCGGTTGATCCTGTAGGCGTTGACACCGACAACCCATCTCCACGGAAGCTCTCAAACAAGACATCATTAAGGCAAACATCTGCTGCCATGGTTTTCTCATTACGCTTAATTGCTGCTTCATTGAGGGCAATTGACGTAAAAGAACGACCATCAGCCAGGGTCAATTTGATATTCAAAAGAGGGTAAGAAATCTTTGCTCCGTTATCTTTACGTAGGGTTTCAATTAATTGATTCACTTCACTGTCCAAATAATCCGTATAAAAGCCTAGATGACCCGTGTGAATCCCTACAAAACGCACACGCGCAAGCTCTTTTTCATACATATGAAAGGCCGATAGCAACATACCATCACCACCAATTGAGATGACCACATCTGGATTTTTCTTGGTCAAATAAAAATCAGGATCATCTCGAAAGGCATTAAAAAGTTTCGAGGCAACACGCCTACTTTGGGGTTTGCCATTGGCAATAATAGCTACCTTCATCTCATACGAAGAGGTCTTCATCTGTGTCATCACTATTTCCTACACTATCCTTCAAAGTTCTATTAATTGGATCAAAGAGCAACTGGGCTTCTCTAATATCATCACGTATCTTCCGCATTTCTTCGTCAAGCTCATAAGCCATGCGGGCCGTAGTTTCCAAGCGAAGTTTAATTTCCTCAGGAAAATTCCCCTGATACTTGTAATTAAGAGAATGTTCAATGGTGGCCCAAAAGTTCATGGCCAAAGTCCTAATCTGAATCTCTGCAAGAATTTCCTTACGACCATCTATGGTATCAACGGGATAAGAGATAATAACATGATAAGAGCGATAACCCGAATTTTTACGGTTTCTGATATAGTCTCGCTCTGAAACAATCGTCATATCACTACGATGACGAAGCAAAGCCAAAACCTCATCCACATCATCGACAAATTGGACCATGACTCGGAGACCAGCGATATCCTGCATATCTTGAGCCAAATTTTCAATTGAAAGACCACGAAGGGCGATTTTCTCCTCAATGGAAGCCACTGACTTCACACGTCCCGTCACAAACTCAATAGGCGAGTGACGGTTTTGCTTACGAAATTGTTTACGAATGCCTCGGAGCTTGATTTTGAGCTCACCTACGGCCTGAATATAGGGGTCTAAAAATTGTTCCCAATCCATGGTCAAGATAGGACTCCTCCTTGTCAAAAGCTTTAGTTTTTTATAAAATAAATATAATCTGTTATATTATACCACATTTAAAAGAACAAGGGAGGACACACATGAACCATTTAGAGATAGAGTACAAGACTCTGCTCACCAAAGACGAGTATAATCGTTTAGCAGTGCTTTTCTCCCATGTAACACCTGTTACGCAAACCAATTACTACATTGATACACCCCAAGGTGACATGAGGAATAAAAGGTTGTCTTTACGTATCAGAACCCTTCCCACTCATGGTGAGTTGACCTTGAAAATTCCTGAAAAGGTCGGAAATATGGAATACAATGTCACCATGGACTGTTCAGAGGCTAAGGCTATGACCAAGTCTCTTGACTTCCCTGAATGCCAAATCAAGTCCATTCTTCTAGAACGTGGTGTTAAGTTAGAGAATCTAACCATCCTTGGACATTTAACCACAACCCGTCGTGAATACCAGACCAATATTGGTCTCATGGCACTTGATGTCAATGTCTATGCTGATAAGAAAGACTATGAGCTTGAGTTGGAAGTTTCAGATGCTAAGAGAGGTAAAGACGACTTTTATGCCTTTCTTAAGGAAAATAATATTAACTTTAAGTATGCCAAGAGTAAGGTTGCACGTTTTATAGCAACCCTAAAGCGAGATAAAGACTAGTTGGTGAAATGTGAGTTTATAGAAATTCTACTAGTCATTTTTGATCCGTTCTGAGGCGGACTTTCCACCGTAAAAACGTCTATAAAAACCATTTACTTCATTTTAAGACAAGGATCAACCCTTGTCTTTTTTATATATGCAAAAACAATTTGGTACTTGTGGCAACTTCCACAATCTCTCTTCTGTCTAAAAACGCATACAAAAATGATTCAGTGATTTATGGTTCGTCAATTTTCATCAATATCGCTTTCTGAAGGCTGAAATTTCTATTTTTTTTTGTTAAAATAGAAGCATCTGTAGTTTTATTATAATAGCCCTAATTGGGCTTCGCATCTTATTTTTTTAAAGGAGTCACCATCGTCATGGTACATCAAAAAGCAAACCCAAAATTGAAATTGTTCTCGCTCAGCTCAAATCCAGAAATTGCTGAAAAAATTGCTGAGAATACCGGATTGCCACTTGGAAAAGTATCTTCACGTCAATTTTCTGACGGTGAAATCATGATTAACATTGAAGAGTCTGTTCGTGGAGACGATATTTACATCATCCAATCTACTAGCAACCCTGTTAACGACCACCTTTGGGAATTGCTCATCATGATTGATGCCTGCAAACGTGCCAGTGCTAACTCTGTCAATGTAGTTATGCCTTATTTTGGTTATGCACGTCAAGACCGTATTGCTGCTTCACGTGAACCAATCACTGCTAAATTGATTGCCAATATGTTGGTTAAAGCTGGTGTCAACCGTGTCTTGACGCTTGACCTTCACGCTGTCCAAGTTCAAGGCTTTTTTGACATCCCCGTGGATAATCTCTTTACTATCCCTCTTTTTGCTGAATACTACAATGAAAAAGGGTTGACTGGTGCAGACGTTGTCGTTGTTAGCCCTAAAAATTCTGGTGTTAAACGTGCTCGTAGCTTGGCTGAATATCTTGATGCTCCAATCGCTATTATTGATTATGCTCAAGATGATACGGGACGTGAAGAAGGCTACATCATCGGTGAGGTTGAAGGTAAAACTGCGATCTTGGTTGATGATATCCTTAATACGGGTAAAACTTTTGCCGAAGCGGCTAAAATCCTAGAACGTGGTGGGGTTAATGACATCTATGCAGTAGCTAGTCACGGGCTCTTTGCTGGTGGTGCCGGTGAAGTCCTCAACGCTTCTCCAATCAAAGAAATCTTGGTTACAGATTCAGTTGCAACTAAAGAAAATGTTCCTACAAGTGTTAAATACCTTTCAGCAAGTGAGCTTATCGCTAATGCTATTACCCGTATCTTTGAACGTCAACCACTTAGCCCACTTTTTGCATATACTGCCAACGAGGACTAATTTATGGTTTATTTGGATAATGCAGCAACCACTCCTTTGAATACTGCTGCTATCTCAGCGATGACACATGTCATGACTGAAACCTTTGGAAATCCATCCAGCCTACATGCTTATGGTCGTCAGGCTTCTAAGGAACTCCGTGAGGCTCGTGAAGAAATGGCCAAGCAATTTCAAGTTCCTGCTCGAAAACTCATTTTCACCTCTGGTGGGACTGAGGGTAACAATACAGCTATCAAAGGTTATGCCCTTGCCAATCAAGCTAGGGGGAAACATTTGATTACGACTGCTATCGAGCATCACTCTGTCCTTCACACCATGGCCTACCTGGAAGAGCGTTTTGGTTTTGAGGTTACTTATATCCAGCCGGTCAATCAGGTCATTACAGCCCAACAGATTGCTGAGGCCTTACGTGACGATACTATTCTGGTTTCTGTCATGTATGCCAATAATGAAACTGGTCAGTTACTTCCTATTAAGGAAATTGGTGACCTGCTCACCAACCACCAGGCTGCTTTCCACGTGGATGCTGTTCAGGTTGCAGGAAAACTTCCAATTCACCCAGAAGAACTCGGTGTCGATTTTCTCTCAATCAGTGCTCATAAATTTCATGGACCTAAAGGTGTCGGCCTGCTCTATTATAATGATTTGCACTTTGACAACCTACTCCACGGTGGTGAACAAGAGGAAAAGCGTCGTGCCAGCACTGAAAATCTTGTCGGTATTGCAGGCATGACCGCAGCTTACAAACAAGCTAGTAAGAACTACCAAGACAATTACAAGCATGTTGAAACGATCCGTCAGGTGTTCCTTAATTCTCTCACTGTTCCTTACGAGATTAACAGCGTAGGACCCAGTCTACCTCACGTTATCAACATTAGTTTTTCTGGCAAGGAAAATGGGCCTCTCTTAACCCTGTTAGACTTGGCTGGATTTGCTGTCTCAACTGGATCTGCTTGTACTGCTGGAACTGTTGACCCAAGCCACGTCATCCAATCCCTATATGGCAAGGATTCTGACAAGCTTAAAACAGCTATCCGCGTTAGTTTATCAGAGGAGAACACTGCTGAAGAACTTCAGGCCCTAGCAGAAAAACTTAATCAAATCATAGGAGACTAAGATGGCATTTGAAAAAAGCATCCATTTGGCTGACTGTAAATACCGTTACACCATCAGCTCTAATGTCAAAAAATTCACCCTTCGTGATACAACTTTTGTACAAAATAAAATTGGACACTACGAGTTACACCGTCTACTCGAAAAAGTGCCTAACTCAGGTGAAGGTTTCCCACTAAAGATCACTATTAACAAAGATTTGACAGGTTTCAAATTGTCAATCACAGACAAATCTGGCCTTCGTAACATTAATATCTTTAAAAATGAAGACCACCATATCTTACAAGAAAAATTCTACTTCTTGATGCAGAGTTTAGTAGACCGTCAAGTTTTTGAGCAAGAAGAGGTCTAAACCATTTTTAGATATATAAATAACCTATCCTAGTGATAGGTTATTTATATCGCATCATTTATACTATTTTGTTGCAATCTTCACAAACCTTTCCTAAAATAATATAAGTGAATCATATTAATTCAAGAAGGGAAATGCGATCAATGACATATGAGAAAAACATTCCAAACGCTACTGCTAAACGTCTCTCTCTCTATTATCGAATATTCAAACGATTCCATCGTGAAAATATCGACAAAACAAGTTCCAAACAAATTGCTGAAGCAATTGGAATTGATCCTGCTACAGTGCGTCGTGACTTCTCCTATTTTGGTGAGTTAGGTCGTCGTGGTTTTGGTTATGACGTTAGTAAGCTGATGACATTTTTCGCAGAACTCCTTAATGATAATGCGACAACTAAGGTGGTCCTTGTAGGAGTAGGAAATATCGGCCGTGCTCTTCTTCACTACCGTTTTCAAGAACGTAACCGCATGCAGCTGGTTATGGCTTTTGATACAGACGATAACGAACTGGTAGGAAGCCAGACTGAAGACAATATTCCTATCTATGGTATCTCTCAAATCAAGGACAAGATTGCCCAGGAAGATATCAAAACGGCCATCCTGACAGTGCCATCAGTCAAGGCACAGGAGGTGGCTGAGCTTTTAGTTGATGCTGGAATTGAAGGCATTCTCTGCTTCTCTCCAGTCAACCTCAATCTTCCACGCCACGTGGTGGTCCAATATGTAGACTTGACTAGCGAACTACAAACCCTACTCTATTTCATGAAAGAAGAGGAAAAATCAAGGAGAAACAATGACTAAACCAATTATCGGAATCACAGCCAATGTAAGACCTAATCCAGCCCATAAAGACATCAAATGGTCCTATGCCCCATCTGGCTTTGTAGAAGGAGTTCAAAGAGCCGGTGGCTTAGCAATCCTACTACCCGTATCCGAACCTTCGGAGGCTAAAACCTATATTTCCATGATTGACAAGCTTATCCTCATCGGTGGACAAAACGTTGACCCTAAATTCTACAACGAAGAGAACCATGCCAGTGAAGATGACTTCTTCCTCGAACGGGATATCTTTGAAATGGCACTCATTGAGGAAGCCACTAAGCAGAAGAAACCCATCTTTTCAATCTGTCGTGGAACCCAACTCATGAACGTCGCACTAGGTGGTAGCCTCCATCAAGATATTGAGCATCACTGGCAGGACAAGCCTTCTGATTACCTCTACCATAAGATTATTGTTGATGAGAACAGTGAGTTGGCTGAAATCTACGGACGTGAAACCTCTATCAACTCTTTCCACCATCAAAGTATCAAAACACTTGGCCCCTGACCTCCGTGTTATTGCGCGTGACTCTGAGGATAATACTGTCGAAGCTGTTGAATCAAACACACCAGATCTTCGTTACCTTGGTGTTCAGTGGCATCCAGAACTTCTCCTACACAAACGTGAAGAAGACCTCAAACTCTTTGAATACGTTGTAAACGAACTTTAAAAGCAACTGATACTGCATTCAGTTGCTTTTCTTGTGTCTTTATAGACTCTACTTAAAGTTCAAAATCCTCCCTCTCCTCACGAAAGGAATAATAAGTTGATTTTCCAACAATCAGATGGTCAAGAAGACAAATTCCCAAGTCGTCACAGGACCTCTTAATCTTTTGAGTAAAATCAATATCATTGCGACTAGGATAGGCTTCCCCCGAAGGATGATTGTGGACCACAATCAAGGAAGTTGCCATCAGATGACAAGCATAATACAAAATCTCACGCGGCTCGGCAATCGAACGGCGAACCCCACCAATAAAGACCGTCTTTTGCTGAATAATACGATTCTGCGTATCAAGGTAGATGGCCACCAGATGCTCCTGAGGCTTGTCACCAATATCTAACATCATGCGACGTGCCACCTGCTGACTAGACATAATCTGCTCAGAACGAGCCAACTCAGCCTTCTCAATCCGCTTAGCCAACTCCACCATAGCCTTCAGCTCAATGGATTTCACACGCCCAATACCAGGAATCTCCTGAAGCTCATTCAGAGACAAGCGAGACAAATCAGCCAAACTCGTCATTCCTTTTAAAATACGGTTGGCCATGGATAGGACCGACTCAGACCTAGTCCCCGTTCGCAGCACTATCGCCAACAGTTCCTGGTCAGACAAGACCTCTGCACCCTTTTGTAAGAGACGCTCACGAGGCAAAAGCCCCGACTCCTCAGCTACAATACTATACATAAGAAAAAACCTCCTACTTAATTATTCGTAAGTGGGAGGGGGAAGTTACACAGCTGAGGATTTTTTTAAACCTAATTTCTTTAACAAGGCTTTTCGATATGCTGAAAATTTTTTCTTTAACGTCAGTGGTTCTGCTACCTGCGACATTTCAATAAGATGGAGCTTATAACGTTCTGCAAAAGATGTTTTTTCGGAAGAAATAATGCGATAATCAATTCCTACATCCCAAGCTTTTCGATAGAAAAGATAAGGGAGAGTATTTTCGTCAGTGTTATAGAAAATGTGATTATCCTTTAGAATAATTTTTTCCAAAAAATCTTTTGACAACCACATAGATCCTTGAAAAACATGAAGTGAATTTTTGATTGTTTTTTGACATTCGTTATCTAGTTTAGCTGCCTGATTTTGATTTAAAGTACCAATTGCATCTGTCCAATAGAGTTCTTTTGATAAATCAGCAAAAACCAGACCAACCTCTGGAAAATGGTCAAAGATTGATGCCACTCTCTCTTCATCTAATAACATATTCACTAAAGCAAGTCTTGTAGCTTCATCAACAAATTTGCCCTCATTTCCAAAGTCTTCTGTGTGAAAATGCCCAACAAAGTCATACTCGCTAAACTGAGATGCCAAGGATACTAAGGCATAGTAATGATTATCAAATTTTTGAGAGACTAGCTGAAATCTATCTTTATCAAAGCTATTTAATAAGGTGTTCTCAACGATATTTTTATCCAAATGGCTTGATAAAGTGAAATAATAAAAGGCAGATAACTTTTTATCAGAGAAAACTTTTAGTCTCTCAAGGTCACTAATATGTACATGGATAGCCGAATGATAGCCTTTCCCACTTACCGAATGAAATGAAGGTTCAATGATTTTCTCATCTAAAATGACTAAGCTATCTGGCGAATGGTAGCTGTTAAGATGGGACTTAATTAGTGCTAATGGATATGCCGATAGCTTAGTAATATAGTCTAAAAGTAGTTTCCCTTTTTTTTCATTGTCAGTAAATGCTTTTAGTTTAATGAACGGTACCTTATGTTCAAGTGTACTTATCGGTCTATAGTAAGAAAAATCCGGGTGAATTAAATCGCCAGTCTCTTCAGAAACGGTATTAAAGACAGCATCATAACGAAACCCCGCCTCAGTAAGAACACTGGTAACCTTAGTTTCATAATTGTCAATAACATCTTGAACATCGGTAAAAGTCTTTATAGAAGTCCAAAATTGTTGAAAGGTTTCTGAATCGACAACATGTTTTTTGAAAGATATAAAATAACTTTGCAGATGCTCATCGAAATATTTGGTCTTTTTAAAATTCGTCATTCCCCAAAAGTCAACATTCGGGCGCTCTTCAAATCCTTCAACGATGTCAGATATATCCCAAAGAGGACCAAAGCAAGTATCATTCATGAGAGTAACGGAATCATAATCTGTTAAATCTTCAAATCCAATATGAGCCATACCATCTCTCCAGGCTGCAAAATCAAAGCCTAAATTCTCTCTCTGGATAACCTCATCCACACCAGTCTCTTTGAGGGTTGATGTTGCAGACTTTGTTAGTTGACTATTTGAAATCACAATAAGTTTAGAAAAAAGTGGTCGAAGTTGCTCCAATTGGTAGAGCACATGACCACTTAATTCGTCGTACTTATTATAATGAACATACAATAAGAGACGTTTCATTTATTCTTGAATCTCCCATTTTCCATTTCTCTGAACCATACCAGTTGCAGAATCTTTAGCAGACTTATCATCATCCTCAATATCATTTCGATTCAAGAGAATAATTGGTGAGTTATCTGAATCAGCAAAAGCTATCATCTGATCATCCTTATCTCTGACAGAAACCTGAAGCTTAAGCTTGATATTATTAAGATGGGCAAGACTACACTTATATGTGAGTGTTTTTCTTCCAGAACCACTCGTCTTATTGTCCATAGAATTATCATTGTAGATCCAGATACCACGGTCAATATCTGTCAATGAAAATGCAATATAGGTCTCAATTTCCTCATTGACATCATATGAAATCTCAAATGAAATATCTTGATCAGGACTGATAATATTATCATTCAAGAGTTTTACTTGAAGATTAGTAATCTTAGGATTCTCAACAACAACGTCGTCATTCGAAACTTTTTGACCAGCAGCATTATCAAAGCTATATTGGTTAGCAACTTCATCTGGGTCACCGACAACCTTGACTAAACCATGTTCAATCAAAACTGCTTTATTACAGTACTTTTTAACTGCTGACATGTCATGGGTAACCAAGATAGTTGTCTTTCCAGATTGCTTACGTTCCATGAAATAATCATTACATTTACGTTGAAAGGCCTCGTCACCTACAGCTAAGACTTCATCCAAGATAAGAATATCACCTTGGGCCTTGATAGCTACTGAGAAGGCTAGACGAACCTGCATACCACTTGAGTAGTTCTTCAACTTTTGATTCATGAAATCATGAAGTTCAGCAAAGTCTACAATGTCATCATACATGGCATCCACTTCTTCCGTTGAAAAGCCGAGCATAGCACCATTCATATAGACATTCTCACGACCAGTCAATTCGGGGTTAAACCCAACCCCAAGTTCAATGAAAGATACTAACTTACCATCAATAGTAACTTTACCTTTCTCCGGAACATAAATCCCAGAAATAATTTTTAGAAGCGTTGACTTACCAGAACCATTACGTCCAACAATTCCATAGAAATCACCCTTTTCAACTTCAAAAGAAATATCTTTTAAGACATGTTGTTCAGTATACCCTTTAATTCCTTTAAAGCGATTGACTAGAGTCGTTCTCAAACTCTGACTCGCCTCAGTTGGTAATTTAAAATACTTACTTACATGATCTACTTTTACAGCAATATTATTTGACATTATAGAATCTCCGCAAATCGTTTAGCATTTCGATTAAAGACAAGGAAACCAATGATAAAAATCACTACAGGAATCGCATAAGGAACAAAGGCAATCAACTTATTGTTGATAATATCCCATCCTCTTGGATTAACTGGGTCAATGATAAAATGACGCATATCCTGTAAAATCTGAGCAATAGGGTTAAGCATCATAATCTTAGCAACAAACTCTTGATTTCTTTGAAGAATATAAGTGATTGAGTAGATAATTGGACTTGCATACATAGCTGCTTGAAGTACTACTTCCCAAACTGGACCAATATCACGATATTTAACAAAGAGTGCTGATAAAATAAAAGCAACTCCCATTGCCATCAATAGTACTTCAATGAAAAGAGGAATGATAACCAAGGTATTAAACCCAATAGGAACATGATTAATCAAAGCAAATACGAAGACAACAACAAGATTAATCAAAAAGTTAATCGCAGCTCCTAGTACAGATGAGATAACAATTGTTTGTTTTGGAAAGTTAAGTTTACGTAAGAGATCCCCTCGTGAAACAATGGAAAGCATCCCCATATTGGTAGCCTCTGTAAAGAAGCCCCAAAAAATCATAGCCAAAAGCAATCCTACTGCATAGTGTGGTGTCCCATCATCAAATCTCAAGAAACGAACAAAGACAAGGTACATAATTGTAAACATCATCAAAGGTTTCAAAATAGACCAAAGATAACCAATGAAAGAACCTTGATAACGTAATTTAAAATCCGTTTTAATCAGTTCCTTAAGTAAAATCCTATTTTTCTGACTAAAGAAATTCATTTAGTCCTCCTTATACATGAATTTTGTCAAAATCAAACTCGTAAATACAAAGGTATGAAAAGCCCTGTTTTTACGATAACCATATGTTTTCAGACGGTGATAACGCTCTCTTAATCCTTGATCCATAATAGTCACAAAGTTTTCAACCAACTCCCTACTTTCAGTATCCAGTGGCAAAGAAAGAAGGTTTTCTGCCTGACTCTGACTAGCCTTGATCAACTTCCAGTATTTATTAAATAAAGTCTGAGGTCGAATCCAATTCTGCATACGTTTTCGAAGAGTTCTAGCACCCAAAACATTATCTGCATGCTGACGGTAAAGCTCTGTTGGTTGATCAATATAGACCAGATGACCAAATGCTGAAGCAAGCAAACCTAAATACCAGTCATGCATCAGAAGCTCATTGGGTTCCTCGCCAGTCCATAATTCGGCTAGAGCATGATTAATTAACGACACACCGCCAGTAACAGTGTTTTCTGTCATTTCTTGAACCAACTCAGTATTAGCATGGTCAGATTGAGTACGAATCATACTCTCATGAATCACCTCTAAATCTTGATTCACAACCTTTAAATCCGTGTATACCAAAAGTGGTTTATCAGATGAGTATCTACTCGCTTTCTCAAGCTGAAGAGATAACTTTTCAGGTAGCCAGATGTCATCCTGGTCTGAGAAAAGATAGTAGTCAGATTCTTGATACTTCAAAAGCGTAAAGAAACTCTTTATTACACCTAAATTTTCAGTTTGATCAGGATTGATAAAAGTAATGCGATCATCTTCTAAAGCGAAACGTTTGATAATCTCTCTTGTTTTATCTTTAGAACCATCATCTCGAATTAACAAGGTCCAATCCGTATAAGTCTGTTGCTGAATACTCTCTATTTGCTCTGCTAAAAAATTCTCGCCATTATAAGTAGACATGAGAATAGTTACTTTCATGATAAAAATAGCTCCTCGTATTCACCCACGATTTTTTCCCAGGTGTAATTTTCTTTCATATTTGCTTTAGCAGCATTTCCCAAGTCCTCAAATGACACTTGACCATCTACAGAATCGATAAGCTGAGACAAATTCCCATCCTCTTTATTCCAATACAAGGCAGTCTCTTGAGCAACCTGATGGTTAAAGTCTACATTATAAATAAGGTTGAGGTCCGTTTGAGCCAAGGCCTCTAATAAGCCCGGATTCGTTCCACCTACTTCATGTCCATGAATATAAGCAAAGGCTTGGTTGCGAATATACTTAAGCAAATCCTGATCATAGACAGTACCAACAAACTTCACACGTTTATCTTTATCAAATCCTGTAATCTGTCGTAGTTCATCAAAGTAAGCATTTCCTTCATGATTACAGATGATAACCAAATCACGCTCTGTAGACGACTTCATAAACTCTCGAATCGCAGTTTCGTAATTATTTTCAGGTACAAAACGCCCCAATATCAAATAATATTCTTTTTCTTGCGTCTGCCATTTTTGATACCAATCTCGAACAGAACTATCTTCAGCAGTCAAAGTCGTCTTTGATAAATCGGTTCCATAGGCAATAAAAGTCGTCCTAGACCACGGATAAGTATTTCGAATATAGGTCTCAATGCCTCGATTATCAGAAATAATTAAGTTCGCA
The DNA here is from genome assembly GCF_038003585.1 of Streptococcus sp. FSL E2-3488. Lineage (NCBI taxonomy): Bacteria > Bacillati > Bacillota > Bacilli > Lactobacillales > Streptococcaceae > Streptococcus > Streptococcus sp. FSL E2-3488. The sequence continues at coordinate 526,803 of NZ_JBBOPL010000001.1, read as the reverse complement.
TACTTTGTCATCTCTTTTTCAGAGTATTTGAGATAGCTTTGAACAGGTTTAGACCACTTAGCACGTTTCCATTCCAAACCGTCAGGATTGACTAGCAAAATCCCACCAATGGACTGAATTTTCTTGGCAAAATGAACAATGAAGGCACCGATGGTATTTCCTAAAATATAGAAAATTGGGGATTGAATTCCCTCTTTTTTAATAAGTTTCAAGCTATAATTGATAGCCATCATATCGTAAGCTATGACACGCGCAGGACCTAGCTTTGGAGGATTGACCGTAAAACAATCCGCACCTTTATAGTCAAAATGGTTACCAGTACTTTCGTCAGATAAGCAAGCAACGTGATAACGTATAGCAGGCGATACCTTATGAGAAACCAACTTCTCAACAAATGTCTCAAAACCACCATATTGAGCAGGCAAACCTCTACTACCTATGATAAAAATATCCTTCAAAGTTTACCTCCATTCGTCACATCTCTCAAATACACACAATTATACACAGTAGCTTTTATTATACCATTTTGGAAGGTATTTTGCATGATTGGACTGAAATAGAAAAACAAAAAAGACAGCCAAAACTGTCTTTATACGGCTATCTTCCATAATCAAATTTTGATAAAAATAGTTTGTTTTAAAATCAGAAAAAGTTTTTATAAGTTAGGAGTAACTTTAACAATAATCATATTATCTATAACCTCTATACCAAAATCAGTATTTTTTTGCTCCAAAGTTGTCCTATTTTTCCAATAATTCATATACTCTTCATATGTTGGTGATTGGTATGACATCCCCATGTTTTCCATTATTGAAACAATGTTAGTAGAAATTGCATACGTTCCTCCAAATTCAAACATAGAAACTCCTACCAAATCTCCAAAATTACCAAATCTTTGTTTATTCTTAGATGGTGAGGAACCAATAATCATTAACTTATAGTCACTTTTATTTTCAAGTTGTAAATTTTCAACTGCTTGATAAATTAGTTGAATTTTTTGTTGATCTTCTCTGAAAATTGCATCTTCAGCAACCACTAAATTACTCGACATTTTTACCTGAGTAAACGTTAATAAGAGCACTATACCAAGAATAACATTAGTTATTAATTTATCATTATCTATAAGTATACTCAAATAAAATGCAATAAATGCGATTAAAAAAGGGTATTGGGGCACCATACTTCTCGGAGTAGGTAGAGTTCCTGAAGCTATAACAATTCCCAGACCAGCAAAGAATAACAAGAAGAGTAACAAAGAGCAAATCTTAACATCATATCCTTTATAGAAATAAATTATTAAGATAAGAAAAGCAAATAAAATTCCTACTATAAAACTAAAGCCATAAATATTCGGTGTATCACCTAAAGTGGGGAACATAGAAGTAAATGCCACTCTCAAACTTGATAAACCATCTACAAATGACTTATCAAACCACGTTATCATTCCTAAGGAGTGATTAGCATGTGTTGTTTTCAGAGCAAAGACAATAAGTCTATCTAATAACCAATAACAAGCTATGCCTAATAGTAAAACTAGTACACTAGGAAAAGCTTTTACTATTAATTCAGAAAAAGAGAATTTTGATTTCTTATATTCCAACAAAAGCATCGCAACAATTATCTGTATGAAGAATAAAATAAATGTTTGATAGACACCTATAACTAAGGTCATTAGGCTAATTAGGATAATATAAATGATTATTTTTTTAATCCAGAAAAAGTTCTCACTTTTAAGCAATAACTAGCCACTATAACAGTCAGTAACATTGCCAGCGAAAACTCAAAATTATGAAGAACAAAATAATATTGAAAAACAAATAACTGGCTTATAGTAAATAGACTAGGAACTATAAAAAGTTTCTTATGGTAGTGTAAAATAAGTTGTGTAAACACAAAAAGGAATAAATCCGTTATAGTAGAGTTGCAAAACATTACTAGAAAGAGATTTATTCCTATGACTCAGTTTACCACAGAACTACTTAACTTCCTAGCCCAAAAGCAAGATATTGATGAATTTTTCCGTACTTCTCTTGAAACAGCAATGAATGATCTGCTTCAAGCAGAGTTATCAGCCTTTTTAGGGTATGAACCTTACGATAAATTAGGCTATAATTCTGGGAATAGTCGTAACGGAAGCTATGCACGGAAATTCGAAACCAAATATGGGACTGTTCAGTTGAGTATTCCTAGAGATCGTAATGGGAACTTTAGTCCAGCTTTGCTTCCCGCTTATGGACGTCGAGATGACCACTTGGAAGAGATGGTTATCAAACTCTATCAAACCGGTGTAACGACTCGAGAAATTAGTGATATCATCGAGCGAATGTATGGTCATCACTATAGTCCTGCCACAATTTCTAATATCTCAAAAGCAACTCAGGAGAATGTCGCTACTTTTCATGAGCGAAGCTTAGAAGCCAATTACTCTGTTTTATTTCTTGACGGAACCTATCTCCCCTTAAGACGTGGAACCGTTAGTAAAGAATGTATTCATATCGCACTTGGCATTACACCAGAAGGACAGAAGGCTGTTCTTGGATATGAAATCGCCCCAAATGAAAACAATGCTTCTTGGTCCACCCTGTTAGACAAGCTTCAAAACCAAGGAATCCAACAGGTTTCTCTTGTAGTGACCGATGGCTTCAAGGGGCTTGAACAGATTATCAATCAGGCTTACCCATTAGCTAAACAACAACGTTGCTTAATTCATATTAGTCGAAATCTAGCTAGTAAAGTGAAACGAGCAGATAGAGCGGTTATTCTGGAGCAATTTAAAACGATTTATCGTGCTGAAAATTTAGAAATGGCAGTGCAAATTTTAGAGAACTTTATCGCCGAATGGAAACCAAAGTATAGGAAAGTCATGGAAAGTCTGGAGAATACGGATAATCTTTTAACTTTTTATCAGTTTCCCTACCAGATTTGGCATAGCATTTATTCGACAAACCTCATTGAGTCTCTTAACAAAGAAATCAAACGTCAAACGAAAAAGAAGGTTCTTTTTCCTAACGAGGAGGCTCTGGAACGTTATTTAGTTACCCTGTTTGAAGATTATAATTTCAAGCAAAATCAACGCATCCATAAAGGGTTTGGCCAATGTGCTGACACACTTGAAAGCTTATTTGATTAACATTCTTCAACTCTACTTGAGTGTTTACACATAATTATTGACAGTATCTTTCTTATTTTCTCTAATTTCTATATAATCACTAAAAAGATAAGTTAAATATAATGAAGTTATCCCTAAAAGTATACAAGTTAAGGTATTTATCATATATATATTGGTGAACTCTTTCAAAAATATTTTTTTTAGAATCACCTCGCCAAAACGTCCAATACTTATCCAATAATTCATATAGCCTGATGGATTTTGAATAAACCAATTGGTATCCATTCCATAAGATGTATTTGCAATTTTTAATCCATAGATCAATACTATTAAAAACATAGTATAAATGACTAAAGATTTTTTCTTAGACATAAATTCAATCATTGAAACATTTAAACCTCTAACTCATTTTTTTAAGCTGAAATAATTTTCTTACAGCAGATTTCACACTTTTCGTTAGTGCTTTTCGGTTGTTTAAAAAATCGATCTCTTTCTGATTTACTTTTTTATGACGCAATTCATCGTCCTCAATCTTTTCAGTAATATTAGCATAGACACTCTCAAGAGAATATCTCTCTTTTAAACTTGGAACAGCTTTTACTGCTTCAAGTTTCTCTTGGTCAAATCTACCAAGGACCTCTGAAATCATGCTAGTTAAGGTATCCAAGTCCCCCGAAGGGTAGATATGCCCTTGCTCATTCATATACTCGAAGGCTGATTTATGTCCCGCATTATCTGATAAAATCGTTGGAATACCATTTAAAACAGATTCAACATAAACAAGACCAAACGTCTCCATACTCGACGGGAAAACAGCTAAATCCTTATCAGTAATCTCTGACCAAGGATCATCTAAATATCCCATAAATGAAACATTTTTCAAATTATGCTCTGCAATATAATCATCACAGAGTTGTTTATAATCCTCATCCCATGCACCTAAAAATACAAGTTCAGTGCCTGCTAGATTAAGCATTTGAAAAGCTTTAATCAACTCAAGCTGATTCTTTCTCTGAGTCAAGCGACCAACTGAAACGATACGATGGTGGTCGTTGGATCCAAGTGACACCCCTTCTTTGGTTTCAATTTGAGTATAGGGTGCAAAAGAATAAATCTTCCTATTTGGGAAATGCTTTTGTAAATCCTCGGTCAACGCTCCTGTTACAGCAAAAATCTCATCAGAAAACTTGTCTATAAAGTCAAGTTTTTCTTTATAGTAACCAAATTCTCCCTCAGGAAATTCATGAATCAACCAAAAATGTCTGACATTCTCAAAAGTTGCAGCAAGTGCACCTTGGAAAACATTCACAGTATTTGATATCACTAGGTTTACATCTTCAGATATAATAATCCTCTTCAAGTCTCTAATATTTTTCTTGTAGCCTTGAATACGCTTATAATGATTGCCTGGCGAACCACCCGGTGCTTCTTCCCACCACCATTTGACAGCTGAAAGACCGTGGGTTTCAATCCCTGCTTTCTGAAGTTCTACTTGATATTCCTCTTGAGACGGCACCTTGTAATCAGGAAAAACATTTAATACACGATAACCTTTTTTTACAAGAAATTTCATAAGATTGACTATAGAAATTTCGGCACCATTATCCAGAGTCCCCGTCGGAGATATAAATAAAATTGTCTTAGTCATAAATTATGCAAATACCCCCCAATAATGGAAAAGAATCAAATAAATAGCCACTAAGAAATTAGCAATTAAAGTCAGAGTTGCTATCTTCAATCTTTTCTGTCGAGCTAAATCAACTTTAGCTGTATTAGCAATTAACGGTAACAAGAGAATGATAAATGGCGTAAAATAACGTCCTTGAGCACCAACTGATATATTAGCTCCCTGTCCAAGAACAATTGGTGTCCACGCAATATACATTACTGTAACAGCAGCTAGAACCTCTAGTATGAAGAGAATACAAGAGGCATTAGCAAAATCTTTTGTAAAGAAATCCTTCTTACTTGATAGGAATAAAATAGTAAGAACTACGATATCAATAAAGATTAACCAAAGTGGCATTTGCAAAGTCAGGTTACCAAGATAACCGAACATACCAAGCGACAAGATACCATTCAAATTGTCATTCAACTCAGGATTAAAGAGTGTATTACGCAAAACCTCGCCATAATGACGAAGACCGCCCTGATTCTTCATTAAGAACTGAAGAACCACTACAAGGCCGACTACAAAGAGAAGGTAGAAAACTGCTTTATATTTTGAAATAAAGGTCTTAACGGATTGCACTGGACGATTTAGAAAGGCTAAGGCACCTTCAAACTCAAAAGGCACAAACGGAATCAAACCCAACAATAAAATATTATTTGGCTTGGTTGCTAGAAGCAAAATCGCTAGACCTACCACCTGTATAAAATTACGATTGGTAAACCGTTTAGAATAGGCAAGATTAGTGATAAAACCAAGAGCCAACATCACTTCCAAGTAGTTCATCACATCATAAGAAAGTGATGAAGCTTGCTGAACCATAATTGGTAAAAGTGAAATAAACATTAAAGCAGTCTTTCCATACTTGAAATAACGTATTAAAAAGTAAATTCCTAATATATAAGCCAGTGCATTAAAGATACGCCCCATATAGATGATCATCCCAACTGTGGGACTAATCCAACTTCCAATCGTCATCCCTATCAACTGTGGAATAAAGGAGATTGTTTTTAAGCTCACACCAAATTGAAAGGGTTCCTTACTCATATCAATCTTTTGAGCAAAAATTTGTTTATATTCCGCTAACTTAACCTTATCATTACTTGGAATCTCATCCATCCACTTAAATGATGTATCGGTTGGTTTATGGAAGGTCTCCCAGGTCATACGCGCGTGGTTTGTTTCATCTGGCACACGATTAATTGGAAATACAAACATAAATGAGAAAATAAAAATCGTCGCTAAGATGAAAAATAAATTTTCAACTTTTATTTGTTTAATTCTGTTCAAAATAAGTCACCATATCATCTTTCTTGCTTAAGGTACAGTTTTCAAGAACAGCCCGATAAGCAGCATCTGCAATTTTCTGTCTTAATTCTGGAGATAAAACCAAGGCTTCAAGCTTGTCGAACCACTGTTTGTCAGTAGCTAACAATCCTGTTTCACCATCAACAACTGCATCTGAGAAAGCTCCTATCTTACTTGCTACTGTTGGTACTTTCACCAAGGCAGCTTCAATCCACTTAATCTCTGACTTCGCACGATTAAAGATAGAATCCACAAGCGGTGCTAGGTTAATGTCAACCTCGCTAATTAAGGCAGGCAGTTTATCCCAGTCCACATAATCGTGAGTTACAATTTGATTTTCAAAGGGCTTCATATCTTCTGGAATATCAAGAATTCCGACAATATGTAATTGGACATTGCTATATTTTGTAAGCAATTCTTTAATAGCTGGTTTAATCAATTCAAAATTCTCATTATGACTAATGGAACCAGAGAAATAACCAATCTTAACAATATCGGATGTTTGAGAGTAACCTTTGATGTATTGACTACTAATAGCGATTAAGTCATCAGAAGCCAAGTTTCGATTAAGTAAAACCTTACTTTGATACTTAAACAGTTCCTCCTGCAACTGGTTAGTCGAAGTAATGGCACCATCACAGTTTTCTAGCATATAACCATAATTTCGAACGCCTGCATCATAGTTTCCTTTTTCAACCGAATTAAGCCCTTGCGTATAACTCAATTGGTCTGTATAAACCGTATCAAAAACCAAATCATCTATATCAAAGAAGACAGGTTTTCCAAATTCCTTAGCCAAATGACAGAGACGCAAAAGTTCAGGTGAGATTGGTGAACGGTAGATGATGATATGACTAGCATTTTGAGCCATCGACAGTTGGAAATCAGATAGGTTAACAACTTTGACTGCGAAACCATGCTTACGTAATTGTTCTGCCTTGTTCAAGACACGATAACGGGTACATTGCGGAATAATATTTTCAACCCCATCAATCAATAAAATATATTGATCACGTGGAACCGCCTTAAATTTATTCACAATATCTTCCAAGATTGACACTGGGTAGTCTGTTTCTTCTGCGACAAACTTTAACAAGTCAGGGACTTCCGAATCACGGTCCAGACCTTGCCACAAGAACTGGTCTTCATCATAATTTTTCAGAGCCGTGTATTTCACCAAAGGACTACCTGCTTTGAGCATCTTAAGCGGGTGGATATACATGGCAGAGTCTTCGTATTCTTGCACAACAGCATCGAAACGATATCCCAAATCTGCAAAATGCTTGGTAAAACGTGTCTCATGTCGACCAATAGCCTTATCACGAGAATCTGTATCCGTCAAATGCGCCCAGTACTCATAAAAGGCATCATCATTTAGCATGAGCTTTTCAATAACTAGGAAATAAGATTGAAGATGCTTAGGAATGTAGCCATAAGGATTCTCTCTAGTAACATCCTCTTGCTCTTCTCCAAAGGAGATTCCCCAGAAATCTAGCTGCTTGTCAGCCATTTCCTGGAATACTTGAGACAAATCTCTCATCGGACCAATATTAGTATCATTCACCAAGAGGAGCTGGTCGTAATCTTTAAGCTTGTCTTTACCAAAGGCAAAAATCCCTTCTCTAAAGGCCGCAGTATCATATCCCCTGTTATCACGAGTCAAAACCTTACCGTAGGCCTCAAGGGTATTAATATCATCATCATGAAGCTGTCCATTGACAACGACAATAACATCATCTACCAATGGAGCCAAGGCTTGCAAGAAATGTAATTTGTATTCTTGAAGACGAGCTTCAGACTCAAAAATAACATAAACCAACGCTTTCTTACCATTATGGGACAAGGCAGAGCGTTGACTATTTCTGAGACGTCGTAACTGGCGAACCTTAAGAGGTGTCATTCGACGACGTAACTGTATCACTTTGACTTTTAAAGCTCTCAAATAATTTTTAATAGCCTTTGGATTCTTCGCAATTATTACAGCTGTCTTTATAGGAGTGATAAGGGCGTTCCCTAAACGATATGACAGCGAACTTCGGATAAGCTCCATTTCTTTATGGGCATCTTTCAGTTGCTTTTGTGTATACTTCCTTCGTTCAAGTTGATCACGTTCTTTTTTCAAGCTTCGTTCAAGTTGGTCACGTTCTTTTTTCAAGCGATTAACATAGTCTGTCACATCATCGTGATGTTTAAGCAAGCTATCCAACCGCTCTTCCAAAACCATGAGGTTCTCACAAACTGCCTTGTAAATTTCATGAGGAAGCTTATCAAGGTACTTCTCAAGAATGTCAAGATAGATTTCATAATGGTAGCGAACGGAGTCACGTCCAGAAATTGATCCTGTTTCAAAGACACGATAATTAAGCTTAGTGCTTGGTTGATATACCGCTTTAGCACCGTTATTAATGATTAAGTTCAATAAAAAGTCATAATCTTCAAGCTTTTTACGATTTAACATCTCATCATAACGAGCATTTCCAATAATACTTCTACGAATTAAAGAACAGTTATCAATAAAACTAGCATTTAGAAAGGCAGTTAGGTCAAATTCACGGCTTTTAAGGTAGAACTCTTCTTTTTCTGGATTAAAAAGATCACAGTACGCAATATCAGCATTTGTTTCCGTCAACTTACTGTACAACTGTTCCACATAATCCGCATCGAGGTAGTTATCACTATCTACAAATAGCAAATAGTCACCTCTTATAAGCTCTAATCCTAAATTTCGATTCTTTACTACCCCAAGGTTTTCATGAGTTTCAAATCTTGTCTCAAAAGGTGAATCCTTCAAAACCTCTTGGATAATTTGAGTTGAACTATCCGTCGAACCATCATCCAAAACGATTAATTCGATATTAGTATAGGTCTGATTAAAAACACTTCGCAGACACTGCTCAATATACTTTTCATGATTGTAACAAGTCACAACCACTGAGATTAAATTATTCATTTTTCCATCCATTTTGTTTAACAAAATATCAATTAGTACCTGAAAATTACTAATATTAGTAAGCTTCAAAGATTGACTAAAGTAGTAATCTTTGAAAGTGCATACCACCTTAATTATACTATAGTTTATACAAAAAAGAAAAAGTCCTCTTGCTATTGAGCAACAAAAAAAAGCAGAAATGATTCTGCTTTATAATTTTTTTGTACACTATCCATTCGTCTTCTGACTTTTTACATACTGTTTCATAAGAATATTTGCTATCCATTTTGGCCAAAAGAGTTGGTACATATACAAATCTTCTTTACTACGAGAATTATCAGCAATAGTCTTAGAAGTCTCAGATTCCTCATGAATTCGGTGACACATTAGCTTATCTGACACATAAACAAAACGTCCCTTATATTCACTAATCTTGTACCAGGCATACCAATCAAGGCTAACTTTCATTCCTTCATCAAAATAAAAATTCTTCAATTTTTCAAGGTTATAGGTGACAGCTGGACAACAAATTGGATTACCAAAAGCCATTACGCGGTTACGCCAAAAATGACTGCTAGGAAAAAGATTCATTGTTTTTAGCATTAAGGTTTTAATCTTTAGATTGGTGTTGGCAGGAATCTTTAGACCATTTTTTTCTTCAAAATAATCAGAATATCCGATTAGAACATCACTACACTTATCCATCTTGGACAATACTTTTTCTGCATAACTTGGCTCATAATAGTCATCCTGATGGGCGATGGTAGCATATTTCGTTTCTACAAAAGAGATGGCGTTATTCCAATCCTTGCCAATTCCTCCACCTTGTTTCGTATAAAATGGGATAGCATAACGCTGACAAAGGTCCTTAATCGAATCAAGTGGTGTTGAACTATAACAGATAATTTTTGATTGGAGAGTTTGATTTTTCAAAGATTGAATACAAGTCTCTAGATAATCACTTTCTCCATAAGCGCAAATCACCCAAGTATGATTATCTTTCATTCTTTTCCTCTTTCTCTTCTACATGACTTTTGAGAATAGATAATTCCTGAACCAAATGCTTTATCTGTTCTTTTTGTTTTGATAAAGTCATGGTTTGTAAAAAAGCGATCACTAACAAGAAAAAAATAGCTAGCGAAAGTAAAAAATTCGATGTCAATTCAAATCCAAGTAACCTAGCAAAATAACCAGGAATAACATCAAAAATAGAAATAACAATCAATACCAGACTGATGACAATCCACATGAAAGCCTGTTCAAATAAGATATTATTCTTATTAATATTTCTAATGACTAGATAAAGGAAAAAGATGGAAGCTACCAACATCACAATAGATAAAACTGACATTATTCACTCTCCTTCATAAAGGCTGCAATAACAATCGACGAACATACTTCAAGCATATATCGAATCGATTTAATGGGCGTAATGGAAGAAACGCCACCAGTACGTTCAAACATATTTGCTGGTCGTTCAACAACTCGATATTTACGTTTCAAAATATGAACAATAGTCTCTGGTTCTGGATACTTGATTGGATAACGCTTAGCGAACTGTTTAATAACAGCTTTATCAGCCAAACGGTAACCCGAAGTTGTATCTAAAACTCTTTGTCCAGTTGTCCATTTGATAAGATTGGAAATAACACTAATTCCAAAACGTCTCATAAAAGTCGTTTGGAATTCCGACTTAACATCACCAACAAAACGAGAACCAATAACTAGGTCTGCTTCATTTTTTCGAATTGGCTCTAGTAAATCTGACAAGGATTCAATATCATGCTGGCCATCGCCATCAAATTGAACTGCTACATCATAGTCATGCTCTAGTGCATATTTGTAGCCTGTTTGAACCGCACCACCAATCCCAAGATTCATCACAAGGTTAACAGCATTAAAATGATTCTCTTCCAGAATCTGTTTTGTCTTATCTGTTGATCCGTCATTAATAACAACATAGTCCAAATCAAAATCAACTTTCTTGCGGTAACTCAAGATACTCGTTACCGTGTCAAAAATGCTTTCCTCCTCATTATAGGCAGGAATTATCATTAAAACTCTCATGTATTACTTTCTTTCTTTATTCAATACAACTATTTTTTATTCTTTTGAAGTTGTTTTTTTCGATATTTCATGAATGCTGGTATGAGTGAATTAATTATCTTATAACGTAACATTGGGAAAGGTTTCATAACTATATTGAAAATCCTAAAACAAATAAAATATAATTCCCAACCAGTTTCCATCGGAGTTTCAGACCATGGAGTCTTTTCAAGATAATATAGGTAGTCTTTTCTGAGTTTATGCGTGTTTCCTTTTCTCCATGGACGCTCTTCTCCCAAATAATGAACAATAACTGGACCTTTAATAGATTCTTGCAACTCTTGTCTACTAATAAACTCAGCAGGTAAAGAAAGTTTTTTTAACACCTTATAAGGGTAAAAGAAGTAAATATTGAAGAAATTATATTTTGGAGAAAAAACATAAATCTCATCCTTTAGAGATCCATTAATTGCATCTTGATCGTTAGCAAAAAGATTACCATCATGTTTTTTATAATATTCTAGAACTTTCTCTCCAAGTTTACGCTCCCTCCATTTCTCCAAATTAATAAGTAGGACCCCAGCGTTACAATACATTTGTTTTCCCAAGCCTAGAAATTCTCTTCGTCCTGCATCAACTGTAGATTCAGGTCCCATTCCGATTGAACAGTTACCCATGTCTAATTTCCAAAGAGATTCCAGACTCTCCAATACCAAAGTATCGCCATCTAAATACAAAATTCTATCGATATCTTCTGGTAAAAGCTTGTCAACTAAAAGGCGTGCCAACACAATTGGTGACCAACCATTTGTATCAAAATCAAAATCTATCAAACTCTTCAGATTAGGTAGAGTAATAAAATGAACTGAACGACCATAAAGTTTAGTGAATTCTTGTAGTTTAGCTTTATTAGCCTCAGAAATATCAGTATTTAGTAAGTAGACATCAATCTCATCCATTGATTTATTATTCTCAAAGATTGAACACATACAAGTTGCCACCTGAGGAACAAAAGCGTTATTTAACGTAAATAAAATATTCATTAACTTCTCTTTCTTTTATCGTTATTATTTACACAAATATAAATTAACAAACTAGTACTAAAAAAGATAATCATTGAAATTAAGAATGACAATGATGCACCCATAATCCCCTCTCCCTTTACAAACGGCATCGTGATAAATTTAGCTACAATAAAGGTAGTAATATAGGCAATCACAAGATAAGTTTGTTTTCTATAAATTGTCATAACTATATCAATAACAAGTGCTAAGACATTGAGTATTCCTCCCCCAAGGAGAATCACAAAAGGTACTTTATATTCTATCAATGACGTTCCATAGACAAGCCCTAGAATCTCTGTACCTATTAGATAACCTAGACCGATAATAATCGTACCTAATACAGTCATAGTTGCAAATAAGAGATAAACCTGTTTATAAAACAGACTATATTTCTGTTCGTACCAATAAATCGAGAGCTGGGTCGTTAAAGGTCTTAAAACGAAAAATAAGAGTGACAAAACAAAGACGGGCATAAACAACACATTAAAGTCTCGTTGAATACCATTTGAAAATAGCCCCTGAGCCAAGAGAGAATCAATATCAATCTTAGCTTCATTATAGACATAAGTAATCAAAAAACCATTTAGAAACAAAGGAAATGCTTCTTTTAAAATAGAGATAATATTACTGTTATCTTTTAAAATTGATGGACAAAAATTAATTTCAAAGTTTCTAGTAGAGATTCTATAATCAAGGATAGCTATAAGAACTATATTTATCAAACAAATAATAGCACTTGAAATCATTAGTGATTTTGTTAGGACCAAGCTTAATCCAAAGCTTAATATAGAAACCCAACTTCGATAGAACTGAACTTTTCCAGCTAAATCTGATCTGTTTCGTTGCTGAAAATATCCCTGAAAAACATCTGAATAGGCATCGATTGCTCTGTATAATACTAGGAGTAATATAATTACTGCTTTATAAAAGCTATACCCTTGTGCAAAAATATATCCAAGAGAGGTTAATAACATCATAATAACTGTTACTATACGTGTATTATGATAGGAAACAAATGAGTACCTTTCTTGAACATCTGTAGACTGCATATTACGTATCTGGAAATATCCTAGAATAAAGAACTGCTGACCTAGTGCGTATGCAATGCTAAAAATATCTGAATTTCGAGAATCAAGAAGTCTAGAAGCCAAGAGTAAGAGAATAACTGAAATTAAAGAAGAGGAAATAGTTCCCAACATATTCCAGATATAATTCTTCTTTATGGAAATTTTATCATCTAATTTCTCTGAAATGAACTGTTGGTCATCTACATTCTTCACTAAAGTGCCTTTTTCCGAACTCATTATTTCTCCTACAAAAATGATTTTTCCCTTTATTATACTATAGATTTTTTAAAAAGTGAAAATCCCACATAACGATTCACTAATACACAAAAAAGGTCATAACGACCTTTTCGAAAAAATTGAATTATTACACTTTTTTAGTAGAAATTCCTAATATATTATTGCTTTTTATGAACTATATAACCATAAAATGCTACAAGGATACCAGATACTAATGAAATGGCGAAAAAAATCTTTGCCCAAATTGTATAGTGGTATGAAACCTCTATCTCATGTTTTCCTTCTGGTACCACTATTTTAACTCCAGCATCGGGTGATTTAGAAGCGTCTGTTCTATGTCCATCTATATCGACTGCTACACCTTTATATGCATAAACAGGTAAACTAACAGTTATATTTTTATCACTAATAATTTCAAAATTGGTTTTCAAGGAAGAAACAGACATCTTTGCTTTAACCACCTGATTATTCTGAAGATTTATGACCTCATGTCGTAGTTTTCTTTGAAAGGCATCATAATCAGGAATACTACCATCAGTTTTCAACATATAGTCTGTAGCATGGTAATCTCCATTGGTAACCAAAGGAAGAAGTTCTTCTTTAGGCATATTGTTAAAAGTTGTTTGTGGTCCCTCTACCGTTTTTCTTGCTTGTGACACAGTGAAAAATGTCGTCAAACTGATCACACCAATCAAAACTGCAATTAAGTACTCTTTTCTTAATATAAAACTAACAAAGACTTTACTTGCCAAATAAGCAGTGAATAGTGTAATAAAATTATTTAGGCGCCAAATAAACTGTATTGAGGACACTACATGTTCACTATTTTCAGGCCAATGTATTAATGGACTTTCAAGAATTATAAGTAAAAATGTCAAAACAAAAATAAGGACATCATATTTTTGTAGTCTAAACACTCCTATAAGTGAGACCAATAAACAAACAATAATCAGAAATCCTGGAAGTGTATAGTTATTATCAAAATTAGGGTTCAACAATAGATCTTTAAGCGAATGTGTCGTTGTATTTAAACTTATTCCCACTGGCTTAACAATCGCATTTGATAAAGACTGTTCTCCCATAAGAACTAATTGAAATGCAAAAATAGAAATCGTAGATAATGTCGCCACTATGAAACTTAATAGTCTCTCTTTCTTACTATCCACAAATCCAAAGGTTATTATAAAAATTAAACCAACTAATAAACCTGTAAGAAGCAATGAAATTAAGTGAGAGTAGGCTATCAGAGACATTCCAATACTCAAAACATACCACTTCTTATAATCTCCTTTTAAAATAACAAAGAGACCATAGAACACTAGTGGAATGAAGGCGTAGGCGATAAACTCACCCATTGCAAACCGTATTACAATGTTATCTAATCTATATAGGGAAAAAGTATATAAGGTAGCAAATAATAAACCTGCAAAATCTTTCTTGTTTTCCTTATTTTCGATAACCATAATATTACTTACCGAATAGTAAGCAATTAGAAAAGTAATTATCGTTAACAAATATTGGTAGATGTAATAACCTAGGAAAACACTGTGTGATAACCTATATAGTACGAAAAATGGATAATAGGTTAAAAATGGATAGAAATAATTAACTCCTAAACCTATACCATAAAAAGCTTTAAAATTTATCGGGGAAGCATATATGCCTTCCATACCCAATAAACGATTTAGATGGAAGCTAAGATCTGCCCCATTCAATCCCTTATTGAAAAAAGCAATCGGAATGACATATAAAAGACTAAGTAACAAGCTACATAAAAGCACTCTTTTCCTTGTCATTATTTCACTTCCTGTTTATAAAACTCTTTCAAAGCATCTTGCCATGTTGGGATGACAAATCCTGTTGCCTTAGCCTTAGCCAAACTCATTGTTGAGTTAAGAGGACGTTTAGCTTTAGCTGGGAATTGACTTGAATCAACAGGTTTCACTTCAACATTAGTATCTTTGAGAATTTCAACCGCAAAGTCATACCAAGTTGTATCTTCTGTTGCATCATTTGACAAGTGATAGTAACCATATTCCTTACGGTTTTCAGCCAAATAAGTCATAAACTCTGCCAAAGTACGTGTCCAAGTTGGACGGCCATGTTGGTCATTAACGACTGTCAGCGTCTTGTGAGTTTTAGCAAGGTTTTGCATAGTGAAGACAAAATTTTTACCATAGTTACCGAACACCCAGGAAGTACGGATAATGTAGTAGTTAGTCACATGTTTTTCAACTAGCTCTTCACCCATACGTTTTGTACGACCATACTCTGTCTGTGGATCTGGTTTATCATCAACTTCCCACTCTTGACCGACTGGTTTTTCACCATTAAAAACGTAGTCCGTTGAAATATAAACAAGCGTTGCACCATGTTTTTCTGCAGCCTTAGCGACATTTTCAGTACCAGTCACGTTAATAGCGTAGTCAAGCTCTTTGCCTTCATCTTCAGCAGCATCAACAGCTGTGTAAGCAGCACAGTGATAAACCAAGGTTGGTTTTACTTCCGCAAACACTTCATCTACTTTTTCGGCATCTGTGATGTCCATTTCTGCCACATCTACTGCTACATACTCTTCGTTACGTTCATCAAGTAGGTGACGAAGTTCAGTTCCGAGTTGGCCATTTGCACCTGTTACTAGAATCATATTTTTCTCCTCGTAATTCAATACTATTAGTTTTATTTTAACAAAAAAAGCAGAAAAAATCTGCTTTCATCCTTAGTTTTTCCACGTAGGTGTAGTCCCCAAGATAAATCCTCTATAGACGATAGTAATTAAATATAATATTAAAACACTAGCTGTTGAAAAAATAGCAATATAATACCTAGCTTTTGGGGATATTCTAAAATTCATTTTAAATCCTAACCAGGACATCAATGGTATAAGAAAAATAATGTATGCATGTAAATATCTACCTGTCAGATCATCAAAAGGCAAATGTTCAGGATGTGAGCTATAAAAGCCTAAAAATATACCAAACCAATTTAATAGATAAACTATTAGACCGGCTAGAGCGGTAGGTAATTTGTACTCACTCTTTTGAGTTGACATCATTACCAATACTAAACAAACAATCCAACATATATTCACTATCTCTGGGAGATTATCCTGAACTACAGAAAATAAAGTTGTACCTCTTCCCCCCATAGTCGCAACATTAAAGTAATTATTGAAAAATACCTTTATCAAATCGATAATATTATAGACTCTGTGGACAAATAAACCAACAATAAAGAATAATAGACTAGTTACAATTGTTAATAATACTCTCGTTATTCTCGAACAACGTTTAAGTGCTGATAATATAGGTTTATATACTATTGGAATCCCCAATAATACTGGTAAAGCAAAAATATAGTTAAGTTTTGTCAACAAAATCAATGCTATAGTCATTAATGTATAAACAACATCTTCTCTCCTTACATCTGATACTTTTTTTAACTGACTCAAATATAAGAAATTTGTCCCAAAGGATGCTACAGCAAGAAACGCAAAGATATCATATGATGGACTAGCTATTTTCTGCATAAAAGGGACAGTAAATATCATCAAGAAAATCAGATGGTCAAACTTGGCCCTTCTAAAAATTAGATACATTCCTCCCACAAAGAAGATTAAATTAAATAATCTAGCAGATAATAGCATTACACCGTAGCTTGGGTAAAACAATCTTCCTAGGAGTAGACCAATTGCAGGTACAAGATGCCCAACATCTATTTTTGATGTTAGATTTTGGTCAGTTAAAACATTAAATTTAATTCCATCATTAGCAACACTATCAATCTTTTCACTATAAAATTTTCTTATAGAAATTTGTTTAGGTTGACTAATGGCAGTAAGCTCAATCTCTCTTAATCTTTTTTTCGAGGTCTCCTTAGGGGATGTCTCAGAAAATACTGAGTAACTTTTTGCCATATGGAAACCTTCATCTCCATTTGAAAGAGGATAAGAGGCAAATAATGATATTAAACCAAACAAAAGAACAATTAACACAAAGGCGTTAATTGTTTTCTTTTTTTCACTCATTCTTTCACCCTTTTTCCTTAACAATATAAACCGGTCGTTTCTTGGTTTCTAGGAAAATCTTTGAGATGTAGTTCCCGATGATTCCCAAGGCTAAGAGTTGGATTCCTCCGATAAAGAGGATGATTGAGACAAGGCTTGCCCAGCCTGCAACACTCCCACCTATAGTTAGTTTTCGGATAACGACAAAGACAATTCCAACCAAAGAAATTAAGAATGAAAAGGTTCCTGCCCAAGTAGCAAGTTTCAAAGGCACTTCGGAAAAGTTGATAAAGCCGTCAAGTGAATAGCTCAATAATTTCCAGAAAGACCACGAGGTTTCTCCGGCAACGCGTTCACGATTTTCATAAGAGACGTAGGCTACATCAAAGCCAACCCATGAAAAGAGCCCTTTTGAAAAACGGTTAACTTCTTTAAGCTCTAGGATGGCATCAACAACTTGACGCGTCATCAAACGGAAATCACGCGCCCCGTCTACCATTTCTGTGTCAGAAACTTTATTAATTAACCAATAGAAGGCCTTAGCAAAAAAGGAACGAATCGGCGGTTCACCCTTGCGGTCAGCACGTCGAGTCCCGACAACGTCGTAACCTTCTTGGATTTTGGCATACATCTCGATAAGAAGTTCAGGTGGATCCTGAAGATCGGCATCCATCACTGTGACGTAGTCACCTTCAGCTGCTTCTAGTCCTGCAAGCAAGCCTGCTTCCTTTCCAAAATTACGAGAGAAAGAGAGGTAGTGAACATTTTCAAATTGCTTTGAAACCTGTCTCAAAACATCCAAAGTTCGATCTTTAGAACCGTCATTGACAAAATAGTAGTTGAAAGTCAACTGATTGGCCATTTGTCGTTCAACTACCTGACAAGCCTCTAAAAAAGGAGGGATAGTCTCTTCCTCATTGTAACAAGGGACAACGATAGCTAGCGTTTTCATAAACCTTCTCCTAACGGATACCTAGGGCAATACGGGCATAACGACTCATCTTTTCAATAGTCCATGCTGGTGTCCAGACCAACTTAACCTCAGTCTTAGTGACTTCAGGTACTTCTTTCATAGCGTCATAGATTTGGTCTGTCAAAAGATCTGCTAAGGGGCATCCCATAGTCGTCAAGGTCATATCGATTTCAGTATAGCCATCTTGCTGGAAACGAATATCGTAAATAAGGCCTAGGTTGACAATATCAATCCCCAACTCCGGGTCAATAACCATTTCTAAGGCTTCCAAGATACGGTCTTTGATTTTTTCAATTTCTTCTTCAGTGTATTTCACTTCAGACATAGCTTTTCCTCCAAAATCAGGGCCTAACAATCAGGCCCCTTCCATTTACTATCTTAGTCTTCAATAAAGTCTTTAAGTTGTTTGCTGCGACTTGGATGGCGTAATTTTCGAAGGGCTTTAGCTTCGATCTGACGAATACGTTCACGAGTAACGTTGAAGACTTTACCAACATCTTCCAAGGTACGCATCTTACCATCATCAAGACCGAAACGGAGACGTAGAACATTTTCTTCACGGTCTGTAAGGGTATCAAGCACCTCATCCAATTGTTCACGAAGAACGACACGAGTTGTGTAATCTACTGGATTTTCGATAACTTCATCTTCGATAAAATCACCCAAATGGCTGTCATCCTCTTCACCGATAGGTGTTTCAAGTGAGACTGGTTCTTGAGCAATCTTAAGGATTTCACGAACCTTATCTGGTGTCATATCCATACGCTCAGCAATTTGCTCAGGTGTTGGGTCTTGTCCCAACTCTTGCAAGAGGTTACGTTGCTCACGTACCAATTTATTGATAGTTTCAACCATGTGAACTGGGATACGGATGGTACGTGCTTGGTCTGCGATGGCACGAGTGATTGCTTGACGAATCCACCATGTCGCATAAGTTGAAAACTTGAAACCTTTTGAGTAGTCAAATTTATCAACGGCTTTCATAAGCCCCATGTTACCCTCTTGAATCAAGTCCAAGAACTGCATGCCACGTCCGACATAGCGTTTAGCGATTGAGACTACCAAACGAAGGTTGGCTTCTGCCAAACGTTGTTTAGCTTCCAAATCACCATTTTCAACAGCGATAGCCAATTTTTTTTCCTCTTCGTTACTCAAGAGAGGCACTACCCCAATCTCTTTGAGATACATACGAACAGGGTCATTGACTTTAGCTGAGTTTGAACCAAGAAGCTCCTCGTCTGTAAGCTCTTCTGGTTTTGGTGCCTCAACAACATATTTAGATGAAGGATTTCCATCTTTATCAGTGATAGAGATACCACCATCTGTCAAACGTTCCAAAAGGTCATCAATCCCATCAGCATCTAAAACAAATGGGATAACTAGTTTTTCTGTGATTTCATCATCAATTGCTGTACCAGCTTTTTTGTGATTACGAATGAAATCAGCGACTTGAACGTTAAATGCTGTATTTTGTTTTTTCGTTACCATGTGTTACTCCATATCTCGTTTTTGGGCGATGAGCATTTGCAGGGCTTCCACCGCTGCATCAACATCACCGTGGTTACTTGATTCTCTTATTTGTTTACTTTGCTTACGGAAGTCCTGTTCCCTCAGAAAATGATTTCTACGCTCTTCAATAGCCTGGACTTCCTCTAAATTGGTTTCAGGTGGCAAAATTTCCTCTAAAACCTGATAATAGGCTGTTTGTACTTCTTGAGAAAGCACAGACAAGGCTACCGTATCAATTTGACCATCTCGCTTCAAAATCTGAAAGAGTTCTTCTAACTCAGGTGTTTGGAAGAAAAAGTCATCCCGCATACGATAATCATTTAAAATCATAGGATGATTAAGCATGCGATGGAAGAGTTGATTTTCCGCGCGACGAAGACCTGTAATCTTAGGTGTAGAAGGTAGTTTGACCGTCCCTCTAAGTCCTGATGCTGAAGACTCGTAAGCACTATTACTAGCAGCTGATAATTGAGCCGTCTGCTGATTTCTCATGGTCAACCGTGCGTTATTGACCGCTTGCTCAACTTGGAAAAAATCAAAGTCTGGCAAAAGGTCAGCCACCTTAGAAATGTAGGAATTTTGTGCCGTTACAGAAGGCGACTTAGCAATAATCTTTGCAATCTGCTCGACATAGGCAATCTCCGCTTGAAGGTTGTCTACATTAGCAGGCTTGAGCTGTCCAATCCAAAATTCCACATCTGAAATGCGGGACTCAACCAAGAGTTTACCCAAGGCCTTTTCGGATGTTTTCTGTAGATATTCATCAGGGTCCATACTGTCTGGAATTTTAACTATATCAACTTGAAAATCCGATAACAGTTCCAAAGACTTGGCAATCGCATTTTGCCCAGGTTTATCACCATCATAGGTTAGAACTATTTTTTTAGTCAGTTTACGAAGACGATTGACATGCTCAGGAGTCAGAGCCGTTCCCATAGAAGCCACTGCATTAACATGCCCAGCTCTATAGGCGGCAATGACATCCATGAACCCCTCCATCAGATAAACCTCATGTGTCTTCTGTATCACTGGTTTAGCCTGATCCAAGTGGTAGAGTTCATAGGACTTATTGAAAATACGGGTAGCCCTAGTATTCTTGTACTTGGCCTGTCCTTTTTCAATATCTTCCTTAGTCCAAACACGTCCTGAAAAACCGATTGTCTTTCCAAACTCATTTTTGAGTGGAAACATGATTCGATTTTTAAAAGTATCGAAAATACGATTATTTTCAGAAAGATTAAAAAGACCTGATTCTGTCAGTACCTCTTCGTCATATTTTTTTGATACAGACTGATAGAGATAATCTGGTTCGTCAGGGGCTAGACCAATCTGAAAGGTCTTAAGTAAATCGTCAGTCATGCCACGCTCATAGAGGTAGGCACGCGCCGCTTCTCCTATCTTAGTCGTCGTCAAGACTGCGTGATAAAACTTCAGCGCATCCTCATGAAGATCATAGAGGGCTTGATTAGGAGAGTTCTGCTGCTGAGCCTGTCTTGGTGCATCTATTGTAACTGCAATACCTAAGCGGTCTGCCAGAACCTTGACACTTTCTTGGAAAGAAATCTGACGATATTCTTCTAAAAATTTGAAGACGTCGCCAGACTTGCCACAACCAAAACAATGGTAAAACTGTCTGTCCTCAATAACATTAAATGAGGGGGTTTTCTCCTTATGGAAGGGGCAGAGACCAAGGTAATTGCGGCCAGCACGATTAAGACTGACAACTTCACCAATCACGTCGACGATGTTGGTACTGATCTTAATATCTTCTATTAAAGCTTTATCAATCACTATCTAATCGCCCCCTATCTTACCATAATTGCAATACCCCTAATTATAACACGATGAAAAATGAAAGTAAAATAAAATAGATTTTTTCATGAGCAAATCTCTTGTCAAGATTTACAAATTCAGATAAAATATTAAAAGTAAATAATAGAAGGGCTTAATTGTCAAAATGATTAAAGGGTTTAAAGACTTTTTGTTCAAGGGTAACGTCCTTGATCTTGCTGTAGCTGTTGTTATGGGGGCTGCTTTCAACGCTATTGTCACTTCACTTGTAAGTGATATCATCACACCACTTATCCTTAACCCAGTTGTTAAGGCTGCTAACGTTGAAAACCTCTCTAAATTGTCATGGAACGGTATCACATACGGTAGCTTCTTGAGCGCAGTTATCAACTTCATCATCGTTGGTACTACTCTCTTCTTCGTTGTTAAAGCTGCTGGTAAAGGAACAGCTCATGGTCAAAATCAAGCTGAAGAAGCTGCTGAAGAAGCTGGTCCATCACAAGAAGAATTGCTTGCTGAAATCCGCGACCTTCTTGCAAACAAATAATCTTTATTTGTTCAACTAAAGACACATGAAACTTAGGACGTCTGAAATCTCAGACGTCCTATTTTTTGTTTCTCATGACTACTAACTGACTTATTTATTCGATAAAAAGAAAAAAGCTTGAAATGTACTGACCCCAAAAAGTTGGACAATAAATTATTGAAAGGATTTAATTCTGTATTGCACAGGACTGAGTCCTTTTAATTTTGTCTTGATACGTTTATTGTTGTAATAAAAAATATAATCCGTAATGGCTTGTTCTAGCTTATCAAGCGACTTAAAAGTCTTTTCATAACCGTAAAACATCTCAGACTTTAAGATGCCAAAGAAGGACTCCATCATGCCATTATCTGGACTATTTCCCTTGCGTGACATAGATGGACGAATCCCTTTGGATGCCAAGAAATCATGATAAGACTGGTGTTGATATTGCCACCCTTGGTCGCTGTGAAGAATAGTTCCTTGGTAAGAGGTAGCCGGAAATGCTCTTTTAAGCATGGTTTGAACCTGTTTTAAATCAGGTGAGCGTGACAAGGTGAATTCAATAATCTCACTATTGTATCCATCAAGAACAGGGGATAAATAGAGTTTCTCTCTAATATTTGGTAAAGCGAATTCAGTGACATCCGTATAACACTTCTCATAAGGCTTAGCCCCTTCAAACTGACGTTGAATTAGATTATCAGCTTTCTTCCCAATCTCTCCCTTGTAAGACGAGTATTTACGCTTACAACGAGTACGAGCAGCGAGTCCCATGAGTTTCATTAACCGTTGAACCTTCTTATGATTGATAACAAATCCTCGGTTTCTTAGTTCTAAATGAATACGACGGTATCCATAATTGCCTTTATGGTCAACGTAAATGGTTTGAATCATCTCTTTGACCTTCTTATCTTTCTTAGCTCTATTAAACCGTTTCAACTGATAATAATAAGTAGAACGAGCTAGCTTAGCGGTTTTTAGTAAGAGGTCTAATCGAAATCCTCCTGAGACCAGTTCTCTAACTGTTTCCGCCTTTTGCGCTGTAAGGCTTCGTCCCTCAAGCGCAATTCCCTCAACTTTTTTAGATAAGCTACCTCGGTACGCAGACGCTCATTCTCTTCCAGAATATGTTCTAGCTCAGTCATTTCTTTACAAGTTTTCTTTGGTTTACGTCCCATCTTACTCGGTCTCCCTCGTTGTTTCTCAACAATAGTATACCCGTTTTTCTTGTATTGTGCTATCCAATTGGTGAGTAGGGATTGTTGGGGAAGAGCATAATCCAGTGATACGGTGAGCTGAGATTGACCGTCAATAAGAACTTTATTAATGATTTCCTGCTTTAATTTAGAGGGATAATACTTATTTTTCCCTTTTTTAACAACCTCAATACCATGTCTCTCCATAAGCCGTACCATGTACTTAAGATTGGATAGACATACACCGTACTTTCGACTAATATAAGGCCAAGAAAAACCAGCCTGTCTTAACTGATATATTTCTAGTTTATCTTCATAACTTAATTTCATACAAAAACACCCCAATCGTTAGATTTTTTTCTGTCTAACTTTTGGGGTGCAGGTCAAAAATACTCAAGCTTTTTTTCTGTTAATTTCATTCTTAATTAGATTTTTTTACGTTTGCGAGCTGCCTCTGATTTACGTTTACGTTTTACAGAAGGTTTTTCGTAATGTTCACGTTTACGAGCCTCTTGAAGAGTACCAGCTTTAGTCACAGAACGTTTGAAACGACGAAGAGCGTCGTCAAGTGATTCGTTTTTACGTACTACTACTTTTGACATTGAATTCACCTCCTCAAGATAAAGTAACATTTTACACGTTCTATCCAAGTATACAAGACTCGCCTTTTTCTGTCAAGAAATATATTTAAGTTTAGGAACTTTTTGCTATTACAGTTGACTTCTAAGTCTACTAAAACTATCAAAGGTTTTTCCTATACAAAAAACTAGAGGATTCATCTCCCCTAGCTACTGATTTATTCAGCTGCTGTATATTTAGAAGCATCCTTGATATACTCGTCGTAAGTACCATCTGCTTTCAATTTTTTGATGACTTTATTGACTGCTTCTTTCAATTTGTCGTTGCCTTTAGCCATAGCGACTGCTTTTGCATCGCCATCATCAACTTTGAGGGCAACACTTGCCAAGGCCAAATCTGAATTTTGTGCCACGTAACCTTCTGCTACTGGTTTTTCAAGGTCAACAGCATCAACTTGACCAGATTTCACCTCGTTAATCGCCTCACCCATTGCTGTAAGTGATATGACTGTTGAATCTTTCAATTGTTTCTTAGCAAGACCTTCTTCAATGGTACCTTTTTGAACTGCTACTTTCTTACCTTTGAGAGCATCAAGACTTGAGTAAGTAGACTCTTGACCTTTACGAACGATGATAGCATTTTGTGTTTCGTAGTAAGGATCTGAGAAATCAAAGGTTTTCTTACGTTCGTCTGTTACTGAGATACCTGAAATAGCAAGATCAGCCTTACCTGATTGAAGGCTTGAGAGCACGTTATCAAAGCTCATTGTTGTAACTTCAAGCTTAACACCGAGTTCATTCGCAATAGCTTGTGCCAACTTGATATCTGAACCAACTACTTGGTCTTTACCATCTACCAAAGTTTTGAACTCAAATGGTGGATAGTCTGGGCTGACAGCCACGACAAGTTTTTTATTTTCTTTAATAGATTCGTCAGCGTCTTTTTTTGACCCACAAGCTACCAAAGTTACAGCAACAAGGAAAGCCATCGCCCCGAGGAAAAGTTTTTTCATAAGAAACTCCTGTATAAATATATTTTTTGCTTGTTTATTTTATTTAAAATTAGTAGCATTGTCAACATTTATTAAGAAATTGCGACAGTTTTTCCAAGCCCTTTTGAAGAACTTCCTTATCGCAACAATAACCAATACGGACATGTGACTCCTTGTCAAAACGGTTACCTGGAACCACAAGTACACCGTACTCCTGTAGAAGCTCTAAGGCAAACACTTCAATGGGACGATCAACATCTAATTTGACGAAGGAGGTTGACACACTAGCAGGACGAATCCAGCTAGCCTTAGGCTCTTTGGCAATCCACTCATCCATAAGAGCTAGATTTTCCTCTATAATCTGACGATTACGTTCCAAGATGGCTTCTTTATTTTCCAAAACAAGGGTAGCCACCATATCGTCAAAGACACCGGCGCAAATCATTGTGTAATCGCGGTAGTCACGTAGTATGTTTGCCACCTTAGTATTAGAAGCCACCCAGCCGACTCGAATACCAGGAATCGAATAGGTCTTTGAAAGACTGTTAACCGCAATTCCCTTTTCATATAAATCGACGATAGAAGGTGCAGGCTGGTCAAAACTACGATAGACCTCATCTGAAAAGATATAGGCTCCCACTTCTTTAGCGATAGCCACTAGATCCCCAAGATAAGCAGCATCCATAAGGGCACCGGTCGGATTGTTAGCATTGTTAATGCAAATCATCTTGGTATTGGGACGAATCAGACGACGTAGTTGGTCCAAATCAGGCAACCAGCCCTTGTCCTCCTCAACTTCCCAGAGATCCACTTCCGCTCCTAGTGACTTGGGAATGTCATAGAGCTGTTGATAGGTTGGATACATGGAGATGATATGGTCCTCAGGCTCAATGAGAGCATAAAGCGCTAACATAGTAGCTCCTGTAGCTCCGTTGGTTTGGAGGATATTATCAACTGGCATGTTCTTGTATAAGCTAGCTACCTGAGTTTTGAACTCTGGTGAACCTTCAATCCAGCCGTAATCCATTTTTTTCTTTAGTAATTGAGAAAAAAAGGCATCCTTATCAAGGCCTGATAGGTCAAATAATTCTCTCATTGTAAGGGCCTTAATTGAAACTCCTGCGATATCATAAATGGCAGATTTTTCATGGACATTAAGCCATTCTTCAACACCAAAACGTGGTAGCTTCATCGTTTCTCCTTGCTTTTATCGAGCTCTGTCTACAATTTTATTTGTCATTTTTGGAAGACTTACCTACTTTGATAATAACTGTTTTTAGCAGAGAATTCAATAAAAAATGGGGTATTCCTCATTTTAGATTTAAGAATGTTTTGAGAATTCCCTTTAGCTGCCAAAGCGAGCTCTAATCGAGACTTTTCGCCGTGATGAAAACACCTGAAGCGGGCTTGTTTCAGATGCTCGAAAATTTCGAGAACTTAGTCATGAAACTTCAAAGAAGTTCGCTAACGTCCGACATTACCTAATAAAAGTTTCTAAAAGAACTTTTATTCAATGCAAAATAGAAAATCTTTTGAGTTTACTTACTTTGTTTGTAACTTGATGCTTCTTTTAACCATTGGTCAAATTTTCCAGACTCCTTGGTCTCTTTGATGACAGCATTGATTTCTTTAAGTAAATCGTCCGAACCCTTACGTATCGCGACTGCATAAGCATCTGAACCATCTGACTTAAGGTTAAAGCTGGCAAGGGTTAAATCATCATTTTGTGCGATATAACCTTCTGCAATAGCTTTTTCAAGGACAACCGCTTGAATCTGTCCTGACTTGAGTTCGTTAATCATCTCGCCATTTGAAGCGAGTGAAACCACACTTGCCTTAGAGAGTTGTTTCTTAGCAATTGTTTCTTGAACAGACCCTTTTTGCGTACCGACAGTTTGTTTAGCGAGACTATCAGCACTTGTAAAATCATTTACCTTGTCTTTTTTGACAATCACTACATTTTCAGAGGTATAGTAGCTATCAGAAAAATCATAGACTTTTTTACGCTCGTCTGTTACCGAGATCCCTGCAATGGCAATGTCTGCTTTACCACTTTGCACACTAGCAAGGACATTGTCAAAAGACATAACAGAAAATTCAACTTTCACACCAAGTTTTTTCCCGATAGCTTTAGCCAACTCGATGTCTGCTCCAACTAAGGTATCCTTGCCATTGACCAACGATTTGAATTCAAATGGTGCAAATTCAGACTCTGTCGCTACGACAATTTTCTTATTTTCCTTAATCGTTTTTGTGCTCACTCCTTGACTCCCCCTACATGCAACAAGAAAACACGTGGCAACTAGGGCTGTAAGCATAAACCAAAATTTCTTCATATTGTGACTCCTGATTTGCTAGAACTCTTAAGTGAAAGAGCGTAGGCATCTTGAACATAGCTGTCAATTTTACCTTCTTTTTTGAGTTTAGCGATAATCTTATTAACCTTGGCTTTAAGATCATCACTGCCCTTAGGCATCGCTACAGCGTAAGCATCGTTTGAATCTGATTTTAGAGCAATATCTGACATAGTTAAATCACTATTTTGGTCCACATAACCTTTCGCGATAGCCTTTTCTAGCACCACTCCTTCGACTTGACCTGATTTCAACTCATTGATAGCTTCACCAGGTTGCGCCAAGGAAACCACATTGGCATCCGACAAGTTAGCTTTGGCAATATTTTCTTGAATTGAGCCTTTTTGAACAGCTATAGATTTCTTAGAAAAGTCGCTGATTTGTTTGTAGGTTTTTTCTGTGGCATCTTTTTTGACAAGAAGAACCGTTTCAGAATCATAGTAAGTATCTGAAAAGTCGAAAATTTTCTGACGTTCTTTAGTAGCTGATATACCAGAAATCGCAATATCAGCTTTACCAGATTGAACACTGGCTAGGACATTGTCAAAAGACATTTCAGAGAATTTGACTTTCACACCTAGTTCATCACCAATAGCCTTGGCAATTTCGATGTCTGCCCCAGCAATAGTATCCTTACCATCTTGGATTGTTTTAAATTCAAAAGGGGCAAAGTGGGGATTAAGAGCGACAGTCAAAGTCCCCTTATTTTTTACTTTATCTAATGTGTTAGTCGATGAAGAACAAGCCGCTAAAGATGTCAAAGCAAAGATACCTGCAAGGCCCAATAAAAGTTTTTTCCACGGTTTCATAATCAATCTCTTTTCTATATTTATTAACTATGTAAGTATAATAATGTATTAATATACATTTGTCAACGCAAAAATAGACTTTTATTGATTTGTTTTTATTTTTATTAATTTCAGAATCGTTATAAATGCCGAAAATCGCTTGTTTTAAAGTTTTCTATCTAATTTCAAAGACTAAAAAAAACTATTCATTCATTTGAATAAATAGTTCATTTTTCACCAAAATTCTCTTAAGAAGTCATTTTCAAGGCGCTCACGATAGAAGAGTTCTGAAAGATTATCTTCTTCAAACACACGAAGGAGATTAAGCATGTCATAGGCTAAATCCATATGAACTACCTCCTCTCGAGCAACCCACCGGACTTCTCCCTCTTCCGTTGAACGAAGATCCCCTTCAAAATCCGAGGTTCTATAGAGGAAAACCAAGTACCGTTCGTCATCTGTC
Source organism: Streptococcus sp. FSL E2-3488 (assembly GCF_038003585.1). Classification (NCBI taxonomy): domain Bacteria; kingdom Bacillati; phylum Bacillota; class Bacilli; order Lactobacillales; family Streptococcaceae; genus Streptococcus; species Streptococcus sp. FSL E2-3488. The sequence continues at coordinate 498,198 of NZ_JBBOPL010000001.1, read as the reverse complement.
GTGTACCAGTGCTTCATACCGACCAATTTAGGACTTTTGATGGTCAAACCAGTTTCTTCCTTTACCTCACGGATAACTGATTCTACTAGACCTTCATGTGCTTCGATATGGCCACCGGGTAGGGCTGCTCCCGACCAAGAATAACGTTTTGGATCGCGGATTTGCATGACAATATTTCCACGGCCATCTTCAATGAGACACATGTTGGTCAAAATAGTTGCTTGTGAACGTGACATATATTTCCTTTCTTACTTATATTTCCTAAGTAATGAACCTAGCCTTAATCCATACTCTTCAGCTCTAGAACCATATCACGAATTTGGGCTGCCAATTCAAAATCAAGCAGCTCTGCCGCTTCGTGCATTTGCTTTTGAAGTTTCTTGATGGCTTCTTGGCGTTCTTTCTTGTTCATGGCACTGTAGTTCACAGTATCCTCTGCCACTTCTGCTTCATTGGTCTTGGTAATCGAAATAAGGTCACGAATTTCCTTCTTAATCGTTTGCGGAGTGATACCGTGCTCCTTATTATAGGCCATTTGGATTTCACGACGACGAGCAGTTTCATCCATAGCTTTCTGCATAGACTCCGTAATCTTATCCGCATACATGATAACGTGCCCATCACTATTTCGGGCAGCACGTCCAATCGTTTGGATAAGTCCACGTTCATTACGAAGGAAACCTTCCTTATCAGCATCCAAAATAGCAACCAGACTAACTTCAGGAACGTCAATACCCTCACGAAGAAGGTTAATCCCAATAAGAACATCAAAGACACCCAAACGCAAGTCACGGATAATCTCAGTACGCTCCAAAGTCTTAATATCAGAGTGCATGTATTTGACCTTGACTCCCATTTCCTTGAGGTAATCGGTCAAGTCTTCAGCCATCTTCTTAGTCAAAGTTGTTACAAAGACACGCTCTCCTTTTTCAGTACGGGCATTGATTTCACCAAGGAGGTCATCCATTTGACCCATAGTTGGACGAACTTCGACTTCTGGATCAAGAAGTCCTGTCGGACGGATGATTTGCTCAACGACAGTCTCAGTCTGCTCCATCTCATAGTCGCCTGGTGTCGCTGACACATAGACAATCTGATGCACATGACTTTCGAATTCTTCACGACGAAGGGGACGGTTATCAAGAGCCGATGGTAAACGGAAGCCGTAATCGACAAGCATCTTCTTACGGGCTTGGTCTCCGTTATACATTCCTTTAATCTGTCCCATGGTCATGTGACTTTCATCAATCATGATGAGGAAATCTTCTGGGAAGAAATCAAGTAGAGTAAACGGTGGCTCACCTTCTTTACGACCATCCATGTGACGTGAGTAGTTTTCGATACCATTGGTGTAACCCATCTCACGAAGCATTTCGACATCGTATTCTGTCCGTTGACGAATACGTTGAGCCTCGATGAGTTTACCCTCGGCTTCAAATTGATTAACCTGAACCTCCATCTCTTCCATAATATTCTTGATAGCTTCTTCCATATGCTCTTCATTGGTCATAAAGTGAGTAGCCGGAAAAAGAACAAGGTGCTCAACTTCACCGAGATTACGTCCTGTCAAACTTTCAATTTCACAGATACGGTCAATCTCATCACCGAAAAATTCCACTCGAAAAGCATTTTCATCACGGCTGGCAGGGAAAATTTCAACCACATCGCCACGTACACGGAATTTTCCGCGTTGAAAATCAATATCGTTACGCTCAAACTGGATATCAACCAAGTCATTGAGCAACTTGTCCCGAGAAATTTCTTGACCAGGACGCAGGCTAACAGCTGAATCCGCATATTCTTTTGGCGAACCCAAACCGTAAATACAAGACACGGAAGCCACAACAATTACATCATTGCGTTCCAATAGGGCTGATGTCGCTGAGTGACGGAGTTTATCAATTTCATCATTAATAGAGCTATCTTTTTCAATATAGGTATCTGATGAAGGCACATAAGCCTCTGGCTGGTAATAATCATAATAGGAAACAAAATACTCTACAGCATTGTCTGGGAAAAACTCCTTGAACTCACCATAGAGCTGGCCTGCCAAGGTCTTATTGTGGGCGATAACCAGAGTTGGCTTATTAACACGTTGGATGACTTGACTCATGGTATAGGTCTTACCTGTCCCTGTCGCACCCTTTAAAATTTGAGCCTTCTCCCCACCTTTGATATTATCAACCAAGGTTTCGATAGCCTGGGGCTGATCTCCTGAGGGTTCGTATTTAGAAACCAAATGAAATTGGTTGTCTTCTTTTCTATCTATCATGGTTTTTCCTTTCATTTATGCAATCATTTATCTCTTGATCGGAGAAAATCTCCCCACTTGTAAGTGGAATCTCAATCATTCGCATCTTTGCGACATAGGTACGTTTCTTCCGTGATTGATGACCAAGTTTTTGTCATAGGTAATGGCTATCTCACCATTTTTGAAGAAGATAAGCAAGACCTGATATCTCTTTTTATCATCAACTTCAGCATCAAGTCAAAGACATGCTCGATGCATTTCAAAGAATATCTCACCATCGAAGAGCGTTCAATATCCTCCATCTGCGTTGACCAAGCCTTCTTGACAAACTCAATCTCTGATAAGGGAATTTCAAAGGTTTTGCGTCCAAATACTTGGCCGTAGTAGGTCAAAGAATTGTCATCAAGTTCCAACAGTTTTCCATGACCTTTGAGATTTACAATACCATCTATGAGAAGAACAATGGATAATAAGAGCCAAAATAAAACAATGAGACCAAGGAACTGCTTGACTAGATCTTCACGAAGGGAACCTCTAATAAGCTCAGGAAAAAGGATCCATAGAGACAAGACGGAAAATATAAGGCTAACCACTATTTTCAATTTCAATATGAGCCCATCAAGCTTTACTATCATCTCGTCCCCTTTTTCAAACCTTTCTTCTATTTTAACATAGAAGTAAAAAGACCGAGTCTTTAGAACTCAGCCTTAAGAATTTTCTTTTTTCAATTGTAGTCGAAGAATAACAATACCAATCAGGAGAACGATACAGGTGATAATATTACCTTCTAGACCAAAGGGCTCCACCTGATAACCAATCCGGTACACCTGACTTGGTAGGGAAGCGCAATAGGCTATCACCTGCATTCTGTCCACTGACTGCCACGCCAACTAGATTTCCTTGCGTAAAGTTCCAAGCACCATGAAGGGATGCCACTCCCCAGATATTATCTGTCTTGAGCATGTAAAGAGCCATGAGGACTCCTACTAGAATAATACTGATAAGAGACAAGGCAGTGACACCTTGATTTCCTAGGTGTAGTATTGAAAAGAGAGAACTTGAAATAGCAATTCCCCAGGAAAGGTTCAATTTACTAGTCACCGTCTGAAGTAGCCAACCACGTGTCACCAATTCCTCAGTCCCGCCCTGGATAAACCAGAAAGGAATCAAAGATAAGAGATATATAAAGATTCTTTGAGAAAAGTCCACTTTTACAAACTCTAAACCACCAAGTAAAGAAGTCCCAAGGAAACTCGCTAACAAGAGTAGAGTCCCAAAGCCCCACCCCTTAAGTAAGTTCAAGCAAATATTCCCCTTAAAAAATCCGAGTGTACGAATGGGACGTTTTTCAACAACTTTAACTCAGATAAAGATAACTAAGGCAGTAAAGACAAAGGTTCCCAGCTGAAAATACAAGCTTGAAAACAGTTTAGTGAAAATCGTATTTATATTCCGAAACTGAATGTTGCCATTAAATATCAAGAATGAAAAAATAACAGTCATGGGAACTCCCACAACAATCCCTGCTAGAAATCCACCTATAAGGACATATCCAGAGGCAATAAAACAGGAAAGCATAATCATCAGCCAACTAGGGACTTTATCATATCGGCTGGTGTATTTCTCAAGCATACTTTTCTTCATTTTCAGCTCCTGTAACTAATCTTCCCTGTATTAGGGTACAGTGTAACGAATTGACACAAACTTGTCAACTTCTTCTAAAACAACTCTCACAATTAACAATTATTGTTATATTTTATAACATGATGCTTCTCAGAGTTTGATAACAAGGGCTTTTTTTGATAGAATAGAAAGGTATTTTATAAAGGAGAACTTTTTATAATGAAGAAAAAACTTCTGACACTCTTTTTGAGTGTCATGTCAGCTCTCTTTGTTTTCGGAGCTAAGGCATCTGCTAGAACGATTTCAGTAGTTTCAGATACAGCCTATGCCCCATTTGAATTCAAAGACTCTGATCAGACCTACAAGGGTATCGATGTTGATATTATCAACGAAGTTGCCAAACGTAAGAATTGGGATGTTAACCAAACTTATCCTGGTTTTGATGCAGCCGTTAACGCAGTTCAGTCAGGACAAGCAGACGCCCTCATGGCAGGTACAACTGTAACCGATGCACGTAAGAAGGTCTTCACTTTTTCAGACACTTATTACGACACATCAATTGTTATTTACACTCGTAGTAACGACAAAGTCAGCGACTACAAACAATTGAAAGGTAAAACAGTTGGTGTTAAAAATGGTACCGCCGCTCAAACCTGGCTTGATAAAAACGCTAGCAAGTATGGTTTCACTGTTAAAACTTTTGACACTAGTGACTTGATGAACAACAGTTTGGACTCTGGTTCAGTTTATGCAGCCATGGACGACACACCAGTTGTTCAATATGCTATTGGTCAAGGTAAAGACTATGCTATCAACATAAAGCCTGAATCTATCGGTAGCTTCGCTTTCGCTGTAAAAAAAGGTGGAAAGCACGAAAGTCTTATCAAGGATTTCAATGAAGCCCTTAAGGAAATGAAGGAAGACGGTACCTACGATGAAATCATGACCAAATGGTTGGGTGACTCAGCAAAAGCTTCTTCAAAATCTTCATCGTCAAAACCGTCGGAAGCTCTTAACTTGACTGGTGATGCTAATGCAAAAGCTACTCCTACTAAGGAAACTTACACCATCTCAATGGACTCATCGTTTGCACCATTTGAATATCAAAATGGTTCTGGTAAGTATGTTGGTATCGACGTTGACATCATCAATGCCATTGCTAAAAACCAAGGTTTCAATGTTAAATTAACTAACCCTGGTTTCGATGCATCACTTAATGCCGTTCAATCTAGCCAAGCCGATGCGGTATTGGCTGGTATGACCATCACTGATGCCCGTAAACAAATCTTTGATTTCTCAGATCCTTACTACACTTCAAACATTCGTTTAGCTGTGAAAAAAGGCTCTAACATTAAGAAATATGAAGATCTCAAAGGTAAGACTGTTGGTGCCAAAAACGGAACATCTTCTTACTCTTGGTTAGAAGAGAATGCCGACAAATATGGCTTCACGCTTCGTGCATACGATGAAGCTTCTACTATGTATGATAGCTTGAACTCTGGTTCAATCGATTCCCTTATGGATGATGAAGCCGTACTTCTATACGCTATCCAACAAGGACGTAACTTTGAAACACCTATTAAGGGAATCTCTACTGGTAAAGTTGGCTTTGCTGTTAAAAAAGGGGCTAACCCTGAGTTGATTGAAATGTTCAACAATGGTTTAGCTGCTATTGTTAAAGACGGTACTTACGATAAGATTATCAACAAATACCTTGACAATAACAAATCTAAAGAAAAGAGCTCAACCAATGTTCCCGATGAAACTACAATCGTAGGCTTAATTAAAAACAACTATAAACAACTTCTCCAAGGTCTTGGAATTACCCTTGGATTGACCCTTCTTTCATTTGCTATTGCCATGATTATCGGTATTATCTTCGGTATGATGGCAGTTGCACCAAACAAGACCCTTCGTGTGATTTCACAAATCTTTGTTGACGTTGTCCGTGGTATTCCATTGATGATCGTTGCAGCCTTCATCTATTGGGGTATTCCGAACTTGATTGAAAATATCACCGGTCACCAGTCACCAATCAATAACTTCGTGGCTGCGACTATAGCCCTTTCACTTAATGGTGGTGCTTACATTGCTGAAATTGTGCGTGGTGGTATCGAAGCTGTCCCTATTGGTCAGATGGAAGCCAGCCGAAGCTTGGGTGTCCCATACAATACAACAATGCGTAAGGTCATCTTGCCACAGGCTGTTCGTTTGATGTTGCCAAACTTCATCAACCAATTTGTTATCTCATTGAAAGATACGACTATCGTATCAGCTATCGGTTTGGTCGAACTCTTCCAAACTGGTAAAATCATCATTGCTCGTAACTACCAATCATTCCGTATGTATGCGATTTTGGCCATCATTTACTTGGTCATCATCACATGCTTGACGAAATTGGCTAAACGACTAGAAAAGAGACTTAAATAATGGCTGAATTGAAAATCGATGTGCAGGACTTGCACAAATCATACGGCGACAATGAAGTCCTTAAAGGCATTGACGCCAAATTCTACGAGGGGGACGTTGTATGTATCATCGGTCCTTCAGGTTCAGGTAAATCAACCTTCCTTCGTACTCTTAACCTACTTGAACCAATAACTTCTGGTAAAGTAGTCGTTGATGGCTATGAATTATCAAACCCTAAGACAAACATTGACAAAGCCCGTGAAAATATCGGGATGGTTTTCCAGCATTTCAACCTCTTCCCACACATGACTGTCCTTGAAAATGTGACATTCGCACCAGTTGAACTGGGACGCATGACTAAAGAAGAAGCTGATAAATTAGCTATGGATCTTCTAGACCGTGTCGGACTTTCTGACAAAGCTGATGCTACACCAGATAGCCTATCTGGTGGACAAAAACAACGTGTGGCAATTGCGCGTGGTTTGGCAATGAATCCTGACATCATGCTCTTTGACGAACCTACCTCTGCCCTTGACCCTGAGATGGTCGGGGACGTTCTTAACGTTATGAAAGAATTGGCAGAGCAAGGTATGACCATGATTATCGTTACTCACGAAATGGGATTTGCCCGTCAGGTTGCTAACCGTGTCATCTTTACTGCAGACGGTGAGTTCCTTGAAGATGGTACACCAGATCAAATCTTCGATAACCCACAACACCCACGTTTGAAAGAATTCTTGGACAAAGTTTTAAATGCCTAATTATTAAAACAGTTACTCCTAATGAGGTAACTGTTTTTGATTACCAATTTAAATAAAAAAACAGGGCAAGTAACTACACTTGCTCTGTTTCTTCATTTAATTCAGGGTGTTTTGCCGCTTCTTTCCTTGCCAAACGCTCACGCTCAAGACGAAGTTTTCGGTTAGGGTTTAATCGCGTAAAGAATTCTTCAAGTTTCTTCGGATTCCAGACATCAGCCGCAGAAACAAAATTCCCATCTTTATCCTTGAAGGATATTGGTTTATTTCCCATTGTAAACCTCTCCTTTCAATAATTTGTTGTATTCAACATGTATTTATATCACACTAATCCATGCGACACAAGTCAATCCTTAACCTCCACTTTAGGCAGGTAATGAGGTTGCCATAGCGGCCGCCGTAGACTATCAAGTGCTGAAGCACTTGATAGTCTTTCAACGTCAATCCACAAACTCAAATTCGAAGTTACCAATACGAACAATATCGCCGTCCTTAGCACCACGTTCACGAAGGGCTTCATCAACTCCCATACCACGCAATTGACGAGCAAATTTCATAATAGATTCATCACGTTCCATGTTAGTCATGACAAAGAGTTTTTCAAGTTTTTCACCAGAAAGCACCCATGACGCATCATCGTCACGACTGATTTCAAATGGACGTTCTTCTTCGTTAAAGCCATAGTATACTTCTTCTTGTTCCATATCATCTTCGTTATAGAGCAAGAATTCATCTGTTTGATCAAGTAGTTCAGCAGTAGCTTCCAAAAGATTTTCCAAACCTTGATGGGCCAAACTTGAAATAGGGAAAATTTGTGGCAACTCATCAAATTCATCATAGTTAGCAGCCAATTTTTCCTTAAACTCTTTCAAGTTTTCCTCAGCCTCAGGCATGTCCATCTTATTAGCAACAATAATTTGTGGACGTTCCATCAAGCGCAAGTTGTAAGTTTCCAGCTCTTTGTTAATTTGAAGATAATCCTCGTAAGGATCACGCCCCTCACTCGCTGACATATCAATAACATGAAGGATAACACGTGTACGCTCGATGTGGCGGAGGAACTGTGTTCCCAAACCAACCCCCTGGCTAGCACCTTCAATCAATCCTGGGAGGTCAGCCATGGCAAAACTCTCTCCTGACTTTGTACGGACCATTCCCAAGTTAGGAACAATTGTCGTAAAGTGGTAAGCACCAATCTTTGGTTTTGCTGCCGTTACCACACTGAGAATTGTTGATTTACCAACAGATGGGAAGCCAACCAAACCAACATCAGCCAAAATCTTCAATTCCAATTGAAGTTCGCGCTCTTCACCTGGTTCACCATTTTCAGCGATTTCAGGGGCAGGATTACGAGGTGTCGCAAAACGGATATTTCCACGTCCACCACGTCCACCATGAGCAACGACAAACTCTTGGCCATCCTCGACCATATCAGTAATAACCTTACCTGTTTCAGCGTCACGCACTGTCGTACCAGGCGGGATGCTAACGATAAGGTCCTCAGCTCCTCGACCATGCATACCCTTGGTCATCCCTTTTTCACCGTTCTTAGCTTTGAACTTACGGTTATAACGGAAATCCATAAGGGTGCGCAAGCCTTCGTCAACCTTGAAAATGACTGAGCCACCCTTACCACCGTCACCTCCCCAAGGACCGCCATTTGGCACATATTTTTCACGACGGAAGGCAACCATCCCATCGCCACCACGACCAGCTTGGACACTGATCTTGGCTGTATCTAAAAACATACTCATTTATATTCTCTCTTTCTGATTTGTATGCTGTGTTCTAATTTGATCTCAGACCAAAGAATCTCCGACATACACAAAAAAACGCTTGATAGCGTCTTAACGGACAGCTGAGACTGCTTGGAAAATCAATGCCCCAACTGTTACTACTAGCATAATCAAAACGACTAATACTGTTAGACGTTCAAAAAATGATTTCTTACGTGGTCCGTTATCTCCAAATGCCACTTGAATTTACCTCGTTTTTTCTTCTAGAATATCACAATAATAGTAACAAAAATCCGCCTATTTCGCAACTACTAGACTATCTTAGGCCAAAGGAATTCCAAAAATAGTTAGAGCGTCTAACTCCTCCTGTGTCAAACGTCGCCAAGCACCAAGCTCTAAATCATTTGGCAGGCTTAAAGGTCCCATTTTCAAACGTTGTAAATCCGCCACTTTCTTACCGCAAGCGGCTACCATACGCTTAACCTGATGGAATTTTCCCTCGGCAATGGTAATTTGAACCAAACTAGTACTCGCATTCCTGTCGACTGATACAATCTCTAATTTCGCTGGCTGACAAGTATGGTCTTTAAGCTTGATCCCTTTTTCAAAAGCCAAGATATCCTCTTCATCCATAATACCAGCCACCTTGGCCTGATAAATCTTGTCCACATGCTTCTTGGGAGACAGCATAGCGTGGGCTAAGTCTCCATTATTGGTCAATAGAAGAAGACCATGAGTATCAATATCCAAGCGACCAACTGGAAAAACCTGCTTATGTCTTGCTGTCTCATCGAGTAAATCGAGGACAGTCTTATGACGAGAGTCTTCCGTTGCTGAAATGACACCTTGCGGTTTATTTAAGAGATAGTAAACAAAGGTCTCATGTGTCAACTCCTGACCCAAGTATGCAATTTGGTCTTTATCCTCATCAATCTGAGTCTTAGGTGATGTCTCCACCTGCCCATTTACGGTCACTTGCTTCTTTTTCAGAAAGGTCTTGACTTGACTACGACTCCCGACACCACAGTCTACCAAAAACTTGTCCAGACGCATCTATACTTCCTCCTTTATTGGAATCCACACTTTCATCTCATAATCGTCAGCCTGATGATTACCTAGGGGATAAACTTCTACACTTGGTTGGTCAATCATCTCACAATGTTTCTTCGCAGAATGAAAACTTCCCCAGACAGCTGCCATTGCAGGGCCCTTCAACTTGAAAATGGCATACGTAGCTGGCGCAAGAACAATCATTTCCAGACTATTGTCCTCACCATCAAAAGCCATCCCTGAAAAACTCAAAAAACTTTTCGAACAACCTTCACATCATGACGAACGGTTACTAAATCTAACTTTTGTATCACTTTTTTAAGCTTTATCAGCTCAACTGGAACCTCATCATCTAGTATATAGGAATTTTTTTCTACAAATGCTTCTTTTTCAACATTTCAAGATCCAACACCCAACCTTCAGATCTCACACTCTTATCTTCAAAAAGGTAGCTAAAATGCTTACCTCTCTCATTGAATGACCCATCAACTAAACAATAAAGGGATTCAGACAAACCAATAACCACCATCTCCAGCCCAGTCACTTGAAACATAAGTTCTTGGTCCCTAAGTCGTACCTTCATCGTCAGACTTTCAGCATATATAGTAAAACTATTATCCAAATCCATTACGGACTGAAAAAAGATCCGGTGTATACTAGAAAAAGTCCAGACGGTATGCCAACGACACATCATCTCATAATCATCAATAGTCACAAGAAGAGAAAATTCCTGCTGATCAGAGGCACAAGAATATTCCTGAATACTCAATTGGTCTGGTGTCAGGTAGTCATTTACAAAGACTGCAAAGTCATCCATAGTTTAAAAATCTGACATAAGATTCCTTCTCTACTCCGAAATCGAGCCCGTCACATACATGGTAAAGGTCGCTCTAGTAAGAATTTTTTCCTCCTGATTAGTAATGAGGACTTCTACCAACTTGGTCGTTTTACCATTATGCACACAAAGACCTTCAATCTTGAGTTGGTCAGACAAATGACCTGCCTTTAAATAATTGATATTGGACTGAAGAGTTACAGCGTAGTCTCCTGTTGAAAGTGCCACAAGTCCTGCCACCTGATCACAGAGCGTAAATAAATAACCACCATGAGCATTACCAAAATAATTTAAGGACTTCTCGACCACCTCAGTAGTGACAATCACATGTCCAGTTTCAAATAGTTCTTCTTGAAAATTCTCAAACACACGGATTTCATGTAGTTTGTCTTGCATAGCAAGCCCTCCTATCAATACCCATTCCACCACAAGTGAAACAGGTTGTCTATAGCTACTAGTATAACACGAATTTCTCAACGGATAACAAGCTTATTTGACTAAGCTGATATCAACATCTATATCCTCACGAAAAAAATTCTTCGCTCGGCAATAAGTATCTAAAAAGACAAGATTTCCTGCTCATTATCACTATTCAAGTCCTTAGGTAGATGAATGTCAAGCTTGAAATGCCCTTCTTCATAGCTAGAATCAACCTGAATTGCAAGCTCCTCTATTTCCTGATAATTGGAAAAATAACTCTGTAGACACATGGTCACGCAAGAGGCTAAAGCAATATTCACCCAACTCATAGGTGTCATCCCATTTTCCATATATCAGAATAGTTCCACAGACACTCCGTAACCCTCTGAAACTGAATAATAGCGTTGTCAACTTTAATCGTCGTTTGATACGTAATGCACCTACATTTGTTTTTTTATTATAACAAAGAGAAGCCTAACAACCGAACTGAACACTTTGAAATATCTATCACAACCCTTAAGGAATCCTCTTACTTTTCAACAGATTAATCTTATACAATACCTACATTACTAAGAGATTACAATTAGGTAAAAACAACTGGAAGTGCTTTTAATTTGATGAGTTTTCATTAAATTAACTCTACTAATAAAAAAGGGAGATTATTATGAGAGTTTTTTCTAAATTAACTTTAGCATCTGTCTCAGTTCTCGCCTTGTTAACCCTAGCAGCATGTGGTAACTCCAAAGATAAAAGTAACTCATCATCTTCTTCATCATCAAGTAGGGTGAGAAAAGACTCTTCTTCTACCGACTCAAGTGCCTCAGTTAAAGTTAACAAAGACGGTTCAACTGAATTGAACGGCGAGAACGGTAATTCTGCCAAAATAAATGGTGAAAATGCTGTTTAAGCCAAGACGATACAAATATAAAAGTTGGCTCAGACGGAACTGTCTCAATTGGTAACTAATATAAGATGGGCTAGCTATTCTGCAAATCTTTTTAGATTCAGAATCATAAAATCGTTACCTAAAGATGCTATAATAGGGGTGGAAATCCATAATCAGGGGGTAAGACAATGAAAAATAAAATCATCTTGGGATGTTTGGCTGCAGCTGCCTGCGAGATCCTTTTTGGGCTCAGTTTTATATTTACCAAATCGATTACAGCACAGGCCAGTGGCCTTGCTTTAATCTCTTGGCGTTTTGTCACAGCCTTCTTCTTTGTCAACCTTTATCTTCTCACAAGAAGACAAAAGGTAGTCATAAATGGCAGAAATCTCAAACCACTGATACGTATTGCCATCCTTAATCCTATTATCTATTTTATCTGCGAAACGATTGGGATTCGTATGACTACTGCCTCTGAAAGTGGAGCATTCCTCGCTTGCATTCCGGTCGTCGCACTTATCATGTCTAGTCTTATTTTGAAAGAATGGCCAAGTCGTTGGCAAGTGGTAGGTGTCGCTACAACCCTCATCGGTATCATTATTGCCGTATTCGCTGCGGGTGGCTCCACCAACTTCTCACTTGTCGGATACTTCATTTTAGGTTTAGCCGTTGTCTCCTATGCCCTTTATTGCGTTGACGTTGAAAAAGCCAGTCAATTCACTAGCTTTGAGATTAGCTATTTTATGTTAGCCAGTGGTTGCCTTACATTTGGACTCTTTGCACTAAGCCGTAGCTTTCTAGCGGGTAACTTGAAAGAGCTTTTAACGCTCCCTTGGAGTAATCCAAAGTTCGCCATAACCATCCTGTACCAAGGATTGGGGTGTAGTGTTATAGGGTATATCCTTTCAAATTTTGCTATCGCAACTATCGGGGTTAACCGAACTGCTTCTTTCATTGGCATATCAACGATTATCTCAATTCTAGCTGCTGTAGTCTTCTTAGGAGAGCCCTTCTCACAGTTACAAATCTTAGCGGGAATCTTGGTAGTCCTTGGAGTCTATGTGGCTAATAAAAATTAAAACTCTTGGAAATTTATCCTCCAAGAGTTTTTTGCTGTCAATCAAGTTCTAACTGAATCAAAACCACAAGCTCTTTCTCATTAGGAATACTACTTACTGCCGTCAAATCAGGCAAGACCTGGTCCACATAATAATAAATAATATAAGCCAAAAATACTGACGATTTCGTCATAACATTAAATAAAGAAGCTACCTGAATAATCCGACCAAAATTGGGAAAACTAATCCTGCAAGCTTCCTCAATCGTGTGAAAAATAGCTGGATATTCGTATAACATGTTCCTTCTCATATTTTAATACTAGACTCCTTTATGATAAGATGAGTTCTAAGAGATGTCAACCGAAAATTGTGATAACAAAAGTTTTGGAACCATTCGAAACAACACAGCTCTAAAACTGTTCGCTCGGTGGGCTTTCTGTTGCTAAAGTTTTGGAACCATTCGAAACAACACAGCTCTAAAACTTCGGTCCTTGCAAGCCTTGCTCACCACGGGTTTTGGAACCATTCGAAACAACACAGCTCTAAAACTATGTCCATTTTGCTTATGCAGATAGTGCCGTTTTGGAACCATTCGAAACAACACAGCTCTAAAACGCACTCATGATTGTCAAAGTTTGAGAGTGTGTTTTGGAACCATTCGAAACAACACAGCTCTAAAACAATAGAATGTAGTCTGTAGTTGTTCCCAAAGTTTTGGAACCATTCGAAACAACACAGCTCTAAAACACGTATCTAATGACATTACGGTCTGGATTCGTTTTGGAACCATTCGAAACAACACAGCTCTAAAACTATGTCCATTTTGCTTATGCAGATAGTGCCGTTTTGGAACCATTCGAAACAACACAGCTCTAAAACAAATATTTTGGTGGCTATCGTGCTAAAAAAGTTTTGGAACCATTCGAAACAACACAGCTCTAAAACCTCGTAGGATATCTTTTCTACCAGATTTCGTAATCGCACTATTAATCTCAGCATGACTTCAGCTTCAAAATAATTCCAATTTTATATTTATTATACCTTAAAAATCCTTATATATCAACGTTTTAGACAAGATGTGACTGTCACCATATTAGATTATTTCTTAATAATCATATGTCAAGCAACTTAATTCCTCCTCTATCAAATCCTTATAATCTACTCTCTAACAAAATGATTATCCCATTCAACTTCATACAGAAACTACTAAATACTAAAAGATAGTCTTGAAATAACTCAAGACTATCTATACTTATTACTAATTTACTAGTTATTATAGGGCATCAAAATATAATCCTTGTCTAAAATAAATTGTTGAATCCCTTCAATCTGTCTAGGTTCCAAAAATAATACATCAGCTTGTGATAACTTTGTATATTCCAAGATTTGATAAATTTCATCTTTAGAAAAATACGACAAGCTATTGACGAATACTAAAATTCTCTTTTTAACTAAATATTTAAAAATCTGTAAAATCTCAAATATTTTTTCAAAAACCGTACAAGACTTAGTTTCGATTCTGACACCTAATGCTTTAATTAGTTCTAAAAGTGTAATCTCATCATACTCTATATCTAGTTCATTTTCTATACACTCTGCCATTATAATATCAGTAATTAATGATACCAAAGAATCTATTTCTGATCTAACTTCAGGTTTATCATTCAACTGGCTTACAATATCTGTGTGAAGCAACTTTAATACCTGAGAAGTATTAATATCGTAACCTAAAATATCCGTTATTAAAAGTAATTCAGAGGACCTTATACTCCTTATTTTACTATCAAATATTGTTAAATTCGATTGTTCATCATACTGATAGAATTCCTTGACTAACTGAGCAAACACACTCACATCCTCAATTACGAGAACTGTCCCCAGATTAACCTCCATAGGCTCATCCAAAAGTGAAAAATTAATCTTCATCACAATAATTATCTCCTAAGAACACTAACCTTTCCTCTGAATTGGCAATACTTGTGTTTTTATCTCCGTACAAATAAATCATACGGGCAAATTGCTTTTCAGTAACTGTTAGTATTGTTATATTTCCTTTTTTAGGATTATTAGCTTTAAGTCGTCCAACCATTGCTGTATTGGCGGTATGATTTAATAACAGTTTACTATATACCGAAAACTGGTGCATGATAAAACCTTCACTTAAGAGGAACTTTCTAAACTTACGATACGCTTTCCTCTCTTCAGCAGTATCTGTTGGCATATCAAACATTAATATCATTCGCATATATCTATAACTCATATTCTAAATTCAGGAATTTCCTCACCTAACTGATTTAACGCTTTTATAACTTTTTTTGTATAATCACTAACAATGTTTGATAAATACATCTCTTTTCCATTATAGAGATAGGTTTCTGAAAAGATCGAAAAAAGTTCTTTTTTGATTTTGACGAAATTATTATGTCGATTTTGATAAACAATTCTATCTATAATTGGCCTAAATGGCTCCATAATATCACTAGCAAGGTTAAATTGATTAAACTGGTTAGCATGTTTTAAACCAATTTGTGTCATACAACCACAGACGACAACCTCACGTGCAAACATACTCAATAACAAGGTATAACCATAATCCAGCGCTGCATTGATATCATTATCACTTTCCCTAGTAAAATCATTACCGAAAAGCGTATTAAAATAAATTCTGGCAGAGTGACCCTCACGATTACTAGGATCAAACCGTTCTAATCCATGATATAATTCCATAATAGATTGAGATTTCTCAAAGAAGGAACATTCTCCCAAATAGTAAGATTGATTCAATATCTTTTGCGCAATAATAGCAGTCCATACCTCACATTTAACATTTTCCTTCCACGCAATTTGTCTAGCTATTTGCAGACTAGAATCATGACGTGCATAATACGGTGTAAGAAAAGCTGTCGGCAATCGTTTATCATCACAGAAAATAACTAGAATATTTTCATCAACTAATCTCTTCACTAACATAGTAGTCAATACAATGTCAGTTGTTTCCAATAAAAGTATATCAATTTCAGAAAGATGAATCATCTCAGTTTTATATGAGTTTCTAAAAATAAGGTGATTATTCTTATATGACAGTTTAGAATGTATGTTTACGACTACTGTTCTCCAACCTGCCATTAACCCTCTCCTAGTTTGGCAAGGTCTATTCGTGTTTCATAGAGGCCTGTAACAGATTGATGAATAAGTGTGGCATCTTTTAATAGGGATGATGGGGTATAGTCTCTATACCTTGGAATTTTAACACCTAAAAATTCAAAATCAGCAGCACTTCCACGAGAGGTTAATTCAAATAGCCCCTTTCTTTCACTTCCGGTAGGTCCTATAAAACTACTACAGAGTTCATCTATACTATGATTTTGCCAAGATTGAAAGGCAGAGTTTAAAAGTTTACCATTCTTTTTAGCTCCAACATAATTCTCATTAAACTCAAGAATGTAGTAAAATAATTCTTCAAACTCTTTTTTATGGTTCTCAACATATTTTCTATGATTCTCATTAATTGTGTTACTTATTCTCTTAGCATGATAAAGTAATTTCACAAACTTCTGTGAAAGAAAAATCTGATTTCCTTTGTGAATCTCTCCCCTCTTATTATTCGTTGACAAAATACTAGCCAACATACGACGTGAACCATCTGAAAGTTCAAATAAACTATATTTAGGTAGTTCAATAATTAACTCAATATCTTTATAACCTTTTTCAAGTAAAAAATTAAGTTTATCTTTTCTATAATTAATCCTATCTAAAATAGAAATACCTTGAAATTCTAGTACATTTGTTATTTTTTTCTTAGCACCTTTTTCAATTGTCCCTTTAACAAGAACAGCAAAAGAATTAGAAATTCCAGCATACCCCCCATACTTTTTGGGGTCAAGATACTCTTTAGCACCTACTAAATTTTCATTACTATTTGGTTTTGGCTTTGAGGAAAGATTTGCATTAAACAATCCCTTTGGTTTTCCTCTATCCAATCCGTGATTCTGTTCCTCAACTTTTTTCACAACATTTACTTGCGGATAAGAGAGTACTCTCCTTACAGTTGCTAAATCAGATTCTTTATTCCAAACGGATTCGCCGGTCTCCTCATTTACCTCAATAAGTGGTCTTTCAATAACTCTACCATCAGCTAAAGAAATAGATTTTTTAAAGATATTCATGATATTTGAATAGAAATATACCTTTTCTGTAGCGGACTTTCTTTCTCTAAAACTATTGTATTTTGGATAATCACCGTACACAAATTCTGGCTCTAGTTTAGGGTATTTCTTAAGTAAAGCACTTGCTATAACGGCATTCAAGTAAGCATCATGAGCATGATGAAAATCATTGATTTCACGAACTTTATAAAGTTCAAAATCCTTACGAAATTGAGAAACTAAGGTAGATTTCAAGGTAATAATTTTTACTGTTCGTACCGCTCTATTATTTTCATCTTTTTTATTATTAAATTTCTCATCAAGTAAACGAGCTACATGTTTTGTTATTTGACGTGTTTCAACCAACTGGCGTTGAATAAAACCAGCTTTGTCCTCAGGTAACAATCCTCCCCGTTCAGCTTTTGTCAGATTATCAAATTTTCGTTGAGAAATTAATTTTGATTTCAATAATTGATACCAAAATGTCTTTCTTTTTTTGACAACCTCTAAACTTGGAAAATCATCTGATTTACCACGGTTACTAGCAGATGAAACAAGTACTTTATTGTCAATAGAATTATCTTTCAAAAAAGCTTGAGGAATAATATGATCAATATCATAATTACTTAATCTATCAATATCTAAATCATCTCCGGTATACATATCTTTTCCATTTTGAAGATAGTATAAGTAAAGTCGATCATTTTGAAGTGCGTTATTGTCTATTTTAGAAAGTTTTGCAGGAATATTTTCCTTAAGTATCTTACTACCTAACTCTTTGAGAGATTTTTCTAAACGTTTCAAGCGTTGTTGGGAATTAGACTTACCTTGATTGGTATATTGATTTTCACGAGCCATCTCAACAACAATTGACTCGGGTTTTCTTCCTCCCATTACTTTGACCAATTCATCTACAATTTTTATGCTTTGTAAAATACCTTTTTTAATCGCAGGACTACCTGGCAAAGACTTAACGACCTCTTTAATATTACCTTTATCTTCGTCACCAATAATTTGTGCTTTCTGTATCTTCTTTTTAAAAGAAAGAGCATCATCGTGAATAAGTTGCATGAAATTACGGTTAGAAATACCATCATCAATTAAGTAATCAAGAATAGTATTACCAGATTTTTCATCTCGAATACCATTAATAAGCTTAGCAGATAACTTACCCCAGCCAGTGTAATGTCTACGAGATAACTTTTTCAAAACGGATTTATCGAATATATTCTCAAATTTTGAAAGACGTTGTTTTATCATCTCTCTATCTTCAAAAATTGTCAAAGTATGGATAATTTCTTCGATAATCGCTTCATTTGAACTATCATCCAAAAACTCTTTATCATTAATAATATTTAAAAGATCGTGATAAGTAGATAAACTAGAATTAAACTGTTTCTCTATGCCTTTTAATTCAATTCCATCATACCCATAAATTGCATGTAAATATTCAATAATATCCTTATCAGTAACTTTCCTTTTATCTTTAAAATAAAGTCTAACAATATCTTTCTTCTGCTTACTATCTAAAAATTGATAATCTCTCATACTTTCGGCAATAAATCTAACTTTTGTTAATTCATTATATACATTAAAAGTTTCGTATAAGAGACTATGCTTTGGAAGTACCTTCTCTTCTGGCAAATACAAATCAAAACTAGTCATTCGATTAATGAAAGCCTCTGCCGAAGATTCTTTGTCAATAACGTCCTCAAAATTCCAAGGTGTAATTTTTTCATTTCGTTTTCTTATTGACCAGGCAAAATCACTATTCCCTCTCGCAAGTGGACCTACATAATAAGGAATTCGGAAGGTTAAAATCTTCTCGATTCTTTCTTTATTTTTAGCCAAGAAAGGATAAAATTTAGCTTGCTTATCAAGAATTGCTCTCATTTCTTGAAGATGAATCTGATATGGTATCGAACCATTGTCAAATGTACGTTGCTTTCTCAAAAAATCTTCTCGATCAATTTTTTCAAGAAAATAATCCGCACCTTCAAATTCAGCCAATAGGTTTTTTAGATATACGTAGAAATCTTCCTGATTTGTTTTTCCATCAATATAACCAGCATAACCATTTTTGGTGTCATCTTTAAATACTTCATTATACGTTTTTAGTGAAATATTTCTTATATATTCCTTTAGTAACGCTAAATCTTCTTTGTGTTCATTATATCGCTTTATCATAGCAGAAGAGAGAGGTGCTTCTGTCTCATTATCAGTTACAGTCAGAAAACCCGATAAAAGAATAGCATCATAAAGTTTCTTTGCTTTGATAAAGACATCACTGTAATCATCTCCAATATAACCTAACAAAGTCTCTAAATCTTCATCATAGCTTTCTTTGGAAAAATGTAAGGAGGCTTTTTCGTCTAAATTAAAACATTTCCTAAAATCAGCTTGATTTCCTACAATCAACTTTAGAAACTCTGAAAAAATCCCCGAATTCTTCTCCCCAGGGAAGAGTTTTAAAATACGATCTTTCTTTTCTAATTTACTAATCTTATCTTTAACAATTTCCTCAAGTTGTTTACTATTCTCAAGTGATAAATCCGATTCAAAAATAGCATTATAAGTGTCCAAAAAGTCTTGAAAATTCTTCTGAATATCATTATTTTTTGAATTAAACTCTCCTTCAATTAAGAAGTGACCTCTATATTTAATCATATGAGCCAATGCAAGATAAACTAGACGCAAATCTGCTTTTTTAGTACTATCTGCTAAATATTTCCTTAAATGATAGATAGTTGGAAATTCATCATGATAGGCTTTTTCTTCTACTAAGTTTCCAAATATCGGATACTTACTATCACGTTTATCATCAGGAACTAAAAACGAATCGTCAAGTCTTTGAAAGAAAGCATCATCTAATGTAGCCATCTCTGTGCTAAAAATTTCCTGCAAATAAAGGATACGATTACGGCGTCTAGTATAACGTCTTCTTGCAGTACGCTTCAATCTTCTTCCTTCTGCTGTGATTCCAGAGTCAAAGAGTAATACACCTAACAGGTTCTTTTTGATATACTTTTTACTCGTATTTCCTAAGACTTTCATTTTTTTAGACGGAACCTTGTAATTATCAGTTATTACAGCCCATCCAACACTATTCGTTCCAATATCAAGTCCAATTGAGTATGGCTTAGTCATACATTTCTCCTTATTTGAAAAATCTAAATTTATAGAAATTATTATACACTTATTAAACAACATTTCAACATCTAATAGAATTACTGATTAAATAGTATGACGTTGAAATCTTGTAATCAAGAATAAAATTTTTGATACTGTCAATAATTATGTGTAAACACTCAAGTAGAGTTGAAGAATGTTAATCAAATAAGCTTTCAAGTGTGTCAGCACATTGGCCAAACCCTTTATGGATGCGTTGATTTTGCTTGAAATTATAATCTTCAAACAGGGTAACTAAATAACGTTCCAGAGCCTCCTCGTTAGGAAAAAGAACCTTCTTTTTCGTTTGACGTTTGATTTCTTTGTTAAGAGACTCAATGAGGTTTGTCGAATAAATGCTATGCCAAATCTGGTAGGGAAACTGATAAAAAGTTAAAAGATTATCCGTATTCTCCAGACTTTCCATGACTTTCCTATACTTTGGTTTCCATTCGGCGATAAAGTTCTCTAAAATTTGCACTGCCATTTCTAAATTTTCAGCACGATAAATCGTTTTAAATTGCTCCAGAATAACCGCTCTATCTGCTCGTTTCACTTTACTAGCTAGATTTCGACTAATATGAATTAAGCAACGTTGTTGTTTAGCTAATGGGTAAGCCTGATTGATAATCTGTTCAAGCCCCTTGAAGCCATCGGTCACTACAAGAGAAACCTGTTGGATTCCTTGGTTTTGAAGCTTGTCTAACAGGGTGGACCAAGAAGCATTGTTTTCATTTGGGGCGATTTCATATCCAAGAACAGCCTTCTGTCCTTCTGGTGTAATGCCAAGTGCGATATGAATACATTCTTTACTAACGGTTCCACGTCTTAAGGGGAGATAGGTTCCGTCAAGAAATAAAACAGAGTAATTGGCTTCTAAGCTTCGCTCATGAAAAGTAGCGACATTCTCCTGAGTTGCTTTTGAGATATTAGAAATTGTGGCAGGACTATAGTGATGACCATACATTCGCTCGATGATATCACTAATTTCTCGAGTCGTTACACCGGTTTGATAGAGTTTGATAACCATCTCTTCCAAGTGGTCATCTCGACGTCCATAAGCGGGAAGCAAAGCTGGACTAAAGTTCCCATTACGATCTCTAGGAATACTCAACTGAACAGTCCCATATTTGGTTTCGAATTTCCGTGCATAGCTTCCGTTACGACTATTCCCAGAATTATAGCCTAATTTATCGTAAGGTTCATACCCTAAAAAGGCTGATAACTCTGCTTGAAGCAGATCATTCATTGCTGTTTCAAGAGAAGTACGGAAAAATTCATCAATATCTTGCTTTTGGGCTAGGAAGTTAAGTAGTTCTGTGGTAAACTGAGTCATAGGAATAAATCTCTTTCTAGTAATGTTTTGCAACTCTACTATAACGGATTTATTCCTTTTTGTGTTTACACAACTTATTTTACACTACCAAATTTTTTATACTTTACCCTATAGTAAATTGACATATTAGTTATAAAACTATATAATAATAATTGTGGTTTGAAACCATTCGAAACAACACAGCGAGTTAAAATAAGGCTTAGTCCGTACTCAACTTGAAAAGGTGGCACCGATTCGGTGTTTTTTTTATACACAAAGAGTCCCTTGGAATCATCCAAAGGACTCTTTTATCTCTACTATTTTCCCACCTCATCCAAGATCTCAATGACCTTATACAAATCTGGTTCTGTGATCTGATAAGGAGCTTGTGCACGGACAATTGGTTTGGCACAAAAGGCGATGCCTATGCCGGCTGTCTTAATCATAGGCAAATCATTGGCTCCATCACCCATAGCAATGGTTTGAGAGAGTTTAAGTCCATTTTCCGCTGCCCAATCTTTAAGCTTAGCTACCTTGACATCTTTGGTAACAATCTCACCATAAACCTTTCCAGTTAAGAAACCATCGATCACCTCAAGGTGATTGGCCTTCACATAATCAATACCTGCCTCTCTTGCCAGTCTATCAACTGTCTCATGGAAACCACCAGAAACTAAACCTACCTTGAAGCCACGTGAGTGGAGTTCATCCACAAGTTCCTTGGCTCCCTTGTTGAAATGAATGCGGGCATAGACCTTCTCAAATATACTGTCAGGCAATCCCTTAAGGGTTGCCACACGCTCATTCAAAGCCTGTCTGAAATCTAATTCTCCACGCATGGCCCGCTCTGTGATTTCAGCGACCCCTCGACCAACACCAGCCTCTTCCCCCAATAAATCAATTACTTCTTCTTGGACCAGAGTTGAGTCTACATCCATAACTAATAAGCCTTTTACTTCTGACATAATTTCCTCTATTCTCTAATACCTATATAACTTTTATTAAGCTTCTCATTAACCTAAAAAGAGATAAGGTTCTTCAAAAAAGATTCTGGACCTAGGCCCAGAATCTTTCTTCTACATACGAATTTGTTCGCGTGTTTTTTCGTAAGACGATACAAAACGATCTGTTACACCTGGTTCTACTTTTTCCAGGGCGTAAGAGATTTCTTCCAAAGATGCATCGTAGTCATGGTCGACTTCGAACAACTTAAGCGCATGCTCAAAGCTACTTTGAACAGCAGGTTCGAAAGAGCGGTAACGGTTTGAGTACTGCAAAAGTTGTTCAGTCAAGGTTGCATTTTGAACAACCAAATAAGCAGTCTTTTCCAAATGCTCAATAGCATTTTTTGACGTTTCAGTCAAACGCATTACTGCATCAATATTAATACGTCCACGGCTGAGCTCATCCATTAGAGCTTCAATTTGTGCACTTGTTGAGAAGAATACACTCAAGAAGGATTCAGGAATACCTGGAAGATTACGTTTTTCCATGTAACGCTTGATAACATGCAATTTATCAATATAAACATCAAGCTCATCACGCGCCTTAGCTTCATTTTTCTCGATAGCTCGAAGATTTTCAAAAACCTCAACCTGTCCATTTTCAACAGCAGACAAGGTGTTGAGACTCTTTTCGAAGATCTTTTCAAGTTCTGAGAAGGGTTTCACCTGATTATCAAAGTTTTCAAGTGTTGGAAGAACTGCTGTTTCAACACTCGAAATATCTGAAGTAAAGCTACGTACAGCTGCTTCATAAGTTTCATCGAAAATGTAAGTCAACATGAGACGCTCAAGCTCTTCTTGAAGTTTCTTGTTGTTTTCTTTAGCATGCTTGAGATAATCTGGCAAAATTTTCTTTTGACGCATAACAACCTTGTATGATGCAATTTCACGTTCGAAAATACTATACAAGTTGTCAATCTTTTCTTGAATATCAGCATTTTTTTCTTCCGCACGATCCAGATCAAGAGAAACCAACTCACTTGAGTTTGAACGGATAGCTTCACGAATTTCCTGGAAGTGACGTTCGATATTTTTCTCAGGGAAGTGGTAATTTTGTTCAATCAACTTGCGGTAGCCAGATTCCAAATCATCCAACTGATCTGGGAAATCATCTTCCAACTTAGCTACAATGGCTGGAATCTTCTCTGTAATTTGACCCAAAGCAATGGTGTGCTCCTCTGCACGGTCCAAAATGCTCGATGCCTCAACAGGGTCACCTGATGAATTAAGAGTCACGAATTCGGCAAACTCCGATTCAATATTTTTAAGCTGTTTAGTGATCTCATCCAAAGTAGAGCCAAAATTATCAGAGTTTCCTTCAATAGAATTTTGCAACTCTTCGTACAAGTCAAGTGCGTGTTTAACACGAGCACTGTTCTTTTCTTCTTGTTCTTTCAAGCTTGAGATCGCCTCACGGATAGACTTAATGTCTTCTTCCACAAGATCTAATTGACTCTCAATATTATTGATTTCAGCACTAGCTTTGAAGAAATGAAAGTTATCATTCATATTTTCAGCTTCAAAAATATGATTTTCAATATCTGCGAATGAATTTGTTGAGATATCTATCCATTTCTGATTCCATTCACGGAAAGTTGTTTGACTTTGTCCAATTAAATGAAGATTTTTAACTTCTTCAATTTCTTCGTTAATTGGCAAGTCAAACAATTTTTGCTTGCGTTCTTCAAGCTGTGCAATCCGCGAATCATTTCGTTTTCTAATAAGAATACCGACTAAGTAAGCGACAATTACAAGTATAACTGCCACTACAATCAGTAAAACAATTCCGCTAGACATAGTTTCTCCTTAATCGTCTATTATGTTCATAAATGTAGAGTAATGTTACGATTATAACATAGTTATCCTAGCATTGCACCCTTTTCTAAAAGAATATTAGATATCCAGAGTACTGTAAACGGCATTTTCTTCGATAAATTCGCGGCGAGGTTCAACCTTATCTCCCATCAGCATATCAAAAATCTTATCGGCCTCTGCAGCATCATCCACAGAAACACGTGCCAATAAACGATTTTCAGGGTCCATGGTAGTTTCCCAAAGTTGGTGGTCATCCATTTCACCTAAGCCTTTATAACGTTGTACCGTAGGTTTTGAACGCCCTACACTGTAGTTTTCAAGAGCAGCACGCAATTTTTCTTCTTGATCCGCACCTGGCTGGATATACTCTTTAATCTCAGAACCAACCTTAACACCATAAATTGGTGGTTGTGCAATGTAGACATAGCCAGCTTCCAAAACTGGATGCATAAAGCGATAAATCAAGGTCAAGAGCAAGGTACGAATGTGAGCCCCATCAACATCGGCATCGGTCATGATAACCAACTTGTGATAGCGAGCTTTGCTGACATCAAATTCTGATCCAAAACCGGTTCCCATAGCTGTGAAAAGAGAACGAATCTCTTCGTTGGCTAGAATCTTATCCATGCTAGCCTTCTCAACGTTCAAAATTTTACCACGAATTGGCAAGATAGCTTGGAATTCACGATTACGACCCGATTTAGCAGAACCACCGGCTGAGTCCCCTTCGACAATGAAGAGCTCATTCATTTCGGGATTGTTTGACGAACAATCTGCCAACTTACCTGGAAGGTTTGAAATTTCAAGACCTGACTTCTTACGTGTCACCTCACGAGCACGCTTAGCGGCGATACGGGCCTTAGAAGCCAGAATTCCTTTTTCAACAATCTTTTTAGCAATAGCAGGATTTTCCAAGAGGAAGCGACTTAAGGCTTCACTGAAGAGACGATTAGTAATCTTAACCACTTCTGAGTTTCCAAGTTTGGTCTTGGTTTGCCCTTCAAACTGTGGGTTGGGATGCTTGACAGAGATTATAGCAGTCAAGCCTTCACGAACATCATCACCAGTCAGATTATCATCTTTTTCTTTGAGAATCTTATTCTGACGTGCATAATCATTGATAACACGAGTAAGAGCCGTACGGAAACCTTGTTCATGAGTACCACCTTCATGAGTGTGGATATTATTGGCAAAACTCATCACCGTTTCATGGTAGCCGGTCGTATACTGCATAGCAACTTCGACTGAAATGCCATCCATCTCACCATATGTGTAGATAGGCTCATCAAAGATAACGTCTTTGTTTTCATTGATGTACTTCACATAAGATGTGATTCCACCCTCATAGTGATAATGTTTCTCTTGTTCAAGACCTTCACGCTTATCTGTAATAGAGATACGTAGACCCTTGTTCAGAAAAGCTAGCTCTTGGAAACGTTTAGCTAACTTTCCAAAGTCAAACTCCGTTGTTTCTTGGAAAATTTCTGGATCTGGAATAAAGTGAACAGTCGTTCCATGTTCTTCAGTTTCACCAATAATCCTTAAGTCGTCTACCACAACTCCTCGTTTATACTCTTGGAAGTGAATATGACCGTTTTTATAAACCTTAACATCAAGCTGAGTTGAGAGGGCATTAACGACCGAAGAACCAACCCCGTGCAAACCACCAGAGACCTTATAACCGCCTCCACCGAATTTACCACCAGCATGAAGAACTGTAAATACTGTCTCAACAGCAGGACGACCTGTTTTTTCTTGAATATCGACTGGGATACCACGACCATCATCAACAACCGTGATAGAATTATCCGGTTCAATAAAAACTTTGATATGCGAGGCGAAGCCTGCTAAGGCCTCATCAATTGAGTTATCGACAATCTCCCATACCAAGTGATGCAAGCCTTCTTTGGAGGTCGATCCAATATACATTCCTGGGCGCATACGTACCGCTTCAAGTCCCTCTAAGACCTGAATCTGGCTGGCATCATATTCTTGCGCTTTTTCTTCAAGATTTTTTAATTCATCAGTCATCTATGTCACAATCTCCAATAATGATTTATGGCCATCAACTAGCAAGGTATCCAAACCCGCTGCTTCTCCAGCCTCTATGTCTATCTGGCGGTCACCAATGACCAAGCCATGTTTAATATCGTATTTTTTAATTAAATAAAGGAAACTATCTGGACTAGGTTTTCTAGCAAAACCATTTTCAGAAGTTACGACCTCTGTAAAATAATGAGCAATCTCTACTCTATCAAGGATATCTAGCACCAAGTGATTGCGGTGACTAACCAAGAAATTACGTCCACCCTCAGCCACAATCTTAGCGAGGGCATCCTTAACACCTTCAAAAAGCACAGGTTCTTGCAAATGCTTGGCTTCCTCCTGCTTATAGAGGGTTCGAAAATCAGTTATATCAGGCGCAAACATGGCAATGGCAGTACTGGTCGACACCTTAAGGGCATCATAGACTGCTTGAAATTCTGCTGTACGCTCAAACCGTTCTAAAGTCGCTAGAAAGGCTTGGGTTGATATCTGGTAATTATCCAACAAGGTACCACCTAAATCCCAGATATAATCTCCATAATTCATAATCTTAATTATAACATAAAAGGTCAGATTTTGCTTGTTTTTCATAGCTAAAAAGGCTTGGAAAACCTATCCAAACCTTAATTTTTTATCTCAGAATTAAACTAGCCACAATAGGACTAATAAAGACATATAAAATTCCTGTTACAGCGATTGATAGACCACCCATGGCACCTGCAACCTGACCATATCTGAAGGCAGTTCCAGTACCAACGGCATGCCCAGTTCCTCCTAGGGAAAGACCAATAGCAACTGGATCTTTAATACCAATCATCTTTAAAAAGACAGGTCCTAAAACTGATGTCAAGATTCCTGTAATAACAACTACGACCAAAGTCACTGTTGTAATCCCCTGCATTTTTTCCGAAATCCCTACAGCCATGGCAGTCGTTACAGACTTAGGAAAGAGTGAGATAGCAAGGAAATAATCCATACCAAAAAGCTTAGCAATCAAAGCGGTATAAGTAGTGTTAAGAATACAGGCAACTGTTGACCCAATTAAGATACTCTTATAGTGATGACGCATGAGGTGGAGATTTTTATAAAAAGGGACAGCTAGAGCAACCGTTGAAGGAATAATCAAACTATTAAGATAAGAACCACCTACATAGTAATCCCTGTAAGAAATGCCTGTATAGTGCAAAATGACAATAATTAAGGCAGTTGACACAAGAAGAGGCGTTGTCAAAGGATTAGGGAAACGGCGATAAAGCAAAAGCCCCAGCGTGTAAGCCAATACTGAAAGAGTTAAACCAAACAAGGGTGTGTTAAAAAAATTAGCCATGATTAACCTCCTCATAATCGCCTTCAAAGTGCTTTTTGATAAAGACGACAACTACGGCAATCACTACAATATTAAGAACCAAGGCACCCATAATAATCAAAATAATTGGAACAATATTCGCCGAAATAGCATTCCATCGTTCCATAATACCGACACCTGCTGGCAAAAAAAGGATAGTCATATTGGCTATTAAAAACTCTGCTACAGCATGGATATGACGTGGACGAATCCACTTAAGCTGTAGAGCAATCAGAAGCAAGAATAAGCCAATGATACTCCCAGGTACAGGTAATTTAAAAAAGGTTGAAAGAGCTTCACCAATCACAGCAAACAAACAAATCAACATGAATTGAATGTAGTATTTCACGAGTCGCCTCCTAGGTTTAATCACCTATTAGTCTACTCCTTTTATTTTGAATTTCAAGAGTTTTCAGTAGATTTTTTTGAAAAATCAGCAATCGTTAATCAACTCCTTAACACATAAAAAATCCAACCCCGAGGCTGGATTCATTCACAGATGCCACCACCGAGAATTGAACTCGGAACGGAGCATTACCATTGCTCTATTATACCATTTAACTATAGCGGCAACTGTTTCTATCTTATCATATTTCCACTTACTGTGGCAAGAGTTTTTGCTTATTATTTATAAATTTAAGTCTTTGTAAGGACTACGGTAACCAACCTGTAAAACCTTTCCATCCTTAATCAAGATAGGACGTTTAATCAACATACCATCTGATGATAAGAGTTTTACGGCTTCATCTTGTGATAAGGTTGGAAGTTTGTCCTTCAATCCTAAAGAACGGTAGGATTGTCCACTCGTATTAAAGAATTTCTTAAGCTCTAAATCTGCCCCCTCTAGAAGCTCTCTTAAAAATTGAGCTGAGGGTGGATTTTCCTTAATGTTGACAGACTCGACCTCGAGACCTAATTGATTGAGTTCAGCTTTTGCCTTACGACAAGTGCTACATTTTGGATATTCATAAAAAGTGTACATGTTTTTCTCCTTTTCTCTAGCATAAGCAATCTATCTAAGGATTGTCAAACCTAAGACCTTCCAAACGAAGTAAGAAACACTTGACATCCTCTCCTACCGCATAATTTCCTAAGTGACCACTACTAGGCAAAACACGATGACAAGGGATAAGAATCAGCCAGGGATTCTTACTAACAGCAGTTCCTACAGCCTGTGCGGATTGACAAGAGATTGCCTTACCAATCTGACCATAGGTTCTGATTTGCCCCATAGGTATTTCACTTAAAGCCAACCAAACTCTTTGTTGGAAAGCTGTTCCTTGTTCAGCTAAAGGAAGGTCATCTGGACTTGGACTTTCACCTTTAAAATAGGCCTGCAACCACTTCTTGGTCACTTCTAAAATAGGATTTGAGATGTCTACTAACTCCTCTTCCTTAAAACCAGCCTAAAATGATTTTGTCCTTCTAACCACATACCATAGAGGGCTTGCTCACTTGCAACCAAGGACAGGCGACCAATAGGTGATACAAAATACTGACGATAAAACATATTTCAATTATTCCAAAAAAGACAGGAAAGCCTTGTTCCTGTCAGCTTATTTCTGAATTATTTACCTTTAATCAAACGTACTCGTACGATGTTATCGCTCGCCTCAAACTTAGCGACCAATTCATCAATCTTAGACTTGTCTGTCTCATCAAGGTCAAGAAGGGTATAAGCATACTCTCCCTTTGAACGGTTAATGATATTATCTATATTAATATTAAAATCAGAGACCGCTGTTGAAATACGGGCTACAATGTTAGGCACGTTTTTATTAATCAAAGTGATACGATATGGAGCACTCAAAACCTGTTGTACACGTGGGAAGTTAACAGAATTGACAATTTCACCTGTTTCCATGAAGCGACGGATGGTCTGAGCAGCCATAATAGCACAGTTAAGCTCTGCTTCACTCGTTGAACCACCAACGTGTGGGAAGACTGTCACATTAGGCTTGTTAAGTAGTTCTTCTGTCCCGAAGTCAGTGATATAACGTTTTACTACACCTGTTTCCAAAGCATCAAAGAGCGCATCATTCTCTACTAATTCTGCACGGGCAAAGTTGATGATTGTTGTTCCTTTTTGCATGAGGCTAAAGGCGTCTGCATTGAAAGTACCTTTCGTATCAGGTGTCAATGGAACGTGAACAGTGATATAATCACAGTTTTCAAAGATTTCTTTGAGATCAGAAACACGTTTAACGTGGTGAGAAATATTCCAAGCTGCTTCAATAGAAACGTATGGGTCATAGCCATAGACCTTCATTCCCAAACGATAGGCATCGTTAGCAATACGCGCACCAATGGCACCCAAGCCAATAACACCCAGTGTCTTACCTGCAATCTCGCTACCCGCAAACTGCTTCTTACCTGCTTCGATTTGTTTAGGCACATCATCACCGCTAAGTTTGTTAACCCAAGTATTGGCCGCAATATAATCACGTGCTGAAAGCAAGATAGAAGCTAAGACAGCTTCTTTAACTGCATTAGCATTAGCTCCTGGAGTATTGAAGACAACAATTCCTTTTTCAGTTGCTTTATCAACTGGGATATTGTTAGTCCCAGCACCAGCACGCGCAATAGCTTTCAAATTTTCAGGGAAAACTGTATCATGGAGATTTTGACTACGAATAATGTAAGCATCCGGATTTTCCGCTAAATCACCATCAATTTGAAAATGATTTCCAAGTTCCTTCAAACCAATTTGGTTAATATTATTATATGTTTTTACGCTAAATACCATAATTTTATTCCTCTTAAATTAATGAATTCCGTGGTGAGTAGCTTCATCAACTTCTTGATAAAAAGCCTTCTCCCTCTTGGTTTTGATTTTCTGATAGGCAAGTCGTTCACCATCAATAGGAACCTTACCACAATAGACATAGCCAAGTTTCTCCAAAATGTGCTGCATGACAAGATTCTTTTCATGCGTGTCGCAACGAAAATCATGAGCGTCAGTTCCCTCAATAAGACCTTGAATAAAGGTTTGAGCATTTTTCTGTCCCGTAAATTCTCTTAAAACGGCAATTCGATGAAAGGTAACATAGCGCTTATTATGATGCTTCCAATCTCCATCATAGATTTTTTCGTAGGCGGGCTCTCCATCAGTAACCACCGCAGCATAAGAAACAATTTGACCGTCAATGATACCGACATAGGCCTGTCCTTTAAGAACATCATCAAAGATGATTTCTTCTGTAAGATAACCATCAGCCCCTTGCCATTGAGAACTACCAGCTTCCGCTAAAGCAATTCTAGCACTCTCAATCACGGTCATGATAGCACCAATTTCATTTGGGAAAGCTTGTCTAATTTCCATCTCTTTCCTAATTATTTATTTTCATCTTCAAATTTCTTCATAAAGTCAATCAAATCAAGCACACCTTGACGCGGGAAGGCGTTATAAACACTGGCACGCATACCACCCACTGAACGGTGTCCCTTGATATTTTTGAAACCAAGAGCATCTGCTTCTGCTACAAATTTGGCATCCAAGTCTTTACTTGGTGTGACAAATGGAATGTTGCAGACAGAACGATCCTTGGCATCTTTAACAGGATTGGTGTAGAAATCAGATGATTCGATATAGTCATAAAGAAGACCTGATTTTTCACGTTGAATTTCCGCCATCTTATCTACGCCACCAATCTCATTTTTTACCCAGTCAAAAACGAGTTTTGAAATATAGATATTGAAACATGGTGGTGTATTGTAGAGTGATCCTGCTTCAGCTTGAATACGGTAGTCCAACATGGCAGACAATTGTGGTTGGTCGTTAAGGAAGTCTTCACGGACGATAACCACCGTCACACCCGCAGGTCCAATATTTTTCTGAGCACCAGCATAGATAAGAGCAAAATCCTCAACATTATAGCGAGCTGCTAAGATATTTGAAGACATATCTGCTACAATTGGCACACCATTAGTATCAGGCAAATCATAGATAGATGTTCCCTCAATTGTATTATTGGTAGTCAAGTGAACATAAGCGGCTTCTGGATCAATCGTTGAAGGATCAAAACTTGGGATATGATCGTAAACAGTATCCTCAGATGACGCCAAAAGAATTGGTTCAAAAGGAATAGTTTTTGAAAGCTTGACAGCTTCAGTATAGGCTTTTTTACCCCATGAACCACCTACAAGGTAGTAAGCTTTCTTACCTTGAGCAAGGTTCAGTGGAACCATTGTGAATTGCGTTGAAGCGCCCCCTTGCAAGAAAATAACCTTATAGTTATCAGGAATGGCCATAAGCTCGCGAAGTGTCGCTTCCGCATCTTTAATGATTTTGTCAAATTCTGGAGAACGGTGGGACATTTCTAGCACGGACATACCGGAATCTTGATAGTTAAGCAATTCAGCTTGTGCTTTTTCGAGCACAGGTTTTGGTAATGTAGCAGGTCCTGCTGAGAAATTATAAATTGTCATAAAGACACCTCCAAAATTTTAATGGGCCCATTATAGCGAATTTACTGAATATTGTAAAGTGTTAATAGTAAAAAACGAACGGAATTGCCCGTTCGTCACAAAAAAGTTAGGTATTTTATGTATATTTTTGCAAGTAATCAGATTTACTATCCGTTATCCTTGCTTAAGAAAATAGGCAGCACCGATTAGATTTGTTCCATTATGATGACAGGCTACAATCTTTGGACGTTTAATAATTTTACCGATAAAATCAATCTCATGGTGAACCTTATCAAACTGGCGGTTGACTTCTTCTATCAGAATAGACTGAGCTGAAATACCACCTCCAAGAACAAAGGTTTCCATATCAAAGATAGTTTGAAGATTCAATATAGTAATAGCTAGGTTTCGACAATAGGTCTCAAAGATTGGATAAACTGCTTCCTTTTTAGCATTAATTGCCTTAAAGGCTAGCAAACCATCTTTTAAATCAAGACTAGCTAAAATTTCATTAACTTTAGTAATCAAACCAATAGCTGAAAGAGTTGTTTCTTGCATCAATGAAGGATCAAGTTTTTCCATTTGAAGAGGAAGGAGAAAGGTCAACTCTCCTGCCTGGAAATGGCTTCCCTGAAAAAGTTTACCATTGATTATTATACCTCCACCAAGGCCTGACCCTAAAACAAGAGCAGCACCGTTAGTCACTCCTTTCAAATGACCTGTGGCTAGTTCAGCCAAGGCTGCTGCTTTACCATCATTAAGCGCAGCTACTGGAAAATGATACTTAGCTTGCAGGGTTTATTTGACACGAAAACCATGAAAGAATCTCAACAAACCGCCGTGATAAATCACACCCTCCTTCCATATCAACAGTTTCAGGAACACTAATTGCACTGCCTGATAAAGCTATTTCAACCGAAGTTACTAAATGATCAATAACATCGAGAGCCTTATCCAAGGTCTGAGGGGATGATTGCGTTGGCAAACTCTTTCAGAGGACAAGGTCCTCTGAAACAAGAGCAGACTTTACCTGAGTCCCTCCAAAATCAATTGCTAAAACTAGAAAAAACGCTATCAAAATGCTATAATGGTTTTAGAAAACTAGATAAAAGGAGTCTCTCACATGACTAAATTTCTACACACTTGTGTCCGTGTTAAAGACCTAGAAGCTTCACTACAATTTTATCAAGAAGCGCTTGGTTTTAAGGAAGTCCGTCGTAACGATTTCCCAGAATATAAGTTCACTCTTGTCTACATGCAACTAGAAGATGATCCTGATTACGAGTTGGAATTGACATACAACTACGATCATGAAGTTTATGATATTGGGAATGGTTATGGACACATCGCTGTTGGTGTTGATGACCTAGAGGCCACACACCAAGCCCACAAAGAGGCTGGCTATAATGTTACTGATCTCTCAGGTCTACCTGGTAAACCAAAAATGTACTACTTTATTACTGATCCAGATGGCTATAAAATCGAGGTCATCCGTTTAGCTCAGTTCTTGGAAAAATAATGAAAAAGAAGTCAGATTATCTCAACTCTGGCTCCTTTTTTACTTATTTTTTATTATCGACCTTTAAGGATGACAAAATTTGGGTATGAATATCATCCACGCCATTTGGATTATTTGGCAAGAATAAAGTTTGATTACCTTTATCCGCAAAAGTATTAAGGGTATCTAGATATTGGTTGGTCAAGAGGATAGACATAATCTGTTCCTCAGACATACCAACATTGGCTTCTTTAAGTTCTGCAATAGATTCAGCTAAACCATCAACGATGGCTTTACGTTGTTGGGCAATACCAACACCATGAAGACGGTCTTTTTCGGCTTCGGCTTCGGCTTCGGCAGCTGTGACAATCTTAATTTTATCAGCTTCTGCCAATTCTTGGGCTGCTACACGCTTACGTTGAGCAGCATTAATTTCGTTCATAGACTGCTTAACTTCAGCATCTGGCTAACCTTGGTAATCAAGGTCTTAACAATGATGTATCCATAAGCTGTCATTTCTTCGGCTACTTGATGTTGAACCTCAAGAGCGATTTCATCTTTCTTCTCAAAAAGCTCATCAAGCGTCAATTTAGGAACTGATGAACGAAGGGCATCCTCAATGTATGATTTAATTTGAGCCTCTGGTCACATGAGTTTATAGTAAGCATCTGTAACATTTTGTTCATTTACACGATACTGAGTAGCCACATTCATCATAACAAAGACATTGTCCTTTGTTTTGGTTTCAACCACAATCTCACTTTGAAGCAAACGTAGTTGAATACGAGCTGTATTTTATCGATACCGAATGGCAAACGCATATGAATACCACTCGTTGCGATTTTTTGATAGCGTCCAAAACGTTCAACGATGGCTACTGACTGTTGACGTACGACATAAAGCATACTGATGAGAATTCCCAAGATAATCAAGAATAAAATCAGTAAAAAGAGAAATGCTGCCTGCATGTTAAGTCCTCCAAAATAAACATTAAAGATTTCTTTGCTTTATTATAGCACAGTAATACAACTATTCAAGAAAAATAGTATATCTTTTTCAAGAGCTTTGACAATCATACAAGAGGCTGAAACACTAGCGTTTCAGCCTCTTGTATTTTGTGACTAAGCTTAAAACCCAACGGTCCAAAAGGAAA
Source organism: Streptococcus sp. FSL E2-3488 (assembly GCF_038003585.1). NCBI lineage: Bacteria > Bacillati > Bacillota > Bacilli > Lactobacillales > Streptococcaceae > Streptococcus > Streptococcus sp. FSL E2-3488. The sequence goes on along the minus strand of NZ_JBBOPL010000001.1, from coordinate 463,276 downwards.
CTTTTTATTTACGATACATCTTATCTTGAAGGTAAATGTCATTATAAATCCCAAGCCATTTTTTACCTAAGTTATTATAGACTTCAAGGTTTTTGATGGTTGATTCTGATGGGTAAAAGGCTTTATCATTAGTAATACTCTTTGGAAGTAAGGTTTTAGCTGCCTCGTTAGGTGTGGCATAGCCGATATATTCAGCGTTTTGCGCTGCATTTTCCGGTTTAAGCATGAAGTTGATAAAAGCATAAGCTTCTTTTTCATGCTTCACTGTTTTAGGAATGACCAGATTATCAAACCACAGATTTGAGCCTTCAGATGGAACAACATAACGAAGATCTTCATTTTTATCAAGCATCTCACTGGCTTCCCCTGAGAAGGTTACTCCAATAGCTGCATCACCTTGAATCATGTAGCCCTTCATCTCATCACCCACAATAGCTTTAATATTCGGTGTAAGGCTATTAAGTTTAGTTTCAGCCAGACGCAATTCCGTCATGTTCTTGGTATTCAAACTGTAACCCAAGCTATTGAGAGAAAAACCAATGACTTCACGCGCACCATCAACCATCATAATCTGGTTTCTGTATTCAGGTGACCAAAGATCATTCCAGTGCTGAGGTGCTTTTTTCACCAATTTCGTATTATAGACAATTCCGACTGTCCCCCAGAAATAAGGAATAGAATAGTCATTATTGGGATCGAAACTAAGACCCTTAAAGCTTGAGCCAATCTGATCGAAGCCATGGATTTTAGATTTATCCAACTTCACCAAAAGGTCTTCCTTGACCATCTTATCAATGGTGTAGTCCGAAGGTACAGCGATGTCGTAAGTCGTACCACCTTGCTTAATTTTAGTATACATAGCTTCGTTAGAATCAAAGGTTTCATACTGGACTTTTATTCCTGTCTCTTTAGTGAACTTGGTCAAGAGATCAGGGTCAATGTAGTCACCCCAATTATAAATAACCAGTTTGTCCGAAGCACTTCCGGTGCGACTTTGCATGTAGGCAGAAATTCCCCAAAGGAAGAAAATAATTGCTAAAATCCCTGACAGAAATTGATAGAGTTTACGCATCATGCTCCTCCTTTCTCTCCTGGGTAATCATATAATATCCAATGACTAGAAGAATAGAGAAGAGGAAGACAACCGTTGATAGGGCATTGATTTCCAAGGAAATCCCTTTACGAGCACGTGAGTAAATTTCCACAGCAAGTGTTGAAAAACCATTACCCGTTACAAAGAAGGTTACTGCGAAGTCATCCAAAGAATAGGTAAAGGCCATGAAATAACCAGCGATAATACCAGGTGTCAAGTATGGCAACATGACCTCGCGTAACATCTGCCATTGGGTCGCACCCAGGTCATAAGCTGCATTCACCATGTCTCGATTCATTTCCTTGAGGCGCGGCAAAACCATGAGAACCACGATTGGGATTGAGAAGGCAATGTGACTCAACAAAACCGATACAAAGCCAAGTTGGAAACCAATCCAGGTAAAGAGAATCAAGAAACTCGCACCAATCATAACGTCCGGTGCAACCATTAGCACGTTATTTAGGGATAAGATTCCAGTCTGCTGCTTCTGCTTGCTCTCATAGATAAAAATTGACCCAAAGGTACCAATAATCGTCGCCAAGAGGGCACTAAGAAAAGCTAAAAAGAAGGTTTGAGCTAAAATCAACATGAGTCGACTATCTGAAAACATGCTCTGATAGTTATCAAGAGTAAATCCTGTGAAACTATTCATATCGCCACCACTATTGAAAGAAAAGGCGATTAGATAAAAGATTGGCAGGTAGATGATAACAAAGACTAGAGCTAAATAGAGATTTGCAAATTTTTTCATTGACGTCTCTCCTTTGTTAACCACATGATTGCAATCATAGTAACAATAAGCACAACACCAATGGTCGCACCCATTCCCCAGTTTTGTGTTGTGAGGAAATGCTGTTCGATAGCCGTTCCTAGTGTAATAACTCGGTTCCCACCAATCAAACGTGTTAGCATGAAGAGGCTAAGACTAGGAATGAAGACCGATTGTACACCCGAGCGTACCCCATTAAGCGACAAAGGAAAGATAATCTTGGTAAAGGTCTGCCAATCATTAGCTCCTAAATCCTTACTTGCATTGACAATATTTTCATCCAAATCATCCAGAGCATTAAAAATCGGTAGAATCATAAATGGAATTTCAATATAACTGGCTACAAAAATGAAAGAAAAATCTGTAAAGAGAATTTGCATGGGAGCAATCCCAAAGAAACCAAGAAAGGCGTTAATTCCACCTTGTTGGCCAAAAATCCCCATAAAGGCATAAGCTTTTAGAAGAAGGTTGACCCAGGTTGGTAAAATAACTAACATCAACCAAAGTTGTTTATGCTTCAGTCTGGTTAGGAGATATGCGGTCGGATAAGAGATGAGGAGTGTCACTAAGGTTATGATGGCCGCATAAAGGACCGAGTTAAAGCTCATCCTCAAGTAAGTCCAACTGGAAAAGAAGGTTCCATAGTTGTCCAAAGTAAAATTGCCACTGATGTCAAAAAATGACTGGTAGAGCAGCATGAGTACTGGAGCAACTACGAAAAGTAGAAGCCAAAGAAGGTATGGTACCGAGAAGAGGCTAGCTGTTTTCTTCATGACGCTCCTCCTCAATGGCATTAATCAAGCCATCCTCAGGCTCTTCCATTTCCACATATTCTTCAATACGAGCATCGAATTCTTCCTCTGTCTCATTAAGACGCATGATATGAATATCTTCAGGCGTAAAATCAAGGCCAATAATCTCACCCTCAATCGCCTTACGGGTTGAATGAATCATCCATTCATTGCCAAGATTATCATAGGCAATGATTTCATAGTGGACCCCACGGAAAAGCTGTGTTTCTACACGAACCTGAAGCTTACCTTCCTCAGGAAGCGTGATTTGTAAATCTTCAGGACGGATAACCACTTCGACAGGTTCATTTGGACGCATTCCTCCATCAACAGATTCGAAACGTTTTCCGTTGAACTCGACCAAATAGTCCTCAATCATGACTCCTGGTAGGATATTAGATTCTCCGATAAAGGTTGCAACGAAATGGTTGATAGGCTCGTCATAAATATCAACAGGCGTTCCTGATTGAACAATTTCACCATCGTTCATAACAAAAATCCAGTCTGACATGGCCAAGGCTTCTTCCTGGTCGTGGGTGACAAAGACAAAAGTAATCCCTAGACGTTTCTGTAGTTCACGCAACTCGTATTGCATTTCAGTACGTAACTTCAAATCCAGTGCTGACAAGGGCTCATCCAAAAGGACCACACGTGGCTGATTGATAATCGCACGGGCAATAGCTACACGTTGGCGTTGACCACCCGATAATTTTTGAATCGAGCGCTTTTGATAACCATCTAGTTGAACCATTTTCAATGCTTCTTTTACACGCTCTTCAATTTCCTTCTTAGGCACTTTTTTTAACTTAAGCGCAAAAGCCACATTGTCAAAGACATTCATGTGTGGAAAGAGGGCATAAGATTGGAAAACGGTGTGAACATCCCTTTTATTGATAGGGATATCATTAATACGCTTTCCATCCAAAAGAACGTCACCACTGGTCGCATCTAAGAGACCAGCAATGATGTTCAAGATAGTTGATTTACCAGAACCAGAAGCCCCAAGCAGGGTATAGAACTTACCTTCTTCCAGTTCAAAGTTGATGTCTTTTAAAACTTGTGTGCCACTGTCTTCAAATACTTTCGAGACGTTTTGAAAGGCAATAATCGGATTAGTCAATTGTCATAAATCCTCCATGGATATCAAAAATAGGGTTAGTATTATTAATTTAATTTGTCGCCAATGATGCGAACTTCAGGCTCTAGTGTAACACCCGAATTTTCCTTAACCTTAGCGATAACATCTGCAATAAGATCTTCATAGTCTTTCGCTGTTCCTTGATCGACATTGACCATGAAACCAGCGTGCTTGGTTGAAACCTCAACACCACCGATACGATGTCCCTTGAGGTTAGCTTCCATAATAAGCTGACCAGCAAAATGACCTGGCGGACGTTTGAAGACCGAACCACATGATGGGTATTCGAGAGGTTGTTTAAGTTCTCGTAAGTGATTAAGGCGGTTCATCTCATGTTTGATTTGTTCGTAGTCTCCTGGTTTGAGGTTAAATTTTGCTGAAATAATCACTTCACCTGTTTCTTGGAGCACCGAACGACGATAACCAAAACGCATATCTCTTGCATCAATCGTACGAATATCACCATCTTTTGTAAGAACCTGAGCAGAAACCAAGATATGTGCAATCTCGCCACCATAGGCACCCGCATTCATAAAGACAGCACCACCAATACTACCTGGAATTCCCGCCGCAAATTCAAAACCGGTCAAACTATGGAAACAAGCCACCTTGGTTGTTGCAATCAAATTAGCTCCCGCTTCTGCTTCAACTTGATAACCATTGACAGCGATACCATTAAGCTTGTCAAACATAATCACAAAACCTCGGATACCACCGTCACGAACAATCAAATTACTGGCATTACCAAGCACCATCCATGGAATGTTGTGCTTGTTGGCAAATTTGACAATACGAGAAAGCTCATATCGGTTACGTGGAAAGGCCAAATAATCCGCTGGACCTCCAACCTTGGTGTAAGTATAACGTTTTAAGGGTTCGTCGAAACGAATATCAATCCCAACTAAATCTTCTTTAAGTTCATCTAACATGTTAATTCCCATACTTTTTCTATACATTTATTTCTTTGTAGGTATTGTGAAAAATTTCCCCTTATTACTATCACAACCTAAAAATGAGTTAGTATTTTCCCTAACAATTAAAAGAAAAATACCACAAAAAGCCAAAATTAATTATAGCAAAAAATCCCTATCTTGACGACAAGGAATTTTAGTAAAAACTAGTCCACTTGCTCCAATTTGCGGACATCACTAGTGTCTATTTGACTCAAATATTTTTTGTAGGCTTGACCAGTTTGAGGCTCAACTAAATTCTCGGCAATTTCTAGCAGAGGAACCAAAACAAAGGCCCTTTGAGTCATGAGAGGATGAGGCACTTTAAGGTGCTCAGTCCCCCAGATTTCCTGCCCATATAAAAGAATATCAATATCCACAGTTCGAGGGCCCCAATGCTCATGGCGAACGCGGTCTAAATCTTTCTCAATTGCCTGACAAGCACTCAGCAAGCTTTCAGCCGGCAACTGAGTGTCAAGTGCTAAAGCGAGATTCAAAAAATCAGCCTGGTCAGTTAATCCCCAAGCAGCCGTCTCATAATAAGAGGACACTGCTTTAACTTCCGTCTCAAGCAAGCGATCCAATGACTCCACCGCTTTTTTAAGATAGTCTTGACGATTTCCCATATTAGATCCCAAACTTAAATAAACTTTTGTCATCGACTACGCTCCAATTCAATTCCAACACTTCTATAGTGCCCATTAATTGGTGGATTTTCTTTAGTAATTCGAATTTTAATAGATTGGATTGGCACAAATTGATCAAACAAGTCCTCACAAATAGCACCAGCTAAACGCTCAATCAAAATATACTTTTCTTCTTCCACCTGTCTCTGTACGGCTTCAAAAACTAAACCATAATGAACCGTATCTGCTAGATTGTCACTTTGTGAAGCCCTGGTCAAATCAACAGCCAGCTCCAGATCTACCACAAAAATTTGCCCTAGGGTTTGCTCCTCAACAAAAGCCCCGTGATAGCCATAAAAACGGCAACCATTTAAAATAATTTTATCCATATTTTCTCCTTAAGACGACTAAACTCATCTTTATTCTAACACAAAAAAGTTGAAAAGTTGGGCTCTAATTAGTATGATATTTTAGACAAATCTGAAGTTATTGTTTTTCGGCCATACAATCGATTGCGTAATTCTTCTGATTTGGTAAAATAAAGGCACAGAAGTTTAAAAACTCCCTGATATCTAAACCAAGACTATGTCAACTAATAAGGAAAAAACTATGACAAATCAAACTGCAATGCAATACTTTGAATGGTATCTCCCAAGTGACGGCCAGCATTGGAACAACTTAGCTGAAGATGCCCAACATCTAGCAGACCTTGGCATCAGCCATGTTTGGATGCCACCTGCTTTCAAAGCTACTAACAAAGATGATGTTGGTTACGGAGTCTATGACCTCTTTGACCTTGGGGAATTCGACCAAAAAGGAACCATACGCACCAAATATGGTCTCAAGGAAGAATACCTTAATGCCATCAACCAACTCAAAAATGTTGGTATCATCCCTATGGCCGATGTTGTGCTCAACCACAAGGCAGCCGCGGATAAACTTGAAACCTTTTATGTGGTAGAAGTTGACCCTGAGGACCGTACCAAAGTAATCAGCGAACCGTTTGAAATCGAGGGTTGGACTCATTTCACTTTTGACGGACGTCAGAAAGCTTACAACGACTTTGAATGGCACTGGTACCACTTTAACGGGACTGACTTCGATGCCAAAAGAAATAAAAAAGGTATCTATCTTATCCAAGGTGACAACAAAGGCTGGGCACATAATGACTTGGTTGACAATGAAAATGGTAACTTTGACTACCTTATGTTTGCCAACCTAGATTATAGGCATCCTGAAGTTATAGAAAATATTTACGAATGGGCTGACTGGTTCGTCGAAACAACTGGTGTCCAAGGTTTCCGAATGGATGCCATCAAGCACATTGATTATTTCTTTATGCGTAATTTTATTCGCGACGTCAAAGAAAAACAAGGTCAAGATTTCTATGTTTTTGGTGAATTTTGGAATGCCAAGGAAGAGGATAATAATACTTATCTCGAAAAAACTGAAAACCGCTTTGATCTTGTGGATGTTCGCCTTCATTACAATTTATATGATGCCAGCCTAAAAGGAGCAGATTACGATTTGACGACTATTTTCGAACAAACATTGGTCAAAAATCACCCTGAGCATGCGGTAACCTTCGTAGAGAACCATGACACCCAACGTGGACAAGCATTGGAATCTACTGTTGAAGAATGGTTTAAACCATCTGCCTATGCCCTCATCCTTCTTCGTAAAGACGGCCTTCCTTGCCTATTTTATGGTGACTACTATGGCATTGATGGTGAGTTTGCTCAAGAAAGTTTCAAAGAGGTCCTAGACACCTTACTTTACGCTCGTAAAGATTTGGCTTATGGAGAGCAAACAGACTACTTTGACGACCCTAACTGTATTGGATGGACACGCTCTGGTAATGAAGACTGTACTCCATTAGCCGTAACCATTTCTAATGATGCTGCCAACAACAAATCTATGGAAATTGGAAGTGACTGGGCTGGACAAACTTTCTATGATATTCTTGGAAACTGCTCTGATACTGTAACAATTGACGAAGACGGGTGGGGAGACTTCCCAGTCTCTGAAAAATCTGTCAGCGTTTGGACAATTCAAGACTAAGAAAAAAGCTCGATTTGTACTGACCCCAAAAAGTTGGACAATAAATTATTGAAAGGATTTAGTTCTGTATTGCACAGGACTGAGTCCTTTTAATTTTGTCTTGATACGTTTATTGTTGTAATAAAAAATATAATCCGTAATGGCTTGTTCTAGCTTATCAAGCGACTTAAAAGTCTTTTCATAACCGTAAAACATCTCAGACTTTAAGATGCCAAAGAAGGACTCCATCATGCCATTATCTGGACTATTTCCCTTGCGTGACATAGATGGACGAATCCCTTTGGATGCCAAGAAATCATGATAAGACTGGTGTTGATATTGCCACCCTTGGTCGCTGTGAAGAATAGTTCCTTGGTAAGAGGTAGCCGGAAATGCTCTTTTAAGCATGGTTTGAACCTGTTTTAAATCAGGTGAGCGTGACAAGGTGAATTCAATAATCTCACTATTGTATCCATCAAGAACAGGGGATAAATAGAGTTTCTCTCTAATATTTGGTAAAGCGAATTCAGTGACATCCGTATAACACTTCTCATAAGGCTTAGCCCCTTCAAACTGACGTTGAATTAGATTATCAGCTTTCTTCCCAATCTCTCCCTTGTAAGACGAGTATTTACGCTTACAACGAGTACGAGCAGCGAGTCCCATGAGTTTCATTAACCGTTGAACCTTCTTATGATTGATAACAAATCCTCGGTTTCTTAGTTCTAAATGAATACGACGGTATCCATAATTGCCTTTATGGTCAACGTAAATGGTTTGAATCATCTCTTTGACCTTCTTATCTTTCTTAGCTCTATTAAACCGTTTCAACTGATAATAATAAGTAGAACGAGCTAGCTTAGCGGTTTTTAGTAAGAGGTCTAATCGAAATCCTCCTGAGACCAGTTCTCTAACTGTTTCCGCCTTTTGCGCTGTAAGGCTTCGTCCCTCAAGCGCAATTCCCTCAACTTTTTTAGATAAGCTACCTCGGTACGCAGACGCTCATTCTCTTCCAGAATATGTTCTAGCTCAGTCATTTCTTTACAAGTTTTCTTTGGTTTACGTCCCATCTTACTCGGTCTCCCTCGTTGTTTCTCAACAATAGTATACCCGTTTTTCTTGTATTGTGCTATCCAATTGGTGAGTAGGGATTGTTGGGGAAGAGCATAATCCAGTGATACGGTGAGCTGAGATTGACCGTCAATAAGAACTTTATTAATGATTTCCTGCTTTAATTTAGAGGGATAATACTTATTTTTCCCTTTTTTAACAACCTCAATACCATGTCTCTCCATAAGCCGTACCATGTACTTAAGATTGGATAGACATACACCGTACTTTCGACTAATATAAGGCCAAGAAAAACCAGCCTGTCTTAACTGATATATTTCTAGTTTATCTTCATAACTTAATTTCATACAAAAACACCCCAATCGTTAGATTTTTTTCTGTCTAACTTTTGGGGTGCAGGTCAATTTGAGCTTTTTTTAATTTCATAAAATTCCTGAGATAGTCTTAACGACATCACGATTGGCTTCAACATTATGGACACGGACAATCTGACATCCTTTGCTAACAGCATAAGCAGATAAAGCAGCTGTCCCTTGATCACGGTCCTTGGCAGGAATATTTCCACCTAGGAGAAAATCCACAACACGCTTACGAGAAATCCCAAAAAGAACAGGATACCCAAGTCCAACAACTTTGTCCAAGCCCCTAAGCAGGTCAATATTGTGTTGAACATTCTTGGCAAAACCAAAGCCAGGATCAATCCAAATATTTTCTTTAGCTACACCTGCTTCCAAGGCAGCTTGCGTACGTTGACTAAGGAAAGTACAGACATTCTCTGTGACATCGTTGTATTTTTCTTCTTTTTGATTATGCATGAGGATAATCGGTACATTTTTTTCAGCTGATAAGGCTAGCATCTGACCATCATAAAGTCCTGCCCAGACATCATTAAGAATATCTGCACCTGCTTCAAGAGCAGCTCTGGCAGTGGCTGTCTTGTAAGTATCAATACTGATAAGAACATCATATTTTTCCTTAATAGCTTGTATAACTGGCACTATACGAGCAATCTCTTCTTCCTCGGTTACAAATTCCGCTCCAGGTCTTGTAGATTCACCACCTACATCGATAATGCTAGCCCCTTGGGAAATCATACGCTCAACCTGGGCTAATGCATCTTCAATTGTGTCAAAATCCCCACCGTCTGAGAAAGAGTCTGGGGTAACATTCAAGATTCCCATAATGCAGGCCTTACCTGCAATTTCATGTTTACCAATAAACATTTTAACTCCTATCAACTCCTAAAAATCACGCATCAAAGAAAGAATTTCCTTACGTTCTTCACGGTCTTCTTTATAGATGCCTTTAGCAACCGTTGTGATGGTCTTACTTCCTGGTTTTTTAATACCACGCATAGTCATACACATGTGCTCAGCTTCCACCATAACAAAGACCCCTCGAGGATTAAGGGCTTCTTCAAGCGCTGTAGCGACTTGATCTGTGAGACGTTCTTGCAATTGTGGACGACGGGCTGCCACTTCAACAGCACGTGCCAATTTTGATAGTCCTGTCACCTTATCCCCACTTGGCAAATAGGCTACATGAGCCATGCCATAAAAAGGAACCAAGTGATGCTCACACATAGAGTAAAAAGGAATATCCTTAACAAGTACAACTTCATCATGAACTTCTGAAAAAACCGCTGTAAACTGATCTTTCGGGTCTTCATTTAAACCTGAAAACATCTCAGCATACATCTTAGCCACACGTTTTGGCGTATCCAAAAGACCTTCACGCTCAGGATTCTCACCCAAAGCTTCCAATAATTGATAGACTGCTTGTTCTACTTTTTCTTGATTTTCCATAATTTCCTCTTGAAATCTTATAATACTATCTATTATAACTCATTTTGCTTGATTTTTCTTGCAAAAAATAAAATTGTCTAGCTGAATTCTAACCAAAAAAGCGAAAACTCCCCGTCACATGAGAACCGTTTTCGCTTATCTTTATTTAATCTTTTAAGTGGTAAGAATATGATGAAATGACAATATTTTCACGCCATTTGAGATAATATTTCAATCGTAAACTCGTCTGGTTGTGAAGTATATTTTGCCATGATTTTTTCGGAACAAACTGTGGAATCAAAACAGTCAGAGTCGCATTATCCTTATCAGCCTGAGTAGCCACTTCGTCTACATATTGAATAGTTGACTGTGTAATTGAGCTGTAAGGTGATCGGATATGAACCATCTCGATTTCTGGGAAATATTTTTTAAACTCTTGTTCGATTTCCTTATCCTTATTCTCTGTATCTTTAGTAGACACGTGCATAGCAATAACCTTATCACCAATAGAACGTGCATAAGAAATGGCACCAATATTAGCCTTTGTAACATTTCCCACCAAGATAAGGACAATGTTACCTTGAAAATGATGTTCTTTGACTGGGCCATCAATACGCAACTGTTGAGCAACCCCATCGTAATGTTTCTTAATCTTAAGAAACATCCACATCAAAATAGCAATAATTGGGAAGAATGGCCAAATATCCCCTAAACGGAAGAGAATGAGAATGAGAACAATACCGTAACAAATTAAGGCACCTAAAATATTAGCTAAAGAATGCTTCCAGAAACCCTTACCATATTCACGACTCCAATGAACAACCATACCTGTTTGAGAAAGTGCAAAAGGAACGAACACCCCTATTGTATAAAGCGGAATCAAACGTTCCGTATTTCCTCGGAAAATGAATAAGAGAGTAATGGCCCCAATAGCCAGCGTCAAGATACCGTTAGAGTAGGCCATACGTGCACCTTTTTCAAGATAGATATGAGGCATGTATTTATTCTTAGCCATGTTAAAGGACAACATCGGAAAGGCTGAAAAACCAGTATTTGCTGCCACTGCAAGAATCATGGCAGTTGAGAACTGAAAAATATAAAATAAGATACTGCCAAACCATGAATCACCAAGAATTTCCCTAGCCAGTTGCGCCAACATTGTCACACCTGAATGAGGTGTAATACCAGTCCACCAGTTAAGAAAGGTAATTCCAGTAAACATAATTCCCAAAATACTTGACATGATAAAGAGGGTTGATGCCGCATTCTTAGACTTAGGTTTCTTAAAGAAAGGCACTGCATTAGAGATAGCTTCCACCCCTGTCAATGAAGCCGAACCTGAAGTAAAGGCCCTTAAAATAAGAATCACTGACACACCTGTAATCGGTTGGCCTAAATGCGCCGTAGCCGCATAAGGCATATGCCCCGTTAAGATCTGTAAGAAACCATATCCTAATAGGAACAGCGTTGAGGCAATAAAGAGATAAACAGGAACCATCAAAGACTTTGCCGACTCACGCATTCCCCTGAGGTTCAACACCATTAAAACAAGCACCAAAATTATTGAGATTTGAAGATTATAGGGGTGAAGTAATGGAATGGCTGAGGTAATGGCATCTGCACCTGCGGCAACTGAAACGGCAACTGTCAACATATAGTCGACTAGGAGGCTACCTCCAGCTATCAAACCAAATTTAGGTGACAGATTTTCCGAAGTTACCATGTAGGCTCCACCACCTTGTGGATAGGCCTTAATTACCTGTCTGTAAGAAATGGTAAGGCTAATCAAAAGGACTAAAACCAAAATCCCAATCGGGATAGACCACCAAATAGCAGCTCTTGATACAGCCATCAAAACCAATACGACTTGCTCAGGGCCGTATGCGATAGATGATAGAGCATCACTCGACAACATAGCTAATGCCTGAACCTTAGATAATAAGTGATCATCACTGCTATTATCATGGGTCAAGGGTTCACCTATTAAAAAGTTTTTCAGACGTTGTAACATTTTTTCTCCTTACTTTTAAAACACATGAAGTATTATACGCCCCTAATTCTTATCCTTCAAGTCTTAAACAGCACTTTCCTGCTCTAAAATCCATTTTCGAACTTGAGAAATAAAATAAAGAGATCCTGTAATAACATAAAGTTTATCATCATTAGCAGTCACGTGTTCCTCAATCCATGTCTGGAAGTCTGACACTTGTTTATAAGTAACTGGGTACTTGTCCAATTTTACACTATTTGGATACTCAAAGCTTGTTACTGTCAAATCACCGACTGACTCTAACTGAGCCAACATACTATCAATAGGCTTAGTATCAATAGCTGCGAAAAGCAATTCGATATCCTTATCCGCATACTCTGACCTTAACAAATCAATTAAGACCTTAACACTTTCGTTATTATGAGCACCATCTATCATAAGATTAGGCATCAAGAACTCTGTCCGACCTAACCAACTAGCATGAGCCAGTGCATCCTTTATGAGTTCAGGAGTTACTTTAGGATAATCCTTTTGAAGCAAAAGACTAGCCATGATAGCCAAACTAGCATTTGCCACCTGATGTTGACCAGCCATAGCCAAGGCTATACCCTCCAACCTCTGCTCCTTGTAAATAAAATCAAAGGAATGGCTAGACCCTTCAGCGGTGAAATCTTTACCCAACTCATAGGTCTTAGAACCTTCTTCATTCGCCTTCTGTTTAAAAACATCTCGAACGTCAGTACGGTCAGTCGCATAAATAAAAGACGCTCCATTTTTTAAAACACCAGCCTTTTCTGTAGCAATTTCAGCATGAGTATTGCCCAAGACCGCCTGATGATCTAAGCCAATCGATGGACAGATGACCGCTAGAGGACTAAATAGATTGGTAGAATCATGCAGGCCACCCATTCCAGCTTCAATAAAAGCAATATCAACAGGATGGACTTGCCCAAAGTAGAGGAACATCAAGACTGTGATAATCTCAAACTCTGTCGCATTTTCGTGCTCTGTCTCTTTTGGGAGACGTTCAACCACCGGCTTAACACGCTCAACCAAGCCAAGTAGATTCTCTTCTGAAATCATCTGACCATTGATAGAAATGCGTTCTTTGAAATCAATAATATAGGGTGAGGTAAATGTTCCAACTTCATAGCCGGCTTGAGAAAAAATCGTTTGTAAGGCATTGACAGTAGATCCCTTACCATTTGTTCCCACAATATGCACAGCCTTAAGATTGTCCTGTGGGTTTCCTAGTTCTTCAAGCATCCAGGCCATACGTTCCAAGCCAGGTTTAATGCCAAATTTTAATTGACCATGAATCCAATCCAATGCTTCTTGATAAATCATAATTGCTCCTTTTTAAGCTAATGCTTTGACTTAGCCATTAAACTAACCATTAAACTAGTTTTTCTATGAGCCTAATACCACTTTAACCCTCTTATTATACCAAAGATTGCTAGCTACAACCAAAATATAAAAAAGGCAACCCTAGGGTCACCTCTTAAGCTTTCTCTTTTTCGTCAATAACAAGACGAACTTTTTTACCTTGAGTAGGTACCGAATAAACAATCGCTCTTATCGCCTTAATAGTACGTCCCTTTTTCCCGATAACACGCCCAATATCGGATGGGGCAAGATCAAGATGGTACTCCAAAAACTCAGGACCGTCAATAATCTTGATGGTCAACTGATCTGGTGAAGTAATTAAGGGGTTAATGATAGCGATAATAAGATTTTCAATGGTATCCATAGGCTAAAAAATTATTTTGAGAATTTTGATTCGTGGAATTTTTTCATAACGCCTTCTTTTGAAAGGATGTTACGAACTGTATCTGAAGGTTGTGCACCTTTAGACAACCACTCAAGAACACGTTCTTCTTTAAGTGTTACTTGGTTTTCTTCAACGAGTGGGTTGTAAGTACCAACTGTTTCGATGAAACGTCCATCACGTGGAGCACGTGAGTCTGCAACGTTAATACGGTAGAAAGGTTTTTTCTTAGAACCCATACGAGTCAAACGGATTTTTACTGCCATTTTAATTTCTCTTTTCTTTAGTTTTTTTATTATGGTGGAGGCACTTACTGCCTCTTTACCTTAACTAGTATACCATATCATTTTTATGTGTCAAGAAAAAAACTTGACAGATTTAAATTTTCTACAAAAAACTAGAGACAAGCTCTAACTTCCTTATAGGACTATTTCTTTGTAGTACTATTATGATTTTTTTCATAAGCCACCTTTGCTTCAGCATACTCGACTTCTAAGCCATTAACTGTCACTTTAGAAGCTTTCTCAGTTCATATATTTGAACTTTATCTTCATAAATCAATTTCATAATAAAAACACCCCAAAAGTTAGACTTTCTCTATCTAACTTTTGGGGTGCAGTTCAAGTTTGACTAGGCCTTTTTTCTTTTTCCATACTTTTGCTATAATAGAGCCATACCTATCAAAAGGAACTCAATATATGATAATAGATCAGCAACTTGTTTGCTACAAACGCCTTCCAAACTGGACAGCCACAACACTCCCAGAAATGGTGACTCAAAAACATAACACTAAGGTTGGAACCTGGGCTAAACTGACTATTCTATCAGGAACTCTTCACTTTTATGAATTAGATGAACAGGGAGAGATTACTGCAGAGCACCTCTTCACGCCTGAAACAGAAATTCCTTTTGTCGAACCACAATCTTGGCATCGAATCGCTGCTGCTTCAGATAATTTAGAATGCTATCTTTCCTTCTACTGCAAGCCAGAGGACTACATGGCTAAAAAGTATGATACTAAAGCCCACTCTGAGGTTCTTGAAGCCGTCCAGTCTGGACATATTAAACCTGGTCGTACCCTTGATTTAGGCTGTGGCCATGGTCGTAACGCTCTTTATTTAGCATCACTTGGACACGAAGTTACTGCCGTTGATATTAACAATGAAGCCACACAACGTATCCAAATGATTGCTGATGAAGAAAGTTACAATGTTAGAGCTGGCTACTACGATATCAATGTTTCTGCTCTTCCTGAGTCTGAAACCTTTGACTTCATCCTCTCAACAGTGGTCTTCATGTTCCTAGATCCTAATCAAATTCCAGCTATTATCCAAAATATGCAAGAGCGTACAGCCATTGGTGGTTACAACCTAATTGTTTGTGCTATGGATACAGAAGAACACCCTTGTACCATGCCTTTCCCATTTACTTTTGAAGAAGGCGAGTTGAAAAACTACTATAGTGACTGGGAATTAATCAAGTACAATGAAAATCTTGGTCACCTTCACCGTTTAGATGAGCATGGCAATCCAATCGCCCTTCAATTTGCGACCATGTTAGCCAAGAAGGTAACATAAGAACGAATGACTGTAAAAGAACTGATTACAGCTTGACTTATCTTCAAATTAAAAACTAGAAATCCAGCTAAATTTCTAGTTTTTAATTGTTTACAATATCTGCATCCCCTGATTTAAGGTCTGCGTTTTCTGTTTTTTTGACATAATACACGCGCTACTATTAGTAGTTGGTGAGTAAAGAACAATGGGCGTTTCGTCTTTTTTTAGTCGTAAAGAAACAGTGGTGAACAGAAGCATTTCCCCATCTCTCATAAACCGAAATAATGGTATACTCAGAATTGCTATTATTACCAGTTGTAGCCATAGGTTGCATCCAAAGACAGACCATTGTCCTACATCCAACGGATAGGCAAAGAAGAGGATTCATTGTAATTTCTTTGTATCTAGACTTATTCATCTACTTTCCCCAAGAAACAATCAAACTAGCAGATTGACTAGCCCTGTCATTGGACCAACTCAGATTTTCAGTCTAGGCTTCCTTGGCATGATTAGAATCAGGTGTATCAATACTTGCACTGCTAGATTCGTTTGGCTTATTATTTTCACTAGATGAAGTGATAGTATCCTCTGTTGATGCGAATATCAAGCTAGCCACTGTGAAAGATGACTTAGTCTCTTTATAGTTCAAGAGTCAGACTAATGGCTACTACGATTGCTACGAGGTATTCTAAGAGTGTATAGATATACTTATAATGTTTCGAGACTTCAATAAGGCTAAACTAATAAGCCAGTTGTAGTTCATCAGTTTTTGGCTTACGTCCCTGAACTTACTCTTAGCAGGGGGATTAAAGACTTATAAGAGCAGACAGATTCAGTCAAAAGAAGGAAATCAGGAAACCCATGATCAGTAGGAGACTGATTAAGGTTGTAGTGTAAGAGATACCTTGGATAAATCAGGAAGAAGAAACTCATCCCTGGAAAAACGACAAGAGGAAGCACTAGCCCCTGTAACCACCAAATCATAACACTAAGAATGATTTGTACAAAGAAGAAAACCAAAAACAAATCATAAATGCATATTTATTTTTTTCATTGATTGTCACCTCCATCTAGGTTAAGTATAGTCCTCCTATCTTCAATTATCAATCCCATAACTCGTCTGACATCCTATTTTCTGCTACAATAGAAAAAAACAATTCAAAGAAGGAAACTGTACATATGAAATTAATTTCTTGGAATATTGATTCCCTAAATGCTGCTCTTACCGGTGACTCTACGCGTGCTCAATTATCACGCGCCGTTATCGATACTTTGGTCACTGAAAATGCGGATATCATTGCTATTCAAGAGACAAAATTATCTGCTAAAGGGCCAACTAAAAAGCATTTGCAAATCTTAGAAGACTACTTCCCTGACTATGTCATTACTTGGCGTTCATCTGTTGAACCTGCCCGTAAAGGTTATGCTGGAACCATGTTCTTGTATAAAAAAGAATTGACACCAGTCATCACTTATCCTGAAATCGGAGCACCTTCAACCATGGATTGTGAAGGACGCATCATAACTCTCGAATTTGACACCTTCTTTGTGACACAGGTCTACACACCAAATGCTGGTGACGGGCTCAAACGTCTACTCGAACGTCAAATCTGGGATGAAAAATATGCGGATTACCTAGCTGAATTGGACGCTCAGAAACCAGTCCTTGCTACTGGTGATTACAACGTTGCCCACAAGGAAATCGACTTGGCCAACCCTTCAAGTAATCGTCGTTCACCAGGCTTTACAGATGAAGAACGTGCTGGATTCACTAATCTCCTCAATAAAGGTTTTATAGATACTTACCGTCACCTCAATGGTGATGTTACAGGTGCCTATACATGGTGGGCCCAACGTAGCAAAACATCTAAAATTAATAATACAGGCTGGAGAATTGACTACTGGTTGACTTCAAATCGTATTGCCGATAAGGTCATAAAATCAAACATGATTGACTCTGGTGATCGCCAAGACCACACACCTATTGTCTTAGAGATTGACTTATAAAATAACTCTAGACCTAACCCCCTAAAAAGAGTAGAACCGCTACTCTTTTACTTTACCCAACTAAGGAGAAATGATGAAAAATAAACTTAACCCTACACAAAAGCTTGTTCTCTCAGCTATTATCATGGCCCTATATATCGCCATTCTCTTTATTTCTCAAGCTATTTCCTTTGGTGCTGTTCAGATGCGTCTGGCCACGGCTTTATATGGATTAACCTATATCTTTCCATTTTTGGTTGTCCCACTCAGTCTCGCAAATGCTATTGCTAACTCTTTTGGTGGCCTGGGATTGATTGATGTTGTCGGTGGTTTCTGTGCCAGCTTTTTAGCAACTGGTAGCATCTACCTCATCCGTAAAATTAAGCTATCTAGCTGGTTTATCGTACTCCCAATCCTACTCGTTCCATCCTTAGTAGTACCAATATGGCTTAGTGCCCTACTTAAACTTCCTTATGTCGCTCTCGTTATTAACCTTATCTTAGGGCAATTAGTTCCTGCAATCTTGGGAGCTGTACTTGTACACGAGCTAGCTAAACGCGGATACAAAGACTGACAATCAAAAACATCTCTGCAATTGCAGAGATGTCAGAATAAAGACAAACATCAAAAACGATGTTTGTCTCTTTTTATATTCACACTAAATTCTTCCATAATCGAATAATATTGGGGTATTTAGATAAAATACCAGGTCTTTCCTACCATCATTTTTACCAATTTTTTGATATTTAAACATGCCAAAGTAAGCCCAACCTTATCTTCCATTTTGGACTTTCCTTTTTCTCTGGTATAACGCAAGTTGTGATATTCTTTAGATGTTCCGAATAATCATCCTATCGTTTCTTTACGGTGTTGATACCGCTCCTTCATCTCATTTTGATGACGAATATCTTCGCAGACTTCTAGGGCGTCTTTCCAAATATGACGCACAACAACTTTTTGGTTCTGGCGACTTTCAGTACAAATCGCTAACAAGAGATAGATCTTACAAATTTTGGAATTGCTTTTATATTCTCTATAACCTTCACGTGTCGTTGTACGATAAGTTAATACCTGGTTCTCTAGACAAAGATAGCAGTCAGAATACTCGTTATAGACAAAGTCTTTAAGACGTAGAAAGTCTCTCCTATCTCTTGGCCTAGTGTAAGGGAATACCGGTATAATCCAATTTTCTAAAAGAAACTTAGCAACACTAGGTGTTTTGTAGCCTGAATCCGCAATAATGAATTCAGGTGAGAAGGGCTCTAACTTGGCTAAAAGAGCAGGAAAGAACTGACTATCATGGATGTTATCTGCTTCAACTGTAAAATCCAAGGCCCAACCGTGTTTATAACAACCTACCTGAGCATTATAAGCAAAGACTTCCTTGTGAAACCTACCAACATCAAATACCTTTTTCTTTTATTATACTCCTTCAAATCAATAAAAGTCCCCAAAAGTATAACTTCTAAGGACTTTGTCTTCAATCTGAAGCAATCTGACCTAGGTTGCTTAAAAGATTAATATTAATCATTTTCGATTTTTTCAGCTTCTGTACTGAATTTTTGTACAATAGCTTCGAGAGCCAATTTGTCTGTATCGGGAAGCGTGATAGCATCATCAGAAATCTCATCAATATTAGCATAGAATTCAATGTGATTCTTAAGATTTTGGAGGTGAATTGGGGCATCGCCACCGTATTCCCCATCCAGATTGATCATCATACGATCTTCACCTAAAGGCTCGATATCTAGCGAACTTGTTTTGATATAAGCAACTCTCTTATCGTAGATGTGCTTGCCACCTTGAAGAACCTGACGAATAAGGTCAACCAATTCAAAGAGGTTGGCCGTTTTAACCATAATTAGGGTAAATTGACCATCATCCAATTTAGCATCTGGAGCAATCATTTCAAAACCACCAACTGAATTGGTCAAGGCAACGAAAATCATAGAAAGGTCGCCTTCAAAGACACCTTGATCGTGCGTAATGCGGACCGGAACTTTCTTAACTTGAGGAAGTAATTCGGCTCCCTTAACAAGATAGGCCAAATAACCAAGGACTGTCTTAAGTCGACTAGGAACACTGTAGGTTAGTTCCGTAAATGACCCTGCAGCCGCAATATTGATGAAGTATTTATCATCATAGGCACGACCAATATCCATCTGAAGGGTTTGATTTTTAGCAATAACCTTGGCTGCTTCAACAGGATTTCCCCTTGGAATCTTCAAGGCGCGTGCAAAGTCATTTGTTGTCCCTGTGGGAATAACAGCCATTTGAGGACGTTTATCAAGAGGGGCGATCCCAGAAACAACCTCATTAATTGTTCCATCACCACCAGCCGCAATAACCAAATCAAAGCCTGCTTCTGCTGCACGAGTGGCCTCATTTTTGGCTGAGTTCTCATCCGGGGTTGTTTGAAAAGCAGATGTCTCAAAACCAGCACCTTCCAGGATATCCAAGACCTCAGCAACATTTTTCTTCATAATTTCTTGTCCAGATGTTGGATTATAAATTAAGCGGGCACGTTTTTGTTTCATATTGAACTCCTATAAATCCAGCAACCAAGCCTCATCTTTTACTTCAATTCCTAGGCTTTGTGCTTTTTCCAACTTACTTCCGGCATCACTACCAGCAACCACTAAATCTGTTTTCTTAGAGACTGAACCCGTCACCTTAGCACCCAGGGCCTCTAGTTTTGCCTTCGCTTCACTACGTTTAAGATGCTCCAATTTCCCTGTCAAAACAACAGTCTTACCAGATAGAATGGCATCATCTGCTACTTTTTGACCAAGATAGGATAAATTAACACCATAGGATTCCAGTTCTTTCAGAAGAACTTGAGCCTCCTCCTTGGCAAAATAACGCTGGATTGACTTGGCGATAACCTCTCCCAAACCATCTACAGCAGCAATAGCTTGGACATCTGCACTTGCCAACTCCTTGATAGTTCCAAAAGATTCTAGCAATTGCTTACTAACTTTGGCACCAACATGGCGAATTCCCAAACCATAGAGCAGTTTCTCTGCAGAATTTTCTTTTGATGCTTGAATAGCTGCATATAGTTTTTCAGCTGATTTTTCCTTGAAACCTTCTAATTGGAGGAAATCCTGACTATTTAAACCATAGATATCAGCCACCTCTTTAACCAATTCAGCTTTAAAGAGTTTTTCAACCACTGAAGGTCCCATACCTGAGATGTTCATGGCATCACGAGAAGCAAAATGAATAAGACCTTCCTTAATCTGAGCAGGACAAGATGGATTGATACAACGTAGGGCTACTTCATCTTCAAAATGTAAGAGACCACTACCACAAGATGGACATTGACTCGGAACTGGCATCGCTTCTTGTGTTGTACGCTTACTTTCTACCACACGAAGAACAGCAGGGATAATATCACCAGCCTTATAAACAATAACGGTATCACCAATACGAATGTCTTTCTCCGTAATATAATCTACATTGTGTAGGGTAGCTCGGCTAACTGTTGTCCCGGCCAATTGTACTGGGGTCAAATTAGCCGTCGGCGTTACTACACCTGTACGACCCACCTGCCAATCAACCGAGAGAAGTTTTGCTTCCTTTTCCTCAGCTGGGAATTTATAGGCAATGGCCCAACGTGGTGCCTTAACGGTAAAGCCAAGTTCTTCCTGCATGGCCAAACTATTGACCTTGATAACAACTCCATCAATATCATAAGCCAAGTGATCACGATCTTGCCCAACAGCTTGAATAAAGTCCCAAATCTCATCCATCGATGATGTCACAATACGGCGTGGATTAACGGAGAAGCCAAGTTCTGCCACTTCATTCAAGACATCATTTTGTGTCAGGCGCTCAGTGGGACCAGCTTCTTGATAAAAGAAGGTGGCCAAACGACGCTCAGCAACTACTTTCGTATCTAATTGACGAAGAGTTCCTGCTGCAGCATTACGTGGATTGGCAAATTCGGCCTCACCATTCTCCTGGCGCTGGGTGTTGATGCGTTCAAACTCAGCTCGTGGCAAATAACACTCACCCCGAACGGTGATATTAAGCGGTTGATCCAACTTCAGAGGAATATCCGAGATTCGCTTAACATTTTCAGTGATATTTTCACCAACAGAACCATCACCTCGCGTTGCACCTACTTGAAGAATACCATCCACATAGGTTAGAGAAATTGAAAGGCCATCAATTTTGAGCTCGGCCATATAGTCAGCGTTAGGAAATTCGGACTTGATCCTCTTATCGAAGGCATCTAGCTCTTCTCGTGAAAAAGCATCCTGCAAACTATAAAGCGGATACTCATGTTGGTATTTCTCAAAACCATCAAGAACCAGGCCACCCACACGGTGCGTAGGGCTATCCGCCTGAACAAGTTCTGGGTGTTCAGCCTCTAAAGTTACTAACTCACGATAGAGCTTATCATACTCGGCATCTGACACCGATGGATTATCCTCGGTATAATACTCTTTTGCATACTGGTTAAGTTTGTCAACCAGCTCTTTCATTCGTTTTTCCATAGGAACATTTTAACATAAAAGCAGAAAAAAACGCCTTTACAGACGTTAATTTAAGAAACAAAATCGATTACTTTGGCTAATTTCTTGATAAGGACCGCACCAACTAAAAGTGATGCCAGTTCTCCTAAAGCGACAGTGAACCAAGTAGCCCAAAATGGCGCTTGAGCAACTAAGGACAACTCTGCAGCGATGGTCACCATGAAGAATGAGAAATAAAAGGCAAAATAAACATGAGCCTTATCAAAGAGACCACCCAAAATATCTTGATTCTTAAAGCGGTCAAAGAAATAAACACCTGAACCAACAAAAACTAGCGTTGAGAGACTGCCAACAACCACATCAATCATGTTAAAACTAAAGAAATTAGCAATCACACATCCCAAAGTAACAGCAATGATATACTTGCGATTATAAAATCCTAAAAGATTGAACATTTCCGCAATACGGAACTGGTAAGGACCATACGAAATCAAGTTGAAAGGTGGCACAATGGTCAAGACCACGTAAAGTGCCGCCACAATCGCAATATGTGTTAAATCACGAACAGTTTTGTTTTTCATCTTTT
Source organism: Streptococcus sp. FSL E2-3488 (assembly GCF_038003585.1). Classification (NCBI taxonomy): domain Bacteria; kingdom Bacillati; phylum Bacillota; class Bacilli; order Lactobacillales; family Streptococcaceae; genus Streptococcus; species Streptococcus sp. FSL E2-3488. The sequence goes on along the minus strand of NZ_JBBOPL010000001.1, from coordinate 440,644 downwards.
CCTCCATAAATGAGATGTTTTTCTACTAACAAGGACCAACTAATCCATCAAAAGAGCCTGGGCTTAGCCAAGCTCTCTTTATGCTCTATGACTTATCCCTATCATTTTTTGTTTTTTTGCTGTTACTACCGTCTCCAGAAAAACTCTGAATTATGGTAAGTACGTCACCCCTCCTACTGTGTAGTTCACCTTGTTTAAGTTCCTGATAGGTCGCATTAAAGACGGCACCAAAAATCAATATTCTAGCTAGGAAGATGAACCAAAGCATGAAGATGAAGATGAAAATCATAATCGATCCGAACAGCTTGATATCAATCAATCTACTCAAGGTATGAATCACGTAAGTTCCAAACAAATTGCTCAGATACCCAATCACCAAAGTCGTAAAGATAGTCCCTGGCATGATGTAGCGGATTTTTCGAATCTTTACATTCGGAAGAATGAAATAAAGTACCATCATTCCCAGGAAGACAACTGCAACACTCAAGGGCTGAATACTATTCAAAATCAGTTGAGTTAGGTTAGACCCAATAGGATAGGTCTGATTGATTACCCGAAGGACCGACTGAATAATTGTAGATAACATGAGCGCAAAGGTTAACAAAAACAAGATAACCAAACTCAAGAGTCCACCAATGATATGACTGATAAAGACATCACGGTGTTCTGAAGCACCATATACCTTGTCAATCGCTTTTTGAAGCGAAGATAAGGACTTAATCATGGTCCAAAATCCCGTCAAAGAGGCCACTCCCAACAACCGTCCAGAAGGTGTGGAGAAGATATCCTGAACAACATTAGCTGCAGGTGCATAAAAATGCTTAGGAAGATGCTCATTCATAAACTTCAAGAGATCAGTCGTATCAATATTCAGATAGGGAAAGACATTGGCAGCAATGACAATGAGCGGAAAGACCGTCAAAATCAAATAATAAGCCACAGCAATGCTAGAAATATCTATCTCAGCACTACGATAATGGCTAAGATAAACCTGAAAAGGGCGCCATTGAAGCTTATCTAGGAGACGGGCCATTATGCCTTGTCGTTTCATATTAATAAGTTCTTTCTTCCCCTTGAGAAGTCAAAATTACTGGACCATCTTTAGTAATTACAAATTGGTGCTCATATTGGCATGAAAGGCCACCGTCAAGTGTCTTATGAGCCCAACCAGTTTCAAGGTCTGTATCGATTTCCCAAGTTCCTGTGTTAATCATTGGCTCGATGGTCAAGACCATTCCTTCTTTAAGGCGAAGACCACGTCCAGCCACGCCATAGTTAGGAACCATTGGTTCTTCATGCATTGTTGGTCCAACTCCGTGTCCGACCAAATCACGTACGACACCATAGCCTCGACTTTCAGCGTATTCTTGGATAGCTGCACCGATATCACCGATACGATTACCAACTAACGCTTGTTCAATACCAAGATACATGGCTTCACGGGTTACTTCCATAAGGTTTTTAACCTCATCAGAAGGCGTTCCAATCGCATATGCCCAACATGAGTCAGCCAAACCACCAGCATATGATTCTGTATATTTTTTTACCTGGGCAACATTATCAAAGTCCAATTTTGATACATCAAGCACTGACTTATCAATAGGTTCTGACAAGACCATATCAACTTTCAAGAGGTCTCCATCTTTCAAAATATAATGACGTGGAAAAGCGTGTGCTACTTCATCATTAAGACTACAACATGTCGCATAAGGATAGTCCATGATGCTTCCTTCAACCCCAATCTGAAGTGGCAGAACATTTTCTTCTTTACAACGACGACGAACATACTCTTCTACTTCCCACATATCCACTCCTGGTTTCAAGAGATCACGTAGGCCAATGTGGATACTTGCAAGAAAATCTCCCGCTCTATCCATCGCTTCAATTTCACGTGCTGATTTCAGTGTAATCATTATTTTCTCCGTTTTCTTTATTTCTTTAATTTTAAATGGCTTATTAAGTTTTCTTGACCACTACTACTGACTTACAAACCGCATGATTGCCATGAGTAACCATAAGGTCTAAATGAGCTCTGCGTCTGGTTTCCGCAATGATACTGGGTGTAATCTTCACCTTATCATCAATTTGAGCCGCCTGCAGAAAGTAAAACATCATCTCTTCAAACACCAGACTATTTTGTTCTTGTTTCTCCATCGTTCGGTAAACAACCTCTTTAACCATTTCTACAAGAACACCCTGTGTAAGGTTCCCAGAATTATCAATCATGGTCGGTTCTACCTCAAAACTAAAGGCATTCTTTTCACGATTAAGGTTAGCTATCATTTGATCGCTAAATGTATGGAGATCACCACGGTTATTATCTTGAAGTTCCTCTAAAACCTGACGACGAGTGATAGTCCCTAAATAATGTTTTTCGTCATCCACAACAGGAATCATGTCATAGTCTTCAAAAATCATCTTTTGTGCCACAGACGCAAGGCTAGCCTCCAAACGAGTTACTGTCGGTTTTGTCATAATAGCCTTAGCCATAGTGGTAGGAAGCTGATTAGCCACATCACGCATGGTCACAATCCCAATAACCCTATCATCCTCAGACACAATAGGAAAACGAACAAGGTTAGTCCGTTTAACCAAATTTTGAAAATCTTTGACTGTCATTTCTGGAGTCATATAGTTGTATTCTTCTCGTCTAGTATAGACTTGAGCAACTGTTTTAATTTCTGTTTTAATACGAACATTCGAAAGTGCCTGATTAATCATAGTCGCCACAGTAAATGTGTCGTAAGTAGTGACCATGACTGGAAACTGCTTCAAACGAGAAAGCTCTTTAACCCTATCAGAAACCCGAAAGCCTCCAGTTACCAGAATAGCATTATTGTATTCTAAGGCTAATAACTGGATATCTTCCCTGTCTCCAACAATGAGAAGGTCGCCTTTTGTTAGATAACGGGTGATATTCTCAATAGTCATGGCCCCAATGTAGAACTTACTGAAGACACGTTCTAAACCTTCATGACCCGAAATCACCTCAGACTCTGTAATCTCTGCAATCTCCGCAAAGGTCAGTTTGTCAAGCCGTACTTGAACTTTCTTTTCAATTCGAACTGTTCCACTTCGAGGACGCGTTTCAACTAGCCCTCGATTTTCAGCTTCTTTAATGGCTCGATAAGCAGTTCCATCAGAAACCTGCAAGTGGTTAGAAATACTACGCACACTAACTCGTTTACCGATGGGCAAAGCCTCTAGATAATCCATAATTTCTTGATGTTTACTCACAGTTCTTCTCCTTCTCAAAGCGGAGATAATCTCGCATGGTACGGGTGTATCGGTCTGCTCCTTTGAAACGAGACACCAGTTTAAAGCCAGACTTTTCTGCCACACGAATCGATGCCTTATTTTCCAAATGAGCAATAAGGATAATGCGTTCCATTCCCATAGCTGTCAATGCCAAATCTGACAAACAAGTAACTGTCTCAGTCATTATACCTCTACCCCAGTATAAAGCATTCAAAAAATAACCGAGCTCTGCAGTCCTTTTCTGGACATCTATCTTTTCAAAGCGAACAATCCCAATCAACTTATTAGACTCTCGATCTACAATTGCCCAAACACCCAAAGGCTCCTTCATGAAATAATGTACCAAGAGGCAATCTGTTTCATACTGAGTTTGCGTAGCAGGAAAGAAAAATTGTAAATTCTCTGGATTTGACACAATCTCATGTAAGTCAAAACGATCTAAAAAGACGAGTGGTCTAAAAGAAAGGCGCTCCGACTCAAAGAAGGCAAAAGCACCCAGACTAGTCCAAATATCCATGATAGTATTATAACACAGTTTTAGAAATGGAAAAAGGCTCAACCACTAGCGGTTAAACCTTAGACTTAATCTTCAATCAAACGAATATCCGCACCAAGATCAGAAAGTTTCTCAATGATATTTGAATACCCCCGAAGGATAAATTCAATGTTTGTTATTTCAGTCTGACCATCTGCCATAAGTCCTGCAGTAACGAGTGCAGCACCCGCACGCAAATCACTAGCTTTCACAGGTGCACCAGAAAGTTGCGTTGGACCATTATAAACAATCTGACCACCAAGTACTTGAATATCAGCACCCATACGAGCCAGTTCAGGAACGTGATTTACACGCTTCTCATAGATCGTATCAATGATTTTTCCTCGGCCACTTGCTTTCAACAACAATGGTGTCATTGGTTGTTGTAAATCCGTCGCAAAACCTGGATAAGGTGATGTCTTAATGTCAACAGGTTTTAAATCACCCTGTTCTTCCACAAAGATTGCATCCTCTTCAACGGTCATGCGAACACCCATTGCTTCAAGCTTACAAATAAAACTTTCAAGGTGTTCATAGAGAACATTTTTAATTTTAATTCCCTTACCGATAGCTGCCGCCATGGCAATGTATGAGCCTGCTTCAATACGGTCTGGAATAACTTGATGGCGAGTACCATGTAGGCTCTCTACACCCTCAATCGTGATGACTTCTGTACCAGCGCCACGTACACGCGCACCCATATTGTTGAGAAGCGTTGCCACATCAATAATCTCAGGTTCACGAGCCGCATTTTCAATAACAGTACGACCGTCAGCCTTAGCCGCTGCCAACATGGTATTGATAGTCGCCCCCACACTAACCGTATCCATATAGATGTGAGCACCCTTGATACGTTGGCCGGCATCCGTAGCAATACGCATAGCTTCATCTTCATAGAAAATGCTAGCACCCATAGCTTCAAAGGCCTTAAGGTGAAGGTCAATAGGACGCGGTCCTAAATCACATCCACCAGGCAAACCTACTATAGCTTGACCATAACGCCCAAGCAAACTACCATAGAAATAATATGAAGCACGAAGGCTGTTAATCTTACTAAATGGCATTGGCATATCTTTAACGCCTCGAGGGTCGATTTCAAGTGTTTCGCCATCACGCTTAACAGAACCACCCATTACTTCAATAATCTCAATTAGATTATCGACGTCGCTGATTGCTGGTACCCCGTCAAGAGTAACCACTCCATCAGATAAAATGATGGCTGGAATCAATGCAACAACTGAATTTTTAGCTCCTGATACTGTAACTTCTCCTTGAAGTTTCTTACCACCATTGATGATAATTTTACGCATACTGCTCAATCTTTCTTATACTTGAATATTAACCTTTACATTCTACCATAGATTGAGGTGCATGACAAATTAAGAATCCAAACAATTATCGGACAGTTTCACTTGATAGTTGGAACCATCCCTTAAACCGAATGGCACCATCCTGGTCTGTGCGTAAAACCTTAATGTGACGTTCTTTGAAACGCTCTAATGTTTCATCATTTGGATGCTTATAACGATTATTTTCACCTGCTGAGACAAGAGCAAGTGATGGCTTTAGCTGATCCAAAAAAGCTTCTGATGAAGAGCCTTTAGAACCGTGATGTCCTGCTTTGAGGACCCTTACTTTTAAATTTGGATAGCTAGCCATCAATTCCTCTTCTCCTTCTTTTTCCAAATCACCAGTAAATAGAAAACTGGTTCCCAATAACTTTCCATAGAGAACAAGTGAATCATTGTTACCACCATCACCAATTTTATTGGGATAAAGAACCTGTAGGTTACTTCCCATCATAGGCAGCTTATCACCAGCCTTTAAAGTGCGAACGGGACATTTAAGAAATCGAATACGTTTGGCAAAACTAGGCTTAGTCAAAGCCCCCTCACTGACACAAATTTTCTTAATCTTAAACCGTTTAGCCACTACCTCCAAATCACCAATATGGTCTGTATCCGTATGAGTCAGAACCAGATAGTCAATTTGAGACACTCCCCTTGCCTGTAGATAGGGAATTAAGGTTTTCTCCGCATTACTCGTCTGGCTCCCCTCTTGCCATTTTTCCTTAGAGCCGAAAGTCACCTTGCCACCTACATCTATTAGGACCGTTTCACCTTTCATACTCCTTAAAAAAATACTATCTCCTTGACCAACGTCGACCACCGTTACTTCATTTATTAAAGGATGTTTGACCCAGACCATCAAAAGACTAAAAATCATCAAGAAGGATATTCTAAACTGAGGCTTTTTCCAAAAATCAAAGAGCAAAACCAATACAAATATCATTGAGACAAACTGAAACAAGCTAGGTTTTCCTAAAATCAATGTCTGGACTCCCCAAGATTGTACCCAAGTCAAAAAGAACTCCATCCATTCAAAAAGTGTGTTAAATTGAGAAAAAATTACCATTCCTGAAAGTGTAAAAAGTACTGTTAAGACAGGTAAGAGAAAGCTATCAAAAACTAGAGAGAAGATTGCCGTCAGAATCAAACTCAATGGTTGAAAAGTTCCATAATAGTAGGTCAAAAAAGGCAAAGTCCCAAGACTCAATACTAAACTCATATAAATTGACTTTTTAAAGGACGACATCTCCTCAAAATTAAATAAACACAACAAGAAGGCATAAGAACAACTTAAAACACCTCCTACCGTTAAAAGAAAATGAGGCAAGACTAGAAAAAATAGAAGTAGCGTTATGCCCATATTGTTCAGTTTTTTAATACCACACTCAGCCAAGAGGCTTTGAATCAAAGAACGTAAGACCGAAGCCGTCCAACCAGTCATTAAGCCATAGAAAATCGAAAAAGGTAATAAGATAGCAAGGATATAATTTTTGGGAAGCCCCAAACGGAGAAGTCCATAGCGAAACCAGCCAAGAAAAAATCCAACCTGCATACCCGATAGCGCAAAAAGATGAATAATCCCCAAGCTAGTGTAGAGTTGACTCTGCTCATCAAACTCCTTGTCCAAATACCCAAAGAGCAGTCCTGTCATGTAGTGTCTCATCGGATTAGGAAAATGCGTCTGAATATGAACTAGAGTCTTCCTCCTCAATTGATGAAAAAAAGCTATTGGAGATATCGATTTTGGGGTTACGACATGTTCCAGGCGCTCAATCTGAGCAATCCTATAAATGCCCTGACTAGCTAGATAAGACTGATAATCAAATCCTTGAAAATTACGTTGACCAGTTGCCGAGGACAACTTTATTTTCCCTTTTAAAACAAGCGTTTGACTAGTAGTCTTAAAAAAATGCTGCTCCCTATCAGATTTTAGCCGGTAAAAGACCTGATAGGTTTGTCCATTTGACTTCCCGATTGCTGATAATCGCTCACCATTAACTGAGAGCGTATCTGCAACCAGTGTCACCTGATGAATTTCAGCAGGAGTTTGTTTATCTTGCATGATAGCTATATGGTATAAAAATAAAAAGTAGACCAAAAAGAAACCACCTATAAGTCCCACCAACTTTAGAGCTGCTCTATTCTTCCAATGATGCCTCAAAAAACATATCATCAGAAAGACAAAAGTCCCAATAGCATAGAAATTAGATACAAAAATAGTAAAATAAAGAGCAACTATTAAAAGCGCTAGGGAAAAAAGATTGATTGGAGCTTTTTTAAGCCACATAGAGGGACTCTCTGATTTTATCTAATGTTTTATCACCAATTCCTGAGACATTTTTCAAGTCATCTACGGACTGAAAGCCGCCATGACTTTCACGATAGGCAATGATATCCTCTGTCCGCTTAGCTCCAATTCCAGAAATGGTTTGCAACTGCTCTGAGGTTGCTGTATTTAAGTTAATTTTGCCATCCTTAGATACAGCCTGCCCTCCTTTATCAGAGACCTGACCAGTACCTGTTTGATCAAGGACAGAAACATTTTCATCTTTATTGGCTACATAAATAACCTCTTCATCTGACAAGCTTGCGGCTAAGTTAACACTCTTAGCGTCTGCATCTTCTGTCATTCCTCCAGCTTCTTGAATGACATCTGTCACCCTAGCGCCTGCCTTTAGCGTATAGACACCTGGATTGACCACAGCCCCCTTAACATCTACCGTTACTTTTGACTTAACTTTTTCACTTCCTTCGGTCTTTGACTGGGAAGACGCCTCAGAAAGAGACTGTGAACTTTGTTTGGATGAAGACGTTGACAAAGCTGTCACATCTGTATAAGACGTCTCCGCCTCCATGCTGCTGCCGGCACCACAAGTCATCCATAAAAAGAAGCAAAAAATCACCATCAGTACAGCGATGACACTCACAAACAGACGATTATCTTTGACATAGGCTAGAATCTTTTCCTTCACGCTATTCTCCTTAATTGATATATTTTCTTTCTTATTCGTAAAAAACTTGAAAAATATATCAAAAAGAAAAAAACTCCATCGCTAATGACTCCTAATAGTAGAAATTATAGAGCTTTTTGAGTGTACACAAAAAGTCTCATAAGAACTCTTTTTAAATATAGGACCTAAATTACTGAATGATAATTATAAGGCGATGATAATGATAATTTCAAGTAAAATCATTAGGAATCTTTTTATAGAAATATTCATGTGAAACCTCCTTGAATAAATTAATAAAAACTTTAATTATATGATATAATCTATGTATATTTTATCACATGAAGAGGCTTTATTTTAGAACTGTCCCATATTTGCTCATGGAGGTATAGAATGTTAACAAAATTTGGGGAAATATATAAATTATTTAGAGAATCAAGAAAAATTACTCTTAGAGACATTGAGCACAGAGGGATATCACGTTCACAGCTGTCTAGGTTTGAAAAAGGAGAAACAGATTTAACAACAACAAAATTTTTTTTAGCTCTTGAACAGATAAATGTACCCATCGAGGAATTTATGTATGCTGTTAAGGATTTTAAAAGAGATTGTTTTTATCAACTAATAGATGAAGTCAAGCAGTGTTTTCTTAATAGAAATGTGCCTAAATTACATAAAATGTTGATTAAACGCATGGAAAATGATGATACTTCTATCTTTTCCACAATAGAAATTATTTTTTTAAAAATAAAATTACAAGAACTTTCTGGCGAAGAATATTTTAATGATACGGATATAAATAGAATAACTGATTACTTATTTGGTGTTAATTATTGGGGAATGTTTGAAATTTTATTATTTGGAAATATCATGTACATTTTTAATTACGAAACGTTCCTATTGTTATCTAAAGAACTGTTACATAGAACAGAATTTTATCATGATATACCTAGTTATAGGAGAGTGATTGCTAGTATAGCTCTAAATGCTTTTATTATCTGTATTGAAAGGGATTACCTAGTGGATGCAAAATACTTTGAAAAACAAATTTCTCGTTTTTATTTTGATGAATCTGAGATTTATGAGCGTTTAATTTATACATACGCACGATCTTTTTATGAATTTAAAAAAAAGCAGACAACACAATCAATCCTAAAAATGAGAAAAGTAATTGGATTTATGCGTGTAGTCGAATGTGAGAAACTTGCAGAAAGATATGAAGAACATTTAAATAAAATATTGTCTTCTTTCTCAGATGATAATTAAAAGAGCAGATTCGGGACAAAATAGAATTAGATTTATAAAGTGATATACTATACTCGTAAGCTTACAAATACAATTTGAAGTAAGGGAGGGATAGTCATGTCTAGTTTAGAGAAACGTGAACTAATGGAAACTAAACTAACAGCAATCGATTTGTCGGTAGAAAAAATTGATTGCGGAAAGATTAAGTTATACAAATCATGGTCTAAATCACATGGTCATTAATGAGCTTTATATTGATTAGCGATGATATTTGTGAAGCAAAATGAGAGAATTTTAATTTCCTGTATGATTATTGGTATTGTTAAAATTCTCTCATTTTTTATCAAATTAAGAAACTTGGTGCATTTTATGAATGAAAGAACTTGGTTGGAAGTTTTTAATCGTTTGTATTTAACAAAAGATTTATCGTTAAATGATGCAATAAAACCTATCTATGTAGGTTATAAAATTATTGAGAGATGTAATCAACGTTGTGTTCACTGCTGGGCTGGAAAAAATGATGGGGTGGTACCGTCATTAAATGACGTTATATCAGGACTTGATAAACTTAAACAACTTCAACCTCTTCATTTAACCATAACAGGTGGAGAACCTTTAATGCATGAAGATTGGTTTTCAATAGTTCAATATGCAAAAAACAATTTTCCAATTGTTGAGTTATTCACTAATGCTGTTTTATTTACAGAAGAATCTGTGAAGAGATTATCAAAAATTTTTGATGAAAATGACTATGTTCAAGTGAGTTTGGACGGTTTAGAAAAGAGTTACATGAAACAGAGAGGTGTAGATAATTTCAAGCATGTGGTGGCAAATATTCAATTACTTGTGACTTATGGCATTAATGTTCGAGTCAATATGACTATTACTCATCTAAATGTTAATGATATGTTAGGAGTATATGAGTTGTTGAGAGATATTGGAATAGCTTCGTTTTCTATCTCTCCAGTTTATCCGTTAAGAAGAGGAAAGAACTTAATTCCGTTAGTTGATTACGATGAATACCTTGTAAATTCTGAAAAGATAAAAAAATTGTATTCTAAAACTAAAGAAACAATGCATCTTGAAATAATTTATCCAATAGAAATTCAATCTAGAGAAGCTAGAAAATTGGAGAATTCGAAAGATATTTCTCGTTTCAATTTAGATTTATTACATTGGACAATAGACGCAAAGGGAGATATATTTCATTTTATGGATCATTTTCCTATAAAAGAACTCAAGATAGGGAATATATATTCTAACACTACTGACGAGTTACTATCAAAGGATTATAAGATTCAAACCTCTATTATGTATCATAGTTCGGTGGGAACAAAATGTTCACAGTGTACCTTGAATGATTATTGTACGGGGTTTGGATATCTTAATTCCTACCCTGAGATTGCTTCAGATTTTAGGAGGTGTAGCTTTGAAATCTGAAAATTTGATCGAAACATGTAAAAAAATAGAGTCAAGTTTTGACTTGCCATTTTATATCTATTCAAAGATAAGTTCTAAAAGCAATGAAAAAGTAATTGCGCCTTTGAAGATTGGTCTGAAAATAACTAATGAATGTCATTTTAGATGTCCTTATTGTTTTGTAAGTAAGAATTCGGAATATTTGAGATATCAGGATTTGAAAACTGTTTTGTCCAAATTACCTCAATATCCATACGAAGTTTATTTGACTGGGGGAGAAGCAACTCTTCATCCGAAATTTGATAAAATTGTTGATTATATAGATAGTCTAGGTATTTTGATTAAATTACATACGACGGGTGTAGTTCCCCTTAATACAGAAAAATATATATTAAATAATATTGAAAAATTTTCATCGATTCAAATTAGTTTAGACTCAATAAAGAATTTTAATAAATTGAGACCAAATCTAATTGATGAAGATCCTTTGACTCAAATTGTTAATTTTTGTAAAAGATTACAATAAAAGAAATTTGAAAATATCATAGTTAATATTGTAATAAGCTCTTTAAATGTAATGGAGCTTCCAGAAATTTTTGATTTTTGTTTATCTAATAAGTTGAAATATATTCAGTTATCATCAATATTTACTACGAGTAAACGATTGTTAACTAATGATCTTGATTACTTGCTTTATTATGAGGAATTATTAACTACTTATCAAAAACAAGGAATAATTTTTAGAACAGCTCCTTTTTGTCATCCATGGTCTTTGGCTATTCAAAAAGGTTACGATTACCGATCCCCTTTATATTGTCCAGCACAAAAAACAGAGTTTGAGATAGATATGCATGGCGATGTTTATCCTTGCCCGTTTTTGCACGATGAAAAACATAAAATGGGGAATTTACTGAATAATGACTTTGATGAAGTATGGTATTCTGGAGTAGAAGAACTAAACCATACAAATTGGAGCAAAAATACTAAATGTAAGTCCTGTTCACTATATAAATTTTGTGGTGGAGGTTGTTATGCTCTGGCGAGTGTGTCTAATAAGGATTATGATATGAGGTGTAGTTTACATGCATATAAATAATAAAGTGTGGTTTATTCGTTTTGAGCCTAATTTTCAAGGAGATAAAAAGACAATATTATATAATAAGTCTAGTGGCGAACTATATGAAGTATCTGAAATATATTTTCATTTTTTAGAAAGTATAAGAAATAAGAAAAGTTGTCAAGATGCTCTAAAGCAACGATATAATACTGAAAATATAGATATTGAAAAAATAATTCAACAAATTAAAGAGAATCTTCTAAATCTAGGGGTTATCTTAAATGACTAACATAACATTTTCACAAGTTCAAAAGAGTTTTCACAAGAAGTTGTTGTTAGACATTCCTGATTTTCAAGCGGATTCAGGTGAAATCTTCTCCATCGTTGGTAGCAATGGTGCCGGGAAATCGACTTTTATCAAGCTCTTGGCAGGGATTTTTTTGCAGGATAAGGGCGAGGTTCGTGTCTATGGCGTTTCTAATCGCTCCAAGAAAATCCACTCGCTGGTCAAGTTTGTCTTGGAGAGCGGGCAGGGGTTGTACAGTTATTTGACAGCTATGGAGAATCTCCAATATTTTCTAGGCTTGAATGGGATTGCCTTGTCTCATATCAAGGCAGAGGTGGATGTCTTGTGTGACCAGCTGGCTTTTACCCCTTATAAGGACACGCTGGTTTCAGAACTGTCCCAGGGCAACCGTCAAAAATTGACCTTAATCTTAGCCTTGGTGCAAAAACCGAAAGTACTCTGTTTGGATGAGCCGACCAATGGGCTAGATTTGCTGGCAAAAAAACAGCTGATGACTCTTTTGCAGGATTATGCTCGTTACCATCAAGCCAGTATTTTTATCACCAGTCATGACGCTAGTTTTATCGAGAAGGTCAGCACTCGGGTGGTGGTAATTCAGGAGGGACGGCTTTATCGAGAAGGAACCTTTGAGGAGATTTTTGGTAATGTCCACCAGCATGAAGTCTATCACTTGCTGTTAGATAAGAGTTCAGAAAGTGTACTGAGACAAAGATTCTCTGAGCTGGACTACAAGGTGCTTGATGGTGGGATTTCGGTAGAGATCAGAATTCCAGACCTTTATCGGCTATTGCTGGAAGAAACGGAAGTCTTACAGTTTACCCGAGAACCTGCCTCTTTGGAAGATTTGCTGTATGAGGTGCTCAAATGATGCTATCAGCGATTGGGAGAGAGTTTAGTCGTCAACTCAGCGAATACAAACAGTTCAAAGTCAATCTTCTCTTTGCTAACATGGGAATTTTCTTTCTAGTTACGGGTTTTCTGACCTATTTTGACAGTCAGAAAGATACTTTTGAGCTGTTTATCTTGCTTTTTACTTGGTATTTTTCTAGCCACAGTATCACTCATCCGACCTATTTTATCGAGGATGAGATTGCAGACCGCACCATTATCAACGTGATTCAGAGTCGGAGGAGCATCTTTGTCATGCTTTTTATCAAAATTATCGTACAGATTTTGTTGGACTTGGTCAAGGCCATTCCTTTGTTTTGCTTGGTTGCCTTGGTTCAGCAGATTGCCTTTCCTACTGACTGGGTCGATACATTTGTTACCTTTCTTCTGTCCTTTGTGGTTATTGCGTCCCTTTATGGTCTAGGCTTTCTCTTTGCCAGTTTTTCCTTTGTCTTTACAAAAATTTCCAGTATTACTAGCCTCCTTGCTTACGGGATTCTCTTTTTGGTTGGTTTTCAGGAACAATCGAGTCATTTGATTGCTACTTTAACTCGTTTCTTGCCTTTCCATCTCTTGGTGAGTTTTATCCGTCAGCCAAGTTGGTTCGTTCTTTTATTATTACTGGGATACGGTTTGATTTACTGGCTCTTGGGTTACTTGTGCTTTCAAACTTGTTTGACCTATGCCAAAAAGAAGGGAAGTTTGTTCCATGTATAATGAAGTGAAGCGATTTTATCTCTTTCGCAGGAGACGCTGGGCGGATACCCTGTTTGACACCCTCTACCACGTCATTTTCATTCTTGGTTTTTATAGCCTTTTGAGAGGAAATTCTGACTTTCAGTTGTCCTATTTCTATTATTATTTCATCTTGACTCATGTGGTTTCCTTGGGAAATGAAGAGTTGGAGTACGAGATTCGGTCTGGGCAATCTTTTGGTACCCAGTATGCTTTGCAATCAGTGTATAGAATTTACCTGCAACGAGCAGTGGTTTACTTTGTTTGGTTGTCTTTGATCTTCTGGATTGCTCTGCTTTTGATTCATCAGGGTTTACCAACTCACTTTTCTTTGAAGGTCATCAGTTTCCAAGGACTGTTCGTGGTACTGATTGGTTTCCTGATTTTCCTCGGCTATTATCTTGTCATGATTCGACTGACTATCCGCTTCCAACGAATTTCAGTCTTGGTAGATTTTCTAAACACCGTACTCTTATTCTACTCAGGACTCGTCTTTCCAGTGGTGAGTTTTGGGAACTTGAAGAAATTATTTGATGGGATTATAAGAAATTAAGGATTCTGGCTCTTTGTCAACTGTAGTGGGTGACGAAAAGCTAACATCTAGAGAGGACCGGATAGGTCCTCTTTTTATGTATGTTCAGTGTGATGAAGACACGTTTCTTAAAGTTGATGAAGTTTCTAAAACCGAAGCCCAAGCGTTTAATGTCTTTAATTAACTTATTAGTCGCTTCAAGTTTTGCGTTTGAATAGTCTGTTTCTAGTGCATTTTGGATGTATTGCTTGTGTCTAAGAAAAGTCCTAAAGACCGTTTGAAAATAGTGATTGACCTTGCTTCTATTTTCCTCTATCAGGTCAAAGAACTCACCTACTCTCTTCTCCTGAAAGTGAAAAAGCAAAAGCTGATAAAGTGTATAGTAGTCAGTAAGCTCTTTTGAAAAGACTAGTGTCTTCTTAACAACTTCATGTGGTGCTAAAGTTTGGCGGAAAGTCTTTGAATAGAAAGAGTTGAGAGATAACTTACAGCTGTCCTTTTGGAAGAGTCGCCAGTGATTTTTCAAGGCTCGATAGGGTAGTGACTTCTTATCGAACTGGTTCATAATTGCAATTCTAGTCTTTAAAAAGGCACGTCCAAGGTGCTGGATGATGTGGAAACGATCAAGAACGATTTTTGCGTTTGGAAAGAGCTTGCGAGCCAGTGGAATATAAGCTCCAGACATATCCATCGTGATAAACTGTACCTGTTGCCGGACTTTCAATGGATACTTCAAAAAGTAGTTTCGTATAGTAGTTTGGCGGCGATTATCAAGGATGGTTATGAGTTGGTTTGTCTCATAATTCTGCGCCACAAAAGCCAATTCCCCTTTCTTGAACCCAAACTCATCCCAGGACATAACAGCAGGGAGTTTGTCATAATGTTCCTTGAAAGTGAACTGATCAAGCTTACGATAGACAGTGGACGTCGACACGCGAAGTCTTCTTGCAATATCAGTTAGTGACACCTTCTCAGTTAGAAGCTGTGTAACTTTTTGTCGGACTAGATTGGAGATTTGGCAGTTTTTCTCAACGATAGATGTCTCAGCTACCGTGACTCTTCTACAACTTTTACACTGGAAACGACGTTTTTTCAGACGTAGTAGAGTTGGCGTTCCCGCTTGCTCGAGAAGAGGGATTTTAGAAGGCTTTTGAAAGTCGTACTTGATCATCTTTCCATGGCAGTGAGGACATGATGGTGCAGGGTAATCGAGTTTTGCTTGAATCTCGATATGAGTATCAGTTTCAAAAACAAGTGAAATCTTGATATTTTGGTCTTTAATTCCGATTAATTCTGTGGTATTCTTAATAGGTCTCATAAGTTCTTCCTAATGGTAGTTTTGTCACTTTTCATTATAGTTCTTATGGGACTTTTAGTGTACACTCAAAAAGCTCTATAATCTCTACAGTAGTTTTACCCACTACAGAAATTATAGAGCCAGGATTCTTTTTCAATGCAGAGTCCTTTTTTATATTGAAATCTTCTTTCAATTCCTAACCTCTGAGACGGTGAAGGTGACATACTCCCCTTATAGTTGATAGCATTTACGAAATTTGGTTAAAAAAAATATAAAAAAAGTGAAATAAAGTGTCCTCTGAGCTTCGAATACAAGATCTATTATGATATACTTATATCAAGGTTAAGGAACGAGGTTTCTCCCCTCGCCTTGACCTAACCATTGTTGTTGTAAGGTTAGACGAGATTTCTCCTCTCGCATCTAACATAATCTATTAAGTTCTATTAAGTTCTATTAAGTTCTATTAGTTATGAATCAGGGACCTTCCTAAAAGCATAACTATCCTTTCTGTTTTTAGTGTTATGAGGTTTCTCCCCTCGCTATTAAACTAAAAATAGTCATTGTTTTTCTTCTCCAGAGAAATTTCTCTTGGGAAGAGAGGTAGTCCATTGAGGGCTACCTCTTTTTTGTTGTCAAAGAACCACATTTAGACAAGAAAAACCATCGTAACAACAGGAAGTCCCAATAGTCACAACAATATTTTCTAAAAACAAAAACAGTGGTTAGGACTGCTCCCAAACACTATTACTATATAGCTTATTGACGGGGTTATTTCAAGGCTAGGAAACCAGAATAAGAGTATTATTATCACAAAAGTCAACCTATGTCACTAGGTTGCGGCAGCTATATAAAATAGCCTATCATGGCTTCATGGAAGAATTTAAAGATTATGAAAATACACAAGGGCTCGAAGAGCTAGAAGGTTGGCGGTATTTTCCGATTAGAGCAGCAAATAGGATAAAGTCCTTTTGGGAGAGCAACAGGGTTCTCTCTTACTTGAGGCGACATCGGTTAAAACGAACGATGATTATTAGCTATGCATTACTGGGGACTATGGTATGGACAGCTACAACTGCATATTTCTCTCCAACTCGAGTTACTTATTTAGAGTCACAACTTCAGGCAACACAATCATTTGGTAATGGTCTTGGAAGCATCACAGCAACCTCTATGACTTACTCTTCTTCAAATGGGTTGGTCGTTATGGAGTTAACAACAACAGATGCTACTAGTGCTATTAAAAAAGGGATTAATACTGAAAATCTTGATTGGCAGGTTTTCTTGCCAAGTAGTGTTAAGAATCCTGAAGCAGTGACCTTAGAAGTCATTCCGTTAACCGGAGATAAGGTGTATCTGGTCATGCGTAATGTGCCTTCAGATTATACACTCATGGTTATCCGTGCAACAAATAAGACACCAAACTCAAACAGTCTTAAGATTGATGTCCAAGAATACAATGACTACTTAAGATTTATGTCTGACAGAGTTATTAGCCTATTTCTGAGTTTCTTTGGCACGGTGTTTTTCAGGATTCCAAACAAAGCTAGCTACATATGAGAAAGCCATGGTCAAAAGTACCGCAATGATAGCCACAATACCGAGAGGTACTCGATAAATATAAGTCAAAGGATTGGGTTTCTTGCCTGTTTGATAGCTCAAAACTTCCTCATCAAGGCGATCAAATTCAGACTGGATACGACGAGCAACCTCTTGGATATTTTCGTCATTCAAACGCTTTAAATCTGAAATATCAATAGGATTACCATAGTTCATATCCACACGTTCACCTGTCAAGAGCCCCTTAAGTTCACGAGGTCCTTGATAGACAACCGGCATAATCTTAACCTTAGCCATCTTAGCGATAACTGCAACTCCTCCCTTAACATCAGATGAATGGCGGCTACCACTTGGGAACATAATCAAACTACGGTTACTCTTCTTAAGCATGTTAACAGGGTACTTGATAGCTTCTTGACCAGGATTTTCACGGTCAATTGGGAAGGCTCCGCACATACGGATCCACCAACCAAAGATACGACTCTTGAAGAGTTCTTTCTTAGCCATGAAAATAAACTGCTTAGGACGAGCTGAAAATGCCATATAAACAGGGTCCCACCAAGTTCGGTGCGGAGCAACCAAGATATAGTTTTCGTCCTTGTTCAATAATTTATCGCGATTGTGGTAATGGGCATTCCCATTGATAATCCATAGAAGGAAGACAACAAGCCCACGTAAATAAGCGTAAAACACGTTTTTACCTCTTTTTCTACAAGTTTTTTCTTATTATACCAAAAAAAGGAGCGCTAGTTTCATCGAATTTCTTTGTAAACTATTGAAAATGGTGTGGCACTTTCTAATGGTTTGAGCTATAATGTAACTATGAAAAAAAAGTCTTGAGATTATAGGGAAAAATAGAAAGGCACTTAATCTTTGCCTTATTATTGCAAACTTGGCTGTTCTGGCTATCCTAGGCTTTTTCCTATTCCAACGCCATAACACGAAATATAAACAAGTAACCAAGGCTGAAAAGACTGAACAAGTCGCTAATAGCACAAGCTCATCTTCAGAAAAAGCTAAGGAAGATGATGAAACACAACTCAAGAAAGGTAGTAACCACAGCATTGAGGAGTCTGACTACGCCTATGATGTCACTGCCTTTAATAACACTATCCGAGGGAAATCAGATGATGTTAAGGTAAGGTAGTCTTTTTAACCTTTGATGATGGGATTGATCCCACTTTGACACCACAAGTCATGAATATTCTGAAAGAGTATGGCGTTCACGCAACCTTCTTCCACATTGGCTATACCATCACATCTGAAAATGGGGACATCCTCAAACGCCAAATTACTGAAGGACATGCCATTGCCAACCACAGTCTTAGCCATAATTTCAATCTGCTCTATCCAGGACGTATTCCAAATCAAAGTCAAATTATTTCTGAGGTTGACCAAACCAATGCCAATTTCCAAGCCATCTTAGGTAAGGATTTCAAAACAAGATGTCCAGTGGATTGACTGGAACACGCTCTGTGTAGATGCAGAACCACTCTCTGTTCGTCCAACCACATCTGAAAGCATGATGGCTTATATGGACGATTCACAGAAATATTTCCCTGAAACTACTGTTAAAGTTGTACTAATGCACGATACAGCTGGTAAGGAGCTGACTGTTCAGACCCTTCCACAAATTATCGAATATTTCAAAAATCAAGGATATACCTTCGGTGTCCTAGAGTAATCACTCGCAACAGTTCCTTTGGGAGCTGTTTTTTGCTACAATAAAAGTTATGACAAATCCAATTTTAAAAAACGGAGAACGCATTGACCAACTCTTCTCCACAGATGTAAAAATCATTCAAAACAAGGAAGTCTTCAGCTATTCTATCGATAGTGTCCTTCTCTCGCGATTCCCAAAAATTCCAAAGAAGGGGTTAATCGTCGACCTCTGTTCCGGAAATGGTGCCGTTGGCCTCTTTGCCAGCACACGCACTGAGGCACCGATTACCTTGGTTGAGTTGCAAGAACGCCTGGCTGATATGGCCAAGCGTTCCGTAACTCTTAATCAATTAGAAGATCAGGTGACTGTTGTCAATGACGACCTAAAAAATTTGCTTGACCATGCCCCACGATCTCAGGTGGACCTTATCCTCTGTAACCCTCCCTACTTTAAGGCGACAGAAACGTCTAAGAAAAATCTGTCAGAGCATTACCTCTTGGCCCGCCACGAAATCACGACGAATTTAGAAGAAATTTGCCAGGTCGCTCGTCATGCCCTAAAATCTAATGGACGTATTGCCATGGTGCATCGCCCTGACCGCTTTTTGGATATCATCGACACCATGCGCCAGTACAATCTAGCACCTAAACGCATCCAGTTTATCTATCCTAAGATGGGACGTGAGGCAAATATGCTCCTGATTGAAGCCATTAAAGACGGCTCGACAGATGGCTTGAAAATTCTTCCACCTCTCTTCGTTCACAAGGAAAATGGTGACTATACCGATGAAATCTTTGAGATTTACTTTGGAAAAAAGACTGAGGGTGAGTCCTAATCGATGACAGAAAAGGATAGCAAGGCCTACATGTATGTGGTTGAGTGTGCCGATGGCACCCTCTATACAGGCTATACTACAGACGTCGAACGCCGCCTCAAAACCCACAACGCAGGCAAAGGCGCCAAGTATACCAGAGCTCGCCTACCAGTTAAACTCCTCTACTCAGAAGCTTTCGCCAGCAAACCAGAGGCCATGAGCGCCGAAGCACTCTTTAAGAAAAAAAGCCGAGAGAAAAAATTGGCCTATATCAAAGAACACACGGAAAAATAACCGTGTGTTTTTTGGTCTTGAATTATCAAATTAAGTGCATACTTTCCTCTTATAAGACTTCATAAGATGTTTTCCAGTTATGACATTTTCGCACCTTATTATTAAGTTTGTTCTCTCACAGCTGAATGATCTGATTATCAACCAATGTTAGATCACTTCCATTTGGAATATTGCTCTCATAGTAGTACAACTCACGCGCGTGAGTAATTCTACATGATCTAAAAAGTTTTAAAATCAGTAGTATTACTCCAAATTTAGTAAATAAAAAAAACACCCTGCAAGGTGTCCTGAATTATATCCGCAGTAAATGCCATAATATAGATAAACTCATCTTTAGGTATAAATAATCTTACAAAATGCTTCTAAGCTATCTTATTCTCTAATTAAACCTACTTTGATAAATTAAATTAAACAACCACTGAAGATTGATTAATGGTTTTGGTTGAGCATCAATCACTGGTTGGTTATAGAAAAACTTATGAGTTTTTATTATGTACTTATATTGTATATTCAAGGTATAGGAAAACGCTCTATTTTTTAGAGCGTTTTAATTCTTACTTATCACCCTTGTTACGGATAACAAAGCCATTTTTCTTTTCGCTTGAAGCACGGTGTGGGCGTTTGTTGCCACGATTTTCGAAGTCACGACTGTTATTCTTAGACTTGCGTTTGAAGTCTCGACGACCACCGTCTCGATCATCACGGTTACGGTCGCCACGGTATCCACCACGACGGTTGTTATCGCGACCACGGTTACCACGGCCAACTTTGCCACCTTTACCACCAAAGCCACCACCTGATGGTTTAAATGGCAATGGTTTTTCACGCGCAATTTCCACTTCTGGCATTGTCTCTGGATCTTGAACGGTCAAGCTCAAGATATAAAGCGCCAATTCTTCAGGTGTGAATTCTTGAGCCAATTTAACAGCATCGTCCTTAAACTTGTCAAAGTTAGCTCGGATAGTTTCATCCGCAAAGTCACGTTCAATTTTCTTAAGGGCAACTTTCTTCTTAGATTGGAAGGCTTCTTGAGCTGTTGGTGGCTTAAGGCCTTTCATGCGTTTCTTAGTCAAATTTTCGATGATGCCCAAGTAACCCATTTCGTTTGGAGAAACGAACGTAATCGATTGACCTGATTGGCCTGCACGGCCTGTACGTCCAATACGATGAACGTAGCTTTCTGGGTCTTGTGGAATATCGTAGTTGTAGACGTGAGTAACACCTGAAATGTCAAGACCACGCGCCGCAACATCTGTTGCAACCATGATATCGATTTGGCCGTTCTTGAAGTCACGGATAATACGAAGACGTTTGTTTTGGTCAAGGTCTCCGTGGATACCTTCTGCACGGAAACCACGAAGTTTCAAACCACGTGTCAACTCGTCCACACGACGTTTGGTACGTCCAAAGACGATTGACAATTCAGGTTGGTCAACATCCATAAGACGAGTCATAGTATCAAACTTCTCTTGTTCCTTCACTCGGATAAAGTATTGATCAACGTTAACATTGGTCAATTCCTTAGCCTTGATTTTCACATGCTCAGGATCTTTCATGAACTGAACACCAATACGTTTGATGGCATCAGGCATAGTTGCTGAGAAGAGAAGGGTTTGACGTTCCTCTGGTACTCGACTGATAATTGCTTCAATGTCTTCTAGGAAGCCCATGTTAAGCATTTCATCAGCTTCATCCAAAATCAAAGTCTCGATATTGTTAAGTTTAAGGGCTTTACGTTTGATAAGGTCTAGGAGACGACCTGGTGTCCCTACTACAATGTGGGCACCTGAACGGAGGGCCTTGATTTGTTTCTCGATGCTAGAACCACCGTATACTGAGCGAACCTTAACGCCCTTATCACGGCCAAAACGGAAAAGCTCTTCTTGAGATTGCACTGCCAACTCACGTGTTGGGGCAATAACCAGGGCTTGAATTGTATTTTCTTCTGTACGAATTTTATCTAGGGTAGGCAAACCAAAGGCAGCTGTTTTACCAGTACCAGTTTGTGCCTGACCGATGACATCCTTACCTTCAAGAGCAAGTGGAATTGTCAACTCTTGGATAGGTGATGGTTGTTCAAAACCGGCAGCTACAACAGCTGATTGGATGTCTTCTGATAGGTTTAAATCTGTAAATTTCAAAGTATTCTTCTTTCTATTGAAGGTAGTGCGAAGCTACCTTATGAGACTTGGATGAGCAGATAAAGCATCTGCTTGTATTTTACAGTCGTTAATTTAACAACTCATCTATTCTATCATATTTAAGGATAAAAAGACAGAAAATAATGTTTTAAAACCGCCTCCAATTTGAGAAGACGGTTTCACTCACTGATTATTTTTTATGAACCAACCAACGCAGATAGCGGGCCAAAACCAAACAAAGAATGATACTACCAAAAACGATGAAAATCCAGGCTGGACTGACAGTCATAAAAGGTATAGGAACATTCATCCCAAAGAAACCGGTAATGACGGAAAGAACTCCCAAGAGTACCTCGATAATAGTCAAATTACTCAAGTTATTATTCAGATTGTTGTTTAGGATATTATTATAAGAACCTGATAGTTGTTGTAAGACCTTTGAAATAAGATCCGTCATGGCAACCAACTGCCTGGCTTCAATCATAGCATCATCAAACTGCTCTTTTTCGACCTCATTGAAACGACGATAAATGGCATGCCCATTAATGTATTCCAAAAGGAGACGGTTTTGTGTAGCTGCGGTCACCAAATAGACCATGCCTGTTTCCAAATCTGAAAGATCATAAAGATTCTTACTTGTCGTGGTCTGCCTTAGGCGTCGACTAACTTCGTCTTTTTGCTGATCCAAGCGTTCAATAACGGGATAATAAGCATTTGAAATCATCTCAAGTCCTGCAAAAAGCAACGTGTAGATAGACAAATCCTCAGGGTTATCCACATAGTCTTGCATCTTTCTTATCACATAAGCGTTATCCTCGTTACTAATGGTCACCAAACGCGTATCTTGTACAATAAAAGTCAGAGGGATAGTCTCATAGTATTCCTTGTCCTTTTCAAGCGCCAGAACATTATAGATAAAGGTAATTGTCCCATTCTCACGGTTGTAATCCATGTGGGCTCGTTCATTTTTATCCAAGGCATACTCTACGGTTTCTTGGTCAATATCGTACTTAGTATAAAGGTAGGATTGCTCAGATACAATGTCTGAGTCAATATTAATCCAGTGACGCTTGTAACCAAGTTCCTTTTCAATAAACATAGTCAATTCCTCTTCACTCTAGCACTGCTGTTGCTAAAGCTTGCTGAATTTCAAAGACATTATTATCGCTCTTAAATTGAAGCACTTCTGCAGGATCAAGTGCTGATGAAATCCAAATCTTAAGTTCAGCATCTAGGTCAAAGTTCCCCGAGCTTTCTACAGTGAAACGAGAGATTGAGTGATAAGGGATAGATTTATAGGAAGTCTTCTTTCCTGTAACACCTTGCTTATCTACTAAAATCAAGCGTTTCTCTGTAAAGACAATCAAGTCACGAACAAGGACATAGGCTAAGTCCACCTGTTCACCTGGAATCAAGATATTCTCCAATTGACGCTCAACCTTGTCATTATCTTTCTTAGACGCATTGCCAAGCAATCCTGAAAAAATTCCCATAGTTGTTGCTCCTTTTTTACTTTAAAGATAGTTCTTGCTCTAACTATACCACATTTTAAGATTTAATACACTTGCAGAAATTGGTTTCTGGTAGTACAATAAAAGAGTCACAAGAGGAGCAATTGCTGAGAATGGCTAGCTTGAATCTTTTCTTCAAGACTCGCCTAAACTCTTACCACCTGATCAGGTTAGAACCTGCGTAGGGATGTGTCTCAAAATAGATTGAAATAGACTTCTATGACGTCGTTTTGATGTGGCAAAAAAATAGCCAATCAAGACGATTGGTATAGGAGGTTTTTTATGTCGAAAACAAGTATTCGACCAATGATTGATATCGCCCTTTTGGCGACCATTGCTTATATCCTGGATCTAGTTACTCAGCCAATATCCCTAGGCCCTTGGATTTCCCTTTCCTTTAAAATGGCGCCTATCTTTCTCCTCAGTTTTCGCTGGGGGCTTAAAGCCGGTGCTATGGGAGGCCTTATCTGGGGGCTTCTCCAAGTGGCGACGGGACAAGCAGCCGGTGGTTGGCTAACATTAACACAAGGTTTTCTGGAGTATTTTGTCGCCTTTAGCCTTATTGGGATTAGTGGTGTGGTCAAACCAGCCCTAGATAAAGCCATTAAACAAGGCTATAAAGTTAAATCTCTGATGTATATCACTGGGGGGATTCTGCTTGGTAGCTTTGCTCGTTACCTCATTCACTTTATAGCAGGTGTCATCTTTTGGGGAAGCTATGCCCCTAAAGGACAAAGCCCTTATCTTTACTCACTCATTGTCAATAGCTCATCCTTCCTTGGAGAAACATTGGCCAGCCTCATTGTTTTCTTCGCCTTGCAACGATTCCTAGGCAGATTACTAAATACGGAAAAATAAAAGAAACCATAGGACAGTCTTAAGTGGCAGTCCTATGGTTTTTCTTGTTTTTATGAAATATTACGACACGACGTCAGACGAACCGATATGATTCGTCTGACGTCGTTAGTGAGACGGCTAGCTAGACACAAGATAGTGACTCGCGTCAAAAGATGAACGATTTGCAAAAACTATACATAGTTGAGATATAGTTTCTAACAACTAAACAAATTAGGCTAATAATTCATGCCACAATAGTTAATTTGACGCTACATTGCTCGTCTTTTCCTTAAATTCTAACTGAGAGTATTATTATTCAACTAAGATAACAATGATTCCTTCGCAAACTAAAACAACCAATAACAACAATTTTTGTTTCTTCATATGAATTACCTCACTTTTGTTTTACTGTATTTTATGTTAAGATACAAAAAACATAAATATTCCCATATGTGCAAACTGGAGGTTTTCCATGCAAAAATTTGGAGAAGTTTTAAAAAAATTTCGTGAATCAAGAGGGTTACGATTAAAAGATGTCGCAAAAGCAGGTATTTCAACGTCTCAACTATCCCGTTTTGAAAAGGGACAGACAGATTTAACCATTTCAAAGTTTATGTTGATCTTAGATGAAATCAATATGCCTATTGAAGAATTTATGTATGCTGTCCATGATTTTCATCGTGATGATCTGAATGAGCTATTATCAAAAATTCGACTTTTTGTATCGACTCATGATATCGATGGATTAAAGAAGTTACTCAGTTCTCAATTAGAATCAGAACCTAAACGAGAGAAGTTTCATCACATTAATACTATTTTATTAAAAATTCGCTTGCAAGATTTATCGGGAGAAAGCTACTATACGCAACAGGACCTAGCTGATTTAACCGATTATCTATTTAGTGTCGAGTACTGGGGGTATTATGAATTATTGATTTTTGCAAATACCTTAGATGTGTTGAACCATGAGACTCTTATGGTTTTGGCAAAGGAGATGTCTAGAAGGTCTGATTTTTACAAAGAGATTCCTAATAATCGACGCATGATATCAACCATGTTATTAAATGTTTATATTACATGCATAGAAAGAGAAGAACTCATTGATGCACTGTATTTTGAAAAACAATTAAACCAATGCTTTTTTATCGAGACTGAAATTTATGAACGATTGGTTTTTCAATATGCACAAAATTATTATCAATATAAAAAAGAAGGAAATAATCAGTCCATTATCGAAATGAAAAAATATATTGGGGCCATGAAATTGGCAGGGAGCGAGCATATTGCAAAGACTTATGAAGCACATTTGAAAAAATTGATAGAGGAAAATAGTTAGAAAGCATATATGGGAATTTATTAAATAAGATTATTATTCTTGTAAAATTATTTTGTTTAAAAAATATGTGAATCCAATTTCATTTCCAGATTTGGTAACCAATATGGAGAAACGATATGTCTAAATCCTTTCTGAAATTACTTCTCTCTCAATTATTTGCTAACTTAGCTGACATTTTTCTCAGGGTATCTCTCATTGCAAATATCTACGTCATTACAAAATCCGTTATTGCAACCTCAATGGTTCCCATTCTAATCGGATTATCAGCTTTCGTGGCAAGCCTTCTAGTGCCATTGGTGACTAAAAAACTAGCCCTAAATAGAGTTCTTTCATTCACTCAATGTGGAAAGACTTTTTTATTAGCAATACTCCTTGTAATGCTCTTTAAGGCTCAATTTGTTCCAGCCATAGGAATGTATATCTTTGTTGTCGCTATTTCTATCTTAGATGGCTTTGCATCGCCCGTATCTTATGCCATGATTCCTAGATATGCCACAAATTTGGGAAAGGCAAATGCTGCCTTATCAATGAGTAGTGAGGGAGTGCAATTGATTGGTTGAGGACTGGGAGGACTCCTTTACGCTTCGGTTGGCCTATTTTCTACAATGTTGATAGTCCTATTTCTTTATCTTCTTTCTACTTCTGTGATGCTCCTTCTCCCTCAGGCTAAAATAGAGCAGTTAGATGCGGAAACTAATCTGGATACTCTAGTAAAAGGATGGAAGTTAGTTGCAAAAAATCCTAAATTAAAGTTATTTGTCCAAGCAAATTTATTAGAGGACTTCTCCAATACAATCTGGGTATCATCAGTAATCCTTGTTTTTGTAACCGAAGTATTAAAACAAACTGAAAGTTACTGGGGCTACTCAAATACAGCCTATTCCCTTGGTATCATTTTAGGTGGAATAATTGTCTACAAACTATCCGAAAAGTTTTTAGCTCATAAGTGGAAAAGTATTCTCTTTCCACTCTTAGCAATGGCGACCATCACAGCCAGTATCCTCTTTTTTTCAAACACACAAACATTTTTAATTTTCTCAAGTTTAATCGGCTTCTTTTCTCAGTTAAAAGAAGTCCCTGAAAGTGTCTTTCTTCAGGAAACTGTGGATGAAAATCAGTTAGTACATGTTTATTCTGTATTTGAAGTCATTTAAACCCTTGCTTTTTCAGTTTTCGTCTTTCTGATGAGTTCTATTACTGAAAGTTTTGGAATTACAACAAGTTTCTGGCTATCAACAATTTGCATACTTTTGGAAGCTGGCTTGATTTATCATAATCGTGATTATCTAAAGTAATTAATTATAGCTATACTTGATAACTATTAGGTTTATAAAAAATATAGGACTATCTGATTAGATAGTCCTATATTTTGTGTTATTTTAGAGACGTGGCGTAGATATCATTATTAAGATATTACGACACGAAGTCAGACGAATCGATATTATTCGTCTGACGCAGTTAGTGAGACGGCTAGCTAGACACCTAATAGGGGCTAGCGTCAAAAGATGAACGATTTGCAAAAACTAAATAGTCATCGTGTTACGACATGAGAAAACGGAAACGATGTTTTTTCCGTTTTCGAGTTAGTAAGGGACTTAGCCACGGTCCCATAGGACGTGGTGTAGATTGCTTAAGCTATGAAATAGCCAAGCAATCTTAGTACATTACATCTTCTCTTCCAATGTTACATCTGGGTATTTATCCGCAAACCAACGAAGGGCAAAGTCATTTTCAAAGAGGAAGACTGGTTGGTCAAAGCGATCTTTGGCCAAGATGTTTCGGCTTGATGACATGCGTTCGTCAAGATCCTCAGGTTGAATCCAACGTACGGTCTTTTTACCCATTGGTGTCATGACGACTTCAGCATTGTATTCATTTTCCATACGGTGCTTGAAAACTTCAAACTGAAGTTGACCAACAGCACCAAGCATGTATTCGCCAGTTTGGTAGTTGGTGTAGAGCTGGATGGCTCCTTCTTGCACCAATTGTTCAATTCCCTTGTGGAAAGACTTCTGTTTCATAACATTTTTAGCAGAAACTTTCATGAACAACTCGGGCGTAAAGGTTGGTAGTGGCTCAAATTCAAACTTATTTTTTCCTACAGTAAGGGTATCACCAACCTGGTAAGTTCCTGTATCGTAAACCCCGATAATATCTCCAGCCACAGCATTTTCGACATTTTCACGGGACTCGGCCATAAACTGAGTGACGTTAGAGAGCTTAGCTCCTTTACCTGTACGGGTTAGGTTAACACTCATACCACGCTCGAATTCGCCAGACACGATACGAACAAAGGCAATACGGTCACGGTGACGTGGGTCCATGTTGGCTTGGATTTTGAAAACAAAACCTGAGAAATCCTTGTTAAGAGGATCAATCTCATCACCATCTACTGTCTTATGGCCATGTGGTTCTGGCGCGAATTTGAGGAAGGTATCGAGGAAGGTTTGAACCCCAAAGTTTGTAAGGGCAGAACCGAAGAAGACCGGAGTCAATTCACCAGCTAAAATAGCTTCTTCAGAGAATTCATTTCCTGCTTCTGTCAAGAGTTCGATATCTTCTTTAGCTTGCTCATAGAATGGATTGTTGGCAAATAGAGTATCACCATCTTCAATCTTGGCAAAGCGCTCGTTACCCTTGTAAAGCTCTAATCGTTCATTATAAAGGTCATAAAGACCTTCGAAGGCTTTCCCCATACCGATAGGCCAGTTCATTGGGTAACTGGCAATACCAAGCACTTCTTCCAACTCTTCCAAGAGGTCAAGTGGCTCACGTCCATCACGGTCCAATTTGTTCATGAAGGTGAAGACAGGAATACCACGGTGTTTGACAACTTCGAAAAGTTTTTTGGTTTGGGCCTCAATACCTTTGGCTGAGTCAACGACCATTACGGCAGCATCAACCGCCATAAGAGTACGGTAGGTATCTTCTGAGAAGTCCTCGTGCCCTGGGGTATCAAGGATATTAACACGTTTGCCGGCATAGTCAAACTGCATCACAGATGAGGTTACTGAGATACCACGTTGTTTTTCAATATCCATCCAGTCTGATTTGGCAAAATTTCCGGTCTTCTTACCTTTTACGGTACCAGCTTCACGGATTTCACCCCCAAAGTAAAGCAATTGTTCAGTAATTGTTGTTTTACCAGCATCGGGGTGAGAGATGATGGCAAAAGTACGGCGTTTTTTGATTTCGTCTCGAATGCTCATAGTTTTCTTTCTTCTTTAAAAATAATCTTTTTGGTACTTTTCCTTAGTGGTATCGAACGTTAGCAGCTTCCTTAGGAATCGCAAAACTTCTACGTTCCATAGCTACTGACAGTAATAGGTTTTAACCAGATTGAAAAGTAAGATAGTTGTAGCACTTCTTTCAGAAAATTTCTGTCTTTTAAAAGCTACATTTGTTGTCGAGGCTTGCAATAATTCTCGCAGGCATAACTCTTTTATTATATCCAAATTACAGTGTGAAAGCAATTTTGAAAGCGTTTTGTGTTAGAATAAAACAAATAAAATGACAAAACATGCTATCAGCTTTCTGATGGCGTGTTTCTTCATTTATTCAATACTTATCTTCAAAATATTCCAGACTCTTTTTCATAATTATCATAAGAATAATCAAAGTTGCTGAAACAGCAAGGTATTTGACAACTAAGGAGGGTCCCATAATAAATGGCGTGTGTTTAAGCATCCCATAGTTTCCACCGATGGTCTGATTAACTATTACCAGACCTAGATTTAGTAGGAAGGTAGCCACCACGATTAGTCCTAGGCTGATGGGATGGGTTTTATAACTGTTAAAAATGACATTCAGGCTATTGACGAGTAGGGCATAGTGACCAATTAGGAAAGAAAATCCTGTGATATGAGGAAACTCATAGGGATCAAATACTGGGTAAATCAATGCACAGTAGGTTCCGACGACTCCCATAATAGCGAAGTAGGTCTTTGTCCTACTATTTTTCAAGAGGAGAACAGCAAACATGGCCATACGGCAATGGTAAAGGGGCAGACTAATAAAAAGAGGAAAGCCTTGCCAGAGGTACCAGGTGTAAAGGGCAAAGAGTTGAATGGCTTGAATAGTGATAAAGGTCCAACGCCATACATTATTGTTATGCCAAAGCCAACTCAGGTAACTCAAGAGTACCATCGCCAAGAGCATAAGCAAATAATAGGGCAGAGGTATATGGGGGGGATGAGTTGGGGTCATTGTCAAAAAATCCTTCATTCTCTTCTCCTGATGAAATTGCTATGCCTGCTATTATATCAAATTTCAGGGTAAATCAAAAACCTGCTTAGAGAGCAGGTTAGAGAACTTAATCCTTAGCTTGGAGTTCTTGCACAACCTTGGCTAGGTTCATAGAGTTAGAGCCCTTAAGCAAGATTTGATCGTATTCGCCTAGACTTTCTTTGATTTGTTTGACCATAGCATCAAATTGGTCTTCATCAGATGTCTTCTTGAAATAATAAACATGACCAAGTGGGAACATTTGACTGGCAAGTTGTGACAATTCTGCAATGTCTTCACCATAGAAAATCACCGTATCAATAGCATCTGGTGTCAGGCTTAAAATCATCTGTGTATGAAGTTGTACAGACTGTTCACCGAGTTCTTTCATATCAGCTAGGACAGCGATTTTCTTGCCTCCTTCATTCTTAGGAATGGCTGAGAAGGTCTCCAAAACGAGCTTCATAGCTGTTGGATTGGCATTGTAGACGTCAGAAAGAATATCCGCTCCATTAGCCGCTTTTTTCCATTCGGTACGGTTTTTTGTGAGTTGCAAGTTAGCAAGAGCTGAGAGGATATTTTCCTCAGTTACACCCAAGTGTTTTGCGACATAGGCAGCAACCATGGCATTTGTGGCATTGTATTTTCCAGTGACTGGCAAGGTAACTTGTCCGTCGAGGAACTTTGTTGAAAAGGTAAGATGATCCTTGTATTCCGTCAACTCAGAGACTGTAAGCTCTGCACCATCTCCAAAGCGTACCACTTCAAGATTGCTTGGCAAGAAAGGATCAACGATTGGATCACATGGCACAAGCAAGAGACTACCATCAGGCATACCGTCTTGCATTTGCATTTTACCTTGAGCAATCTTGTCACGGCTACCGAAGAATTCCAAGTGAGCCTCTCCAATTAAGGTAACAACGGCTGTTTTTGGCTTAGCCAAGTTTGACAAGAGATGAATATCTCCCATATGGTCTTGCCCCATCTCAAGGACAATTTTCTCCGTATCATCAGGCATGTGGAGGGCTGTATAAGGAAGACCAATCTCATTGTTGTAATTGCCTTGTGTCTTGTAAGTGCGGTAGGTCGTTGCCAAAATGTCATGAATCATGTCCTTGGTGGTTGTCTTACCGTTAGAACCAGTCACAGCAATAACATCAACACCAGTCTTTTCAAGATAGTAGGCAGCTAGTTCTTGGAAGGCTTCAAGAGTGTCATCGACTAGGATGTGGGCTTGATCAGCCGGTAATTCTTTTTCTGTGAATGTCGCTATAGCACCGTTGTCAAAGGCTGTTTGGATAAAATCATGCCCATCACGCGCACCTTTGAGCGGCAAAAAGAGATCCCCCGCTGTGATCTTACGGCTGTCAAATTCAATCTGGTTTAGGGCGACATCTTTATAGGCAGTGACATCATTTTTAGCACCAACAACCTTGGCAATTTCATGGAGTGTCAGTTTCATCTTAAAATCCTCTATTATATTTTTTTACAAGTCTGACAAGAAATAAGATTTTCTTGACTTCAATCACTCCCAATTATATCACAAATCGGGCTAGCTTTTGCTTGGGAGATGAATTTGTTACAATGGTTGATGAAAGGATTAGGCATGACAAAGAAAAAAATCAATCAGTTTCTCTAACAAAGAGAAAGACAGAAGAAGTGACTGCCAAAGTATTGAAGAACCTAAAGCTAGCGCTTTAATTGGAGAATGGTAGTTCTACTAGAGCCAACATCTGGATTGATCATCTTATTAATACTAGCACTGCTATATGGTGGTTTATATTATTACAATCATTATACCGTCAACAAAGATAATATTTATGGTCTCTGGCAGTCTGATCATCATCAGTTAGCGACTTCCTGTAAGCATATTCGGAAATGAGGAAATATTGACTGGCAGGTCACACAGGATGGTAAGGATGTTATCTATGCTACTAGAACTCGCCCAGTCAAGCTGCTTAATGACGGAGCTCTTCACATGGAGCTCTACACTGTGGAAGGCTACCTAACAGACCTCCCCACAAAGGACGGCTTCAGCTATATGGATTTCTATCTTCATAAAAACAATTATATTACCTATGATGGCGAGTCCTACAAACGAATAGACTCCGGAAACAGGTCCATCACTTGGAAAGATGATTCCACCAGCCCTTATGGTCAACGGAAAACCACTATAGATGAAGTTTTTGAATCCTTCTATTTGATACTTATTGGTATTTGCTCATTTCTTATCATTATAGAGGCTCGGCAAAAGAGGAGAGAGAAGCTCAATGAGACACCAAACAAAAAGAAAATACGCTGACCGAAAGAATCTCAATCGAAAATATCATCCACAAAAAGCATATCGGAAACAACAGAAACGCAAAACGGGATGGCGAGCACGCTGGGATAAATTTACAGACCGTTTAGCTAACATTTTTGGCATAGATTTCCTAATCCTCTTACCTGTAGTCATTATCTATGGTATTTTCTTTGGTCATGACGTTTATAAAGACGATATCTACGGTCTTTGGCAACCTGAAAGCCATCAGCTTGCCATATCCTACGAAAGAGGTGGCGAGGGAAGTAAGATTGATTGGGAGATTGTTCAAGATGGAAATGTCCTCATCAAAAATGCACGCATTGATGAGATTGAACGCTTTAATGGACGGTAACCTAGTTTATGCCAAGGAGCACCTTCTTTCAGACCTTCCCACAAAGAACGGCTACAACTATTTGAAGATGTATGTTCGTAAAGACAATTATCTGACCTATAATGGCGAATCCCACAAATTAGTGGATGATAAGGACAAAAGTATTACCTGAAAAGACGGTTCAAAATCCCCTTATGTCAACGAAAGACCTTGTCTGATCGTCTGAGACCTTATATCGTATTTGGAATGTTGGGTGGCTTTCTTATATATGTCCTTTTCGTTGAATGGAAGATCAAAAGAAACTATAAAAACAAGTAAAACCACTCCTGCTTCTAGCTAGACTAGATATAAGCAGGAGTGGTTGTTTATTTTTATTAAGCAAGACTTACCTCTCTAAGAGGGTGTTGGTCTTATTTCACTTGGCCACCTTCAACAACGAGGTCATCAGCTTTAGCAGCATCACCGTAAGTTGGGTGAAGTGTTTTTTCATAATCTTTGTGGAAGAAATTCTCTTCGCCAAGTTTCTTAATGTCTTTATTGATAAAGTCAAGGAGTTCTTTGTTACCTTTTTGAACGGCTGGAGCGATAGTATCTGGATCACCAAGTGATGTGATTCCGACTTCATAGCCTTTGTTTTCTAGAGCCCAAGCAAGAACTTCTGTATTATCTGTTGAGAAGGCATCGCCACGACCATCAAGGAGTGCTTGGTAGGCATCGCTATATTGATCATACTTTTGCAATTTGATATTTGGGTAGTTCTTTTCAAAATAAGTTTCAGCAGTTGTCCCCTTAGTAACAATCAAGGTCTTGCCTTCAAGCTCTTTAACGTCCTTAATGACCTTGTCTTTAGGTGACACTACACCGATTGAGACTTTCATGTAAGGAAGGGCGAAGTCCACTTGTTTCTTACGTTCATCAGTTACTGTAAAGTTGGCAAGCGTAATATCTACCTTGTTTGAAATCAAGAATTCTGCACGGTTGGCCGCATCTACTGAGACGTATTTCGGTTTAACACCCAAGTCTTTGGCCAAACGGTTACCAAGTTCAATATCGTAACCTTGGTAAGCACCCTTGTTATCTACATAACCGAAAGGTTTCTTGTCCGCAAAGACGGCGATACGAAGCTCACCACTCTTCTTAATTTCTTCAATAGTACGTGCTTTGGCTGTTGATTTACCAGAGCTACTGTTACTTGAGCAAGCAGTCACTGCCACCAAGGCAAAGACGAGGGCTAATAGGGCAAAAATTTTCTTTGTTAGTTTCATAATTCTCTCCTAAAATAATTTACTTTCACTAAAAACAATGGGTTACAAATAGGCACCAAACTGACTGAAATCAAAGACATTGAGGAACTCTTGAGCCCGCTGTGTCTTTGGATGATTGAAGAATTCTTCAGCAGTACCTTCCTCAGCGATGACACCCTTATCCATAAAGATAATACGGTCAGCGATGGCACGCGCAAACTGAAGTTCATGGGTTACAATCAACATGGTACATCCTTCTTGAGCCAGGTCATTGATTAATTCCAGAACCTCACGAACCATCTCAGGATCAAGTGAAGCCGTCACTTCATCAAAGAGGATAACTTCAGGATGCATGAGCAGGGAACGGACTATGGCTACCCGTTGCTTTTGACCACCTGATAGTTGTCGCGCAAAGCTGTGTTTCTTATCCAAAAGTCCCACACGGTCCAAGAGTTTCTCAGCCTCTGCAATGACTTCATTCTTGTTACGCCCTTGAGCTTTGACTGGCCCCAAAATCAGGTTTTGCAGGATATCCAAATGCGGGAAGAGGTCATAGCTTTGAAAGACCATTCCGATTTTCTGACGAATCAGGTGGAAATCCTTTTTACTACCAGTGATAGACTTACCATCTAGGAGAATATCGCCTCCTTGGATAGTCTCTAAGCCATTGATGCAGCGTAGCAAAGTCGATTTTCCACAACCTGAGGAACCCAGGATAACAACGACTTCACCTTGCTTAACATCTAAGGAGATGCCTTTGAGAATTTGATTGTCCCCAAAGGACTTTTTCAAATCCTTGATTTGTAAAATGCTTTCTGTCATCTTAATTCCTCCAACGATTTTCAAGATATGTAGACAGCTTAGATATTGGGTAACAAATGGCAAAATAAAGAATCAAAATTGTACCATAAATCCAGAAAGAAGCTGTTGGAATAGTCAGGCGGTTACTATCGATAATCTGCTGACCAACCTTGGTCACCTCAACCACGCCAATCAAAACCACCAAAGATGTGGTCTTAATCATCCGTGTCACCAGGTTAATAGCCTGAGGCAACAAGCGACGCAGGACTTGCGGAATAATGACATAGGTGTAGAGTTGCCCATTGGTCAAGCCAAGAGCCCTCCCACTATCAAACTGGTGTCTCGGTAGCGACGTGATTGACCCACGCACCAAATCGCCCATCTCAGCCGTTCCCCAAAGGGTAAAGACGATAATAGCCGATAGCTCACCTGAGATATTGATGTTAAAGTTCCTAGCCAGACCAAAATAGACAATAAAGAGCAAAACTAATTGGGGCATGATACGAATAAATTCTAGATAAATTCGTGACAAAAACCGAACAATCTTAGACTTCGAAGTCATGACAATCCCAAAAAGGGTTCCTAGTAAGAGGGACAGAAGCACCGAAACGATGGAAATTCTAATAGTTACGCCTAAACCTTGTAAGATACGTAGGAAATTATTCCCCTGAAGAAGAACCTGAAAGCCCGAATCCTGCATAGCGTAACCTCCTTTCAATCCAACTAAAGACTAGAGAAATCGGTAGCAACATCAAGAGATAAGCCACCACCAACATTCCTAGAGCCACATCAGTTTCGTAGTAAAGACCCATCAAATCCTTGGCCACATACATCAAATCCGCCAAGGCTACCGCTGAGAAAACGGATGTTTCCTTGATAAGGAAGATGACGTTAGCACTAAATGACGGAAGCGCCACAGCCACTGCCTGAGGAAGGACCACATAGCGAAAGACTTGGAATGGCGTCAAACCAATAGACAAACCCACTTCATGCTGGGTCTGACTAACAGCCTCTAGACCACTTCGGAAGGACTCCGCCATATAGGAACCGCCCAAGAAAATCAAACCTACCACAGCACAAGTCTCTGAGGATAGAACCAAACCGATACGAGGCAAGCCAAAGTAGAGAAAAAAGAGCTGAATCAAGAGCGGCGTATTACGAGATAACTCAATATAAGCCGTCGAAAGCTGACTCAAAATCGGTACTCGATAATGGCGAATAACACTCACCACCAAGCCCAAAAGAAAGGACCCAATAATCCCCATAACAGCAATATGTAAGGTTAAAAAGAATGCCTTCTGATAGAAGGGCAAATACTGTTGAACAATGGACCAGTCCAAAACTTACCTCCTCAAAACAAGATACAAAGGGCGTGTGAAATTTCATAAAGCAAATAGGAAACTGACGACGTGTGCTGGCACACTAGGAAGTTTATCCTTTGCTCTAGGAATTTAGCCTGTGTTCAATTCCACAATATACAAAGGGCGTGTAAAAATCCGTGAGCACCCACTGACATCTACTTCTGGCCCTTTGACCATCACTCGTCTCTGACGATATTTACGATAGGTGAATCTTCATCAAAAACGAACAAATTGCTTTATATTATTATTTGAAACGTTAGCTTTATTCTACCACCGCTGAGTTTCTTTGGATAATATGTATTTTTTATCAAGGTGATAAAGAAAAGATATAAATACAATCTGGATTTCTATAAAGAAAAAAACATCTCAATCTCAGAGATTTCGGCTCTATAATTTCTGTAGTGGGTAAAACTACTGTAGGGATTATAGAGCTTTTTGAGTGTACACAAAAAGTCCCATAAGAACTATAATGAAAAGCAACCAAACCATCATTAGGAAGAACTTATGAGACTTATTAAGAATAACACAGAATTAATCGGAATCAAAGACCAAAATATCAAGATTTCACTTGTTTTTGAAACTGACACTCATATCGAGATTCAAGCAAAACTTGATTACCCTGCACCATCATGTCCTCATTGCCATGGAAAGATGATCAAGTACGACTTTCAAAAGCCTTCTAAAATCCCTCTTCTCGAGCAAGCGGGAACGCCAACTCTACTACGTCTGAAAAAACATCGTTTCCAGTGTAAAAGTTGTAGAAGAGTCACGGTAGCTGAGACATCTATCGTTGAGAAAAACTGCCAAATCTCCAATCTAGTCCGACAAAAAGTTACACAACTCCTAACTGAGAAAGTGTCACTAACTGATATTGCAAGAAGACTTCGCGTGTCGACGTCCACTGTCTATCGTAAGCTTGATCAGTTTACTTTCAAGAAACATTATGACAAACTCCCTGCTGTTATGTCCTGGGATGAGTTTGGGTTCAAGAAAGGGGAATTGGCTTTTGTGGCGCAGAATTATGAGACAAACCAACTCATAACCATCCTTGATAATCGCCGCCAAACTACTATACGAAACTACTTTTTGAAGTATCCATTGAAAGTCCGACAACAGGTACAGTTTATCACGATGGATATGTCTGGAGCTTATATTCCACTGGCTCGCAAGCTCTTTCCAAACGCAAAAATCGTTCTTGATCGTTTCCACATCATCCATCACCTTGGACGTGCCTTTTTAAAGACAAGAATTGCAATTATGAACCAATTCGATAAGAAGTCACTACCCTATCGAGCCCTGAAAAATCACTGGCGACTCTTCCAAAAGGACAGCCGTAAACTTATCTCTCAACTCTTTTTATTCAAAGACTTTCCGCCAAACTTTAGCACCACATGAAGTTGTTAAGAAGACACTAGTCTTTTCAAAAGAGCTTACTGACTACTATACACTTTATCAGCTTTTGCTTTTTCACTTTCAGGAGAAGAGAGTAGGTGAGTTCTTTGACCTGATAGAGGAAAATAGAAGCAAGGTCAATCACTATTTTCAAACGGTCTTTAGGACTTTTCTTAGACACAAGCAATACATCCAAAATGCACTAGAAACAGACTATTCAAACGCAAAACTTGAAGCGACTAATAAGTTAATTAAAGACATTAAACGCTTGGGCTTCGGTTTTAGAAACTTCATCAACTTTAAGAAACGTGTCTTCATCACACTGAACATACATAAAAAGAGGACCTATCCGGTCCTCTCTAGATGTTAGCTTTTCGTCACCCACTACAGTTGACAAAGAGCCGAGATTTCTCCGAGACTAAGATGTCTTTCTTATAAATCATCGTTCTTAAATCAAATGGCTTTCACGTTTGTCGAACATTTCTTGTCCCAAAACTACCAATTCCTTGATAAGATCTGAGTAAGAGAGTCCCATATTTTCCCAAAGTAGTGGGTACATTGACCATTGAGTGAAACCTGGCATGGTGTTGAGCTCATTAAGGTAGATGGCTCCATCCTCTGTCAGGAAGAAATCACAGCGGGCAAGACCGCAACCCCCTAGAGCACGAAAGGCCTTGGCCGCATAGGCACGCATTTGCGTCATGACTTCGACAGGCACGCGAGCTGGAATATCCATGGTAATCTTATTGTCAATGTACTTGGCTTGGTAATCATAGAAAGCCACGTCTTTGACCACTTCACCCGGATCAGTCGTTTTGACAGTCGTATTTCCAAGGATACCAACTTCGATTTCACGAGCAACTACACCTTGCTCAATCAAGATACGGCTATCATATTTGAGAGCAAGATCAATCGCTGAACGAAGCTCTGATTCATTTTCAGCTTTAGAAATCCCAACAGATGACCCCATGTTGGCTGGTTTGACAAAAACTGGGAAGGTCAATTTTTCAAGTGTCTCTGCTACTGCTGCTTCCAAATCTTCACCCTCGATGTAGCCTGTGTAGGCAACCTGTGGCACTCCAGCAACTTCAAGAATACGCTTGGTCATAATCTTGTCCATAGCTACACTTGATGAAAGAACATTGGTCCCCACGTATGGCAACTTGAGGGTTTCAAGGAAACCTTGGATAGAACCATCCTCACCCATAGGACCATGAAGCACAGGGAAGACCACAGCATCTTCTTCGTAGATATCGCTTGGTTTAATAGCCTGACTAGCCTCAACAGTGTCATTAGTCATGAGCTTCTCATCATCACCTGGGGTTTCTATAAATTCTTGTGTTTTGATAAAATCACCAGACTGAGTGATAAAGTAGGTTTTAACCTCAAATGCGTTGTAATCTACCGCACGCATAACACTCTCAGCTGATAGTACAGACACTTCACGTTCTGCTGAACGTCCACCATAGAGAAGGATAAGGGTTTGTTTAGACATAGGTATACCGTTTTCTTTTCTTGATTTTCTAGTCTCAGTTTTAAAGAGAGAATAGTCTCCTTTTTGAGAACATAATTACCCTAATCATATCACAAAAGGAAGAGTTTTTCAAAAAGATTATGGACAAAAAAAACAGCCTAAGAGCTGTTTCATTCCTGTCTTAAATTTCGTCACCAAGCTCGAACTTAGTGCCTTTTAGGGCAAGTTTGAGAGACCATTTCCAAGGTTTCCCTTCGATAGTGACTTGTTTGTTTTCGAGGTCAACTTGGACCTTGTCTACACCTTTGACAGCGGAGAGTTTTTCAGTAACGGTGTTAACACATCCTTGGCATTTCATTCCTGTGATTTTATAAGTTTTTGTCATTTTTCTTTCTTCCTTTTCTTTAATTAGTTTTTAATACACACCTTAAGCGGCGGGAGTTGTAAGTAATCGACACTTAAATTTTGCAGCGCTTGAGACGCAGAGAATTAAAAACGACCGAAACAGAGCTAAAGCTCATGGCAAGTCCTGCTATCATTGGATCAAGAAGGGGACCTCCAAAGAGGTGGAGGACACCCATAGCCACTGGGATAGACAAAATATTGTAGATAAAGGCCCAAAAGAGGTTTTCTTTAATCGTTGTGATAGTCGCCTGACTAACTTTCAAAGCCTTGACCACATCCATGAGGTTGGGTTTCATAAGGACCATATCCGCACTTTCCATGGCAATTTCTGTCCCTGATCCCATGGCAATACCGATATCAGCAGTCGCAAGGGCTGGGGCATCATTGATACCATCACCAACCATGATGACTGATTTTCCTTCTACTTGGAGGTCGCTAATCACTCTAGATTTTTCTTGCGGAAGCACTTGACTGATGACACGTTTGATGCCAACCTTTTGAGCGATGGCTTGGGCTGTTTGGTCATTATCACCAGTCAACATGATGACTTCCTTGCCCATTTGATGAAGAGCCGCCACCATATCTGCACTATCTGCTTTAACCTGATCGGATACACCAAAGAGTCCGATTAAGTTGCCATCTTCAGCTAGGAATATAGGAGTTTCACCATCAGCTGTCAAGTTTTGGAAATCAGTTTGTGCTGAAGTCAAGTCGACTTTTTCCTCTGCCATAAGAGTTTGGTTCCCAGCTAGATAAGTCTTGCCTGCATAGCTGGCAGTAAGTCCTCGTCCAGTCAAACTTGAGAAATTGTCCATCTCTAACACGTCCAAGTTAGCATTTTCTGCTGCTAAAAGAATTGCTTGACCCAAGGGGTGTTCAGACTTGGCTTCCAATGATGCCAAAAGTTGTAAGGCTACTCCACTATTGCCATAGGTATAGCTAGAAACCAACTGAGGTTTCCCTTGAGTAATGGTTCCTGTCTTGTCAAAAACGAGGACGTCAGCCTTGTGAGCTAGCTCGAGCACATCCCCACGCTTGTAGAGAATACCGTGCTCAGCGCCAAGCCCTGTACCAACCATGATAGCTGTCGGTGTCGCAAGTCCCAATGCACATGGACAAGCAATGACCAAGACACTAACTGCTACAGTCATGGCAAAAGTAAAGGTTTGTCCCATGATAAAGTACCAAAAGAGGCCAGATACAAAGGCGATAGCCATGACAACAGGAACAAAGACTGCTGACACCTGATCGGCTATCTTGGCAATAGGTGCCTTGGTTTGTTGGGCATCTTCAACCAATTTAATGATTTGGGAAAGCAAGGTGTCCTTACCAATCTTTTCAGCCTCATAAATTAAGCTACCTTGACCATTAATAGAACCTGCAAACACTGGTTTACCAACAGATTTTTCAATAGGGAGGGACTCACCTGTTAGCATGCTCTCATCAATCGCAGAGCTACCTGAAATCACCTGACCATCCACGGCTATCTTTTCCCCAGGTTTGACCACAATATGGTCACCAAGAACAACCTTATCCACAGGAAGCTTGACTTCCTTACCGTCCCGAAGAACGGTTGCCTCCTTGGCTGACAAGTGCATGAGTTTCTTGATAGCATCTGAAGTCCGACCTTTAGAGAGGGTTTCAAAATACTTACCTAGAGTAATCAGGGTCAAGATAACAGCTACCGACTCATAATAAAGTTGGTGGGCGTGATGGACATGCCCCAAAGAAATGTGATAAGTACCAAAGAGACTATAAAGAAAGGCCGCTGAAGTTGCCAAGGCTACCAAAGCGTCCATGTTAGGATGACCCTTGGCCAAAGTACGAAAACCATTACTATAGAAGGAACGACCCAACCACATAACGGGCACTGTCAAAATCAAAAGCACCAAGGCATAGGTCAAGGCTGCATGGTGAGGAGACAAGAAGTTTGGCACAGGCAAACCGACCATTGGCCCCATAGCTAGATAAAAGAGAGGAATGGTGAAGACAGATGACCAAATGAGGCGCTCACGCACCTTGTGGATTTTGTCTTCTTCACGTTCTTCCTGACTTTTAGCTGTATCTGGATTGTAGACTTGGGCTTCATAACCAGCGTCAGCCACAGCTTTTTCAATAGCTTCTGGACTAACCTTGTTCCCAGAGTAATCCACAGACATTTTTTCCGTGGTCAGATTAACAACAGCCTTGTCCACACCATCCAAATTATTCACAGCATTTTCAACATTGGCCACACAGGACGCACAAGTCATCCCATTAACCACAAAAGTTTCTTTTGACATTTTCTAATTCACCTCCATATGATGCCCACAAGCGCATTGGCCAGGCACACAGTCACAAACCACCTGATCCACAGGTGCTTTTGCTAAAAGCAAGGCCTGCAACTTATCCACATCAGCTTGCGTCATTGGTGTCTTTGCGATGAGTTGACCCAATAAATCGCTATGTTTGGTCAAACAAATCTTGTCAAAAACAGCCTCTAAAGCCTGAAAATTCGCCTCATCTTCACCTAGGCTAGCTTGATAGATAAACCCGCGTCCTTGACGCTGACTGGTTAGGTAACCCTTATCCGCCAAACGTCCAATCAAGGTCTTAACTGTCGAAGCCGACCAGTCTAGCTTCTTAGCTAGAATCTCTATAATCTCTGAAGAAGTCGCTTGCCCCTTAGCCCAGAGCACTCGCATGACTTCCCATTCTGCAGATGAAATTGCCAACATAATAGTTCCTTTCTGAATGCTTTTATTTGTTTACATTTGTAGATTTATTTTAACACTATTATAGAAAGGTGTCAAGAATTTTATCTACATTTGTAGATTTATTTTTGATGAAAAATACTCCCCATTTCTGGAGAGCATCATCTGCTATTTTTCAAAATGTGAGCCGAATGTAACAAATTCAGCGACTTCTTCTTCCTTACCGTCGTGCAGGTCACGGACAATTTTTGATCCCACGATAACACCGTCTGACACAGCATTAAAGCGTTTAATGTCTTCCTCTGTTGACACACCAAAACCTGTGAGAACTGGAATGTCTGCATAGGCAGTCAAATTAGATAAGTGTTTATCAAGGTCATCACGGTAATTAACAGTCTTACCAGTAGCACCATTGATGGCAACGGCGTAGATAAAGCCTTCTGCACCATCAATCAACTGTTTCTGACGATCAATGCCTGTAGTCAAGCTGATCAAAGGCACGAGAGCAATGTCACTGTCTCTCAAATAAGGAGTGATAAAGTCAGCATGTTCATTTGGCAAATCAGGAATGATGAGCCCCTTGACAGAAGTCTCTGCTAAATCTTTGACAAAGGCTTCAATACAATACTGATAAACTGGGTTGATGTAGGTCATGATAACCAAAGGCACCTGTGTCTTTTTTTCTTGAAGCTTCTTGATGATAGCTGTCAAAGTCACGTCTTTAGCCAAACTACGTTGTCCTGCTAGTTCAATAATGGTACCATCAGCCACTGGGTCAGACCATGGAATACCCACCTCGATAGCTGAAACACCGCTATTTTCTAAGAGAGTAATAGTCTCAAAGAGGCCGTCCAGACCTTTAGCGTGGTCACCAGCCATGATATAGGGTACGAAAATACCGCGTTTACTGTCTTTGATAGC
Source organism: Streptococcus sp. FSL E2-3488 (assembly GCF_038003585.1). Taxonomy (NCBI): domain Bacteria; kingdom Bacillati; phylum Bacillota; class Bacilli; order Lactobacillales; family Streptococcaceae; genus Streptococcus; species Streptococcus sp. FSL E2-3488. Next base: position 397,773 of record NZ_JBBOPL010000001.1, on the reverse strand, counting down.
TTGTAGGTGTTTTGTTAGTGTTTTTGTCATGGTTTATTTCCCTTCTGCTTCAGCTTCAAAACGTTCTTTAACCTGCATAACGTCCTTGTCCCCACGACCTGAGAGGCAGACGATGAGGCTTTGATCTGGCGACATCTTAGCTGCCACTTTTTGTGCAAGCGCAATGGCATGGCTAGACTCAAGAGCTGGGATAATACCTTCCAAACGTGACAGCAGTTTGAACCCTTCTAGCGCTTCTTCATCTGTGATAGAGTCGTAAGTCGCACGTCCTATTTCGTTGAAATAACAGTGCTCAGGACCAACCCCTGGGTAGTCCAGACCAGCTGAGATAGAGAAAGCTTCCATTATTTGACCATGAGCATCTTGGAGGACATCCATAAGGGCTCCATGAAGGATACCTGGGCGACCTTTGGCAAAGGTTGCGGCGTGTTTTTCAGTATCAAGTCCCAAACCAGAAGCCTCAGCACCATACATAGCTACTAATTTATCATTGACAAATGGGTAGAACATGCCGATAGCATTTGAACCACCACCGATACAAGCCATTACAGCATCAGGCAGTTTCCCGCCAGAAATCTCTGCATATTGGCGTTTGGCTTCACGACCGATAACAGATTGGAAATCACGAACAATTTCTGGGAATGGTGCTGGACCAAGGGCAGATCCCATGATGTAATGAGTATCCTCGATACCTGCAACCCAAGCACGAAGAGCAGCATTTACAGCGTCCTTAAGCACGCGTGAGCCATCGGTAACACTGAAAACTTTGGCACCAAGCAACTCCATACGGAAAACGTTAAGCGCCTGACGTTTCACATCTTCCTCACCCATATAGATGGTACAGTCCATGTCGAAAAGAGCAGCGGCTGTCGCTGTTGCGACACCGTGTTGACCTGCACCAGTTTCGGCGATGATTTTCTTCTTACCCATACGTTTAGCAAGCAAGACTTGACCGAGGGCATTGTTAATCTTGTGGGCCCCAGTGTGGTTAAGGTCTTCACGTTTAAGGTAAATTTGCGCTCCACCGATATGATCTGTCAAACGTTTGGTGTAGTAAAGAGGTGTTTCACGGCCCACATAGTTTTTAAGGAGGTCATCCAATTCCGCTTGGAAACTTGAATCTTCTTTGGCTTCACGATAGGCCTTATCCAATTCAATAACGGCTGTCATCAGCGTTTCGGGAACGAACTGACCGCCGAATTTTCCGTAAAATCCTTTTGCATCAGGTTGTTGATATGTCATGCTTTCACTCTTTCTATAAATGCTTTAATCTTCTTTAAATCCTTGTAACCATCTGTCTCTACACCTGAGGACACATCCAAGGCATAGGGATGGAAGGTTTCCTTGGCCTCTGCCACATTATCCACAGCCAAACCACCAGCGATAAAGTAGTCCTGTTCAATCTGCTTGTCAGCCAAGAGTTGCCAGTCAAAGGTCTGACCACTGCCGGCAATAGGAGCATCAAAAAGAAGATAACCCGCCTGGCTCTTGACTTGAGAATCACCATCCGAAATCTGAATTGCTCGAATAACTGGTACTGATATCTTTGGAATCAGATCTTCATCAAAAGTTCCATGAATCTGAACGATATCTAAGGGAACCTGACTAATCGCTTCTTCCAGTTCCTTAAGGATTGGTGAAACAAAGACACCAACGATTTTTGTCTGGCCTGTCACCCCTTTAGCCAACTCGTGAGCTTGTTCAAGACTCACTTGACGCTTGCTTTTGGCGAACACAAAACCAATATAGTCAGCACCTGCTTTAACTGCAGTGGCTACTGCTTCTGGTGTCGACAGTCCACAAATTTTAACCTTTGTCAATTTGCAACTCCTTGACCTTTTTAGCTACATTGTCAGCCGTCATAAGGGCAGTTCCTACCAGAATCCCATTAAAATATGGGGCAACTAGGTCAGCATCCTGACCTGTAAAAATAGCCGACTCAGAAATATAAACAGGTTTATCCTTGAAATGCGTCGATAACTCAAGACTGGTATTGATATCTGTCTCAAATGTCACCAAATTACGGTTGTTTACTCCGATAATTTCAGCACCAATACGGTGAGCCACTTCCAATTCTGGCAGATTATGCGTTTCAACCAAGACTTCCAAGCCAAGGCTAGTCGCAAAATCATAGAGCTCCTTGAGACGAGCTTCTGGCAAGGCCGCTACAATCAAGAGAATGACTGTCGCACCCGCATTACGGCTACGCACAATCTGTTTCTCATCAATAATGAAGTCCTTAGCCAAGGTTGGAATCGCTACCTGTGTCGAAATTTCTTTCAAATAGGAAATATCACCTTTGAAGAAGACTTCGTCAGTCAAAACTGAAATCATGGCTGCCCCATTTTCCTCATAGGTCTTGGCCTGAGCTACAATATCCACATCTAGGTTAATATCACCCATACTTGGACTGGCTTTCTTCACTTCAGAAATAATTTGCAACTTGTTTTGATTTGACTTGAGAAAATCATAAAGGCGATAGGTCTGACGCAAGGGCTGTAAGTCTTCCATGACCAACTGGGCCACTTCTTTTTCTTTTTGTTCTAGGATTGTTGGAAGAAAAGCTTTACTCATACTTGTACCTCTTGGAGTTTGCGAAGTTTCTCTAGGGCTGATCCGTCCGCAATTAATTGACGAGCAAGCTCAACACCTTCTTTAATGGTCCCAGCCTTACCATTGGCAAAGAAACCAAGACCTACATTAAGCACTGTTGTTTCAAGATAAGGACTAGCTTCATTTCTCAAGACACTAAGGAGAATCTCTGCATTTTCCTTGGCATCACCACCTGTGATATCAGACAACTCAACCTTTTCCATACCCAGATCTTCATAAGTAAAGGTGTGCTGGCTGATGTGACCATCTTCCAAAAGGGTGTAGGTGTTAGTACCATAGAGAGCAGCTTCGTCCATATTGTCAGGACCTGTGATAATAACCGCACGTTTTCTTCCCAACTGTTGAATAGCATTAGCAACAATCTCTTGCAGCTCCACACGATAGAGCCCCATGAGTTGCGTCTCAAGGTCAAGCGGATTAGCCAGTGGCCCAACCAAGTTCATAATCGTTGGAATCCCAAGAGCTTGGCGAGCTGGACCGATAAAACGCATGGCTGGGTGCATGGTTTGTGCAAAGATAAAGGCCAAACCAACCTCGTCAAGTGCTTTAGATAGGATTTCTGGTGATGCCGCAACGTTGATTCCAAGGACTTCAAGGACATCTGCCGAACCAGATTTAGAGGAAATCGAACGGTTACCAGCCTTAGCCATACGAATACCACCTGCTGCTAGGACAAAGCAAGCCGTTGTTGAAATGTTAAAGCTATAAGATTGGTCTCCACCAGTACCACAGTTACACATAGCATCTGTGAAGGTCTCAGGCAAGACCGTCGCATGTGATTTGAGGGCACGCACGATACCTGTGATTTCATCTGATGTTTCTCCCTTAATTTTAAGCCCCATAAGGAAGGAAGCGATTTGGCTTTCTGAGACTTCATTTTTGAGAATGCGGTCAAAGACTGCTTGGACTTGGTCTTGAGACAAGTCTTGTCGGTTTGAGATTTGTAGAAATATTTCTTTCATATCTGTTTTCCTTCTAAAGACGGTTCAATATTTTCCGATGCACGAGGAGATGTTTTGAGCCTAGATTTATCTAGTCAAAAGACTAACCAACTAGCCTGCAACAATTTTCACAAAATTTTCAACCATCTTGAGACCATCTGGACTTCCGATGCTCTCTGGGTGATATTGCAAACCATAAATTGGTAGCTCCTTATGTTGAATGGCCATGATTTCTTGATCATCAGTTGTGATGGCTGTCACATCAAAGCCCTCTGGCATTTGGTCAACAACGATGGAATGGTAACGCATGATTGGGACATCATTGTCAATATCCTTGAAAATTGGCGATGGCGTTTCAAAAGTAATATTGCTTTGTTTGCCATGCATGACATTCTTAGCCAAGCCAAGTTTACCACCAAAAGTTTCCGCAATAGCCTGGTGCCCCAAGCAAATTCCCATCATCGGTTTTTTACCAGCGAAATCCTTAATCAAGGCTTCCATTTTACCCGCATCAGCTGGCCAACCTGGACCCGGTGAAAAGACTAGCCCGTAAGCTTTTTCCGCCTCTTCATAGAGCTTCTCATCATCGTTACGTAAGACTTTCACCTCTGTAAATGTCCCTAGGTATTGTGCCAAATTATAGGTAAAAGAATCGTAGTTATCAACTAGTAAAATCATTGGACATCTCCTATTCTTGTCATAGCTTTCGCCTTATTAATCGTTTCATAAAATTCATTTTCAGGAACACTGTCATAGACAACACCTGCACCTGCCTGAACATAGGCTTTTTGATTTTTGAGAATCATAGTACGGATAGCAATGGCAAAGTCCATATCTCCTGTCGCAGACAGATAACCAATAGCTCCCGCATAAATACCACGTTTTTCCTGCTCAAGCTCATAGATACGACGCATAGCACGAATCTTAGGTGCTCCTGACACGGTTCCAGCTGGTAGAGTTGATTTTAGAGCATCAAGGGACGTCAACTCCGGTAAGAGTTGCCCCTTAACCACACTAGTAAGGTGCATCACATAGCGGAAATACTCAACCGCCATATACTTGGTCACCTTGACCGTACCATTTTTGGCAATCTTACCAATATCATTACGTCCCAAGTCAACCAACATACGGTGTTCCGCAGTTTCTTTAACATCATGTGAGAGTTCATCCGCCAAGGCAGCATCTTCAGCCTCATTGGCGCCACGAGGGCGAGTTCCAGCAATCGGATTGGTGAACACCTCTCCATTTTTCACTGAAACAAGGCTCTCTGGGCTGGCACCAATCACCTGATAATCTCCAAAATCATAGAAATAAAGGTAGTTTGATGGGTTGGTCACGCGCAAGTTACGGTAGTAATCCAAAGGATCTCCCTCAAAGTCCGCTGAAAAGCGTTGACTAAGCACACATTGGAACATATCTCCCTCACGAATGAGTTTCTTAGCCTTAGCCACCATATCCATGAAGACCTCTTTTTCGATATGATTCGAAAATTGCAAAGCTTGCAAGGCCTGAGGTGTAAACTCGTTTGGCGCCTGAGTCTGTAGGATCGTTACCACCTGACCAAGAGCTTGACGCACCGCATCGTTGTCACGGTCAGAGTAGATGTTGTCCTCAACCACATAAACCTTTTCCTTTTTGTGATCAAAAATCAAATAAGACTCATAGATGAAGAAATGCATATCAGGTGTCCCAATCGTATCTTCAGGAATCTCCCCGATATTTTCATAGAGACCAATCATATCATAACCTACAAATCCGATAGCACCACCTGCGAAAGGTAGGTCAGACTTGATGCCCTTGACTGTTACTTGGTCCAAGTATTCGAAAGGATCCTGATCAATCGCCTTACCATTTTCATAAAGAACACCATCCTTGAAGGTTACTTCAAAGACCGGATTGTAGGCAATAATAGAAAAACGTGCATTTTCCTTCTCACGAGGAATAGATTCAAGGATAACCTTGTGTTCCCCTTGAACACGCATATAAGCCAAGATTGGTGTTAAGGTATCGGCTGGTAAAATTTTTCTCATAGTATTTCCTTTCAAACTGGTTTATCGAGAGTAATAAGACTGATACAAGACTCCTTTATAGGATGTGTCGGCACCATTAGTGTTCTTTATTCACTTTCTCTTCCAAAGCAATAAAGGCTTGAATCATGCTTCGCCAAACACTTTCAGCCACATCTGGCGATAAGCCAAGCTCTAGTGCCTCCTTGCGACGGTTAGCTATGACTTGAGCAACACGATCATTCGCCCGGACTGCGGACTTATCTCCTTTTGGCTTCAGCCGCCCTGCCTTTTCCACAAGTATTTGACGTTGGGCCAGGAGTCGAATTAACTGACTATCAATATTATCAATATCACTTCGAATATCGTTTAATGCATCCATAATACCCAACCTTTCATTGAATAATGAAATAATACTCCTTTAAGGTAAATAGACCTTTAAAGATAAAAGTAAGCAAAAAACCTCACAGAGAAAAACTCTGTGAGGGCATTAAATCTAGTTTAACACGGTACCACCTCAGTTAATGGTCTCCAAAAAAACGACCATCATCTCTATCTCCTCTAACAAGGAGTTGCACGGTAAGGGGTGCCAACCGAGAAGAATATGTGTTACCTTCTCATTATCATCCAATCAGCCCAATGTTCACTCATCTCGATTACCTACTCACAATCACCGCAGGCTCCCTGAAAATCTAAGACCAGTTACTTTCTGATTTACTAACTATTGTACTCCTTTTTAAAAAGATGTCAAGAATTTTCTGTTAATTTTGACAATTCTTCTCCTATAGGTTTAGTCTATACCTAATCCAGATAGTGAGATAGTCTTGCCCCTAAGCTACACAAAATAAAAAAGCCCCCGAAAGGGACTTCTTGGGCTGATAAACAACGGCAGGGTGACAGTCCTGCATCTCTTTCAGTCCCGAAGGTGCGGCGGCTACCTCTTCCGCTCTCGTTGTTATTCCTTACCCATGTTATATCACATTTTCTTCGCTCTACCAGCATTTAGATAGTTTTTCAGCTTAGAATCTTTAATCACAAACATGGTACGGACATTAAGTTTATCACATAATGTAACCGCTACTAAAACATTACCATCAATACGTTTGATGTATTCCAAGGACTGGCCATCAGGATGGCGACCGATATAGTCCGGATGAGCAATAATCTCTGGAATACGTTCATAGATGGCATCAAAATCACTAAATTCCTGGCGATGTTTTTCCATATGCTTCTTACGTTGTGCAGACTGCGTGATGTCTTCACCAGGCTTGTAGTCTAAATTAAAAGCTTTAATGACTTTTGGCGTCAAGTGCCCTACTATTTTCATGCCTTTATTGTACCATACCTAATGCCCATCAAGGATTTTCCTATTATTTAGCTATCAAAAAACTAAAGTCTGTTAGCAAGCTTAAGTTTTGCTTTGTGCTTTTTGGAAAGCACCTTGTTTATAGCTAATCCAGAAGAAAAGCGGTGTACAGATAGCCATTGCGACCAGATAGATTGGTAATGTGTAGCTATTAAGTGTTGAGATTGCAATCACATCTCGAAGATAGTAGGAACTGATTAAGAAGCCAAAGACTGAGTAGATAATCAAGGCCACACGCCCCTTATTCAAGGGGATACAAGCACGAATAACGGCAAGAACACCCATTGATCCCATCATATAATAAGAAAGCGTCAGCATGTCTGTACTACTCATACCAAGATAGACCTGAGACAGATGGAAAATAAGAACACTGATAACCAGCATCAAGGCATTAGGAATAGCCAACTGAAGCGAACGTCTGAGGAAATGTTTCTCAACAGGACGAATATTACGTTCGAAGGTCAAAACAAATGGTGGAAGACCCTCGATAAACTGACCTGCCAAGGTCATCTGAACCTGAATGAATGGAAAGACCAAGAGGTACTCCGACTTTCCAAAAACAATACTGCCAATACAGATAAGCCCCAAAAGGAAGGAATAAACAGTTTTAATGAGGAAAATAGGTGCAATGTGGGCAATATTATTAACCACACGGCGTCCCTCAAATAGAATTTCAGGAATGTCCTTAAACTCAGAATCCATTAGCACCAAGTTAGCAATCTGGCGTGTAGCCGGATCTCCCTCTGCCATAACAATCGAACAATCTGCCTCACGCAGTGCCAAGATATCATTGACACCGTCACCAGTCATAGCCGTGGTATGCCCATTGGCATTAAGGGTTTGGATTAATAACTTTTTCTGATGCGGAGATACACGACCAAAAATCGCAGTATCCTCAGCCAAAGCCTCCAATTCCTCATCGCTGATCTTAGAACAGTCAATATAGCTTTGATAATCGGCAAAACCAGCTTGATGAGCAATATGAGAAACCGTCACTGGATTGTCACCAGAAATAATCTTAAGTGTCACATCTTCTGAACGCAGGTATTCCAGAGTTTCTGCAGCATCCTCACGAATAGGATCGGCAATTTCAAGCAAGGTCAAAGCCTCGATATCATTCGGCAAAATCATGTTCTCTGTGGCAATACCTGACTGACTCCAAGCCAAAATCAAAACACGAGACCCTCGCGCCTGAGCCTTATCGACTGCTTTAGGATTCTTCTTAAGAAGCATCTCAGGTGCTCCCAAAAAGAGAGTTCCAAGCCCATTGATGCTCACAGCACCCCATTTACGATTGCTTGAAAATGGAATAACATCACCTACCTGATAATGATGTTCCAGACCCTCATAAGCATTTCGAATAGCCTGAGCTGTTGCGTTTTTATCCTTACTATGTTGCATATAAGCCGCAAGCAAACGCTCCAACTCCTCTTTCGTAAAACGCTCTGACAGTAGCTCTAGACCTTTAACTGTCATCTTTCCTTGTGTAATCGTCCCTGTCTTATCTAAACAAAGCACATCTACACGGGCCAAGGTTTCAACAGAGTACATCTCTTGCACAAGGATGTGTTTCATCCCAAGCTTAATGACAGCCGTCAAAAGTGATGTAATAGTCAAAAGGGTAATTCCCTTAGGCAACATTCCCAGAAGGGCTGTTGAACTGGTAACGACCGACTCTTGAAGAGAAAGCTGCTTAATCATGTAAGCCTCGAAAAAGAGTGCAAGCCCAAATGGTATAACAATCTTTCCCGTAAACTTAGCAATCTTGTCCATGTTATAAAGGATACAGGACACGATTGGCTTATGAGTCTTGGCCTCTAACATAAGCTTGTTGGCGTAATTGTCCTCGGCTACGTTAATGACCTTAGCATAGACCTGACCACTCACAAGATAAGAACCTGAGAGCAACTCCTTCCCATCTTTCTTTAGAATCTGATCACTCTCACCAGTCAGCATAGCCTCGTTAAGCTCAGCCATTCCATCAACAACCACTGCATCACTGGGAACCTGCTCACCCGCAGACAAGAGCATGATATCATCTAAGACAATATCCTTAGGATCGATGGAAACAAGCTGTCCATCACGCACCACACGAATCTGATCCTGATTCATGAGATTGAGCTTATCAACCATGCGACGGGCACGCAACTCCGTCATCATCCCTGTAAAGGCATTAAGCACAATAATCCCGAAGAAAAATAGATTAGACCAAGCCTGAACAGCAATCAAGGCCACAAAGATTGCAAAATTAAGCATATTAAAGGAGTTAAAGACATTACGCCTAAAAATATCCCAATTGCTGGAGCCAGCTTTTGCTTTAAAATAATTTGTTTTACCGTCATCTATCCGCTGCTTGACCTCCACCTGAGTCAAGCCTTGTAACTGTTTTTTCACAAATTTCATAGTAGCATAAAAATGAGGTATTTTCAAAGGTTAGCCGTCATGAATACCAAGGAAATAAACCTATTACCCCTCATGCTTTTTTCACTCTGCCATCCAGGCCAATAAACCCAACAAAAATATTCTGTAGGATTATATTCTCTAATTAAACCTACTTCGGTAAAGTAGATTAAACAACCATTGAAGATTGATAAAAGGTTTTGTATGAACCTTCATGATTGAGGAAAAAATCTTCCTTAATCTCTCGTTTAATTTGTGATTCATTAACTTGATTTTTTTGCTTCTTCTGAAAAATAACTGACGTCCTCAAATCTAAACGTACTATTAAAACCAACAGTCATATTATCCTTATCATATAAAAAGTTTCCTAAGGATTTTGTTAGAAAAGATTTACTTTTAGTATTTATAATATCGTTTGTTCCATCATCATATATAATATTGTCGATTTTAGGAGTATAAATCCACCCCACATTCTTTACCAACATAACTAAATACGTTTCTGTCCCCTCATTATGAGGGATATGCTGAGCATAATAAACAGAGTTAAATTTTAAATTACAATAAGTATAGAGACTCATACACAAGACTATAAGCAGTCCGACATCCCTAAAATATTTCTTTTTTGCATTGTCATCTTCTCTCTCCTTTTCTATCTCCAATTACATGTTGACTAGGTTAACAATTAAGCATTGTACACTATTCATAACAAGTCTTAAAACTCAAGGATTTGTGGCTTCTGTAATTGCTTCTACAGCTTTTTAACAAAGCCTCGTGATACCATCGTTGTAAACAAACTTAACTCTCTTATAATTACGGATTCTCTTTGACCCTCTCTCACTTTGTCATTCAAACTAAACATGGTATAATAGTTGAGGTATCGACTATCTCTTCTATTAGGAAAAATAAGGCATCAAAAAGTAACAAGAAGGGGCTAAACCCTTGATATGAAAGGAATCTAGAAATTATTATGATGAACATGCAAAACATGATGAAGCAAGCACAAAAGCTTCAGAAACAAATGGAAAAAAGTCAAGCTGAATTGGCTGCTACAACTTTCACTGGAAAATCAGCCCAAGACTTGGTCGTTGCTGAATTAACTGGTGACAAAAAAGTGGTTAACATCACTTTTGCTGATGCTGTTGTGGATCCTGATGATGTGGAAACACTTCAAGATATGACTGTTCAAGCCCTTAACGATGCTCTTGGACAAATCGACGAAGCTACTAAAAAATCAATGGGTGCCTTTGCAGGCAAATTGCCATTCTAAACAATAAAAAGGAATCTCACGATTCCTTTTTCTATATACTCATTTAGCAACTCAGCCATAATATACAACAAGAGAGACACTGCACCCCAATAATGGGACAAGAGAAAAACTCTAATGCGACCAGTTTTCTTATACTCTTCAACTAGCTTGATAAAACTTACTTTGTCGATTCTCTTACCAAGCTCTGATACTTTTTTAGTAAATCTACCTGCAAACGTAACTGTTCAACTTCAGATAACTGCTTCATCCCTTTACCATAAGTATATTAGTTCCCCACGGGTTGGTGGAAACGGTATAATTCATCATTCTGATACCATCGCCACCAGGTCTTCACCTGACTAGCATTTTTGACACCGAGGGCATCCATGATAACTTTATTTGACTTATCTACTTTCTTCATTTCGATACAGGCTAGCTTAGTTTCTACTGAATATGCTTTTTTGACCATAACAAAACACTCCTGTTTCTAGTTTACCAGAATTCAACAAGAGTGTTTTCTTGTGTCTCATTTTATGGGTGCAGTGCCAGTCCAAGCGTTTTTATGTTCGAAAACTCATTTTGTTTGACTTTTAGCCAACTCCAGACAGTAGGCCTTCATATGACAATGAGGGCAAGTCAGTTTACGAGTCCTTGGTGTATGACTTGCAAGAGCAAACTCTTTAAAACTAGGATCAAAGATCTTATGACAGTTAGGACAGAGGTATTCAAACTGCTTTCTATAATGAAGTACCAATAGGTTCACTACTATAACAAAAGCAGGGCAGACGATAAACAAACCTCTAGGATCCTTAAAATAATAACTAACAATCAGTAGACTTACCAGATAAAGAAGGGAGATTAGAACGATACTCCCATAAATTCTCCACTGCAAATGATGCCATGATTTTTGATTTTCCATAAGACGTGAAATGTCTGATAAATCATCCAGCGAAAGTTGATTTCGTTTAGCAGTTATTTTTTGCAAGTGACGGGCACGTTTTAGTTTGACCTCTATCTCCTTCGAAGACTTTTCCAAGCTCTCGATCTGATCTGTCAACAAAAGCTCTAAAACCTGTTCCCTATTTTCCTCTTGCGAGATGTTTTTGATTTGATTAATTGAGAAATCCAAATCTCTTAAGAAACAAATGACTTTCAGGCGTTCCAAGTCTGATTCGTGGTAAATTCTCCGACCACCCTCTGTGACTTTAGATGGCGTCAAAATACCTCGTTGATCATAGTACTGAACAGTCCTGACAGACACTTCTGCTGCTTTAGCCAACTCTCCTGTTGAAAACGTCGACATCTCAGTCACCACCTTTTAAGATTTTCTATCAAAAGAGGACATTTGCCACCCTTGATACCTAGATTCTACCTTATAACGTAAGGGAATATGCAAGACATAACCCTAGAGGGATTTTCTTTTCTTAAAGAAAAAGTTAGTCATCACTCTTTACAGCTTTACAGCTCCTGTAAAGCTTTAGTCGAAGAGGCCACCTAAATCTAGGGCAGAAAAAGGATTGTTACTGACTTCTTCCTGTTGCTCCAAAAGCTCGGCATTCTCATCTAATTCGAGAAACTTCTCGTAAATTTGAGCGGTCATCCGAGCATCCTCCAAACTGTTATGACCATGTCCCTTAATTCCAAAGAAATCTGCCACACTAGTCAACTTAAGGTTAACAATACCATTCAAATCAGAAGCACGACGGTCAAAAGCCTCGTCAAAAACATCTAAAGCATATTGCTCCTCCAAGTTTAAACCATTTTCAGCTAGAATAGGCAAATCTGATTTAAGTGCATTATAACCGATAAGTGGTGTATTACCAATAAATGCCTTAAACTCTGCCAAAACCGACTCTAACTTTGGAGCCTTGGCAATCTTATCTGCTGTAATCCCTGTTAAACCATTGATAAAGGACTGCAAAGGAACATTCGAATAGACAAAAGAATCAAACTGGTCCACTTCCTTGTGCTGTCCCATTTTAACCGCCGACACTTGGATGATATGGCTAACGCCATCCACCGTATTAAACTCCAAATCAAAGGCAATATATGTTTCTAAATTTTCCATCTTAATCTCCTACAATAGTTAAAGCTGAGACCGAGTCTCAGCTTCTTTTTTATTTTCCAAATAGACGTCCAAAGAAACTTTTTTTAGCAGTTTCTTCTTGTTTAATCTGGATTTTTTCCACTTGAGCCTTGGCTTCGTCAATCTCTACCTTAGCTTCATCAAGCTCCAATTTAAGCTCTTCTTTGTCCTTCATAGCAGTCAAGGTCAATTGCTGCTGCTGATCAATTTGCTTGTCTTTTTCAGCAATTTGCACGTCTTTGACACGCAATTGATTGTCCATGTTTGACAACTGCTCATCCTTGGCCTTCAACTGAGCATAGAGACGAGCAATCTCAGAGTTTTTCTCATCTACAAGAATCTCTAACAACTCACGTTGTTTTGTTTCTTCATCAATTGGCTCATCTTCAAATATAGTTTTCTTGTAGATTTCCTCCAACTTAATCAAGCCACTACGCTTAACGACAGTAACTCCTTTAGCATTTTTTTCAGTATCTTCTTCTGGAAGTTGTTTGACACGATTATTGACTGCTTGACGACTAACGCCAAGGACTTCAGCAATCTCGCTGACGGTCATTTCAATACTCATAATAGCCTCATTTCCTCTTGAAATTTCTTACTATGAGAATATCATAATCACACCTGTCTGTCAATTTGACAAGTCATTCAGGACATTTGAAGAATTACTTACGAGTCTATTTTTCCTTTCATTTTTCAAACAGTTTAGATAGGAAGGCAGGCTTTTGATAAACTATTTTTGGGTATAAATATGTTATAGAAGGAAAATCTTTGGCTTAACTGATTGGTACTTCCATAGTAAGTGTAGTTGCTACCGAATCTGCCTATTCAGGAATGGTGGAACAATTCTGCATGGTTTGGGATTTTCATTCTTACTCCAATTATTGACAGTGTTCACGTAACTCTCGTTACAAAACTACTTATTATAGAGGCACATTAGCTTCAACGGTCTTACTGTTGGAGTTTTTTTGTTGCCAATCCAAAGCCCACTATAGCCTCATATTACCAAACCGGATTGAAAAAAGCCCTAAATTATGCCATAATAAACAAAATCAAAATAGAAAGAACGAGTCCTATGAAAAACTTCCGTAATGATATCAAAATCAATGATTTGGCCCAGCCCTTCTTAGAGCAAATTATTGAACAAATGACTACTGTATTCGACCCTGAAATTGAGCTAGATATCTACAATCTTGGTTTGATTTATGAAATCAACATTGATGAAAATGGTCACTGCTACTTCCTTATGACCTTTACCGATACTGGCTGTGGCTGTGAAGAGACTATGCCATATGAAATCGCTGAAAAACTAAAAGCAATTGATGGCATTAATTCTGTCAAAGTAGAAACCACTTACTCACCAGTCTGGAAGATGACCCGTATTAGTCGTTATGGCCGTATTGCCCTAGGTATCTCACCTCGGGGCGGAAAATAAAACCAAAACCGATTGGACATTTCCAATCGGTTTTTTATTAAGAAGACAGTGTATAGACATTACTAACTCACACAATACCCTAAAACTTAGAATCATAAAAATCACATCGCACAAATATACGATGTGATTTTGTTTTATAGTATGTGATTAAGCTTTACCTGATTTATCCATATTCCAGAAGTCAGTAACCGCACCACGTGATGCTGATGAAACGATGTGAGCATACTTACCGAGGACACCACGGCTATAAAGTGGTGGTAACTCAGTTTCTGCTTTACGTTTCGCCAACTCTTCGTCTGGTACATGCATAGTGATTTCTTTGGTATCCTGGTCAACTGTAACCATATCACCTGTACGGAGGTAGGCAATCGGTCCACCAACTTGAGCTTCAGGAGCAATATGACCTACAACAAGTCCGTAAGTACCACCTGAGAAACGTCCATCAGTCAAGAGGGCAACCTTGTCTCCTTGTCCTTTACCAACAATCATTGATGACAATGACAACATTTCTGGCATACCAGGACCACCCTTAGGACCTACAAAACGTACAACAACTACATCGCCGTCAACGATTTCGTCAGAAAGAACTGCCTCGATGGCATCTTCTTCTGAGTCAAATACTTTAGCAGGACCAGTAATGTTACGCACTTTAACACCTGATACTTTGGCAACAGCACCTTCTGGGGCCAAGTTACCTTTCAAGATAATCAATGGACCATCGGCACGTTTAGGATTTTCAAGTGGCATGATAACTTTTTGACCTGGTGTCAAATCATCGAAAGCTTCCAAATTTTCTGCAACAGTCTTACCAGTACACGTGATACGATCACCGTGAAGAAAACCATTCTTAAGAAGATATTTCATAACGGCTGGCACACCACCAACATTGTAAAGGTCTTGGAAGACATACTGACCTGAAGGCTTCAAGTCAGCCAAGTGAGGCACGCGCTCTTGGAAATCGTTGAAGTCTTCAAGCGTTAAATCAACGTTAGCCGCATGAGCGATAGCAAGCAAGTGAAGGGTGGCATTTGTTGAACCGCCAAGCGCCATTGTAACTGTGATGGCATCTTCAAAGGCTTCACGTGTCAAGATATCTGATGGCTTAAGTCCCATTTCTAGCATTTTTACAACTGCACGACCTGCTTCTTCGATATCAGCCTTCTTCTCAGCTGATTCTGCAGGGTGAGATGATGATCCTGGAAGGCTCATCCCCATAACCTCAATTGCTGTTGCCATTGTGTTAGCAGTATACATACCACCACAACCACCAGGGCCAGGGCAGGCATTACATTCAAGATTTTTAACCTCTTCGGCAGTCATATCTCCGTGGTTCCATTTACCGATACCTTCGAAAACAGAAACCAAGTCGATATCCTTACCGTTAAGATTACCCGGTGCAATCGTACCACCGTAAGCAAAAATAGCTGGAATATCCATGTTGGCAATAGCAATCATTGAACCTGGCATGTTCTTATCACAGCCACCAATAGCAACAAAGGCATCGACATTGTGACCACCCATAGCAGCTTCAATTGAGTCAGCAATAATATCACGAGATGTCAATGAGAAACGCATCCCTGGTGTCCCCATGGCAATACCATCTGCAACGGTAATTGTACCAAATTGAACTGGCCAAGCACCCGCATCTTTGACACCCTCTTTGGCAATTTGACCAAAACCGTGCAAGTGGATATTACATGGCGTGTTCTCAGCCCAAGTTGAGATAACCCCAACAATAGGCTTTTCAAAACTATCATCCGTCATCCCAGTCGCACGAAGCATAGCACGGTTAGGTGATTTAACCATGCTATCGTAGACAGAAGAACGGTGTTTCATGTTATTTTCAGACACGATATTTTCCTCCATAGTTAGTAACCATTCTAATTTAAAATTGTACTCCTATTTTAACATAAATTGTCTAAAAAATCTGACCATTTACCAACTATTTTCTCTTTTTAAATTATGCTAAAATAAAACTATGGAATATTTTGATACTATCGTTATTGGTGGGGGACCTGCTGGCATGATGGCGACCATCGCCTCAGCCTTTTATGGCCAACAAACCCTTCTGATTGAAAAAAATAAACGTCTCGGTAAGAAACTAGCTGGTACTGGTGGTGGACGTTGTAACGTCACTAACAATGGAACTCTGGACGATCTCTTAGCAGGTATTCCAGGTAATGGACGTTTCCTCTATAGCGTCTTTTCTCAATTTGATAATCACGATATTATTGCTTTTTTCGAGGACAATGGTGTCAAACTCAAGGTTGAGGACCACGGTCGTGTTTTCCCTAAGACAGATAAATCACGTACTATTATCCAAGCTCTGGAAAATAAAATCCAGGAACTAGGTGCTACTATTCTCACTAATACGGAAGTTGTCTCTGTCAAAAAAGTCGATGAACAATTTCAAGTTAAGTCTGCAGACCAGATTTTTACTAGTGATAAACTCATCGTCACAACTGGGGGAAAATCTTATCCATCAACAGGTTCAACTGGTTTTGGTCACGATATCGCCCGACATTTCAAACTCCATGTTACTGATCTTGAAGCTGCAGAAAGTCCACTCCTAACCGACTTTCCACATAAGGCTTTACAGGGAATTTCTCTTGACGATGTCACGCTATCTTATGGAAAACACAAGATTACTCATGACCTTCTTTTCACTCATTTTGGCCTATCTGGACCGGCTGCCCTACGTTTATCTAGCTTTGTCAAAGGCGGTGAAATAGCTCATCTAGATTTTCTTCCTAACCAATGCCAAGAAAATCTCAAGACCTACTTTGAGGAAAATCGCGAGAAATCTGTTAAAAACACTCTCAAAGGTCTAGTGCCTGAACGTGTCGCTGAATTTCTAGCAGGAGATAAGGCGGATAGCAAAATTAAACAACTCCATCCCAAAGATTTGGAAAATCTTATCAGTCAACTCAAGGGGATGGAAATTCCAATTACGGGCAAAATGTCACTTGCCAAATCCTTTGTAACCAAAGGTGGCGTAGACCTCAAGGAGATTAATCCTAAAACCCTAGAAAGTAAAAAAGTCCCTCACCTACATTTTGCAGGAGAGGTACTTGATATCAATGCCCACACCGGTGGCTTTAATATTACAAGCGCCCTCTGTACTGGTTGGGTAGCAGGAATTCAGAGTCCTTGGGACTAACGAAATTTTCGAATAACTCTACCCAAAAAGTGTCCCTTCTATGCTGGAAGGGACACTTTGTCTATTTCTGAATTTGTCTATTTCTGAAAAGGAGAGGAGGGGATTCGAACCCCCGAGCCCCGTTAAGGACTACACGCTTTCCAAGCGTGCGCACTCGGCCTCTATGCGACCTCTCCATATCAAACGATTAACCCATTACTGACTAATCGTTCATTTTAATTAGAATTTTCAAGATTTAATCTTTAAACTGAGCCTCTACTCGGTAGATAGCTTGACCTTTTTCTGAAAACTTTCGCTCGTACTCAGTCATAACGTTGCCCTCATAATCACTTGCATGAAGATCCAACCACACTTTGTTAAGAATCATTCCATACTGTGAGAAACTCGTCAAACTGTATTCGAAAAATCCTCGATTGTCTGTCTTTAAGTGAATCTCTCCATTTTTAGGCAAAATTTGCTTATAAGTATCTAGGAAAGTCTTGTAGGTCAAACGACGTTTCTCGTGACGGCTCTTGGGCCATGGATCTGAGAAGTTGAGATACATCATGTCCACTTCACCATCTTCAAAATAGTTGGTCAAAGCAGATCCATCCACACGCAAGAGTTTGACATTTTCAACACCTGAGGCCAAGACCTTGTCCAAGGCATAACTCAAAACAGATAACTGGATATCAATACCAATGTAGTTGATATCAGGATTTTGTTGGGCCATTCCAGTAATGAAGGCTCCCTTACCAGACCCCACCTCAATATGGATAGGATTGTCATTGCCAAAAATCTGGTGCCACTTACCTTTAGCAGCTTCCGGCTCAAGGATAACATACTGAGGATGGTTAGCTAGGTGTTCCTCTGCACCTTTACGTTTTCTAACTCGCATGTCTACTTTCTAATATCTGTGCAAGGTCTCTCTGAACTTACGCAGCTCATAAATTTCTCGATTGGCATGTTCCAAATCACGGTTATCAAAGAATTTGGAAATTTGTGTCAAATATGAAAATTGTCCATACCAGTAAATCTTATCCAAAACAAGGTCATTGTTCTTGTAACCATAATAAGACAACCACTGTGGCCAGTGAGCCAAAGGAATGTAATGGCTAAGAATCTGTGCTACATCATACATACGGTCAGTTAGACGTACAGAATCCCAATCAACCAAATAAATCAATCCTGAGGTTGTAATAACAAAGTTACTATGACGCGCATCGCCATGAACAATGGTCGCAATCTCTGCACGAAACTCTGGAAGATGACGTTTCAAATCTCTAACAACATCTTGAAGGAAACTATTCTCACGCAATTGATAGGCAGCATTTTCCTCCCACTCGTGTAGAAGATCAAAAGGATTTTCAATATGATAATCCAACTGCAAGAGCTGATTAACCAAGTGTTTAGAGCGGTGCAGATTACCAAGAATTTGGATAATCTGTTTACTGTTCATGTCATGTTTGGTCAAAATACGACCATCAAGCCACTCCTGTGCACTCATCATATCACCATTTCCCAGACGCTTAGCCCACAGGAGCTGGGGCGCAATCTGTTCCTTGGCAAGAGCTGCCAAGATTGGTGTTGTATTCATCTTCACAAAGACACGGTCTCCGTTTGGATAAGTCCCCATATAGGCCTTACCACTATTTCCTTTGAGAGGAGTCAGGCTCAAATCTTTATCTGTTGATGTCACCTAGGCATCTCCTTTTTCTTTAGTCTCTTACTTCTATTCTAACTTATTTAATAGGTATTAGTCAATCATCTTCTTAAGCTTGGCTGGTAGGTAAACAAGACTCAAAACTAGCATAACTCCAATCAAAATCAGGCTAAATTTAAGGTCAAAGAGACAAAGAGCCTGAATCAGTGTCATTACAAGGACAATTTGATTAATCAAGCGCTTAAGATTGCTCACCTGCATGTCTTTTCCAATTGGCATAAGGTTGGCCATCCTTTGGTAAGCAAAGTGCGATTTAAGCGCTGTGAGCTGGAAGAGTAAGAGATAGTCAAAAACAACCACAAGTACCATAGCCAGCCATTTTTCAGGAACCAAAAAAATAACCAAAAGTGTTAAAGCAAAAAGGCGTAGGCTAAGGGCAACGTAATCTCCTGAACGTAAGAAGGCTCTTAGGTACAGGTTGTACCACGTATATTTCTTGTCTTTCTTTGTACGCTTGAGAATGCCATCCAAATAGCCACGGCGTTTAACACTCGATGTAATTCCCTTAACATTGGTAAAGAGTGAGAAAAACTTCAAGATTGATTGTTGTCGTTTATTCTCCGCTGCAATAGCATCAGTCCAATTCAACCCAGACTGCTTATAAAAAGGTTGTGCTTTCTTTTGGAAAATAAAATACTTAAGAATAGCCATAGCCACGGCTACAAGGACAACTCCCCAAACTGGAAGACCCAAGGCCAGAAAGAGTGGAACGACCAAGATAAAAATCAAGGTCTGGATGAGCACCCAAAATCTAAAAGCACACCCTGTCGCCTTCTTAATATGGTCTAGCACCTCTTCTTCCTTAACTAAGAGGTAGTGCTTGTCTGCAGGCTCTAAATAGGTGGCAATATTGCCCCAAAAAGGCAGTAAGAGACAAAGCACAAGTAAGCCAAGAATGATGGCCCATGGATTCTTTGGAAAATGTCGGAGCAACTGGCTATACTGAACCAAGACAAAACCCAGCAAAAAAAGAAGAACCAGGATAAAGTGGTCATTAAAGACGTAGCGACCATACTTAGCACAACGGGTAGTGAATCGTCTGCTACGCTCCTTAAAAAGCTCAGCTATCATGACAATTCTCCCTTAGTCAACTGCATATAGATATCGTTAAGACTAGCACTACTGTCACCAAAGGTCTGACGAAGCTCATCAATCGTCCCCTGTGCCAAGATCTGTCCATGGTGCAAAATCACAAAGCGATCACACATCTTCTCAGCTGAATCCAAAACGTGAGTCGACATGAGAATAGACTTGCCATTGGCTTTTTCCTCAGCCAGAAGCTCAATCAAATCAGAAATCGCCAAGGGATCCAATCCCAAAAAGGGCTCATCAACAATGAAAAGACTTGGATTCACAATAAAGGCACAGATAATCATGACCTTCTGCTTCATCCCTTTTGAAAACTGAGTTGGGAACCAGTCCAACTTTTCATCTAAGCGAAAGAGTTTGAGGTACTTGTCCGCACGTGCCATACCCTCAGTCACATCAAGACCATAGGCCATCAACACCGTTTCCAAATGTTCACGAAGCGTCAATTCTTCATAAAGACTTGGCGTTTCAGGAATATAGCCAATCTTCTGACGATAGCTAGCTGGATCTTGTTGAATAGTTAACCCATCAATGGCAATCTGTCCTCCATAGGGTGTTAAGAGACCAATAATCTCGTTAATTGTTGTTGATTTTCCAGCACCATTAAGACCAATGAGACCAACCAATTCACCATCAGCCACCTCAAAAGTCACATCTTTTAGGACGGGAATATTAGCGTAACCACCCGTCACCTTTTCTAATTTAAGCATTATCTTTTCTCTCTTTGGTATGATATAATCTATTATAACAAAAACTCATGGAAAGGTCGTTATTATGGATAATTGTATTTTCTGTAAAATTATATCTGGAGAAATCCCTTCATCAAAAGTCTACGAGGACGACAAGGTTCTAGCCTTCCTCGATATTTCACAAGCTACAAAAGGACATACCTTGGTTATTCCTAAAGAGCACGTTCGTAACATCTTAGAAATGTCTGCTGAGACTGCTGAGACTGTCTTTAGCCGTGTTCCAAAAATTGCTCGTGCCGTCCAAAAAGCAACAAAAGCTATCGGAATGAGTGTTCTCAACAACAACGAAGAAGTTGCTGGACAGACTGTCTTCCATGCCCATATCCATCTAGTACCTCGTTACGGTTCAGACGACGGTATCCATATGAGTTTTGATGAGCATGAACCTGACTTCGCTGCCCTAGCAAACCTTGCTGACAGCATTGCTAAAGAGGTAACAGAATGAAACTCGGACGCCTTCTAGCTCTTGGAACCCTTGCCTGTGGTGCCTACTACGCCTATAAACGACGTGAAGACATCAAAGAAGAGATCCTAGACCTCAACCAATCACGAGAAAATATCTCTCACGATCTGGACAGAATCAAACGCAACCTTGACATCATCAAGGAACAAAACCTTGTGCTTGATGACATCAAACAAGACCTCAGCTATAAAATACGTGTCTTCCAAAAAGACCTAGAACCCCGACTCAGCATCATCCAAGAACACTTGAAAAAATATCAAAGTGACGATAAAGAATAAAGGTAAGTAGCACGAGGCTACTTACCTTTTTTACTGATTCAAAATCGACAACTACTTGTATTCTGTAAAAATCAATTTAGCATCATCAGTCTTTGTTGACTCATCGTATCCAGTATAATTAATACTTAGGACTTGATTTTTCTTTAATTTAACAACGACATCTGTATTTCCTGGATTGTATTCTTGACTCTTTGATGTGTTTGAATCCAAATCTTCAATAGTAACATCCCAACCGAGATTATTAAATTGTGGGTCAAGATTAACGTTAGTGCTTAATTTGTAGGTTCCCTCCTTAATATCTCTGCCTACAATAAATTCTCCCTGACCAAGTTCATTACTTGGTTCAACTTCCTTAGCTACTGCATTGAATTTTACTTTAGAAATGTTTTCTAATTGTAAAGTATCTCCATCAAATAAAATAAGTCTAATCTTTGAAGCATAATTTATATCATTTCCAACTGTACCAGCAAGAAAGTGGTAGTGTAAAATAAGTTGTGTAAACACAAAAAGGAATAAATCCGTTATAGTAGAGTTGCAAAACATTACTAGAAAGAGATTTATTCCTATGACTCAGTTTACCACAGAACTACTTAACTTCCTAGCCCAAAAGCAAGATATTGATGAATTTTTCCGTACTTCTCTTGAAACAGCAATGAATGATCTGCTTCAAGCAGAGTTATCAGCCTTTTTAGGGTATGAACCTTACGATAAATTAGGCTATAATTCTGGGAATAGTCGTAACGGAAGCTATGCACGGAAATTCGAAACCAAATATGGGACTGTTCAGTTGAGTATTCCTAGAGATCGTAATGGGAACTTTAGTCCAGCTTTGCTTCCCGCTTATGGACGTCGAGATGACCACTTGGAAGAGATGGTTATCAAACTCTATCAAACCGGTGTAACGACTCGAGAAATTAGTGATATCATCGAGCGAATGTATGGTCATCACTATAGTCCTGCCACAATTTCTAATATCTCAAAAGCAACTCAGGAGAATGTCGCTACTTTTCATGAGCGAAGCTTAGAAGCCAATTACTCTGTTTTATTTCTTGACGGAACCTATCTCCCCTTAAGACGTGGAACCGTTAGTAAAGAATGTATTCATATCGCACTTGGCATTACACCAGAAGGACAGAAGGCTGTTCTTGGATATGAAATCGCCCCAAATGAAAACAATGCTTCTTGGTCCACCCTGTTAGACAAGCTTCAAAACCAAGGAATCCAACAGGTTTCTCTTGTAGTGACCGATGGCTTCAAGGGGCTTGAACAGATTATCAATCAGGCTTACCCATTAGCTAAACAACAACGTTGCTTAATTCATATTAGTCGAAATCTAGCTAGTAAAGTGAAACGAGCAGATAGAGCGGTTATTCTGGAGCAATTTAAAACGATTTATCGTGCTGAAAATTTAGAAATGGCAGTGCAAATTTTAGAGAACTTTATCGCCGAATGGAAACCAAAGTATAGGAAAGTCATGGAAAGTCTGGAGAATACGGATAATCTTTTAACTTTTTATCAGTTTCCCTACCAGATTTGGCATAGCATTTATTCGACAAACCTCATTGAGTCTCTTAACAAAGAAATCAAACGTCAAACGAAAAAGAAGGTTCTTTTTCCTAACGAGGAGGCTCTGGAACGTTATTTAGTTACCCTGTTTGAAGATTATAATTTCAAGCAAAATCAACGCATCCATAAAGGGTTTGGCCAATGTGCTGACACACTTGAAAGCTTATTTGATTAACATTCTTCAACTCTACTTGAGTGTTTACACATAATTATTGACAGTATCAAGAAAGTTTATATGTGGTCCATCCTCAGATTTTCTTGTACCAAAAATATTTCCTGAACCACCCGTAACTTCAATATCATATATGCCAGGCTTAACATCACCTTTTTCACCTACAGTAATATCATCAGTAACATAAATTTCGTCCGTAGATTTAGAACTATCAATAAGTTCTTGGAAAGGTTCTGATTTAGCAGTATGAACCTTTGATTGTTTTACCTTTGGATTTCCCTCTGACTTTTTACTATCATTTTGGCATCCCACTAATCAGATACCAACGAACATCAAAAGAACAAATGTGATTAACTTTTTCATAATCTTTTCTCCTAAAATTTATTTTTTACTTTGAACTGTTACTGTTGCTTCATGATCCAAGGATTTAATCATTGTAGAGTAGTACTTCTCAGCTGATTCATTCAAAAGTTCATTGTAATCCTTTAAATAGTCTTGCTGTTCTTTATTTGATAATCCCTTTATAGCAGCCTCACCAGTATCAACATTTGGGGTTAATGCACTGAGTAATTCTCCACTAGTATCATATAACTTATAAGGTTTATTCTTGTCTAACTCAAAACCAATAACTTCATATTGAGGTAAGTTAACCTTATAATTGTGTTCCTTATCACTCTCAATATTAACTCCTTTCTTTATACCAAATTTAGCTGTATAGTTAAGAATAATAATCGCTCGCTTTTCTGAGCCTGGAATTACAATTTTAGTGCCAAATAGCTTTGTATTATTCTTAATAGGCTTAATTTTTTGAATTCCTAAATTTAGTAAAACTACTTCATGAACCTCTTCTATCTTTTTAATGCTAGAATAAGTTTCAGTTTGCTGATTATGAGATAAAGCATTCTCAATATTCTGAACTGGTTTTAGCCAGAATCCTAATATTAAAATTAAGACTAAGACGATTAGATAAATCCATAAAGCTATTTTTTTATTCAATATTTTTTTAACTAATTTCATTCAAATTTACCTGCATTCCTACTTTTTCAAAAACAACTGGATTAACAATCCTGCAATCACAATACCAGCTGCAATTAAGGGGTTCAACATCGCTATTCCTACAAAAACTAAAATAGCTAAAATCCATAAAACTACCTTTATCATCTTATCACCTTTAAAATACGAATACCATAATTTCACCTAAATTTAATTTTCTGTAAACATATATATATATGTGTATACGTTGTCAATAGGTAGTGTAAAATAAGTTGTGTAAACACAAAAAGGAATAAATCCGTTATAGTAGAGTTGCAAAACATTACTAGAAAGAGATTTATTCCTATGACTCAGTTTACCACAGAACTACTTAACTTCCTAGCCCAAAAGCAAGATATTGATGAATTTTTCCGTACTTCTCTTGAAACAGCAATGAATGATCTGCTTCAAGCAGAGTTATCAGCCTTTTTAGGGTATGAACCTTACGATAAATTAGGCTATAATTCTGGGAATAGTCGTAACGGAAGCTATGCACGGAAATTCGAAACCAAATATGGGACTGTTCAGTTGAGTATTCCTAGAGATCGTAATGGGAACTTTAGTCCAGCTTTGCTTCCCGCTTATGGACGTCGAGATGACCACTTGGAAGAGATGGTTATCAAACTCTATCAAACCGGTGTAACGACTCGAGAAATTAGTGATATCATCGAGCGAATGTATGGTCATCACTATAGTCCTGCCACAATTTCTAATATCTCAAAAGCAACTCAGGAGAATGTCGCTACTTTTCATGAGCGAAGCTTAGAAGCCAATTACTCTGTTTTATTTCTTGACGGAACCTATCTCCCCTTAAGACGTGGAACCGTTAGTAAAGAATGTATTCATATCGCACTTGGCATTACACCAGAAGGACAGAAGGCTGTTCTTGGATATGAAATCGCCCCAAATGAAAACAATGCTTCTTGGTCCACCCTGTTAGACAAGCTTCAAAACCAAGGAATCCAACAGGTTTCTCTTGTAGTGACCGATGGCTTCAAGGGGCTTGAACAGATTATCAATCAGGCTTACCCATTAGCTAAACAACAACGTTGCTTAATTCATATTAGTCGAAATCTAGCTAGTAAAGTGAAACGAGCAGATAGAGCGGTTATTCTGGAGCAATTTAAAACGATTTATCGTGCTGAAAATTTAGAAATGGCAGTGCAAATTTTAGAGAACTTTATCGCCGAATGGAAACCAAAGTATAGGAAAGTCATGGAAAGTCTGGAGAATACGGATAATCTTTTAACTTTTTATCAGTTTCCCTACCAGATTTGGCATAGCATTTATTCGACAAACCTCATTGAGTCTCTTAACAAAGAAATCAAACGTCAAACGAAAAAGAAGGTTCTTTTTCCTAACGAGGAGGCTCTGGAACGTTATTTAGTTACCCTGTTTGAAGATTATAATTTCAAGCAAAATCAACGCATCCATAAAGGGTTTGGCCAATGTGCTGACACACTTGAAAGCTTATTTGATTAACATTCTTCAACTCTACTTGAGTGTTTACACATAATTATTGACAGTATCTGTCAATATTTTCTTGAAAATATAATATATTTTTAACTATTCATATCATAAGATTATTATAATTTCATATCATTTTAAAATTAAGAATAAACATGGAAGTCATAGCAATACCCAAAACAAGACTTTCCGCTGTGCTAAAGGTGAGAGAAACCATATTGCTTATCTCACTCGGAAGATTTGAGACTTAGGCTCAAATCTTAGGAATGGAATTCCGTTAGGAAGTCGCTTCCGTCCGTAGCACCCAAGGAAAGTCTTAAATAAAAAAGAAAAAGCAGAGATGTCTACTAACATCTCTGCTTCATTAATCGGATTAGGAGTTCCTATGCTTTTTATTTAGCATCTTTTTCTTTGATAACTAAGACACCATCTTCCATATCAGCTTCTAGGTGTTTTGCATCAAGGTTATCCAAGTGGAAGTCTGTGACTTTGTCACGGATTTGTTGTTCAACCACACGACGGAGTGGACGAGCACCCATAACTTCATCATAGCCTTCTTCTGTCATATAGGCTTTAGCAGCTTCGCTAACTGCCAAGTCAATGCCTTTCTTAGAAAGAGTCTTGTTAACTTCATTCAACATAAGATCGACAATCTTAGAAAGGTCCTCCTTATCTAAGTGTGAGAACTCAATAACTGCGTCGAAACGGTTAAGGAATTCAGGACGGAAGTAAGGTTTCAAACGATCCATGAGTTCTGGTTTATCAGCATCTTCTGTCGAGTTAGATTCGTAACCAAAGCCAGCGTTTGAAGTTGCGATAATGACTGTGTTCTTGAAGTTTACAGTATTACCTTGACCATCAGTCAAACGACCATCATCCAAAACTTGGAGGAGAAGGGTGATAACTTGAGGGTCTGCCTTTTCAATTTCATCAAGAAGGATGATTGAATAAGGGTTACGACGAACACGTTCTGTCAAGGTATTACTATTATCATCATAACCAACATAACCAGCTGTTGTACCAATCAATTTAGAAACGGCTGTGCGGTCGCTGTATTCTGACATGTCCAAACGGATGATAGCATCTTTGGTACCGAACAAATCAAGGGCCAATTGTTTAGCCAACTCAGTTTTACCAACACCAGTAGGTCCTACAAAGAGGAAGCTACCGATTGGACGGTTACCTTCGTCAAATCCTGCACGATTACGACGGATGGAACGTGCCACTGCTTCAACGGCCTTATCTTGACCGATAACCTTAGCTTGCAAACGGTTACCCATATCTTTCAAACGTTCGATATCCGATGCACCCATTTGAGATACTGGAATACCAGTCATACGTTCTACGGATTCAGCCACATCGTTTACAGTCGCAGTCACCTTGCGATCTTTTGCATGGTTAGCAATTTCCTTTTCAAGTTTTTCAATACGAATCTTAGAATTTAGAGCTGCTTCGTAATCTTCTTTAGCAACTGCAGCTTCTTGTTTAGCTTTTTCTTCTTCGATTTCACGTTCAACAGCATTGACATCAGTTACTGGATGTTGTGCTGCCAAGTGAGCTGCTGTCATGTCCAAAAGGTCAATAGCCTTATCTGGCAAGCTACGTTGTGGAATGTATTGTACTGAAAAATCAACCGCTGCTTTCAAGACTTCATCTGGCAAGATAACATTGTGGTGTTTTTCATAAAGATCACGAATACCTTGAAGAATCTTGAAGGTATCTTCAGGAGAAGGAGCATTGACCTTAACTTCGTTGAAACGACGAGCAAGGGCAGCATTCTTCAAGATAGTGTTACGGTATTCATCTTGAGTTGTTGCACCAATAACTGTTATTTCACCACGTGAAAGAGCAGGTTTCAAGATATCAGCCAGACCTTTAGAACCTTGACCATCGCCAGTGCTTCCGGCACCAAGAATTTGATGAATTTCATCGAAGAAGAGGATAATGTTTCCAGCTTCTTTGACTTCATTTACCAAGTTTTGAATGTTTTCTTCAAAGCTACCACGGTATTGAGTACCAGCTTCAAGTGCAGAAATATCAATTGAGATGATTTCTTTATCCTTGATAGCAGCTGGGACATCACCATTAACGATGGCTTGTGCCAAACCTTCAACTACAGCTGTTTTACCAACCCCAGCATCACCGACAAGGACTGGGTTATTCTTAGTACGACGAGACAAAATTTCGGCAGTTTCTTGGATTTCTTTGTTACGTCCGATAACAGGATCCAATTTACCTTCACGAGCTTCTTGAGTCAAGTTACGACCAAGCTTAGCAAGAATACCATCTTGTTTAGGTCCGTGTTGTTGTGTTGGGTTCACTGCTTCACCTTGATTACCAGGCAATTTACCTGTTTGACGGTAAATTGCAAATTCTTCAGGTGTCACTTCACGACCGTTAATCATGTAGCGACGGCTTTCTGAACGGAAACCACCCATGTTACCCATCAATTGATTGAAAAGATCATCCATATTATTAAAGTTGTTGTTCATATAATCACCTCATACTGTGTTTTCTTGTGATTTTTTAAGTGTTATTTTTTAGTTAATGTGTAAAATTTGACTTTTACTGACCAAAACCCTAAAAATTTTTAGAGCCTCAACTACTCTTCTAATAATTTCCGGTTTTGCTCTTGGTAGAAGGCTGAGAACTTTCACAGTCTTGAATTAATTTAATTATCATTCAGCATAAGAGCCACCTTCTTTCTGTGAATCTCTCAAAATAGCTAACTTACAAGTTTCTTTCTGAAATAAGCTTGTAGCTTAAGGAAACTCTTTTCCTTAAGCTTTATCATATACCTTTCATATGCTTGGGTCAAGAATTTAGCTTTGACTTTTACTGAACTTTTTAATGAAAATTTAAGCAGACAAGCTGCAATCTTTTCATATCGGTATATGGACTGTTTTGACAGCCTTTATAAGGATTTCATTTCCCTATGTTTATATTATACAACATTGGTCAGTATTGGTCAATATATTTTTGACTTTTTTTGACCTTTATTGTATTTTTTTTTGCAGGTAAGCTATAATTACCTTTTTACAAGTATTTAAGCTAGTCCTGCAATCTTATAAGGAAGCTAAATCCTTATGGAATCATAATACACCATTAGTCAGCAAAGGTCAATAGTTTTGTTTGATCTTATTTGACCTTTTTGAGAATAGTTTACGAAAAGTAAAAGAGCCTACCAGAGGTAGACCTTTTATAAAACTATTTTACTCTAATCGGTACACGTCCAAAGTTTTGTTCGCAAAGCTCGGGGTTACCTAATTGATAAACATTATCCGCTTGCTGTGTAAGCATATCCCAAGGCTTCCTTCCAATACGAGCCACTATATCCACAGACTTTTTCACAGATTTGAGATGAAACTGCCCTTTTTGAGAAAATCCAAGGACATGAATAGATTTAGGCAAAGAATTATCCACAGCTCCGACTAAGATATAGGTCAAAATACGACGTACCCGTGCTTTTGTATAGCGTTTGGTCGCTACCTTATCCACCAGCTCCTCCACAGAAGAAATCTCACGGACAGCAGCTTTTAAACGGCTAGCAATCTCTTCATTCACTTGGAAAACACTAGTCAAATCGGGGTTTGTAAGAATCTGATAAACCAGTAATTGGAAATAATTATCCCAAGAGACCTGTGGAGAAGTTTGAAAAAGTTTGCTATTGGGCATGAACTTATCCACAAAATCACTATCTTCTTTGTGGAGACGTAGACTGGTCGCCGAGGCGAAAGATACTTCCTTGTCTAAGGAATGATAGCCAGCCCCTTGTCTCTGGATAGGATTCAACGTAATGCCCTTACCCGCACAAGCTTTGGCATAGGCTAATCCTAGGATATGGTTGGGTGTATTGCCAGTAAAATCCACACCAGCAAACTTTTCCCACATTTTTTGCGTCTTTTGTGGATAAGACAAGTCACTCGGTAAACTTTCCACAAAGGCTTCCATTTCCTCTGACTTTTCAGAATAGACATCTGCTATAGTCTGATAGTCTAGGACTTCTTCCGTGCCAAAAGTAAGACTATCAATTCCCAGTCGAGACAAGACATCGACAGCCCCAGATGCAAAATAATCGGCAGACTGGACTGCCGTAAAGAAGGGCAACTCAACCACGAGATCTGCTCCATTTTCCAAAGCCATCTGAGCTCTAATCCACTTATCCACAATAGCTGGCTCACCTCGCTGAACAAAGTTCCCAGACATGGCAACAATTTTTATGCCTTCAGCATGATCCAAGAGATACTTGTGGCCGTTATGAAAAGGATTGAACTCAGCAATAATACCTGTAACTGTCATAGGCTCTTACTTTTGGGCGACAAAGAACCAACGTGCACTAGTTTCAGTCGGTTCCTTATCCTCGAAATCGGCGTAAAGCTTGAAAGATTTGAAGCCAGCCTGCTCTAGCAAGATATCATAAGTCAAGACCTCATAGGTACGCTCCTCGTGCACCTCATCATGACGGCTAAAGCTTCCATCTTCCTCTTGGAGAAAGAAGGTCAATTCATGAACTACAGAATGCGGAGCCGCATCCTCATAAGTATCCCAGAGCATAGCAAAATCCTCAGCATTTTCATGGTAAGAATAGCCAGGGAAAACTTCATCAGTTTGATAGGTTGAGTGTACATCAAATATAAAGACGCCATCCTCATTGAGTGCATTGTAAACCTCTTTGAAGACGTCTCCAACCTCTACTTCATCCTGCATATAGCAGATTGAATCTGAGTAGCAGGTCACAAAATCATACTTGCCAGCTTGCGATAAATCCAACATATTGCCTTCAATAAAATCAATTTTCTGCTTGGCAGAAGACGCACGCTTCTGAGCAATTTTCAACATATCAGCACTCAAATCAAGTCCAGTGACATCAAAACCAGCTTGAGAAAAACGTACAGATTGAATCCCTGTTCCACAAGCCAATTCAAGCAATTTCTTTTTGTCCATAGTCTTTGGCAAATGACGGAGGGAAAAATCCGTCCACAAATCGTAAAGACTGTCATCCATAACAGCGTCGTAGACCGCCGCAAAAGTTTCATAAGTAGCCATAATCATGATACCAAGTCTGTCCGTAATTGGAATGAAAATTAGAAGCTTTGACTTGGAATCCTGATCCAAGCCAAAGCTATCTATTTTCCGACGATTACAGGACGGGTTCAAATCCTTTCTAGGATACAAAGAGCGTTAAAAGCAGAGAGAAAATAGGAAACTTTCTGCCGTATCACTAGATACAAAGGAAGTTTTTCTTTTTCTCATAGCTTTGAGCTCGTGTTAAGTTTATAAAATTAACTAAACACGACACCCTATCCTTTCTTTCCATTAGATTTTCAATTAAGCAACAAAACCCAGTTATCGCTAACTGAGTTCAATTTCTTATGCCAAATAGGCTGACACATCTACCATTAGTGCTTCATGCCAGAGTTTTTCGAGGTTATAGTGTGCACGCTCATCTTCTGTAAAGATGTGAACAACGACGTCGTTAAGATCCAAAAGAATCCAGCCTCCCTTATTGTCACCTTCCATGTGACTAGCGTCCACACCAGCTTCTTTAACTTTCTCACGGATGTTGTCGGCAATAGCTTCCAACTGACGGCTATTCATTGCACTCAAAATAACAAAGTAATCTGTTAGGCTAGTAAGACCATACAAATCTAGGGCAACGATGTCTTCAGCTCGCTTTTCATCAGCAGCTTTGACAACCAATTCAAGTAATTCTTCTTTAGTCAATTGTATTCTCCAGTAATTAATTATTAATCTTTTAAGTAACTCACAAAAGCATTATAGGTTTCAAGAGTTTTGGGATAAATCGGCAAGGCCTGGTGCGCCAAGTGTTCTACCGTATGGACTGTTTCAAAAGCAACTGCTTTATCCAAAGATTGCTTTGCTACTTGTCTAGCTTCCTCTACCAAAGGGAAATTACGGTTATGCTCAATATAGTCAGCCACATAGACAATTTTATCTAGGATTGACATTTCATGACTTCCGACAGTATGGATTTCAATACTGCGTAGAATCTCAGAATCAGTTAAACCCAAATCTTCTTGGATTTTGTAAATCCCAACCATGCCATGCCAGATATTGTTTCCCCATTTTTTCAATTCAGGATCGAGCTCATACTTATCGATTAGCTCTATGAATTCCTGGTCTGGAAGTTCCTTGGCATAATCATGAAGGAGGCCAGCTAAACCAGCTTTTTCAGTATCGTAACCATACTTTTCAGCAAGAGCAATAGCAGCTTGCTCAACACCCAAAACATGACTAAAGCGTTTAGGACTCATAACCGCTCTAACTTTTTCAAGGAGTTCATCACGAGAAAAGTCAAGGTATTTTTCATAGGTCATTTATAGAGCCCCGCTTTCTTGATGTAGGCAAGTACAGACTGCGGTACCATGAAGTTAGGTGTACGATCCTTCTTAATGTAGGATCTGACTGCACTTGAACTAATATCCATAAGGGGCACATCAACCCAGATAACAGGATATGAGGTTCCAGCCTTATACTTAGGACGCGGTACACCAACAAATTGAACCATCTCGATAAGTTCATCAATACGGTGCCATTTTGGTAGGTACTCGACCATATCAGCTCCAATAATAAAGTAATAATCCGTATCAGGATTAGCCTCTGTCAAGAGCTTCATGGTGTCATAGGTATAGCTGATTCCCTTACGTTCCAACTCGATGGTTTCAATATCCAAACCTGGGATGCCGTTAATAGCCAACATAAGCATATTAAGGCGATGCTTTTCATCAATAGTCTCTTTTTTATCGATATGAGGGGGCTCAAATTCAGGCATAAGAAGAACTTCATCGAGACCTAACTGCTGACGCACCTGGTCTGCAACAACCAGGTGGGCATTGTGAACAGGATTGAAATTTCCACCTAATATTCCAACCTGCTTACGGCCGGTATCTTTAATTTCTTCCTCTAGTTGAACCTTTGTAAACGGGGTTACAAGATCTAATGCCATGTTCGTCTCCTCTTATTCAAGCATTATATGATTTTTTAATATCTTCAATGCTTTAAAAGTGTTTCTATACCTTAATTTGTCCTTCACCAAGTAACGTCAGCAACTATTTTTGGATGGCTTTAACATTTGGTGACAACTTACGATTTTCTTTTTTAGCAGATTCCTTGTAAAGAATCAAGATACGTCCAATCTTGAGGACTGTATCACAGCCGATTTCTTCTTCCAAAATTTCAGCAACTTCATGGATATCTTCCATAGTATTTTGAAGAAGGGTTACCTTAATTAACTCACGGGCATCAAGGGCGTTACGAACGCTAGTTTTGATATGATCGTTAAGACCGTTTTTCCCAATTTGTACAATAGGTTTAAGGGTGTGGGCTTCCGATTTGAGGAAGGCACGTTGTTTTGATGTTAGTGACATGTTTATTCCTTTTTAATTTTTTGATGTTTTTCTTAGATGATAGGGCCGCTCGTAAACTTTGGGTTCCATGGCTAATTTTTTGAGCTTAAAGTTTCAAAAATTTCGAATCCACGTAACATAGTATGTTGCTTGGATTACTATCAGGGCGAAAAACACATTGTTTGCTTATGGCTTAACTCTAGGCAAACTTCATGATCATTGAAAAGACTTTTTTATACTTTTAACTGCTTCATTAGGTTTAAATAATTGCTTTTCGCACAACGACACCAACGCCTTCTGGTGCCCAGGCAGCAACGATGGTTGGTTGGTCTGCTTTCCCTTGAACACGAATCCAGCCTAATCCTGAAAAGACAACGTCTGTCTTATCTTTGATAGTGAACTCGTGACGGACTAGTTTTGGAAAATCAGCCAATTCCTTAGGCCCAGGTGGCATAAGGAGACTTCCAACGTGCTTGTCATAAAAGGCATCTGCGCCGTCAAGTTTGGTACGGTGAAGCTTTAGATTATTGTCAAAGAAGGCTGTAAAACCTTGTTTATCACCATCAATGAAGTCAAAACGTCCTAGTCCACCTAGAAATAGGGTTTGGCCTGCATTTAACTGATAAGTCTTCGGTTTGATTTCCTTCTTAGGACTAACGTATTTGAGGTCCTTAGCTGACAGATAGTGCGCCATCTGGTGACGGTGTATAATTCCTGGTGTATCAAAAATATAGCTACCATCATCTAATGGGATTTCAATCTTATCAAGGGTCGTTCCTGGGAAACGAGAGGTTGTGATAACATCCTTATCACCAGTAATTTCTTTGATGATGGCATTGATTAAGGTTGATTTACCAACATTCGTAACACCAACAACATAGACATCACGACCCTTACGGAGGGCTTCAATACGTTGAATCAGCTCTTTAATAGCATGATGATTTTGAGCAGATGTCAACATGACATCCACAGGACGCATCCCTTCTTCGTGGGCACGTTCTGTTAACCATTGAGTTACCTTACCGTCTTTAACGGATTTAGGTAGGATATCCTTTTTATTTCCAACCAAGAGCACATCATTACCCGAAACAAAGCGCGATAAGCCTGGGATGATTGATCCATTAAAATCGAAAATATCAACAACATTAACAACGAGGGCATCACTATCACCAACTTCATGAAGTAATTTTAAAAATTCATCATCAGTGATGTGGACATCCACAATCTCATTGTAATGACGAAGACGGAAACAGCGCTGGCAGTATAGCTCACCTGTTTCCTCGGCCTTTTTAATAGAGCTAGCAGGTGTGAAACCTGCTTTTTCTTTATCCTCTGTTTGAATTTGGGCTCCACACCCAATACAAAATAATTCTTCCATTAAATTCCTTTGTTGAAGGTCATTGGACCATATGCTTTTTCAATCTTTTTCCACATGCGACGTTCACGCCAACGGTTAAACTTGGTTACCCAAGAATCGGATTTCACCAAAGGCTTAACCAAAATCGAGCGAATACCTGCTCGGTGGCTAGCCCTAATGTCAGTCATGAGCTGGTCACCCACCATTACAACCTCTTCACGGTTAAAGTGATAGCGTTCAATCGCTTCATTAATGCCTTTAGTGAAAGGCTTCATGGCACGACTCACGAAATCTACATGGAAATTGGCAACTGCACGTTCAACACGTTTATGTTTATTGTTGGAGACCACAACCACTGGAATGTCAGCCTCTGTCATCTCATCTAACCAAGCTCGTAGCTCAGGAGTCCCATCAGGGTTGTTCCAAGCAATCAAGGTATTGTCCAAATCGACCAAGACGGTACGAATACCGTGTTCACGTAGCTGGTCAGGTTTCAAATCATAAACAGCCTCCACCATAAACTGGGGCCTATAATCGTCTATACTCATTTTCTCTCCAAAGTGTTAGTTTACTTCTTATTTTACCATATTTTTAAGCTTTATGTGTGGAACTTAAGTCCTATTTTTTAAGAACAACCTTTACAGAACAATAAAGAAAAGAACCAAAATCACTCAGGCTCCATTCTTATCTCTGAATTTTTCCTTTTGTTAGGGCAACTAAATTTTTAAGCGATATGATGATGACAGCAAGAACAATTAAAATCATTCCAACCACATCAATGGCAAAGAAGCGGTCACCCATAATTAATACGGTCAAAATGACCGATGCTACGGGTTCCACCGAGGCTAAAAGACTCCCTTTGACAGCTCCAACCATGGCCGTCCCCCTAAGGAAAATGGTGTAAGCAAAGACTGTCCCAATGAAGACCAAACCAAAAAGCGCTAAGAGATTTTCACCGGTCAAAGGAAGTTTATACTTCCAAGCTTGGATAGCAATCGGAAAGACCAAACCACCAAGTAACATGCCTAGGCCAATAACAATCAAACTGCCCCATTTTTCAATGGCCTTAGCAGGCAGTAAGATATAAAGTGCATAGGTCACTGCCGAAAAGAGGCCCCAGAACAAGCCGATAGGCGTAATGGCCAGCTCTGTCACCTGACCATGCGTTGCGATAATAAAGGTTCCCGCAATAGCCATGATAATCGCTACCAACTCTGAAACCATTGGAAATCTACGGTTCTTAGCACACACGAAAGTCAGAATGAGTACTGGCGTGACATACTGCAAGACCGTCGCAGTCCCTGCATTGGTATGCTGAATGGCACTAAGATAGGCATACTGATTCAAGACCAGACCAAAGAGTGCAAATAAGGCGATACTTACTAAGGTTTTCTTATCTTTAAGTGCTGAAACTAATTTGTCTGACTGCCTAAAAAAGACCGAAGCTGTCAGCAAAATCCCAGCTATAATTAAACGTAAACTCGTTAAAAGATTAACATTAATCCCATGAGTCATCAGGTATTGACCCGAAACTCCTGAAAATCCCCAAGCAATTCCAGCAACCAAGATCATCAGACTCCCTTTTAATTGTTTAGACATGTGTTTTCCTCGATTATGATAATGCCTATTTATTATAACACAAGGAGTCGTAAGTCAGTAGATAACTTCAGAAAAATTATACTCTTTTTCTTGAGGAATTTTCAAGCTACCAACCTATAATCCAGCCAAGAACTAAAAGATAATTTTCAAGTGCACCAATAGCGTTGACTGAGTGACGGTATTGAAGATAGCTAAGGAAATGATTAGTCCCAATCCCAAGACCTCCAATAATCAAAGACATTAGAACAGCTCTCAAATAAAACCAATCGTACTTGAGATTGACAGTAATCAGGATGACAAGAACTGTTACATTCCAAATACCAATCTCCCTCTGCCATCCGACAGAAATGCCGTAACCCGAATGACTTCCCATATAAGTTGGGAAGAATAGCTGAAAAATAATAGCATCAGTCATGGCGAGGATGACGAGGATAAAAAGGACTCTTAAGAATTTGTTCATGGGGTAACTCCTAAAATCTATTTATAATAAAATTCTTGACTAGTCTAACACAAATATTGCAAATAAAGAACCAACCTTTCGGCTGGTTCTTTATTTATCAATCTTTTTTCAACTTAGCCAATTCTTGGGCAAGTAACTTGAGGGCTACTTGTGGGTTTGCTTGGCCTTTAGTTGCTTTCATGAGGAAGCCTGTGAAGGCCTTGTCAGCATTACGTTTACCTGACTTGAAGTCGGCTACGGCTGCTTCATTATCTGCAAAGACTTGGTGGATGATTGGAATCAAGACTTCAGGATCTGAAATCTGTACCAATCCAGCTTTTTCGACGTATTCACGCGCACCGCCACCGTTTTTCGCCAAATGAACGAATACTTTCTTGGCAATCTTAGATGAGATGGTGCCATCTTCGATGATAGCAATCATTTCTACCAAGTTTTCGGGTGTCAATTGAATTTCTTCAAGCGTTTTGCCTTCTGCGTTCAAGAACTGAGCGACTTCACCTTGAAGCCAGTTAGAGACTTGTTTGGCGTCTCCACCAAGGGCTACGGCTGCTTCAAAGAAGTCAGAAGTAACCTTCGTAGCTGTCAATTGGTTGGCATCATAGTCAGACAAACCAAGCTCTGCCACATAGCGAGCACGGCGGTCTTTTGGAAATTCTGGTAACTCCGTACGCATTTCCTCAATCCACTCATCTGAGATTTCAAACAATGGAAGGTCTGGTTCTGGGAAGTAACGGTAATCCGCTGCTCCTTCTTTGACACGCATAAGGATTGTGCTCTTGCTGGCTTCATCATAACGGCGTGTTTCTTGACGAATGACACCACCTGAGCGCAAGATTTTCGCTTGACGTTGCACTTCGTATTCAAGACCTTTGCGGACATTCGAGAAGGAGTTCAAGTTTTTCAACTCCGTCTTGGTACCAAATTCCTCTTGACCATATGGACGAAGGGAAATATTGGCATCCACACGCATAGATCCTTCTTCCATCTTGACATCAGAAATGCCTGTGTATTGGATGACTTCTTTGAGAGCTGTCAAATAAGCGTAGGCTTCTTCAGGAGAACGCATATCGGCTTCAGATACAATCTCGATCAATGGCACCCCTTGACGGTTAAGGTCAACATAAGAGAAACCG
This sequence comes from Streptococcus sp. FSL E2-3488, assembly GCF_038003585.1. Classification (NCBI taxonomy): domain Bacteria; kingdom Bacillati; phylum Bacillota; class Bacilli; order Lactobacillales; family Streptococcaceae; genus Streptococcus; species Streptococcus sp. FSL E2-3488. The sequence continues at coordinate 360,089 of NZ_JBBOPL010000001.1, read as the reverse complement.
TCTGTTCCATGCGTGTTCTTACCGGCATCTTCTTCCAAGTGAGCCCGTTCAATCCCGATTTTCTTAGTTGTTCCGTCTTCCAATTGCACTTCAATCCAACCGTTATAACCGATTGGCTCGTCAAATTGCGAAATTTGGTAGGCTTTTGGATTATCAGGATAGAAGTAGTTCTTACGGTCAAAGTGCATGTGCTGGTGGATATCCATATTCAGCGCCAAAGCGGCCTTGATTCCAGCGTCCACAACACCCTTGTTCAAGACAGGAAGTACCCCTGGGAAAGACCAGTCGATCACATTAGTATTGGTATTTTGTTCGTTCCCAAAGTGAGCAGAGGTTGGTGAGAAAATTTTTGAGTTTGTATTCAATTCAACGTGGACTTCAAGTCCGATGACTGTTTCAAAGTTCATTAATTGTCACCTCCAAAAATCACGGGTTGTTGCTTATGGTAATCCGTTGTAGCTTCAAAAGCAGCTGCAGCTTGATAGATGGTCTCTTCAGAATACTTAGGACCAATCAACTGCAAACCAACTGGAAGACCTTGCGCAAAACCTGCAGGAATCGAAATCCCTGGAAGACCTGCCAAGTTAACTGGAATGGTCAACAAGTCCGCCAAGTACATGGCAACAGGATCATGATTGAGCGTATCCAAATCGAAAGCTACGCTTGGAGCTGTAGGACCAAGGATGAGATCGTAATCCGCAAAGACTTTTTCGAAGTCTTGGATAATGAGGGTACGAACTTGACCAGCTTTCTTGTAGTAAGCATCGTAGTAACCAGATGACAAACTAAAGGTACCCAGCATGATACGACGTTTGACTTCATCACCAAAGCCTTGGCTACGAGTGTTTACGTAGATGTCATCCAAGTTCTTGGCATCTTCCGCACGGAAACCATAGCGAATGCCATCGAAACGTTGCAAGTTTGAAGAGGCTTCAGATGAAGCAATGATGTAGTAGACAGCAACCCCGTATTTAGAATGAGGCAGGCTGACTTCCTCGACTGTTGCTCCCAATTTTTCAAAGTGCTTAGCCGCATCGAGGATGGTTTCTTTAACTTCTGGGTCAATCCCTTCCCCAAGGTATTCCTTAGGAAGAGCAATCTTCATACTTTTGATGTCTTGACCAATCTTAGAAGTAAAATCGGCTATGCGGACTGGCGCAGATGTTGAATCCTTAGCATCTTCACTGGCAATAACATTGAGCAATTGGGCATTTTCCTTAACAGTTTGTGAGAACGTACCAATCTGGTCAAGTGAGCTACCAAAAGCAATGAGACCGAAACGAGAAACCGTTCCGTAAGTTGGCTTAAGGCCAACAATCCCGTTAAAGGCAGCCGGTTGGCGGATAGAGCCACCTGTATCTGAACCAAGAGACAAACGGACTTGACCTGAAGCTACAGCTGCTGCCGAACCACTAGATGACCCACCAGGAACCTTGCTGTGATCCCAAGCATTCTTGGTTGATCCATAGTAAGAAGTCTCACCAGATCCACCCATAGCAAATTCATCCATGTTAGTTTTCCCGATGACAATCATATCTTTAGCTTTGGCATTAGCAACCGCTGTCGCATCAAAAATAGGCTCGTAGTTATAGAGCATTTTTGAGGCCGCAGTCGTCAAAATGCCGTCAGTAGAGATATTGTCTTTGACAGCGAATGGAATCCCTGACAGGAGGTTGTCAGCATCGATTCCTTTTTCGTCAATGGCCTTAGCTTGTGCAAGGGCAGCTTCTTCTGCTACTGTCACAAAGGCATTGACTGCTTCTTCACGCGCCTTGATATCGTCAATGGTCGCTTGTGTCAATTCGGTTGCTGAAATTTCCTTAGAGACAAGGAGATTGTGCAACTCTTCAATGGTTTTATTGTTGAATGACATTAGGCATCTCCTCCATCTTCTAGGATAGCTGGTACTTTAATGTAGTAATTGTCTTTTTCAGGTACATTTTTAAACAAACGGTCACGGTCAGTCCCTTTTTCAGCAACATCCGGACGCAGTACAGTCTTGCGGTCCGCCATGGTCGTTGTTGGGGCAACACCAGTTGTGTCCACTTCTTCCAACAATTCCACCATATCAACAATCTTCGATAAAGTTGTCGCAAACTCAGCTGTCTCTTCTGGAGAGAATTTCAATTTTGAAAGATTGGCAACGTGGGTTACTTCTTCTTGCGTAATTTTCATCTTGCTTCCTTTCGTGAAATGATGATTTTTCAATACCCTCTATTTTACCATAATTTAGCCTAATTTACTGGGAGGATAAAAAAACTGTAGCAACTTTTTTGTCACTACAGTTTACCAATATACAGCTTTTTCAAAACAGTTATCGTATGGGCATCAAGAGCTTTCTCCAGGCTTCTAACATTTCTAGTTTCAAATAATGTTTTGCCAGGTCGTATGAGGCTTGGTACATAGACTCAAGATCACTTTCTAAGGCAAATAAAATCTTGTCGACCACCTGAGAAACAAGTAAATCCTCATCCATAGTCTCGCTATAAGGGACCAGATACCCATTCTCAGCATCTTTGATGAAGATTTTGCTCTTTTTGATGGGCAAGAGCAACAGCTCTAATGCCAAATCCGTTTAAATCTACTTCAAAAGTGGTAACAAATCCTGCGTGAAAATCATATCACAGTCTAAATATAAAACGCTATTTTCTTGAACAAACTCAGGAATCACATAACGGAAAAAAGTCGTATAATGAATATACGTACTCGGAAGCGAAAATTGTTTAAAGCTTTCTGCAGACATACGGCAATTGAGAATTTCCGAATCAATAGCAGCCAAACAACTATTCATAAGGGAAGACTAATCTGTCGGTAAATTCTCATTTAGCACATAAATTTTCCACTACCCTTGGTGTGCACGTAAAGACTAAAGATCCAGCTCTAACTTTTCCATATAGAGATGGCTCTGCTATAAATACAACTGATTTTTTACCCAAATTTTCTCCATCTCAAACTTTAATAAGAATATCATTTTTAGAAAACATTACAATTTCTACCCCTTACAAAAAAGCCAGTCCAAAGGCTGACTTCAATCGGAGATCAATTTTCTTTCAGTGCTTGCTAGATTCGTAAAATTGAACCCAGACCAGAACACAGCTCAAATCCACTATTCTACAGAGGCACCGTTACTTGCGATAACTTCTTTGTACCTGTTAAATGATTTTTTCTTAGAGCTTTTAAGGCTACCCTTACCATCATTGTCGCGGTCTATATAGATGAAACCATAATGTTTTTTCATTTCACCAGTTCCGGCAGAAACAAGATCGATACAACCCCAGGTTGTGTATCCCCAAAGTTCTACACCATCTTCATTGATGGCATCCCTCATGGTATTAATGTGGGCTGCCAAGTAGTCAATACGATAATCGTCTTCAACATAACCATTTTCATCTGGTGTATCCACAGCACCAATCCCATTCTCAACGATAAACATCGGTTTCTGGTAACGATCCCAAATAGCATTGAGGGTAATACGAAGGCCTAGTGGGTCAATTTGCCAACCCCACTCTGAAGATTCTAAATATGGATTTTTAATAGGGGCAAAGATATTGCCGGCAGTCTTTTCATTAACTTCTGGATCACCTGAAGCCACACGACTTGAATAATAAGAAAAGAAAATGAAATCAACAGTATGCTCTTTGAGAAGCTCCAAATCTTCTTCAGTCATCTCAAGCTTAATACCATCACGCTCCCACTGCTTTTTAGCATAATTTGGATACTCTCCACGATTCTGGACATCAATGAAGAAATAGTTACTACGATCTTCTTGCATGGCTGCCCAGTAGTCATGTGGGTGGGCTGTATTTGGATAATACTGACCGGCTGCCAACATACAACCAACCTTATTTTCAGGATCAATCTCGTGAGCCAACTTAGTCGCCATAGATGAAGCTACCAACTCTTGGTGAGCTGCTTGGTATTTAACCTTGCTCCTCATTCTCACCCTCTTCAAAACAGATCCCTGCTCTCATAAATGGTGCATGGAGAATCATGTTAATTTCGTTAAAAGTGAGCCAGTACTTAACCAAACCTTTATAACGTGTGAAAAGGGTACGGCAAAGATTTTCATAGAAACCAAGAATCTTACGATTACGCCATCCACCATACTCTGTAATCAAGTGCATTGGACAATCAAAGTGCGTAATAGTTACTAAGGGTTCGATGCTATGTTTGTGACATTCCTTGAATAGGTCCTCGTAAAAAGCTAGCCCAACTTCATTTGGCTCAGCCTCATCACCCTTAGGAAAAATACGAGACCAAACAATAGAAAGTCGATAAGTCTTAAACCCCATTTCACCAAAGAGAGCAATATTTTCCTTGTAACGGTGGTACATATCAATGCTTTCCTTAGCTGGATAAAAATAAAACCATCCTTAAAATCAAACATCTTGGGACGTCCAGTAATAATCGAAAGGCAATCCTCACCAATTGGCACCACATCAACATTGGCTAACCCACTCCCATCAGCATCATAAGTACCTTCACATTGGTTGGCTGCTGTAGCACCACCCCCATAAAAAATCCGTCAGGAAACGTTAATTTTTTAGTCATTATTCTACCTCTTATATATTTCGACTTAATATAGTAATAGTATACAATAGCCTGTAATCGTTTTCTTATAGTAAACTACGGAAAACTGATACTATCCTATGATTTCAGACAAAGAATTGAGAGTAGGATAACTTCCTACTCTCGATGATGACTTATTTCCAATTTTCTTCTAAAAATTGGTGACGAATAGCGCTACTCTGCGCATAACGTTCAGGATTAGTCCTATAAAATCCCTGATGGTAAGCTTCGGCTTCGTAGAAAGTCTCCGCAGGTTCAATCTTTGTCACGATTGGACGGTCAAAACGTCCTGAGGCTTGAAGATTAGCCTTAGATTGTTCAGCAATTTTCTTTTGACGCTCATCAAAATAATAAATCACAGGACGGTAATTATCACCACGATCCTCAAATTGTCCAAAAGCATCCGTCGGATCGGTCTGTGCCCAATAAATTTCGACTAAATCAGCAAAAGAAATAATTTCTGGATCAAAGATAATCTCCACTGCCTCGGTGTGCCCCGTCGTTTTACGACATACCTCCTCGTAAGTTGGGTTTGGTACATGTCCTCCAGTATAACCAGAGCGAACAGATAGAATACCTTCTTGCTCCTCAAAAGGTTGCACCATGCACCAGAAGCACCCTCCGGCAAAAATAGCTCTTTCCATAGCGTCCTCTCTTACCAAACTGGTTCATCCAAACCTTGAGATGATTTCTTGATGATTCCTTTGACTTCGTCAGTATGATAAGCCTTGATAACTTTCTTGATAGCATCAGCCTTATCTGATTTTTCCCAACCTTTTTGGGCTACAAGTAGATTGTACCATTGCTTAGTATTTTTACTAGCGGGCTCTACGTAGATAGCTGTCTTAGGATCAATACCAGCCTCTGTAACGAAGTCATTATTAATAATGGCCGCATCGACAGAATCAATGTTGGCAGCTGTCTGAGCAGCATCAACTTCTCTGATATTTAAATTCTTGCTATTTTCACTAACATCAGTCAACTTAGCCTTGTCATTTGCACCTACACTAAGTTTAATCAAGCCAGCAGACTGCAAGAGATTAAGGGCACGACTTTCATTAACGGCATCATTTGGAATGGCAATCGTAGCACCTTCTGGCAACTCTTTAATATCCTTATACTTGTTCTTACCACCCTCTGTACCAGAATAGACACGGAAAGCTGTGAAATAAGTCTCAGCAATTGGTACCAAGTCAGTCTTATGATCCGAGTTCCAGTTATCAAGGAAATTATAGTGTTGGAAAGCATTAATATCAATATCACCATTATTGAGGGCTACGTTTGGTTGAGAATAGTCCGTAAACTCGCTAAACTTAAGCGTAATTCCCTCTTTTTTCAAGATTTCTTCGATCTTATCCCAGCGTGCTTGTTCAGACTCACTCTTAGCCATGGTCCCTACTCGAACCACCGTCTGATCCTTAGCAGCATCCTTACCACAAGCTGCCAAAATACCTACAGAAGCAACAGCGATAGCCACAAAACCTAATAATCGTTTTGTTTTCATCATTTTTCTCCTCTCAGATGAAATCAATGCCTTTAGTCTAACACGAATATATTCGCTTGACTAATTCATATTCTTAATCAGTTGATAGAGAGGAATTATCAAAAAAAGAGTAAGAACCAACTCTTACTCTACAATTGTCGCTCCAAGAACATTTTTAAAATGCCCAATGGCAAAATCATGTGCTTCTGTCGTCAAGGAGGCTGTTGCACTCTCTACCACCTCGATATCATAGCCCAAATTATAAGCATCAATAGCCGTATGTAACACACAAATATCTGTTAAAACTCCCGTCAAAACGACTGTTGTCACACGACGCTCACGCAAACGAATATCCAAATCTGTTCCTGAAAAAGCTGAATAGTGACGTTTGTCCATCCAAAAGACACGATGATCATCCTTGATGGCATCATATACACCAGCCAACTTACCATAAAGTTCTCGCCCAGCTGTCCCTGCAATATTGTGAGGCGGAAAGAGTTTAGTCTCAGGATGGAAAGTATCCCCCTCATCATGTCGGTCCATAGCCACAAAGATATAATCTCCATTGTCATAGGCTTCTTGCGTTACCTGAGCAATGCGATCTTCAATGGCTTGGGCAGGCTTACCAGCCGTCAACTTCCCATCATCTGCTACAAAGTCATAAGAGTAATCAATTGAAATCAATGCTTTTGTCATATTACCTTCTCCTTTTAAAAAAAGTGGGGCAGCCTCAACCTACCTCACTTCTATTCAATGTTTTATTCGTATTCTTTCAATTTGTCGTAGATACCTTCGTTAAGGACTTTAAGGTAAGTACCTTTCATACCAAGCGAACGACTTTCAATAATACCAGCTGATTCTAATTTACGAAGAGCATTAACAATAACAGAACGAGTGATTCCGATACGGTCCGCGATAACAGAGGCTGTCAAACGACCTTCTAAACCGTCCAACTCATTCAAGATAGCTGAAACTGCCTTGATTTCTGAGTAAGACAATGTATTAATAGCCATATTAATAGCTGTTTGTTTACGAATCGTTTCTTCCAAGTTTTCTGTTTGAAGATGCAACAATTGCAAACCAACTACTGTAGATGCAATCTCAACCAAGATAAGGTCGTCGTCCACAAAATCATGGTCGTTACGCCAAATAATGAAAGAACCAAGACGCATACCACCACCATAGATTGGTGCAATTGTAGTCAAACCGTCAGGGAAATCATCTTTTAATTCCACTGGGAAGATGGTCAAGTCACTGTCAATACCGATATTTTCTTGAGTATCATAAACACGGCTGATACCACGTATGTATTCCTCTGGAAGTTGTTTAGCTTTAAAAAACTTTTCCACACGGTCATTGTTGGTTTTGTATTTCATAGCAAAACCAAGGAGAGCACCTCCACCATTTACAATAGCAGCATTACAATCAATAATATCTGCCAACTGAGCAGCCATGTTGTTGTATGGAAGATCTCCTTCCAAACTATCTACTGAGCGTTGCAAGATAGAAGTAATTTTACGTGTTTTATCAAGCAAATTTGCCATTTTTATTGCCTTCACTTTCTATTTATAATCTTAATAATCACAGGTCCTGTACCAAGCATATCCGTTAAGATCCGCTAGCACTATCATTATAGCATACCTGAACTAAAAATTGCAAACAATTGTCTGAAAATTATTTATTATTCTACTATTCATTATATTATGTCTTTTTTCAGGGAAAACGTTCGGATTTTAACTAAAAACGACTCCTTTTTAAGCAAGATAAAAACCGAACAAGTCTTTTTGTCCAGTTTTCACGAATTTAGCGCTTATAATATGACAAAACACGCTCGATTTTATTTCCAAGATCAGCCAATTCTTCCACACGAGGAAGGTAGACAATACGGAAGTGGTCCGGTTCATTCCAGTTAAAGCCTTTACCTGGAACCAAGAGGACCTTTTCCTTCTTCAAAAGACGAAGGCAGAACTCTTCATCATCGTCAATATCATACATGTTGCGGTCAATCTTAGGGAAGATGTAAAGACCCGCATCTGGCTTAACAGCTGTGAGTCCTGGAATATCGTTTACTGTGTTTGTAATAAACTCACGTTGTTCATAAATACGACCACCTGGAATCAGGAGCTCATCAACAGATTGGTAGCCCCCAAGTGAGGTCTGAATTACGTGTTGAGAGAGCACATTAGAGCAAAGGCGCATATTGGACAACATATCAAGCCCTTCAATATAGCCCCGAACATTCTTCTTAGGCCCAGAAAGAACCATCCAACCTACACGGAAACCACAAATACGGTGAGATTTAGAAAGACCATTCATAGATACACAGAAAACGTCTGGTGCAAGACTTGCAATAGCAATGTGCTTCTTACCATCCATAACCAAGCGGTCATAAATCTCATCCGCAAAGATAATCAAATCATTTTGGCGTGCAATATCGACAATCTGTTCAAGAACATCTTTAGGGTAAAGAGCACCTGTCGGGTTATTCGGATTGATAATAACAATAGCCTTAGTATTTGATGTAATCTTTGATTTGATATCATCAATGTCTGGATACCAGTTAGATTTTTCATCACAGACATAGTGAACAGCGTTACCGCCAGCTAGACTGACACAAGCAGTCCAAAGAGGATAGTCTGGCATTGGAACCAAGACTTCATCACCATCATCAAGCAAGGCCTGCATAGACATGGGAATCATCTCTGACACACCGTTACCAATATAGATATCATCGATGTCTACATTTGGGAAACCCTTAAGCTGGCAATACTGCATAATAGCCTTACGAGCTGAGAAAATCCCCTTACTATCTGAATACCCCTCACTGTTACGAACATTCATAATTAAGTCACGAATGACTTCATCTGGTGCTGTAAAACCAAATTCCGCAGGATTTCCTGTGTTCAGACGGAGAATTTTTTCACCTTTGGCAATCATACGGTTGGCCTCATCCAAAACTGGACCACGAATATCATAGGCAACGTGTTCCAACTTTGATGATTTATCAAATGTTTTCATAGGTTAATCCTTTCAAAAGATACTAAAGCAGATACATCTAGTAGAAAATAAGAAAATTCAACACCTGATGGGGATTTTTACTTTCATTGACACCATCTTAGACCTAGCCCGTTTGGCATCATTTCTGAAGATTTATCTTCCTCATTGATTATCTCGTTTCTTACGAAGCTAATAACAGATTGTATTATACCTCTTTTTCAGACAATATTCAATTTTTAGATAAGGTCAAACTCTTCCCATTACTGATAGTATCGTAAAGTAAGCAGTCAAAAAAGATTTCAGAAAACCCATAACAATGTTTTCATTTTTAAGATTAAAGGAGTATAATAAAACTGAAGATAGGAGGTAGAGCTTATGTCTCAACAATATGAACATATTATGGTAGCCATCGACGGTTCTCACGAATCAGAGTTGGCCTTTCTCAAAGGTGTACACGTTGCAAAACGTAATAACGCACAGTTACTTTTAGTACATGTTATCGATACACGCGCCCTTCAAAGCATTATGACTTTCGACTCTTATATCTATGAAAAACTAGAAGACGAGGCTAAAGCTGTATTGGCTAACTATGAACGTCAAGCCAGAGAAGCTGGTTTAACTAAGATTCGCAAAGTTATTGAGTTCGGTAATCCTAAGAGCCTTTTGGCTGTTGATATCCCTGATAAGGAAAATGTTGACCTTATTATGATTGGTGCCACTGGTCTCAATACTTTTGAGCGTCTTCTTGTCGGTTCATCCTCTGAGTACATTCTCCGTCACGCAAAAGTTGACTTGCTCGTTGTTCGTGATTCTGAAAAAACGCTATAGTCACCTCTCACAAGCACCTACGGTGCTTTTCTCATATAATAAATTGTAAAATATAGTTCAACAAAAAAACTCATAGCGTTTCATTGGTGTAAACTGTAAGTAACGAAACAAACAGAACCCGAGGAAAAACTATAAGCTACTCCCAGCTTACCATAACCGACTGAATAAAGATAGAAACCTATAAAACCATCTATAACTGGCTCTATACTGGTTTGATTGATCTGGATTTGAGCGTCCTTCGTCGGAAAGGAAACAGTCGACAACCCAAAGAAACAGGTGGAAGATTTAGAATTGGTACGCCAATTGCCAAACGTCCTAAGGAGGTCAGGAATCGTGAGACCTTTGGTCACTGGGAGGCTTGATACTGTGGTGTCTTCCAGAGGCAAAAACAAGGGGTGTTTAGTGGCCTTTCTAGAGCGAAAAACACGTTTTTACTTAGCTTCCAAGATACCAGATAGAACAACCAAAGCCATATTTTCAGCCATCGAACAACTTTGTAGGCTATTTCCAAAAGAGACTCTTATAACTTTCACTTCAGACAAGGGAAAAGAGTTTGCATGCTATCCTCTGGTAGAGAGGAAGCAATGAGAACGCAAATGGCTTACTAAGAGGATATTTCCCAAAGAAAACAGATTTAGCTACTATCTCTGATAAGGTTTTGAACAAGGCCTTAGATGATATCAATCATCGACCACGAAAATGTTTAGCTTACAGAACTGTTTGTGAATCTCTAGAGGATGAGTTCGAGTAAATGTTGCACTTATTCTTGTGATTTATCATATAAAAAGAACTGAGTTATTAATCTCGGTTCTTTTTCTTGTTCTATTTTTCAGACGTTGCTGATTCAGACACAGCTTCTGACTCTGAAGTTGCTTGGCTTTCTTCTACCCAGGCTTCGCTAGCAGATTGACTATAGGCACTTGCTTGCTCCAAAGCAAGACTAGTTGAAAGGCTCTCGCGTTCTGCTTCCTGACTAAGGCTTGCTTCAAAAATCATCAGTTCCTTTTGACGTTCTGTTTCACGAAGATACTCACGTTCTTCTTGCTCTTCTTGACGTCATCTTTCTTGCTCACGTCTTTGAGCTTTCTGACGTTCACGCTTAGCATGGCGTTTTTGCGTCTCATCAATCAAGACCTTAGTATTATCTTTGATTCGCATTAATTTGACAAGTCGAACCAAAAGTCTCCATACAAACACAATGACTGACTCCACAAAGAGAAGAAGCTCAACCAGAATAACTCCCAACAAGCTCCAAGCCATGAAAAGCGTTATCAATAATTGTGTGGAAATCTTCTTCAAGTCACCCAAATGATTGTTGTAAATATTGAGGGTCTCAAGGAAAAGATCTAAGATTCCTTGTAAGAGATGAGACTTAACAGATTTATCTCCCTCAAGGCTCAAGTCCATTTGAACTTCCGCCGGAGTAACCACTGTCAACTCTCCATCTTGATAGACCTCAACACGATCCCCTAAATTTATATCAAAATCAAAAAGAGCACGATCTATTTTTTCAAGCGCCCATCGGGATGACTAAGGTAAACAAAGTCATCATCAATTTTTAAAATACGAAACATAATTACCTGCTTTTTATTGCTTCCTAAATAATAACAAAATAAAAAAGCTCTTGTTGAGAGCTTATTCTTTAATCCAAGGTTTTAACCCCGATACGATTCTTATACTCTTGATAAGTTTCCGTATGCATAAGAGCCTTAGCATTTTTAACACGATCTGCAGTTGGTGGTTTGACACCTTCCAATGGATAAGGGATGCCAAGTTCACGCCACTTGAATTCCCCCATCGTATGATATGGAAGAATTTCAAATTTATCGACATTTTTCAAGGTCTTTACAAACTCGCCGAGCTTAACCAAGTGTTCGTCAAAATCTGTCAAACCAGGTACCAAGACATGACGAATCCAGACCGGAACTTGTTTATCAGACAGATATTGAGCAAATTCCAAGATATTCTTATTAGGTTGACGGGTCACAAACTTGTGTTGTTCGGGGTCAATCTCTTTGATATCCAGTAGAACCAAGTCAGTTACAGCCAAAAGTTTGTCGACAACTTCATGATACTCTGGAGTATTACGATAAGACAAGCCACACGTATCAAGCGTACAGTGAATCCCTAACTTCTTAGCCTCTGTAAAGAGGGCAGTGACAAAATCAATCTGAAGCATGGCTTCACCACCTGATACAGTGATTCCACCATGCTCACCCCAGAAATGACGGAAGCGAAGAGCCTCTTCCAAGACATCTTCAACTGTACGTTCAACAGCCTTATTTGACTTCATGGCCCAAGTATCTGGGTTATGACAATATTGGCAACGCAGCTTACAGCCTTGCATAAACACAATAAAACGGATACCAGGACCATCTACGGATCCGAAACTTTCGGTTGAATGAACAAGTCCAGTCACCTGACTGTAATCAATTTCTGCCATGTCAGCCTCCTTGAAAAACGATTTTTACACTTTTTATTATACCTCTTTTATCAGAAACATGCTCCATGTCTATCTAATTTAAGATAAAAGTTATACTATAATACATCTAAAATTACTATATAACTATACTATACCAGAAGAAGAAAGGGAAAAACTGGATTCTTCCGGTTTTTTATTATCTATACTATTAGGCACGTTTCTTGAATACCAATAAAACTGCAAGAACAAGGAAGAATGTTCCTACAAGCGTCAATATTACAGTTGATACTTTACCAGTCAATGTACCGTCAGCATTCACTTTGAATCCTGTACTTATGGAACAACAAGACTTGTTGTACCGTCATTATTGGCAACAACAAGCTGACTATTTTGTTTAGAAGGGATTGTTTGACCAGGTGCCGTTATAGCTGGTGCTGCTGGTGTTACAATAGCAACAGGTCAACCATTAACGTTGACTGAAGGAACTTCAGGTGATTGAGGGTCCTCACTTGTATTTGTATCTGTATCAGTTTTTGGCTGCATAAGAACAGTATCATTTGTCGCAATGCCGGCATCTGCAAAAGAAGTTACTGGTAGAAAGTCTCCTAGAGTAAGGGTGAGTAAAAGTAAGCTACTATGTATAGAATATAGAGATTTTTTAGAAGCTATTAAGATTCTCCTTTATCATTTATCAGTTAATTTATATTCTGTCATAAAAAGTAATAGAAAGGCGTTTTAATCAAAATATTATTTATTTTTATTCTTAGTCTACCATAATTTCAAAACCCGTTTAAATTACTTCAAAAAAATGTCGTAGGTCAATAATAACTAGATGTTTTATTTTTATAATAAAGCATAGCATAGAGGTTATCATATATTTTTAATCTAATTATATATTAAAAAATATTTATCAAAAAGATAATAAAAAGCACTTTCAATCCAAAGGAAAGAAGGCGCTCAATTATCATTATCTTACTTTTTAGCTCTAGTCTTTTCTAATCTAAAGCTGGTTAATTCTATTCTCCTGCTTCTTCTGGAGCAGCTGTGATGATTACCTTAAGTTTGGTTACGCGACCATCCTTAACCTTATCGTTAATAAATTCAAGACGTTTGTCCTTGTTAATAACTTCGTAATGTTCCTTAACTTCTTGAGTGGGAATTGCTCCTACACCAGTCAAATAATAGCCTGCGATAGTATCAACATCATCACTTTCAAGCTCTGTGTCAAAGTGTTCATTGAAGTCATTAAGAGTCATAGATCCTTCAACAATATAGGTATTCTCTCCTATTTCACGAACTTCCACACTAGCTTTATCTGTTTCGTCATCAATTTCACCGACGATTTCTTCCAAAAGATCCTCGAAGGTCACCAGACCAGCCACACCACCATATTCATCAAGTAAGATAGCCATTTGATTATTGGTGTTACGAAAGGCTGCCAAGAGGTCGTCAACGAAAATTGTTTCTGGAACAAAGAGGGGCTCATTCATGATACGGCGAAGATTAACATTCTCAAAACCGAGCTCATAAGCCGCTTTAAGGAGTTTTTTGGTATGGATTACACCGATAATCTTATCCTTGTTATCTTCGTAGACAGGGATACGAGAGAAGCTTTGCTTTAGAATGGCTTGGATATTTTCCTGAGTATCGTCTTCAATATCTATCATGAAGGCATCTGTACGAGGAACCATGACTTCACGCGCCATTAATTCATCAAGAGAAAAGATACCTTGAAGCATTTCGATTTCTTCAGCTTCAAGTGTATCCTCACTCTTGGTCAACATGTACTCAATCTCATCACGTGTCATCGGCTCATCCGCATCATCAAAAGTCATAGGTGTCAAACGAGACAAGAGGTTGGTTGATGCCGAAAGAATCCATACAAAGGGACTGACAATCTTACCAGTTACAATAATGACAGGTGCTGAGTAGATGGCCAGATTTTCCTTTAGGTTCATGGCAATACGCTTAGGATAAAGCTCACCAAAAACGATAGAAATGTAAGTCAAGACCACCAAAGATACCACGCTACCTGCTGTTTTAGCCCAAGCTACGTTACCAAACCAGGTCGCTATAACTGCTCCTAGGGAAGCAGAGAGACTGGCCCCTTGCAAAAGACCGATAAAAGTAATACCAACCTGAATAGTTGATAAGAAGTTATTGGGATTTTCAAGAACCTTGAGCAGGCGAATAAATTTCTTGTCGCCTTCTTCAGCCTTTTGTTCCACACGTGAACGGTTTAGTGATACTAAAGCCATCTCAGACGCTGAGAAAAAGGCCGAAAGTAAGGTTAAAATTAGTAATAAAATAAATTGAAATAATAAGGACTGACCGCTAGAGTCTTCCATTTTTTCTTCTCCTCTAAAAAAAATTCTGACTTTCATTATATCACAATTTTCCAATATAGGTTCCTATTTTATGCTATACTTAGAGTAATTTATCATCGAAGGAGAGACTTATGTCACTTATACGCTTAGAAAATGTCAGCTTGGCTCGCCAAGGAAAAACACTCTTGTCCAATCTTAACTGGTCAGTTGAAAAAGGCCAGACCTGGGCTATCCTTGGACTTAATGGTGCAGGAAAATCAACACTTCTACGCTTATTGACAGCTGAGTTCTTTCCTTCCGAAGGTCATGCTGAAATACTTGGCTATACCTTTGGTAATGGAGACATCACGGGTCTTCGCAAACATATCGGTATTGTCAGTTCCTTCATCACTGAGCGTCTGCCTAAGCATATGACTGCAGAAAAAATCGTCCTTACTGGTAAATACAAGAGCTCAATCCTCTACAAGGCATATGGGGATAAGGAGTTGCAAGAAGCCAAGGACATGCTGACCTCACTTGGTGCTGGGGATTTGATAGGTCGTAAATACCATGGCCTCTCTCAAGGAGAAAAACAAATTTGTTTGATTGCTCGCAGTCTCATGGAAGATCCTGACATCATTATTCTTGATGAAGCGACTGTTGGCTTGGACCTATTTGCTCGTGAAAAACTCTTGCGTCAGATTGATCGTATCACCTCGCTTCCTCATGCTCCACTGGTTCTTTACGTCACTCACCACGCTGAGGAAATCACTGAAAACATGGACCATATTCTCCTACTCCGTCAAGGAAAAATCGTAGCACAAGGACCCAAAAATGATGTCATCACACCAGAAGTCTTAGCTGACTTCTATCAAAATCCTGTTCAAATTATTCCAATTGACGACCATCGTTTTTACATTAACCCTCTTTTATAGAGATCAGTCATAAAGTAGCTTGATTTAGGGCTAATATACGAACAACATTAAAGAAACAAGTCCCCTAGACTATAAGTCTGGGGGGATTTATTCTTTCATCATTACTTCTTTTTTATTTGAGATACGCTATACAAAATTAAGGCTGGAAGGACAAGGTGTTCTATAGACGTTCTTGAATAAAATAAATTGTGCAGCGACTATATATAAACAGATTTTGTCAGAGGTTTTACTGTGTGAGGAAATCTTTTGACTTTTACCGATTCGATAACAAAACAGTTCTTTTTTGACCGAATAAATTCTAAGATTAACCACATAGACATATGATATTGTCCGATGGCCGCTCTTTCCAGTTGTCTTGTTAATCTTCTTTACAATTGAGAATTTCATGAAAAAAGATTATAAGTCTAGCCTCATTAGTGCCTTGATTGGGCTGATGATTGCTAATGCAATCTATGACCTACTCCTCCCTATTCCCTATTCCTACCGAAACTCTGATTGTTTCCGGTATCCTAGTAGGCCTAGGATTGGGCTGTCTCTTTCCTGACCACGATAATGAAAAAAGCAAACATTAAAAGAAGCCAAATTAATAACTTAGCTTCTTTTTCTACTCTAAATTCTTTCTTAAGCTCCCCTTCGGGCTAGATTGATCATATCATATATCAAAGTATTGCTTGTTTCTTTGAGAGTATAGTTTTCCAAAGTATTGACTTCCTTACGAAGCTGTTTGGCATAACGACTAGAAATACGCCCAGCTTGTTCATATTCGATGATAATCTTACGTTCCAAAAAATAGCCTCGCAACATTTCGTCAACATAGTCTGGATTTAAGTGAGTGATAACCCGCTCGACAAAGGCTCCAGATTGAATAATTTCAGCCTCTCGAATCCGACAGCGTTTCAAATAAGACAAAAGATCTGAATGATAGACACCTTCCAGATTACTCAAGGCTTCCAAAACCTGCTCAGTATTTGTTAAATAAAGCTCAGTCATATGATCACGATTTTCCTCGGTCAATCGAGGACCTCGCCTATTCTCCTCTTGTTCAAATCGAAACTTGAAGGTAAAAGCTAGGTGCAAAATTCTACGAAGACCAAGAACGAAAACAGCAGAGGCATAAGAGAAACTAGAAACAAAACCACGGTTGATACGGCGCTCCAAGCCTTTGATATAACGTTGGTATAGATTGTATTCGAGTTCTGAAATCTTCCCCTTCTTGTAGGCATATTCCAAACCCTCACTCTCGATTTCCATAATCATGATACGGATATTAGCTAACTCTTCCTTGACATCATTTGATTCCTGCTCCAAGATTAAATCTTCCAAACGTTGGTTATAGTTGTCAATGGTAGCATAAACAGCTCCTTGATTTGCAGACTGCTTCAGGTCTTTTTCTAGCTCTCTTACCACATCATTAAGAATAGCAATCTGCATGTAATGGTTGGTCGTATGTGCTGGTCCGGTAGCTAACCTAGGTAGAATTAAAATACCTATCAAGAAGCTCAATAGTGTAACACCCGCTACTGTAAAGGTCAAGAGACTGTGTTCTAGCGCAGTCATATTAGCAACCGGAAGTAAAAGGATTGTTGCAATCGAAACCGTTCCTTTTACGCCAGAAAAAGTCAAAATCGTAGCAACCTTCCATATTTTTTTCAGTGACCGTTTGGTCCGCCAAGCTCTTTGGGCAAACACTGCACTAATCATGACAAAACGAATTCCAAACATGATCGCTGTTAACAAGACTATGGCAAGAAGCATCCAAAGCGTATCATAAGTACTGCTAGACAGTACTGGGGTTGCTAAGGTTGGCAGTTCCGTCCCCAGAAGGAAAAAGACCATACCATTAAGAACAAAGGTAATGGTTCCCCAAATCGTATGGGAGACACTATCCAATTTGGCATCAAATACGGTGATTTTTTTTGAAACGGCTAGCAAGTGAAATCCCTGCTACAACAACAGCAATAATTCCAGAGACATGTATTTCCTCAGCTACAAAGTAAGAGGAAATCGGTAGCACTAACTCTAGTAAGAGTGCACCTGTGACATCTGCTGCATCCATATTATCTAAAATGGTCAAAAAAAGACGATTCAATAGAGCTGTAATCAAGCCAACCAAAAAACCACCAATTACAGAGATAACCAAATTCCAGCTCGCGTCCAGGAGGGAGAAGGATCCCGTTGTCAAAGCAGTTACTGCCACCCGAAAGGCGACCAAGCCAGAGGCATCATTTAGCAAACCCTCTCCCTGCAGAATATAGCTAATCCACTTTGGAAAACTGAAGCGTTTGGAGATAGCGGAATAGGCAACAAAATCCGTTGGACCAAGAGCGGCACCGAGGGCTAGACAGGCAGACAAGGGCACCCGAAGCAGGCAAGACGGCCTTAGCAAGATAGCCGATTCCTAGCGTAGAGACGAAGATGACTGGAAAAATCAAAAACAGAATGAGCTTCCAGTTACGTAGAATACTGGTAATGTCACTCTCTTCGCCCTCACGAAAAAGCAAGGGAGCAATAATAAACGCTAGAAAAAGTTCCGTTTCAAGCTCAAAAACTTCCCCCTTAAGAAGAAAACCAATACCCACTCCAAAAATAATTTGAATCAAAGGTAGGGGAAGTCGTGGAAAAATGCGGTTGATAACGTTCGATAAGATTAAGCTAAACAGAAGAACAAGCAAAGCTAATGATAAATGCATAGTTTCTCTTAACCTTCCTTATGACAACAGTTAGAAAATAGTTCTTTTTGCTTGCGAATTTTTTTATCAATGGCAGTCACGTCTTCCTTAGCTAAAAGTTTATGGCAACGTTCAACCTCAAGACTGGCTAGTTTCTTCTTGATTTTCGTCGTTTTGCAATTGTAAACCGTTTTTAAGTTATCTTCAGCACTCTGCTTGTCTATATATTTGGCCTGCATATTTGCAAGTTTTTCTTTAATATCTGTAATCATTGTAATTTCTCCAACATCACCAAAAATGGCGGCGTATTAATTTGATTGAGAGGTTGATACAGCATGGCTGTAAAAACACGCTGGTCTAAACCAATCACATACTCAAGAACAGCATCCTTCTCCATATCACCACCATCATGACCGTAGTAAATCATAATAGCTAGGCGACCACCCACCTCTAAGCGGTCAAGAATCTTCTCAATAGCTTCAAGGGTCGTGTGAGGTTTGGTGATGACACTCTTGTCTGCAGATGGTAGATAGCCTAAATTGAAAATAGCTGCTCGAATAGGCTCCCTAACATAATGGTCCAGATTTTCATGACCATCTAAAATGAGTTCCGTATTTTCAATTCCCAAGTCTGACAAGCGTTGACTGGTCTTTCCAAGCGCCTGCTCCTGCACGTCAAAAGCATAGACCTTCTTGGAAAGGCCAGCCAGAAAGGCTGTGTCATTACCGTTTCCCATGGTCGCATCGACAACTATACTCTCATCATCCAGCACTTCTGCTAGAAAGTCGTGAGACATATGAATGGGACGTTTAATCATGCTTTTTCCTCCTTCTTGCTAACGACTTTACACCCTTGCCATGAGTCACGACGTTCCATCTCTTTGTCAATGGCATTAAGGACTTCCCACTTGTTGAGACTCCACATAGGTCCAATCAGCATATCTCGCGGTGCATCACCAGTAATCCGATGAATGACGATATCCTTAGGGATGATTTCCAACTGGTCACAGATGATTGACACATACTCTTCCTGACTCAGCAATTTAAGACCCCCTTCGTGGTAGTCTCTTTGCATACGCGTATTAGTCATCAGGTGGAGGAGATGGAGTTTAATCCCCTGAATGTCATTATCAGTCACACAACGGCGAACATTCTCCACCATCATCTCATGAGTTTCCCCCGGTAACCCATTAATCAGGTGTGATACAATTTCAGCCTTGGGCGCACGCTCACGCAAGCGCTTCACCGTCTCCACATAGAGTTCATAGCTGTGTGCTCGGTTTATGAGCTCTGAGGTTTCTTCATAAGTCGTCTGCAGTCCAAGTTCAACCGTTACGTGCATGCGGTCTGTGAGTTCTGCCAGATAATCAATCACATCGTCTGGTAAACAGTCAGGGCGAGTACCTATATTGATCCCAACAACACCAGGCTCATTGATAGCCTGTTCGTAGCGATCCTTGATAACCTCAAGTGGTGCGTGAGTATTCGTAAAGTTTTGAAAATAAACCAGATATTTATGAACTTCTGGCCACTTGCGGTGCATAAAGTCAATCTCATGGTAAAACTGCTCACGAATCGGTGCCTCAGGAGCTACAATAGCGTCCCCAGACCCCGATACTGTACAAAAGGTACAGCCACCGTGAGCCACTGTTCCATCACGGTTGGGACAATCAAAGCCCGCATCTATAGGAAGTTTGAAAATCTTTTCGCCAAAAATCTCGCGATAGTAATCATTTACTGTTCTATAACGTTTTTTCATACAGACTATTATAACACTTTAGTCTAAAAAAGAGAGTAAGACAGAGACAAAATCATAGATTTCTGTCTGTCCTACTCTCACTTCTCATTTAGTCTTTTTCAAATAATCAATGGCTTCTTGAGCTGTTTTAACAGGGACGATTTTCATCTTGGTCCCCAGTTTCTCGGCAGCTTCCTTGGCCTCTTGATAATTAGTCTTGGCATCCGGATCAGCCTTTTTCATTTCCTTAGTTACTAGATTATTTGGCACGAAGAAAATGTCTGCGCCACTATCAGCCGCAGATTTCACCTTGAGATAGGCCCCACCGATATCACCGACAGCCCCATCTTTTTCAATAGTTCCTGTACCAGCAATCTTGCGGCCAGCCTTGAGGTCTTGACCAGACACCTGATCGTAAATAGCCAAGGTAAACATAAGACCAGCACTTGGCCCACCGACACCATCCAGTTTAAACTTAACATTCTCAGGACTCTTGATCTCAGTATGGTCCGTTAGGCCGATACCAATACCATTTTTGCCATTGGCAATCTTAATAATCTTACCAGTAGCAGTCTTTTCTTTGCCATCTCTCATATAAGTGACCTTGACCTTTGAACCCAGCTTAAGTCCTTGAACGTATTTAATCATGTCAGTAGAATTATCAAAGGTATTACCATTAACAGCCGTCACCGTATCAGCAATATTGAGGACACCCTTGAAGCTAGAATCATCAGCAACCTGAAGCACATAGACACCCATATACTCCAAACTAACCTCCTTACCAGCCAGAGTCAAGCCCTGATAAACCGCTTGGTTTTGAGAAGTCTCCATGTAAAATTGGTTGATGCGCATGAAATCTTCATCAGAGTAATTTCCAGTTGCCTCTTCAGCCGTTTGAAGCTTTGCAAAATCATTAAACTGAGCATAGAGCATCAAGGCCAAAGTCGCCTTGGTTTGAGCCACCGCCACAAAATTATAGGAGCCCTTAGAATCATCAGCTTTCTTATTCACTGTCAAGACTTCCTTGGTATCAAAAGCACCACCCGGAAGCTCCACATAGTAATTATTGAGCGGGAAAAAGAGGGCAAAAAGGAGGAAAAGTACCGTAAAAATACTTAATAACCACCACTTAATACGCCACATTTTCTCTAATAGCGCTTTAGATTTTGTCTTGTTTGCCACGCTTGGCCTCCACTTCCTTAACAACTGCTTGCGGAACATAGGAGCTAATGTCCCCCTCAAAATAAATCAACTCACGCACACGACTTGAAGACACCGGTGTCACCTCATGACTAGCAATCAAATAAACCGTTTCAAGTTCTGGCGCCAAACCTTTATTGAAATAGTCCATATTAGCCTCATAGTCAAAGTCTGTCGCATTGCGTAGGCCTCGAACCAGATAAGTTACACCAAGATCTCTGGCGACATCTACAGCCAGACTATCGTGGGCCGTTATGACCTTGACATTAGGAAAATCTGCCACAACCTCATCCAAGATACGCTTGCGAGTCGCAACATCCCAGAAGTCCTGCTTATTTTTATTATAAAAAAGTCCTATATAGAGCTCGTCAAAGAGTTTGCTGGCTCTGACAATAATATCCATATGCCCATTTGTAATCGGATCAAAAGCCCCCGTAAACATAGCAATCTTGGTCATAGCATTTCCTTTCTACAACTTCCCTACCAAAGGCTAACGCACGTAAACGGTCACCTTACTGATACCATAGGTTTTCTGCTTCCAAATCCCAAAGTTTGAAACTTCTTCAGGCAAGTCCACACCCTTATCAGTCTCACAAACCAACATCACCTCTTCAGACAAGAGCCCCTGCTCCTCTAACTGAGTAATATTGGCCACAATCTGCTCTTTCGCATAAGGCGGATCTAAGAGCACCAAGTCAAACTGACCTGTCAATTGTGTCAATGCACGCGCCGCATCCATCTTCAAAAGCTGGAACTGTTCCTCACTCTTGGTCATCTTGATATTTTCCTGAATAACAGCCTGTGCTCGACGATCCTTTTCCACGAGGACAGCAGACGACATGCCACGGCTAATAGCCTCAATAGCTAAACTACCACTCCCAGAAAAAAGATCCAAAACACGTCCTCCATCAAAGAAAGGACCAATCATATTGAAAATGGCACCCTTGACCTTGTCCGTTGTTGGACGAGTCGTTTTGCCTTCTAACGTTTTAAGCGGACGCCCGCCAAAATCACCTGCTACAACACGCAAGTCGGTCACCTCGTTTTTACTGACTTTTAGTAAGACTTCTCTATTATAACAAAAAACTACACATAGATGTTACTCCAAAGGAGGCTAGACTAGCTAAAGATCATCACACAAACACAAAAAACTCGAAATTCTCCCGAATTTCCATTTATGTTACTTATCACCAAGTGCAGTCACGTAGTTATAAGCTTCAATACCGGCTATGGCACCTTCCCCTACGGCTGTGGTAATTTGGCGAAGGTCTTTCTGACGCACATCACCAATGGCAAAGATACCTGGAACACTTGTCGCCATCTTATCATCTGTGATTACCCAACCATTTTGGTCAGTGATGTCGAGGCCTGTCAAGTAATCTGAAACAGGATCAAGTCCGACATAAACAAAGACACCGCCAAATTCGTGGTTAGTCACCTCACCAGTTTTGACATTCTTGATATCAACACTGCGAACCTTGATGTCATCACCCTTGATTTCTTCAACGACGGAATCCCAGATAAACTTGACCTTTTCATTGGCGAAGGCACGGGCTTGAAGGACCTTTTGAGCACGCAATTCGTCACGACGGTGAACAATGGTCACGCTATTGGCAAAGCGTGTCAAATAAATTCCTTCTTCAACAGCAGAGTCTCCACCACCAACAACCAAGAGGTCTTGATTGCGGAAGAAGGCACCATCACATACCGCACAATAAGAGACACCACGGCTGTTGTACTCTTCTTCACCAGCAACACCAATGTGGCGGTGTTTAGCACCCGTCGCAATGACAACTGTCTTGGTTTGGTACTCCTCGTCACCAGTTTTGACAACTTTATAATTGCCCCTGTCTTCGATACCAGACACGATACCATAAAGATTTTCAACGCCCAATTTTTCCAAGGGTTCAAACATCTTCATGGACAGTTCTGGACCAGAAATACTTTCAAAACCAGGATAATTTTCAATATCAGATGTGTTATTCATCTGTCCACCAGGAGCACCTTGCTCCAAAGTTGCCACTTTAAGGTTGGCACGAGCTGCATAAAGTGCTGCAGTCATCCCCGCAGGACCAGCTCCAATAACAATTGTATCGTACATGAGTAACTCCTTATATGATTTTCTTGTAGAGATATCTTACACCTAATGTGCCAACAAAGCTAGCATTATGCATTCAGTACGATAAGAATCGTCATAAAAGCAAATGCCAATACTGGGATCGAAACCATCGACATCATAATAGCATCATAGAGGGCACCCTGACGCTCCTTAACGGTTTTGTCTAAATGACGTAGGGCACGCCATCCAAGCCAAAAGACACCAATCACCAAACAAACAAAGAAAGCAATCACAAGGCCTAAGAGATAAAATTTAAAAATATTTAATAACATAAATCATCCTAAAGTGAAAAATAGAAAAGGCTGAGACAATATTCTCCAACCTCTGAATCCGATTAATAATAACTACATAAGGCAGTCACCGAGTAGACTCCTTAGTCGCCTTTGAAGTATTCAAAAGTTCCTAGTCATCCTTGTGGGACTTTGACTATGAACTAGAAATGTAGTCCTATCCCATCACCTTTTCTATTGTAACAAAAATCCCATCTTAAAGATATTGTTTTGAATAAGAAGCGAAGAATTCTTTTGTTCGCTCTTCTTTTGGATGGTTAAAGATTTCATCAGGTGTTCCTTGTTCAAGGATATGACCTTTTTCAAGGAAAAGCACCTTGTCAGCCACTTGATAAATAAAGTTCATGTCGTGACTGACCAAAATCATGGTTTGACCTGATTTAGCCGCATCTACGATTGATTTTTCAACCTCACCAACCAACTCAGGGTCAAGGGCAGATGTTGGTTCGTCAAGCAAGAGCACATCAGGCCTCATTGCAAGGGCACGAGCCAAAGCCACACGTTGCTTTTGACCACCCGACAAGTGACGTGGGTAGTAATTTTCACGATTAGAAAGCCCAACCTTAGCGAGCTCTTCTTTCGCAATCTTGGTAGCTTCTTCGTCAGAAAGTTTCTTAACAATCTTAAGACCTTCCTTAACATTATCCAAGGCTGTACGACGTTCAAAGAGGTTAAACTGTTGGAAAACCATAGCCAACTTACGGCGAAGGGTAAGGATTTGCTCCTTGGTAATTGTTCCAAAATCCACCTTGAAATCATCAATGGCAATAGTACCAGAATCAGGTTGTTCCAAATAGTTCAAGCAACGAAGGATAGTCGACTTCCCTGCACCAGAGGCACCAACAAGAGCCACAACTTCACCTTTTTCAATGTCAATATCGATGCCATCTAGAACCTTTTGTCCTGAAAATTCCTTGGTCACATTTTTGATACTAATCATTAGCGGTCACCTCCAATGCCAGAAATGTCAGTCGCTTCAGGAGCCTTAATGGCCATGTGATTTTCAACTGAACGACCAATGTACTCAATCAAGATTGAGATTGCCCAGTATACAAGAGCTACTGAGATATAACGTTCAAAGTAACGGTAGTCAGCACCACCTAAGATTTGAGCTTGCGCATACATTTCAACGATACCTGCACTGAAGGCAAGTGATGTTCCCTTAGTCAAACCAATCAAACTGTTAATCAAACTTGGTGTCGCAATAACTGCCGCATTTGGAATGATGACACGACGGTAAACTTGTGCTGATGTCATCCCAAGAGAACGGGCAGCTTCGATTTCCCCAGCGTCAACGGCCTGAATCGCTGCACGGATGGTCTCACTCATGTAAGCTGCTTCATTAAAGGCAAAGGCTGTAATAGCGAAGATAGCTGGTGGAATCTCATTAATGTTCCAATCTAAGCCGAACTCACCATTCAAGTAACGAAGGAAGAGTGGAATACCATAGTAAGTCAACATGAGTTGTACAAGGATTGGTGTCCCACGCAAGAAGCTCACAAAAACGGCTTGAATTGGATAAAGGATACGTACTCGATTAATTTTAACAACCGCAAAGACAAGGGCCAAAATCAAACCAAAGAAGGCACCTGCAATAGTCAATCCCAAGGTTAAAGGCAAGCGTTCTACAATCTTAGGAACAGCATCGAAGACAGCCTTCCATGAGAAGAGCTTACCAGCTGGCATCCAAGATGAAATCCATTTGAAGACAATTGTAACCAATTGCAAAACATAGCCCCAAAGGATTTCCACTAGCCATGATAAGGGAATGGCTAAAGCAACAGCTACTGCCAAACCAACCAAGCCAAGGATAACTTGAAGATACCAAGGTGACCGATTAAATGCTTCTATACTCTTTTTCACAATGTCGCCCTTTCTTTCTAAAAAAGTCGGTTAGCCTAGTGCTAACCGTTCAAATATCTTATCATAAATTTTATAATATTCATTATAGCACGACTCAGAAAGTCTGTGAAATAGTCTTTTCTTATCAAAGTGATAAGGAAATCATATCACTGATAATTCAGCTTTATTAACGTCAAAAAGCAGAGACAAGAGTCTCAACTTTTCAACTTTTAACCGTCTTATTTCAAATCACTGACGTAATCGCCACCGAAGTATTCCTTACTGAGTTTGGCAAGGGTTCCATCCTTCTTAAGCTCTTTGATACGCTTATTGACAAAAGTCTTGAGTTCCTTACCTTGCTTATTTTTTGAGAAAATAAGGTATTCAAGACCATCAGTCTTCATACCGATATCGTCTTTAAGCTTGTTTACAGCCAACTTATAGCCTTGATCTTTAACAATATACTCAGACGAAATGGCATCATAAAGGATAAAATCAATTTTTCCTTCTTGAATGTGTTGAACGCGTGTTGAAAGACCCGTCGAGCTAGAAGCGTAATTGATTGTAATTGGTGTCTTGTCCGCATTGGCGTGGTTCCAGTTTTCAAGCAACTGAGCGTAGTTAGTGCCAGGAAGCACTTCTGTTGTCTTACCAGACAAATCGTCTAGGCTAGTATACTTTGTACCCTCAGCACTGATGATTGCATAGTTAGAACGTGAAATCGGATCTGAAAAACTATATTTCTGTGCACGCTCTTCATTGTAGTTAAAATCATTAGCTGCAATCTGATAACGTCCAGAATCCACCCCTGTCAAGATGGAATCAAAAGGCGTCGTTACAAACTTGACCTCATACTTGTCTGAATCCTTAAAAACAGCCTTTACCAAATCAATATCATAACCCTTGAAGTCATCACCTTTTTTAAAAGTGAAAGGTGCCGTATCAGAGTCAGTCGCAACAGTAATCGTCTGCTTTTCACCAGATACCTTACTGTCACCTTTGTTTCCACAAGCTGCCAAAGTCATAACTGACAATCCAAGAATCCCCATGACTGCAAGCCATTTTTTCATATCTATAATCCTCGATACTCTCATTAATAGTTAGCAATAACAGTTTACCATCTTTATCCCAACTTGTCTAATAATAAAAACCTAAGTGGTGATAGAAAATGGTTGCCACTCATGTAATAACTCTTCTCGTCCAAAAAAGCTTCCCGTATATGATTAACATCAAATGCAATAAAATACTACTTGTCCTTACCTGATAACTTATTACTTGAGTCGCTACTATCTTCAGGTTGATAGTCTGACAAATCCTTATGGATACGTTCAGCGTAAACGACTTTATTTTCTGATTCAGCATGGTCAACCAGATCCTCGACAAGTTCTTTATAATTTTTTGTAGAGATAGTCCAGTTGACCCCATTATCTTCGATAAATTGAAGTTCCTTTCCAAATTATCTGAACCTGTCAAAGGTATACAGAACAATTCTTTATCAATATCCTTAAATCACCGTTAAAGTTTTCACACTAAAGGAACTTTGTTGTGAGATCTTTGCCCTTACCCTTTTCATCATTACTCTTATCAGATTGGTTCCAGTACTTCAACTTGTCAATATTAATACCATAGGGACTCATAAGGATAGTACGAACAGCAGCTTCAGCTCCATGGAAACTAACAGAGAGTGAAGTAAAAGTCACTGTTGCTTCATCTTTCTTGACTTTCACTTCCTTCAGTTTATAGTCCTGAATCTTGCCAATCATATTACAGCTTACCCTGAGAAACTTTGAAAACACTTGAGTTGGTGTCTTAGTATTAGCCTTGACACGTTATGTCGAAGTTGATTCGTTTTTTCTTTTCAGCTGACTTATTTGAAGCACAGGCTACAAGAACCAAGCATGTTGCTAAAATCAAGCCCAGATACGTAAAAACTTTTTCATTACTTTTATTATCTCATTTCTATTACTTACTAATTAAGATAGCACAGGTCTAATGATGCTTTAAGGTCAACTAGCAACGCAAAAAGTCAAAACTCTACTATTATATAATTATATAATCACGTATATAATCACGTATATAATCACGCCAAATCGTCTAAGTCTAACTGTCTACCTTCTTGGTCTTCCAAACCTGTCAGCGTAACACCAAGCAGGCGAACGCCACTACTATTTTCCTCCAGCTGATCAAAAATACTATGAGAAATCCTATCGATGGTGTCAAAATCCTGGGTTGATTTGTCCAAGGTCATACGTTTGGTTAGGGTTGAGAAGTCCGAATAACGAACCTTGATGACAATGATACGACCGACTTTTTTAGCTTTCTGGGCGCTTTCCGCTACCCGTTTAGCATTTTTAGTCAACTCAGCCTTGATGTCATCTTCATTATACAGGAGCTTACCATAGGTTCGCTCACTTCCGATAGATTTACGGACACGATTAGGCTTTACTGGGCTATTGGAAATGCCTCTAGCCTTGCGAAAGAGGTCAAAGCCAAAACGTCCAAAGCGGTCTATTAAGGTTATCTCAGAAATTTTCAAAAGATCGGCACCGGTGTATATATCCATGTCATGAAGACGCTCAACTGACTTTTTACCAACACCATGAAACTTTGCAATAGGTAGCTTTTTCAAAAATTCCTGGGCCTCTTCGGGAAGTACTACCGTCAAACCAGCAGGTTTTTGGAAATCAGAAGCCAGCTTCGCAATGAATTTATTGTAGGAAACACCAGCCGAACAGGTCAGATGGAGTTCCTGCCAGATATCATACTGGATAAGTTTAGCGACCTTAACGGCCGACTTGATCCCAAGTTTATTGGTCGTAACATCGAGATAGGCCTCGTCAATAGACATAGGCTCAACCAAGTCCGTGTAGCATTTAAAAATTTCACGAATCTGCATCCCTACCTCTCGGTAATGGCTATAATTTCCTGAAATAAAGACAGCATTGGGACAACGTTCGTAGGCTTCCTTAGAAGACATGGCTGAGTGGACACCGTATTTTTTAGCCTCGTAGTTACAAGTAGACACCACACCACGACCGCCTGTTTTTCTGGGGTCATTACCGATAATAACAGGTTTATCTTTAAGACTAGGGTCATCCCTCATCTCAACCTGAGCAAAAAAGGCATCCATGTCGATATGAATAATTTTCCGACTCGTATCATTAATTAGAGGGAACTCTAGCATGGCTTCTTGCCTCCTTTCTCAAATTTATCTCATTGTAAAGCCTTTCACATAAAACTTTGGGCCTACAAAACATTCTCCCCCTATGATACCAAAATCTATCAAAAAAACAGAAATTTATAATACAGATTTCCAGTTTTCAAAACTGTATTATAAAAGAATGTCTTTAAAAACGGAGTTTCAAAGTTATGTAAGCGGTTACTGTGTGATATAATACTTCTAGAGAATGTAACAGATGATTTTGTTACATTCTCTAGAAAGTATTATAGGAGATCCAAACTATGGCAACGGTTAAAACTAACACAGATGTTTTTGAAAAAGCGTGGGAAGGCTTTAAAGGAACTGACTGGAAAGAAAAAGCAAGTGTGTCTCGCTTCGTACAAGCAAACTACACACCATATGATGGTGATGAAAGCTTCCTTGCAGGACCAACTGAACGCTCACTTAAAATCAAAAAAATCATTGAAGAAACTAAAGCTCACTACGAAGAAACTCGTTTCCCAATGGATACTCGTCCGACATCAATCGCAGATATTCCTGCCGGCTATATTTCAAAAGACGACGAACTAATCTACGGTATTCAAAATGATGAGTTATTCAAATTGAATTTCATGCCAAAAGGCGGAATTCGTATGGCAGAAACAGCTCTCAAGGAACATGGCTATGAACCTGATCCAGCTGTTCACGAAATTTTTACAAAACATGTAACTACAGTAAATGACGGTATCTTCCGTGCTTATACATCAAATATCCGTCGTGCACGTCACGCACACACTATAACTGGACTTCCAGATGCTTACTCTCGTGGACGTATCATCGGTGTTTATGCTCGCCTTGCTCTTTACGGTGCTGACTTCTTGATGCAAGAAAAAGTAAACGACTGGAACTCTATCGAAGAAATCAACGAAGAAACTATTCGTCTTCGTGAAGAAGTTAACCTTCAATACCAAGCACTTCAAGATGTTGTTCGCCTTGGTGACCTTTACGGTGTAGATGTTCGTCGTCCAGCCTTCGATACTAAAGAAGCTATCCAATGGACAAACATTGCTTTTATGGCTGTATGTCGTGTTATCAATGGTGCGGCTACTTCACTTGGTCGTGTGCCAATCGTCCTTGACATATATGCAGAACGTGACCTTGCTCGTGGTACTTACACTGAATCAGAAATCCAAGAATTCGTTGATGATTTTGTCTTGAAACTTCGTACTGTAAAATTCGCACGTACAAAAGCTTACGACGAACTTTACTCAGGTGACCCAACATTCATCACAACTTCTATGGCTGGTATGGGTGCTGACGGACGTCACCGTGTTACTAAAATGGACTACCGTTTCTTGAACACACTTGATAATATTGGTAATGCTCCAGAACCAAACTTGACAGTTCTTTGGTCTGACAAATTGCCTTACTCATTCCGTCGCTACTGTATGCACATGAGTCACAAGCACTCTTCTATTCAATACGAAGGTGTGACTACTATGGCTAAAGACGGATACGGTGAAATGAGCTGTATCTCATGTTGTGTATCACCACTTGACCCAGAAAACGAAGAACAACGCCACAACATCCAATACTTCGGTGCTCGTGTTAACGTACTTAAAGCCCTTCTTACTGGTTTGAACGGTGGTTACGACGATGTTCATAAAGACTACAAAGTATTTGACATCGATCCAGTCCGTGATGAAGTTCTTGACTTTGACACTGTTAAAGCTAACTTCGAAAAATCTCTTGACTGGTTGACTGACACTTATGTAGATGCCCTTAACATCATCCACTACATGACTGATAAGTACAACTACGAAGCTGTTCAAATGGCCTTCTTGCCAACTAAACAACGTGCTAACATGGGATTCGGTATCTGTGGTTTCGCAAATACTGTTGATACATTGTCAGCTATCAAGTACGCTACAGTTAAACCAATCCGTGACGAAGATGGCTACATCTACGACTACGAAACAATCGGTGAATACCCACGTTGGGGTGAAGATGACCCACGTTCAAACGAATTGGCAGAATGGTTGATTGAAGCTTACACTACTCGTCTTCGTAGCCATAAACTCTACAAAGATGCAGAAGCTACAGTTTCACTTCTTACAATCACTTCGAACGTTGCTTACTCTAAACAAACTGGTAACTCTCCAGTTCACAAAGGGGTATACCTCAACGAAGATGGTTCAGTGAACTTGTCTAAATTGGAATTCTTCTCACCAGGTGCTAACCCATCTAACAAAGCTAAAGGTGGATGGTTGCAAAACTTGAACTCACTTGCAAGCCTTGACTTCGGTTATGCAGCTGACGGTATCTCGCTTACTACTCAAGTATCACCTCGTGCCCTTGGTAAGACTCGCGACGAACAAGTTGATAACCTCGTAACTATCCTTGACGGATACTTCGAAAACGGTGGACAACACCTTAACTTGAACGTTATGGACTTGTCAGCTGTTTACAAAAAGATCATGAGCGGTGAAGATGTTATCGTACGTATCTCTGGATACTGTGTAAACACTAAATACCTCACTCCAGAACAAAAAACTGAATTGACACAACGTGTCTTCCACGAAGTTCTTTCAACGGACGATGCTATGGGATAAAATGAATAAAGAGCTCGCAATAGCGAGTTCTTTTCTTTTTGTAAAACACTTGCTTTTCATTATAGTTTTCTAAATAAACTATAATTTATATTTGACTATCTTTCATATTAGCTATAAAATAAAGGCGTTTCTGTTTGGTTTCTCCAAACACTTCACTTTCAGAAGTACCTTAGAGAAATATCACCCTGTCACCGTCTGACTACTAGTTTACAAATAACAGGTCAACTAGCAGTCATGACAAAAATAACAGCCTATAGGGAGAAAAGATGAATAAGAAAAGTTTTAAGCTAATTGGATTATTGTCTCTTATAGCAGCTACCATCCTACTCGTAGCCTGCCAGTCTGAAACTAAAAGTAAAACCTCTAAGTCTCAAGAGGTCCAATGGGGCTATACGGGTATAACTGGTCCTGAACATTGGGGTGACCTTTCTAAAGATTATGAACTCAGCAAAAATGGTAAAGAACAATCTCCGATCAATATCACTGGAGCTGAGGACGTTGATCTTCCAGAACTAAACCTTAATAATCAAGAATCAGAAGCCCATGTTAAGAACAACGGTCACACCATTGAAGTCAGCTTTAAAAATCCAAAGAATACCATAACGATTAGTAAGGAAGTTTACAAGTTGCAACAATTCCATTTTCACGCACCAGCTTAGAATGAAATAAATGGCAAAACCTATCCTCTCGAAGGGCATTTCGTCTACAAGACGGATAATGGAAAAATCACAGTTGTCTCAGCTCTCTATGACTATGGAGACAAAAACCAAGCCTTGCAATTAATCTGGGATAAAATGCCTCAAGCCGCCAATACTGAAACGGATTTATCTCAGGCTATCTCACCTGATGATTTCTATCCTGAAAACAAGGACTATTACAACTTTGAAGGCTCATTGACAACATCGCCTTTTACTAAAGGCGTTAACTGGATTGTCTTCAAAAGCCAAGAAACTGTTAGTAAGGAACAGGTGGAAAAATTCTCTCAAACTCTTGGATTTGAAAATAACCGTCCTATCCAAGATGCAAACGGCCGAAAAATTAAAGCATAAAACCTATCAAAAGCTTGATGATAGACTATAATCTTTGCTACACTATTCCTATGATTATCAAACATACAAGAGATACACTTTCAGAGACTTATCTAGATGCTGTGGCTATTCGAAACACCGTTTTCGTTAAGGGACAAGGAGTTCCTCGCTTCATCGATATTGATGCCAATGAAGCCTACTGCATTCACTTTGTCCTCTATGATGACAAGGGCCAGGCTACAGCAACCGTACGACTACTTCCTAACATAGACTTGACACAAGTTACACTCCAACGCATGGCCGTGCTCGACGACTACCAAGGTCAAGGTCTGGGTAGCATCCTCCTAAAAGAGGCTGAAGATTTCGCTCAAGAGCAGGGCTTCAAATCTATTTCTCTCCATGCCCAACTAGGGGCACTTAAGTTCTATCTCAATAATGGCTATCAAGAAGTCGGCCAAATCTTCGAAGAAGCTGGTATCCAACACATTACGGTTGAAAAGTCCTTAATAAGTAAAAAAGCTTAAGCAGTAGATCAACTCTGCTTAAGCTTCTTCTTTTGTTGAAAATATAGAATAGCCATGCTCGATAGCAAGAACTGCCACATTTTCTTTTTTTAATAGCTCTACAATCTTTTTCCAGTATTTCTATCCTTTTAAAAAAAGTACAAACACTCCCATGTAAACCAAAAAAACAAGAGACAAGCTTTCTTTTCTTAGAGTGTCTACTCGACCGTTTTTGTCTAGACATACGTTTTCTCCTATCTAGGGAGTATTATATCATTTTATAAAAAAACAACCCCCGTTATCTAACTATTATTAGATAATGGGGGCTGTTTTAGTAGTCTTTCCTAGGGGTCATTATATAATTATGGACCCTAAACAAACATTTTTTGTAAAAAGCCTTTTTTCTGTTCTTTCAACAAATCCAACTTACGTTGATGAAGAGCGATAGTCTCGTCTAGCTGTTTGAAGAATGAGCCGATTTTATGTTGCTCTTCTAAGCTGGGAATTAATAATAAGTAAGGTTCGATGTGTTTATTATTGATTTGGGGAATAGTTGATGTGTCTGCAATCTTGTACAATCCTGTCTTATTGATAAAAGTATAGAGCGATACTCAGGATCAATACCTTTTGGTTCTAGGGCCATCATATTAGTATCCATGTAACTATCTTCTCCCAACATACGTACTTTATTGGTCATTATAGCAGCACCTTTTTAGGTCTTGATCTAAATCATCATGAAAGGTTTGCAGATCATGGCGCGTGAGCACTTCTTTAGCCGAGACTTTATAACGTGATTTTTTATTATCAAAAACAACGGGGACAAAGGCATAGTGCAAGTGAGGGGTTGTTTCGTCATAATGCATGACAGCGGCCACGGCATTTTCTTGACCATAACGTTCATTAAGAAAATTGGTGGTTTCTTCAAAAAAGGCGCTTTGTTGCTCGTAGGGCGCTTCTGCAAGATCTTCGGGTAAGAGTGACTATCCAAGTCGCTAACGGGCTCCTTCACATCGTCTCTTTGCATGCAATAAACGTCATTTAAACGCGCATTGAAGCGTGAAACCATATCAGAACCATCCGTCATGATATCTTGATTCAGATAAGTTTGCGACACATCAATTTCTTTGTTGGTGTGATGGTCAGTTTTACGTTCAAAGTGGACAGCTAAACCGGGTACTGCACCACGCATAATTTTCTTTAAATGCGCCATCAAAAATGCCTCCTCAAAAAAGGTTTTCCAAGACCAGTATAACACCGTTAAAAATCTGGTATAGCCTGTCCAAAATTCTATTTTGGACAGGCTCTGCGAGGCACGTCATCGACAAGCGATGACAGTAGCGTTTCCCCTTCCTTCTGGGGAAACTGCTATTTTTCAGCGCCTATTATCCGGCTAGAAAAACCTCCGGCGGGTCACGCCGTGACAGGGCAATTTATCATTGCAGGATCACTTTCAGTGAGAGCATGTCATGCAGAACGCTACCCGCGTGGGGCAAGCTATTGTCAGCTTAACCACAAAAAAATAAATTGGGATAGTATCGGTATCTATCTCAACTTATTCTGAGTGTGTATATATTCCTCATCGTAATCATCTCAATCAAAAATTATGATCAGTATTCAGGATAAGGACTCCCCACGGGACTGCAATCAGGAGTCATTACTTCAACTGTTTTTGTTCATTATAGAAATTACGGTAAGCTAAATAGCACGCAATGATTGACCCCAAACTAGTCGCTGATAAGAGCATGAACGTGACCATAATTTGATACCTAATGGCCCGTACTGGATTGACCCCTGCAAAGATCAAACCGGACATCATCCCTGGCAGACTGACTAGACCCACAGTCTTTGCCGAATCAATGGTTGGTGACATCCCCGTAAGAATCGCCTCACGCACGATGGCAATCGAAGCATCAAGTAGACCAGCCCCTAACGCCAACCGTTCAAGCACACCTTGGCGCTGGTCATGAAACTGGCTATTGAGGCTGCGATAAGCCAGCCCAACTGCGACCATTGAATTCGACGCAATCATACCAGAAATGGGAATCATTTGCGATGGCACAAACTTAATCGCACCAGATAGCACGAGGACGCCGAGTGTTACCCCTGTACTAACAAAAATGGCTAATAACGAAATGGCTAATGCATGGTCAATCCCCGGCCCCCGTTTTTTCGCATTCCAAGCCGCATTGAAGATAATGAAGCCCATCATCGCCAGCGTTAGCCACAAATTGTTGACTCGGAAAATATACTTTAGCAAGTAACCCACGATAAATAGTTGTACAACAGCCCGCACGACACCAATGACGATGTCCCTATCCAAGCCAAGTTTCTGCCACAAACTAATTCCTAACGCGACGAGCACTAACATTGCCGCCAAAAATAGCGACGTATTATTAACTGCTAAATTCATGCGTGCACCTCCAATCTGCCAGCAATCACTTTCGCTAATTGATCTGCCGCAGCAATCTCTGTCGCGTCATGAGTAATCATGATCGTTGTCACGTGATCCTGCTCATTTAACTGTCGTAACCAGGCGTGTACGATTTGCTTATTATTTTCATCCAAACCAGCTGTCACCTCATCTAATAACAACACTTTTGGTAAGAATAAGATATTGCGAATCAGCGCGACCCGCTGCCGTTCACCACCGGAAAGCTCGATAATCGGCTGATGCAGGGTTCGTTCGGACAGCCCAACATTATTTAACGCCGTTACCACTCGTTGCGTATCCATGACTTGCTTACGAATTTGGTACGGGAAAGCTAAGTTATCTGCCACCGTCTCACCAAATAACGTCGGTTGTTGGAAACAATATGAGACTTGCCGCCGATACATGATTGGGTCATAACTTTCAATCGGCTGCCCATCAAAAATCAAGGTCCCACTTGTTTTAGAAATCATGGACGCAATGATCCGCAATAACGTACTTTTCCCACCACCGGATGGTCCCGTCAATGTAATATGAGCCCCAGCTGGAATCTGCCAATCAATATCATGTAAAATATGTTGATCAGAGATTTTATAATTAACTTTTTCTAAACTAATCAATGAATTCATACGCCCACCCCCCGATCGCACAATGATCGGCGCCGACAACAGCCGGATGAAAAAGTGCTCAGAAGTCAATAAATTGGACTTATCTGTTTGATGTATTAATACACGAACCTATGTAGCCATTGGCAAAGCCCTATGAATCATACCTGAGTCAAAGTGTTCCGTATAACTACGGAGGGGTTCTAATTGAACTTTTAATTTATCATTATTTTCCTTGGTCGACCATTTCACAAACCAACTCCTTCTTCATTATCTCAATCAAAGCATCTCTGTCCTTAATCCATTGAGCCCTCTCATCCTTGTAATAGGTACGATTACTGAGGAAAATCCCCGCACGTTGACGAGGGATATTGATAAGCACAAAGGTACCTGTATAACCAGTATGAATAATCCAATCGCCTTGAAGGTCCCACGCGACACTACGCTCCTTCTTGGATTGACTGATATTTTGCGTCAGATTTTTAGCAAAATCATCCTTCAAATAATGGTTAACAAAGATTTCCAAGTCCTTTAGGGTTGAAAAGAGACCTGCTGAACCTGTGTGCTCTTTGAGCACTCGAGCCTTGGGATCGTGAACAGTTCCTCCCGGAATTCCCTCTACAGTTGGAACAGCAAGGTCAACTGGACCAAACTGTGTGTCAATCATACCAAAAGGTTGGAAAATTTCGCTGTCAAAAAGCCTGTCCAGTCTTTGTCCAGATAATTTCTCAAGCATCAAGCCCAGGAGAATAAAGTTAATATCTGTATACAAGAATGGTTTATCAGACTTAACTTTGATGGCATTTATTGCAGCAATCAATCCTTTTTGGTCTAATTCATCACGATTTGGAATAAAAGGATCAATTCCGCTACTATGAGAAAGAAGCTGACGAAGGGTTAGCGTCTTGTCTGCTACTTCAGGATAATAGGTGGAGAACTTCTCATCCAAATCCAGTTTTCCTGACTGTAAGTAGAAGATACAAAGAGTTCCAACTCCCACGACCTTAGAGACACTAGCTAGATCATAGGTTAAATCTGGAATTACTGGATTCTTTCCATCCTGAGTACCACAGTAGTACTCTTGCCAATTCTTTCCATCATAGAGTGCAAGGCTGGCACCCGGGAAGATGTCAGCCTTGATGTAGTCTGTAATTGTTAACAATGTTTGTTTGAAGTTAGTCATTATTTTGTTAACCAAACCTCAATATTACTCATATCAGTCAGTGCGAGTAGACTTCCTTTAGGATCTAGATAACTTGAGAACTGTTCCTTGTCAAGTTTCTCATGCAAGGCAGCCAAATCATAGTCTTCAGCTACCTTAAATTCTAGAACTTCCAAATCCCAAGTTTGATCTGAACTTACTTGAAGGTCCGGACCTTCTGCCTTTTCAAAGTGGATAGATAAAGGCAATTCTTCGCCAAACAGATTATCGTAGAAAAAAGCCGCTTGAGCCATATCGACAACATTCAAAGTCAAAGACTGAACAGTAAAATCTGAAACTCCTTTAAAATCTTTTTTTTCTTCAACATCTGCGTACTCGACTGTCTTTAGAGTTGATAAATCATCTTCGGCATGCACCAAAATAAGATCATTTTCTGGTGAGATAGTCTCAAAAGCGTAACCATTTTCCCCTTGGAAAATAGCCTTAGCTTGATTATCATCACGCGCCAAAAGGTACTCAATCTCAAGTGGATTTGAAACCTTAATGACCACTTTATTAATTTTCTTAGGACCTTCAACTGCACGGCAACGGTAAGCTGGAGACTCCTCAATTACAAAAAGTGAGTTACGTTCTGACCAGTCAGTGAAGACAGCAAGAGCATTTTCCTCAGTCAAAAGCTTAAATCCTAACGTATTTTGGTAAAAATCGATATTTTCTTGTCTATTATTCACACGAAAAATTGGTGTGTGAAACTTAAGATTCCCTGATTGCGTCATGATACCCTCCATCTTTTCTATTTTATCCAAAAAGAGTCTGTGTGACAAGAAGTTTCCTAAGAAATACAGGATTGTAATTTTTTACATTCTTTCACATAAATTAGGAAAATCATTATATTATCTTTACCTTAGGACTCGCTATTTCTTCATTTTAGAATATAATAAAGACTTTGAAAACTTTCGTCAATCACATTTGGCGTTTAGACATGCCGATCAGGCATTCTTTTTACTACTTGGGGGGCTGTTCTTATTTTTTGATGAGAGTTATTGGGAGTAATCTTATGCTACTGACCCACACCAACTACCATCCAGAACTTCAAAGAACTCTTACGACAACGTCTATCCTCCCAGTAGCCATTAGCGTGATGACTACAACCTTCTTGCAAGAACTACTCTTTCGTAAGTTGGTTTGCTCTTGGTTGGCTCCTTATTCGATAGTTACTGCTTTAGTGAGTACCAGTCTCTTTTTCCTATTCCATATGCCCACCAACCTTGCCCACCTCTTCCTCTATATTGGAATGGGATTGGCTCTCTCTATGGTCTACCAAAAAAGAGAAAATCTATCAGCAACTATCTCGCTTCATATCCTATGGAATATTTTCACCTTAGGTGCTACCATTCTAGTAATGACTAATCCCATGTAACTGAGAAAACTTTCTCAGTTTTTGCTACTTTCAAAATTTTAAGCATAAAAAATCTGAAGCATTTGCTTCAGATTTTTTATTATTAATTAAAGGTAGAGAGCTTTAAACAAGTATACAGCCAAAAGTCCTGCAAGGATTGGCGCTACAACTGGAACCCAAGCGTACCACCATTTAGAATCACCTTTGTGCTCACCAAGAACTGATGTTGGCAAGAGATGGTGAAGAAGACGTGGCATCAAGTCACGAGCTGGGTTAAGGGCTGGTCCAGTAGGTCCACCGAATGAAAGTACCAAAGCAGCAACCAAGAAACCAACACCGATGTGGGCTGTTTCAAGCGATCCATGGAATTGTCCATCAACCATTTCTTTAGTGTAACCAGCAGCAACAGCTTGTTGTGCAAGCTTGTGACCAAAGTAGTTGTTTGTCAAGGCAAGGGCACCAAAGAAGAGGAGGAATGATCCTGCAAACTCGTTGACAAAACCATTGGCACAGGCACGATTACGATTTTCTGGAGTGTCATCATGATCGTCAACTGCTGAGATAGTTGAGAAGGTCCCAAGAATATTGTTAGGATTCTCAGTTTGTGCATAGTAAGGTTGGTGAACCCAAACCACAATAGCTTGACCTAGGAAGGCACCGAGAAGTTGTGCAATAAGGTATCCAGGAACGCCTACCCATGAGAACAATCCAGATGCAGCAAGTCCAAGTGTGAAAGCAGGGTTGATGTGGTTACCAGAAACATCACCAAACATAAGGGCTGGCATCATAACACCAAAACCATAACCAAAAGCGATAACAATCCAACCAGATTTGTTACCTTTTGTTCCTGTAAGCTCAACGTTGGCAACAGCACCATTACCAAGTGCTACAAGAAAAGCAGTCGCGAACAACTCAGTGAGGTATTTCAAAAGCCATTCACTGGTGAACGCTTCTTTTAGAAAATCATTCATTTGTCTCTTTATTTCCTTTCGATTTTACAATAATTTAGACATTTATCATTTTATCAGGTATAATGTCTGATGTAAAGATATTTCTGGAATATTTACGTATTATTTTTGAGGTTTTTGAATATGAAATTTAACCAGTTCAGTTACATCCCTGTTAGTCCTGAAACGGCTTATCAGGAACTCCGTTCTTTGGGCTTTGAAGTCTCTCTAGATGCTAGTGCCAAAGCCAATTTTGAATCCTTTGTTCGCAAGTACTTCCTTTTCTTTGAAGATACTGATTTGGCTTTGAAAAATTGGATTGCCGATCCAGAGACAGACCTCCTGTCCTTTTTCCAATCAGACCGTCCTTTGACTGCTGAAGTCTTTGGCTTAGTAGCCCTTCAACTGCTAGGATTTGTCCCTAATGTGGACTTTACCGACAGTGTTGCTTTCCTTGAGAAAATGGCCTTCCCAATTGCTTTTGATGGTAGCCTTAATAACCTTCACCAGTTGTTAGCGACACGCACACAATCTGGCAATACCTTAATTGATCAGTTAGTAGCCCAAGATTTAATCCCAATAAGTAATGACTACGTCTTCTTTAATGGTAAGAGCTTGGCAACATTTGACACTAATCAGCTTCACCGTGAAGTGGTTTATGTCGAAACACCTGTAGATACTGACAAAGATGGGCTGTTAGACCTAGTCAAGGTGACTATCTTACGTCCTAATGTTGACTTCCCAGTTCCAGCCATGATGACCGCAAGCCCTTATCAACAAGGGACTAATGAACCTTCCTCTGATAAACTGACCCACAAGATGGAGGGAGACTTGCTCGTCAAACCAGCTGGTAAGATTTCTCTTAGCCGTCCAGAAATTAAAGCACCAGAGGCAGACCTTACGCCTATCAACCCTGTCACAAAGGCTGAGGAGCGTTTTGCTCACACTGATACCTATACACTTAACGATTATATGTTGGCTCGTGGTGTGGCTTCTATCTATGTATCTGGTGTCGGTACTTTCAACTCGGAAGGTTTCATGACCTCTGGAGACTATCAACAAGTTTTGGCCTATAAAGCTGTCATTGACTGGCTCAATGGTCGTGCACGCGCCTTTACTAGTCGTAGCAGACAGCATACAATCACTGCTGATTGGGCTTCTGGTAAGGTGACTACTACTGGACTTTCATATTTGGGTACCATGTCCAACGCCCTTGCTACAACTGGTGTTGACGGTTTGGAGATGGTTATTGCTGAAGCGGGTATTTCTTCTTGGTACGACTATTATCGTGAAAATGGACTCCTCGTTAGCCCTGG
The DNA here is from genome assembly GCF_038003585.1 of Streptococcus sp. FSL E2-3488. Taxonomy (NCBI): domain Bacteria; kingdom Bacillati; phylum Bacillota; class Bacilli; order Lactobacillales; family Streptococcaceae; genus Streptococcus; species Streptococcus sp. FSL E2-3488. The sequence goes on along the minus strand of NZ_JBBOPL010000001.1, from coordinate 319,532 downwards.
AGGGTACCCTGGTGAGGATCTCGATACCTTGACTGAATTCACCTATTCTCGTGCCCTATTAGCTGGAGAATACCTACGCCACCAAAAAGACTACGAGGTCTACCTCAATGAGCTAAGCACAGCTATTGATCGTAAGCATGGGGATTATAACCAGTTCTGGCATGACCGCAACTATGTGCAATTCGCAGACCGTGTCAAAGCTACTGTAGTCTTTACACACGGTAGCCAGGATTGGAATGTCAAACCAATTAATGTCTATCAAATGTTCAGAGCCCTTCCTAAATCTCTCGAAAAACACCTCTTCTTCCATAATGGTGCCCACGTTTACATGAATGCCTGGCAGTCTATTGACTTCCGAGAAAGCATGAACGCCTTGATTTGTCAGAAACTCCTTGATTTAGATAATGGTTACACACTGCCTACAGTCATCTGGCAAAACAACCAGTCTGAACAGACCTGGGAAGTTCTCGATAACTTTGGTCATGATAATGGTAAACACATTCAGCTTGGTAAGGCAGAAGCTAGTATCGCTAACCATTACGAAGAGGAAATCTTTGCTAAGTACGGTAAGGCTTATCAAAGCTTTAAGGATGACCTCTTTATGGATAAAGCCAATGCCATCACTCTAGACTTTGAACTGGACCAAGACATCCAAATCAATGGTCGTGTCCACCTAGAGCTCAGGGTCAAGTCTAGCACAAACCGTGGTCTCATTTCGGCCCAAGTTCTGGAAATGGGAGATAAAAAATACCTAGCTCCAATACCTGAATTAAAACGCATGAATGTAGATAACGGCCGTCTCTTCAAGGAGGAAGCCTTACGTGAATTGCCATTCAAGCAGGCAAAATACCGTGTCATTACCAAAGGACACCTTAACCTGCAAAATCGCAAAGATCTCCTTAGCATTGAGAATGTCACTCCAAATGAATGGATGACTATCGGTTTGGACTTACAACCAACCATCTACAAACTCAACAAGGGCGACAAACTCCGACTCGTTCTCTATACCACAGACTTTGAGCACACTATTCGTGACAATAGTGACTATGAAGTGACTGTGGACCTAAGCCAAAGTAAGATGACATTGCCTTATTAATCTTTATCGCAAAAAATCCCATAGGATGAGAACTCCCATGGGATTTTTTTATTGTGTGAGAATAAACAAGATTTGATCTTCAATTTTTACGATTCATTTTGATGTTATTTAAACAAATGATATAGCCAAGACAGTGGAACAACACAAAGATATGCCAGTAAAAATAAAGCATAAAGCTGTCAGATTTAGTCAACGTATAAAAAAGAAAAATTCCAACAAACAAAATGGAAAGCCAGAGTGTCTTCTTAACGAATAAAAAGTATTGATGCCATATCTCTTTATCACTCAAAGTGACTTTAGATTTTTTGCCTAGGACAAGATGCATCAGAACCTCTGCTATACTGCTAAGTACTGTTAAAACCAGAATCTTACTAAGAGGAATTCCTAAAAAGAATCCCATACACTCAATAAGCAATTGGGACAAAACAATGGCCGTAAGGGCACGTAGATTTTTTGACATAAAACTTAAACCTCACACTTCTCTCAAACAGAAAGTTTTCACAACGCCTACAAAGTTACCAAAGCATAGATAAGCACTTACAGCCTCGCTATTTTTATAGGCGTGTCTATCATAAACTGCCATTCTAACCTCGTTCACTTTGTTTAATGATTTTAAGCACTCTAGGTGTCAGAAAAGCTAGTAAACAAATATCCAAAACAATCACAACAATAATGATTAGGCGCCATTCGGCACCTCTCACCGTCAGCAAACGATAAACACCAGTTAAAATAATAGCCAAATGTGCCAAGCCCATACCAGCGTAAATTTGTTTAGGAGTAAACTGTCGTTCCCAAGTGGACGATTGTTCAGCTCTCGTCCGATGAACACTGGTAGGTAGGTCAGACACAGTAAGGAAACCAAACCCAGGGGTAACTAAAATAAGAAGGAAGAACCATTATATAATAATTCTAAACCAATATTGCCATCTATCAAACCTTAGGCAACAACCATGAGTTGTAAATAAAGTAACTTTCCTGAACGAAGTCGGTTAAGATAAGGCATCGCACTCACCTTTTATCACAATCACTTGTCCGCTTGTCATAATCATAACTAGGACTTAAGGTTCTTTCTCTGCTCCTCAACAGATTGGAAAAGAACCTTTTTGCTCCATCTTCCTTTTCTCAATGGACAACTCAACCTTAAAACCAAGAAATCCTCCCTAATGACATCAATAGCCATAACGAATCGCTAGCAATTTTCGCAACTCTGCCATTCGCTCCTCGATACAGGGAGACAAGGTTAGCTGGTCTTTTCTGACCACTTTGGATATTTCCAGTGACATCCTGCTTAAGATATAGGGAGTGGCTGAACGAGAGTCTGCAAGTTCCGTTCGGTAGGAGTGCAGGACCTGCTTCAAATCAGCATAATCTGGCTTATCTCCAATAGTTTCAATTACCTCATCGATGATAGCTACTGCTTGTTCTTGTCTCTCTTTGCCTCCTGCAAACCATTTAAGTCCTTTCATTAAGAAAACCTCCTTATTTCTTTCAACTAATTTTTCAATCACATCTTTAGTATAGCACACTGATAGTCATTTAAAAGCCAGCGTCACAAAAAGTGGCTATACGTCCTGAATGGTCATTCATATACAAAATGAAAAAAATTGAGGGAGATACTCAATCTTTTAACCTATTTAATATAATATCTCAGTGCTAACATGAGTGAAGCTAAGATTGCTAATGCCCCCACAAAAGAGACAAGTGATTGCTCACCGTCATTTGTTTTAGGGAATTCTTTTGTGTCTGCTACTTTATCAGTCATTGGTGCCATTTGCCCTGTTTGAGCGTTCAGTTCCTTCTGAACCGTTGACATCGGCTGTGGTTGAACAGTTGGCAAAGATTTCTCTTTCGTACTCTCTTCGGTTACTCGTGTAGGACGAACAGTTTTAGTTTGAGGTTCAGAGATGGTTGTTTGTTCCTGATTCAAAGTCATAAAACGTGGACTAGAGCTGGCTAAATGGTCATAAACTGTTTGAGCAGGTCCACCACCAACCCATCCTGATAATAGCTGACCATTTTCCAGATAAAGTAGTGTAGGTGTACCTGGAATACCAATCTCACCAAACACATAGTTTCGGTCAAAATCCTCACGATCTATATCGTAATACTCTAAACGACCATCCATCAGTTGGTTCAAGACCTTCAACTCTGGTGAAAATTGACGACAATAGTAACAGGTTCCACGTCCAAAATAAATCGTATGTGCCTGACCATCCTCGGTAAAGGCATTACGCACATCATCTAAACTTATTTTAGGTAAATCAGCAACATTAGCGTCGTATTCCTCACGAGATACTGCTGGGATATCATTTGCAGTCTCCTCCTCAGACTCAGCCAAGGTTACTGATTCAGTCGCTGCTGGTGCCTCTTTATCTTCAGGAAGCGACTGCTCCTGACTATCTGATGGTTGTTCTACTGGAGTAGATTCGGTTGCTTCAACCTTTGGAGAATTATCAGCTCCCGTTTCTACCACCTCATCCGCTAAAGCAGTTCCTACCGATAGATTCAGTAACAAGGCTGAACTCATCAGCCATAGCGTTAATGTCCTTTTTCTCATCATAAACTCCTTTCGATTACTTAGTCTAGTTTAACAATTTACAACTCTCATAGAAGCTAACGTCCCAAAAAGTGACTATACGTCCCGAATGGTAAGAATATAAAAAATCCCACTATCACCATGATATACTCCCCTTATAGTGGACAGTGAAAAAATAAAAATTTTCACTAGAAACTATAAGGGGAGTCTTATTATGTCCAAAAGAAGTCCAAAATCTGTATCTGAGAAACTAGAAATTGTTCTGCTTCACTTGGAAGAAGGTAAATCACTTAGTTGGTTAACTAGAAACCAAGGTATCTCTAAAGACACCCTATCGAACTGGGTTCGGAAGTACAAAGAAGCTGGTGTTGATGGGCTAGAGGAAAGCCGTCAATGGAAGAAGTATAGTAAGGAACTAAAGGAACAAGCTGTTTCCGACTATCTTAATGGCTTGGGAAGTCTCAAAGATCTGACCAAAAAATATGGAATTTCTGACCCTTATGTTCTCAGATCATGGATAAAAAGTTATACTAGTGGTAAAGAACTGAAAGCTACTAGTAAAGGAATGAGACGCATGAAGCAAGGACGCAAGACAACATTTGAAGAACGAATTGAGATTGTCAATTTTACCCTTGCCCACGAGAAAGATTACCAAGGGACTGTTGAGAAGTATGGTGTTTCCTACCAGCAGATCTATTCTTGGGTCAGAAAGTTCGAGAAGGACGGTTCTAACGGTCTCCTAGATCGTCGTGGAAAAGGTCTTACAAGTAAACCAAACCTTACTCCAGAAGAAGAGTTACGCCTCAAAATCAAGCAACAGGAAGAGCGGATTAAGTATCTTGAAATGGAGAACGGCCTGCTAAAAAAGTTAGAAGAAATCAAACGACGAAACCGACGGTAAGACTTGGTCGGCACTTGGAAACCTTCCAAGCGATTAAAGAATATGCGGATGAGTATGAAGAGGTTTCTATCAGCCACTTGTGCCATATTCTAAAGGTATCTCGCTCAGGCTATTACAAGTGGTTACAACATCAAGAAACAACTTCTGAACAGGAAAATTTAGGCTTGATGGATATCATCAAGAAACTTCATAGCCAGCATAATGGTATTCTTGGTTATCGTCGTATGACGCTATTTGTCAATCGCAAGCTTGAAACAAACTACAACAAGAAGCGGATTCGACGCTTGATGCACATTCTAGGTCTACGTTCCATTATCAGAAGAGCCAAGGGCTATTGTACTAAAACTAGCTTTGTCAATGTAGAGGACAACATTCTCAATCGTAATTTTACAGCCACTGCTCCAAATCAGAAATGGTGTACAGATGTGACTTTCTTGAAGTACGGTTTCAGCTGTAAAGCCTATTTGAGTGCTATTAAGGATCTTTACGACGGCTCAATTGTCGCCTATGTAGTTGGTCAATTTAATGATAACGAATTGGTATTGGAAACACTTCGTAAAGCACAAAAAGCTAATCCTAATGCGACACCATTAATTCACAGCGACCGAGGTTCGCAGTATACTTCGAAAGATTATTACCGTTTAACTACCCAGTATCAGATGACCCGCTCCATGTCTCGTGTTGGTAAGTGTATTGACAATGCACCAATTGAGAGTTTCTTTGGGCACTTTAAGACGGAGTGCTATGATTTGAAGAAGTATAAGACTTTTGAGGAGCTAGTTTCAGATATTGATGCCTACATCTATTTTTACAATCATCAACGTTTTCAAGAGCGCAATAACGGCCTTGCCCCTCTTGAAATGAGGAACAAGGCCGTCGCCTAATTGGAAAGTCAACGAAAAACTAGACACGGAGTTAAGAGAATTTAAGAATTATATTTTTCAAAGTCTTTTGGAGACTTGTAATCAAGACCTGAATGCATCCTTTTTGTATTGTAATAGGTCTCAATGTATTTAAATATTTCTTGAGTAGCCTCAGCTCTTGTCTCAAAATGAGCATCATTAATAAGCTCCCTCTTTAGCGTCTTATAAAAAGACTCCATCATTGCATTGTCATAGGGATTTCCTTTACGACTCATGCTAGATTGAGCACCGACTTGACGAAGAGTAGATTGATAACGAGAGCTTGTATATTGACTCCCTTGATCAGTATGGACAATCAAGCCAGGCTGAGGATGTTCTTTCCCACAAGCTTGTAAGAAGCAATCCCTCACCAGTTTATCTTGCATCCGTGAAGACATTGACCAGCCTACAATCTTACGTGAAAAAACGTCGATATTCACGGCTAAGTATAAGGTGCCTTCTTTGGTAGGGATATAGGTCATGTCTCCCAGCCATACTTTATTAGGAGATGTTGCTTTAAAGATCTGATTAATTAAATTGGGTCTTGAAAGCGAAGCTCCTTTTCTGTTGTAATGTTTATATTTATAACGGCTTCCCTTGGCATAAAGTCCCATCAAGTGCATCAGTTTCCCAACACGTTTCGTGTTGGTCATAATACCAGTATTATGAAGTACCTTGGTAATTCTAACCGCACCATAGCGTCCCTTATGCTCATGAAAGACAGCTTTTATCTTCTCTGAGAGAATTTCTCTCTCCACTTGTTGTTTTGAAGGACGACGATGCATGTATTCATAGAAACCTGAGCGAGAAACCTTAAGAACTTTTACTGCATGCTTAATTTTTATCTTCCCATGATGTTTCAAGAGAAATTCAAAACGTTTTACTTGCTTCGCTTCAAGAAGACCCGGAACTTTTTTAGAAGTTCAAGTTCCTCCTGAAGATAACGATTTTCTTTCTCTAACAATTTAATCTTATGTTGGGCATTAGCTAGGGCTGTCCCATTGCCTGGAAAAGCACTTTCTCCATATTCTTCAACTTCTTGAACCCAGCGATAAAGACTATTGGCATGAACCTCAAGCTCTTGGCTGACTTCTTTAACAGAGTAACCTTCTTCAAGAATGAGTTTTACTGCAGAATTTTTAAATTGTTTATCGAATTTTCTTCTTGCCATAATAAACCTTTCCACGATTTCTCTTAACTTTGTGTCTAGTTTATTATAACCTTTCCAATTTAGTCTAACATTTGGGGGTCACTTCATAATACTGTTAACCCATTATTTGCATCAGTCATTCAAACATTTCTTAAGGACAGAGACAAGATTATCAATGCTTTGGAACTATCTTACTCTAATGCTAAGCTAGAAGATACTAACAATCTTATTAAAGTCATTAAGCGTAATGCTTTTGGATTTCGGAACTTTGAAAACTTTAAAACACGTATTTTGATTGCTTTGAACATCAAAATAGAGAGTACCAATTTGATACTCTCTAGATCTTAGCTTTTCATCTACCCACTACAGTTGACAAAGAGCCTATTAACAATTAGTTAAATTATTCAGTTGTTTATTTCTTTCTTCTTTTGTGAGATACAAATAATGGCATTGCTGTCATTAAACTCATCAGTCCAACTATACTTGCTTGTCTATCACTATCTCCGGTATGAGGAAGTACAACTTGATGACTGATATTACCTTCTACCGTCTTTGATGGCGTTGATGGAGTAGACTGATTAGACGGACTAGGCTGAACTGGTACCACTAGTTTCGGTGGTACCGCTTCCTGAGTATAGATAACAAACTCTTCACTATCTAAACTTGTCGCATCTACTAATTTTGCATCTACCTTTAATCTGTCAGCTCTGTATCCTGCTAGTTTCGGACTAATAACCTCATCAAACTTGTTATCGTCTGTCATCCAAGCCTCGAAAATAATATTTCCTGTGACCTTATCACGTATTCCTACACGCTTAAATCTCAAGGTCTCACTCACACTTGGGGACGCTTGGGACTGGTCTTTGCCATAGATGTAGTTAATAGTACGCGTTACTGATTCTGTTTCTGACACAGCTTTTGTGCCGTGAACAAGAACATAGATGAACTCTTCTAAATCGCTAGCATCTGCGGTATAGATTTGATTTGGATCATAGCTTGTAGGTTGACTGTCCACCACATATCCCTGTGCTAAGTAGGCATCTAACTGCCCTTTGGCATCATAACCAATCGCATCACCTGTTAAACCTGTGCTATCGTGGCGTAATAACTCTTTATTACCATCTGTCTTATCAATAAAGATAAAGCGTGCATTTTGTCCTTCTTGCAAGTAAGTAACAACATGAACAAGATCCGCATCCGTCGCTGAAACCGTTTCTGAACCGATACTGAGTTTATCAGCGCTATAGCCAGTGAGAACAGGACTTGTTACGGCATTGAAGGTACTATCACTACTGACCCATGGGTTATAAGTGACCACTCCTGTGACCTGATCACGTGTCCCTGTCCGGTTAAAGTGGGCCGTCTCACTCACACTTGGGGACGCTTGGGACTGGTCTTTGCCATAGATGTAGTTAATAGTACGCGTTACTGATTCTGTTTCTGACACAGCTTTTGTGCCGTGAACAAGAACATAGATGAACTCTTCTAAATCGCTAGCATCTGCGGTATAGATTTGATTTGGATCATAGCTTGTAGGTTGACTGTCCACCACATATCCCTGTGCTAAGTAGGCATCTAACTGCCCTTTGGCATCATAACCAATCGCATCACCTGTTAAACCTGTGCTATCGTGGCGTAATAACTCTTTATTACCATCTGTCTTATCAATAAAGATAAAGCGGGCAACCTGTTTTTCAAGAAGTAAGAAATCTCTGACAGCTGTATTATTGGTTTCGTTAAGATTTAAACTAGAGCTGATACCACTATAGCCCGTTTCATAAGCTAGTCCTGTTAGAGGAGAGACGACCTTGACACTATAATTCGTATCTGGATAAGGAACACTAATCATATAGGTCCCATCTGGAGAAGTTATTGTTGGGATTAAGATACCATTTCTATCGGTAACTTGATTGCCATTACTATCAACTAAATAAAGTAGTAAACCATCTTTACCACTATCAGTGGTCTCATAAGAGCCATCTACGTTCTTATCCACATAGATACGACCAGTGACAGTCATTGGGTAGGTTTTAAGCGTTGTCACCGAACGGTAACCCTCAAGAAAAGAAGTTGACCCATTGACTGCGAGGGCAGAAGTGGTGGTGAAAGATTGTCCTATCCTAGCAGTTGACGGAATCTTTAATTGATAAGGTAGACGAATACTCTGTCCCTTCAATAAGACGACAGAACTATCGGATACCCATTTAATGGCGGTCACCGTTGACCAATCCGTGATTTGAGAGGCATCTTTCCAATCACTTAAGTCGGATACAGCTGTTCCAGAAGCTTGTTTTGTTGTGCAATAAGTGGCTGTCCAACCTGGTACTGCAGTGACTGGTCCTACTAATGTCAGACTTATTTGACTGCCTCGACTCTTATCCCCAGCATACACCAAGTCCCCAACACTTGGAAGAGCTGTGACCAAGGTCATATCTTTATAGGTAACATCAGTGGTATTCGCGATTTCTGGACTGATGGTCACCGTACTACCAGGATAAACATCACTCTTATTAAAGTCTGCCAGGCCATCCCCACCTAAAGACTTATCATAAACAAAGAGAGCTTTTGGTGTGATTGCCGAGAAGGGTTGTGATGTAGACACGACAAATATATCACCGCGATCGGTGCCTGAGGCATTCGTTTTCCCATCCCCATCAAAATCAAGTGGGTCTACTTCGTTTCCAACAAAGCGACTATTGGCTTTGAAGACCGTTCCTGTTGCGACAGTGCTATTTAAAACAGCATCCGTTAAATTTTTGTAAAATATTTCCTGATTAATCGTATAATTAATACCCATTTGAAAATTAACTTGTAAGATATCGTTTTTGATATCATAAATATAATAATCCAGACCTTTTCCTTCCTTATTTCGAATGATTTCTTTTAATATTAAATTATTACTGAAAGTTAAATTACTTGGATATGGGTCTGTAAAAGGACTTATCGAAAGATTTGTTGGTACTGCAATAAAAATATATGCTGTTGCATCATTAATTGGATAAGAAAAATTTCGTCTCCAATTGACATTACTAATTGAAATAACTCCCTTTTTTTCCACTAAAGCACCAATAGGAGTTAACTCTATGTATGATTGAAAATTAATAACCTCATCAATCATCGCTGCAAAATTAGATTTGTAGATATTAATTTTTGAATCAAGATTGTTAAAATTAGGTTGGTAAGTGATATCTGCTGTATATTTATATGCATTAGAATCTCTAATATTCGTGTAAAAACTTGGCTGAGTAGTATAAGAATAAGAAGTTAAATCATTCTTAGTATCAAAAGGAGTTGAGGTGTCTCTACTCTGAAAAGTCCAGAAAGTAACCGAACCATATAATGGAATAAAGCCACCTAAGTCCAACCCAACATAAATAGCATCTTTTATAATAGGTTTCGGAATAAGAGAAGCATAACTTGCATAAGTCCCAAGATCATGACGTTGACCAGATTTATCAAGATAGTACAAGTGACCATTATTAATAAGATCTGAGTTTAGAGAAGAACCATAAATAATAATACTCGTTACATTTGGAAAATAATTACCCCCATCTACCTGTGTTGGAACGGTATAACCTAAATTCGAAACTGGAATTCCAAATTCATTAGGATATGGAGTTGCATTTTCAAAGGTTGTCTCCGTGACAAGATAAGCCGTTTTTGAGATAGGAGCTAGTGAAACGTATTTCCCATAATCAGAACTATTAGTTAGCCTATTGTTAGTATCATTATAGTAATTATCGAAATTTATTAATGTAGTTACCCGCATTAAACGCTCATTTGGAATGGCTTTATGAACCCAAATATTCTTATGTGAATATGTCATCTCAGGTATTTCTGAAACTTTTTGTCCATTTTTATAAACTGAGATTGTAAAAAAAGAATCAGGAACATCTAATGTATTTCCTGTATAAACCATCTCAAAAAAGGAACTGAAATTTTGAAATAGTGTAGCAGTTCCAGTGCCATCTATAGAAATATCAAAATAACCTTTTGTTGCGAAATCTACGGATGTAAAGAAACCAGAGTTCATTGGATCACGAATAGCCCACTCTCCAATCTGATCACTTGGAATGGTTACCCTAACAGTATACCCGTCTGCCAATCCACCATATACACTATTATTTAAACTTCCAAAGAAAGTAGTGTATTTTGTTTTAAAAGTCTCATCCGCATAAAGATTATAGTTTCGTGTCGAACGGCCATAGCGAGTTCCTGTCGCATCATCAATATAGCCAACTATCTGTGCACCATTATAAGTACCAGCATCATTACTTGTCAAAGAAGTTGAAACTGTTGGTAGATCCGTTAAGGTTTTATAGGTCACATCCTGACTAGTTTGGTTTTGAAGTACACCATTTCCATCATAGAGTTGTGCTAAAACCGTAATACTCGTGCCATTTTCCACATTTCCATTGTCAGTCGTTAAGCCTCCAACAATGATAGGGAGAGAAAAAGTAGACCCTGAAATAACAGTACCTAGTGGCAACTTATAGACCCCATTACCTAGATTAGTGGCGACTTGATTATTTAACCCTGTAATTTTAGGATTGGTAATATCGCCACCCGCATAAGTATCTGTAAAAGTAAAAAGGACATAAGCATTTGAAATAGTAGTCGCAGTGTCTGATACGGTAAGATTGGTGCTTAAAGCGACCGCTTTTCCCGTTAAATCCGTAAAATCATTTGTCGCTTTTCCTGTATCAATCCGAGTGATATTCATACTTGTAGCAGGATTAGGTGTAACAGTAGCTAGTAAGCGTACAGTTCCTGCAGGTTTTGGTGCGACTGAAGTAAGGGTATTTGAATTGATCGTCGCTGACGTACTTGAAACTATTGAAGTTGATAAGTTTGACGGACTGAAAGCCGTTGTTAAACTTGTAGCAGTCGTGCTCGTATCGCTTGAGGCGATCGCAAGCGATGTTGTTGCTTCTGAACTGGTAGTCGTTGTTAAAGTACTTTGAGCAGTGCTTTCAGCCGGTGTCATGATAGCTGATACACTACTTGCGGTTGAATCACTGGTAACTGGTGTTGTGACTGAAGCCGTTGTTAAACTTGTAGCAGTCGTGCTCGTATCGCTTGAGGCGATCGCAAGCGATGTTGTTGCTTCTGAACTGGTAGTCGTTGTTAAAGTACTTTGAGCAGTGCTTTCAGCCGGTGTCATGATAGCTGATACACTACTTGCGGTTGAATCACTGGTAACTGGTGTTGTGACTGAAGCCGTTCCAGTTGAAGTATCAGGTATTACATCAGCACGAACGAGAGTTGGTGTAATAAGCAATCCTACGGCAACTGCTCCTAAAAGAGCCGTTTGTGTTCCATAAGCCTTATATTTTCGTAGTGAAAAAATTTCTTTTCTGTCACAATAGTGTTTCATTTTTGGTTAAACTCTCCCTATTATTTTTTATATTCTATTATACTATACAAAACAGTTGTCTTAATGATAATTTTTTACATACTTAATGTAATTTTTTGACATGAAAGATGCGTGTTATAAAATTAGGCACTATAATTTCGGTTCTGTTGCAAAGTTTTAAATAAAGAATAAAATCCCTTACGGTATCTATGATTTAAGCTGGGATTCCCAATAATACCTTGATTTCAGTACAGACCGAAAACCCGAAGAGAGTGCCTTCTTTTCGGGTTTTCTTATATAATCCTCGGATGGCTTCCATGCCTTTAATCGTGGGTGAGGCAGTGCGTAAACTTCGATAGAATTTATTGCGTCTCTTTACTGGACGATGGTCTTGTTCAATCAAATTATTCAGGTATTTAATGGTACGATGTTCTGTCCCTTGATAAAAGCCGTATTCTTTTAGTTTCTTAAAGGCACTTGTAATAGAGGGGGCTTTATCTGTGACTACAACCTTCGGTTCATCAAACTGCTTCACTAACCGCTTAAGAAAAGCATAGGCTGCTTGTGTGTCCCGTTTTTTACGTAACCAAATATCCAAGGTTAAACCATCTGCATCGATGGCTCGATACAAATAATGCCATTTTCCTTTAATTTTGATGTACGTTTCATCCATTTTCCATGAATAAAAGGATTTTTTATTTTTCTTTTTCCAAATTTGATAGAGTAGTTTGCCATATTCTTGCACCCAACGATAAATCGTCGTATGAGAAACGTTAATGCCACGATCATATAAGATTTCTTGAACTTCACGATAGCTAAGGTTATAACGAAGATAGTAGCCCACGGCTACAATAATCACATCCTGCTGAAATTGCTTTCCTTTAAAATGATTCATCGTCATTCCTCCTGCTATCTTTTTCTATTATTCTACCTTATTTGATAGTAGATTTAAAACTTTGCAACAGAACCGTCATAGTTATCGAAAGGTTCACCAATCCCCATAACAACCACGTGGCTGACACGTTCACCATCACCACGGTCATCAAAGTACTTTTGTACCAACATGATTTGAGCAACAATCTCACCAGCAGTCAAGTCACGTTGTTTCTTAATCAAGCCACTAGCACAGAAAGTACAACCGATGTTACATCCAACCTGAGTTGTCACACAGACAGACAAACCATAGTGTTGACGCATCAAAACAGTCTCAATCAACATACCATCTGGCAATTCAAAAAGATACTTAACTGTACCATCTTTTGATTCTTGAACGATACGCTGTTTTAATGGGTTTATGCAGAAATTATCGTTCAATTTAGCAATGAAGTCCTTAGAAATGTTGGTCATTTCTTCGAAAGACTGCACACGCTTCTTGTAGAGCCAATCCCAAATTTGAGTAGCACGAAATTTCTTTTCACCGTGTTCCATAGCCCAGTCAATCAACTCATCACGAGTAAGACCGTAAATTGAAGGTTTGTAGCCCTCCATATCCTCTAATTTCTGACGTTTACGACGTTCTGGTTTTGATTGTGTTGTTACTTCTGACATAGTTTAATTTCCTTTTTTTCTGATTGTAAAATGCTGACCATCTGACTTGGCATTACTTTGCTTTTTCAGTGAGGGGGTTTGATTTTTTGAAGCTTTCTTCTGACTCTTCTTGAAGTTAGGCTTTCGCTCACGACTACCATCCTCGGACCTAGATTTAAACTTAGATCGACGCTTGACTTTCTCAAAGCTTGCCCCTTCTTGGTCCCTGTCTCCTCGTTTGGACTTATCCCGCTTTTGCTTAGCAGAAACTTTTTGTCCCTTATTCTTTTGAGAAGCATTATGCTCCTTCTCTCTAGATTCCTGAGAAGAATTACGACGATTATTAGAACGACGACACTTGCGACGAGGCTCTGTCTCCTCTTCAAAGACGATTAATTGCGGCTCTTCATTTTTCAAAATAAAGTAGGCACAACCAAAGGCACAGTATTCGCGTAAATACTCTGACAATCGGCTAATACGATCTGTCTTACGCGTATTGGGACGATCGTCCTCGTAAAATCCCTTAAGGCGAAGCTGGTCATTAGACCAATCCCCAACAATATAGTCATACTTGAGCATGATTTCAGAAAAACGTTGCCCAAAGCGGGTAGCGTCTAAAGCATCCTTGTGATTTTCAAGAACCTTAAACTGATAGGCATCTGATTTCAGAAGGTCGGCCACATACACAAAGTCTGGCCCTGGATATTTATTATAATTAAACATTTCTGGCAAGATTTCTTTACGCATGTGCCATCCTTTCTGCTCTCTTATTTTTTATCCTGATGCAGTGATAATGTTCTTATCTCTTATCCCAATCAGCACAATGATTTCTTAGATACTTGGCCACAAGTTCCCTTAACAAATCTGGAAAAAGAAGCGTGACTTCCTTTTTCTTGATTGTAGGGAAGTAAGAAGAAAAGTAGTACTGATCCACAAGGACCAAACTAAACTTCTCATTGGAATCTACAACCCTACTATTATACAACAAATTACCGTTTTTGTAAGCAAAGTTCCCTGTAATTAGCTCACCAAATACCTTACCTCTAAAGCCCATACCTTTAATAGCTTGGTTTTTAAGGAGTTCAGCCTTGGTAAAAACTTCACGACAAATTTCCTTTAGTTCTTGCCCTGTCACAAATAGACGGGCCATCCGCATCTGATGGGGAAGGGCTTCTTGAAGGTCTGCCATTGTCACTTGAGGACCTAGCGTTTTCATGATAAGTCCTGTATTCAAAAGCGTTAACTGGCTATCTGTCTCCTGACAAACAGCTTGTAAAACCAATTGACAGGTCTCATTAAAATTTAATTTTCGACCTAGATTAGCCACTTTTTCCTGGGCCAAACGACGATGGCCTTCCTCACGCATAGCCTTGATAAAGGATTCGTCCTCCTTGTCCAAATCCAAGATATAAGTCTTGGTGGGGATAGCCTCGATCTGACACGCTATCAATTGCCCATTTTCCACAGTTAGGTCAATACAGCCAAGAAAATAGCCATATCTAGCAGCAGCTGCCAAATAGGTCTCATTAATCAATTTGCCCTCTTCAAAAAGGTGATGGGTGTGGCTTCCGATAACAAGGTTGACCTGTGGATAAGTCTCTGAAATCTGCTCATCATAACGCACACCTAGATGGCTAAGTACTATGACTAGGTCTGCATCCCTTACCTCAGAGCGGGCCAAATCCTCTTCCAACCTAGCCATAGGCTCTAACACCTGCCAACCATTGGGAGCATAGGTAAGGTAATAGGGAAAGGTATAGGCCAAGAAAGCAATTTTTGTACCAGCTTTAGTTTTGTGAACAAGATAGGGCTTGGCCCATTCAGGCTGTCCCTCCTCATCCTTGAGATTTCCTATGATCGGTTGAAACTGAGCCTGCTCATAAAGACAGTCTAGCTCATCCTTAGCTAGACCAATCCCCTCATTATTTCCAATAGTCGCATAGTCTATCCCCAGCTCATTCATCAAGGCTATATTAAAACGCCCAGCTGTCGCATCTGACAAGGGATGAGACTTATCCACATTATCCCCAAGATCTACCTTAATCAACTCTCTGTCCGTCTGACTCAAATCATCCACAGCCCGCTTGAGTTGTGGATACTGTTCAAAATGAGAGTGCAAATCATTAATATGGAGAATTCTAATCTTGTCTTTCATGACTTCTATTTTAGCACTTTTACCACAAAAAAACTTGACATTCATTCAGCCAAGTTTTTATATGTGAGACGATGCTCCTTGCTATCCAATTTTTTAATTACTGAAAGGCTTATGAGTAATGATGTTTTTTAGTATAGATAAGGACTACAAAACCTGTAACTCCTAAAACATCTATCATTGTAATGAACCAATGATGAGGAACACACAACTGATAGCAACTTGCTAGAATGAAACACACACAAATAAAAACGCACGGATCATTTTGTTCTTTCAAATTTCTAACTAAACTCCACAAAATGTAGCCATTCCAAGACCGGCTCCTGACCATGCCCCAAATACCCCACCTGAATGGTCCCAACAATCGGTAATGTATGGGTTCCAACTGATATTCCAGTCAAAAATCTAAGCACAGGAGATCCCAGCAGCCCCAGCTACACAACCAATCACACCCTCACCTTCAATAATAGAAAGGTCTTCGGAATTAAGTGAATTAAAATTGTTAATGATTTTTGTTGTCATGAAAAAAACCTTCTTTAAACTATTTTGTTTTATGCTTTTCTTAAAGCTATGATTTTATTATAGATGGGAAGCCAACAAAAAGTAGTGAAATTATAATTTTGAGAGTTGATTCAGCTTAGAACTTACAAGTTCTTTTACTTTTAAAGAAAATCTTCTAAAAACTAAGGCTTTCCACTGTGATAAAAACACCTAAATCTTTGTAGTCATAAGGCTTGGGGAGTGAGACCTTCGGCTCAAAAGATGAATAATAAGTAAAGAGGCCGAAACTTTATAGTTTCAACCTCTTAAATTTTTTTAATCTAAATTTACCTTTATCTAAAAGCCAAGCTTAGAAGCTTTGCTTCTTAGCTTTACGTTCAGCACGTCCCTTAGCACGATTGGCTGCACGACGTTCACGTTTGCGTTTTTCGTCAACCTTCCACTGAATTTTCTTCTTGTAACCAGGCTTGATTTTTTTCTTTTTCTTCTTAACCAAACCAATCATTTCCGTGTCAAGTTTTTGATAGGCTTTTTCTCGGTTGGCACGACGGTCGCGGTCATAGGTATCTTGGAACTCACCATCTTTAAAGACCTTAGGTTCAAAGGTGATCCCCATCTTTTCAAGCTCACGAATATCTGAGTCGTCACTTGGTTGATAAAGGGTGATTGCTGTTCCTGACAAGCCGTTACGTCCAGTACGTCCTACACGGTGAACAAAGAATGACAAATCTTGAGGAATAGCGTCATTGATAACATGGCTAACCCCTTCAATATCAATTCCACGCGCTGCAAGGTCAGTCGCTACAATATACTCAAATTCAAGCTTCTTAACTTGATTCATGATACGCTTACGTTCACGTGGTGGAATACCGCCATGAATTTTCGCTACTTTAAGACCGTTTGATACCAAATAACTGTGTAAATCATCCGCACGTTCCTTGGTATTAACGAAAATCATTGCCAAGTATGGCTGCATCCCCTTAAGCATCTCAAGAATTTGTCCATTCTTGTTGCGCCCCTTGGTAGATACTAACCAGTTATCAATGGTATCCGCAATCACCGTTGAAGTCTTGATTTGTTCCATGACAGGATTGGTCAAATATTTCTTCAAGAATGGTTGTAATTTTTGAGGAATGGTTGCTGAGAAGACCAAAATTTGAACTTCCTTAGGAAAACTTGCCGCAATCTTATCCACAGTAGCCAAGAATCCCATATCCATGGTCATGTCGGCCTCGTCAACGACAAAAGTATGTGCCTTGTGGATAGCCAAGTCACCAGACTTAAACAGGTCATAAATACGCCCTGGTGTCCCGATAACGATATGCGGTTGGGCTACCTTAAGTTTCTCGATCTGACGTTGTTTATCCGTACCACCGACATAATTAACAACACGAATTTCTGTATCAGAGTGTTTGGCAATCTGTTTTGTCGACTGATATATCTGTGTCGCCAATTCACGCGATGGAGCTGTGATAACAACTTGAACATCCCTGCTCTCTGGATTAAGCTTCTCAAAAATTGGCAATAGGAAGGTATGTGTCTTCCCTGAACCAGTCTTTGATTCACCCACTAAATCACGGCCAGAACGGACTACTGGAATCAATTTTTGCTGAACAGGTGTTGGCTCCTTAAATTTAATCTCGTCGAGAGCCTCTTGAATATAGTCTTTAAAATTAAAATCTTTAAATGACATTTTTTCTTACTTCTTTTCTATCTAGTCTACCCTTATCATTATAACAGAAAAAGAGCATTTCTGCTCTTTTTCATTTATTTCATAACGTTTCCAAGAACCATCCAAAGGGTAATGGAACTTGCAAGAGCTCCAATAGTCCAAAGGAAAGCATCAACCTTCCATTCTGACCATTTCTCACCCTTACCCGAGATACCACCCAACTCGAGATGATGGTGAAATGGTGTCATACGGAAAATACGACGACCTTCACCATACTTACGCTTAGTGTATTTGAAATAGCTGACCTGTAGCATAACAGAAGCTGTCTCAAAGACATAAACCACACCAATCAAGAGTAGCGTCCACTCTACACGTAGGGCAATAGAGATAACCGCAAGCATAGCCCCAAGTGACAAGGAACCGACATCTCCCATAAAGACCTTGGCTGGCTTGTGGTTAAAGACGAAGAAGCCAAGAAGTGCCCCAATCATAGTGATAATGATAGTCAAGATAGCGAACTCACCCTTGACAAAAGCGATAATCCCATAGGCAATCAAGCTGATAACCACAGAGATAGAAGCTAAACCATCAATACCGTCTGTCAAGTTCACAGCATTTGAGAAACCAACAATCCAGAATAGGACAAAGAGAACATAAAAGACACCGAGATGAATGGTTAATCCACCTATAGCTAGGCTATCTGTCCCACTAGGGAGTACGTGGATAAAGTAGAAAAGTAAACCCGCAATAATCTGCAAGGCCATTTTTTGCCAAGGTTTAAGTCCCTCATTGATTTGACGGAAAATCTTAAGGAAATCATCAAGGAAACCGATGATTCCATAAATCAAAATTACAAAGAGAATCCCCGCTGTAGCACCATAGGCTTGGTGTCCCTCGCTAAAGACGTGGAAGTTGAAAATCAAGCTAACCAAGATGGCAACCACTAGGAAGACTGTCCCTCCCATAGTTGGTGTCCCAGCCTTAGCCAAATGCTGCTTCACATCTTCATGCATTTGTTGGCCACCGATTTTCTTGATTTTGTAGTAAGTAATAAAGTGAGGCATGGCGAGCACCGTCAACACAAAGGCGGCCACACCTGCTATCAGACTCATAGTCATCTTAGTCTCCTAAAGTAATGGTAATCTTCTTGGTTTTAGACAGGGCTTTTCCTGCCGCAACACTTTGTTTGGTAACAGTCCCTGACTTGCCACCCTTATAAGTAACTTTAATGCCTTTCCATTTGGCAAAGGTTTCAACGTTCTTCTTGGTCCAACCATACATGTCTGGAAGTTCTGTGAAATCATTGGTCATGATAAGAATCTGTTCATTAGCCTTGATATTGGCTTTGGAATCTACAGAAACCTTCTCAATCTTATCACCAACACCCAGAACAATCGGATGAATCAAGTTTTGACGAAGGGTGTTAGCTGTCTCGCCCGTACTCTTACCGATAATATCGCCGGTTTGATAGCTCGTTTCCTCGGTCTTTTCACTACCTTCAGACACAGAAGTATCTAGGGTGTCTCCCATAGACATGGCTTCTTCCAAAACCGGGTTCACCACAGTTGCATAAAAATTATTATCCCAAGTCTTAGGTTCCTGAACTGTTACATACATAACATATTGTGGATCATCAGAAGGAACCATAGCTACAACTGAGTTGAGCGTTTCGTTGGTCCCAACTTTATAGGTTCCTGTCTTTTCATCGGCCACTTCGGCTGTTCCTGACTTAACCGCAACATCATAGTTACCAACCTTAATGATTGGTGAACCTTCAGACTTGTTGTAAAGGGTACCGAACTCTGGATCCGTACCAACGGAAATCATATAGTTACGCGTTTCAGAGGCAGCCTGCTTAGAAACTGGCTTACCGATAACTTCCTTCTTCGCTGTACGAACTGTGCCTTGGTTAGTATCGGCAACTTGTTTGATAAATTGAGGTTCTAGCATTATACCATTGTTTGAAATAGCGGTAAAGGCTCGAAGCATCTGCACCTGAGTCACCGAAATCCCTTGTCCGAATGATGATTGAGCTATATTAACAGAGTTTCGAGAGACAACCCCTGAGGACTCACCGACCATCCCAAAACGGGTAGGAAGACCAAATTTGTAAAGAGATAAGTAGTTAGACCAAACCTTGTCTCCCATCTCTTGTTCTAGCATGGTCATAGCAACGTTACTTGAATAAGAGAAGCCTTGAGCAAATGTCATGGTACCACCTGTTGAGATACCCTCATTGATTGACCAGTCATTAGTTTCAACGTCGTCAACCTTAATACCATTAGCATTACTGTAGGTCGCATTCGGGTTGAAACTTCCATTGTTAATAGCAGCTGACAAGAGCATGACCTTCATGGTTGATCCAGGCTCATACTGAGCTTCGTAAAGACGGTTAACCCAGTCATAGTTTTTCTTAGCCTGTCCCTCAAGAGTATCAGAATTATAGGTCGGACGTTGTGTCGTTGCAAGAATCTCACCTGTCTTAGCATTAACAACTGTCGCTGAAGCATTGACACCTTGCGTCTGCTCCATAAAGGTATCCATCTGCGTTTCTAAGAAGGTCTGAAGGGGGGCCGACAAAGTCGTATAGATATTCTTACCATCGATTGCTTCTTTGGTAATCGTTTCCGTACCCAGAAGCGTATTACCGTCTTTATCCTTCTCATAGATAGCTTCCCCATCTGTCCCAGTCAACAAGCTATTAAGCGAACGCTCCAAACCCGTTTGACCAATCAAAGAATAAGAACCATCTTTTTTATTTTCAATAGGTTCAGCACGACCAAGAAACTCTGATGCAAAGATGCCATTAGGGTACATACGTGATGTTGTTGCCTCAAATGCCATCCCCTTAATACCTGCATCCTTAAAAGTCTTTTCAAGGTCCTCTTTGACAGAGTAGGTGATTCCTTTTCCTTTTAGTCCAAAGGATACTTGATAGGCACCCTTGGTACGCAATTGAGCCAAAGTATAACTCTTTTTAATTCCTAGCTTGTCTTTCAAAATATCGGCAACCTTATCAAACTGACTCTCTTGTACATAGAGTTTTTCCCGAGTTGGTGACACATAGCTGGTTGATACAATAGCATAAATGGAATAACTGGTTGAATCCTCAGCCAAAACATTCCCATTTCGGTCATAAATCGTCCCACGCTTGGCCGCCACTGTGGTTTTCGTTTTATAAGACTTAGCAGCCTGTGTTGACAAATCAACACCAAACTTACTATCGGTTCCAATAATTACCACAAAGTTGATAATAAAAACAAAAAAGATAAAAATACTGAGAACCATCAGGTTCTGACCAACATGCTGTCGGTTTTGAGCTGGCTTTCTCCTATCCCTTACGACATAGTTTAGAAATAAATGTTTAAGTTTTTTAAGTCTGTTCATTTGCTATTTCACACTCTTAATACTATCGTTATTAATAGACAGGCCTGCCTTAGTGGCAATCTCTTTGATACGATCAGAGTTAGTTAACTCATTTACTGCCTGCTTAGCATTGTTAAGCTCTGTCTTTTCGTCACTAATCTTGCGATTAAGGTCTGTGATTTGATTCTTGATGGCTTGATTACGTCCTTGCAAATAGACGACTGAGATACTCATTACAATAGCTGTCAAAACAATTGCCGAATAGAAGGCCTTTTCCATACGTGTCATAAAACGAATATGGTTTCTAATAGCCCTATTAACAATCTGACGTTCCTTATTTTCCATAGTTACTTCCTGATTTTTTTAGCCACACGCAACTTAGCAGAGTGCGAGCGGTTATTGGCTTCTAATTCTTCCTGACTAGGTAGGATAGGCTTGCGATTAACCAGAGCTACCTTAGGTTGTAAGTCTTCGGGAATAAAGGGCAAGCCTTTAGGCACATCTACCGTGCTAGCTTCCTTAAAAAGCTGCTTAGTCAACCGGTCCTCCAAAGAATGGAAGGTAATCACCGAAATACGACCATCCACAGCTAGGAGATCCAAAGCCTCCTGAATAGACTCATCCGCAGCACCAAGCTCATCGTTGACCTCGATTCGGATGGCTTGGAAAATTTGTTTGGCTGGATGGCCCTTCTTCTTTAATTCCTTAGCAGGCTTAGCTGATTTAATAATTTCTGCCAGTTCCGTCGTCGTCTCGATAGGTTTTACCTGACGTACTTGCTCAATCTTACGTGCAATTTGTTTAGAGAACTTGTCCTCACCGTATTTGAAGAAAATACGTACTAAATCATTGTAAGGATAGGTATTGACCACATCATATGCGGTCAGACTTGCCTCCTCATTCATGCGCATATCCAGCTTGGCATCCTGTTTGTAGGAGAAACCACGCTCACGCTCATCCAACTGCGGGCTAGACACGCCTAAGTCATAGAGAATACCATCGATTTCAGACACACCCAAAGCTTCAAGGTTGGACTTGAGATTACGGAAATTATCTTTAATGAAGGTCACCATGCCCTTATCAATATAGTCCTTGAGACGCACTTGAGCATTATCAATAGCCTTCTGGTCTTGATCAAAGCAATACAAATGTCCCTTTTCAGACAATTGTGACAAAAGATAAGACGAATGTCCTGCGCCACCCAAAGTCGCATCTACATAGATGCCATCAGGCTTGATATCAAGCATATCAACAGTTTCGTGCAAAAGAACAGTTACATGGTGAAATTCATTAGTCATAATTTTTATTATAGCATAAGAACAGAGAAATTGTCTCGACTTGAAAGTTGTTAGGAAGTCAAAAAAGCTAGACCCTAGGCCTGGCTTTATGATTGATATATTAGTACTCAAAAATTAGTCTACTCTGTAATAATAACTTTTCTCTGAAGGCATCCCATTAGTCGCTAAAATTCGGTCCTTACTGTTATCTCCAGCATCACTTCCATCGCTAACCCCTTTAGGACAAAGCTCAATTGGGGTGTGTTACCTGTCGGAATGGAATCAATATAAGTTAAACTATATATCCCAGACACATATTGACTTTGTGAAACCTTATCAATTGGATAAGCATTCCCCCAAAGTTCCAATTGTCCATCCGAAGTAATTTTGATGGTCATTCCATTTGAGGACTTCCATGTGCCTACAGCTGACTTATAGTTACCATTTTTCAGTTCATCAGCCTTAAGTGAGCTTGAGCTTGTTTTATCTTCCAATGATGTTTTAGAACTACTATTACTTTCATCACTACTCAAATCCTCCCAATCCCAACTAGAAAGATCTGCTTTTTCAGCACCTGAATCACTGTCGTTTTTGACAAGAGGAGGGACCGTCATTATTAAAGTGGTAACCTGAACCACCGCCTGCCGTGACACCGACACTACCATAGTAGCTAAACGTCTTATCCTTGAGGTAAGCCAAGGTCATACGCTCACCTAACATTCCCAATTGCAAACCATCAGTCAGACGAATCACCTGACCATCATCCTTAGAAATAGCGTAGATATCCGTAATCATATAGTCTTTAAAGACATTTCCAGGTTTAAAAGCAAACACCAACTCGTCAACCCATTACCATCCATATCATAATAAGCATAGACAGTGGACGCCGGATTCGTTTGAGAACGAGCATAGGTCACCACCAAAGGATTAATTGAAGCGTCAGTTTGATTGTCAGCTACAGCTGTTTGATACTTGCTGATAATGTCTTCATAAGCAGAGGTATCTACTTTCTTCTCTTCACTTGAACTTGAGTCTTCGCTTTCGCTCCCGTCTGATTGGGACTGCTCTACTGATGAGGCAGAATTTGTTTGTGATAAATGATTAGACTGATTTGAACAGGCTACCAAAAGGGCTAGGCTAGATAAGCCAGTTACTAATAACAATATTTTCTTTTTCATGATAATCTTTCTCTCTATTCGGTTGCAGTAGAGCTAATATCTGAGCCGTAGGCAGGATCTGTATAGCTTGGGGTATCACTATTTGAGTCGGTATCAGTTGTTGGTGGCTCATAGTTATACCGAGGAGCTTGAGGACGAAGATTCACTTGAGCTTGTTGAAGATGACGATGAACTAGAGCTAGATGACTTGGACGAAAACTTGGTTTTGCTTGATGATGACTACTTAGTAGCTACCTTGACTTGTACTTTAGCACGATTGTGCGTGGGTTGCAAAAATACGATTGCCAAAGCCAAAAGGATAGCCGGTAGGGTAAAAGCCAAAATAAGGTAACGTTTTACTTTTAAATGACGAAGTAGTTTCATAGAGTATTCACATTTCTTAAATATAATTTTAGTATCAATTAGTCTTAGATAAAATTATATCAGAGGGATTAAAATGTGCAATATTGACATAAAGATTAGGGGATTAGAGAAACCGACTTTAAAAGAATTCAAAAATTGGTTTGATTACCTACACATTATTCAAAATCCATTAATCGAGCAATTCATTTCCTAAAGCATCTTGATGGTATTTCGTACCTGGTTTCGAAGTAAATATCATAATACCGAGAACAATATTCCATACGAGATTGACCGCTAAGAGTTGTTAAATGGGGACTCAACTTTAGTTGGCTTACATAACAAAACAAGTAAAATAATCCAACCTACAAACGGAATAAAAATAGTAAAAATATAAGGCCATGTATATCCAGTATCATGCAAACTACCAACTATTACAGCAAGACCTGGTAAGAACTCACCAATTGTATAGACCCACATGATAAGTCCAAGGATGAGTGAAATGATTGCCAGAGCACTTGAACCAATTGAAGAAGAAATTATTCCAACAACTGCTACCACTATATATGGGCACCATGTAATCAGAACATTGACCAAATAGGCAAACCAATAATCTGAGCAGCTTGAACGTCCCGTGAAATCGACATAGCCCATCCAATATTTTTTAGAGAATTTCTCTATTGAAAACTACAAATACTCAATACTTACAAATCCCTTTATATCAATATTTAAAAAAATGAAACTTTCATGAAAATAGACTAAAAGCCATAAAATTGGGATGAAATTGACACAATTAACACCATAAAATAGACTAGCAATTATAATTGAATACAAAAATTATTATCAAAATAATATTACTATTTTCGATAAAATTTAGGTATCCAAAAAGCAGACTCCAAAGGTCTGCTTTTTACTATCAGCCGCTGACTGAGCTTGTGCTTGAGCTTCTTGATTATTTTCAAATGTTGCTTTTGCGGATGCAAATTGTTCTGCGGTAACTAACTGGGGCTGTGCCTGACTGGCTGTTGTCGTAGTAGTATTATCAACACTATCAGCATGTGCTTCTTGACTAATGATACCTGTCGCAAGGACAGCTGTCGCCAAAGAAACTGATGAAATGATTTTCTTAGAATTCATCCTAAACTCCTCTTGACTTTTAAACATTAAAACTCCCACTAATTATCCCTCCGAAAATTTGTCAAGACTTTTTTGGGTATTTTTTGAAAAATTTAATAGATTATTTTTAATATATTTTCATTTTTTCAGGAAAACAATACTCTTCTAATCTAGAATTTTATTACTGAATTTAAAATATAATAAAAAACGCCAAGTATAACCTGACGTATGAAATCACCTCATTTTTTAGCTTTGTATACACGAAGCTTTTTATTGGTCTTTAAACATCACCAAAGCTCCTCATTTTTGATGCCCCCAATATATCAGAAGCGTCTTACTCTAGCAAACTGACCAAAAAAGCCCCTCATGGAGCTTGATGGGTTATTCTCTAATTTGACCTTGACCATTAATATAGAACTTGGTTGAAGTTAGGGCCTCAAGTCCCATTGGTCCACGGGCGTGCATTTTTTGGGTTGAGATTCCGATTTCAGCACCCAGTCCAAAGACGAAACCGTCTGTGAAACGAGTCGAGGCATTGACATAGACAGCTGCAGCGTCAACATCGTCTTGGAATTGCTCAGCACGACTGATGTCCTGAGTCACGATAGCTTCTGAATGTGATGTCGTGTAAGTATTAATCCAATTAATCGCCTCATCAAGGCTGTCTACTACTTTAACAGACATAATGTAGTCAAGAAACTCTGTCGCAAAATCCTCTGGTGAAGCGGGTACAGCTTTTTCCATAAGTTTCAAAGCCCTTTCATCCGCGCGGAACTCAACAGACTGAATTTTTAAAATAGCTTTTTCCAAGTTAGGCAAGAATTCTTCTACAATATCAGCATGAACAACGAGAGATTCTGCAGCATTACACACACTTGGTCGTTGGGTCTTGGCATTGATGACAATCTGTGTCGCCATATCTAAGTTAGCATATTTATCCACATAAATATGACAGTTACCAACACCCGTTTCGATGACTGGAACCTTGGCTTTTTCTTTCACAGTTTGGATGAGACGGGCTCCGCCACGAGGGATGAGCAAGTCAACATATTTGGTCGCCACCATGAGTTCCTCGGCTACCTCATGAGAGGTATCTTCAACAAACTGAACGGCATCTGCTGTAATTCCTGCATTTTTCAAAGCTTTACGAGCTACCGTAACCAAAGCCTTATTGGAATTGATAGCATCACGTCCTCCACGAAGAATAATGGCATTATTAGTCTTAAAGGCAAGGCTAAAAGCATCGATTGAAACATTAGGACGGCTCTCAAAAATCATAGCGATAACACCCATGGGAACACGCTTTTGAACAATTTTAAGACCATCTAGATTTGTATAACCACGAACTACTTGGCCGATGGGATCTTGGAGATCTGCGACTTGACGAACACCTTCAGCAATCCCTGCGATACGGTCTTCCGTTAAGAGCAAGCGGTCTTGCATAATCTTTGAAATGCCATTTTCGCTGGCATTGGCCATATCCTTAGCATTTTCAGTGATAATATAGTCACTCTCAGCTACTAGAGCTTTAGCTACCTGATTTAAAAGGTCGTTTTTAGCTGCTGTTGACAATTTAGCAATCTGACGACTCGCCACTTTGGCCTGCTGGCCCAATGTATCAACGTATGTCATATTAGTCCTCCTGTTTAAAAAGTGTACCGATTTTGGCTCCTTCTAGGACACGAAGAATGTCACGTGGATTTTCACCATTCATTAAAACCATTTGGCTTTGATTTTCAAAAACCATCTGAGCTGACTTAATTTTACTCATCATACCACCCGTACCAAATTTACTACCAGCAGCACCAGCTGAGGCTAGAATTTCCTCGGTAATCTCTGGTACATAGCTACGAAGGGTTGCATCCTCATAGACATTTGGGTTCTTATCAAAGAGCCCATCAATATCTGACAACATGATAAGTAAGTCCGCACCAACAACCTTAGCTACGATAGCTGACAAGCGGTCATTGTCCCCAAACTTAGTTGCATGATCCATTTCATCTACACTGACAGCATCATTTTCATTAACAATTGGAACTACTCCAAGCTCAAAGAGGCTTTCGAAGGCATTGATGGCATTGGCCAAACTCTCGGGGTACTCGACCACATCACGGGTCAAAAGAAGCTGAGATACCTTGGTTTGGTAATGTGAAAAGACTTGAGAATAAAGGCTCATCATGGCCACCTGCCCTACACTTGAGACAGCCTGTTGCTTACCTACCTCTGCTGGACGCTTCTCAAGATCTAGAACATTAAGACCAAATCCCATAGCACCAGAGGATACGAGGACAACCTCAATCCCTTTATTGTGTAAGCTAGAAATCACAAAAGCTAGCTGATCGATTTTTTCAAGATTAATTTTCCCTGATGGCAAAACCAAGGAGCTGGTCCCGATTTTGATAACTAGGCGTTTTACTGAGTCAAAATTTCGTTTCATGTTTATGATTATATACTAAATTCTTGTATTTTAACATATATAATGCATAGGTTTACACATCCAGTATTATCCATCAAAAAAGAATCCCTTCAATCAGAGAGACTCTTTAAACAATTTGACCTAGGTAAAAAACATAGTTCTAATGCGTTTCCAACGTCTACGATCAACAAAAAGATAAATGATTAGAGCAATTAAAACTAGAAGTCCAGTTGCTATAACATTAACAACTAGGGCAATCCAGAACTTACTTGCAAAGAAGACAATACCTCCTAGCAAGGCAGCGATGAAAATTGTAAGAATAAAGATACCCATATAGAGCCACTGTCCGCCACCCCGATTGAAGAGCTGAGTGACTTCCTGCCAATTCACTTCTAACAATTTAAGGTCACGTTCAAAGAAATAGCCACCTACAAGATAGGTTGTCGCAAGGAAACCAATGATGAAACTCAGTACTAAAACCGGATGGAGATGTGCAAGGAATATTAAACCAAGTCCTCCTAATAAGAGGGAAACACTGACTTGCAAGCCATAGAAAATCCAAAACTTTTGACGAAGATAGTCACCAGTATTGATTGGCAAGCTACGAATAAAGTCAAAGTTTGTTCCCTCTAAGGAAGTTGCCACCCCAAGAAAACTTGTTGGTTGCGCTGAAAAGAAACCAAAGGCAATTCCGACTAAAAGCATGAGCCCGAAATAGTCTGGACCTAAATCTTTCAAAAAGAACGCACCTCCACCCAGCATGATCATATACAACACTGGTACCACATAGGTATTGATAATGAGGGTTGAGTTTCCCAAAGTAGATAAATGATGGCGAACCAAGACCTGTCTTTGACTTCGAGTAACAACTTTTACCTGAGTCTTTCTAGCCTTTTTGTTATAAATGGCTTCGTGGAAATAACGAGGCATTCTGACTTTATAAAACCAAAAGCCCAAGATAAGCACTAAGATAAGAGGAAGATAAAAATTTAGTAGAGCCTCCGGAGATAGAGGAGCAGCTACCACATCATAGTAACCTCTTAGATAAGGCAACAAAGGAAAATCGAGATGTCCAGCACCCTTAACATAACCATTAAGAAAACTAACCATCATGATAGGGAACATAATCAATAGGGTTGACAGGGTCATCAAAATAGTCGAATAGAGCTTTTGACGAGAACTGCGAACAATCAGCGTTCCAATACTATTAGACAGAATCACTGAAAAAACGAGATTGATAAAGAGAGAAACGATAAAGGATAGCAGCCCCACGACTATCCCCAGCGGGCCAATAAATTGCCAGTAAGCTAGTATGAGAAGACTAAGGATAGGTACCATGAAAGTCATCCCAACCATAGAACCTGACAAGGTCTTGGCCAAAAAGACTTCTGATGGCTTTAAGGGAAGAGGCAGATAAGCCTTGCTATCCTTACTATCGTAAAAGGTACTATAGAGAGCCGTAAAAGTCTGGAGAAGCCCCATGACTGAAAATGTCAAAAGATATAGGGTTAAGACTCCAGGATTGGCCTTATAATCGACACCTACAAAAAGATAGCTATATACAACCGTAAAAATAATTAAAATCAAGAGTTGTTGTCTAAGCATGGCATTAACGATGGAGAAATTAGCCTTTTTCTTTTTCTCCTGACGTTTCTGTAGGTTAGTTACTGCTTGAGGATTTGCATAGAGGAGATTAATTTTAAAAAGCTCCCAAACATGGTTCCAGTTCATGACTACACCTCCTCGATCTTACGTCCAGCCATTTCCAGATAAATAGTTTCCAAATCCTTGTCAGGGTACTGAGACTTAAGTTCCGCTAGAGACCCTTGGAAGATGAGTTTTCCTTTCTTCAAAATAGCAATACGATCACAGAGCTGCTCAGCTACACTTAGAACGTGGGTTGAAAAGAGCACACTATTACCCTCCTTAGCGTGGTTACGCATGGCTTCTTTCAAATCATAAGATGCCTGTGGATCCAGACCAGTCAAAGGCTCATCCAAAACCCAAATCTGCGGATTAACCAGAAGAGCACCGATAACGACAACCTTCTGACGCATACCGTGAGAGAAGGAAGAAATGAGGTTATAGCGACTTTCCGTCAAGTCAAAGGTAGCCATAAGATTAGTCAAACGTTCCTCAACCTGACTAGCTTCCAAATCATAGATACGTGTCAAAAAGTACCAATAGTCATTAGCAGTTAAATTTAAGAATAAGTCTGGTGAATCTGGCACATAAGCGATTTTTTTCTTGATAGCATCACGATGTTGGCTGAGGGCCATATCATCGACGTAAACTTCACCGTAGCTAGCTTCAATGATAGACGTCAAAATGGAAATAGTCGTGGTCTTACCAGCCCCATTGTGACCAATCAGACCAAAAATCTCCCCATCTCGAATCTCGAGGTTAAGATCTGAGAGAGCATCCTTATCTTCATAACGTTTCGTTACGTGTTCAAAACGAATCATCTTTTATCCTTTCTTGAGAATCTATTTAACAATAGTCTCATTTTACGCTTTATATTAGATTGTAAATTAGAGTTATTACCTTGTTTTTTATGGACAATACTCTAATAATATCAGCACTAGTTTTAGATAACGCTGTTTTGTTATCTTCTCGTTTATTGTATCATTTCAAAGGTACAATTTCAATAAAACGTTTGTAAAAACGAGACAATTTTGCATTCGGTCTTTGATAATGCTAAACTTATAGTATTTAGAATAAATAGGAGGAAAATCACTGGTGCCAAGCGGAATTATCATCAACTCGCTATCTATTATCTTAGGAGGAATCGCTGGAGGGCTCTTCGGGGACTATCTCAGAGACGATTTCAAGGAAAATCTTAACCTTATCTTTGGTCTAGCCTCTATGGTAATGGGGATTAGCGCTATTATGAATATGGTTAATATGCCTGCGGTTATCTTTGCCGTAGTTATCGGTACCATCGTTGGGCTGGCCCTAAAATTTGGAAACCTCATCAACAAGGGAGCTGGGCTTATGGAAAAAGGCTTGTCCAAGATTACACCAAGCAAGCAAACAGGGTTAGCTCACGATGAATTTTATGCGCAGCTCTTGACAGTTATCGTCCTTTTTTGTGCGAGTGGTACAGGAATTTACGGGAGTCTTGAGTCTGGGATGACAGGCGATGCTTCTATCTTAATTTCTAAATCTATCCTAGATTTCTTTACGGCTATGATTTTCTCTTGTAGTCTAGGCTACATCGTCTCCATGATTGCCATTCCACAATTTATCGTTTTCTTCCTCCTCTTTGTGAGTGCTGGTTTCATTCTCCCTCTAACAACAAAAGCCATGATTGGAGACTTTAAGGCTTGCGGGGGCTTCCTCATGATTGCGACCGGTTTTCGTATTATGAAACTGCGTCAATTCCCAACAGCAGATATGATTCCAGCCATGATTCTGGTTATGCCTATTTCCTGGGCCTGGGTCAATTGGGTGGTTCCTTTGATTAGTTGATATTAGGATTAAAATAAACTAAAACCGTCAGTCTCATGCTGACGGTTTTTATCTCTATTTATTGCTATTATGGATCCTAACTATTAAAAACTAGTAATGTTTGTGGCAGTTAATTCTAATTTTTCTAACCTTGTTTAGACTAAGATGAGTTTGTTATAATAGCCCTTGTAGGCCTAAGCAACCTACAAGATACTTTTTTTCATAACTATTTCCATCCTCTAATATTTTAACGAACTTACAATACTGATGGAAATCTATCGAAAAGACTGGTGTGTGCACACCGGTCTTTTTTGGTGGGATTAAGACACAAAAAACCACTCTTTCACCATGAAAGAATGGTTAGGCTATAGCTTATACTTCTACGACTTCCAAGTCTTTTCCACCTAGGAGAATAAGGTATTTATCAATCTTATCTATTTGATAGGCTTGGCTGAGTGCTTTAGCATAGAGGCTCATTTGCCCTTTGTAACGTTCCTTAAGTTCACTAGGATGAGTGAAGCGGTCCGTCTTATAGTCAAAGAGGACAATACGGTCTTCAAGAAGAAGGTAGCCATCGATGATACCACGGACGACAAAGTCTTCTTTACTAGCGGGATCTTCTGCCAACATAGCAAATGGTGCTTCACGACGCAACTTACCACGGTTAGCTAGAATGAGCTTCCCAAGTTCGGTGTCAAAGAAGCCTAGTAGCTTTTCTAACTGCACACGCGCCTTAACTTGATCATCTGCCGATACCCGACTCAACGCCTGTGTCAAATCTTGGAGGGTCACCTTGTCAGAAAGAATCAAGCGTTGCATGAGTTCATGGGTGGCTGAACCAACTGCAGCTCCAGTGACCTTAGTTTTTTGCCCAAAGTCTGGAAGCTCAAAGGTAGTGGTAGTCTCAAGAAGTTGCACTTCCTCTTTCTTGTCCATAATATCCACCCCTTCGGTATCCATAACAGGTTCGTAGAAGGCTTTGAGCTGGCTCGGCGTACGCACAGATGGCAGGTCAATCGCTGGTGCATAAAGCTGGTTGAGTTTTTCAACACTTTCTAAGACAGTTAGAGCACGCTTAATATCTTCCGTCTGACGATTGTTAGATAGATCATCAGCATCTACTGCTGCCTTGACTTCAACCTGTCCAATAGCCTCTGGCGTCAACTCCTCATCCTCAACAAAGCGAACAGTAAACTTGAGGTCCTTTCTCATAAAAGCAGTATCAAGTGCCATAATCCAATCCTGATAAGTAGCAATCTGGTCACGTAGAGCCACTGGTAGGCGATTATTTTCGACATCAGTGCCATACTTCTGGGTTAAGGTTTCCTTACTTCCCTTACCAACTAGGTAGAGTTTCTTCTCTGCACGTGTCATTGCCACATAGAGTAGACGCATCTCTTCTGAAATACTTGCCCTGCGCTCTTCCCTACGATTTTCCTGGAAGGTCAAGGTCTCAAGAACAACATTTAACTTAGGCAAATTGGTGTTTATCTGGTCTTTGAGGTCAGCTAGATACTTAATACCAAGCCCTTTTTCACGATTGATAATATACTTACCGCTCAGGCCATCCTTGCTGTGACCAATGAACTTGCGATTCATCTGCAGGACAAAGACATACTTGAACTCTAGCCCCTTGGACTTGTGAATGGTCATGAGGCTAACGGCATTTTTGGGAACCAAATCTGTCACTTCCTCTAGGTCGTTACCGCTAGCAATAATCTTATCAATCATGCCAATAAAACGAGAAAGCCCCTTAAATCCTGTCTTTTCATAAGCATTAGCACGCAAGGCAAGGGCATAAAGATTGGCCTGGCGTTGCTCAGCTCGTGGAAGACCTCCGACGTAATCATAATAGAAACGGTCGTTGTAAATCTTCCAAATGAGGTCATAAATCGAATGACACTTACTGTAGTCACGCCAATCTGCCAGAGTCTCTGTGAAGAGAGTCAACTTGGCATCAAGTCCTTGCATCGCAACTTCCGGATGAAGGCCTGATTTGGTATGAGCTGCAAGAAGCTTATCATAGAATTGGCCTTTGTCAGCCTGAACTGCGATACGAGTCAGGTCATCCTCGTTGAAGTTAAACATAGGTGAACGAAGGAGAGCAACGAGAGCATAATCGTTAAGAGGATTATTGATAGCACGAAGGGTGTCCAACATAATCATAACTTCTAGTGACTCTAGGTAGCTTGACTTATACTCGTCAGGAACCAAGGGAATACCGTGTTCCTCGAAACTTACCATCAAGTCCAGATAGGTGTTACGGTTCGGTGCTAGGAGGGTGATGTCCTCAAAACGTACACCCTGCTCATGAAGTTTGATAATTTCTTTGATAACCAAGGAAATCTCACCGCTGCTGATAGCTTGATCAGGACCTTCTTCATCCTCACTCGTACTAGATTCATCACTATTATAAATCAGAACCTCAGTTTCATTTTCAGGATGGGGCTCTTTTTGCTTCTGACTACCTGCTACCAACATATGAGTCTTGTCATATAGGATGTCCCCGATTGCCTGATCCATGAGGTGGCTAAAAACACCATTTGTCGCATCAAGGACTTCAGATTGACTACGAAAGTTCTCCTTAAGGAGAATCAGCTTACCTGCATCAGGATTTTCAAGGAAAAGCTGAAACTTATCATTAAAAATCTGAGGGTCTGCCTGACGGAAACGATAAATGGACTGCTTGATATCTCCCACCATGAATCGGTTATGGCCGTTAGATAGAAGTTCCAACATTCGTTCTTGAGTATGGCTATTGTCCTGATACTCATCCACCATAACTTCATGGTAACGGTCCCGGTAGCTGACTGCCACCTCTGGATTTTCTTCCAAAATACGGATAGCAAAGTGGGCAATATCCGAGAATTCAAAGGTATTTTCCTGAATCTTTGCCTGTAAATACTGATCCGAAAAATCAAGTACAAAGGACTGAAGTAGCTCCAACATAGGTAGGATATCATCATTATGCTTGGCCAAAACCTCCAGAACGGTGAGCTGAGTATCGACCTCTCGCAACTGAGCCACAAACTCATTTTTGGTCTTGTTGTATGCTTCCTTGTAGGCCTTGAGTTCCTCGTCTTTAGGACGGGTCATATTGGTCAAACCAGTACCTCCTGACAGAGTCAATAGTTGTTTGAGGAGGTCCTCCATATCAGTTTGGTCATTAATCAAGGAGCCCTCAAGAAGGATAATGGCATCTGACACATTATTCAGATACTTGGCCTTGGCAAATTCACGCTGAGCTATACCTAAATGGTCTCTTAAGAAAGCTAGGAAATCAGCCAACAATCCATCTTTAAGACTGTCTAAAAGCTCATTTTTAGCCTGTTCTGGCTTAGCCTCGATCTGTCCTTTCAAGAGATTTTGACGTAGCCATTTTTCAGGATCTGCAGTAGCCTGAGAAAAGCTGTAAATATCGTAAACTAAATCACGAAAAGCCTTGCTAGTTTTGCTATGTCCAGTGAAATTACGGACCAATTTTTGAAAAAGTTGGGCATCCTTTCCTTGCATGTAATCATTGAAGAGATCAGCATAAACCTCATTTTTCATAAGCGTCTGCTCAGCAAGGTCTGTCATGATACGGAAAGTAGGTGACACACCCAGGAGATAGCCATACTGATTGACCAATTTCTGGGTAAAGGCATCCATGGTTCCAATATCAGCCGTCCCAATCTTGGCAATCTGGTCTGAAAGAAATGCCCGCTCCTCATCCGTCTCTGCCTGTCCTAAATGCTTTGTCAGCCGCTTTTCCAGACGCTCCTTTAACTCACCTGCAGCTTTTACCGTAAAGGTTGAGATAAAGAGTTGATCAATACCAACGCCACGTCCAATCATATCAAGGATACGCTCAACCATGACAAAGGTTTTCCCTGAACCAGCTGAGGCAGATACCAAAATATTAGTACCATTACTGTAAATAGCTTCAATCTGTTCTGGTGTTAACTTGCGATCCTTGTCAGAAGCTGCTTCTTGGGCAATACGTTCCTCAATCTCTGCTGGACTTAAAAAAGCTTTAGTCAACATGGTTATCCTCCTGGTCTTTTTTGTCTACTCTCACAGCATGATCAATGACTGGAAAGGAGATAGTATTTTCAGAAACTTGCATCTGATTCTCTTCCTCAGTTTTTGCCATCAACTCCAAATAGGCTTCCTTCTTGCCCTTTTTGGGTAAACGTAAGAGTTTACGAGCCTGTCCCATGTGGCGGTCGGCCTCGAAGTGAGTAATAGACTTGATTTGATCCCCTTGAACAGACTTGCCATCCTCAGTATAAGGATTGATCGCAAAATTCCCACTTCGAATAACTTCAGCAGCACTCCTAAAGAGCTTAATATTGTAGTCCAACAAGGTTTCTAAATCCTCCTTGTCATAGGTGACAGTCTTTTGCAGATCATAGTTTCCACCAGTCAAATGCTCCGTTTCTGAAGCCACAAAAAGTCCCTTATAAGTCAATTCCTTATGAGCCTGAGCCGCTAGCTTTTCCAAACCAATCTGAGCTAGGTTAAGCTGTGGGACCTGCATGTGAAGATACATAGCCCCAAAAAGTTGATCAGCATCAACCTTATAGGTTTGACGGAGAGCCTCCAGATAGGTCACCAATTGCGGACTTAGGCCATTGTAGAATTTCTGAATATCAAAGACATTTTTACCTGTTTTATAGTCAACAACACCCAGAGCACCATCTGTTAAACGGTCCACTCGGTCAATAATCCCAGTAATCTTGATGCTATTTGCTAAAAGCAAGTCAAACTTGACTTCCTCACACTCAACCTTAACCGCCGCATTGTCACGTAGAACACTGGCAGTTGAACGCGCAATGTCCTCCAAAATCTGACGAGAGAAACGACTCTCTTGGTCCTCGGTATAGAGAATTTCAAAAGGTTGATCCTGATTGGTCTGAGCAATGGCCTTTTCCAATTTATCATCGAAGCTTTCTGATGACGAATCACCCATCACACGCTCAAAGACTCGGTGTAAATAAGTCCCGTGGTGTCGAGCATCCGGATGGATAGACTCTAGCTCCTCAAGTTCCAAAACATAACGCAAGAAATAAAGATATTGGTTGTTATAGAAGGTCGTCAGAGCTGTAGCTGATAATTTCAGTGGTTCTTCCTCCGGAAAGACCAACTGCATGACCTGATCGTCCACCTTGGTTGTCGTCACATCGTCAATCACCTTTGGAATCAAGACTTGATCCTTATCAAGTCGCTTACGGAGATAGCGTACAGCAACCGACCAGAAAGTCTGGGTTTCTTTGTCCAAGTCAAGATCCAAATGACTACTGTTAAGGGCAATGACAGTCGACAGAAGGTCTCTATAGTTCCCAATCTGGTCCCCCTTTGCTTCGAAACGATTGCGTCCCTTTTCCACCAATGGAATACCAAGGTCAAGAATCTCCTTCAAATAAACCGACATGTCATCTTGACTTTCATTTATAATTTGTGGCTGACTAAGCACTAATTGTTCACTAGCAGCATTGAAAAGCGACATAGCCACAAAATGACCTCGCTTACTATTGCTCTGCGTAACAATATCCAATCTCCTGTGCTCATCCGTCGCCTCATTGATACGACTACGCTCCTCATCAGACAGGAGACTCTTATTTTGTCCCACCTTAGGAAAATGTGACTGGGTCATCCCCAAGGCAAAAACATACGGAGCCGAATGTGGCTGTATTAAGTCGTATTTTTTCACATTGACCACATCCACAGTAGCTGGAACCGTACGGTAATCACAGGCCAACATTCCCGAACGCAAGATAGACAAAAAGTCGTCCACTGAGAGCGATTCGTCTCCAAAGATAGTCTCAACCTGCTCCAAGATATGAGTGAAAGCCTTCCAAACCTGTTCATTCTGTTCTTTTTCAGCTTCACTGGCCTTGGTGGACAATTCAACCATCTGACTTGGCAGTTGCACGGCCTCTAAAAAGACCACCAGTTTCTTGAGTAGACTAGATCCCTTTTGTTTGCGACTATTAAGAAACTTGTCCAAGGGCTCTATCAATTGTGACCGCAAGGCATTGATCTGGTCTAAATTATACTTATCACGACTATTAGCTGTAAAATCAGACAAGAATTTATGACGCCCCTTGATATCCGCAAAATTGACATAATACTCAAAAAGGTCTAAATCCTCTTGAGCAAAACCACCATAGAGACCGGATTTTACAAGGTTAACCAAATCCTCAGCACGGTAGTTATAGCGCTTGATACGCTCTAGCGAATCCACAAACTCCACCAAAGGATGGCTAGACATGCTTTCTTCCTTACCGAAATAATAAGGAATATCAAATTTTCGGAAAATCTGCCCCACGTGAAGCTTATAACTCTCCTCGTCACCAAGCAAGACCAAAATATCCTTGTAACGCTTGCCATCTGCCAGCAACTGGCGAATACTCTTGGCAACCTGGGCCACTTCTTCTTTCTGGTTGACCACTTCCCAAACCTTCAGGGCATGCTTATCCTGCTCAGTTACCGTCTCATCTACCGTACTAAAGTCATGACGGCTCTCCAAAAGACGACTAATACGCGCAAAAGAAAGATTGCCCTCCTTGTCTGTCGTCACGTAGTCGGGTATCACCTTATATGTCTGAGCCAAAGTCCTCAAGAAATCCACTGAGGCTTGATAAACATTGCCATAAACAAAATTGGCCTTATAAGCTTTTTGACTAGTATAGGTCCCCACTACAATCTGGTGGCACTTGTCGTTCAAGAGTGCAACCAGAGCCTCCTCCTCAGCCGAGAAACGGGTAAAACCATCAACGACCAAAACTGTGTTACTCAAGGCCTCATCCAGATGTCCTGAGGTAATTTCCTTAAAGAAGGCACTAAGCTTTGATTGATTGTCAAAATCTCCTGCCAACAAGAGGTCCTGAGCTGCACTGAAAATCCTTACCAAATCCTCTTGTTTTTCAACCTGATCCAAATGCTGTAAATCCAATACTGTCATATTGGCCTGCTGCAACTCTTTATAAAGGTCCACTAATTGATTAATAAAGTTGCTATCCTTACGCAAACGGCCATAGACCTTGAGCTCATCATCTCCCATGTGCAACAACACTTTATAAAAAATCATGGCCAAACCTGTATCATCCAACTGAGTCTTTGGGTTACTCGTATTGAGAATAAAATACCTAGCCATTTGAGTAAAACGAGTCACCGTAATGTCAAAAGATGCTGACTGAGGCAGGTATTCTAAAACCTTTCGCTCCTTTTCAAAGGATAGGGCACTAGGAGCAATATAAAAAACCCTCTTTCCCTTTTGAGCATAGCTAGACGCCTGCTCCGTCAGAATTTCTGTTAAATCCTGAGACATATCCGTATAAAGTAATTTCATAAGACGTCCCTTTCTTGTCTCTACACCAGTCGTTCGGACTAAGTCGGACTAAGCAAGAATTTCCATTCACTTAGCACTAACAACCACTAATCCTTGCTATTATAACACAGAATTAACCAACAATCAGACTCCTCCCTCATCCCTTTCTAGCCCTCTGGCCTATGGTCCAGGCATAAGCTTATCTCCTGCAGGAAAAGCCCAAAATATCTGGTCCTCTAGCCAAAAAAAGAACCAAATCAAAAGATTTAGCACCACAACTTTATTTAAAAATTAATTCCTGTTCTAGTAGGAAAAAAGAGAGTGATACCGAACAGCTTTTCAAAAACTCTCCCTTGTCCTACTCCCTCGAGTATTAGTTGATTTAAAAGACTTGATGACGTTAGGAATCCCAGAGCTCTTGTCCCTCCTGAAAATAGATTGAGCCTATCTTATCACAGGAGATGAGATAAAACAATAGGTATTATATTAATCAGAGGTTCCCTCCACTAACTTAATCAATCGAACTCTCACCAACATAAATAATTTCTAAATTACCCAAGGAAACATCACCTTTGATGTAGAAGTCCTTGTTAGTTAAGTTGCTAGGATTTTCCTCATGCTGTACAGCTGAAAGAGAGTTATCCACATTCACATGCACCCGCCAATCACTGGGCACATAGAGGCTAAGACTTCCAAGAGAAACGTCCACATCAAACTGAGCAGATGGCCCCTCAATACGGCAATTATCAAAATAAACGGAAGCCTGTCCTAAACTAACATCCGCACTCCCATGTGTAAATTGCTGGTCATTGAGATATTTGGTCACTACTGAAAAAGTGACATCAATATCATTTCCACCATTATTAGCGTCTGAGCCAGTAGAACCCAGTCCAAAGCGATTCTTTGTTTTACTAGAAGAATTGAAGAGAATGTTCAAGCCAATAACTGCAAGAATGGAAGAGAAGATAAGGACCGAGTTAGATACTGGAAGAAAATGGAACTGTCCATTAAGTGAAAATAGAGCCACAATGCCATAGGCGAAACCAAGACCAAAATGTCGCTTCAAAAGACTAGAAAGGGACAAAATTGCCAATAAGACTACCCAGGCCAACATCCAAATACTAATTTCCCATTTTATAAAATAGTCTTGTACAATTACCAAAGCTGCCAAAAGGATCAAGAGGATCCCAATTAATTTCTTTCTCATTATCTTACCTCATTTCGTTTAGTCGTTCTTTTAAAACTTGATAGTAGCGTCTTGATACATGGACCTGCTTGTGGGTCTGATAGAAATTCACCGTACTAGTCCCCGAAAAAGACTTCTCTAAAGAATAAATCTGCTTAGCATTAACAATCGTCGATTTGGAAATCCGACAAAAGGCAATCGGGAGCAACTCTTCTAATTCGTAGAGCTTTTGCTTCACCTCATAGGCCTCATCCTTGGTATGTCCAAAAATCTTTTCCCCGTCTGTTTCAAAAAAGAGAATATTTGCCAAATCCAGAAAATATTCGCTTCGAT
Organism: Streptococcus sp. FSL E2-3488; assembly: GCF_038003585.1. Classification (NCBI taxonomy): domain Bacteria; kingdom Bacillati; phylum Bacillota; class Bacilli; order Lactobacillales; family Streptococcaceae; genus Streptococcus; species Streptococcus sp. FSL E2-3488. Next base: position 279,763 of record NZ_JBBOPL010000001.1, on the reverse strand, counting down.
CCTTGTAAAAGGCTAAAGGAACTAACTTTTTCTTTAGAATAGATTCTTGGAGCTGGGCCAATTCCTGTGTTAACCGAGGAGCTCGAATCAAGATTTCAGGCTCATCCATGGATGGGTCCAATTCGATTCTAACTTTCATAATACTCCTTTCCTGTCCTTTTGATGGTTCTTCTATTATAACAGCTGCTTTAAACTAAACAAGGCCTTTTAGGTAAGTGGTAAAGTTTAGACCCTAAGAGGTAAAAACAGACAAACAAAAGAACCTGGCAATTACCAGGCTCTCATTTTTAGTAGAGAGGACTACCCTCCTAATTGTAATCAGTTTAACAATGACTAGCTCTATGAGAAAACAACTACTATTTCACAGTATCTTCACGACTCACTTTTTGTGATTCGATAGCTTTACCATTGATATGGTAGTCGCTGTAGTTAGAACTGCTACCACTAGAGTCACTATCGTCACCAACATATTCCACATTACATGACCATGAAATTTTGTCTTTAATATCTCCTGATGACTTGAGCTTCGAATCATAGCCATAAAAGAAATTATAGACTGCCGTGAAAGTTACTTTAAAGTTCTTTTCACCAGTCTGAACGACTTTAGTTACATCAACATCTGAGAAAGTAATACTATCAGCGGAACGGTTCTTGGCTCCCGTAGTATTTTTATCGATATCAGCCGTTACATCCTTATACATGGTATCATCAGTATCATTAAGGAAAATGTCAGAAACACCATCTGGGGTTGTGTTATGATTTGAGGCATAACTATCAAACTTACCATAAGTTGCTGATTCATAACGATCTGCTACTTGACCACGTGAGTAATAATAAAAACCAAATCCATAACCAGCAAGCGCTAAGACTACCACAACAATACCAGCAATAATCAGGATTCTCTTTCCTTTTGCCATGGCTGGATTGGCCAGTTTAGCAGCCTTACCATATGAGATAAACTGATAGATGATCGACACATCATAACCTGAAGACCTACCTATAAGAAATTCCTCAGGAAGAGGCTGACGACCTACTTAGTTTTTGAAGGCCTTCATCCAGATTACTTGTGCTTCTTTAGAAGTAGCTTATGAATGTTCTTCGGTGTGAGTCTGGTCTTCGCGAGACACCGGCGTGAGCTCCTCAGTTTCTAATAAAGTCGTTTCCTCTTCGTCATCAAGGGCCACATCTTCAACCACTTCCTCGGCAACGTCATACTCATCAATTTTTTCTGTTAGTTCAGGAGAAGTAACTTCCTAATCCAATCCCATTGCGGAAATGCCTTTAATAGCCTTTAAATCAAAATCTGATTTTTGGCCTTCTTCAATTTCTAAGACATGGGGCGGATGACCAACTGCCTTTTCAAATAAATCAATCTACTTTTCTTTTGTTGCCATAAAGACTCCTATACACTTGCCTTTTCAAAAATCGTTAAGCTTACTTAGAATAGAAGACCTATTGTAAATGATGACATGATAGTAAATACGATTGCAAACAAGATAGACAAAACGACACCGTTCAAGAGTGCTGCCAAGATCATTTGATAGAACTTATCAGCCTTCCATGCTGTTGTTACAGGAACAATTGTAAAGAGGTTAGCAATTGCAAACAAAGTACAAACTATATTAAACAAAAAGCTTGGGAAGACAACAAGTCCAATAGCTCCCAACAAGATAGTTACAAGCAATACTGGCAAGGCTAATGATGTCAAACGACCAAAACGATCGAAGCTATTTAAGAAGGTTGTTGCAGGGGCACAAAAGATGGCCTTACGTGTTATAAATCCTGCCAAGATGAAGGCAAAGATAAAGAGGAAGGCATCTAAAATACTTGCAAAGAAAGCCGCAAAACCAATACTAGATGCATGACTTGAAACTGATGGTGAGTAATCATTTGATCCGAAAGATCCAAAGATACTGCTGAATACACTCGCTGTTGACTTTAAAGTGTTAACCACTTTACGTGCTATTGCGCTCAAGATAGTAAAGAATGCAAGCCCTGTAAAGAATGACAAGAAGATATAATTAAGCCAAGCATTATGTTTACCATAATCTGTCATATCTGCTGGACGACGCCATGCATTAAGCAACCCTGTCCAGTAATTTTTGAAAGTTGTTGCAAATGCTGATGGTTGGGCTGGAACAACTACAGCTTGGCCATTGATAAATTGGATATTTTGACCTGGTTGAAGAGGTTGACCGTTAGCAAAAGCTACTTGCTGACCAGCTTGCCCATTCGCAAAACCAGCTTGTGGTCGCACTGCTTGATTTGGCACTCCTTGGACTGGAGTTGGTTTAAGCCCCTGCAAAGATTGGTTGTGCTGGTGCTTCTTGAACAGGTGCCGCTTCAACTGCTGGTGCGTCATCTTGAAACTCACCTGCTGCAAGTGCTGCTGCAATTTCTTCTTCAGTTGCTGAACGACCATTAATGGCTTCAAAAAAATCTAACCAATCTGCTTTAGTCATAATAAACTCCTTAAAAATACATAGAATGACATTATTTTTCCACAAGTAGGGCTATCAATAACTGTCATTTTTATTAGAAAAAGATTTGGAGCAGACTGTCCAAACCTTTTTCTCTTCTTATTTACTTCTTTGTAGAGATTTTTGAATCTGACGATCTAGCTCACGTTTAATGTGTGGTTCTGGTGCAAATCGCTCTTCCCAATCACTTGGTTTAAGAATTTTGTGGGTCACAGGATCAAAGTGAGCTTTGCCATCTGGGAAAATTTTACCCATATTAGCCTCATGAACAGTATCAAAGAAAGGCTTAGGATCCACACCCATAAGGACAAATGAGCCATAGGTCAAGTAAAGCAAGTCAGTCAATGCATCCACCTGATCAACCATAGTTGACTCTGAGTGCTCTTTAGAACTAACTTTGAGCGCTGCCTTGTCAAGAGCAGCATGCAAATCTAGAACAGCCTGACCAAAGACACGCTTGTCCCCACCTGATGAAGCATAGAGGAATTCGACAATTTCTTCCAACTTGAAGTCCGAACGGTGACTAGCTTCCTCAATACCGTAAACACGAGGCATATCGATAGTTGAGCCATCCATCAAATGGTGGAAATCCTTAACCTTGTTGAAATTATCATCATCACTGGTAAATGAATTCTCTGTTTCAAAGTGAATCAAACCATAGTGTGACAAGGCTTTGGCAATCCCATTCTGGTTATTAGTATCAGTGACATGGGTAGCCTGGTCTTTCAGTTCATCTTCCCCATTTCCCATGGCAACACCAACGCCGACGCCAGACAGCATTTCTAGATCATTTTCCGAATCCCCAAAGGCCATAACCTCACTGAGTTCGAAACCAAAAACCTCACCTAGATGAGCGATACCTTTCAACTTAGATTGATCCGCTGAAATAATATCGGCTGAGTAAGGACTTGAGCGGGTAATCTTCACATGAGGAAATTTTTCTTCAATATCTTGTGTTTCACCCACCGTCGCTACCATAACTACCTGATAAATAGGCTCACGCATGATAGTTTTAAGGGTTTCAATGCTTTGTGGCTTGAAACGACGAATCAAAGACTTGAAACTACGCTCCACCATCTTAGCCCAGGACTTAGGGACAATACGACTAACGATTTGCCCAAACTTACTCGTCCCCATACTGATGATATTAGAACCAACAAGACCTGTACTAGTCCCTAGAGAAATCTCTCTACGGTGCTTGGTGGCATAGCGAATCAAGTTGTAGACTGTTGATTTAGGGAGCTGGTTTTGATAAAGGACCTTGTCGTGAGTCAAAATATACTGACCGTTATAAGTGACTGCAAAATCCAAACCTAGATTGTCCATGAAAGGCTGGACAAATCCTGGACCACGACCTGTTGCCAAACCAACTAAGATACCATCTTCCTTCATCTGACTGATGGCTTTTTTGGTTGAACTAGACACGCGTTTTCGGTCATTTAGAAAAGTCCCATCAATATCAAAAAAGACTGCTTTAATGGCCACAGAGCTCCCCTCCTTCTAACATTTTATGCTAAAATAAATTATAACATAAATAAGATAGTGAGTAGTATAAATGATTAAAAAAATCCTAGTCCTTCATACTGGAGGAACCATTTCCATGTCCGCAGATGACGATGGCAAGGTCAGTCAAAATGCTGATAATCCCATGAACCATGTTGGACTTGATCTAGATAATCTAGCCTTAACTGTTCTAGACTTCTTTAACATCCCTAGCCCACACATTACGCCTTACCACATGCTTGATATTTATAAAAAAATCAAGGAAACAGCTGGACAATATGATGGGGTGGTTATCACCCACGGAACAGATACCCTGGAAGAAACAGCCTACTTCCTAGATACCATGAACGTTCCTGAAATTCCAATCGTCATAACTGGTGCCATGCGTTCGTCAAATGAGCTAGGAAGCGATGGCGTCTACAACTATCTCTCAGCCCTTCGTGTCGCAAGCAATGACAAGGCTGCCGATAAAGGTGTCCTAGTCGTTATGAACGATGAAATCCATGCGGCCAAGTACGTGACTAAGACCCATACTACAAACGTGGCAACCTTCCAAACACCAACCCATGGTCCACTAGGCATCATCATGAAGCATGATATCCTCTGGTTCAAAACTGCTGAGCCTCGTGTTCGCTTTGACTTGAAACAAATTACAGGAACTGTGCCAATCATTAAGGCTTATGCTGGAATGGGAATTGGAGATGGTATCATCAGTCTCCTAGCCCCTGAAAAGATTGACGGCGTGGTTATCGAGGCTCTAGGCGCCGGAAATCTCCCACCACTAGCTGCAAGAGAAATTAAGTCACTTATGGACAAGGGAGTTCCCGTTGTACTCGTTTCCCGTTGCTTTAACGGCATCGCCGAGCCAGTCTATGCCTATGAAGGTGGTGGTGTTAAACTCCAAGAAGCAGGCGTTATGTTCATCAAAGAACTCAATGCTCCAAAAGCTCGTCTCAAGCTCCTCATTGCACTCAGTGCAGGACTAGAAGGCCAAGAATTAAAAGATTATATTGAAGGGTAAGACATGAAACTTAGCATTGAAGCAACTGATAAATTGGAAAACAAAGATTTCCACTAGGAACTAATCGTCTTACAGACACATGTCACCATGGTCTGTGGTACTGTGCTAGCCAGTCTATCCCGGATTGCATGGCTGAAGAAAAAATACTAGTTTATAGATAAGGTTTTACTACTTTACAAATAAGATTTGTTCAATGATTCGAAAAACAGAAAAACCAGTTAAGAAAATCTCAACCGGTTATCTTACTTATGTTAATCGCCTAAACTGGTCATTCTTCCGTCTAGACTTGTTATGATTTTAAGAAGAGGGATTCTACGTTATGAAAAAGAAAAAAGGATTTTTGGAAATTGAGGGATGAAAGCTGTAGAATATGGGTAAATTTAGCCTCTTCCTGGGCATCACTATTAGTTTTGATAAACCTTAAAGTCTTGAGGATGCTTTTGAAAATTGGGGTTATAAATTACTTTAATTTTTACTGTCATTGTTTTTCCTCCTTTTTAGGAATGGTTTGACCTAGCCAAAACGTTTTATTATCAAAACCTAACTCGTTTTGATGGTTTTATTATAGGGTCTCTAACTTAAAGAAAGCTTGTAATAAACTTGAAGGAAGCAAAAACTCTCAGTGAGTTCACTGAGAGTTTTTGTTATCATGGATAAAATAAGGTAAAGCCTGCAAAATAAAATATAAGACCTATCATCCTAAGAAAGAAGGCATGGCAGATAGCAAAAAATCGAGTTTTAACCGCTTCTTTTTCATTGGTTTCCTCCTCAGTCAAACTCATCTTGGTTTCTCAAATGAGCTTCTAGCACCTGCCAATCAGGATTCTCACGCCAGTTAGGGTCAGAAACAATTTGACTGGCCACGCACCTTGCTTCTTCTAGGATATTATAGTCTTCCACAATATCAGCCACCTGAAATTCAGGAATGCCTGACTGCCGCGTCCCGAAAATCTCTCCTGAGCCACGCATTTTAAGGTCCTCTTCTGCTAAAACAAAACCATCCGTAGTCTCACACATGGCCTGCATGCGTTTTTTACCGGTATCATTTTTAGGATTAGCCACCAAGACACAGTAAGACTGCTTGTCTCCACGCCCTACACGGCCTCGAAGCTGGTGAAGCTGGCTAAGTCCAAAACGATCCGCATCCATAATAACCATAACCGTAGCATTAGGTACGTTAACTCCAACTTCAATAACTGTGGTTGATACTAAAATCTGAGATTTTTTGTCCTTAAAATCCTGCATAATTTGGTCTTTTTCATCATTTTTCATCCGACCATGCATCAGAGCCACCGTAGCTGAATCTCCAAAAAACTCTGTGAGTTCCTGATGAAGGGCAACAGCATTTTTCAAATCAAGAGACTCAGACTCTTCAATCAAAGGAGAAATAAAATAGACCTGAGCATCTTTTTCTAACTCACTCTTAATCCAAGTCAATACGGTGTCTAGTTGCTCATGTTTAACCCAACGGGTAATAATAGTCTTACGTCCAGCCGGCATCTGATCAATGATTGACACATCCATCTCCCCAAAGGCAGTGATTGCCAAGGTCCTAGGAATGGGTGTTGCTGTCATCATGAGGACATCAGGATTGTCTCCCTTCTCTCGGAAAATACGACGTTGGTTAACTCCAAATCGGTGCTGTTCATCAGTAATCACCAACCCAAGTTTATGATAAATCACCGCATCCTGAATCAGTGAGTGAGTTCCCACAATCATTTGAGCCTCCCCAGACTCAATTTTAGAAAGAGCTACTTTCTTATCTGCCATCTTCATCCCAGAAGTTAAGAGGACTACCTTTAGCTCAGGAAAAAGTCCCTTCAAACTCTGATAATGCTGCTCTGCTAAGATTTCCGTCGGCACCATAAGGGCAGACTGCAATCCTGCCGTATAAGCCCCATACATGGCAAGACTAGCAATAACTGTCTTTCCTGAGCCCACGTCTCCCTGCAAGAGACGGTTCATGTGAGCCCCAGATTTCATATCAGCTAGGATTTCTGATAAACTGCGCTCCTGGGCTTTGGTCAGAGGGAAAGGAAGGGTAGCAATCTTGGCTTTTATTTTTACCTCATCGTAAGAAATCGCTAGTCCATTGGTCTCTGATTTATTCTCAGCCTTTAGCACCTGTAAATTCATCTGGAAATAAAAGAGCTCCTCAAACTTAATCCTACGTAGGGCCTGCTTATATTCAGCCAAATCTTTAGGAAAATGCATGACACGCACAGCCTCTTGACGTCCCATGAGACGATACTTGTCCATCAGCACTTGGGGGAGACTTTCCTCCAACAAATTAAGGGCGCCACTGTCAAAAGCTACCTTTATAGCCTTTATCAGCTGGGCCTGACTAACACCCTGAGCCACATGGTAGACTGGCTGCATATCGTCCTCAACATGAGCCAAGACTTTCATACCAGTCACTGCAGACTTCTTACGGTCCCACTTGCCAAAGATAGCCACTTCTGCCCCCACCTCAAACTTGTCCACAAGATAAGGCTGATTAAAGAAATTAATGGCAATCACAGCCTCACCCTGCTTTATTTTAAAGCTAAGACGATTACGTTTAAAGCCATAATACTGCACATTGGCCGGTGTTACCACTGTTCCTGTAATGACGGCCTTTTCTCCATCCATCAGTTCAAAGATGGACTTACTCTTAAAATCTTCATATCGAAAAGGAAAATAAAGCAAGAGGTCCCCAACTGTGTGTAAATCTAATTTGGTAAATTTTTCAGCGGACTTAGGACCAAAGCCCTTCAAATCTGCAATTGGTGAATCTAGTTGAATCATATTCTATATCATTTCTATCGAGTTCTATTCCTTGTAAAAGAGGAAGCCTTATCAGCTATTATAACACATGGAAATGATCTTCCCTAAAATCAAAAAATCCAGTATCAAACTGGAGTTCCTTTTTTATATTAGTCATAGCTACGAGGTACACGATCACTAAGTAAACAAAGGACCTCGTAGTTGATTGTGCCACGCTTTTCAGCCACCTCTGTCGCAGTAATGCTCGCTCCTCCATTTTCACCCATAAGCGTAACTGGAGTTCCTAGTGGATAAACCTTAGGAAGGCGAACAGTGATCTGGTCCATAGACACACGCCCAACAATAGGACAAAGTTGTCCATCCACAATAACATGGAAACCTTGTAAATCTCTAGTCCAACCATCCGCATAGCCAATTGGAAGCGTTCCAATAACTTCTTCATCCGTAGTTGTATAGGTTGCACCGTAACCCACGTCTTGACCGGCTGGAAGGGTCTTAACATGAATAAGAGCTGTCTCTAAACTTAGGGCAGGTTGAATATTATAGGGAAGTTCCAAGACACTGCCACTAGGATTGAGACCATAGATGACAACACCCAGACGTACCGTATTAAAGACGGTTGCTGCATGCCAAATACTTGTCGCTGAGTTGCTAGCGTGCACCAAGCGAGGTCTATCAGTCAAGTTATCCACCAAATCGGTGAAGAAAGATAATTGACGCTTAAATTTACTATCATCTGCTTCATCAGCTGTTGCAAAATGAGTAAAAATACCTTCGACATCAGCACCAAGAGCCTTCAGACCAGCAATCAAGTTATCTGCGTCCTTTAGGTTACGTACCCCAATACGACCCATACCTGAATCAACCTTAATATGACAGGTCAAACCTGTCAAATCAAGCTCTTGTTTCTGAGCCAGTGCCAACCACTCAAGTGAGGCCACCGTCAGACTAATATTTTCTTGAATAGCCAAGGGAATACCATCTGGCAAGACTACTCCCAAAATAAGTATCGGTTGCTCTATGCCAGCTTGACGAAGTTCAAGCGCCTCATCTAGGTTAGAAACACAAAAACCATCCACCTGCTTAGACACATGTTTAGCCACTTCAACAGCGCCATGACCATAAGCATTGGCCTTTACAACTGCAAAAGTCTGCACCTGTTTAGGAATATGACTAACCACTTGTTCAATATTTTCTGAAATTGCTGACAGATCAACCTTTGCCAAGGTTGGTCGATGTAAACTCGAAATCATAAGCTATCCTCTTCCAACACCTATCTCTTGGTTTTTTCTAAAATGACACTTGCCTGAACAAAATCACCACTATGAGAAATGGAGATAAAGACATTTCCTTCAAAAGGCGACTGAGTAACCACGGGAGCTCCCTTATCATTATTTAGAATTTCAATATCCTTAAAACCGACTGCTCCGATTCCAGTACCCCAGGCCTTTGAAAAAGCTTCCTTCCCCGCCCAACGGCCTGCCAGAAACGACATCTGACGCTCTCCAGAAAGGGACTCGAAACGCTCCCATTCTTTTGGTGTCAGTACTTTCTTTGCAAAACGTGGGTTTCGGTCATAGGCCTTTTTAACTGCTGAAATTTCCTGCAAGTCTATACCATGTCCAAAAATCATAAACTATTTTGAAAGGGTAGTATGGATTTCACGAATAAGGTTAACCGTTTTTTCCCAACCGAGGCATGGATCTGTGATTGATTTTCCATAAACTTCAGGTGTATCTTGACGACCATCTTCAAGATAAGATTCAATCATAAAGCCACGCACAGTATCAGCAATACGCTTATCCCACTCACGGTTAAGAAGAACTTCACGCACAATACGGATTTGCTCCATGAAGTTTTTACCAGAGTTATCATGATTTGTATCAACAAGAATAAATGGATTTTCTAAACCAAATTCACTATATTTATCCAAAGCCTTAACTAAGTCCTCGTAGTGGTAGTTAACCTCGTTTTGACCATATTCGTTACTAGAACCACGTAAAATAGCATGTGCTAATGGATTACCGTCTGTTTTCACTTCATGGCCATTGTAGATAAACTCTTGCTCGTTGTGAGCAGCATAGATAGCATTGAACATAACATTAAGATTTCCAGAAGTTGGATTTTTCAACCCCGTTGGGACATCAAGCCCCGAAGCCACAAAACGATGTTCTTGATCTTCAACTGATCGAGCACCAATAGCATGGTAACTTAACAAATCTTCAAAATAGATTAGATTTGTCGGATATAGCATCTCATCAGCAAGCGGAAGTCCGGTTTCCCTAATAATGCGAGATTGTAGACGACGCACTGCCTTAATACCTGTTATAAGATCAGTAGCTCCTTCTGAATCAGGTTGGTGAACAAGTCCTTTATAACCATCACCATTTGTGCGTGGTTTAGCCGTATAAACACGCATAACAATGAAAATCTTATCCTTGACTTCCTCTTGCAACTTAGATAGGCGATGAGCATAGTCAAGTACAGCTTTTTCATTATCTGACGAACATGGTCCAATAACTAAGAGAAGACGATCATCCTCACCTTTAATTATCTTAGCTAAGGCACTATCATTAACCTGTTTTTTCGCCAAGTCATCTCCTGTAAGAGCATGTGCTTTTCTTACTTCTGCTGTATCAATTAATGAACTAATTTTATGAATTCCCATTTCCCTATTCTCTACTTCCTATTTTGGATAAAGAGTCGAGCCGTTTGGAAGATCCCAAAACGGCTCAATTCTTTACATTCAGACTGTTTTCAAATTATTATTTTGAAAGTGTTGCGTGAATTTCACGAATCAATTGCTCAGTATTATCCCAACCAAGACATGGGTCAGTAATTGATTTTCCATAAACTTCTGGTGTGTCCTGACGACCATCTTCAAGATAAGACTCGATCATAAATCCACGTGCAAACTTATTGATTTTTTCATTCCAATCACGGTTAATCAAGGTCTGACGTACAATACGTACTTGCTCCAAGTAACGTTTACCAGAATTATCGTGGTTCGTATCAATCACGATAAATGGATTTTGAAGTCCCATCTTTTCATAGGTGTTAATAGTATCAAGGATATCATCATAGTAGAAATTAGGAATATTCTTCCCGTATTCATTTGTTGATCCACGAAGGATAGCGTGTGCTAACGGATTTCCAGATGTCTGAACTTCTTCACCGTTAAAGAGGAAGTCTTGTTTGTTTTGTGCAGCATAGATACCATTAAACATAATGTTAAGGTTACCTGATGTTGGATTTTTCATTCCAGTTGGTACGTCAATACCCGACGCGACGAAACGGTGTTGTTGATCTTCTACAGAACGAGCACCAATGGCAATGTAGGACACAAGGTCATCTACCAAAGGAAGGTTTTCCGGGTAAAGCATTTCGTCAGCAGTTGTGATACCAGTTTCTGTGATAACACGGTAGTGAAGATTACGTACAGCTTTGATACCATTAATTAGATTCGGTTTTCCTTCAGCATCAGGTTGGTGCACAAGCCCTTTATACCCATCACCGTTTGTACGAGGTTTAGCAGTATAAACACGCATAACCATAAATACTTTATCTTTCACTTCTTCTTGAAGTTTAGCCAAACGGTGTGCATAATCAAGAACTGCATCCTCATTATCAGATGAACATGGACCAATCACCAAAAGTGTACGGTTGTCCTCACCCTTGATGATTGCCTCAAGCTCTTTATCACGAGCTTGCTTCTTGGCAAGGGCTTCTCCTGTCAATGTAGTTGATTCTTTAACTGCATCAAAATCAATTTTTTCACTTACTGCTTTAAAAACCATTATAATTACCTATTTCTTTTTATCTTAAACTGTTTACGACCGTGACAATTTTTGAATTTCTTACCAGAGCCACATGGACAGAAGTCATTACGACCAACCTTGCTAAAGTCAATCTCTTGACCATTAGCATCTGCTTGATGTGCTTGAATATTGCCTGTTGCTGTTGTTGAAACACGTTCATTAACATGTTCACGAGATTGTTCGTGGATTTGTGCTTTCATCATCGTACGAGTTACATCATACTCAATAGCACCAATCATATCTTGGAACATCTTGAAACTTTCAGATTGATACTCAACGATTGGGTTGTTTTGCGCATAACCACGCATACCAACGGCGTTACGTAATTGATCAAGGGCATCAATGTGGTCTGTCCACTTATTATCAACAACCATCAAAATCAAGACTTTTTGGAATTCGCGAATAGCCTCCTCTGAACGCAATTTCTTAATTTGACGATCATAAACATTATCTGCTAACTCAGTCAGATAAACCTTGATAGCATCATAATTAACACTACGTTTAGTCACCTCTCCCACTTCTTTTAGATCTTCAAGCGAGATGGCATCCTCAGGAACCAAGGCCTGACGTGCAAAGTTCAAGATACCTTTAAGAGCTTCTTCTTGATCGTTACGACTGTGTCCATCAACCATACGGTTAATAGTACGCTTGATCATAGCCTTGATTTCAGGTTCAAGGTCACGTTCTGCTGTAATAACATCATAACGCTCAGCGTAGATGATTTCACGCTGTTCACGCATAACGTCATCGTACTGAAGGACTTGTTTACGAGTATCGTAGTTATTCCCTTCGACACGTTTTTGAGCTGATTCCACTTGACGGGTCAACATACGTGATTTGATAACAATATCTTCGTCATCAGCGTTCAAACGTTCCAAGACATGCTTGATACGGTCAGAACCGAAACGACGCATCAATTCGTCTTCAAGTGATAGGTAGAATTGAGACTCCCCTGGATCCCCTTGACGTCCCGAACGACCACGCAACTGGTTGTCGATACGACGACTTTCATGACGCTCTGTACCAATGACACAAAGTCCACCAAGCTCCAGAACACCTTCACCAAGTTTGATGTCAGTACCACGACCGGCCATATTGGTCGCAATCGTAACAGCACCACGTTGACCTGCATTCATGATAATATGCGCTTCTTTTTCGTGGTTCTTGGCATTAAGCACTTCGTGAGGAATACCTGCGTCAACCAACATCTTAGAAATCAAGTCAGATGTTTCAACGGCAACCGTACCAATAAGAACTGGTTGCCCCTTCTCATAACGACGCTTAACATCTTGTACCACAGCACGGAATTTAGCATCCAAAGTTGAGTACAGAAGGTCATCATGGTCAATACGTTGAATTGGACGGTTTGTTGGAATTGGGATGACTCGCATGTTATAGATTTCACGGAATTCATCCTCTTCAGTCTTACCAGTACCAGTCATACCTGACAATTTCTTGTACATACGGAACATATTTTGGTAAGTGATTGAGGCAGAAGTCTTGGTTTCCTCTTGGACTGGTACACCTTCTTTAGCCTCAATGGCTTGGTGGAGCCCATCTGAAAAACGACGACCTTCCATGGTACGACCAGTAAATTGGTCAACAATAAGGATTTCTTGCTCAGGACTTACCACGTAGTCAATATCACGCAACATAATGTAGTTGGCACGAAGGGCATTGTCAATATAGTGAGTCAAGGCAACATTGTCAATATCGTACAAATTTTCCAAGTTGAAGAACTCTTCAGCCTTGTCAATACCTGAGTCATTCAAACCAATTGTTTTTGTTGGAATATCAATCGCATAATCATCTTCAGTCAATGTCTTAACAAAAGCATCCGCACGGTGATACAACTGATTAGTTTCTGAACTTACAGGCCCTGATACGATCAATGGTGTACGAGCTTCATCAATAAGAACCGAGTCAACCTCATCGACCAAGGCAAAGTTCAATGGGCGTTGTACCATGTTTTCCTTACGAACAACCATATTATCACGAAGATAGTCGAAACCTACCTCTGAGCTGGTTGAGTAAGTGATGTCACAATTATAAGCTTCACGTTTTTCAGCTGGTGATTTAGATGAAAGGTTGATCCCTACTGACAAACCGAGCCAACTATAAAGCTCACCCATTTCAGTCGCATCACGCTCTGAAAGGTATTCGTTAACGGTGATAACGTGTACACCTTCACCTGAAATAGCATTCAAGTAGACAGGCATTGTCGCAGTAAGGGTTTTCCCTTCCCCTGTACGCATCTCCGCTACGTCACCATAGTGAAGCACAATACCACCCATAATTTGCACACGATATGGGAAAAGTCCAAGGACACGTTTTGCTCCCTCACGAACAACCGCAAATGCCTCCGGCAAGAGCTGATCTAGACTTTCTCCGTTTTGGTATCGTTGTTTAAATTCTTCTGTTTTTGCCTGAAGTTCTTCATCTGAAAGAGCTGCCATTGCATCAGCATAGCTCTCAACTTTCTTGGCAGTTTTTTCTAGTTTTTTAATTTCGCCCTTATCATTTTCAATGATTTTGCGTAATATATTTGCCATCTTTTTTCCTTTCGACAGTCCTTATCTCCGTATTTTACCACAAATGCCCCTTTTAAACAAGAAATCACTCAAGTATTGACAAAGAAAAAAGCCCTAGTTTAAAGGCTTTCACAACAGATTAGCAAATAAACTAAAACTTCTTTATTAGATTCACTGAAAATATCGACAATAACACTTCAAGGCTATCCCTCAATGATTTCTTGATTCTCTAAGAAATCCTCAAAGTCATGTAAGAGATTTTCAAAGGCCTGTTCAAAGAAAGCTCTATCACTACTACTATAATCCTTCATAATCATAGGGCTGGCCTCAAAATCCACGTAAAATTCGTATTCCAGGACACCATTTTCCCAGTAAAATTTGATACTAGGAGAGGCTGTCTTTTCACCACACATATCAGAAATTGCCCGTTGCAAACCATAAATGTGGTCTCCATAGTCTTTCAAACGATAATAAGCTCCCTCAAAATAATAGGATCACCCAATTTCAACACGCTCAAAAAGAGCTGATAATGCTTGTTCATTACTCATACTCAAGCCTCGTTAGGGTGACTGACAATCATCTCTAATTGTCCATCAATTTCCCAATCTGTAACATTATTTGGAAGAAGGAAGTGATCACCTTTTTTTAGACAATAAATGCGTGAATCGACAGTCAAAGTCCCATTACCAGAAAGCACTGAACAGAGCAAATAAGGGGCTGATTGCTTGAAATCAACTAATCCACTGAATTTCCATTTGTATACTGTGAAAAAGGCGTTTGATGTCAAACAAGTCATCTCTAACTGCATGGTCTTAACAGTTGATGGAACACTATTTTGGGGCTCCCCAAGATTCAGAACCTCAAGAGACTGTTGGATGTGAAGCTCACGTTGATTGCCTTGATCATCTCTACGATCAAAGTCATATACACGATAAGTGGTATCGCTAGATTGTTGTGTTTCTAGGATAAGGATACCTGGACCAATAGCATGCATGGTACCGCTTGGTACAAAGAAAAAGTCACCTTTTTTTACAGGCGTTTTCGACAAAAGCCCATCCCAATCACCCGCTTCAATCAAAGTTGCCAGCTCTTCCTTGGTTTGAGCCTTGTGGCCATAGATAATTTCAGCGCCCTCTTCGGCGTCAATAATATACCAACACTCCGTCTTTCCTAGTTCACCTTCATGCTCCATACCATAGGCATCGTCTGGGTGTACCTGCACTGACAGCCAATCATTAGCATCCAAAATCTTTGTCAACAAAGGAAATACACTCGCCTTTGGATGTCCAAAAAGTTCTGGTTTGTCTTTGTAAAGTTCTGCTAGATGAAAACCAGAATACTTCCCGTTCTTGACGTAAGATACACCATTAGGATGAGCAGAGATTGCCCAGTATTCTCCAGTGTGTTCACTAGGAATATCATAACCAAACTCTGTCTTAAGTCGATTACCTCCCCATATTTTTTCATGCATTGGCGAATCTAAAAATAAAGGTTCCATTACATCCTCCTGTATAGAGCAAAACGCCTTAAGATCATGTCTTAAAGCGATTTTACATATTTGGGTTATTTGCGTGAGTATTTGTCAGCTACATCTTTGGCAAGTGCAAAGTTACCAAGTGTCGCAGACCCATTACCTGAAACAGCCGGTGTCACAATATACTCAGTCACGTCTGGCACTGGAAGGTAACCATTCAACAGAGCTGTGAATTTTTCACGGACACGGCGAAGCATGTGTTCTTGTCCCATAACACCACCCCCAAAGACGATAACCTCTGGGCGGTAGAGCACAGTTGCTTGGACAGCAGCTTGAGCAATGTAGTAAGATTGAACATCCCAAACCTCAGAGTTTTGCTCAATCAATTCACCACGAATACCTGTACGGGCTTCAAGCGATGGACCAGCAGCCAAACCTTCCAAACATCCGCGGTGGAATGGACACGTTCCGTTAAATTCATTGGCAACATCATTTGGGTGAAGTGGTACATAGACGTGACCCACCTCAGTATGACCTAAGCCACCAATGAATTCTCCATTTTGAATAGCACCAGCACCAATACCAGTTCCGATAGTGTAATAAACAAGACTCTTAACACCTTTACGAGCAAGTGTTTCACCATAAGCAGATGAATTCACATCAGTCGTAAAGTAGAACGGAACATTAAATTCCTTAGCGATTAAACCAAGAAGGTCTATGTTTGACCAGTGTGGTTTTGGCGTTGAAGTTACAAAACCATATGTTTCTGAATTTGGATCAACATCTATCGGACCAAATGAACCAATAGCGATTCCTTCCAACTGATCTTCATAACGTTTGAAAAATTCAACCGTACGATCAATTGTTTCGTAAGGTGTAGTTGTTGGGAATTGAGTTTTTTCAATGACTTGGAATTTCTCATCACCAACAGCACAAACAAACTTTGTACCACCAGCTTCCAAGCTTCCGTATAGTTTAGCCATATGTAAAGCTAACTCCTTTTATGATTAATAAATAACTATCTTGTCACTATTATAAAGAAAAGCAAGATAAAAGACAATCTAAATAAAAGCATATTTAAGCTGCTACCAACTTGGCTTCATATCACTCTTCTTTATAAAACATTCAACTAAAAAAGCCGAAACAGCTTCGACTTTTCTAGCTTATTATTTAACTGCGATGAAGTCATCACCCTCAGCAACTGAACCAGTTGCTACTGATGAAACATCTTCGTAGTCTGCAGTGTTTGTAACGATAACCATAGTTGTATCGTCAAGACCTGCTTCAGTGATAACTGAGCTATCGAAGGTAGCCAAGACATCACCTTTTTTAACACGTTGATTTGCTTGAACCTTAGCATCAAATCCTTTACCGTCAAGTGAGACAGTATCGATACCGATGTGGATAAGCACTTCAGCACCTTTATCAGATTTTAGACCGTAAGCGTGACCTGTTGGGAAGGCAATTTGCACTTCACCATCAAATGGTGCAACAACTCGGTTACCTGAAGGTTTGATAGCGGAACCTTTACCCATAGCTCCTGAAGAGAAGACTGGGTCATTTACATTTTCCAAAGCTACAACTTCACCTTTAAGTGGTGCAGCAATTGTTTCAGCTTGCAATGCAACTGGAGCAGAACCTGCTGAGGCGATATCTTCAGCAACAACTTCTGTTTGAGCTTCAACCTCTTCCTCTTTATATCCAAAGATCCAAGTAAGAGCGAAACCAAGAGTAAGTGTTACAAGTACCATGATTACATACTTAAGTACTTGACCATTTAGGTAGAGAAGAGTACCAGGAACGATTGTTACACCAAATCCTGTACCAGCAAGGTTAAGGATTGATGCCAACCAACCACCAGCAGCACCAGCGATAAGACCCATGATAAATGGTTTACCGAAACGAAGGTTAACCCCGAAGATAGCTGGTTCAGTGATACCAAGTACTGCTGAAAGACTTGCAGGGAAAGCGAGAGCTTTCAACTTAGAGTCTTTAGTTTTAACACCAACAGCAAGTGTTGCACCAGCTTGAGCAGTCATCGCAGCTGTGATGATAGCGTTAAGTGGGTCTTTACCTGTATTAGAAATAAGGTTAGCTTCAAGCAAGTTGAAAACGTGGTGAACCCCTGTAACGACGATAATTTGGTGAATACCACCTAGAACAAGACCTGCAAGACCAAATGGCAAGGCAAGAATCCACTCTGTACCAGCAAGTACGTAGCTCTCAACTGTGTGGAAGACAGGACCAATGATAAAGAGGGCCAAAGCTGACATCACAGCAAAGACAACAAGTGGACGCAAGAGAAGGTCAAGAACATCTGGAACCCATTTACGAACCCATTGTTCAAACTTAGCACCAATCAAACCTACGAAGAAGGCTGGAAGGACTGAGTTTTGGTAACCAACTACTGGAATAAAGTCAAAGAAGTAAATTGGTTTTGCAGCACCTGATACAACATCCCAAGCATTTGGAAGAACATTGTTAACCATCATCAAACCAAGAACCAAACCAAGAAGTGGTGAACCACCGAAAACGTTAAAGGCTGACCAACAGATCAAGGCTGGGAAGAAGGCAAAGGCTGTATCTGTCAATACAACTGTATAAGTGTAGAAATCAGTAGCAGCGAAGGCTTTAGATGTTGTACCAAAAAGAGCAAGAACTGTATCATTATTGATGGCTCCACGGATACCCATGAAAAGACCAGTCGCTACGATAGCTGGAAGCAATGGAACGAAAACGTCACCGAATGAACGGATGGCACGTTGGAACCAGTTCCCTTGTTTAGCAGCTTCTGCTTTTTGTTCGTCTTTAGATGCTGTTGGAAGACCTTGAGCAACGACTTCGTCGTAAATCTTGTTAACAGTACCTGTACCAAATATCATTTGGTATTGACCTGAGTTAAAGAAAGCACCTTGAACTTTTTCAATATTCTCAGCTTTTTCTTTATTGATTTTGTTTTCATCTTTAACCATAACACGTAGACGTGTCGCACAGTGAGCAACACTGTTAACATTTTCACGTCCACCGAGGGCTTCGATGACTTCTTTTGCAATTTGTTTGTAATCCATTTGCAAAATTCTCCTTAATAAAATTTGTTTTTGAAAACGTTTCGCTTTTCTTTACGATATCAATTTTAACATCTTTAACAAAATTTGTTTTTGAAAACGTTTCACTTTTCTTTACGATATTAATTTTAACATCTTTCTGTCATATGTCAAACGTTTAGCATTTTTTTGTTTTCTTATTATAAATCGTTGATTTTTCTAGGTAAAACGTTTACTATATTACTAACAAATAAATTAGGAGATTATTAAATATGAATCTACCAACAGAAGTTCGTTACCGTCCATACACAGATTGGATAGACGGAGAAAAAACAAAGATTAAAGAGAATGTTGGCAAATCACCTTGGCGTGCAAGCTACCATATTGAACCAGAAACAGGACTTCTAAATGACCCAAACGGTTTTTCTTACTTTAATGGTAAGTTCCAACTTTTCTATCAAAGTTGGCCATTTGGAGCCGCTCATGGTTTGAAACAATGGGTTCATACTGAATCTGAAGATTTGGTTCACTTTACAGAAACTGGTGTCAAACTCTTGCCAGATCATGAAAATGACAGCCACGGTGCCTACTCAGGTTCTGCTTATCAAATCGGTGATAAACTTTTTATCTTCTATACAGGTAATGTCCGTGATGAAAACTGGATTCGCGATCCACGTCAAATCGGTGCCTGGATGGATAAAAACTACAAAATCAAAAAAATCGACAAGGTTCTTATCAAAAAACCTACTGACGTTACTGAGCACTTCCGTGACCCTCAAATCTTCGATTACAAGGGACAATTTTATGCTATCATAGGTGCTCAAAACCATAATAAACAAGGTTTCATCAAATTTTACAAAGCAGTTGATAATGATGTCGAAAACTGGGTTGAGGTTGGAGACCTCGACTTTGGTGGCACTGGCTCAGAATACATGATTGAGTGTCCAAATATTGTCTTTGTAGATGGCAAACCTGTTCTTCTTTATTGCCCACAAGGTCTTGATAAAGCTGAACTCGACTATAACAATATTTATCCTAATACTTATAAGATTTTCCAAGATTTCGACCCTGAGAAAGCTGCCCTTGTTGGTGGTACACCAATCATCAACTTGGACTACGGGTTCGAAGCTTATGCTACTCAAGGATTTAGCACTCCTGATGGTCGTGCGCTTATTGTTAGCTGGATTGGTCTCCCAGACGTGGACTATCCAACTGACAAATACGACTACCAAGGTGCTATGAGCTTGGTTAAAGAATTATCTATCAAAGATGGAAAACTCTACCAATACCCAGTAGAAGCTATTACAAGCTTACGTACTAGACAAGAAGATTTCTCTGAAAAAACGGCAACAACTAACACTTACGAGCTTGAACTTAACTTCCAAGCTAACACTCAAACAGAACTTGTCCTCTTCGCAGACCAAGAAGGAAATGGCTTATCACTTACCGTTGATACTGCAAAAGGAAAAGTTATCCTTGACCGTTCTAAAGCTGGCGAACAGTACGCTACAGACTTTGGCACAAGTCGTGAATGCACTCTTGATGCCGGACAAGCTGCAACAGCAAACATCTTTGTGGATAACTCAATTGTTGAAATTTTCTTCAATAAAGGTGAGAAAGTCTTCACTAGCCGCGTCTTCCCAAGTGCTGAACAAACTGGTATCAAAGTAGCATCAGGGAACGTTTCTGGTCACTACTTCGACTTAAAATACTAGGGTGATTTATGGTCGCAAAGCTTACTGACGTTGCCGAACTGGCTGGTGTGAGCCCAACCACAGTTTCCCGCGTCATAAACAAAAAGGGCTACCTCTCACAAAAAACCATTGACAAAGTACACGCTGCCATGCAGGAGCTGAATTACAAGCCTAATAATTTGGCTCGAGGTCTCAAAGGAAAATCAGCCAAGCTCGTTGGCTTGATTTTTCCAAATATTTCCAACATTTTTTACGCTGAGCTTATCGAACGACTTGAGGACGAGCTCTTTAAGCAGGGTTATAAAACCATCATTTGTAACAGTGAGCATGATCCCAACAAGGAAAAGGACTATTTGGAAATGCTTTCCGCCAACCAATGTGATGGTATCATCTCGTCTTCTCACAATCTTGGTATAGAAGATTATGAAAAGGTTGAAGCTCCTATCATTGCCTTCGACCGTAATCTGGCCCCAAAGATTCCTATTATCTCATCTGATAACTTTGAAGGAGGAAAATTAGCCGCAAAAACCTTGGTCAAGGCCGGTTGTCAGCGTATTGTCATGATTACAGGTAATGATAATTCAGATTCCCCAACTGGACTCCGTCAACTTGGATTTAATTACGAATTGAATAAACAGGGTATTGTCTGTCCTGTCCCAAATGACTTAAAAATCATCGGTTACGACGGTACTGCCTTTATCCGACACTTCTATCCAGAGCTAACAACCATCCAACAGCCTTTGGATGAAATTGCTAAACTTTGTGTCGAAATTCTATTGAAGAAAATCAAAGGCGAAATAGTCAGTCGTGATTATGTGCTACCAATAAATTTGATTTCTGGTTCCAGTATATAAATAAAAGTCGCAAGAAGTCTGTACTTGCGACTTTTTCTTGAGCTTAGTTATCAAAAAAAGAAGTTGAAACAGCAATCAACTTCTTTTTCTTATGCTTCATCTGTCACGAACTGACTAAGAACACCATTAATGAACTTAGCAGATGTTTTATCAGAATATTTTTTAGCAATTTCAATAATTTCATTGATAGCCACACGTCCTGGTGTCTCTTCAAAAGACGTGATTTCATAAAGCCCCAAACGAAGGAGGGTACGGTCTGTCATAATCAAACGTGAGAGACTCCAACCTTCTTTCAATTTTTCTTCAATTTGACTATCCAGTTGAGGCAACTCTTCACGAACACCTGTTACTAGACTAAGTAAAAAAGATGGTAGATCAACTTCTGTTTCTTCATCAATTGGCTTGTCGTAAGTGTAAGCAAAATAGGCTTGATCTAAAGCTTCGCCACCAAACTCCAGGGCAAACAGCGTTTGAAAAGCACGCTCACGAAGGTCACGACGTGAATCTTTAAAGATATTAGTCATTCAAAAAATCCTCGTTAAACAATTCAGCCAAGTCTGGTTTTTGTGACTTTTCAGTGACAATAGATTCAACGTGAACGTTTACTTCTGAAATTAACACTTCGGCCATATCGTAGACAGCTGTTTTAATAGCTTTTTGAATTTCAATTGAAACCGCAGGCACATTAACGCCATACTGAAGGGAAACGTAGATATCAACGTTTACTGTACCATCTTCCTCAGTTTGAAGATAAACACCACGTCCCAAGCTTGTTTTGCTGAGACCATCCGTAACGTTTTTGTTTTGAAGGGCGTAAACACCGTCCACTTTAGTTGCAGCGATACCAGTAATCACCTCAAGAACACGAGGGGCAATTACGATTTCACCGATATTTTCTGTAGTCATCGCATATTTCCTTTCCGTTAGTTTGGAAAATAAATCTTTCAAACCAGTGGTTCGAAAGACTTAGTTAGGCTTAGGCACGTGATACGTAAGTACCTTCAACTGTGTTGATAACCAATTTTTGACCAGCTTCGATAAAGTCTGGAACGTTAACCACAAGACCAGTTTCAAGTGTTGCAGGTTTACCTGAACCTGTAACTGTTGCACCTTTGATTGATGGTTGTGTTTCAGTAACTGTCAATTCAACAGTTGTTGGTACTTGCACACCGATAACTTCTGTTCCGTAGAATTGGATTTTTACGTCTGAGTTTTCAAGGATAAATTTCAATTCTTCTTGAACGTTGACTACTGGAATTTCATATTGATCATATGTTTCAGTATTCATGAAGTATGCAGTATCATCCATTTGGTACAAGTATTGTGCTGGTACTGTTTCGATGATCGCTTGTTCAAATTTCTCTTCTGGACGGTAGCTGGTGTCAAAAGTTGAACCTGAGCGGACATCACGCAATTTCATACGCATGATTGTGTTACCTTTACCAGGTTTGTGGTGACTAGCTTCAAGAACTTTGAGCAATTTGCCATCATTTGTTACGAAAGTCATACCCGCACGGAGTTTACTTGCTTCAATCATTATTAAATACCTCTTTGTAAAAATTATTATCAGTTTATTTTACCATAAATGACAGCATGGCTCAAATATTTTATAGAATCAAACCTAAACCCTAGGATTTTCCAAGGAGAATCTAGTCATCCATCCCCAAGTGTACCTCTGGAACATCATGTTGCACATAAGAGACTCCCTTTTGTTCCATCAACTCAATCGCAAAGGCGTGGGGGCGATAATTAGCCTTATAAGTAATCTTAACAACGCCAGCCTGAAGGAGAGCTTTAGTGCAGTTAATACAAGGGAAATGCGTCACATAGATTTCTGTATTTTTAGTAGAAATCCCCTCTTTGGCACACTGGATAAGAGCGTTCATCTCCGCATGGACCGTACGAATACAATGACCATCTTCCATGTAGTGACCTACCTCATTACAGTTATCTGCCTCAGAGACTCCACCGTTAT
Organism: Streptococcus sp. FSL E2-3488; assembly: GCF_038003585.1. Taxonomy (NCBI): domain Bacteria; kingdom Bacillati; phylum Bacillota; class Bacilli; order Lactobacillales; family Streptococcaceae; genus Streptococcus; species Streptococcus sp. FSL E2-3488. The sequence continues at coordinate 256,603 of NZ_JBBOPL010000001.1, read as the reverse complement.
AACCTGTAGCAATAATACGCTTGTCCTTGACCAAAACAGCACCAACAAAAGCACGATCACAGGTAGAACGCTTAGAAATCAGCTCTGCATTAGCCATAAAATAGTCTTGCCAAGATAGACGGTTTGTCATAAAGTATTCCTCCAAATCTTAGAGCACAATCAATTCCTTAGGTGCAAGCGTAATCACTTCGCAACCATTCTCAGTAATAATGATATCATCTTCAATACGAACACCGTATTTGTCAGCCAAATAAATACCTGGTTCATCCGTCAAGACCATACCAGCTTCGATAGTCTCATCAGAATTACCGAAGTAAGGAATCTCGTGAATGTCAAGACCGATACCATGCCCGATACCATGTGTAAAGTAATCACCATAACCCGCTTCAACAATAACATCACGCGCAACCTTATCATAATCACGACGCGTCATGCCAGCTTTAGTTGCATCAATCAAAGATCGATTTGAACGTAAGACGATATCATAAATTTCACGCTCCTCGTCAGTCGTTTCACCAATATGGATAGTACGAGTCATATCACTAACATAATGATTGTAGTAACAACCAAAGTCCATAGTCAAAGTTTCTCCTGACTGGATGACCTTGTCTGAAGCAACACCGTGAGGCATAGCTGAACGGTAACCTGAAGCAATGATAGACTCAAAGGAAATACCTGAAGCTCCATATTCACGCATACGGAAATCTAGGAAGTTAGCCACTTGTAGTTCTGTTGTTTGACCTGGTTTGATAAAATCAAGAACATCTGTAAAGGCACGATCTGAGATAGAACAAGCCTTACGGATAGTTGCCAATTCTTTCTCATCCTTAATCATACGCAACTCTTCCATGAAGTTGGTTTGCGGTGACAAGGTATAGCCTTCAAAAATCGCTTGAAGAGCTTGATAATAAGCGAATGACACCTGATTGTCAAAGCCTATTGTCTCAAGTTTATCTACCTCGACAAATTTAACGATATCTTTTAGTGGATCCTTACTTTCGATAATATCAAAGCCGTGTACAGATTGTTTGGCAATAAGCGTATAACGTGAATCAGTTAAAAAGAGACGACGATTTTTCGTAATGAAAACAGTCGCATTTGTCCCCCAGAAATCCGTCAAATAGTAAATATTATTTTGTCCTGTCACCAACAAGGCATCTAGGCCTGATTGGACAAGTTTAGCATCAAATCGCTCAAGTCTACGTTGCATTTGAATGACCCCTTTGTATTTTAGGTTAATTATATCAAATTTTCAGATTTTAAAGAACGAAGTTGATGCTTTGGCGTGTTTTTTTGATGGCATTAATAAAAAGCCAGATGAAACTCTGACTTTATAAGTACTATACATAGGCTCGCTTTTCGTAAATGGCTGGCGTCAAAAGGAGCAAAAATAGGGTTCAAGCAAACAAAACAAAGGCATCACGAAGACTAAAGAACTGTTGACCACTAGTAAAGACCGCTCGCATAAAACTCAGCGAAACGTAAGTCATTAGATTAGTCATAGTATCTCCTAAACTAGCCAAATAGAGTGTAAAGAAGGTCATTCCTGTTACCCCAAAATAGACTGTTACAAAAGCTGTTAAGGTATTCTTTAAAAGTAAGATAATCAAAGTTGAAACCATATAAACAAAAGTCCCATAAGCTAGAAAATAAACATAGATTTGTCTGACATAAACCCACAAAGGAAAATTGACATGCTGCACATAGTACTTGTAAAAAATCAACTCTAAAGCCAAGATAGTAGCTGCAAATATAGATAAAATAAGGAAGCTCAGAAGCTTTCGGAGAATCACTTCCCGACCAGATAAGTCACTCACCCGAATCATATTAATCGTTCAATTCTGAAATTCTCTTCCCAAACTGGATAAAGCTAAGTAAGCAAAGACAATATCCACCACACCATGATAGAATAGCTAGCTAAAATCGCAGATAGTCCAAGATAAGATCCCTTGTAACCATCACATAAGATAACAATCGCACCAATCAGCCCTAGCAATACAAGACAAATAAAGGCACTCTTTGTCACACATTCTTGCTTTAAAAATACCGTTTTCAATCTAGTCGCCATAAAAAAGTACCTCACTCAATCCCGCTTTTTCATATGTGAAAAGAATTCCCCCTTGTCCCAAAACCTGTTTGATCTTTTCTATTCCTTTAACCAGAATATCATTCTTTTGACGTTCAAAAGCAAGGTCATTTAGTTTTAGTAGGGTCATCAAAGACTTCATGCTTAAATCCTCAGTGTAAATTTTATATTTGGCATTCGCATCATCATCCAAACAAATCAATTTGTGATTCTTCAACAAATAGTTTTTTGTACAAACCTGTTAAAGATTTGATAAGATGTGACTGGAAATAATAAAAGTTAGACCATGATTTTTAGCTATCCTTTCAATCAAGATTAAAAGACTATTGATACCATTGGCATCCAAGCTAGGTAGGCTCATCAAGAAGAATAAATTCATCTGATGCAATTAAAGCAATAAACAAACCTACACGTTGCTTCATACCCAAGGACAATTTGGAAGCCTTGCGTTTGAGATAGGTTGCTACCTCTAAATCTTCTTTATCGCAATCAATCGATGAATAATCTTTATGATAAAGTCTGCAATAAAACTTAAGGTTAGCCTCAAACGTCATGTTGGGATATAGAGCTGGAGCTTCAATCAAGACACCCACAGTTTTAGTATTTAAGTCAATAGTTCCATTAGGTCTCTCTAAGATACCCGAAATTAATTTCATTAAGGTCGTCTTTCCTGCACCATTATTGCCAATCAGACCAGCAATATTCCCCTTTTTCAAGGTTAGAGAGATATTATCCAAGACAGGTTGCTTTCCAAAATTGTAGTTTACCCCTCTACCTCTAGTACTGTAATGTATTTCCTTTCTTTGCTTAATTATATTTTAAATATAAATCTTTAACATCCAAGTGAACTATTCACTTGGACGATGAAAACTTATAACAATTCTTCTTCATTAATTCTCATAAACATAAATATTTTCCAATATGCTATCTTATTTTTCTTAGTTTTAGAATCTCAACCGCAATATAACTTACCGGCTCTACTCCATAGCCAATATCATATGGTACATTTCCTCCAACAATTTCAGAAAGCTTATCAATAGACAAACCATCAAATTTATTCATTGTCATTACATCCATATTTTTCTTCTCCATATCTGGTCCTTTCAAAGGTGTCATTCTAATCCCTGATAACTCTAAAAATAGCTGTTCTTGAGTAATCTTTTAGATGAGATTTGAAGCCAAAAAAATACAGCTACTCTCTTATTTTTAGCAGCTAATTTTATAGAGCTTGACTTTATTATAGAATCTCCCTTATCAAAAAAATAGTGACATAGATGTCACCATAAATAGCTACGAAAAAACAAGTCCTTATATGACTTGTCCAACAATCTGCTTATTTTACGATGTCTCATAATAAGAAACAAAATCATTTCAAAAAGGAGAAGACTAACATAAACTCCAGAAACGTAAAGTAAGGTTTGCCATTTATCCGTTATTGATTCAAAACGACCATGATGATCAACTGTACGAATACTAATCAAAAGACAAATATCTAGAAATAGGACTAGAAAAATACCGTTAAATCATATGAAAAAACGCTTTTTAACCATAGTGTGACTCTTTTGTTTTTTCTTAACCGTAGAATAGCAAACTCAACTTAAACCAGACTAAAGCAAAAAAAGACTCAGAGAGCCCTTTTCACTTTATTTCAATTTTTCTTTCAAATATTGTCCTGTATAGCTTTTGGGAACGGCTACTACCTCTTCTGGAGTCCCTGTAGCTACGATAGTACCTCCACCAACACCACCTTCAGGACCCAAATCAATGATATGGTCTGCTGTCTTAATAACATCCAGATTGTGCTCAATCACGAGAACCGTGTTACCATCGTCCACAAAACGCTGAAGCACCTTCAAGAGACGAGCAATGTCATCTGTATGGAGACCAGTCGTAGGCTCATCGAGAATGTAGAAAGACTTCCCAGTAGAGCGTTTGTGAAGTTCACTAGCCAGTTTCATACGCTGTGCCTCACCACCTGATAGGGTTGTTGCTGATTGCCCCAAAGTCACATACCCGAGCCCCACATCCTTGATTGTCTGCACCTTACGAGCAATCTTAGGGATAGCCGCAAAGAAATCAACCGCGTCATCAACTGTCATATCCAGAATTTCAGCAATATTCTTCCCTTTATAACGAACTTCTAAGGTCTCAGAATTATAGCGTGTGCCATGGCAAACCTCACAAGGTACATAAACATCAGGCAAGAAGTGCATCTCAATCTTGATAATCCCATCACCAGAGCAGGCTTCACAACGGCCACCTTTGACATTGAAAGAGAAACGTCCCTTCTTATAACCGCGAATCTTGGCCTCATTGGTTTGAGCAAAAAGATCGCGAATATCGTCGAAGACGCCTGTGTAGGTTGCAGGGTTGGAACGTGGAGTACGCCCGATTGGACTTTGATCAATATCAATCAAACGCTCGATATTCTCGATTCCAGTCACCGATTTATGTTTCCCAGGTTTCTCACTGTTTCGATTAAGCTCTTGGGCAATCTTTTTCTTGAGAATACTGTTAACCAAAGTTGACTTTCCAGAACCAGAAACGCCTGTCACTGCGATTAATTTTCCAAGTGGGAACTTGACAGACACATTTTTAAGATTATTTTCACTGGCTCCTTTAACCTCGATAAAACAGCCGTTTCCTACACGGCGTTCCGTCGGTACAGGAATTGATTTAGCACCTGACAGGTACTGACCAGTAATTGATTTCTTATTTCTAGCAACTGCTTCTGGGGTTCCTGAAGCTATGATTTGTCCACCAAAGGCACCGGCGCCAGGTCCTACATCGATAAGCCAGTCAGCTTCACGCATGGTATCTTCATCATGCTCCACCACAATTAAGGTATTGCCCAAATCACGCATCTTTTTAAGACTTGAAATCAAGCGATCATTATCACGCTGATGAAGACCTATAGAGGGCTCATCCAAAACATAAAGGACTCCAGAAAGGTTGGAGCCAATCTGTGTCGCCAAACGGATACGCTGACTCTCACCACCTGAAAGTGTTCCGGCCATACGAGAGAGAGTCAAGTAATTAAGGCCGACATTGTTTAAGAAAGTCAGACGATCCTTGATTTCCTTGATAATTGGACGGGCAATCATTTCTTCATTCTCACCTAATTCAAGGCGATCTATTTCTTGAAGATGATCAGAAATAGACAGCTCAGAAATTTGACCAATATTTAAGCCATCCTCACCACCAACACGAACCGAGAGTGCTGCTTCGTTAAGACGATAGCCATGACAAGTTGGACATGACAGTTCATTCATATAACCACGCATGACATTGCGGGTGAAATCACTGTTAGTCTCATGATAGCGTCGATTGATATTAGTCACAACCCCTTCAAAAGGAATGTCAATATCACGCACCCTACCAAAATCATTAACATAATGGAAATGGAACTCGCGGTCACCAGATCCGTAGAGAATCAAATCTTGTTCTTCTTTTTTAAGATTTTCAAATGGCGTATCCATATCCACGCCAAACTGTTCCATGGCCTGCTCAAGCATGGCAGGATAGTAGTTGGATGAGATAGGATTCCAAGGCGCTAGTGCACCTTCACGCAAGGTCTTACTAGGGTCAGGAATGACCAAATCAATATCAACTTCTAGTTTATTTCCTAAACCGTCACAGGTCGGACAAGAACCAAATGGCGCATTGAAGGAAAAGAGACGCGGCTCCAACTCAGGCACTGTAAAACCACAAACTGGACAAGAATAATGCTCCGAGTAGAGCAATTCATTATCATCCATAGTATCCACAATCAAGTAGCCATCCGCTAAACGTAGCGCTGCCTCGACTGAGTCAAAGAGACGACTACGGATACCTTCCTTATTAACCAAACGGTCCACAACCACCTCAATATTATGCATCTTCGACTTGGATAGCTCAGGGACTTCCGTCACATCGTATATCTCACCATCCACACGAACACGAACATAACCGTCCTTCTGCACGCGCTCAAAAATCGCCTTGTGTTGCCCCTTTCGACGACGGACAATCGGCGCTAAAATCTGCATACGTGTCCGTTCAGGAAGGGCTAAAACCTCATCTACAATCTGTTCCACTGATGACGACTTAATGGCTCCATGCCCATTGATACAATAAGGCACACCCACACGCGCATAAAGGAGACGAAGATAGTCATTAATCTCCGTTACAGTTCCCACAGTCGAACGAGGGTTCTTACTCGTTGTTTTCTGATCAATGGAGATGGCAGGACTCAAGCCATCAATCGAGTCCACATCAGGTTTCTCCATATTTCCCAAGAATTGGCGGGCATAAGCTGAGAGACTTTCAACATAACGGCGCTGACCCTCTGCATAAATTGTATCAAAAGCCAAAGAAGACTTACCAGACCCCGACAACCCCGTCACGACGACGAGCTTGTCACGAGGAATCTCTACATCAATATTTTTTAAATTGTGAGCTCTTGCTCCGCGAATCACTAACTTATCTTGCATATTTTTAAGAGGCCTAGACCTAAAGCCACTGCCACTCCTTTCTACAGACGGATGGGAACACCATCCCTAGTCTCTTTCATAATTATAACAAAATTTCAATTTATCCAACCCAAAAATGTTTCAAATATAGTATAATGGTTGAGTGTGTAAAAAAGGCAAAGAGAATAGTCTCTAGGCCTCAATTGATATCACTAAAAAGCTAAGAGCTGCTTATTTATCTGACTTTTTCTGGTCCAAAAACGGACAAGACATTTTCAGATAATAACGCCAACACTTAACGAATGACAAAGGAGGGGTTCCCATTGAAACAAATGTTCTTATCCACCGGAAAAGAATTCAAAGAAATTGAAACATTCGAGCCTGGTGCTTGGATTCATTTGATAAACCCTTCCCAGGAAGAAGCCTTAAAGGTTGCAGAACGTTTTAACATTGATATCCAAGATCTCCGCGCCCCTCTGGACGTGGAAGAAACATCACGTATCGATGTCGAAGATGACTACACCCTAATCCTGGTCGACATCCCAACCCAAGAAGAGCGTAATAACAAAAGTTATTACGTTACCATTCCATTGGGTATCATCGTTACCGATGAGGTAGTCGTAACTACCTGCCTCGAGAACATCAGCCTTATGGACGACTTCCTCAATCACCGTGTACGTAACTTCTATACCTTCATGAAGACACGCTTTGTCTTCCAAATTCTCTATCGCAATGCTCAACATTACCTAACCGCCCTACGTTCTATCGACCGTCAAAACGATAAATTGGAAGCTCAGTTGGAAAATTCGACAAAGAATGAACACTTGATTGACATGATGGAATTGGAAAAATCCATTGTCTATCTAAAAGCCTCACTTAAGATGAATGAGCGAATTGTCAAAAAACTAACAGGTAATGCCTCTAGCTTGAAGAAATATATCGAGGACGAGGATCTCTTGGAAGATACCTTAGTCGAAACCCAACAGGCCATTGAGATGGCAGGCATCTATGAAAATGTCTTGAACGCCATGACCGAAACCTCAGCCTCTATCATCAATAACAACCAGAACACTATCATGAAAACACTCGCTCTCATGACTATGGCTCTGGACATCCCAACCGTTATCTTCTCCGCTTACGGTATGAACTTTAAAAACAATTCTATACCACTAAACGATTTAGATAACGCCTTTTGGATCATTTTCTTCATTGCGGCTTTCGGGTCATCTTGCGTTGTTATCTACTTTATCAGAAAAAAATGGTTCTAACATAGAGCCCCTCTTCTTTTCTCTAAACTTCAACACTAAAAATAATATTAATTATCGAAAGGTCATCTCATGGACATCCAAAAACTCACCAAGAAAAACCAAGAATTTATTCACATAGCAACTAACCAACTTATCAAAGATGGTAAGTCAGACCAAGAAATCAAAGATATCCTTAGCGATGTTATTCCTGAACTTATCAAAAATCAGAAAAAAGGAATCACAGGCCGTGGATTCCTTGGTGCTCCAACTGTTTGGGCAGCTAGCTTCTCTCCTGAAAAGCACCAACAAGCTGTTTCTGGAAAACCTAGCAAAGAAATTCCAGAAACAGACAAAACTCCTTGGAAGATGTGGCTTGATACCTCATTATTCCTTCTATCCATTGTTGCTATTATGAACGCAATCTTTGGTTTCTCGGGAACACAAACAAGCTACGGCCTCACAACCCTTCTTTCAGTCTCATTTATTGGTGGCCTTGCTATGTATACCCCTTACCACTATATCTATCGTCATAACAACAAACCAAAAGAAGAACGTCCTAAATGGTGGTTTAGCATGACCATCATTACACTTTCTTTCATTGCATGGTTTGCCCTCTTTAGTCTTACAGCCCTTCTTCCAACTTACCTCAATCCTGGGCTTTCTCCAATTGTAACCCTTATTATTGGTGTTATCGCTGGTGTTGCCAAATATTTCTTCAAACGTCATTACAACGTTCAAAGCACTTACGCACCAGTATCTTAATCAACCGATACCTCAAGCACCCACAAGGGTGCTTTTTTGCGTCAGAAATCTTGACATAGCTGGCTGTTCTATACTAAAATATTAAAGCTAATAGACAAAAGAAAGAACTCCAATAGATGCGTATCAAATTTCCTTTACTTATCATCTCTTGCTGCCTATTACTGATGGCTTGCGGCCACAAGACTAGTCAAAAAAGCTATCAGGCTTACTATAATTTCAACAATGTGACAATTCCAACTCAGGTAAAGCAGCTAGCTAAAGATTTAAAAAACAAGGGTATTCCAACAAAAGACTGGGATAATCTAGTTCCTTATATCAACCGCTACAATCAGGAAAACACAAATCTTCAACCTGTTGTCAAAAAATGGACCACAAGCAAAATCGGTAAGGATCAAAATCAATTTGTCACCTTCCTTAACGAAAAAACTTTCGAAGATAATAAATCTCACTTCACCGATGATTTGAACTGCCGACGGACGTCCTTCCTCATCCTTCACGACCTCATTACAAGTTCAGAGGACCTTACTAAATTGGACCTCCCCCTTCAAAATGAATTTCTTGATCTCAAGTCCCATCACAAAGAGCTAAACGCCAAGGATCAAGCCCTCTACAGCCTCCTCTTTGGGGATAATATCAACTACCAGTCTACAGATGACCTCCTGAAAGCTTGGAAAGAAGCTGGACTCAAGTTTCTAGAAAATGTAAAACTCCTCTCCGTCTTTCAAAATAGCCCTGGTGATGTTAGTAACTTCCATACAGCTATAGCTTACGAAAAAGATGGTAGTATCTATGTTTTTGAAAAACAAGATCCAACACTTCCTTACCGCTGGAGTCGTTTCAACAATTGGGCCGATATCAAAGCACACTGGTTAGGCAATCGTTTCAAGGTTTTCAAAGACAATGTTGATATCCTCGTTAATGATCAGAAATTTGATGATTTCTTAGAAAATACATTCTTTATACCACAGAACAACCAACTAGCTCCTCAAGATAAATGAGAAGACCAGTTGATTTTTCTTTTACCCTAAAGCACAAGATTAAATCTCTCCACTCTTAGCCCTAGAAATGACAAAAATCTAAAAAATTAAGACAGAAAAAAACACCCTCAGATGAGGGCATTATTTTTAATCTTCGTTTACGTAAGGCATAAGTGCCATAACGCGAGCGCGTTTAATAGCTGTTGTTACTTTACGTTGGTTTTTAGCTGAAGTTCCTGTTACACGACGTGGAAGAATTTTACCACGTTCTGAAACGAAACGGCTAAGAAGCTCAGTATCTTTGTAATCAACATATTCGATTTTGTTAGCTGCGATGTAATCAAATTTTTTACGGCGTTTGAATCCGCCACGACGTTGTTGAGCCATGTTTATTTCTCCTTTATATATTTAATTCGTTTTGCCCATTCTTAGAATGGAAGATCGTCATCTGAAATATCCATTGGATTTGAATTACCAAATGGACTTTCATCACGACCGAAGTTTGGTGTAGATTGTGCAGGTTGTGATTCACCAAACGAACCACCAGTGGAAGCTCCACCACCGAATGAATTTGAATTATCAAATCCTCCAACGTTGTATGAACCACCACTATGACCTTCACGTGCCGCACGGCTTTCCAACATTTGGAAATTATCAGCGACAACTTCAGTTACGTAAACACGTTGACCTTGTTGATTTTCATAGTTACGGGTCTGAATACGACCTGTAATTCCAACCAATGCACCTTTCTTAGCCCAGTTAGCCAAATTTTCAGCCTGCTGGCGCCAGATAACACAGTTAATAAAGTCAGTTTCACGTTCACCATTAGCACCTTTAAAGTTACGATTAACCGCAAGGCTGAATGTTGCAACAGCAACATTACTTGGTGTGTAACGAAGTTCCGCATCACGGGTCATGCGACCAACGAGTACGACATTATTAATCATAATTTACCTTCTTACGCGTCAAGTTTAACGATCATGTGACGAAGAATATCGCCGTTGATTTTTGAAAGACGGTCGAACTCATTAAGAGCTGTAGCGTCGTTTGCTTCAACGTTTACGACGTGGTAAATTCCTTCACGGAAATCTTGGATTTCGTATGCAAGACGACGTTTTTCCCAATCTTTTGATTCAACAACAGTTGCACCGTTGTCAGTCAAGATAGAATCGAAACGTGCTACCAAAGCGTTTTTAGCTTCTTCTTCAATGTTTGGACGAATGATATAAAGAATTTCGTATTTAGCCATTGATATTTTCCTCCTCTTTTGGTCTAATGACTCATGGTCTTTCGCCACGAGTAAGTGAGGTGCACTCACAATAGATAATTTTACCAAATAATAGGTGATAATGCAAGGAAAAAGTCAATGTGTCTGCTCTATTTTTGTGAGACTTAAAAATCACTCAGAAAATACTAAGCCCTATCTGTTATCTTTTCTCAGGTCAAACTTCATGCTAAAATAATAGAATGCTTTACCGTAAAAATAAACTGGGAGAGGAACTAGAGCTTCCGATCTTTAACCACTACTATAATATTTCTATCACTGCTCTTGAATTTTACCTTAAAAACCCGGGACAGAGTGATACCTACATCATTACTTTCAAACAGGACAACAACCTCTTTATTGTTGATATGACACATGATCTTGGTCACACCAGTCACTTTGATGCCGCCTCTCTATTTACAAAAGACAAGCTCCTATCAGGTATCGCAGCTGTACCCCTAGCGGCTGTCTACAGCATCCAGATTTTTGCTTTTCCAAAGGAATTACACTCTCTGGCACCCAGTCAGTATCTTAAAAATCTAGTCGCTCTATACTTTAAAGACCCAGAAACCATGCGTTACCTCAAGACGACAAAAAATATAGGTGACCAGGTAACAAGGTACCAACTGGAGTCGGAGAAACTAGAAAGACAAGGTAAGGTTTTTGAATTTTTCAAGTACACCAGTCGAGGCAAGGTGAAAGAAGAAAACAACTTGTCCGAGGTGTCTAGCAAAGACTACGATTTTCTCCCTGATTTCCATCCCTTTTTAAGCTCACCACGGAACCATCAGGTCCTGAGTATACCTGTGACCTACTTTGATGATAAAACTGGACAGACTGTCAAAATCGACATCATGGGCTGGTATATTAAAGATCAACAGCTTAAGATCCGTTGGAAACCTAAATACATGCGCAAACGCCGTTGGCGATCTTCACGTATTTCTGTTGACATCGTGACTAATAACTACTTCTTTCAGGGTCAAATTTACAGAGATAGTAGTGCACCGATTTTTCTGGACAACTTAAGTTTTGATAGCAAAATTCCCAAGAGTTTCCTGCCACATCTTCAAAAACAATACCAAATTTTTTTATCTCTAGTAGAGGAACAAAAAAGACTAGCCTTGCTTCGAAAGGTTCAGTTAAACAATAAGGACTAAGAATCTTTCGCCAAAATAAACATATCAAAAAGCTCATTCTTACACACTAGAATGAGCTTTTAAGATTTTTCAATTGTCATTAGAACATCCTTTAGGAATTTTGTAAAAAATATTTTCATAAGGAAGAGCTATTGTGTGTCACCATTTTTATACCTACTAACATTTCTCATGAGCTTTACCTCACTTTTTTCGTAAGTTAATTGATTTGATTTTAGCTTTCAACTTCTGATGGTATCACTCCCTTGTAGCTATTTTATGCGACTTAATTAATCTCCATTCTTGTAACGCCCTACTGTCATGTGACCACGCTCCTCAGAGATGATTGGTAAAGTTATTTGTTTTGCCTACTATTTTGTTTAGAGATCTTGGTCTCCGTTTTTATACCTTGAAATATTGATTCTCACCATGGCTTTTACCTCCTTGATGAATCCTTATCTTCTTTACATTTTTATTATAATGTAAACGCTTACTTTTATCAATCTTTTTCTCTAGGAAATGCAAGATTTTTTGAAAAAAGATTTCTTTGCTACAATAGATATATGTTAGATTTAAAAGAATATGGCATTGTTATGTGGGATGCTGAGAAAATTGCATCTTTTCGTCGCACCCTCCTGGACTGGTACGATCGTGAAAAACGGGACCTACCTTGGCGTCGAATTAAGAATCCCTACTATATCTGGGTCAGTGAAATCATGTTACAACAAACTCAAGTGCAGACTGTCATTCCCTATTACGAGCGCTTTTTAGACTGGTTTCCAACAGTTAAGGATTTGGCTGAGGCTCCAGAAGAAAAACTCCTCAAAGCTTGGGAGGGTCTAGGTTACTACTCACGTGTCCGAAACATGCAAAAGGCCGCACAACAAATCATGACTGACTTTGCTGGTCAGTTCCCAGATACTTATGACAATATTGCAAAACTCAAGGGGATCGGCCCCTATACTGCTGGTGCTATTTCTAGCATCGCTTTTGATCTCCCTGAACCTGCTGTTGATGGGAATGTTATGCGAGTCATGGCTCGCCTCTTTGAAGTTAACTATGACATCGGAGACCCTAAGAATCGTAAGATTTTCCAAGCTATTATGGAAATTTTGATTGATCCTGACCGTCCAGGTGACTTCAATCAGGCGCTTATGGACCTCGGGTCCGATATCGAATCGGCTAAAAATCCAAGACCAGACGAAAGTCCTATTCGCTTTTTCTGTGCAGCCTATCTCAATGGAACCTATGACAAATACCCCATCAAATTGCCAAAGAAAAAGCCCAAACCTGTGCAAATTCAGGCTTTTATTATCAGAAATATGAAGGGTGAATTTCTTCTAGAAAAAAATATCGACGGGCGCCTACTAGGTGGTTTCTGGACTTTCCCTATCATAGAGACGGACTTTATTGGCCAACAACTCAGTCTTTTTAAAAAGGATAATTGTGCCCTCGAAACCGTTTCACAAAAAGCTATTTTCGAGGAAAATTATGCTCTTAAACCAGTCTGGACAGACAATAACTTTACACCCGTAAAACATACCTTTAGCCACCAAAAATGGAACATCGAAATAGTGGAAGGTATTGTTAAAGATGACAAACTCCCTACCCACAAGGAGCTATGCTGGGTAACGACTGAGGACTTTAACCAGTTCCCAATGGCCACACCACAGAAAAAAATGATTAAAACTTATGAAGATAGCAAAAAAGGGTAGCATCGCGCTAGCCTTTTTCTTATGCGCCAAGTTTATCGTACTTACGGCTACGACCCTTAATATAACCAATCAAAATAATAGTGCTATCATAAGAGTCAGTAAATATCTTTCCTCTGTTTACTTGACTTATATTTTTTAAGATAGGATATAATTGACCTATCAAAAAGAGTCAACAAACCCATACAAACCATCCCTATTATATAACTTTTCAAATCAAACATGGGTTCTCCTTTTGCTTTTTTAAGCTCCTATCACAGCTTCTGGTTCCGCTTTTATTTATGATAGATTGCAAGAATAAGTGCATAAAAATAATAACATAAATGTCACTATGGGGAACAAAGCCATTGAGAATACAAATCCCAACCACTTTGTCTTATTTTACGATAATAAAAATCAGATGATTGACCTAACTCAAGCTCACTTTGTGTTCCTAAAAGTCTATCTTTACTATTATCAGATTCGTTATTGTCTAGAATAGAAACTCCCGAAGAAATCATAAAAAGTTGTGAACTTCCTACAGATTCCCCCGCCCAACTATACTCCTTCAAAATACGCTCTTTTACTTCTCCGAATTTCAATATAATAATTGTACCAGATTGTGTGACTCTATCCTTGCTAAATACAATAGTGTCTCCTCTTCCATTTTCTCAAGTTCCTTCCAGAATACTAAAATCACCATCCTAAATAGCATCGATATCTATTCCAGTCTCTTTGCTTGACTTGCTGTTGCTACTACTTTCTTCTATATTGTCGCTACTTGAGTCATCAAAGTCGTACCAGTCTTCGGAAAACAAGTCCAAGGTCTGAACGTCTCCCAGGCTAACCTTACTTGCACCATCTGTCGTCTCAGATATGCTGAAATCAACCGATTGAAGCTGATTAAAGGTACCATCTTTATAGTATTTCATAGTGCTCAAGCTTAGCAAAGGTTCCAGCACTTTTGGCAAATACAAGCTCATCATCATTATTAAGATAATATAATGCATGAACACTGTCATGGGTATCAATCAAAACCTCAGCCGAGCCATCATCGTTGATATCTACATAGCTATATTGGACTTTTTCACCCACTCTATTGGCTTCAAAAATCGTATTAGTTGAATAAGCTTCCTCAGTTGAGAGGTTGCTTGGAACAGCTGATGTATCGCCGTTCAAAGCAATAGGTCGATAGAGATCCAAGACTGAAGCATAGAGCTCATCGTAGCTCACTTCCTCGATTTCGGACGAATCGCCACTCACTTGCTCAGACTTAGCAGTACCGTCTCCTGATCCTGAACCATCCGTATGTGTTGCGTTTACAAGCTGTCAGCAAGAACAAACTTGATAAGAGCGCAAATCCTGTTAATTTCTTTTTCATAACTATTCTTTCATGAAAAATGACCTAATAAAAACATTAAATCACTTAAATCTCTTTCTAGTAATGTTTCGCAACTCTACTATAACGGATTTATTCCTTTTTTGTGTTTACACAACTTATTTTACACTACCCACAGGTGATAAGTTAAGTATTTTTTTGAGAAATCAATCTATATTTTTATATCTCTAATCGTTTATACAATTGGACTAAATGCTATGTTTTAGCAATTCTAAACTAGATTAAATTAGAAGATTAATTAAATTATCTATAGATTAAGCAATAATCCTTTATAATTACAAGTAGTTCTACCAAAAAAGCCGGACCTCAGTCCAGCTTTTATCTGTCTATTTCTACTTGGTCATAAAGTAGGTGATAATCACCAATACTGCTACGATACCCAGGACAACGGCTAGAAACCCCAGCATATAACGCAGGAGAAAATAGGTAAATGGGAGATTTTCTTTCATGCTTTACTTTGCCTCATACCATGTACAGCCCTCATTTTCATCTGCGATGAGGGGGACAGCGAGTTCTACTGCAGCTTCCATGGTTTCTTTAACCAAAGCTTTCATAGCTAAAAGTTCGTCTCTTGGCACCTCAAGGATGATTTCATCGTGTACTTGGAGGAGCATCTTGGTTTTATAGCCACCTTCTACCAGAGCCTTGTCTAAGTTAATCATAGCAATCTTGAGGATATCAGCAGCACTTCCTTGGATAGGAGAGTTTATGGCTGTTCGCTCTGCGAAGTTACGGACATTAAAGTTACGAGAATTGATATCTGGTAACTCACGACGGCGGTGGAAGAGGGTTGATACATATCCTTTATCCTTGGCTTCACGAACCACATTATCCATATAAGCCTTAATACCAGGATAACGCTCAAAATAGGTGTCAATATACTCCTTGGCCTTCTTACGGCTAATACCAAGGTTGTTAGAAAGACCAAAGTCAGAAATACCATAAACGATACCGAAGTTAACAGCCTTAGCGTTACGACGGTCGTTAGGTGTGACATCCTCTGGCTTTTCAATACCAAAGACACGCATGGCTGTAGAGGTATGGATATCCGCCCCCTCCTTAAAGGCTGCAATCAAATGCTCATCTCCCGAAATGTGGGCAAGCACGCGCAACTCAATTTGTGAGTAATCCGAGCTTAGTAGCACTGCGTCCTTAGTCGATGGGACAAAGGCCTTACGGATGAGACGACCCTGCTCCAAGCGAACGGGGATATTTTGCAAGTTAGGATCCACAGATGAAAGTCGACCTGTCTGGGTCAAATCTTGCATGTAACGGGTATGGATCTTACCATCCTCAAGGATATAATCCTGAAGCCCCAAGACATAGGTAGACTGAAGCTTAGTGATTTGGCGGTACTCTAAAATCTTAGCTACTATTGGAGCAATTGGTGCCAAACGTTCAAGGACATCCACTGCCGTTGAATAACCTGTCTTGGTTTTCTTAGTGTATTCCAAAGGTAGACCCATTTTTTCAAAGAGGATAACACCCAACTGTTTAGGCGAGTTAATATTGAATTCTTCGCCCGCCATTTCGTAGATGTCTTGGGTCAATTTGTCGATGACTGCTTGGTTTTCCACTGCCATCTCGTTAAGGGTTTGTCCATCGACCTTAATACCAGCCATTTCCATCTTGGCTAACACATTTGCCAATGGTAATTCCATGTCAAAGAGAAGCTCTGATTGGCCATGTTCAGCTAACTTTTCTAGCATGACCGGTTTGGCAACCTGAAGGACCTTGACTTTTTTAGCCAGGTGGCTGAGCAAGACCTCTTTTTCAGGAATGGCACGCTTAGCTCCCTTACCATAGACCACCTCATCTGTTTCCAGTGGTAAATCTGTGTAGAGACGAGCAATGGTTGACAATTCATTGTCCTCAACAGTTGAGAGCAAATACTTGGCCAAACGGGCATCAAAATTAGCTGTCGGCAAGTCAATACCTAGATGGCTCAAAAGGACCTTACTGCGCTTGAAATCGTAGATATTAACAGCCTTAGAAAGAGCTGCTTGGAATGCTTCTGATTTGAGTAGGTCAGTATCTGTAGACGCATAAATCTGCTTTTCATTTCCCCAAGCAAAACCGATGATAGGTTCTGTGTGATAATTATCACCGAGGATTTCAAAATAGAAGAAATCTTCAGAGCTAAAGTGATCCGCTGTCACTTGGCTAGGCTCTACATAGGCCACATCAAAATCCTGTGGGACAGCCTCTCTGCGAAGAGCATTTTTGAAATGAACAAAGCCCATCTCGTCATAAAAGGCTAGCAATTTTTCAAGGTTAGGTCCCTTAAAGGCCGTATCATCTAGGCCAATTTCAATAGGTGACTGTGTATCAATGGTCGCCAAGGTCTTAGAAAGGAAGGCTTGTTCCTTGTCGTTGATGAGATTTTCCTTCATTTTGGACTTTTTCATCTCATCAATGTGGTCATAGATGCCTTCAAGGGAACCGTGTTCCAAGAGGAGCTTGAGACCAGTCTTTTCACCTATCTTAGTAACCCCTGGAATATTGTCGGACTTGTCACCCATGAGGGCCTTAAGATCGACGAATTGAGCTGGAGTAATCCCCATTTTCTCCATGAGATAGTCAGGAGTGAAGGCCTCAAACTCAGCTACGCCTTTCTTCGAAATCTCAACGACTGTATTTTCATCAGTCAGCTGAATCAAGTCTTTATCCCCAGAAACAACAGTAATTTGAAAGGCCTCACTAGTATTTTCAGCCATCTTAGCTAAGGTACCGATAATGTCATCTGCTTCGTACTGAGCCAAGTCATAATAGGCAATGCCACGTGCAGCCAACATCTCACGGATATAAGGGAGCTGTTCACGGAATTCCTCTGGAGTCTTGGCACGACCAGCCTTATAGTCCGCAAACATCTCTGTACGAAAAGTTGTTTTTCCCGCATCAAAAGCTACTAAGACATGGGTCGGCTGAATACGCTCAAGTAGGTTGTCCAACATAAGGTGAAAGCCGTAGATGGCATTGGTATGAAGGCCGTTATTGTTACGAAAACGGTCAATTTGATTATAGAGTGCGAAAAAAGCACGAAAGGCAACGGACGAACCGTCGATTAATAGTAATTTTTTTTGATTAGTCATAGGTTTATTATAGCATAGATGGGTGCATTGGTTTTGATTGAAAATCTCTTATTTTGAGAAGACTGTTTTGTAAAATAAACATTCATAAATAATAAGCCATAAGGAAAATTGTCCATCGACAAATTTTAGAACGAATCAGTCAACAGTATTGTTACAGGTATTTCCCAGCTCCACGTCCTATAGTAAAATATGCTATAATAGGAGCTATGAACACAAAGATTTTAGACCAATTAGAATTTAACAAGGTCAAAGACCAGTTCACAGAATACCTGCAGACCGAACAGGCTCAGGCGGAGTTACGTGACTTGGTGCCTATGACCAATCCAGAAAGAATTCAAAACCAATTTACAGAAATCCAAGAAATGTCTGAGATTTTCGTAGAGCATCATGGCTTTGCCATTGGTAGCTTAAGAGATATTTCTGAGCCCTTGCGTCGCTTGGAACTGGATGCTGACCTCAACATCCAGGAGCTCATTGCTATCAAGAAGGTCTTGCAAGCTTCAGCTGACCTTAGCCGCTTCTACGCTGACCTTGAAAATGTTGAACTCATCGCTCTTAAACGTCTTTTTGAAAAGATTGAGGCCTTTCCAAGTCTACAAGGTAGTCTTCAAAGTATTAATGATGGTGGTTTTATTGAGCATTTTGCTAGTCCTGAGTTGCAAAATATCCGTCGTCAACTTAAGGCTTGTGATGATGCCATTCGCCAGACCTTGCAAGACATTCTCAAGAAATCTGGGCACATGTTAGCCGAGAACTTAATTGCTAGTCGTAATGGTCGTTCAGTGCTTCCTGTCAAAAATACCTACCGTAACCGTATTGCGGGGGTTGTTCATGACATCTCAAGCTCTGGGAACACAGTGTATATCGAGCCACGAGCCGTTATCCAGCTTAACGAAAAAATTACACAATTACGTGCAGACGAGCGCCATGAGATGGCACGTATCCTACATGAACTGTCTGATCAACTCCGTCCACATACTGCTGCCATCGCTAACAATGCTTGGATTTTGGGCCATATGGACTTCATTAGAGGAAAATACCTCTATCTCCATGATAAAAAGGCAATTATTCCAGAGATTAGTGACAACCAAACACTCCAACTGCTTAACGTTCGTCACCCTCTTTTAATCAATCCAGTAGCCAACGATTTGCGCTTTGATGAGGATCTCACGGTCATTGTCATTACAGGTCCCAATACTGGTGGTAAAACGGTCATGCTTAAAACTCTAGGACTAGCTCAACTAATGGCTCAATCTGGTCTGCCAATTTTGGCTGATAAGGGCAGTCGTGTAGCCATTTTCCAAGAGATTTTTGCGGATATCGGAGACGAACAGTCTATCGAACAGAGCTTGTCAACTTTCTCTAGTCACATGACGCACATTGTCGAGATTTTGAACACTGCCGACAGCAATAGCTTGGTCTTGGTCGATGAGCTTGGGGCTGGTACCGACCCTCAGGAAGGGGCTAGTCTAGCCATGGCAATCCTAGAGCACCTCCGTTTGAGCCAGATTAAGACCATGGCTACTACTCACTATCCTGAGCTTAAGGCCTATGGGATTGAGACACAACATGTGGAAAATGCTAGCATGGAGTTTGACACAGCAACTCTAAGACCTACCTATCGCTTTATGCAAGGGGTTCCTGGTCGCTCTAACGCCTTTGAGATTGCTCGCCGCCTCGGTCTGAATGAGATTATTGTCAAGGAAGCAGAAAACCTCACTGATACGGATAGTGATGTCAACCGTATCATCGAGCAACTTGAAGCCCAAACTGTAGAAACACAAAAACGTCTGGAGCACATCAAGGACGTTGAGCAAGAGAACCTTAAATTCAACCGTGCGGTCAAGAAACTCTATAATGAATTCTCCCATGAGTACGACAAGGAACTCGAAAAGGCTCAAAAAGAAATTCAAGAGATGGTGGATACAGCTTTAGCTGAAAGCGATAGTATTCTCAAAAATCTCCATGATAAGAGTCAACTCAAGCCTCATGAAGTTATCGACGCCAAAGGGAAACTTAAGAAACTTGCCGCACAAGTCGACCTTTCTAAGAACAAGGTTCTTCGTAAAGCCAAGAAAGAAAAGGCTGCGCGTGCCCCTCGTGTCGGTGATGATATCATCGTTACTGCCTATGGGCAACGTGGTACGCTCACCAGTCAAGCCAAAAATGGTAACTGGGAAGCTCAAGTGGGTCTCATCAAGATGAGCCTAAAGGCAGACGAATTCACTCTGGTTCGTGCCCAAGCAGAAGCACAACAACCCAAGAAAAAACAAATTAATGTGGTTAAAAAAGCCAAGAAGACATCTTCTGATGGGCCTCGTGCCCGTCTAGACCTTCGTGGGAAACGTTACGAAGAAGCCATGCAAGAGCTCGATGCCTTTATTGACCAAGCTCTACTTAACAACATGAGTCAGGTGGAAATCATTCACGGTATTGGTACCGGTGTCATCCGAGATGCTGTAACCAAATATCTCCGCCGTCATCGCCATGTTAAAAATTTTGAATATGCCCCACAAAGTGCTGGTGGTTCCGGATGTACCATCGCAACCTTGGGTTAAAACTAATTAAGAGAGACTGAGACACTATGTCCAGTCTTTTTCATATATCTCAAATCCAAACACAAAAAAGTCTCCCTTAAGCAAGGAAGACGTCTGTTTTCTATATCACACTTGTCCACAAGTGTTGGATAATCTGGCTAACTGGAAAATTCCAATTAATTAAAAGACGCAAAACCCAGCTAGATGACAAGACCGTTTGAATATTGTTTATGGGAACGGTCGCAAGGATATTCCCCAACATCGTCAAAGGTACCAGACTTACCAAGGAAGCCAAAACACCGCCTATCACTTTGAACCGTGTCTGATCAAGGCGCTCAATTCTCACAAAATGGAAGAAAATCCCAAGAAAACGCAAACCATAATAGGCCACACAATAAATGGCGAAGTAGGCGACGCCCGCATAATAGACACGGTCAAGTGAGAAGATATTCTGGTCTGTAAAAAAAGCTACACTGGCATCTTTAGTTGGATTAGTATAAGGTACCCAAAGATTGATAGCCTCTCCTAGAGACTTATAAAAATAGGCCGCGACGCACATGGCGATAATGACTGAAACCACGTAATAGGCTTGCATAAAGAGACCTCTTCGGTAGCCAATATAGAAATTCCAAGCCATGAGGGCTAAGACAAGGAGTCCAATCATGCGTCTTCCTCATCGTCATCACTTTGAGCTGTCGCCTTGACTTTAAGTTGTTCGAGTTGCTTAGCTCTCAAAATTTCCAACTCTTTTTCCATATCTTCAACTTGAATTTCACGTTCCAACTGAGTCGACAAAGAGTTGATGGCCATTAGGATAGCAATCGTTTCATTATCAGCATTTTTCATCTGCTTTTTAATAATTTTATATTTTTCATAAGCAACACGCTCCACCTCTTCCATGAATAAGTTATCCTTATCAGTTGTTAGCGTGAGATTTTTTTCTCCAAAATGAAATTTGTAACGGTTTTTGTTTGCCATTTGCTTATTAACTGCCTAATCAATGGTGGACATGGAGTCTCCACCGCAGCTTCTCCTTATTTTTGTTTTTAGCACCCTTTTTAGTCAGATTTTAACACCTTCTCCAGGGCGTGTTCGACACATAAATACCAACTGACTCCTCCAATCATCGAAAAAAAGAGCAGAATTTGGCATTCTCTTTCTAATCATTATATCCTAAATTTTAAATTTCGTAAATTTTAGACTTTGTTCTTCTCCAGAAAAATCATTTTTCAAGGATTCCTAACCTGTAAAATATCTACCAATTTTCCTTTTTTGTGCTAAAATAGATTCCATGGGCACAATCGTATTAAAAATGACAGCAGAGCAGATTTCAGTACTCCAGAAGGATCTAGCAAGCTATGCAACTGCGACTAAAAATCCATACGCTTTTTTTTCAGCCAAGGTCGATGGAACAAGTGTCATCGCCTATACTTCAGGCAAGGTGACCTTCCAGGGTGCTAAACCAGAAATCCTAGCTAGCCGTTTTGGTTACCAAGCTGAGCCTAAGCAGTCACCTGATGGGCAAAACCTAGCCCTAATTGGATCAGACGAAGTCGGAAACGGCTCCTATTTTGGTGGTTTGGCTGTTGTAGCTAGCCTAGTTACTCCCGCTGACCATGCTTTTTTGAAATCTCTAGGAGTCGACGATTCTAAAAATCTAAATGATAGCAAGATTCGTCAGATTGCACCTCTCTTGGAGGAGAAAATTCCCCACAAAGCACTCCTACTTTCTCCTAGAAAGTACAATGAGGTAGTTGGAGACGGTAAAGCTCACAATGCTGTATCCGTCAAAGTAGCCCTCCACAATCAGGCTATTTTCCTACTATTACAATCTGGTGCTAAACCAGATAAGATTGTCATTGATGCTTTTATCAGTGAGAAGAATTATCAAAAATACCTCAAGAACGAACGCAATCACTTTGAATTCCCCATCACTCTAGAAGAAAAGGCTGAAGGTAAATACTTGGCCGTCGCGGTGAGCTCTATCATTGCTCGAAACCTCTTCCTGGAAAATCTGGATAAACTCAGCCAAGAGGTGGGTTACACCCTTCCTTCAGGTGCTGGTGCCAAGTCAGACCAGGTCGCTGCTAAACTCCTTCAAGCTTATGGAGACCAGGCTCTCCAGACTACTGCTAAATATCATTTTGCCAATACTAAAAAAGCCTACCAACGCTTAAAATAAACCTGAAAGGCCTTAACTATGCAAAACAAATGGACCCGATATTTCCTCACTTTTCTTCATGAATGGGGACTCTTCATTCTCTTTATCAGTCTCTTCCTCTTGACCCGTCTCTTCCTCTGGCTCCCTGTTCAGGTTGAAGGACACTCAATGGATCCTACCCTAGCAGATGGACAACGTGTGATCGTTTTAAAACACACGTCCATTGAGCGTTTTGACATTGTCGTTGCCAAGGAAGTTGAAAATGGTAAGACTAAACAAATCGTAAAACGTATCATCGGTATGCCAGGTGATACCATTACCTATCAAAACGATAAACTTACTATCAATGGTAAAGAAGTTAAGGAAGAATACCTCAAAGAATTCCACGCTGCCTTTGCTAAGGATAAACTCCAAAAAGAGTACGCCTACAGCGACTACTTCCAACAACTGGCTAAGGAATCAAAGGCCTTCACTGTCAATGCTGACAAAAACACTACTTTTTCTGTCACTGTTCCTGAAGGCAAATATTTCTTACTCGGAGATAACCGTATCGTTTCAAAAGATAGCCGCGAAGTTGGTTACTTTGACAAGAGTGCTCTTGTCGGGGAAGTCAAATTCCGCTTCTGGCCACTTGATAAAATTGGCACAGTTGAGGACAACTAAGAACACTAAATAAGATAAGGTTGGGGAGACCCAGCCTTATTATGTATCTAGGAAAAAACACATGCAAGAATTTTATTTTTCAGGAACTATCGAGCGCATCATTTTTGAAAATGCCAGTAATTTTTTTCGTATCCTACTCTTAGAAATTGATGAAACTGACAGTGATTTTGAAGACTATGAAATCATTGTTACTGGAACTATGGGGGAAGTCATGGAGGGGGAAGACTATACCTTCTGGGGTCAGCTAACCAATCACCCCAAATATGGCAAACAACTCCAAATGACTCGCTACGAGCGTTCAAAACCCTCTGCCAGTGGCCTTATCAAATATTTCTCCAGTGATAATTTCAAAGGAATCGGTAAGAAAACGGCCGAGCGTATTGTCGAGATTTATGGCGAAGACCCTATTGACAAGATTCTCGAAGACCCTAGTAAATTAGAGCAGATTCCTAATCTGTCCAAGGTAAACCGAGAAGCCTTCCTTGCAAAATTAAAAATCAACTATGGTACTGAACAAATCTTGTCAAAACTTTCCAGCTATGGACTCACACCAAAGGCTGCCGCACAAATTTTCAACCAATATAAGGAAGAATCACTTAACCTTATCGAAAAATATCCTTATCTCTTGGTAGAGGAAGTCCAGGGAATTGGATTTAAAATGGCCGATCAACTAGCCGAACGCCTAGGGATTGCTAGCGATGCTCCTGAGCGTTTACGAGCCGCCCTAATTCACTGTCTGCTAGAAGCTAGTATGGAAGAAGGGGACACCTACATCGAAGCCAAGTCCTTGCTTGAACGGACTATCATTCTTTTGGAAAGTTCTCGCCAGATTGAACTTGACCCTGCCTTGGTTGCTCACCAATTGACCAACCTCATCCAAGAGGATAAGGTGCAAAATATAGAGACTAAAATTTTTGATAATACCCTATATTTTGCAGAACAGGGCATCTATACCCACCTAACTCGTATCACGAAAGACCAGCCTGACATCAGTGCTGAGGACAAAATCCAAGCAAGTCTTGAAAGGGTGGAAGATGAGCTTGGTATCACCTATGACAAGGTTCAAAAAGATGCCATTATTAAAGCCCTACAAAGCAAGGTCTTCATCCTGACAGGTGGTCCCGGAACAGGAAAAACCACTGTTATTAACGGAATTATTAAAACCTATGCTGACCTTCATGGTTTAGACCTCAAAAAGTCTGATTTACCCATTATTTTAGCAGCGCCAACGGGACGGGCTGCTCGTCGGATGAACGAACTGACCAAGCTTCCTAGTGCCACTATCCATAGACATTTGGGGCTTAATGGCGAGGACGATTTCAAGACCTTAGATGACTATCTTGATTGCGATTTGATTATCATCGATGAGTTCTCTATGGTTGATACTTGGTTGGCCAATCAACTCTTCGAAAGCATTTCCGATACTACTCAAGTAATCATTGTAGGTGACCAAGATCAGCTACCTTCTGTAGGCCCTGGCCAAGTCTTAGCTGACCTTTTGCAGATTGATGACTTGCCTAAGGTTTCCCTAACCAAAATTTTCAGACAATCTGAGGATTCCACTATTGTTACCTTAGCTAGCCAGATACGCCAAGGCCAACTACCCACTGATTTCACAGAGAAAAAAGCTGACCGATCATACTTTGAGGCTAATGCTAACCATATTCCACAGATGGTCCCTAAAATTGTCTCTGCTGCTATTAAAAGTGGGATCGCTGCTCAGGATGTACAGATTCTGGCCCCCATGTACCGGGGACAGGCTGGTATCAACAATCTCAATACCATTATGCAGGATCTACTTAATCCCAAAGAAAAAGCCAATCAATTTGCCTTTAATGATATTTTCTTCCGTAAGAATGACAAGATTCTCCACCTGGTCAACGATACAGAACTCAATGTCTTCAATGGCGATATCGGAATCATTACTGATCTCATACCTGGTAAATATACTGAAAGTAAGCAAGATGAAATTTACATGTCCTTCGATGGCAATGAGGTTATCTATCCTCGTAACGAATGGAATAAGATTACTCTGGCCTATGCCATGTCTATACACAAATCCCAAGGGAGTGAATTCCCAGTCGTTATCCTTCCCATCACACGCCAAAGTGGGCGTATGCTTCAACGTAACCTCATCTACACCGCTATCACACGCGCCAAGAGTAAACTGGTCATGTTGGGGGAAATCGCAGCCTTCGATTATGCCGTTCACAACGAGGGGGCCAAACGTAATACCTACCTCATCCAACGTTTTGAACAAACTTATACACAAGCTGTTGATAAGTCTGTCGAAAAGAATGTTAAAAACGAGGGAACAGACGCCTTCAATCAAACAAAAACGGAAAACAATAGACCCTCAGAAACCCTTGAAAACAAAGACTTCTCGGAAAATATCAATCCATCCCAAACTCTTATTAACACTTATTCACATCCTGTGGATAAGTCTGTTAACAAACCTGTGCAAACAGAAGAAAACTATCGTTTAACTGAAGAAAATTGGGCAACTATCGACCCAATGATAGGTCTCAGCGAAGACGATATTGCAGCCTTTTTTAACAACAACTAGGAAAAAAGACTTGGAGTCGCTCTGAATGAGCCACTTTTCAAGTCTTTTCATTTACTAAAATACTAAACGAATCAGGGCCATAGACACTATACCGACTGTTACTGCATAGAGCAGATTTTTACTCTTAAATGCTACAATTACCGTTGGCACCGAAGCCAGGATTTCCATCCACTTAAGCTGTGGCAAGTGACCGATTTTCTCAATCATAAGGCTTGAGAGAATCAGTGCAAAGAGAATAGAAACTGGTAGGTAGTGCAAAAATTGAACAACAATATCTGGTAATCCCTTATATTTCACTAAGATAAAAGGGAGGACACGAGGAACCCAGCTGACCACAAACCCTAGTAAAATAGCGATAAGAATGAAGCTATTGACGGCCATCACACATTACTACCCCCACACTACATCCAATCAAAGTAGCCACTAGAACAGCCAAAGATTCTGATAAAATGATGCTAAAGCTCAGATATGCCACAGCAATAGATAACAGAATCAGAAACAGTTTACGCACTCCTTCACATAGCAAGGCATCAAACTGACTACTTAACAAACCAATAAACATGGCAATCAAGGCAAAATCCAAACCAAAAAGCTCAGGATTTGGAATCATTGAGCCAATTAAACAACCAACAACTGACGACACAATCCAAACCAAATAACTGAAAATATTATTACCATGCATCCAGTTAGAGGGAATATCTTTATGATGTACATATTCTCCTAATAAGACACCATAACTTTCATCCGTAATCAAACTACCAATTCCCAGCTGATTCCAGAGACTTGTTTTGGTAAAAATCGTTGTTGCATGTAAACTCATCAACATGTTACGCAAATTAACTAAGAAAACAGTCAAGGTTAACTCACCAAGGCCAGCTCCTGAAACGACTAAAGCACACATAGCAAACTGAGCCGAGCCACCATAGACAAATGCACACATGAGAGCAACCTCAAGAGCCGATAGACCAGAAGCTGCCGCTACGACACCAAATGCTAGACCAATAGCCACATATCCTAGAGCTGTCGGTACTGCGGCTTTCATACCCGAACGAAAGTCAGACACACTCAATTCCTTTCTAAATGAACCTCTTACCAGACGAGTAAGAGGTTCTTCTTATTCTTCAAATCCTGCAAAGGCTAGACTTGGTTTAGCATTTAAATCCAAGTCAGCAAAATGTTTTTTATCACATTCAATAGCTGCTGCTAAAGCAATCATACCAGCATTATCACCACAAAGACGCAAAGGCGGAATAACCACATCTACATCTGTGATTTCTTCAGCTAGGCGTTCACGTAAGCCCTGATTAGCTGCGACGCCCCCAGCAACAACAAGTGTCTTGACAGGGTAACGCTCTAAGGCTTTCTTGGTCTTAGCTAGGAGAATATCCAAAACAGCAGCTTGGAAGGAAGCACAAAGGTCTTCTGTGACTAAAACTTCCCCTTTCTGCTCAGCATTATGGTGCAAATTGATGAAGGCTGACTTCAAGCCTGAAAATGAAAACTCCAAGTGGTCTTCCTTAATCATGGCACGTGGGAAATCATAAACATCTTTCCCCTTATGAGCCAATTCATCAATCTCTCGTCCTGCTGGGTAGGTCAAGCCCATCACACGTCCCACCTTATCATAGGCTTCACCAACCGCATCGTCACGTGTCTCACCAACAATCTTGTAATTCCCTGGTTCTGACACATAAACCAACTCTGTGTGGCCTCCAGATACCAAAAGCGCTAGGAGGGGGTACTCCAACTCTTGAACCTCACGCGCCGCCATCAGATGCCCTGCCATATGATTGACCGGAATCAAAGGCAAACCGTGCGCCCATGCAAAGGCCTTAGCTGCTGCCATCCCAACCAAGAGGGCTCCAACCAATCCTGGACCATAGGTTACAGCTACAGCATCCAATTGTTCAGCAACAATTCCCGCCTCAGATAGAGCATCCTTAATACAAAGAGTCACTACTTCCACATGGTGACGGCTAGCCACCTCAGGAACAACGCCACCAAATCGTTTATGGCTTTCTACCTGACTAGCAATAATATTACTTAAAAGATCTTTCTCATTTTTTAAAACAGCAACTGAAGTCTCGTCACACGAGCTCTCCACCGCCAAAATATATCTATCTGCCATTAGATTTCCTCTCGCCTCATGATAACTGCATCCTCCTGAGGCTCATGATAATAATTTTTCCGAATTCCTAGACTTTCAAATCCAAATTTTCTGTATAGCGCCTGAGCGACTTGATTTGACGCTCTAACTTCAAGAAAGATGGGTTCACTACGCTCCTCTAAATACTTCATCAACTGACTGGCATACCCACATCCCTGATAAGCTTTTAGAACCGCAATATTGGTAACTTCAATCTCACCAACTAAATTTTGAAGAGCTAAAAAACCAACAACTTCTTCTTGATTATAAACATAGAAATATTCAGTAGTGTCCAAAGCCAAGTCTGCTACCACCTGCTCAAGTGTCCATGGAGATTTGTCATAAACATCCGACAAAATCTGGTAAATGAGCTGAGCCTGTTCCTGACTACTCAATCTAGACGCGCTTGATGTAGTTGTCACGATTAGTCTCCTCATGTGTCTTAAGCCAGTTTTCCTCCGCCTCAACTCGCTTCAAGTAATGAGGGACAAAGGCATCCACATTAACAGGAGGCAAGGATAAGCCTAAACGACCAATTAACAGGGCTGACGGAAGACTTGGCAAGATAGTTGCCTCTGGAAGACTTTCCTTAATCTGATCCACAAAATTAGCCACTTCACCTACAAAAGTTACCTTTTCAAAAGTTTTAGCTTGCTCAAGAACATCTGTAAAGGCAGCATGACGATCCGGGATGATAGCTTGGCCATTTTCATAAAATCCGACGTAAACATTATTACGACGGGCATCCATGATAGGAATTACAACACCATCAGCTGAGTGATCCATCAAGGCCTGCAAACTTGAAACTCCCACTAAATCAATGTTAAGGGCATATGCTAAAGTCTTAGCTGTTGCGACAGCCACACGAAGCCCTGTGTAGGAGCCGGGTCCTTGAGCAACAACAACACGGTCTAAATCAGCTGGTTGCCAGCTCACCTGAGCAACCAAAAAATCAATAGTGGGCATTAGACTAATACTATGATTCTTTTTCACTGTCACTGTTGCCTCTGCCACTAAATTCTCATCTTCCAACAAGGCTACTGATAAAGCAGTGCTGGAAGTATCAAATGCTAATATTTTCATCTTTTTTCCTTGTTTCTTTTTATGCTTCTCTATTATAACACAAGTAGTTGTTTCCCAAAAATGAACATTTCCCAACTTTTTCCGCCATTTTCTTTATCTACCCCTTATCTTATGGTACAATAATAGTAATTGTTATACGAATCAAGGCTTACTACCTATTACTCATAAAAGTGAATATCAAAACGTCAAGTAAATCAGAGAAAAGATTGACTTGACCGGTTTTTTTATAGAATGGTAGAGCCTTTTGGAAAGAAAGGAAAATCATGATTTATAAAGTTTTTTACCAAGAAACTAAAGAGCGTAGCCCACGCCGTGAACAGACAAAATCACTCTATCTAGATATCGATGCAGAAACTGAACTTGAGGGACGTATCCAAGCTCGTCAAATCATCGAAAAAAACACTGCCTACAACATCGAATTCATTGAGCTCCTCTCAGAAAAAGCCCTTGAATACGAAAAAGAAACAGGCGTTTTTGAAGTAACGGAGTTCTAAGACCATGGCATCAAAAATCAATCTAAAACCTGAAGAAGTTGGGGTTTATGCGATTGGTGGTTTGGGAGAAATCGGTAAAAATACCTATGGTATTGAATACCAGGATGAAATCATCATCGTCGATGCGGGTATTAAATTCCCTGAAGATGATCTTCTCGGTATCGATTATGTCATCCCGGACTATTCTTACATCGTTGAAAACGTTGACCGTGTTAAGGCTCTTGTCGTTACTCACGGTCACGAAGACCATATTGGTGGTATCCCCTTCCTTCTTAAACAGGCAAATATCCCAATCTATGCAGGACCACTTGCTCTTGCTCTTATCAAAGGAAAATTGGAAGAACACGGACTACTACGTGATGCACAACTCTATGAAATTAACGCTGATACAGAGCTTACTTTCAAAAATATGAGCGTAACCTTCTTCCGCACAACTCACTCAATTCCAGAACCTCTCGGAATTGTCATCCATACACCACAAGGTAAAATTGTTTGTACCGGTGACTTTAAGTTCGACCTCACTCCAGTAGGTGAGCCAGCAGACCTTCATCGTATGGCTGCACTCGGTGAAGAAGGCGTTCTTTGCCTCCTCTCAGACTCAACCAATGCTGAAGTCCCAACTTTCACTAATTCCGAGAAGGTCGTTGGACAATCCATCATGAAAATAATTGAAGGCATTCACGGACGTATTATCTTCGCCTCATTTGCCTCTAATATTTTCCGTCTTCAACAAGCTGCTGAGGCTGCTGTAAAAACCGGTCGTAAGATTGTTGTCTTTGGACGTTCTATGGAGAAAGCCATTGTTAATGGTGTTGAACTAGGCTATATCAAAGTTCCAAAAGGAACTATTATTGATCCTAGTGAAATGAAAAACTATCATGCCAGTGAGATTCTTATCTTGTGTACCGGTTCTCAAGGGGAGCCTATGGCGGCCCTTGCACGTATTGCCAATGGTATGCACCGACAAGTAACACTACAACCTGGTGACACCGTTATCTTCTCATCTAGCCCTATCCCAGGAAATACAACCAGCGTTAACCGTTTGATTAATACCATTCAAGAAGCGGGTGTAGATGTTATTCACGGTAAAATCAACAATATCCATACCTCTGGTCACGGTGGTCAACAAGAGCAAAAACTAATGCTTCGCTTGATAAAACCAAAATTCTTCATGCCTGTTCATGGTGAATACCGCATGCAAAAGGTCCACGCAGATCTCGCTGTTGATTGTGGTGTTCCGAAAGAGAATATCTTTATCATGGAAAATGGTGATGTCTTAGCCCTAACAAAAGATTCTGCTCGTCGTGCAGGTCATTTCAATGCTCAAGACATCTATGTCGATGGTAATGGTATCGGTGATATTGGGGCGGCCGTTCTTCGTGACCGTCGTGATCTCTCTGGAGATGGTGTCGTCCTTGCTGTCGCAACTGTTGACTTCAATTCTAAGATGATTCTAGCTGGTCCAGATATTCTCAGTCGTGGATTTATCTATATGCGTGAATCTGGTGATCTTATTCGTGATAGCCAACGCATTCTATTCAACGCTATTCGTATTGCTCTTAAAAATAAAGACGCCAGCATTCAATCCGTTAACGGAGCTATCGTCAATGCATTACGACCATTCCTATACGAAAAAACAGAACGTGAGCCAATTATCATTCCCATGATTCTCACACCTGATAACTAAAAAATGGTAGCCTGACAGCTACCATTTTTTAGTATGCTACAAATCTTCAGTAAGTAAAAAGTTCTATAAACGCTGCTTCTCCTTTTATGCACCTGAATAAATGTAAGATACCACCTCTGGTGTTGTTGAATTTTATGGATTAAACTAACCACGATAGTTATCAATGTGTTGCAAATTGTTATAGTTCGACTCCAAGATTTGAATCTAACCAACTTGTGTAACAAAACCAACGTATCTAATATCCACCATCATCAGTCCAACATACAATCGAACGAGCAGCAGATATCGAACCAACAGCATAGCCTTGGCTAGCAGCGCTTCCTGCCCAATCGCCACCATTACACCACCAGTTACTTCCCCATAGAGTAATTTCTTTAACACCCCATGTACATTGACCAACTAGATAACAATTCCACATGGAATCTATATCTGTATCAGTAACTGTTACCTCTGAATAAAAAATTTCAGATATATCTTCATCTGCTGTGGCAGTTCCTGAAACATCCGAAGTTCCACCAAGAACGAGTCTTGACCAGATAGTCATGCCATTTTCAGCAGCTAATTGATATGTAGCTACGCTATATTGGCTAGCAATTGAGAAGAATAAGTCTCCCATTTTGAACAGTATAATAATCAGCATCAGTTATTTGAGCGACTGTAAGACCAAGCAATAATGTACTTGGGACTATTGCTAAGGCAGTATTTTTGTTGTTTTTATATTCCCTCCTGATTAAGATTGATATGAAATTAGTTTAACATCTTAATATTTTAATGTAATTAAGAGAGAAAAAAAAGAAAACCAGGTAACCCTGATCTTCAAATTATTTTATTAATACAGATCTAAGTAGTTATCAATTTCCCATTGTGAAACGAAAGTAGCATAGCTTGCCCACTCCAAACGTTTCGCATCAAGGAAGTTTGTATAGATATGATTACCCAATGCTTGACGAACCACTTCATCCGTTTCCAATGCTTTAAGAGCATTACGTAGTGTTGAGGGCAAATCAATGATACCAGCCTCTTTACGTTCTTCTGGAGACATTGAGTAGATGTTTGTTTCAATTGGAGCTGGAGCTTCAATCTTATTAATGATACCATCAAGTCCGGCTTCCAAAAGAACGGCCATTGCCAAATATGGGTTTGCCATTGGGTCAACTGAACGCAATTCCAAGCGTGTACCCATACCACGAGAAGCAGGAACGCGGATTAATGGTGAACGGTTGCTACCCGCCCATGCAATATATACAGGAGCTTCATAACCAGGAACCAAACGTTTGTAAGAGTTCACTGTTGGGTTAATAATTGCAGTATAGTTATATGCATGTTTCATCAAACCACCAAGGAAGTAGTATGCGTCTTGAGACAATTGCATACCATGTGGATCCTCTGGATCAAAGAAAGCATTTCCTTCTTCAGTGAAAAGAGACATGTTACAGTGCATACCACTACCGGCAATACCATATTTAGGTTTCGCCATAAATGTAGCGTATAGACCGTGTTTACGAGCGATTGTCTTAACAACCAATTTGAAAATTTGGATATTATCACAAGCTTTTAAAACTTCAGTATATTTAAAATCGATTTCGTGTTGTCCAACCCCAACCTCATGGTGAGATGCTTCAACTTCAAATCCCATTTCTGTCAACACATTAACAATTTCACGACGTGTATTGTCGGCAAGGTCAGTTGGTGCAAGGTCAAAATAACCACCTTTATCGTTAACTTCAAGCGTAGGATTACCTTGTTCATCTAATTTTAAAAGGAAAAATTCTGGCTCTGGTCCAAGATTAAATGATTTATAACCAACTTCTTCCATATGACGCAATGCTTTTTTCAAGTTACCACGTGGGTCTCCTGCAAATGGTTCACCTGCCGAAGTATAGATATCACAAATAAGACCAGCGACTGACCCATTTTCATCGCCCCAAGGGAAGACTGTCCAAGTATCAAGATCTGGGTAAAGATACATATCAGATTCATTGATACGAACAAAACCTTCAATTGATGAACCATCAAACATAACTTTATTTGAAAGTACCTTATCCAACTGTTCATCTGTCGCAGGAATTTCAACATTCTTCATAATACCAAGGATATCAGAGAACATTAAACGCAAAAAAGTAACATTCTTCTCTTTGACTTCGCGACGAATATCAGCTGCTGTGATTGCCATAATAGGGGTCTCCTTTATAAAAACCAAAAATAAAAGTTCAAAGCGTAATTAAATACGCAAGTTACCAAATTGTTGCGATGGAGTCGTAAAACGACCTTGCTGAAGGAGTTCATCATGCAAGATACGTCGAACATCCGCATCAGTTAAAGCTACTTGTTTTTGTTGTACACGAATTTTACGTTTCTCATACTCATGCTTAATTGCTGCAATATTGTAACCGTCATTCAAAAAATCTTTGATTTCCAATAAACGATCCATATCATTTAATGAGTACATACGACGATTCCCAGCTGTACGTTCAGGTTGAATCAACCCCTGATCTTCATAGTAACGAATTTGACGAGCAGTTAAATCCGTTAACTTCATAACTGTGCCAATCGGAAAAACAGCCAAAGAACGTCTTAGTTCTTTTTCTCTTGCCATGATAATTCTCCTTTCCTAACAATTATATTCTGAATGTTACTACATGTCAACAGATAATGTCACTTTTTCTTACACAATAAGAAAAACCCGAACATTGTATTGCTTATTACCTTATATTCAAGGATTTTATTTTAAAAAACATAAAAAAGAGCTCAAGAGAACTCTTTTATTCTTATTTTAGATGTTTAAGTAACCAATCATAATCATAATTAACAAGGATTGCAATAAAGACTCCGCAAAACGTTTCAAATACTCTTGCTATCACATAGGTGAAAGTATTATCAGGTGGGATAGACAAAGTGATAATCAGAAGCGCAGCCACTCCTCCAATAACTCCGGAAGCATTATTAAAGGATACATTAATGACAATAGTTAACATTGTTAAAATAGGGACCAATAGCAAGGTCACCCAAACTGAATTGTCAAACCACATATTCACAAAATAGAATAAAAGCGATAAAAGCCCCCCAACTGTATTTGCAAAAATACGTGATTTTCCAAATTGAACACTACGGTCAAAGTTCTCACGCAAACTAAAAACAGCAGTTAAACAACCAATCTGAAGCCCATCCCAGCCGAAAGCAGAGAACAATCCTAAAACAAGAAAAACGGCTATTCCGGTCTTTAGTGTACGCATACCAAACTTAAATTTTTTTGGTTCAAATTTCAATCCCATTCATTTATTTTACCATGATTTACTAGTTTTTGGGATATTTCACTGTATAATTAAAAAATAAAAAAGAATGTTAATATTTTACATTTTACAATTGAATAGTATTCAATTCAACAAAAAAAGAACGGCTCTATAATTTCTGTAGTGGATAAAACCACTGTAGAGATTATAGAGCTTTTTAAGTATACACAAAAAGTCCCATAAGAACTATAATGAAGAGCGACAAAACCATCATTAGGAAGAACTTATGAGACTTATTAAGAATACCACAGAATTGATCGGAATTAAAGACCCTAACATCATTATTTCTCTTGTTTTTGAAACGAATACTCATATCGAGGTTCAAGCAAAACTGGATTATCCTGTATACGAAACTACTTTTTGAAGTATCCATTGGAAATCCGACAACAGGTACAATTTATCACGATGGATATGTCTGGAGCTTATATTCCACTGGCTCGCAAACTCTTTCCTAACACCAAAATCGTTCCTGATCGATTTCACATTATCCAGAACCTTGGACGTGCCTTTTTAAAGACAAGAATTGCCATTATGAACCAGTTTAATAAGAATTCACTACCTTATTGAGATTTAAAAAATCACTGGCGACTTTTTCAAAAGGACAGTCGTAAGCTATCTCTCAACTCCTTCTATTCAAAGACCTTCAGACAAACTTTAGTACCACATGGAATCATTGAGAAGACATTGGTCTTTTCAGAAGAGATCGCTAATGCCTACAAACTTTATCAGCTTTTACTTTTTCACTTTCAGGAGAAGAGAGTAGATTAGTTCTTTGAGTTAATAGAGGAGAACACAAGCAAGGTCAACCACTACTTTCAAACGGTCTTTAGGACTTTTCTTAGACACAAGAAATCCATCAAGAATGTGTTAGAAACAGACTATTCAAACGCAAAACTCGAAGCGACTAACAAGTTGATTAAAGACATCAAACGGTTGGGCTTTGGTTTTAGAAACTTCATCAACTTTAGGAAGCGTGTCTTCATCACTCTGAACATACAAAAAGAGAAAACCTATCCGGTCCTCTCTAGATATTAGCTTTTCGTCACCCACTACAGTTGACAAGGAGCCAAAAGAACGCCCTATAGAACGTTCTTGATTTACTAAAAATTATTTTTCAGTCAAAGCTGCAAGTCCTGGAAGTTCTTTACCTTCAAGGAGTTCCATAGATGCACCACCACCAGTAGAGATCCATGAGAATTTGTCTGCATATCCAAGGTTGATTGCTGCAGCAGCTGAGTCACCACCACCGATGATTGATTTAACACCTGGTTGTTTCACGATAGCGTCCATCACACCGATTGTACCAGCCTGGAAGTCAGGGTTTTCAAATACACCCATAGGTCCATTCCATACAACTGTTTTAGCACCAGTCAAAGCTTCGTCGAATTTAGCGATAGATTTTGGACCGATATCAAGACCAAGGAAACCTGGGTCTATTGCTTCACCTTCAGTATATTTCACTTCAGTGTAGTCAGCAAATGCGTTTGCTTCTTTTGAGTCAACTGGCAAGATCAATTTACCATTTGATTTTTCAAGAAGAGCTTTCGCTACATCCAATTTATCTTCTTCCACAAGTGAGTTACCGATTTCGATACCTTGCGCTTTGAAAAATGTGTAAGTCATCCCACCACCGATAAGAACTTTATCAGCTTTTTCAAGCAAGTTTTCGATAACACCGATCTTATCTGAAACTTTTGAACCACCAAGGATAGCCACGAATGGACGTTCTGGATTTTCAACTGCTTCTTGGATGTATGCAATTTCGTTTTCAAGAAGGAATCCAGCAACAGCTTTTTCAACGTTTGCTGAGATACCAACGTTAGATGCGTGTGCACGGTGAGCTGTACCGAATGCATCGTTTACGAAGATACCATCTCCAAGTGATGCCCAGTATTTACCAAGTTCAGGATCATTTTTAGATTCTTTCTTGCCATCAACATCTTCAAAACGAGTGTTTTCAACCAAGAGAACTTGCCCATCTTCAAGAGCGTTAACAGCTGCTTCCAATTCAACACCACGTGTAACACCTGGAATAAACTTAACATCTTGACCCAATTTAGCAGCCAAGTCAGCAGCTACAGGAGCAAGTGATTTACCTTCTTTATCAGCTTCTTCTTTTACACGTCCAAGGTGAGAGAAGAGGATTGCACGTCCACCTTGTTCAAGGATATACTTGATAGTTGGAAGGGCAGCAGTGATACGGTTGTCGTTAGTGATCACGCCATCTTTTACAGGTACGTTGAAGTCAACACGAACAAGAACTTTTTTCCCTTTCAACTCAACATCTTTAACAGTCAATTTAGCCATTTGATCAGACTCCTTAATTTTTTAATACGTTCTCATTATATCACAAAATGCATAAAAGAGATAGCAAAATCAGAAGGATTTCTAGCTAATTGCTAGTAGGCTACTTTTATCATATAATCAAAATAGAAAGTCAGAATAGCAATAAAAAAAAAAACACCTAAATAAAATTCAGAAAAAAGCTAATTTCGATTTAAATATAATCCTCATACTTACACTTATTCCTCTTCTTTCTTACTTTTAAACAAACACTCTTTTCCTATAAATATCCCATAAATGAGGAAATACTTAGTTTTGATGGTATGCTCACCAACATGTGAATATGATCTGGGCAAGCTTCAGCTTCATGAATTTCAACGCCTTTTCTTTCACATAATAACCGTAAGATTTGACCAATACTTGCTTTGTATTTCCCATAGATTATTTGACATCTATATTTTTGGGCGAAAACAATATGATACTTACAATTCCAAGTAGTATGTCCTAAACTATTATTATCCTGTCTCATCAGGGGTCCCCCTTTTGTATATTAGTTAGTGGTCGGGAAACCTTATCTAATATAACACTTGAACTGCACCCCAAAAGTTAGATAGAAAAATCTAACTTTTGGGGTGTTTTTATTATGAAACTAACTTATGAAGATAAAGTTCAAATATATGAATTGAGAAAGCAAGGTCAAACCTTCAACCAACTTTCAAAACGATTTGGTGTGGATGCTTCTGGATTAAGATATATGACGAGATTGATTGAACGTTACGGAATAGAAATTATCAAGAAAGGTAAGCATCGTTACGATTCACCAGAATTAAAACAAGAAATGATTGATAAAGTGCTACTTGAAGGTCGTTCACAAAAAAGTGTAAGTCTTGATTATTGTCTTCCAAGTGGTGGAATGTTGCCTAACTAGATAGCACAATATAAAAAAATGGGTATACAATTCTTGAGAAAAGAAGAGGCAGAGTACCTAAAATGGGGCGTAAACGTAAGAAAACTTGGGAAGAAATGACAGAACTAGAGCGACTCCAAGAGGAGAATGAACGCTTACGTACCGAGGTGGCCTACCTAAAAAAGTTAAAAGAGTTAGAGGAAAGGGACGAAGCCTTACATCGAGAAAGGCAGAAACAGTTAGAGAAATGGTTTCAGGAGGATTTCGACTAGATTTACTTCTTGAAACAGCACGTTTAGCTCGCTCGACTTACTATTATCAGTTGAAACAACTAGATGGGCACGACAAAGATAAAGAGACTAAAGGCGAAATTCAAGAAATTTATTATGAGTATAAAGGAAATTATGGCTATCTCCGAATAACTCTTGAATTGAGGAATTGTGGTTTTGTAGTGAACCAAAAGAAGGTCCAACGTCTGATAAATCTCCTTGGTTTAAGTTCCCAAATTCGTCGTAAACGCAAGTATTCTTCATACCAAGGAGAAGTTGGTAAGAAAGCAGATAACCCTTATTCAACGGCAGTTTGAAGCAGCCAACCCAATGGAAAAGTGCTACACAGATGTGACAGAGTTTGCCATTCCAAATAGCACACATAAATTATATTTATCGCCTGTTTTAGATGGTTTCAACAGCGAAATTATCGCTTATAATCTCTCAACTTCACCAAACTTAGAACAAGTGAAATCTATGTTAGACCAGTCCTTCACAGAGGAGCATTATGAAAATACAATTCTCCATAGTGACCAGGGATGGCAATACCAACATCAGTATTATCATCAATTTTTAGAGGATAAAGGGATTCAACCGTCCATGTCACGTAAGGTAAATAGTCCAGACAATGGTATGATGGAGTCTTTCTTTGGCATTCTTAAGTCTGAGATGTTTTATGGTTACGAGAAGATGTTTCACTTACTTGAGCAATTGGAACAAGCTATTGTAGACTATATTGATTATTACAACAACAACAAACACATTAAGGTAAAATTAAAGGCTCTATAATTTCTGTAGTGGGTAAAACTACTGTAGGGATTATAGAGCTTTTTGAGTGTACACAAAAAGTCCCATAAGAACTATAATGAAAAGCAACCAAACCATCATTAGGAAGAACTTATGAGACTTATTAAGAATAACACAGAATTAATCGGAATCAAAGACCAAAATATCAAGATTTCACTTGTTTTTGAAACTGACACTCATATCGAGATTCAAGCAAAACTTGATTACCCTGCACCATCATGTCCTCATTGCCATGGAAAGATGATCAAGTACGACTTTCAAAAGCCTTCTAAAATCCCTCTTCTCGAGCAAGCGGGAACGCCAACTCTACTACGTCTGAAAAAATGTCGTTTCCAGTGTAAAAATTGTAGGAGAGTAAGGGTGGCTGAGACATCTATCATTGAGAAAAACTGCGAGAAAAACTGCCAAATCTCTAATCTGGTCCGACAAAAGGTTACACAACTCCTAACTGAGAAGGTGTTACTAACTGATATTGCCAGAAGACTTCGCGTGTCGACGTCCACTGTCTATCGTAAGCTTGATCAGTTTACTTTCAAGGAACATTATGACAAACTCCCTGCTGTTATGTCCTGGGATGAGTTTGGGTTCAAGAAAGGGGAGTTGGCTTTTGTGGCTCAAAACTATGAGACAAACCAACTCATAACCATCCTTGATAATCGCCGCCAAACTACTATACGAAACTACTTTTGAAGTATCCATTGAAAGTCCGATAACAGGTACAGTTTATCACGATGGATAAGTCTGGAGCTTATATACCACTAGCCCGCAGACTCTTTCCAAACGCAAAAATCGTTCTTGATCGTTTCCACATCATCCATCACCTTGGACGTGCCTTTTTAAAGACAAGAATTGCAATTATGAACCAGTTCGATAAGAAGTCACTACCCTATCGAGCCCTGAAAAATCACTGGCGACTCTTCCAAAAGGACAGCCCTAAACTATCTCTCAACTCTTTTTATTCAAAGACTTTCCGCCAAACTTTAGCACCACATGAAGTTGTTGCGAAGACACTAGTCTTTTCAAAAGAGCTTACTGACTACTATACACTTTATCAGCTTTTGCTTTTTCACTTTCAGGAGAAGAGAGTAGATGAGTTCTTTGAACTGATAGAGGAAAATAGGAGCAAGGTCAATCATTATTTTCAAACTGTCTTTAGGACTTTTCTTAGACACAAGCAATACATCAAAAACGCACTAGAAACGGACTATTCAAACGCGAAACTTGAAGCGACTAATAAGTTGATCAAAGACATCAAACGTTTGGGCTTCGGTTTTAGAAACTTTATCAACTTTAAGAAGCGTGTCTTCATCACACTGAACATACATAAAAAAAGGACCTACCCGGTCCTCTCTAGATGTTAGCTTTTCGTCACCCACTACAGTTGACAAAGAGCCATTATTTAGCGATTTTCGCGAAGTATTCAAGAGTACGTACAAGTTGTGAAGTGTAAGACATTTCGTTGTCGTACCATGAAACAACTTTAACCAATTGTTTACCGTCAACGTCGAGAACTTTAGTTTGAGTTGCGTCAAACAATGAACCGTAAGACATACCTACGATATCTGAAGATACAATCGGATCTTCTGTGTATCCATATGATTCGTTTGAAGCTGCTTTCATAGCTGCGTTCACTTCATCAACAGTAACGTTCTTTTCACAAACTGCTACCAATTCAGTAACTGATCCAGTTGGAACTGGAACACGTTGTGCAGATCCGTCAAGTTTACCGTTCAATTCTGGGATTACAAGACCGATAGCTTTAGCAGCACCAGTTGAGTTAGGAACGATATTTGCAGCACCAGCACGTGCACGACGAAGGTCCCCACCACGGTGTGGTCCGTCAAGGATCATTTGGTCACCAGTGTAAGCATGGATAGTAGTCATCAACCCTTCAACAACACCAAAGTTGTCATGAAGTGCTTTAGCCATTGGAGCCAAACAGTTTGTAGTACATGAAGCGCCTGAGATAACTGTTTCAGTACCATCAAGGATATCGTGGTTAGTGTTAAATACAATTGTTTTAACATCATTTCCACCAGGAGCAGTAATAACAACTTTCTTAGCTCCACCAGGGTGCAAGTGTTTTTCAGCAGCATCTTTCTTAGCAAAGAAACCAGTTGCTTCAAGAACGATTTCTACACCATCGTTAGCCCAGTCAATTTGTTCTGGATCACGTTCTGCAGAAACTTTAACGAATTTACCGTTAACTTCGAATCCACCATCTTTTACTTCAACAGTACCGTCGAAACGACCTTGAGTTGTGTCGTATTTCAACAAGTGTGCAAGCATAACTGGATCAGTAAGGTCGTTGATGCGTGTAACTTCAACACCTTCTACGTTTTGGATACGACGGAAAGCAAGACGACCGATACGGCCGAAACCGTTAATACCAACTTTAACTACCATTAGTGATTTCCTCCTTATGAAAATCAAATAAATATAATTTTGAGAGCGAGCTCTCCCTATTGTGAAAAGATTAACTTGAGGGCTTTCATTTAACCTTTTAACACACCTATTATATAATTTTTTTCAGGAAAATGCAAATAGAAAAGGCACTTACTTTCATAAGCACCTTAACTTAAAAACTTCTAATTAAGCTTCACCAGAATTTTTCTTGATGATTTCTTCTTGAACTGATTTTGGAACATCTTCATAGTGATCAAATACCATCATGAATGTACCACGTCCTTGAGTTGCAGAACGAAGTGTTGTTGCATAACCGAACATTTCAGCAAGTGGTACATAGGCACGAACGATTTGGGTATTACCGTGTGCTTCCATACCATCAACACGTCCACGACGAGCAGTAACGTGACCCATAACATCACCAAGGTTCTCTTCTGGAGCAGTGATAGTTACAAGCATCATTGGCTCAAGAATAGTTGGTTGTGCAGTCTTAGCAGCTTCTTTAAGTGCAAGAGATGCAGCAATCTTAAAGGCAGTTTCAGATGAATCGACATCGTGGTATGAACCATCATAAAGCTTAGCTTTAATGTCAACCATTGGGTATCCAGCAAGGACACCATTAGCCATTGATTCTTCCAATCCTTTTTCTACTGCAGGGATGAATTCACGTGGAACCACACCACCAACGATAGCATTTTCGAATTCGAATCCTTTACCTTCTTCGTTTGGAGTAAATTCAATCCAAACGTCACCAAATTGACCTTTACCACCTGATTGGCGTTTGAAGAATCCACGTGCTTGTGTTGCAGCACGGAATGTTTCACGATATGATACTTGTGGGGCACCAACATTGGCTTCAACCTTGTGTTCACGTTTCAAACGGTCAACAAGGACATCAAGGTGAAGTTCACCCATACCAGAGATAACAGTTTCACCAGTTTCAGGGTTAGTTTCAACACGGAATGTTGGATCTTCTTCAGCAAGTTTTTGAAGACCGATAGCCATTTTATCTTGGTCAGCTTTAGTCTTAGGCTCAACCATCAATTGGATAACTGGTTCTGGAACTTCGATTGACTCAAGAATAACTTTAGCTTTTTCATCAGTCAATGAGTCACCAGTTGTAGTATCTTTCAAACCGATAGCAGCAGCGATATCACCGGCATAAACTTGTTCGATTTCTTGACGGCTGTTAGCGTGCATTTGAAGGATTCGTCCGATACGTTCGCGTTTACCTTTAGAAGTATTCATTACGTAAGAACCTGATTGAAGGATTCCTGAGTAAACACGGATAAATGTTAAACGACCTACAAATGGGTCAGTCATGATCTTGAAGGCAAGAGCTGCAAATGGCGCTTCATCAGAAGCAGGACGAGTTTCTTCTTCGCCTGTATCTGGGTTAATACCTTTGATGGCTGGAATATCAAGTGGACTTGGAAGGTAGTCAATAACCGCATCAAGCATCAATTGAACACCTTTGTTTTTGAAGGCTGAACCACAAAGAACTGGGAAGAATTCAACGTTAATTGTAGCACGACGAATAGCTGCTTTCAATTCATCGTTAGTGATTTCTTCACCTTCAAGGTATTTCATCATCAAATCTTCGTCAGTTTCAGCAACTGCTTCGATCAATTTTTCACGGTATTCGTTTGCTTGATCTACGTATTCAGCTGGAATATCTTCTTCAAGAATATCTGTACCTAGGTCATTAGTATAGATTTCAGCTTTCATTTTAATCAAGTCAATGATACCACGGAAGTCATCTTCAGCACCGATTGGTAATTGAATTGGGTGTGCGTTTGCTTGAAGACGATCATGAAGTGTGCTTACTGAGTAAAGGAAGTCAGCACCGATTTTATCCATTTTGTTGGCAAATACGATACGTGGAACACCATACTCAGTTGCTTGACGCCAAACTGTTTCAGTTTGAGGCTCTACACCTGATTGTGAGTCAAGAACGGTTACGGCACCATCCAATACACGGAGTGAACGTTGTACTTCGATAGTGAAGTCCACGTGTCCTGGTGTA
The DNA here is from genome assembly GCF_038003585.1 of Streptococcus sp. FSL E2-3488. Taxonomy (NCBI): domain Bacteria; kingdom Bacillati; phylum Bacillota; class Bacilli; order Lactobacillales; family Streptococcaceae; genus Streptococcus; species Streptococcus sp. FSL E2-3488. The sequence goes on along the minus strand of NZ_JBBOPL010000001.1, from coordinate 213,179 downwards.
TCGATGATGTTAACACGGTGACCATTCCATTGCGCTGTTGTAGCGGCAGAAGTGATTGTGATACCACGTTCTTGTTCTTGCTCCATCCAGTCCATTTGTGATGCACCTTCGTGAGTTTCACCGATTTTATGAATTTTACCAGTGTAGTAAAGGATACGCTCTGTTGTAGTTGTTTTACCAGCATCGACATGGGCCATGATACCGATATTACGAGTTTTTGCAAGTGAAAATTCGCGTGCCATTAGGTTTATTCTCCTATAAATATTTTAGTTTACTTATTTATTATAACATTATTGTCAAAAAACGGATAGGCAGGACCTACCCGTTCTTCAATGATATTCAACTGTTTTTCAAACGATATAAATTATACAATTTGAACCAGAACCAAAACTCAATCTGTTACAGTTCCAAAGCCTCAGCTTATGAATAATATATAACTGTAATACAGCTTGAAACTTATAATTACCAGCGGAAGTGTGCAAAGGCACGGTTTGCTTCAGCCATTTTGTGAGTATCTTCACGTTTCTTAACTGCTGCTCCAGTGTTGTTTGCAGCATCCATGATTTCTTTTGCAAGACGTTCTTTCATAGTGTGTTCACCACGCGCACGTGATGCGTTAACCAACCAACGAAGACCAAGAGTTATACGACGTTCTGGACGAACTTCAACTGGGACTTGGTAGTTTGAACCACCAACACGACGTGCACGTACTTCAAGTACAGGCATGATGTTGTCCATAGCTGTTTCGAATACTTCAAGAGCATCGTTTCCAGTTGCTTCTTTGATTTGCTCGAAAGCATCGTATACGATTGTTGCAGCAGTACCACGTTTACCATCAAGCATTACACGGTTGATAAGACGTGTAACGATTTTTGAATTGTACAATGGATCTGCCAATACTTCGCGTTTAGGCGCTCTATTTTTACGACTCATTTTATCTTATCTCCCTTCTTACCCTTTAGGACGTTTAGCACCGTATTTAGAACGGCTTTGTTTACGATCAGCTACACCTGCAGTATCAAGTGCACCACGGACGATGTGGTAACGTACCCCTGGAAGGTCTTTTACACGTCCACCACGGATAAGAACAACGCTGTGTTCTTGGAGGTTGTGTCCGATACCTGGGATGTAAGCAGTAACTTCGATAAGGTTGCTCAAACGTACACGAGCAAATTTACGAAGGGCTGAGTTAGGTTTTTTAGGTGTCATTGTTCCAACACGTGTTGCAACACCACGTTTTTGTGGTGAAGATACGTTAGTTTGAACTTTTTTGTGGCTGTTGTAACCAACGTTCAAAGCTGGTGATTTAGATTTAACAACTTTTGATTGACGTGGTTTACGAACCAATTGGTTAATTGTAGGCATCTACATTCTCCTGTGTTTTTTATTTTTGGTTGATATGGCACTGGTGACAATCCATATCTGTGTGTACTTTTGCAACTTATGTCAGCACGTCTCTGTACACTTTTGAGAGACCAAAAGTAAAAAGTACCATCTGATATAATACCATATTCTAAGGAACATTGTCAACAAATTCTTACCAAAAAGAAAATTCCTAAATATTAAATTAGGAATTACGTTCTAAGCTTTTGATTTATCGAAAATATTACCTACTTCAACTTCTACTTTTTGTGATTTTACATCGATGTCAGATACAGTGAGCAATGATTTGTATTCATGAATGTCTCGATCGACTTTGGCATTCTCTGCAAATACAGCTACACCCACCAACTCACTATCAAATTCCGAAAGCAAACTAATCATACCGGTAATAGTGCCGCCACCTTTAAGAAAATCATCAACAATAAGAACACGACTATTTGGTTTCAAACTGCGTTTTGAAAGGAACATTTTTTCAATACGATTGCTTGAGCCACTGACGTAGTTTACTGAGACTGTTGATCCTTCTGTGATTTTCAGATCACGACGAACAATAACAAATGGAATATTCAAGACATCTGCCACTGCATTTGCCAAAGGCACACCTTTTGTAGCAACAGTCATTACAGCATCAATTTTTTGCCCTTTAAAAGCACTAGCAATAATACGACCAACATTTTTCAAAATCGATGGGGTACTTAATAAATCAGATAGATAGAGATAACCACCTGGCAAGATACGATCACTCTCAGCAAGGCGTTCACAAAGATTTTCAACTAGACTTCTTGCATCTTCATCAGAAATAGTTGGTGTAAATATAACACCCCCAGAGGCACCCGTTACTGTTTCGATTTCCCCTATTTGACTTTCTTCAAAAGCTTTTTTAATAATAGCAACATCTTCTGAGATTGACGACTTAGCAGCTTCATAACGCTCTGCAAAGGTGTTAAGACTTGTTAGTTTATATGGATTATTAATCAGGTAGTTTGAAATCACTACCATACGCTCACTTCGTTTTAATTTCATAGGTTACCTATATTTTCTGTATTTTTTAACTATTATACCATAATACAATAAAAAGCGAACATTTTTTCATTAAATGTTCACTTACTTTCGCTTCTAATCACATTTTGGCTTATAGAAAGAACGGTTATCCATGGCAAATAGACGATTAGTCATCTCTCCTGGTCCAACTAAGTTAAGAGCTGTCGTCATCATCATCATACTAGCATCGAGATTATCAATCATATGGATAACCTCCGCTTCCATGATACGAGGACGAACTGGACTTCCATACTCCAATTGCCCGTGGTGACTTAAAATGACATGACGTAAAACAACAACATCCTCACGTGTATCATCAATATTAAGCTCGACAAGAACTTTGGTGATTTCTTCATCAATCAAAGCTATGTGACCAATCAAGTTTCCACGAACGGTATATTCTGTATTTTCAGGACCAGTTAATTCAATGACCTTAGCTAGGTCATGTAGCATAATTCCTGCAAAGAGCAAACTCTTATTTAGCTCTGGATAAATATCTCCAATACTATCAGCCAAGCGAATCATAGTCGCTGTATGATAAGCTAATCCACTTTCAAAGGCATGATGGTTTGTTTTAGCAGCAGGAAAACTAAAAAACTCCTTATTATGCTTACGATAAAGGGCACGGACCACACGTTGCCATGTAGCTTCCTCTATTTTGAAAATCATCTGCTCAAGATATTCACGCACTTCGGATAAATTTACCGGTGGCTTTCCCTTAAAATCAGCCGGATCATTCGGTTCACCAAATAAAGGGAGTCGCAAGGTAATTTGATTGACTTGAGGCGTGTTATTATAAACCTCTCGGCGTCCTTTCATATGGACTACCTTACCAGCTGTAAATTCTTCAACATTATAAGGCTGAGCATCCCATAAATTTCCTGAAATCTCACCAGAATCATCCTGGAAGGTAAAGGCAATGTAGTCCTTTCCCGCTCGTGTCTTACGTACTTCTGCACGCTTAATCAGATAAAAGCCTTCAAAATACTCATCTTTTTTCATTTGATTAATTTTCATGCTCATCCTCATTTTCTAATCGTGGTAAATCTAACAAACTTTGTGTCGCACTATCTTGGTAGGTTTCAATGGTATCAAGAGCTCTAACAATTGCCCTGCTCCGTGTGTTAAGCAGACTATCGACAGTTTTACTTGCTGTATTTAATTGTTTTTGAGCCTTAGCAAGCATATCTCCAAACTTACCGAACTCCAGTTTAACGTTGCCTAAAATTTTACTAATATCATCCGCATTCTTTTGAATATTCAAAGTTCTAAATCCTACAGATAATGAATTCAAGAGTGCAGATAATGTTGATGGACCTGCAATTACAATATTCTCCTCGCGACGAAGGGCGTCAAAGAAGGCCGGCTGTCGTACCACCTCAGCATAAAGTCCTTCCGTCGGCAAAAATAATATACCAAAATTGGTAGTCTCAGGTGGATTAAGATACTTCTTATTAATATCCTTGGCAAATCGTCGAATACTAGTCATAAGTGACCTACGATGACTCTCAATCTGCTCTTTATCGCCAGATTCATAAGCATCTTCCAGACGATAATAATCTTCTAGGGGAAACTTAGAATCTATCGGGAGGTAGACATATTCGTCTTTATGATTTCCAGGCATCTTAATTGCATATTCAACCCGTTCACTTGAACCTGATACCGTAGGAAATTCTCGCTCGTACTGATTAGCAGCCAGTATATCTTCAATAATTTGTCCTAATTGAAGTTCTCCCAGAATACCACGTGTTTTTGTATTTGAAAGGACCTTGTTGAGGCTCCCAACATCCTTAGCAACATTTTTCATTTCCCCCAAACCTTGGTTAACAGATTCTAGCTGTCTTGAAACCGTCTCAAAAGACGCTTGTAAACGTGTTTGTAAAGTTTGTTCCAGTTTCTCTTCAACTGTCTGACGCATTTGTTCCAAACGTTTCTCATTGGAATCCTGCATATCCCTAACAGCTTTCGCCAGGCTTTGGTTTATTTGCTCTAGGCGTTGATCAGAACGATCTCGATTATCGGATAAGTTTTGGTGCAAAACCTCGCGAATATCTGTCAATTGTTGATAAAGTGCCACCTGCAATTGATTCAATTGCTTTGTCGTTTCGAGTTGATTTGTTTTAGCAAAATTTTCTAACTGAAAAGAAATTTGATCTGAAAGATTATCTGCATTTTCTTCCAGAGTCTTGTTAAGCTGTTCTTTTAACTCCACATTCTTCAAGTAGAGAACAGCCAAAAACCCTAGGCTTAAAAAAGTCAAAAGTGTAAGCAGGTAGATCATACTAACTCCTATCTCTAGTCTGGATGATAATCACGTATCCATTTGGTACCGTCACATGAATTGGACCATCAACGAATTCATTGCTGGAATAGATTTTTTTTTGAAAATAATTACTACTGGTTAATTCATATTTTGCTCCCAAAATCGTCAGTTCTCCATCACCTTCCTGTAAAAAGGATATATAAGTCATATCAGGTTCTGGAAGAAATTCATGTTTGCCTTCTGAACAATAAGTAATTTTATTTTGCTTATCCCGTAAGCAGATACGATCCATAAAAGGAGCTAGTTGCGGATCGCTGACTAGAAATACATTTGACAACATATGATCTATCCTACCACCAAAAGCACCAAAAATGGTTACTTCAGCTTCGGGGTAAGCCTGAAAAATCAATTTTAAAGCTAACTCAGTGTCTGTGTCATTCTTCTCAGCTGAAGCTTTCTTACAAAATTTAGCTGTCGATTGAATGACGTCTAATTCTAACTCAGAGACCGAATCAAAATCCCCTACAGCCAGGTCAAGAGGTAACCCTAACTCCAGTAAGTACAAACAAGCACGATCCACTCCAACAAAATAATCAAAATCGGTAGTGAACCAATCTAGCTCACCACCGACAAACAAAGCTATTTTAGGCATCGATAGCATCACGGAGCGTTTGAACTTGCGCAGTCAAATCATGATTTTTGAAAAGGTAAGAGCCCGCTACAAAAACATTAGCTCCCGCCTTAGCACATGCTGCGATGGTTTTGTTATCTACACCACCATCAACTTCAATATCGAATGAATAGCCACCTTTTTGGCGAAGTTCAACGACCTGTTCTACCTTAGACATCATTTCTGGAATAAAGGTCTGACCACCAAAACCTGGGTTTACAGTCATAATAAGTACTTGATCCACTAGAGCAAGTACTGGAATAAGTGCCTCAACTGGTGTGCCAGGATTGATTACAACACCTGCTTTCATACCAGCAGCTTTAATCTTCTGAATGGCACCATGAATGTGTTTAGTAGCTTCGACATGAATAGTCACAATATCTGCACCAGCCTGTGCGTAAGCAGTCACATAACGCTCAGGATCAACAACCATAAGATGACAATCAAAAACTAACTTACTATGTTTACGCATGCTAGCAACCACATCTGCTCCCCAACTGATATTCGGAACAAATTGGCCATCCATGATATCGATATGAACATATTCTGCGCCTGATGCATCAATACGAGCTAGTTCAGAAGCAAAATTAGCGTAATCAGCAGCTAGGATAGATGGAGCAATTTTATATGACATGAGAGACCTACTTTCTTTTGATAGTTTTTTTATATATTTCGCGACGGTTTTCAATTTCACTTAAAAATTGAAGGTAATTATCATAACGAACTTCCCAGATTTGACCATTTTCCACTTCATCTTTAACAGCACAAGAAGGTTCATGGGTGTGGGTACAGGAACGGAACTTACAGCCATGACTGGCCTGACGAATTTCTGGAAAAGCTTCACTCAAATCTTCTGCATTAGCCACTTCATAGTCTAGTGAAGAGAACCCAGGTGTGTCAGCAATCTTCCCACCATGAACATCATAAAGGCTTACAGCCCTTGTTGTGTGACGACCACGACCTAGACTGTCCGAAATTTCACCTGTTTCTAAATTTAACTGCGGGGCAATACGATTTAGCAGAGTCGATTTTCCTACACCAGTCTGCCCCATGAAGACTGTGACTTTATCAGCCAAGAGAGGCAATAGTTCTTCCAAAGTAAAGACAAAATTAAAACCAATTCGTTGATACTGTGTTTGAATACTCTTCATCTCCGAATCATCTTCAACCAAGTCCATCTTAGAAATATAGATTACAGGTTTTATATGTTTATGCTCTAATAAAACCAAAAAACGATCCAAAAGATTACTGTTAAAATCTGGTTCCTTAGCAGACATAATAACCACAGCCTGATCGATATTGACAATGGGCGGACGCACTAGACTATTGATTCGTTGACCGATTTTAAGGATATAGCCCTCTGAATTTTCCTCTGCCGAAAATTCAACAAAATCTCCAACATAAGGTGTTTGCCCTTTTTTTCTAAAATTTCCTCGTGCACGCGTCTGGTAAACAACACCATCATGCTCTACATAATAGAAACCTGCTAGTGCTTTGATAATTCTTCCTTGCAAGTGAACTCCTCATTCGTTTAATAGCCTTATTATACCACAAAACTAGAAGCATTTCTGACCCAAAACAAGCACGGAGCACAATTCCTTTGGACTCCTTGAATTTTTACTAACTTGCAGTATAATAATACTATCACTGCGGAGGTGGTGGAATGGCAGACACGCATGCTTCAGGCGCATGTGCTTTTTCAAGCGTGAGGGTTCAACTCCCTTTCTCCGCATAGCAAAAATCCCACTGACATTCAGTGGGATTTTTGAATTATAGACCAGCTTCTCTCAAAGCATCTGAGAGACGTGCAAAATCCGAAATAGACAGTGCCTCTCCCCGAATAGAAGGTTTTATAGCTGCATTTTCCAAAGCCTGATCAAGCTTGTTTTTAACTTCTTCAGACTTACCAAAATGACTTGTCAGATTATTCCAAAGCGTCTTGCGACGATGCAAAAAACTAGCCTTTGATACACGGAAAAAGAAATCTTCGTCTTTAACTTCGACTAAAGGTTGCTTACGGCGTGTCATCTTCAAAATAGCCGAGTCAACATTAGGTGCTGGCACAAAAACTGTACGAGGGACAGCGAATGCCACCTTGGCAGTCATATAATATTGCACAGCGATGGATAACGAACCATAGGCCTTTGTATTGGGCTCAGCAGAAATACGATCTGCAACTTCTTTTTGCATCATAACAACAAATTCTGAAAAAGGAATCTTACTCTCAATCAAATGCATTAAAATTGGTGTCGTAATATAGTATGGCAGGTTGGCTACAACCTTGATTGGTAGATCTGGATTTTCAAATTCTTTGACACGTGTCTGTAAATCTGCCTTGAGAACGTCTTCGTTAATCACTTTAACATTATCATGATCACGCAAAGTGTCTTCCAAAATCGGAACCAATCGCTCATCAATTTCAAATGCCATAACTTCCGAAGCATTTTCAGCCAAGAATTCAGTTAATGCTCCAATACCTGGCCCAATTTCGATAACATTGACATTTTTATTAATCTCTGCCGTATCAACAATCTTTTGTAAAATATTTGTATCTGTTAAGAAGTTCTGTCCAAAAGACTTCTTAAAGGTAAAACCGTGACGTTCAAGAACAGCCTTGGTCACACTATAATCTGCAATTCTCATTTATTCTCTTTTCTTATTTTTAATATCAGGATTCTTGTTGCCTTGATTCAAAATTAAATCAGATTCTTAATTATCTCGACTGCTAAAATAAACTATTTAGCAGCAACTTTAGCGACTTCTTAATTTCTAAGAGCACTAATAATCCTAGTATTTCGCCATGACCTCTTCAAGCTCTTCTAAAGTAATTCCAAACAATTCCAAACGTTTTAATAGTTGCTTTCCATTGCAATAACCAATACGAAGCGCTTCCCCCAAATATTCTCGACGTTTACGGCTATCCGATCCCATCAAAAGTCCTAACTTCATGAGATCTGATTTACGAATATCAAACTGATTATCATCATCGTAACTACCTAGAACTCCAGCCAGTGCCTTCTGAATATCTTCAAAATTTGCATGCTCGACTCCCAAGGAACGGCCTCTTGTCTTAGATTTTGGACTTGCTTCACCACGGTTCAAAAAAGCATGCTTTGCTGTCGGAACAGCTTCCATGATGATTTTCCGAATACGTTCTCCATTATAATCTGGATCTGTGAAAACAATCACTCCTCGTAATTCATTAAGCTTATCGATACGCTCTAAGTCATCCTCATTAATAGCAGAGCCTCTAGTTTCATAGGTATCCACCTCATAAAAACGTCTCAAATTTGCCGTATCATCCTTGCCTTCTACGACGATAACTTCTTGAATTTTTATTTTACTCATTCAGACCAAAAATCCTCATCGCATTGTCATAAGTAACTCTTGCAATCTCTTCACTTGTTAAACCACGAAGCTCGGCAATCTTATCCACCACATAACGTGTATACCCTGTACGATTTTCACGACCACGTTTTGGCACAGGTGCTAGATACGGTGCATCTGTTTCAACTAAAATCTTATCTAAAGGTAAGTACTGGGCAGCTTCTTGAACATCCAAAGCCTTCTTAAAAGTTACAACACCTGAAAATGAAATCATCATACCGAGCTCAACAAATTTTTGAGCCATCTCCAGGGACCCTGAGTATGAGTGCATAATCCCACCACAAGGACCAACCCCAACTTCTTTAATAATCTCGTAAGTATCCTCTATTGCGTCACGTGTGTGTACAACGAAAGGCAAATTATATTCCTTTGACAAGGCTATTTGACGCTTAAAGACCTCAATCTGAACCTCCTTAGAATCTTCCATCCAATAATAGTCCAAACCAATCTCCCCAAGTGCCACTACGTTTGGATTTCCCAATTGTGACACAATCATATCCTCAATTTCCTGAGTATATGATCCTGCTTCTGTAGGATGCCATCCGATTGTACTATATAGCTGGTCGTATTGCTCTGACAGTGCTAAAGACTTCTTAATTGTCGCTTTATCAAAACCAACAATATTCATTTTAACAACACCAAGTTCAGCTGCAAAATCTACTTCTTCTTGTTCTTTTCCTGCAAAATTATCCACATTAAGATGGGTATGTGTATCAAAAATTTTAATCATAGGTCTATTATAACAAAAAGGAGCGAGCTTAGCTCACTCATCTTTTCATTTTATTAAACAAAGAGTCGCATATATTCTATCTTTGTACAGCGATTCATTACAATATCCTGTCTATTAGATTGACGAAGAATAGTCTCTGCCTCTTCATTTTCAAGACCGATTTGACTCCAAAAAATTCTGTCCTTCGTTTCAAGAAAATCATAAGCAACATCTGGTAAATACTCACTGCGTCTAAAAACATCAACAATATCTACTGAAAACGGGATGTCCTTAAGATAAGCATAAACATGCTCTCCTAGAAGCTCCTGACCTTCTAGTTTAGGATTTACTGGTATGATACGATAACCAGCAGCTTGTAGGAAATGCGCAACTTGATAAGATGCTGCCTCCTTACGATGAGATAGACCAACGATTGCGATAGTCTTTGCTGATTTTAAATAAGATTCTATAACCTCAGCACTAGGGTTTTGAAATGAATAAGACATTTGACTCTCCTCATCGTTCAAAAAAATAAACTCTCCCTAAATGGAATGGCCATGATTACTTAGCTAAGCTCAGAAACGATGGCTTTAATTTGTTCTTTTGTATGGACACCTGCAACTTGCTTAACAACCTCACCATCTTTTTTGAATAACAAAGTTGGGATAGACATAATTCCAAATTTTTGTGCTGTTTCTGGATTCTCATCAACATCAATCTTCACAATCTTTAGTTCATCTTCTGAAATCTCTTCAGAAAGTTGCTCAAGAATTGGTGCTTGCATCAAGCAAGGCCCACACCAAGTAGCCCAAAAATCAATCAAGACGAGTCCTTCAGCTGTTTCTTGTTCAAATGTAGAGTCTGTTACTACTTTTGTCATTTAATTATCCTCCTAGATATTATAAAACATTTGTAGACCTATTCTATATGATTCTAAAGGCCATTGCAAGAATTTGATACATACATAAGAATTTCTTATCAAATATTAGTCATTGCCTATCATGAACATCACTTGCCCATAGAATACCTTGAGAGTATAATAATAAATAAACTAAAAAAATAGAAGAGAGTAAATATGGATAAAGATGCAATGATTACCTATCTCATAGGTGAACTCAAAAAAGAAAATCTAGAATTACATGATTTGATTGTTCCAGAAGAGCTCGAAGAAAAGCAGAAACTCCTAAGAGCACTCTTTAATACTCGTAAACCAATGGCAGCATCAACACAATTCTTGACCATACAAGACCTTTACCTACAAGTTAGAAAAGGTGAACGAGGAATTGTACAACTCAACTCTCTCCAGTCTATTCCTCAAGATAAGAGAATCTATCTATGGAAAGGTGATATTACAAGACTAGAGATCGATGCAATAGTAAATGCAGCAAATAAGACCTTACTTGGATGTATGAAACCACTCCATAATTGTGTTGATAATGCTATTCATACATATGCAGGTGTCCAGTTACGTCAGGCTTGTTTTGAACTCATCTTAGAACAAGGATATGAAGAACCAGTAGGAATGGCTAAAATAACCCCAGCCTACAATCTCCCTTCTGCCTTTGTTATCCATACAGTTGGTCCAAAAATTGGAAACCAAGTAACACCAATTGACGAAGATCTTTTGATTAAATCATATCTTTCAGTATTAGCACTAGCTGAAAAAAACAAGATAGAATCAATTGCTATACCATGTATATCAACTGGCGATTTCAATTTTCCAAAACAAAAAGCAGCAGAGATCGCAATCAAAACTGTAAAATCCTTTATTGATCACTCTGAAATTGTTAAAAAAGTTATTTTTAACGTCTTTGATGATGAAAATTTAAATATTTATCAAAAACTTCTTGCAGAATAAAAAAGAAAATCAAAATGATTTTCTTTTTTATTCTAAAGTTAATTGTTCTTTTGACAAAGCAAAGAATACAGGGAAATCATTTTTTAGATTAACAAAACTAGCTTCTTTAGACAAAAAACTATGCTCTGAAACAGTTGTACAAACTAGAATACAATCTTGATTTACCATTCTATACAGAAAAGAAAGTTTAGAAAGTTTAACACTTTTAACAGAAATCTCTATAGAAACCTGATCTGCGAAAGTTGTTGTAGCTTTGTATTCACACGAAATAAAAATAACAGGAGAAATAATACCCTCCTCTTCAATTTTTCATAAGGCCATCCTAAATTCCTTAGAAAAAAGTTCTGGCCTTTTCCATCCATTGAACATGATTTGAATGATGAGTAATTCCCATTCGATCTGTTTCATAATACTGACCCTCGTGTTTACAAACAAACATAAGAACCTCTAAATAAATAACTTAAGAGATAAAATCTAAAATGTCTTCCTCAGAGAGCGAAGAGTCACAAACAACCTTCGCAGCTCCTTTTTCTGAGACAAACAATGCAGGTACAGTCGCAATACCATAGCGTTTACGTAAAGCCTGAATCTCTCCCAGTTCATCAGTATTTTCACTATTAATATAAAAAATATTAAATTCAAACTTACGTGCAACATTTGATAATTTAGGCTCAAAAAGCTGACAATACGGGCACGAAGGACGTCCAATAAACAAAATAAATTTTTCAGCTGAAGCAATGTTCTCCTTAGCCGAAGAGACAGAAATGGGCGTAAAAGCCGATGCAAAAATTGACATAATAATACCTCAAATAAAAAATATATTCATATAATACCTAAAAAATTAGTAATTAACAAGAAAACAAACCAAAAAAGCTAGACAATGTCTAGCTTAAAAAATATACTCCGCCAGTAGGACTCGAACCTACGACATCATGATTAACAGTCATGCGCTACTACCAACTGAGCTATGGCGGATAAAGGCTAAGCGACTACCGTATCTAACAGGGGGCAACCCCCAACTACATCAGGCGTACTAGGGCTTAACTTCTGTGTTCGGCATGGGAACAGGTGTATCTCCTAGGCTATCGTCACTTAACTCTGAGTATTCTCAACTCAAAATTGAATATCTATACTGTATCAAGAAACCAAATCGTTGTCAATATATCTCAGTTACATTCGTTGGATAAGTCCTCGAGCTATTAGTATTAGTCCGCTACATGTGTCACCACACTTCCACTTCTAACCTATCAACCTGATCATCTCTCAGGGCTCTTACTGATATAAAATCATGGGAAATCTCATCTTGAGGTGGGCTTCACACTTAGATGCTTTCAGCGTTTATCCCTTCCCTACATAGCTACCCAGCGATGCTCTTGGCAGAACAACTGGTACACCAGCGGTAAGTCCACTCTGGTCCTCTCGTACTAGGAGCAGATCCTCTCAAATTTCCTACGCCCGCGACGGATAGGGACCGAACTGTCTCACGACGTTCTGAACCCAGCTCGCGTGCCGCTTTAATGGGCGAACAGCCCAACCCTTGGGACCGACTACAGCCCCAGGATGCGACGAGCCGACATCGAGGTGCCAAACCTCCCCGTCGATGTGAACTCTTGGGGGAGATAAGCCTGTTATCCCCAGGGTAGCTTTTATCCGTTGAGCGATGGCCCTTCCATACGGAACCACCGGATCACTAAGCCCGACTTTCGTCCCTGCTCGAGTTGTAGCTCTCGCAGTCAAGCTCCCTTATACCTTTACACTCTGCGAATGATTTCCAACCATTCTGAGGGAACCTTTGGGCGCCTCCGTTACCTTTTAGGAGGCGACCGCCCCAGTCAAACTGCCCGTCAGACACTGTCTCCGATAGGGATAACCTATCTGGGTTAGAGTAGCCATAACACAAGGGTAGTATCCCAACAACGCCTCACTCGAAACTGGCGTCCCGAGGTCATAGGCTCCTACCTATCCTGTACATGTGGTACAGATACTCAATATCAAACTGCAGTAAAGCTCCATGGGGTCTTTCCGTCCTGTCGCGGGTAACCTGCATCTTCACAGGTACTAAAATTTCACCGAGTCTCTCGTTGAGACAGTGCCCAAATCATTACGCCTTTCGTGCGGGTCGGAACTTACCCGACAAGGAATTTCGCTACCTTAGGACCGTTATAGTTACGGCCGCCGTTTACTGGGGCTTCAATTCATGCCTTCGCTTACGCTAAGCACTCCTCTTAACCTTCCAGCACCGGGCAGGCGTCACCCCCTATACATCATCTTACGATTTAGCAGAGAGCTGTGTTTTTGATAAACAGTTGCTTGGGCCTATTCACTGCGGCTGACCATCAGTCAGCGCCCCTTCTCCCGAAGTTACGGGGCCATTTTGCCGAGTTCCTTAACGAGAGTTCTCTCGCTCACCTGAGGCTACTCGCCTCGACTACCTGTGTCGGTTTGCGGTACGGGTAGAGTATAATTAACGCTAGAAGCTTTTCTCGGCAGTGTGACATCACTAACTTCGCTACTAAACTTCGCTCCCCATCACAGCTCAATGTTAAAGATATAAGCATTTGACTCATATCACACCTCACTGCTTGGCCAGACACTTCCAATCGTCTGGTTTAGTTAGCCTACTGCGTCCCTCCATCACTATATACTCTAGTACAGGAATATCAACCTGTTGTCCATCGGATACACCTTTCGGTCTCTCCTTAGGTCCCGACTAACCCAGGGCGGACGAGCCTTCCCCTGGAAACCTTAGTCTTACGGTGGACAGGATTCTCACCTGTCTTTCGCTACTCATACCGGCATTCTCACTTCTATGCGCTCCAGCACTCCTCACGGTACACCTTCTTCGCACATAGAACGCTCTCCTACCATACCTATAAAGGTATCCACAGCTTCGGTAATATGTTTTAGCCCCGGTACATTTTCGGCGCAGGGTCACTCGACTAGTGAGCTATTACGCACTCTTTGAATGAATAGCTGCTTCTAAGCTAACATCCTAGTTGTCTGTGCAACCCCACATCCTTTTCCACTTAACATATATTTTGGGACCTTAGCTGGTGGTCTGGGCTGTTTCCCTTTCGACTACGGATCTTAGCACTCGCAGTCTGACTGCCGATTATATCTCATTGGCATTCGGAGTTTATCTGAGATTGGTAATCCGGGATGGACCCCTCACCCAAACAGTGCTCTACCTCCAAGAGACTTAACATCGACGCTAGCCCTAAAGCTATTTCGGAGAGAACCAGCTATCTCCAAGTTCGTTTGGAATTTCTCCGCTACCCACAAGTCATCCAAGCACTTTTCAACGTGCCCTGGTTCGGTCCTCCAGTGAGTTTTACCTCACCTTCAACCTGCTCATGGGTAGGTCACATGGTTTCGGGTCTACGACATGATACTAATGCGCCCTATTAAGACTCGGTTTCCCTACGGCTCCGTCTCTTCAACTTAACCTCGCATCATATCGTAACTCGCCGGTTCATTCTACAAAAGGCACGCTCTCACCCATTAACGGGCTCGAACTTGTTGTAGGCACACGGTTTCAGGTTCTATTTCACTCCCCTCCCGGGGTGCTTTTCACCTTTCCCTCACGGTACTGGTTCACTATCGGTCACTAGAGAGTATTTAGGGTTGGGAGATGGTCCTCCCAGATTCCGACGAGATTTCTCGTGTCTCGCCGTACTCAGGATACTGCTAGGTATAAAGACTATTTCGAATACGAGGCTATTACTCTCTTTGGCCTACCTTCCCAGGTAGTTCTTCTATAATCTTTAAGTCCACGTTGCAGTCCTACAACCCCGAAGAGTAAACTCTTCGGTTTGCCCTCTTGCCGTTTCGCTCGCCGCTACTAAGGCAATCGCTTTTGCTTTCTCTTCCTACAGCTACTTAGATGTTTCAGTTCACTGCGTCTTCCTCTACATTACCTTAACAGTAATGAGTGACAGGCATTACCTGCCGGGTTCCCCCATTCGGACATCTCTGGATCATTGCTCACTTACAGCTCCCCAAAGCATTTCGTCGTTAGTCACGTCCTTCATCGGCTTCTAGTGCCAAGGCATCCACCGTGCGCCCTTATTAACTTAACCTTATTTTGGCCTTTCGACCTAACTCATTAAATATTCACAGCGTTTCGGTTTATTTTCTTGTTACTATCTATATGTAATTACTTACATATGGAATTTGATATAGATATTCAATTTTCAATGGACAATACTTGAATCTTTCGATTCAATGGAGCCTAGCGGGATCGAACCGCTGACCTCCTGCGTGCAAAGCAGGCGCTCTCCCAGCTGAGCTAAGGCCCCACAAGACCTCTCAAAACTAAATAAGAAACTCAAGTACATTCCGTTTTTCCTTAGAAAGGAGGTGATCCAGCCGCACCTTCCGATACGGCTACCTTGTTACGACTTCACCCCAATCATCTGTCCCACCTTAGGCGGCTGGCTCCAAAAGGTTACCTCACCGACTTCGGGTGTTACAAACTCTCGTGGTGTGACGGGCGGTGTGTACAAGGCCCGGGAACGTATTCACCGCGGCGTGCTGATCCGCGATTACTAGCGATTCCGACTTCATGTAGGCGAGTTGCAGCCTACAATCCGAACTGAGATTGGCTTTAAGAGATTAGCTCGCCGTCACCGACTCGCAACTCGTTGTACCAACCATTGTAGCACGTGTGTAGCCCAGGTCATAAGGGGCATGATGATTTGACGTCATCCCCACCTTCCTCCGGTTTATTACCGGCAGTCTCGCTAGAGTGCCCAACTGAATGATGGCAACTAACAATAGGGGTTGCGCTCGTTGCGGGACTTAACCCAACATCTCACGACACGAGCTGACGACAACCATGCACCACCTGTCACCGATGTACCGAAGTAACTTTCTATCTCTAGAAATAGCATCGGGATGTCAAGACCTGGTAAGGTTCTTCGCGTTGCTTCGAATTAAACCACATGCTCCACCGCTTGTGCGGGCCCCCGTCAATTCCTTTGAGTTTCAACCTTGCGGTCGTACTCCCCAGGCGGAGTGCTTAATGCGTTAGCTGCGGCACTGAATCCCGGAAAGGATCCAACACCTAGCACTCATCGTTTACGGCGTGGACTACCAGGGTATCTAATCCTGTTCGCTCCCCACGCTTTCGAGCCTCAGCGTCAGTTACAGACCAGAGAGCCGCTTTCGCCACCGGTGTTCCTCCATATATCTACGCATTTCACCGCTACACATGGAATTCCACTCTCCCCTTCTGCACTCAAGTTTGACAGTTTCCAAAGCGAACTATGGTTGAGCCACAGCCTTTAACTTCAGACTTATCAAACCGCCTGCGCTCGCTTTACGCCCAATAAATCCGGACAACGCTCGGGACCTACGTATTACCGCGGCTGCTGGCACGTAGTTAGCCGTCCCTTTCTGGTAAGCTACCGTCACAGTGTGAACTTTCCACTCTCACACCCGTTCTTGACTTACAACAGAGCTTTACGATCCGAAAACCTTCTTCACTCACGCGGCGTTGCTCGGTCAGGGTTGCCCCCATTGCCGAAGATTCCCTACTGCTGCCTCCCGTAGGAGTCTGGGCCGTGTCTCAGTCCCAGTGTGGCCGATCACCCTCTCAGGTCGGCTATGTATCGTCGCCTAGGTGAGCCATTACCTCACCTACTAGCTAATACAACGCAGGTCCATCTTGTAGTGGAGCAATTGCCCCTTTCAAATAAATGACATGTGTCATCCATTGTTATGCGGTATTAGCTATCGTTTCCAATAGTTATCCCCCGCTACAAGGCAGGTTACCTACGCGTTACTCACCCGTTCGCAACTCATCCAAGAAGAGCAAGCTCCTCTCTTCAGCGTTCTACTTGCATGTATTAGGCACGCCGCCAGCGTTCGTCCTGAGCCAGGATCAAACTCTCATTAATACTTTAATAATTGTTCGAGCGTTAACTCATTACCGTCGTCTGACGATTTATTCTTGTAAATTGACAGGTTATAATTCTTCTATCATAACCCTGCACTTGGTTTCTTATTCAGTTCTCAAAGGTCTTTGCCTCTCTTGAGACAACTTCTATATTCTAGCAAAGACAGAATATCTTGTCAACACTTTTTTTGAAGTTTTTTTCTCTTCTTCGTGCTGGCCGTCTCTCACGAAACAGCTTATTTATAATATCATCCCTTCTTAAACTTGTCAATAACTTTTTTAAAGTTTTGGAACCTTTACGAGTTAGAGACAAATCGCTTAAGACAACTTTTATATCTTAGCACCCTTTTGGATAGCTGTCAAGAGGTTTTAAAAACTTAAATATACAATACAAGAGATAAGTACACAATAAAAACTCATAAGATTTTCTTGTAAAATAGAATTGAACGAACTAGTTACGAAAGGAAGTCTTATGAGCTACCATCATTTTTCTATGTCACTTCATCGTCATCGTGCTCGTGCCAGTATTCGTAAGCACCGCCATCGTGGAAAGACAAGTCATCAGACTATTCAACTGCAGGAAAGCAAACTTAATAATAGGCCACGATAATGTCTTAACTGAAAAACACCTTATGAAGTATTCTAAGGGGAAAGTATGCACTTAATTTGACAATTCAAGAAAGAAAAAAAGCAGTAAATTCGGTACTGCTAAATAAATTATTTAAAAATTCCTGTTACTCGCATTATACCCATATTTTTCAATAAAGTCTTGACGAAACTCGAGTAAGTTGTCATCAACAATAGCTTGGCGCACCTTGGCCATCAAATTTACTAGGAAATAAAGATTATGATAACTTGTCAAACGAATTCCAAACGTCTCATCTGCTTTCAACAAGTGTCTCACATATGCACGTGTGTAATTCTTACATGTGTAACAATCACACTCTGGATCAATTGGGCTAAAGTCTTCTGCATAGGCAGCGTTTTTAACTACTAGGCGTCCATTGCTAGTCATACACGTCCCATTTCGAGCAATCCTTGTCGGCAAAACACAGTCGTACATATCGACTCCACGGATAACACCATCAATCAAACTATCTGGCGCCCCTACTCCCATAAGGTAACGCGGTTTGTTTTCAGGAAGTAGAGGTACAGTAAAATCTAGTACGGCATTCATCTCTTCATGAGTTTCTCCAACCGCAAGACCACCAATAGAATACCCTGGAAAATCCATAGAAACCAAATCATGCGAAGATTGTCTGCGAAGGTCTTCGAAACCAGCTCCTTGTACAATACCAAAAAGCCCTTGATCGTGTGGCCGACGATGGGCTTTTAGTCCACGCTCTGCCCAACGACTCGTACGTTCGATAGATTTTTTGACATAATCATATGGCTGGTAAAATTGCGGACATTCGTCAAAGCTCATCATAATATCTGAGCCGAGATTATTCTGAACTGAAATAGCTTTTTCAGGAGAAAGAAACATCTTACTTCCATTAAGGTGATTTTTAAAGGTTACACCTTCCTCTGAAATGTTTCGCTTTTCCGCCAATGAGTAAACCTGGAATCCTCCACTATCTGTAAGAATGGCTTGATCCCAATTCATAAACTTATGGAGTCCACCAGCTTTAGCAATAAGCTCATCACCAGGTCTCAGCCATAGATGATAAGTATTTGCCAAAATAATTCCTGAACCCATCTGCTTTAGTTCTTCAGGGGATTGCGTTTTTACAGTAGCTTGGGTACCGACAGGCATAAACATCGGTGTTGGAAAAGTGCCATGAGGCGTTATAATTTCTCCTAGGCGTGCTCCTGTGTATTTTTCTTTCTTTATAAGACGATATTTAATAGGAAAATCAATCATTTAAACTCCTTACATTAGGAAAAACAGTCCTAAGTATTTTTTTAGCGATCGGACATTATCCACAACTGCATTAGTGTATCAAATTTTATAAGAATTGTCAGCTCTCTATTTTCAAACTGTCGATTCAAACTCTTTAAAGCTCATCACCTAACAATTTCATCCGAAGCTACCAGCCGAGTCCTAAAGGCCTACCGAATGGTTTCCCTTCAGCACCACCTTTGCTAGCTGGCCCGACTAGCGGGTCTATTTTAGACTACTTTCTTTTATTCTTCTCACCTGTAAACGGATCATATTCCTCGAAAAGACTGAGCCGATCTGCTATCACGTCTTCTTGTAATTGATTACGAATATATGCTTCAATTCGCTTCTGATTTCGCCCAACTGTATCAACATAAAGCCCTCGACACCAAAATTTGCGATTCCCATATTTATACTTTAAATTAGCGTGTCGGTCGAATATCATTAAGCTACTTTTACCCTTTAAATATCCCATAAATGAGGAGATACTTAGCTTCAGTGGTATACTCACCAACATGTAAATATGATCTGGGCAAGCTTCTGCTTCATGAATTTCAATGCCTTTTCTTTCACATAATAATCGGAAGATTTGACCAATACTTGCTTTGTATTTCCCATAGATTATTTGACGTCTATATTTCGAGGCGAATACAATATGATACTTACAATTCCATGTAGTATGTGCTAAACTATTATTCTGTCTTATCAAGAATCCTCCTTTAATATACTAATTAATGGTCGGAAAACCTTATCTAATGAAACACTTTAGTTGGAGGATTATTTGATACATCGCTAAAAGCTTTTCGAAAACCACTAGCACAGCTAATGGTTTTCGAAAGACAACAAAAAAGGGCTCTATAATTTCTGTAGTGGGTAAATCCTCTATGGAGATTATGGAGCCTTTTTGATTGTAGAAAAAAAGTCCCATATGACCTATAATGAAAAGCGACTAAACCATCATTTTAGAAAGACTCATATGGAACAACTAAATCTTATCACAAATTTTCTTGGAATAAAAGACAAAAATATTATCATCACTAATGAATACGATATGGGAATGCACAAAGAACTTCACGGTTACTTGGATTACGAGTCTCCTAAATGTCCTGCCTGCAAGGGACAGATGGGCAAATACGACTTCCAGAAAGCCTCTAAAATCCCGTATCTGGAGTGTGCTGGCTACCGAACTCTCATTCGCCTGAAAAAGCGCCGTTTCAAGTGTAAGGAGTGCGGAAAAATGGCTGTCGCGGAAACTTCTCTGGTCAAGAAGAATCACCAAATCGCAACCGTCGTCTATCAGAAAATCGCTCAATTGCTCATTGAAAAACAGTCTATGACCGACATTGCCAAGCGCCTTGCCGTCTCTACCTCAACCGTCAGTCGCAAGCTAAATGAGTTCCAATTTAAAACCGACTGGAATTGGCTGCCTGAGAATATGAGCTGGGATGAGTACGGCTTCAAGAAGGGAAAAATGAGTTTCATCGCTCAGGATTTCGACTCATTAAAAGTCATCACAATCCTCGACGGACGCACGCAAGCAACGATTAGAAACCACTTCCTACGCTATTCCAGACAGGATAGAAATCGCGTTAAAGTCATCACTATGGACATGTTTAGCCCTTATTACGACATCGCCAGAAAATTATTCCCTAACGCTAAGATTGTCCTTGATCGCTTTCACATTGTGCAACACCTTAGTCGTGCTATGAACCGCGTCCGCATTCAAATCATGAACCATTTGGACCGTCAGTCACAGGAATATCGTGCCCTGAAACGCTACTGGAAACTGATCCAACAAGATAGTCGCAAACTCAACGATAAACGCTTTTATCGTCCGACTTTTCGTGCGCATTTAACCAACAAGGAAATCCTAGAAAAGCTACTGTCATACTCTCAAGAACTGAGAGAACATTATGAACTCTACCAACTTTTACTTTTCCATTTCCAAGAGAAGAACTCGGACCATTTCTTTGACCTCATTGAAGAGACGAGTTCCAGCGTACACCCTATCTTTCAGACAGTTTTTAGAACTTTTTTGAAAGATAAAGACAAGATTATCAACGCCCTCGAACTGCCGTATTCAAACGCAAAACTGGAAGCAACGAACAATCTCATCAAGGTCATTAAGCGAAATGCCTTTGGCTTCAGGAACTTTGAAAACTTTAAGAAACGGATTTTGATGGCAGTAAATATTAAAAAAGAGAAGACCAAACTGGTCCTCTCAAGAATTTAGCTTTTCATCTACCCACTACAGTTGACAAAGAGCCCAAAAAAGCAACAGTCTCGAGCACTGTTGCTTTCATGAATGTCTTAAGCTGCAAGAACTTTACGTCCTTTACGACGACGAGCTGCAAGAACGCGACGTCCGTTTTTAGTTGACATACGGTGACGGAATCCGTGTTTACGTTGACGACGGATTTTACTTGGTTGATAAGTACGTTTCACGTTGAATACCTCCTAATAAATTTTCGTATTCGTTTAGCCGGCTATTTTTGATCAGTTACTAAACATACCATATTATTTTATAGTAATAGCATGCTCTTGTCAAGAAATACTTAGAGATTATTTTCACCATAGCTTGAAGTACTAGAAAATTCATTAGTAAAAAGAACAGACCGATAACCGTAATAGAATGGTTTTAAAAATCTAGTATATATCACCCCCTTAACTCCTCACACTATCAATATTTAGTTATAAGGATTTAACTATTTTTGCAATATTTTTGAGCTTTATTTTTTGCTTTTGCTCACTCATATATTCAACACGTGCAAGCTAAGTGACTTTGAATAGTTTAATGCCACAAGTTTTTAGGATTTAATATTTTAAAACTTTGGTGTAGTCTTGCGCAAAAGGAAAAAATCTTGGGTGTATTATGTCTAGTAATAATCCATACCGTATCACCAAGTCTACAAGTCTCTATAGACTTTCATATTTATATCATGAGCTATGTCTCTTCTCCTATATGTGGCATCGAATTGTAAAACAGGATCAAACTTCTCTTTGTACAAATCAAAGATTCTAATGCCTTGTAGAGGGTGATAAATTCTTTTTTTCAGTCTCTAGTATAGAGAGATTGTAGCTATTGTTGTTTGGATATGCGTAGATAATCGAGACCTCCATTATTTAGCTCCTTCCATATAGATAGTTGTTCGATTCCTTTTGCTCTTATCTCTCCCGCTTCCAGTTGTAATTAACTTTTCCTTTAGTTTGGTAGTATTACGTTTCATTTTGACCCTGTTTTCACTTTGTTAGACAGCGACTACTTTTCATTGTCAAAAAAACTAGCCTTAAAATAAGACTAGTTTTTGCAAGCAATAAACTCTATTCTAATTATACTTTTGTCACCACAACATAACGATTAGGATCATCACCTTCTGAGTGACTTTCTACACCTTCAATTTGAGAGAGATACTTATGAATGATTTTACGTTCGCTGTTGGTCATTGGATCCATCACATACTCTCTCCCTGTTTCTTTTACTTTGGCTGCTATTTTTTCTGCTAAATTAATCAGAGTCTCTGTACGTTGCTCCAAATAATCACGAACATTAAGAACAACACTAGAGCGTTTAGAATGACGGTCGTACACATAATTTTGTGCTAAAAGTTGTAAAGACTTAAGAACCCTACCGTGATAGCCAATAACACGTCCTGGCTGGTCTGTCTCAATCTGTATAATGATATTACGACGATTGTGACTAACCTCCAGACTAGCATCAACATCCATTTCATAGATGATTTTTTCAAGGTAAGATAAAACGTCATCTGCAGCTGATTGAACTTCTTCAAAATTGCTTTCAGAGGATTTAACTGAACTAAACTCAGATGCCACAAAAGAGCTGAAATCATCTTCTGATTCTGAAGTTTCTACATTCTGAAGTTGAGCAACAGGTTCTAGTTTGGGCGCAAGAGAAGTAACCTTAGGTTCTGTAGCATCCTCTTCTGATGACTCGTGCTTAACAGATAAAGGAATGATTGTCGCCTTTGGCTGCTCCTGTATTTTACCAGGCACCTCTTCCCCAAAGGTCTCAGTAGCCACTGGTTGCTTTAAGATTTCCTGTGCCTCTCCCTTATTATCTGAAACCGTAATAAGCTTTGTCACTTTCTTGAAAGCAGTAGTTTCTTCTTTGGAACTTGTAACAAAATCATCCGGCTGCTTTACAGCATCAGGAGCCACTTTAATAACATCGCGATCAGCTTTGTGAGCTATTTCTTCAATGATTGGTTCAACGCTAACTTGGGCAGGTTTCTTTCCGAACCCTAAAAAACCTTTCTTCTCACGAGAAATCACCTTAATATGAGCCTTCATACGCGGTAGATTAAGGTCTCTCAAACCTTTCTCGATAGCTTGTTCAACTGTTCGTCCAGAATAGACTACCATAAAAAGCCTCCTTATTTACGTTTATTCGCCTTTTTCTTGGCACGACGAATCTTAGCTTTACGTTCTTTTTCTTCTGCTTCCAAACGGTTACGCTCAGCAATGATTTTAAATGGGTTATTAAAAACTAAAATTTGAACGACTTGGAAAGCATTTGAAACTGTCCAATAAAGTGCTACCCCTGAAGAAATCTGTGTCCCAAACCAAAAAATAAAGATTGGAAGCATGATATTCATGACAATAAGCATAGCACTACGATCTTTAGCAACCTTATTCGTCAACCAAGTTGAAAGGAAAGTAAAAGCCGCCGCCAGAATCGGAAGAATGAAGTACGGATCTTTTTGACCAAGATCAACCCACAAGAAAGATCCTTCTCGCAACTCTGGCACACGTGTAAGAGCTCCATAAAGAGCCATCAAAATAGGAAACTGAATTATGAGAGGAAGGAAACTTGCGTAAGGATTTACACCATGCTCTTTATAAAGTTCTTGTTGTGCATAAGCCAGGGCCTCACGATTCTCTCGGCCAGGATACTCACTCTGTAAGCGACGCAACTCTGGCTGAAGCTCTTGCAATTCACGACTTGACTTAATTTGGCGGTTATACAAAGGAATCATGACCGCACGAATCAAAATCGTAAAAATGATAATACCTAATCCAATGGATCCTCCAAATGAGAGTCCTTGAATAGCCTTACCAAAGGTTAAAATGAGACGTTCCCAAACGCCACTAGATTGACTTGTAACGTCACCATGTCCACAAGCCGACAAAAGCAAGAGAGCTCCTGTCCCTAAAATAGATAAACTAAGTTTTTTCTTCACTAAAAACTCCTTTAAAATAGACCAGAGAACTAGTTTTCTTCGTCCATTAAGATGATTCCTGAGACCATGAACAATCTTAGTCATTCCTATAATGTAACGAAGCAAGGCAATTGTCTAGTCTTTATACAACTTTGCTATTTTTAAGACATGAACGAGATTGCTATAAATGTCTTGGTAACTTAAGTCCTCAACACCTTTACGAGCAATAACGACAAAATCTTGATTTTCTAACTGAGATGACATGTCCATCAGTGCATGTCGTAGACGACGTTTTACCCGATTCCGAGTAACCGCATTACCAAGACGCTTACTAACTGATAAACCTACTCTAAAATGAGGTAGATTACGATCCAGACAGTAGACTACAAATTTTCGATTAGCAACACTGTGTCCTGCATCAAATAATGCTTTAAAGTCTTTCTCTTTCTTAACGCGATAAGATTTTTTCAAAATGTGACTCCAAACTCAAAATTAGTACTATTATATCATAAATAGCAAAAAAGCCCAAAACCTTATGGTTAGGGGCTTAGAGACTTACTTGTTGAGACTTTGCTGAGCTTCTTTGATTTGCCATTTAACTTGATCAAAACCTGTCCCACCAAGAGAATGACGACGCTCAACAGCAGTGTGAGACTTTAATGTTTCATAGATATCCTCTTCAATCAAATCTGAAACTTCTTGATAACGTTCAAGAGGAACATCTTGAAGGTAATAACCTGCTTTAGTACACTCGAGGACAAGCTTCCCTACAATTTCATGAGCTTCACGGAATGGAAGTCCTTTAGTTGCAAGGTAATCCGCCAATTCCGTAGCATTTGAGAAATCTTTTTCTGTCGACTCTGCCATATGCTTGTCGTTAACAGTCATAGTATTGAGCATACCTGCAAGGATGTCAATAGCGACAGTAATCGTTTCTACCGTATCAAACATACCTTCTTTATCTTCTTGTAGATCCTTATTATAAGCCAAAGGTAGTGATTTCATCACGGTCAATAGTCCAATTAGATTACCATAAACACGACCTGATTTCCCACGAATAAGTTCCGCCATATCTGGATTTTTCTTTTGAGGCATAATGGAAGATCCTGTTGAAAAAGTATCCGAAAGAGTTACAAACTTAAACTCGTTAGAGCACCAGTTAATGATTTCTTCACAAATACGTGTCATATGCATCATAAGGATACTTGAATTTGACAAGAATTCGAGAATAAAGTCACGATCGGAAACAGCATCTAGAGAATTACTATATGGTTTTGCAAAGCCCATTAAATCAGATGTCATATTACGATCAATTGGGAAAGTTGTCCCTGCTAAAGCGGCAGCACCAAGTGGGGAAATATCGGTATGCTTGATATTAAATTCAAAACGTTCAGCATCACGTGTGAACATATTGTAGTAAGCCATCAAGTGGTGACCAAAAGAAATCGGCTGAGCATGCTGTAAGTGGGTGTACCCTGGCATAATTGTGTAAGTATGTTTATCTGCTAGACTGACCAAGGTATTACGTAAGTTATCAATTTTCTCAATAACTTCCACGAGTTTGGCTTTCAGATACAAGTGCATATCTGTCGCTACTTGGTCGTTACGTGAACGCGCTGTATGAAGCTTTCCTGCCACAGGTCCAATTTTAGCCGTTAGAAGACTTTCTATATTCATATGAATATCTTCGTTGGAAACATCGAATTCCAGCTTACCAGCCTTATATTCCTCCAGAAGCTCTTCCAAGCCCTGTTTAATTTGCAAAGCCTCCTCTTGAGCAATAATTCCTGTCTCACCCAACATGGTTACATGGGCAATAGAGCCTTTCAGATCAAACTCAGCCATCTTTTGGTCAAAGGAGATTGAAGCACCAAATTCTTCTACCCATTTTTCAAGACTAGCTTCGAACCGACCGCCCCATAGTTTATGATTTTCTGCCATAGTTTTTATGTTGAAGATTTTCCTAAACGATAAGATAACCTTCCGTCCTTTCTTAATACTTATAACAAGTAATGACCTCTTAGGCCACAATATTTTAAATGAAAAAAGCTAGATATTTTTTGTCTAGCTTAGTTTGTCTCTCTGGACACTTGTTTTCCTAAAACCCGATCTCAGTCGTAGTTTATTTAGGATCGTGACGCCTCGCAGAACGTCTTCACGAGAATAATATAAGTTATAAGAAAAGAGTATCAGATGCGGCTCCCTGTCCACTTTTATCTGATATTAAGAAGTTTCTTCTCATATCCTGCTTTTCTTATGAAATCTGTTATTATTTGTCAAATGGATGGTTAACTTGAGAATTTACCTGTGTTGGAAGTCCCCAAAGCTTGATAAATCCAATCGCAGCATCTTGATCAAAGCTGTCGGCTGATGTGTAAGTAGCCAAGTTTTCATCATACAATGAATTAGCTGATTGACGTGCGACTACTTGTGCATGCCCTTTGTAAAGTTTTACTTTAGCGATACCATTAACTACTTTTTGTGTTTCCTTGATATAAGCAATGATAGCTTCTGTTGCCGGACTAAACCACAAAGCGTTATAGATGAGATTTGACAATTCATTTTCAAGAATTGGTTTAAAGTGAGATACTTCACGAACCAAAGTTAAATCTTCAATTTCTTTATGAGCTGTCAAAAGTGCAATAGCTCCTGGGCATTCATAAATTTCACGTGACTTGATACCCACAAGACGATTCTCAACGTGGTCAATACGTCCAACGCCATGCTTACCAGCGATAACATTCATTTCTTGGATAAGGTCAGCCAATTTCATTTCTTTACCATTAAGAGCAACTGGTTTCCCTTCCTTAAAAGTTACATCTACATACTCAGCTTCATCGGGTGCAGACTCTGGTGAGTTAGTAATTCCAAAAGCTTCTTCCGGAGCTTGGTTCCAAGGATTTTCAAGAACACCACACTCATTGGCACGTCCCCAAAGGTTTTGGTCGACTGAGTAAGGATTATCAAGGTCTGCCGGAACTGGAACACCATTAGCCTTAGCATACTCAATTTCTTCCTCACGAGACCATTTCCATTCACGTACTGGCGCCACTACTTTAAGACTTGGATCTAGGGCAGCGATGGCAACTTCAAAACGAACTTGGTCATTACCTTTACCAGTACAACCGTGAGCGATGGTTGTTGCACCTGTTTTATGAGCAATTTCAACTAATTTTTTAGCAATAATTGGACGGCTAAGGGCTGAAACTAAAGGATATTTTTGCTCGTAATAGGCGTGAGCTTGAAGTGCTGGAAGCACATAATCTTCAGCAAACTCATCTTTGACATCAAGAACATAAGACTCAACAGCTCCAACAGTCAAAGCTTTGTCATGTATAAACTCTAAATCTTTACCTTCACCCACATCCATACAAACAGCAATAACATCGTAATCTTTTTTAAGCCATGTAATAGCGACTGAGGTATCAAGACCTCCTGAATAGGCAAGAATAACTTTCTCTTTTGACATATTATTTTCTCTTTTCTTATATTTTCTTAGGGTTGCTATCTCTATCAACCTTACGAGATAAATTATATTGAATATTTATTCATATGTCAACTATTTTTTTGATATTTTTTTATATTTATTTTTATTTTTATATTTTTAGTCAAAAAGTGTTTTATTTTTTTGGTTTTTATTCAATTTTATGCAATATCAGATTGAAAATAAATAACAGCCTTGAAACTGTTTAAATAGATTTAAAAATGTTTTTAACTATTTTTCTTATAAAATGCCAAAAGGCCTGTACAAAGTACTGACCTTTTGAACAACAGCATCCTCGGTAGAGAACAGAGCAACAATTTTAGATAGAATGAATGTCGTTTTTTATCCTGAACTGTAATTTCTTAGTCTATTTTTATAAATTGCTAAATTTGATCACTAAAAGCCATCCCGTAATGCCTCCTAAAAATAAGCAAGGGACTCCCGCTTTTCCTTTCAAAAATCAACCTACTTTGTTGTAAGATAAATATATAATTTAGCGTCGTTCCTATTAGAAAAAACTAAAAATATAAATCTATTTTTTTCCTAGTTAAGAACCATCAATTATTCAACTGATAGTCAGACCATGTCACATATGAATTTGTTTACGTAACATAAAAAAGAGCCTAGATACCCCAAGCTCTTTAACTGACTTATAACCTCAATTATGGATACATGTCAATGACGTAGTAGAAATACCAACCAAATCTTCACTTCTCTCAACTTTTTATTACAAATCTATTATAAAACTAATTTAAAGTTTTTAAAATGATAATATGACTACGTTATATCATCATTGTATTACAAAAACACTCTTAACTAAAATCATATGATGGCTGACATATTGCTTATGTACATTCGAAAACCCAACAAATGTTGGGTTCGTTTTTTTATAGTGTTGCGAGAACTTGATCAATATGTTTAATAGATTTTTCACGACCAAGTAAAAAGATAGTCTCTGGTAATTCTGGGCCGTGCATCTCTCCTGAAACAGCTATACGAATTGGCATGAAGAGGTTTTTCCCTTTAATTCCTGTTTCTTTTTGAACAGCCTTAATTTGTGAGAAAATATTTTCTGTAACAAACTCATCATCTGACATAGCTTCAAGTTTAGCTTTAAAGGCCTCAAGTACTGTTGGTACTGTTTCACCAGCCATAACTTCTTTTTCAGCCGCTGTCAATTCTGGGAAATCTTCGAAAAAGAGGTCTGTAAGAGGTACAATTTCTTCCGCAGCTGTCATCTGTGGTTTATAGAGTTCAACTAATTTTTCAGCTTTATCTGTCAAACGACCAGCTTCTTCCAAGAAGGGTTTGCAAAGAGCAAAGACCTTATCGAAATCAGCATGCTTGATGTAGTCATTACTCATCCAATCCAGTTTCTTCTGGTCAAAGGCCGCTGGAGACTTACTTAGACGGTTTTCATCAAAGAGTTTGATAAGTTCTTCGCGAGAGAAGATTTCGTCCTCACCACCAGGGTTCCAACCTAGAAGAGCAATAAAGTTGAAGACTGCTTCTGGCAGGTAACCTTTTTTACGGTAATCTTCGATAAATTGAAGGGTATTAGTATCACGTTTAGACAACTTCTTACCAGTTTCAGAATTGGTGATAAGGGTCATGTGCCCAAACTCAGGCGCTTCCCAACCAAGAGCCTCATAAACCATAAGCTGTTTTGGCGTATTGGCAATGTGGTCATCTCCACGGATCACGTGTGAAATTTGCATATCGTGGTCATCAACAACAACCGCAAAGTTGTAAGTTGGATAACCATCCCTCTTCTGGATAACCCAATCACCACCGATATTGCCACCTTCAAATTCGATATCTCCTTTAACGATATCATGCCATTTATAGATTCCTGACTCATTAACAGCCAAACGAACTGTAGGAATAATGCCAGCGGCTTCACGTTCTGCGATGTAGGCGGCTTTTTCTTCTTCAGTCATACCAAGGAACTCGTTAATATAACGAGGTGTTTCACCTGCTGCTTCTTGACGTTCACGTTCTGCAGCCAACTCTTCTTCAGTTACATATGACTTGTAAGCCTTACCTTCTGCCAAAAGTTGATCAATATATTTTTGGTAAAGTGGCAAACGCTCTGATTGACGGTAATTTTCATGTGTTTCAGGACTTTCATCCCAGTCAATTCCCAACCAACGCAAATTATCAAGCTGTGAACGCTCACCATCTTCAACGTGACGCT
The DNA here is from genome assembly GCF_038003585.1 of Streptococcus sp. FSL E2-3488. Classification (NCBI taxonomy): domain Bacteria; kingdom Bacillati; phylum Bacillota; class Bacilli; order Lactobacillales; family Streptococcaceae; genus Streptococcus; species Streptococcus sp. FSL E2-3488. Next base: position 183,229 of record NZ_JBBOPL010000001.1, on the reverse strand, counting down.
TACGGTCAGTATCTTCAATACGGATAATGAAAGTACCGCCATGATGACGTGCATAGAGGTAGTTAAACAATGCCGTACGGGCATTACCAATGTGTAGCAGCCCTGTTGGACTTGGTGCGTAACGAACGCGGATATCTTTAGCCAAGATAAATCTCCTTTTTATGTTTCATTCTTCAGTCTTTGGATACCTGATTAGCTTGAAGGCTCTCCCCAAGCTTAAGCATAAGCTTATAAGTATCAATCCTTTTTATTATAACACAATCTAAAGGTTGTTCGAGGAATTTTATCAAAAAAACGACCACCTAAAGGTAGACGTTTTCGATAGTTTACTTAACGTGTTTTGCAAGATCTTTTTGAGCTTTGTCATTAGATTTTGCTTTTTCTTTAAGCCAATCTTTATAAGCTGAATCATACTGTTTCTTAGTTACAATATCATCTTGAGATTTAATATACTTGAAGTAGTAGGTCGAACCTTTATCACCAGCTTAAGCGTAAGCTCCTGAGAATGGCTGTATGCGAGAAACTACCGTTGCTGCACCACTATAAGCGGTAGCTGGAAGATAGAGGGCACTATCTTTCAACCATGCTTGAGCTTTAGCATATTTTTCATAACGAACTTTTAAATCTGTGGTTTCCTTAGAAGCATCCTCAACTAATTGGTCATATTCTTTAAGACCTACTTTTTCCACAGCTTGACTATTTGGATTGTCGTAACCCATAAAGGACTTGGTGTTCTCGCTACTAGTCGTTTTCAAAACATCAAGATATGTGGATGGATCGAGGTAATTAGGCTCCCAAGCAACACCAACTGACAAGTCCCAATCCTCTGCTGCTGCATTCGAAGCATAGTAAGTAATATTGTAGAAATCGTTGGCTGACAATTGATGGATATCAATGACAACATTCTCTTTTCCAAGTGTAGCTTCAATAGACTGTTTGAGAGATTGCACTTGATTCACAAAAACTTACTTGTTTGGTTTACTGGAATGTCCAAATAAATCGGGAATTGAACTCCTTCTGCTTGAAGGGCTTCCTTAGCTTTCGCGAACTCAGCCTTAGCTTTTTCTGGATTGTAAAGACCATCTTGACTATCTGCAAGATTCACACCAGACCACTCATCACCATAAGCAGGAAGTTGATCCATTACCATTGTTCCGAAATCTTTACCATCTGCTTGAAAAAAGTCTGGTTTAACTGCTTGAAAAAAGTCTGGTTTAACAAAGATATTACGAACAGCTGTATTAGCACTTTCTTTACCATTCAACTGAGCTGCATAATTTGTACGATCAATGGCAAATCCTAATGATTGACGGAAATCCTTATTAAGAAGTACTGCTTTAGTTGATGATTTCTGTTGGTCATTTTCTTTATACGCATAAAATATACCGTAACCTCCAACAATCAACACTACCTTCTGAAGATTTTTTATTTTCTAATCAAGTATTCCTATCTAGCTCAATTAAAAAAACCTATCCGAAGATAGGTTTTTACTACTCTTACAATGAGTTAGGATCAACTTTGATACCAGGACCTTGTGTAGTAGTGATTGAAAGGTTTGTGATGTAAACACCTTTCGCTGTAGCTGGTTTAGCTTTTTGAATAGCATCGTTAAATGCTTTGAAGTTTTCAACCAATTTTTCAGCTTCGAATGAAACTTTACCGATGATAGCTTGTACGTTACCTGCTTTATCAGCACGGTAAGTGATTTTACCACCTTTAGACTCTTCAACTGCTTTAGCAACGTCCATAGTTACCGTACCAGTTTTAGGGTTTGGCATCAAGTTACGTGGTCCAAGGACACGTCCAAGACGACCAACGATTGCCATCATGTCTGGCGTTGCAACAACAACGTCAAAGTCAAGCCATCCACCGTTGATTTTATCAACGAGTTCGTCTTCACCAACGAAGTCAGCACCTGCTGCTTTAGCTTCTTCAGCTTTAGCACCACGGGCAAATACAAGAACGCGTTGAGTTTTACCAGTACCGTTTGGCAATACCATTGCGCCACGGATTTGTTGGTCAGCTTTCTTAACATCGATGTTAAGGTTGTATGATACTTCAACAGTAGCATCGAATTTTGCGAAGTTAGTTTCTTGTGCAAGAGCTACAGCTTCTTCTACGCTGTAAGCTTTTGTGCTGTCGATTTTCTCAAGAGCAGCACGCATTTGTTTGCTTTTTTTAGCCATGTTAATTATTTCTCCTTGTGTATTGTGGTCATAACGACTTTCATCTTCCACGTCACTCAGCGAAGTGAGGCGACGTCTGTGGTTTTCTTGTTAACTGAATTAGTCAGTAACAGTGAATCCCATTGAACGTGCAGTACCTTCGATCATACGCATAGCTGATTCGATGTTTGCAGCGTTCAAGTCAGGCATTTTAGTTTCAGCAATTTCTCGTACTTGCGCACGAGTTACTGAAGCAACTTTAACTGAGTTTGGAGTACCTGAGCCTTTTTCAACACCTGCAGCTTTTTTCAAAAGAACAGCAGCTGGTGGTGTTTTAGTGATGAAATCGAATGATTTATCTTCATACACAGAGATAACAACTGGGATAATCATACCAGCTTGATCAGCTGTACGAGCGTTAAACTCTTTAGTGAATCCCATGATGTTGATTCCGGCTTGACCAAGAGCTGGTCCAACTGGTGGAGCTGGAGTCGCTTTACCAGCAGGAATCTGAAGTTTTACGATGTTTTCGACTTTTTTAGCCATTTTGTAATTTCCTCCTATTGTGGTTTTGGCGGTAAGTAAGTTTTATTACCTCCCACAAGTATGTTTTTACATACCTTATCTATTATACAAAAATTCTTTTTAGATGCAAGAAATTCTTATTAAGTTTAGGAAAAAATTTACATTAAGACTTTTTCGCGGTAAAATAGACCTATGGTTCTATATAAATTCTTTGCTATAGCATTTTTGATTTTAACACCTATCTTTGCTTTTATTATCCACCGCTTCTTCAGTTTAAAATATCTCGGTCTTAATTTCGCTGATTTAACCTTTCCACTTTATTTTATTGAAGTCATTGCTATATCAGCTCGTTTTTTTACCCATAGTTTTCTGCCATACATCACCATCTTATTATCACTGGCAGCTATTATTATCACGATTCAGATGCTGAGAAAAACACAATCCTTTAAATTTAAACGCTTCCTTAAGTTTTTCTGGCGCATCAGTTTCTTTATTACTAGTATTTTCTATTTAGGGACTGTAATTCTCATTTTTATCGTCTCTTAAAAACAAGAAAACTCAGCATATTTTAGTAAGCTGAGTTTTTTACATTGAATTATAAAAAAGCAGGCAATCATGCCTGCTAAATTTTTAGATATTAAGGGAAGACCTGAGTCATTCGTCCAGTATCTACATCGTAAACCGCACCAGAGATGATAACATCCTTAGGAATAAGTGGCGACTGACGAAGAATAGCCATATCTTCACGGACACTCTCTTCTACATCTGTAAATGGAAGAAAATCTTGATCAGATACGTCAACGCCAAGTTCTTTATTAAGATAGGCCGTAAACTCATCGTTCTTAAAGGTCTGAGCACCACAATCTGTATGGTGAAGAACTACGATTTCACGTGTCCCCATCTGTTGTTGGGAAATGACCAAAGAACGAATCATATCTTCCGTAACACGACCACCCGCATTACGCAAAATATGAGCGTCACCTAGTGCCAACCCTAAGGCCTGGGCAACGTGAAGGCGCGAATCCATACAAGTCACAATAGCCACCTTAGTCTTAGGTTTCAAGGGAAGATGGGCTGTCCCGTGAAGATTAACATAGGCTTTGTTGGCATTGAGAAAATTTTCAAAATAGGACATAATAACTCACTTTCTAACGGAGAACTAATTTGACATTCAAATTATTTACAGTCTATCTTATCATCTTTTTCTTAACTTGTCAGCTATCAACTTCTTTAAGTGAAAAAGAGAGTCCTACCTATCGAGGTTATTCTCCTTTATTTTATGAACGTTTTGGTAAGCATCTATTAAGTAAGCCTGCGAAGGTTTGAAGGTTGAGACTTTGAACGTAGATTTCTCCTGTTCCCCTGAAGGTATTAACCACACCTTCACCTGTTCCGATAGACTGCCAGAAACCATTTTCCAAATGAATACTATAATCAATAGTCTGGCTCCAAGCAACAACATGGGCATTATCAATAGTCACTTCTTGATTGTTTAGCACAATTTTTTAATAGAACCGTAAGCATTGGCCAAAAGAGTCCCTTGACCTTGGGTCGTCATAACGAAGAATCCTCCCTGGCCACCAAAGAGAGCCTTACCGATCGATTGGGTTTCCATTGTATAGTAAGCCGTACCATCAAGTGCTAAAAAGGCACCATCATTAAGTCGGTACTGCTTTTCACCAAGATATAGCGGAATCACCTGACCTGGTGAGTCGTGTGCCAATGCTAGGTAAGCATTATTAGACTGGGCAAATACCTGGGTAATAAAGGTACTTTCACCCGAAACCATTGACCGTCCAACTGCTTTTACAAAGCGTCCTACACCAGAGCCACTTGCATTTAATTTGGTGTTGAGAGTCACACATTAGGTGTATGGTAGACCATACTGCCAAGTTGGATAAAAACCGTTTCACCTTGATTAAGAGTTAACTCTACCAGCTGGAATTGCATATTGCTGTCTGTGAAAAATTGCATAATAGATACCTCACTATTCTTAAGAAAAGTATAGTATCGAACAGGTATTCTTGCAGCCGCTTTCAGATTCCAACTCTGAGCATATCTTTTAAGAAAAGACTTTTTTGAGTACTTCTCCTACCGTTGTGACCCCAATGACCTGGATACCTTCTGGAATCTTCATGCCATGAAGCGAATTTTTAGGAACATAAATCTTAGTAAAACCTAGTTTAGCGGCTTCATTGATACGCTGCTCAATACGAGTCACACGACGAATCTCTCCGGTCAAGCCAATCTCTCCTACGAAGGCTTCTTGTGGATTGGTTGGAAGCTCCTTGTAACTAGAAGCGATAGCAACGGCAACTGCAAGGTCAATAGCTGGCTCGTCCAACTTGACACCACCAGCTGATTTGAGATAGGCATCTTGATTTTGGAGAAGAAGGCCGCAACGTTTCTCTAAGACAGCCATGATAAGGCTGACACGGTTAAAGTCCAGTCCCGTCGTTGTCCGCTTTGCGTTACCAAAGACGGTCGGTGTCACCAAAGCTTGAACCTCAGCTAGGATAGGTCGACTCCCCTCCATTGTGACAACAATGGCAGAACCTGTGGCACCGTCTAGGCGTTCTTCTAAGAAAACTTGGCTAGGGTTTAGTACCTCGACCAGACCACCTGACTGCATTTCAAAAATACCAATCTCATTGGTTGAACCAAAACGGTTTTTAACTGCCCTCAGAATACGGAAGGTATGATGACGTTCCCCCTCAAAATAAAGCACAGTATCCACCATGTGCTCCAACATACGTGGTCCAGCCAGCTGTCCCTCCTTGGTCACATGCCCAACAATAAAAGTGGCAATGTTATTGGTTTTGGCAATCTGTATGAGTTCGGCAGTTACTTCACGAACCTGGGAAACAGAACCTTGAACGCCAGAGATCTCTGGGCTCATGATGGTCTGAATAGAATCAATAATGAGGAAATCGGGTTTGATACCCTCCACTTGACTACGGACTGCTTGCATATTGGTCTCAGCATACAGATAAAATTCGTTATCAATATCACCTAAACGTTCACTCCGCAATTTGATTTGCTCGGCCGATTCTTCCCCAGAAACATAGAGGACAGTTCCCTTGTTAGCCAGCTGTGTTGACACCTGTAAGAGGAGGGTCGATTTCCCTATTCCTGGATCTCCTCCAATAAGAACCAAACTCCCCGGAACCACACCGCCACCTAAAACACGGTTAAACTCGTCCATATCGGTTTTTATGCGGGCATAACTAATTGAAGAGACTTCTTTTAACTTAGTAGGTTTGGACTTTTCACCCGTCAAACTGACACGGGCATTTTTAACCTCCTGCACCTCAACCTCTTCCTCAAAAGAGGACCAAGAAGAACAATTGGGACAGCGCCCTAGATATTTGGGTGAATTGTAGCCACATTCTCTACAAACAAAAGTTGATTTTTTCTTAGCTATGATTCTAATCCTTTCCTTTCATGATAAACTCAGACATTGCCATCTACTCCTATAAGCTCTAGTTTTAGCACGATTTCTCTAGAAAAACTCTTTTAAATCCAGATTGGTTAAGCAAGAAGCCCTACGCTGCTCAAAGATATGAGAAGATATAACCAGCAATCCGGCCGCAAATTTCTTCTATTTTCCAGTTGACCCGAACCCACCAGTTCGAACCCCATCTGCTTCGTCTCCATCAACAATCAAGAAGGGCATAAAGACACCTTGAACGATGCGCTCACCAACTTCAAGAGTCACAGGCTGGTCAGTAATATTTTTCATCTGGGCGAAGATATGTCCTTCATTTCCGGGATTTCCATAGTAATCGCCATCAATAACTCCAACTGAGTTGATTAAGACCAGACCTTTTTTACGAGGGTTAGAGGAACGGTCATAGAGATAGAGAACCTCACCAGGTTGCATGTAAGCCTTAACACCTGTTGGTACGAGAACAATTTCCCCAGGAGAAATCATAGTATTCTCCGCAACCTTTAAATCATAGCCAGCTGCATGGGCAGTCTCTCGCTTTGGAAGTAAGTCCTGATTGTTATAGGTTGATACAAGTTCAAATCCACGAATTTTAGTCATTATTTTTCCTTTCAATACATCAGTTAACTAATTCTTGTAACATCATCTACACTGAATTAAGAAGAATATTTTCTAAATCTATCCTATTATAATCTATTCGGAATAAGATGACAAAAGTAATAGTCTAATCGTATTCTCATCAAACGAAAATTGACTTTTATCTAGGAAAACGCTAACATGATACTAGATATAATACTTTTAAGGAGAATTGTCATGAAATTCATCGGACTTGTTGGTACGAATTCAAAACGTTCAACTAATAGACAATTATTGCAATATATTCAGAAGCATTTTGCAGATAAGGCAGAAATTGAACTTGTAGAAATCAAAGATCTTCCTGTCTTTAACAAACCTGCTAATAAGTGATTGCCAGAAAGTGCACTAGAAATCGCTAAAAAAATCGATGAAGCTGATGGTGTCATCATTGGAACACCTGAGTATGATCACTCAATTCCGGCTGTTCTCATGAATGCTTTAGCTTGGCTCTCATACGGAGTTTTCCCTCTATTGAATAAGCCTGTTATGATTACAGGGGCATCTTATGGAACTCTAGGAGCTTCTCGTGCACAGCTACAACTTTGTCAAATTTTGAATGCTCCAGAAATCAAAGCTAATGTGCTCCCAGACGAATTCTTGATCTCACATTCCCTTCAAGCTTTTGATAGCAACGGCGATTTAGTTGACCTTGATGTCATCAAAAAATTAGATGCTATTTTCGATGACTTCCGTCTCTACGTCAAAATTACTGGTAAACTCTCACATGCTACAGAGTTACTACATAAAGAAGCTGAAGACTTCGACTGGGAAAGCCTATAAGACAGGAGAATATAAACTATGAAATTTGTTGGAATCGTTGGAGCAAATTATGATCAATCATATAACCGTAAACTTCTCGAATTTATCAGAAGACATTTTAAAATTAAATTTGAACTTGAAGTTTTAGAAATTGATGAAGTCCCTATGTTTAATCAAGATGAAAAATGGGATGAAAGTTTCCAACTTCGCTTACTTAATAACAAAATTACACGCGCTGATGGTGTTATCATAGCTACACCTGAACACAACCACACTATCTCTGCAGCACTTAAGTCAGTATTAGAATGGCTCTCATTCGAAGTGCACCCATTTGAAAACAAACCAGTTATGATTGTTGGTGCTTCTTACTACGACCAAGGAACTTCACGTGCCTAAGTGCATTTGCGTAAAATCCTTGAAGCACCTGGCGTCAATGCTTATACTCTTCCGGGTAATTAATTCTTGCTTGGAAAAGCCAAAGAAGCCTTTGACCTTGAGGGTAACATTACCAATGAAGGTACTATTAACTTCCTTGAACAATGCTTAGATAATTTCATCCAATACGTAGGAGTGGTTTCTAAATTGAAAAGACCAAAACCAATTGAACCTGAAGACTTGGATTGTGACAAACCAATCGCTACAACTGTTACCGAGGTTGATCATGACGATCCAGAATGGGTCGAAAAAGTAGCTGAGATCACTGGTGCAGTATCTGGTGATACTTATGTTAAACTAGATCACGGTATTTTGACGGTTAACCAAATTGACATGTTCCTCAAGGCTATGCCGTTTGAATTAACCTATGCCGATGATAACAACCAGTTCCTCTACTACAATAATGCCCATCAAGATCCTGATACCATGTTAGCTAAACATGTACCGTCTCAATCAGGTAGCCGTATGTCAACAGTTCACGGTTCACTTCCACCAGCTCGTATGAAGAATGTGGAATGGGTTATCGGTACCCTTCGTAACGGCAACCAAGAATATGTGCGTACAATTGTACCTGGTTCGCCTGAAGGAGTTATCAATACGCATAACTATCAAGCTGTGTACTATGATGATGGTTCTTATGCAGGAATCAATGAAATCGTCTTTAACTTTAAACCATGGCTTGACTGGTATCTCGAAACAACTGGTCAACGGCCTTGTCGGAGGAAGCGATCCTTTTGCACCGGCTGCAACTAGCCATGGCGGTAGCGACGCAACATCTGGGGCATCAGACGCTAGTGGTCACGCTGGCGATGCATCGCCAGCCGCAGATGCCACATCTGGAGCGTCCTCATACTAAGACTTGGAAAAGTTGGGACAAAATATCCTAACTTTTTTCATGGTCATCTTAGATTAACATTCACCCGAGCATATGTATCTATTCATGCTCCATGTCACACTACTTATAGGTAAACTTATGTCTCAATTCCAAGAAAAAGTTTTTGCTGCTTGCGCTAAAAAGAAGCTCTCTTTAACGAAAGCCTTGGTCGCTATGCCTTACGTTCTATGCTTGCCGGCGTTTATCTTATCATATCAACTGCTGTAGGAATTATTGGCGCTGATATTATTGGTGCAGCTAGCCCAGCTCTTTCTCGCTTCGTCTTTGCCTTTATCTTTGCTATCCGGATTGGTCTTCGTTCTCATTTTCAACGGAGAGTTAGCCACTTCAAACATGATGTTCCTTACTAGTGGTGCCTATTATGGTAAAATCAAATGGAGTAAGGTTTTACCATCCTCCTCTACTGTACCTTCTTTAATTTTGTTGGTGTCCTTATCTTGGCCTGGTTCTTCAACCAATCCTTCTCTTTCAATCATCTGACAGATAAGAGTTTCTTGGTAACTGCTGTCTCAACTAAGCTTGGAAAAACAGATTGGATGAACTTTACAGAAGGTATTACTGCTAGTATGTTCGTCAACCTTGCTATCTTGGGCTATATGCTCCTCAAAGAAGAGTCTGCCAAGATTTTCATTGCCCTATCAGCTATCTTCATGTTTGTCTTTTTGGTGAATGAACACTTGATTGCAAACTTTGCATCTTTCATGTTACTCGGTTTCAACGGTATCCGTGATGCTGTGGACAATTTCACATTAGCAAATATTCTACATCAGTGGGTAATCGTTTTCTTCGGCAACTGGATTGGTGGCGGTATTTTCATTGGTTTGGCATACTCTTGGCTCAATAAAACCAAAACAACTCACATCGATTAGGAGGCTAGATGCGTCAAAAGATATTTATCAAACAAACTTGCCGAGCTCTTCTACTGTATTTTATATGCCTAACCATTGCAGTTGCGATTGATTTAATCTTTTTTAAAGTCAAAAACATGTACCACACACCTGCCTTGGTGGCTATCTTTTCGGGCTGGGTTTATTTAGGGCTAATCCAAAAGACCAAACAATTTGGAGCTGTTACCTGCCTTGGTCTCTTCATATCCATCTTCTTCTTTACCTCTGGTCACTTTGTCCTAACCTTCCTTCCAAGTTTGCTGGCTGGCCTTGGCGCTGACTTACTCGCCAAGAAGGGCAACTATGAGAACTATGAGAATGATAAAGTAAATCTACTTTCCTATATGGTCTTTTCTCTGGGAAACTTGGCACCTATAGTGACCATGTGGCTAGCTCCTAAAGCCTACAGTGCACAACTCTTAGCTAAAGGCAAAACACAAGATTAGGTAGACCAAGTTATGGTCCCATTCATAGCCAATCATGCTCTAATCCTGATTGGCGGGAACTCTTATGGCTGCTCTCATTGGAGGCCACATTGCTAAAAATTGGCTAAAAAATAAATAGCCAGCAATCTTCCTAACAGAGCGGACAAGACAAACTCGCTTCTCTTATGCTATAATGAGAAAGAATATAGTCTTTTTCTGCTTTGTTAGAAAGGACATAAAGGGAGACCGAATGATGAAAAAACAAAAAATCGCTGTCTTGGGCCCTGGTTCTTGGGGAACAGCTCTCGCTCAGGTACTCAACGATAACGGACACGAGGTCCGTATTTGGGGAAACATCCCTGAACAAATTGATGAAATCAACGAAAAACATACCAATACCCGCTATTTTAAAGATGTGATTTTGGATGAAAACATTAAAGCCTACAAAGAGCTATCTGAAGCCCTAGATAGTGTTAATGCTATTCTCTTTGTTGTTCCAACTAAGGTCACTCGCTTAGTTGCTAAGCAAGTTGCCGAACTTTTAGACCACAAAGTTGTTGTCATGCATGCTTCAAAAGGTTTGGAACCAGGAACACACGAACGCCTCTCTACAATCCTTGAAGAGGAGATTCCTTCGGAAATGCGAAGTGAGATTGTCGTTGTATCTGGCCCAAGTCATGCTGAAGAAACTATTGTTCGTGACATCACCCTGATTACAGCAGCATCTAAGGACCTTGAAACAGCAAGGTATGTCCAAGGTATTTTTAGTAATAGCTATTTCCGTCTCTACACTAACTCTGATGTGATTGGTGTTGAAACAGCCGGTGCCCTTAAAAACATTATCGCAGTCGGTGCTGGTGCTCTCCATGGTATGGGCTATGGAGACAACGCTAAGGCAGCCATAATTACTCGAGGACTGGCAGAAATCACTCGTCTTGGTGTAAAACTCGGAGCTGACCCTTTGACTTACAGCGGTCTATCTGGCGTTGGCGACCTCATCGTTACTGGAACTTCTATCCATTCACGTAACTGGCGTGCCGGATATGCGCTTGGTCGTGGCGAAAAACTAGAAGACATTGAACGTAACATGGGTATGGTTATCGAAGGAATTTCAACCACTAAGGTTGCCTACGAAATCGCTCAAGAACTTGGCGTCTACATGCCAATTACAACAGCAATCTACAAATCTATCTATGAGGGTGCTGATATCAAGGAATCTATTCTCGATATGATGTCCAATGATTTGCGCTCTGAAAATGAATGGGATAAAAAATAAAAAATCTAGGGAGTTCTCATGAAGAATCAAAAAGTTAGAAAAGCTATCATCCCCGCTGCAGGACTCGGAACACGTTTTTTACCAGCTACTAAAGCATTGGCCAAAGAAATGTTGCCAATCGTTGACAAACCAACCATCCAATTTGTCGTTGAAGAAGCTCTTAAGTCTGGTATTGAAGATATCTTGGTTGTTACCGGTAAATCAAAACGCTCTATCGAAGACCATTTTGACTCAAACTTCGAATTAGAATATAACTTGGAACAAAAAGGTAAGACTGACTTGTTGAATTTGGTTAATGACACCACTTCTATTAATCTCCACTTTATCCGTCAAAGTCACCCACGTGGTCTCGGAGATGCTGTTCTCCAAGCCAAAGCATTTGTCGGAAATGAACCTTTTGTTGTCATGCTTGGTGACGACCTCATGGATATTACTAACGACAAAGCGGTACCTTTGACTAAACAACTTATCAACGATTATGAGGAGACACATGCATCTACTATTGCGGTTATGTCTGTTCCTCATGAAGAAGTCTCTGCTTATGGTGTAATCGCTCCTCAGGGTAAAGGCGAAAATGGGCGTTACAGCGTTGAAACTTTCGTTGAAAAACCAAATCCAGAAGATGCACCAAGTGATCTTGCTATCATCGGACGTTACCTTTTAACACCTGAGATTTTCGGTATCTTAGAAAATCAAGAACCAGGTGCTGGGAATGAAGTCCAATTGACTGATGCTATCGATACTCTTAACAAAACACAATGCGTCTTTGCTCATGTATTTACAGGAGATCGTTATGATGTCGGTGACAAATTTGGCTTTATGAAGACGTCTATTGATTACGCACTTAAACACCCTCAAATTAAAGATGACCTTAAGCAATACCTTATTGAATTGGGCCACAAACTTGAAGGCAAACCCACTAAAAAAGACTAGTATAAAATCCATCGAATCTAATATTCGATGGATTTTTCATTTAATTTAAAGATAAGTAAAGCCTAGAACAATTAGCAAGAGTGTAACGTAAGTTAAAAGGGAAGTGAAGCGCCACCCCTTACTAAATAGGCGACTTTCAACCTTATTGGCCAAAAAGATAGCTGCCAGAGCACCTCCAACTAAACCACCGATATGACCTGTAATCCCAACACTAGGTGTAAATAGGTTGAAGATTAAGTTAATAACAATCAAAGCCAAATAATTACGGCCCAACTGATTGAGTAAGGGACTGTGACTGTAATAACCAAGAATCACAATAGCCGCAAATAGGCCAAACAAGGAGGTCGAAGCACCAGCTGCAATAACATTAGGTGTAAAAAACAAGGTAAAGGCGTTTCCCATAACACCAGCTAGTAAATAAAGCCCTAGAAAACGTAGAGTACCAAAAATCTGTTCAGCCATCCTCCCCATAAAATAAAGGGTAAGCATATTGAAAAGAAAATGCTCGACACCTATATGGACAAAAATAGGTGTTATAAGACGCCAAAGTTCTAAGGGATTGTATTGAACGAAGGTCCCAAACATAGCTCCCATCTTAAAGAGACTAAGAGGTGACGTCGCTTGAAAGCTATTTAAAAGATATTGACAGATAAAAGTCAGCGTCGTGAGCCCCAACAATAGATAGGTTGCAGGGTATTTCTTCCATTCATTTACTTGCATGTAATAACCTCCCTAACGGCGATGTCATGGCTATATGGAATAAAATCCATTTCCTGACAGGGATAAACCGTGCTAACTGTCTCCCCCTCAAAATCAGACAAATAGCGATCATAGTAACCTGCTCCGTAACCAATACGATAGCCTTCAGCATTGAAAACTACTCCCGGCACATGAATCAAATCAATCTCTGATTTTTCCACTGCCAAATCAGAGGCAGGTTCCATCAAGCCAAAAGAGGTTGCAACAAGATTATCTGGATCGTAATCCACAAAAATCATTTGACCTTGTTTATAGGTTTTGGGAATCAAAAGACGCTTACCATCCTTTAAGGCCTGCTTGATTAAGAGACTGGTATCATATTCATGCGGAAAAGCCAGATAGGTCGCAATCACCTGGGCATCTTTATAAGCAGGTAAGGCAATCAATTTCTCCAAAAGATTTTTATCTATCTCAGCCTTAGTCTCAGGTTCTTGTGAAGTCAACTGAGACAAGACCGTTTTTCTAAGTTTATTTTTCATAGGTTTATCATATCAAAAAAGCTACCAAAAATCAGATTTGGTAGTTTTTTTAGCTTTATCAACTATCATTAGTCCTCTGCCTTGTATTTAAGGAACTTACCAATTTCACTCACTGCAAAAGCCAGAGCTTCTTCGTTTGGACTCATCTTAGGATGGTGAAGTGCATATGGCGTATCAATCCCCAACCAGAACATGACACCAGGAACCTTACTAAGCAAATAACCAAAATCCTCGCCCGTCATAGCTGGCAAACAATCAATCAAGTTCACCATTGGACTAGCATCAAAGAAGGCCATCAACTCTTTAGCCAAGGCTGGATTATTTTCCACAGGGAGATAACCACCTTGTTTCAACATGATATCCACTTCCATACCGAAGCTAGCTGCTACGCCTTCTGCAATCTGGCGCACGCGCTTCTGGATGAGGAGACTCATTTCCTGAGTAAGAGTACGAATAGTACCATAGACCTCTGCTGTTTCAGCGATAACATTGTTGGTCGTTCCTGCATGGAAAGAACCAAAGGTAACTACGCCGCCTTGGATAGGATCAACATTACGACTAACAATAGTTTGTACCTGTGTAATAAAGTAAGAAGCTGCTACAAGAGCGTCATTGGCCTCGTGTGGAAAGGCGGCATGACCTCCCTTACCTTTGAAAGTAACGAGTACTTCACAAGTTCCTGCAAAAAGGGTATTCGTATTTGTAGCAATATCTCCTACCTTAAAATCTGGACGGACGTGGAGCCCATAGAACTCATCTGGCAACCAATCTCCAAAGGCACCATCCTCATACATAAGCATACCACCAGCTTCATTTTCTTCAGCTGGCTGGAAAAGGAAGAGCATGTTATTTTTAGGCTGTACTTGAAGCATCTGGTCCAAGAGACCAAGCGCTGTTGTCATATGAATATCGTGACCACAAGCATGCATACGACCTTCATGAATAGATTTAAAGTCAAGACCTGTTTCCTCTACAATTGGTAGACCATCAATATCTGTACGCCAACCAATAGTTTTCTCAGGCGCAGAACCATGAAGAAAAACAAGGATTCCTGTACGCCAAGTACGTTGCTCCACAAAGTCCTTACCTTCAGTCATTTCAGCAATACGCTCTAAGAGATAAGCTTGCGTTTTAAATTCTTCCAAACCAATTTCGGGAATTTGGTGAAGGTCTCGTCTGATTTTGATTAAATCAAGTGTCATGTTTTTGTCCTTTTTATTTATATTTATTTTATAGAGAATCTAGAAATAGAGGCCTTACGGGCCTCTACTATCAATATATTACAAGTTACGCAAAGCGTCTTCGAGTGCTGTTTTTTGTTGTGTTTTTTCATCGATTTCCTTGATGATGCGAGCTGGAACACCTGCTACAACCACATTTTCAGGGACATCTTGAGTAACGATAGCGCCAGCGGCAACGACTGAACCGTTACCTACTTGAACACCTTCAATCACAACAGCATTAGCACCAACAAGCACGTTATCACCGATACGTACTGGCTCTGCTGAAGCTGGTTCAATCACGCCAGCAAGGACTGCACCCGCACCAATGTGGCTGTTTTTACCAACAGTAGCACGACCACCAAGGATAGCACCCATATCAATCATAGTACCTGCACCGATTTCCGCTCCGATATTGATTACAGCCCCCATCATAACGACGGCATTGTCTTCAATCGTTACTTGGTCACGTATAATGGCACCTGGCTCGATACGGGCATTAAGGTGACGCTTATCAAGCAATGGAACAGCTGAGTTGCGGCCATCTTGTTCCACAACATAATCCTTATTTTCCGTCAAATTTGCAAGAAGTGGCTCGATATCTTTCCAGTCACCGAAAAGAACATTACCAAGCTTAGTGACAGAACTTGGAACAGCAGTTGCCAATTCCCCTTCAAAAGTTACTTTAACATTTGTTTTTTTTTCTGCATTACCGATAAAAGCAATAATTTCTTGTGCAGACATTTTTTGTGCAGTCATGAGATTCTCCATTCACATAAAGTTAGGAATTATTATACCAAAAATTCTGATAATTGTCTTTACTTTTGCCAAATCGAATGTATTTTTATGTAAAAACTGTCTTTAGATCCTCTATATCTGTAATCATTCGGTCTGGCTTGATTGGGGATGTCTCCAGCTCTTGACGAGAATAAGGGAAAGTATTCAATAAGATTCCATCAATTCCAACCGCTTTAGCTACAGCAATATCCGTCGTCAAGTCATTTCCCACCATGACAGTCTCAGATGGGTTCAACCCATAGTCATCTAGAACTTGCTTCAAAAATTCTGGTTGAGGCTTACAGATACCCGCATCAGAAGACAAATAAATGGTATCAAAACAAGATCTTAACTCCATTAGGGTCAATCTCGGCGTTCGTAAAGGCTGCTTGAGCATTAGATAAGAGATAAAGATGGCATCCCTGATCTTTTAGAAAGGTCAAAACCTCCTTGGTATGCGGATAAACTAACAAGCGCTTACACGAGATAAGACGCGAAAGACTATAGCTATCAATTGGCCCCAATCCTCTAGCTGATGAAGGCAACTAGACTGAGGTCGACCATCTACATAAAGCTGGTTGAAAATGTGAGCTAAGTCAACTTCTGGATACGCAACTCCTTTAAGCTCTATTAACTCCTCACGAGCCAGTGCCACACGCTTAGCATAAGATTTTCTAAGACCTTCACCCTTATAATTCGCCCCATAAGCTTGGTAAAGTTGGGCTAATTTATCCCATAACGCAGGATCTTTCTCATCGGTTAGGATATCAACCAAGGTTCCATAAAAATCAAAAATGTAATTCTTATAAACGTTATTCATCAAAGCCTTTTTACTCATTACTCAAGATTTCTTATTCTTTATCATATATCTTTTAAGAAAATCAAACAAACTAACCAAGAAATTTTCCCATCAAAAAAATCCCAACAACCGTTAGGATTACTTATCATTTTTAATACGACCAATCAGTAACTCTCCTGCAACTGTCAATTGCGTCACCGAGGACAAATTTAAACCGTTCTTATCAACATGGAAGAAAAGAGGTGTCATCTCTGCAAATGTTTGAACATGTTCTGGTGGCATAGACCAAGTCCTGACAATAGTCACACGCTCCAAAAGTTCACAGGATTCCTGGAAATGTTCCACAACATCCTGATTAGAGTAAGCATGCACCTCCGGTAATAGTTGGCGAAACTCTTTAAGATGATCTTCATGAGGAATAACCTTGAAAATCAACCCCTGATCAGTCAAAAGTCGTCCAAATTCTTGATAATTAGCTGGTGAAAAGATATCTAAAATCAGGTCTATACTGTGCTCACGCAAGGGCAGTTTAGCCAAATCACCAACGAACCATGCCACATTTTTCTGAGGATTTTGACGAGCCGCAAGAAGGATGGAGTCCTTAGACAAATCAAAGGCCATGAAATCTTTGTCAAATGCTAAAGCCAACTGACGGCTGTAATAGCCCTCACCACAGGCAACATCTAGAACATGCGAATGTCTAGGAAGGTCACGCAAACGCTCGGAAATCACCTCCAGGATGGAATCATAGTAGCCTGCCGCAAGAATCTGACTCCTATTTTCAAAAGAAGCCATATCATAGTGTTTATCTCCCTTGTTCTGTCTCAAAAAATTGACAAAGCCCTGCTTGGCGATATTAAAGGTATGCCTATTCTGACAAACCAAGCTAGACTGGTCCAAATGCATTGAAGCCTGACAAATAGGACAAGCAAAAAGGCTTTCTTGATTTTTAAAAACACTAAAATTGGCCATAAATCCTCCTCGACACAAAAAAAGAGCACACACCTGAAATCGCTTAGGGCTGCTGAATTCCTCCCCTGACCCGCTTCACGCACAGATGTTGCTCCGAGAAATATTATACCATAAATCGAAGTGATTGCAAGTAGGAAACTTAAGACAAGACTAGATAGGATTATCCCTCATCGAAGCTCATTATTTTTTTTCATCAGTATAAACTTTGATAAACCCTAGCAATGCCATAGTAACAGAAATGTCACTACTTTTTTATTTCTCTTCACCTTATAATAAATCCGCAGCTTGAGGAAAGCACCAAAAGCTAGTGACATAACTGACTTTATTGAATGGATACTGCTCGATAAGAAGAAAGGACAATAAGAACAATGACTGAAACAATCAACAACCGTAAGAAAATGACTACTCAAGAACTCGAAATCGTATCAGGTGGTACAGTTCCTTGGGCTGCTATTTCAGTAGGAATTGCTGGCGCAAAACTGACTTATGATCTAAGCTATGCTGCGGGTAAATCTTTCTGCAATCTCAAACACTAATAAAAGAACTTAACTTCAACTGACATCTCCAAGATTTTGAGAATGATAACTTATGAAGCTTACAAGAAATCAAACAAATGGTACTACTGCTAATCAATTCCCTAAAATGAACAACTATTTACTCGTAAAAATCGCTTTAGCTGGAATTATCAGTAGCCTATTTCTCATACTCCTAATCAACCTAATCTTTCATGAACGATTAGGAACACCAATTATTGACACTAATTTGAAGTCAGCTTTTTGGACACTTATACTCTTCATGCCTATTTTTCTTTTGACAAGAGAACAAGAAAAACATAAGACTAAGGAAGAGTGACTTAAAGATCCTTCAAAAAAACAAGACTCCCTCTAATCTCCTATTGAAAAATGCAAGCTCTTTTGGCTTGCATTTTGTCTTTACATATCTTGCACGACTTCTAATTTAGCCAATCGTTTGGCTTCTTTTTTGCGTTCGCGGCTCTGGCGGAAAAAGTCTTGCATAATCTTAGCACAGTCCGCCTCCATGACACCAGTCTCAACTTCTACGCGATGATTGAGACGCTCATCTCTTAAGATATCATAAAGGCTACCTGCACCACCAAATTTTTGATTACATGCTCCATAGATAACTTTGGGAATACGCGCCAGACCAATGGCTCCACTACACATGACACAGGGTTCAATAGTCACAAAAAGGGTGCAGTCTAACAAACGCCAGTTGCCCACTGTCCTATTGGCCTCTTGAATGGCCATGACCTCCGCATGCATAATAGCTTGGTTGAGCTCCTCACGCGCATTATGCCCACGACCAACGATTTCTCTATCCTTAACAATAACACAACCAATTGGAATTTCTGCTTTATCTAGAGATTTTTGAGCCTCCTTAAGAGCCTCAGACATAAAAATCTCTTTCTCTTCTTGGCTATAGTCAAGCATTAGTCTTACTCCTGTTCCAAGATTTACGAGATGGCGTCTCGCTTAGTCCTTCTATTATAGCATAAGAAAAACATTCCCTTTCTAAAGGGTACAAAAAAAAGCTAAGACGAATCATCCTAGCTTCAAACACAATAGTTTGGTGAGTCTTAGAAATCACACCAATGTGTTCTCCCAAGGCTAGACGAAAAGTCAACGACCACTTAACATCCTAATTTATATGTCAGTCGGAGTGTCACAGTCAATTGTCTGTGAAATCATTGAATCGACCTATAAGCCTCACAACAATAAACTAAAATGTAACTGTCTCAAACAATTGCAAGCATAGTATTATAGTTGTGATATTTCATACTTTCCTTCCAAACAAATAATGCCTACTATAAAAGTAACTTTTATAGCTTTTCCTTACCCACCTATAGTTTATCACGAAACCTCTATCATTTAATTTAAAAATTGGTAATAAAACAATGACATAAATGAGAAAGAACTGTTAATTGTGTACACTATTTTGGCTAATTAACCAAATAGCAAAAAACCATGTTATATCTGCATTTTAAGGTTTTTCGAATAACTTTCTCTACTCTATCTATACTTTTAAACTCCTATCATCCTAAGTCTTATCTAATTTTACTTTTTATTAGTCTAACAGGTGTTTAATGTTTTATCTCCAACAATTCTTCAAAACAAGGTATGGAATAAGATAATGATTTTTTTTGGAGAGGTGACTTCAAAGATAGGAGACCTAGATAGCTAGACAAAGGATAAACTAAAAGGGAAGCTCTTCTTCTAAAATCAGGTCAGCCAAGTCATTATCAGGATTATTTTCCCTAACAGCACGCTGAGCACGACTCTCCAGAAGTTGGAAAGAGGAACAAAGCACCTCAGTAACGTAATGGGTTTGGCCATCCTTATCGTACTTACGGGTACGAAGCTCACCATCAAGAGAAATTAAACTCCCCTTGCTAGCATAAGAGGCTAAGGTCTCAGCCAAACGCCCCCAGACAACCACTGTAATAAAGTCAGCCTCACGCTCACCATTTTGCGTCTTATAGCGACGATTAACCGCAACTGTGACACGTGTAAAAGACCTATCGCTAGCAGTCTTAACCATTTCAGGAGTAGCTGTTAAACGTCCAATTAAAATTACTTTGTTATACATTTTTTACCTCCACCTATCTATTCGTAAGAGGAAGTAAAAAATAGATTATTTTTAAATAGTTTTACAGATTCTCTCGAGAGGATCCCTTCTAATATTCGAATCTCTCTACTACTCGAAGGTTATTATTTTTCTAGAAATAGTACTCCATAGGATATTTTCATTGCAACAATTGATCTTTAAATTTTCTCTACTCGTTTAGCTAGCTCAACGTTTTTGAACTACAATTTCCCATGAAGCAGGGCCGACTTGTTCAAAGCGCGTCACAGGATAATCATTATCTGCAGCCCAGTTTGGTATACTTTCCGTTGCTTGCGTACAATCGAAAGCTATCAACAACTCATCACCTGTAGCTAATTCAGCCATTTTTTTCTTCGCATCAATCAACGGAAATGGGCATACCAGTCCACCAGTTTCAAGTTTTACCAAAGTCATATCATATTCTCCTCTTAATTTTTGTTTGGTTTTACAAAGATAATATAGGAAGCCGTCCAAACACCTAAAATAGTCACTGGCAAAGCAATCCATCCCTTACTAGAAAAAATTGCTGTAGCTGTTAAACCATTACCAATTGTACAGCCACCAGCCCAAGAAGCACCGATTCCCATAAAAATACCTCCTAGTGTGCTTTTAGCGATGGTTGGCAAGTCTGGCAAACGCCAGCGAAACTCTTGAGATCCCTTTGCAGCAAGAAAGGAACCGATAAAAATACCTAATACAAGAAAAACACCCCAACCAAGTTGCTTACTATCGCCTGTAATAATATAACTAATTAGATGTGCCGATGGTGTTGTAATCCCTAACCCTCCAACACGACCAGTCAGCTGACTAGCTGGCCAAGCAATTAAAGCAACAAGACCAATTAGAAGTCCTGCAAAATATTTATGGTAAGTTTTCTCAAATAGGTAGTGTCTCACTCCCTTATATTTTGATGGAAGCGAAGCAATCTGACGTCTGGGCTTACGTAACTCTCGAATGACAACAAAACTTGTTATAGCTACTAAGAAAACAAGAAAATACCAAACCGGAATTCCTAATTGACTCGCTAAATCATCGTTAATCACCCATCGCTTAGCTATTGATTGATTCAAAGGTACAAGGAATCCTGATTTCATAGCTGCTGCACTTGTCATATAAAAAAATAGTGCAACCCAGCTACCTAAGAGTCCTTCACCTGCACGATACCACGTTCCTGTGGCGCATCCCCCCGCAAGAATAATTCCAATTCCAAATAGATAGGAACCCACAATAGCTCCTAACACGGAAAATTCTTCATAGGGATTTCCAACAATACCTAATTTAATCAGGAAAAGCACTCCTATACTTTCTACTGTGATTGCAATAAGGAAAGCGTAAAATAAGGTATTATTACGTGCAATATACATGTCTCGAAAACCACCCGTCATACAAAAACGAGTTCGTTGCAAAACGAATCCAAATATCAGACCAATGATCCCACCAGAAAGAGCAGTCGTAAGCATAAGTACCTCCTAAAGTAAATATTGAATACATTATAAAAAAAATATTATAACTTGTATAATCTTTCTTTTTTATGGTTAGCCATAAACTTTCTTTATGGCAAACAAAAAAAGCGGATTATTACCGCTTCTTCTCTTACTTACCTTTTCCAGTGTTTAGCTGGATCAAAAGCCTCGCCGACTACTGCTGAATCATCAAGTTCAATAATCCCACGTTTTTGCGGGGCATTCGGAAGGGCCAACTCACGTGGGGAACACATCATTCCATAGCTATCTTCACCACGAAGTTTTCCTGGGAAGATAAGAGCCCCGCTAGGCATCATAGCACCAGGGAGAGCTACGATAGTTTTAAGACCAGGGGATGCGTTTGGTGCTCCTGCAACGATTTGGACCTTCTTATCACCGATGTTCACTTGACAGATGTTAAGGTGGTCACTGTCTGGATGTGGAACCATTTCATCAATTTGTCCAACCACAAAGACTGGACCTTGCGTATTTTCCAAACGCTCTTCAAAGCCCTCTTTAGCCAATTCCTCATTTAAGGTAGCTACATCTTGGTCAGACAAGAAAACTTGACCATTTCCTTCGATATCAATGAGGCTTGATGCTTCAAAAATGTTCCAAGCAAGAGTCTTACCTGTTTCATCAGCTGTGACACGAGCCACCTTACCTTTACGTTCTACGCTACGTTTAATGTCCTTAGTATCCTCCAAGATAACTAACAAAACGTCGCCAACTTGTTCTTTATTGTATGCAAAAATCATGGATTCTCCTTATAGTGTTTCCAAAAAGGCAGTGATTTCTTCTTTGGTTTTACGAGCTTTATTGACCAAACGACCCAATTCCTGACCATTCTGAGTCACGACAAAACTTGGGATACCAAAAATATTCCACGTTTGTGCTAAAGCCATATAATCATCACGGTTAACACGCACAAAGGTCATATCTGGATGGCTGGCTTCAATTTCAGGCATAACGGGGTAGATGAACTGGCAGTCCGGACACCAATCGGCAGTAAAAAAGAAGACCACTTTTTGATCACTATCAACATAGCTCGCCAGTTCTTCAAGATTCTTAGGAATAATCATGCTTGTTCCTCCTCATAGGTCAGCTTGTCCTCTGCATAAACAAAGCTATAGACACGTCCATCCTCTAAGACGATACCTCCTGTGAGCCCAGGATTTTCTTTATCCGTAGGATTCGTATAAAGAACTGCGATGGGGCCAAGATGTGATAATTCTTGTCTAATATCTTGGATTAATGCAGCTTTCTTCATTTCTACGCGTGACTGTCTATACTTCTCTGTCATTGCCAAGAGACCTAAAGCTCCTACGCCTCCAGCAAACAAGGCCAATGTTCTACGTTTCATAAGAAACATTTTACCATAATTTTAGAGGAATGGGGAGAGGCTACCTATCTCTTGAGAATCGTGCTAAAATAGTAGCAAGTACTACTCAAGGAGGATTTTATGACTACCCTATTTAACAAAATTAAAGAAGTAACCGAACTCAAGGCAGCTGCGGGCTTTGAGACACCTGTACGTGACTACCTTCGTAAAACTATCACACCGCTCGTAGACGAGGTGCAAACAGATGGTCTTGGTGGTATTTTCGGTATCAAGCATAGTCAAACGGAAAATGCCCCTAAGGTGCTCGTGGCTGCCCACATGGATGAAGTTGGGTTTATGATTAAAGAAATCAAGGCAGACGGGACTTTCCGTGTAGTAGAGCTTGGGGGTTGGAACCCACTGGTTGTCAGTTCTCAACGCTTTACCCTACACACTCGTGACGGCCGTATCTATCCTGTCATCTCAGGTTCAGTCCCACCTCATTTCTTGCGTGGCAGCAGTGGGACTTCAAGTCTTCCTGGTGTCTCTGATATTGTCTTTGATGCTGGTTTTGCCAACCAAGAAGAAGCTAATACCTACGGTGTTTTCCCGGGTGACGTCATTATTCCTGAATCAGAAACGATTCTAACAGCTAATCAAAAAAATGTGATCTCTAAAGCTTGGGACAACCGTTATGGTGTTCTCATGATTCGTGAACTCTTGGAAAATGTTAAAGATCAAGAACTCAATAATACTCTAATTGCTGGTGCCAACGTTCAAGAAGAAGTTGGTTTACGTGGTGCCCATGTTTCTACCACTAAATTTGATCCTGAAGTTTTCTTTGCAGTGGACTGCTCCCCTGCAGGTGACATCTATGGTAATCAAGGTAAGGTAGGTGATGGTACCCTTATTCGTTTCTTCGATCCAGGTCACATCATGTTGCCAAATATGAAGGATTTCCTTTTAACTACTGCTGAAGAAGCTGGTATCAAATACCAATACTACTGCGCTGCAGGGGGGACAGATGCTGGTGCCGCTCACTTGCAAAATTCTGGAGTACCATCAACAACTATTGGTGTTTGTGCCCGTTACATTCACTCGCACCAAACCCTATATGCTATGGATGACTTCCTAGAAGCACAAGCCTTTTTACAAGCTATTGTTAAGAAGTTGGATCGCTCAACAGTAGATTTGATTAAGAACTACTAAGATAAGGAGTAACCCATGATTATCGGTTTTATCGGTGTCGGAAAAATGGCAACAGCTATTATCAACGGCCTAAATAAAAGCTCACATCGTATCATTATTTCAGGGTCTTCTTTGGCTCGTTCGCGCCAAATTGCAGAGGAACTAGAGGTTGAAGCTGCTGCTTCCCATCAAGAATTAGTAGAAAATGCTGATCTGATCATCCTTGGTATTAAACCTCAAATGTTTGATAAGGTGCTAACTGACCTCAACTTCCATCAACCTATCATGAGTATGGCTGCTGGAGTGACCTTGGAACGCCTAGCTTCACTCACAAGTGCAGACCTACCTCTTATTCGTATCATGCCTAACCTTAATGCTCAAATTCTTAAGAGCACTACTGGCCTTTGTACCAATGATAAGGTGTCTGAGGACCTTTTGGTAATTGCCAAGGAAATCACAGATAGTTTTGGAACTACTGTTGAATTGGCTGAGAAGGACTTCGATACCTTTACTGCTCTAGCTGGCTCTAGTCCGGCCTATATCGCCCTCTTTATCGAGGCTCTGGCTAAGGCTGGCGTCAAAAATGGCCTAAGTAAGCAAGTTGCTCTGACCATTGCCACACAGACAGTTCTAGCTACTGCTGAAAATCTCAGTCTAGGTAGCGATAGTCCACATGATCTTATTGACAAGGTATGTAGCCCTGGTGGGACCACTATCGCCGGTCTCATGGACCTTGAGCGTACAGGTCTCACCCATAGTGTGGCTTCAAGTATTGATACAACCATTGCCAAAGCCAAAAAACTATAGTAAAAATAAAGCTCGGAAAATTCCGAGCTTTATTTGATATAGGGCGCTAACAATTGCAAAAGTAACATCATTGAAACCGCAATACTATTGTTAATCATATGGGCCATGATACAGTACTCTAACTTTTGAAACTTACGATATACTGTCCCAAGGGTAAACCCCATACCTGCATATATAATCCAGACACCTATACTATTAGGCATATGAACAAGGCCAAAGAGTAAGCTACTCAAAATCAAGCCAACAATAGAATCTGGATTAAAGACTCGTCCTATGAGGAGCCCTCTAAAAATCAACTCTTCCACAATCGGTGCCATAATCACTGTAACTGTTATGAGAACAAAGGGATTCATATGGGCATTTTCTATGATTTCCTGATTGGTGCTATTACTAACACCTTCCCACATCATGACCATTGCACCAATCCTAGTAACAATGTAAATACCTAGGTAGGTCAAGCCAATCATCCCCCATGCTTTTAAGGAAGACAGTGTCTTGAACCCCTCAAGAAGACCCATGCGTTTTCCTAAGAAAAGAGCTCCTGCACTAATGAGTAGCATAACCAAAATTAGGAGACTCACTGCCCTCACGTCTTTAACACGAACAAATATGGTTGGAGCTTGTTCAATACACAAAATTAGGAAAGCCAGTAAAAAATAAAGAAAACGTTTTAAAATGGACTCTTTGTTCATAGTAAGCTACCTCTTTTTATATTTTGTACTTTTATTATAATACAAATCTACTATTTTGACAAGACACCATGAAAATAGAGGTATAATTCAGGAATCTTATCTTATTTTAGATAGAATCAGACGAATAAGAGCAAATCCCAGAACCAAGCCATAGAGCAAGATAGATAGGACTGTAACATAGGGCAACTGAATATTAGCAAAGGCATATAGGGCAATCAAAGCAAAGATAAGCAAAAACTCCAGAACCAGTGTTGCAACTGCTGTCACCTGCAAAATCTGTTTATTTCGCTCATCGTAGGCAGCAATGTACATCTGATGAAGACGTTTCGAATGCCTAAGCGCTGCAAAATAATAAATCGACAGGGCATAACTCCCAATGGTAACTCCCATTACTAATCCTAACGCATAATCACTAAGACTGTTAGAGCGAACAATAAATAATCCCAAAATACCCAAAGAAAAGAAAGAACATGCTACTCGAGCTATGTATTTTTTATACTCTGATTCTGTTTTTTTCTTTCCTAACGTTTTTAATAACATATCTAGATACTCCCTTCATTATCCTTTAAAAGAGCAATATAAAATTTTTCAATGATAACTTTAAACATTCACCTTAAACAAAAAGGCTAAGTAGGACACTTATACTGTTGTTTAAGATATGGACACCCATACTGTACTCGATACGCTCAGTCTTATAATATGTTATGGCAAGACCAGCTGACATAATACCATAGATGACAATTGTCTGAGGCGTAGATGCTGAATGCCCAGCCATAAAGAGAAGACTGGAAATACCAAGACCCATCTTAAAGTATTTTCCAAAAAGCACCTTGGCTAAGAGTCCCCTAAAAATGATTTCTTCCATAATAGGAATGATAAAACCTACTACTGCAAACTGAAGATAGGTTGGTACGTGAATAAACATCTTATTTAAAGCATCTTGATTTTCCATAGCTGCATTATGTGTTAACTGACCAACAAAATACCCTAGAAGATCACCTAGGAAAAAGATGACGAGGATTAAGAGAAGCAATCGCAACGAGACGTCTCCAATTAATCTCTTTAAGCAATAAGAGTTTAAATCCATAAGCAATCACGATAAAAATAGCCAAACTCCCTAATGCCCAAACACCGTAACCTATTTGCTCCACAAGTGAAAACTTACCATCCTGAGTAAGTAGCGGGAAAGCATCTAATAGTGTTAAATCTAAGATTAGTAGAGTGAGCGCTAAAAAAATAACGCCAATTTTCTTCATTACTTGTTTAAACATATCTTTACTCCTTAATCTTCTTCAAAAATAAAGACTTCTTCAATAGTCTTTCCAAAATACCTAGCAATTTTAAAAGCTAGTTCCAACGACGCATTATAGCGCCCTTTTTCGAGTGAAATGATGGTCTGCCTCGTGACTCCCATCTCATCTGCTAATTCTGCCTGACTAATCTTATTAGCCTTGCGAAGTTCCTGAATCTTTGTTTCCATATGATACCTCAACTCTATCGTTTCTTCTCAAATATTTCGGCTCTTTTCCTTTTTTGTCAAATTTGCTTTACATTTATGGTATAGTTTACTTTACATATTTTGTAAACTCTTTTTTACATTTTTTGCGAAATTTTCTTTAGCTTTTCAATGACCACACACAGAAATAGTTGAATGATTCTTTCAAAGCATTCAAAAAAGCTGGCCAATTGCTCAGCCAACTTTTCTGGTCTTATCAAATTTTTGATAACTTATTTAGTTTTAAGGCGCTCAACATCACGCGCAATCACCAATTCTTCATCCGTTGGAATAACAAACACTTTAACAGCTGAATCTGCTGTTGTAATATCGCCAACACGTCCGAAAACATTCTTTTCAGGATCCACTTCAATACCAAACCAAGTGAGACCATCCAAAACTGAAGCGCGAACATCCGCAGAATTTTCACCGATACCCGCTGTAAAGACGATAGCATCCGCTCCATTCATGACACCAAAGTATTGAGCGATGTATTTACGCAAACGATCCACATAAAGATCATAGGCCAACGTACATTTTTCATCACCAGCCTCTTTACCAGCAATGATATCACGCATATCGCTTGATTTTTCAGAAATACCAAGAAGACCTGATTCCTTGTTAAAGACATGACGTATACGTTCAGCATCGGCCATGTCAGGCTCACGGTCAATAATGAATGGAATAATCGCAGGGTCGAGATCCCCAGTACGTGTTCCCATCATAACTCCGCCAAGTGGTGTCAACCCCATTGAAGTATCCACGGATTTACCACCATCAACGGCAGTAATTGAAACACCATTTCCCACATGGGCTGTGATAATCTTCGTTTCTTCAATAGGTTTTCCTAGTAGCTTAGCTGCTTCTTGAGAAACATATTGGTGGCTAGTTCCGTGTGCTCCGTATTTACGAACTTGATAGTCTGTATAATAACGGTTAGGAACTGGGTAACGGTAAGCCACTTCTGGCATAGATGTATGAAAAGCTGTATCAAAAACAGCAACGCTTGTAATATCTGGTAGAAGCTCCTTGAAGGCACGAATCCCTGAGGCTGCACCTGGATTGTGTAACGGTGCCAAGGCTGACAATTCTTCAATCTTAGCCAAGGCATATTCGTCCACCAAGCTTGATTCTTTGAAATATTCTCCACCAGCAACCACACGGTGACCAACACCTGTAATTTCATCATAGCTCTTGATAATATCGAAACGAATCAAGTCATCAAGCAAAATTTTTACCGCTTGAACATGGTCAGCAATATCTAAGGTTTGCGATTCAGAACGGTCAGCAAATTTTACTGTTGAAACAGAATCTCTCAATCCAATACGTTCAATCAAACCCTTAGCAAGAACAACTTCTTCTGGCATTTCATATAATTGCCATTTCAAGCTTGAACTTCCTGCATTGATTGCTATTGTTTTTGTCATAAGCACCTCTTTATAAAACGCTTTCAATAATATATACCTATTCTATCATGTTTTACTAGAAAATGGAATTATCTGATTTCCATTTTTGGAAATTCTCTGTAAAATCCTTGAGGACCCTTGGATTTTTCAAATCGCTAAGTGGGTAAACGAAGGTCTCAGGAGCATTTTTAGTTTGTTTTTTTAGCACAAAGATAGACTTCATGTTATGTTTATTGCCAAAAGCTGCTTCTGGAAGAGTAATAACAGCAATAATATCAGCATATCCTGATAACCACTTCTTAAGCAGATCACTTTGAGGGCTTGTCAAAAGATTGGTTGGTGCCAAAAAAATAGCAATACCATCTTTCTTCAAATACTTAAGCGATTGCTCCATAAGAAGATGATGGGCATAAGTGTGTTCGCCAGTTGCTGCCACCTTGAAACGACTCGCAATCTCATCATTAGGGTAGTAACCTATAGGTAAATCGCTGATAATAACGTTGCTCTCTTTGAGAATATGTGGTCGAACAGCATCCCCTTGGATATAAACCGCTACTGAATTCACCACCTCAGCAATACTAGCTGACAAATCGATAAGAAGATCATCAACTTCCATCCCCATATAATTAAGGGTTTTCTGACTATTATTTAGAAGAGTTTCAGCCAAGTTTTCTGTTCCCGAACCAATCTCCAAGATATCTAATTGTTTTTCCTGGGTCAAACCTTCGAGCAAGTACAGAATGATAAATCCGATAGCATCTGGTGTAAATTGGTGATTGGCTTGTAAAGCTTCCAATTGCCCTAGTTTGATAAACAAAAACTGAAAAGCACGACGCCACTCCTCTTTACTTAGATTAAGCGCCCGTAATTTCTCATTGTTTTTGATGATGAGCTCATTAGCAACCTCAGCCCCCAAATAATAGGAATTTTGCTCAATAAGTGCATCGTAAGCATGGGTTCCAAGATCATTTTCAATAGTTTGGACATTTTCTAACAACAGCTCAAAAGCTGTCTCAATTGCTTCAAAATTCATGATTTCCTCCGTTCCTCTATCATATCAAAAAGGAAAGAGAATTTCTATTTCTGATCTTGTTTCTTCACATAACGATAGGTCTTGATTTGGCCTTTACTGACAACTCTGACAACCACTTGCTTACCCTTAACCTCGTAAGTCGTAGTCCCCTGAGAAAAACTAAAAGCACCTGCTTCCTTATCCACCAAGTCCATAGTCATCTCTGCCATGAGACGGCTTTGACTGGCCACTATTTGCGCTTGGTTTTGTCTAGAGCTAGCTACCACCCGTTCCAGATAAACCTGAAGAAGGAGTATAAAAATGCCAGCCATAAAAAGAGCGTAGAGAAGAACGCCTCCCCTAACCTGTTTTTTCAAAAGCATAAACAAAACTCCTTTGTAGTTCATTTTTAAGAGTCACTTGGATGGTAACTATCTGGTTCTTTTGACTTACCTTACTAGATTTGACATCGAAAAGCATTGGTTGATAACCTCGACCATCAGCATTTGTTTTTCGAAAATCAGAGGCACTTGAAAGACCAAAAGCCAAGTCTTGATTATCCTGCTTGACATAGAGTTTGTTCCCCTCTACCTTGACCAACTGACATCCTTCTAATTCTGCCTCCATTTGTTGAACAAATAGAAGCCAATCTTGGTTTTCTTGTTGTCTTACCTGCTTAACATTACTCACAAGTACAGTGGTTAACCCTTGATAAACTTGAACTGAGCCAGCAATGACCAACAAGGCCACTAGACATTCCAAGAGGGTAAAGGCACGCAGCTTACTGCTTAGATACATGAATAATCTCCTTTCCCGATTCATAAACCGTGATACCTTGCTGGCTACGTTTAACTGTCACCGCTATGCCATTCAGCGTTAACTGGTCTTGCTTGGTCTGAACTGCCATTGTTGCCACACTCAAGACCTCTTGTTGATGGAGATTATCAGCCATTAGTCTGCGGTTGGTATTAATTTGTTCCAATATCAGACTGCTGACAAGTACTAAAACAGCCATAGCTACCAGACTTTCAATAAGAATATAACCTCTAAGAGATCGTCTTTTTATATTTACCACTGCCCATGTTAAGCAGATAGGTCACCACCTCCTTATCACTTGAAAAACGAATTTTCGTGAGGCTCGAGTTGCCTCCTTTAGCATCAAACACTAGCGTCTGCCCCTTATCCAGATGAATACTTTTAGGAATAAGCAGACTAGACCTTCCATTACTAACCTTATCCTTAGTTAACTGCAATTCAACATTAGATCCTTCCGCTGATGCCAAGCGCTGACTATCTCGATATAGGTACTCAAAACGCAGATAAAAAAGATTAATCTCGACCTGCTGAAAAATACCTGTGACTGAGCCTGACAAACTCAGAGTGAGAAAGACAACCACTGCTAGTGTCATCAGGCTCTCCAACAAGGTGAAAGCTCTAATTGGCCACTGAGCGGCTTTCACCACCATGTTTCGCATAGTAATCATTGTATGAATCTGCCTGTTTTTGCGTAATTTGACCTTCTGAAACAAGAGCTGCCAAGCTAGCTGTCTTGTTATTCTTCATTTCATAAAGTTCTGCCTGAGAATCCACGACCTTGACTACAGCCGCATTTCCAGTTTCCTTAACGGAATCCTTCTGCTTGCTTAAGTTAGGAACAAAGAGCAAAAGGAGAATACTGATAATGAGAAGTACGACTAGCATTTCAATCAGAGTAAAGGCTCGTAATTTAACGGCATTCAATTTTTTTAACATCAATTTCATGACATCATTCCTTCCATATTTTGATACATTGGTAATAGCATGGCTACATAGATCATTACAATCACAACTGCAACAATAACAAAAATGAGGGGTTGCACAAAGGTTGTTGCCTTATTAAGACGGTTAAAGAAGTTTTGCCAAACCTCCTCGGCATAAACTTCCAACTCATAGCCCAACCTCGCATTGGCCTCCCCATAAGCAATAATTAGTGAGAGCTCCTTAGTAAAAAACGGATGACTGGCAATACGTTCAGGAAAACTCTGTCCCAGCATCAGGGCTTCTTCCAAATCGGCTCCCAGCTCACGGAAGAGTTTAGACTTTTGCTCTTGCATAAGAGCCACCAAATCTAGCAAATCAACGCCTTGACCTAATAAATTTCCCCATTCCCTAGCATAATAGGCGGTCGTGTAAAGCCTTACTGTCTGACCAATAAAAGGGATTTTGGCCATTCGCCTATAAAAAACAAGGGCTGACTGTCGTTTCACCCATAGATAGAGAATTAAACCCAACACAAGGAGTCCACACAAACTCACAAAAAAAAGCTGGGGAAAAATTTGAACCAACTGTACAGCCCAATTATTCTTACCATCACCCTCTAAGAGTTGGGGTAGAAGATAATTTTTAAGTCCTAGCATAATCAGAATCAGAAAACCCAGAAGTAGTATGGGATAAGTCGCCACCTCCATGAGTTTCTTGCGAACCTTTGTCATACGAAGCATATAGGTTTCAATCTTTGTTAGACTCCCTAGAAGATTACCGTGCTTGTCAGCAAGAGAAATCTGAGTAACAATATTGTCCGAAAACCCCACTAACGCTAACATCTGATACAACCTATCACCGCGTATTAAACTCTCTTTCATAAGAGACAAGGATGTTTCTTTCAGCAAGTGACTTCGCTCCAAAAAGGCTACGATTTCAGTTAAGGTAAAACCGGCCTTTAAAAGTTGTTTGAAGAGCTGGATGACCTTAACTTGCTGACTAATCTTTAATTTTTTCCCCTTGGATATCCCTCTCAGTGAGACATCCTTGTTTAACCAAACCTTCCAACTGCTGATTCCAGTTGGTCGACGAATGGTTTTGGAAATTTTCTCTGGCAAAATCAATCACACCTCCTCCCTTGATCAAACGCATGTAGGCAATGCCTTGTAGAGCATTATCCAACTCAGACTTATCTACACCAAGGTCCAAGAGACGTTCGTAAACGCCAGCAATACTCTTAGCATGAATAGTTGAGAGAACAGTTACACCTGTTAGACTAGCTCTAATAACTGCCCGGGCAGTCTCCTTATCCCGAATCTCCCCAATAATCAAAACATCTGGACGGTGACGTAGAGATAGCTTAATCAAACTATCATAGGTCATATCAATCGCCTGATTAACCTGGAGTTGCAAGACATTATCCTGTTTGATTTCAACAGGATCCTCAATAGAAATTACCTGCTGCCCCTTAAAACGCTCCTGAACCAACTCATGCATAAGTGTGGTCTTCCCAGAACCTACGGGACCCGCAAAGAGATACAGTCCTCTATAATCCAAGGCATCCTTAATAGGCTGGATTCCTTGATTCCAATACACTAATTCTCGACGTTCGGAATGTAGGATACGGATAACCAAGCTCTCCAAACCTCGATAGTCTCCAACAGTTGATAAACGCAGAGAAACCAAGTGACCGTCACCACAATCATAGTCACATGAACCCAGTTGACTCCTACGCTTCTCACCCACCATCATTCTCGCCACAAATTTAAAGTGACCAATAAGACTAGCCATGAAATCAGGCCGATATACATCAATCAATCTCCTCTCTTGCCCGACTCGCATATAGAGCTCATAATTATCCTGACGTGGAATGACATAGATGTCTTGAGCCCCACAACTATCAGCATTTTTGATCATTTCCTTAGCAAATTCTGTTACCATAAGGACCTCCTCATAAACCTATTCGTAAAAAGTTTAAGAAAATGAAAAGAAGCCCGAAAAAATTCGAGCTTCTACATTGTTTAACGTTTTATTCTACAATGGGCATGATTTGGAAGGTCATTTTGCTTTTCATATCCCGGACGGTGTTTTTCCTCAGGAATTTCCTGCCAATCATATAAAAGTGCAATCGATCGATAGACCTGCAAGTATTCGTTACACTCCTCACACCAGTGTTTATCCTCTTGGTCCCAAAAAGCAGTCATGACACTACTACGGCTGATGTAACTTGGCAAGATTTCTTCCATGGCAAACCAAAGTTTTTTATAGTACTTTAGGGCATCGTAAAAATTTTCAAATTCCTTAGTACTTATGATATCCTCCTGCCAACCTTCCAAGAACCACCACGGTTCCATATCCCCTTTAATTTCAACTACTTGGTACATTTTTCTTTCTCACTTCATCTTTGGTATCCTTATTATACAAAATTTTCTGGAAAAGATAAAAATTATGGTCTTATGTTTCACATATAGCAAGAATAGAAGCGTTTTTGATGATATAAATACAAAAAGAACCCACATTTGTGAGTTCTTTTGTTTTAGTCTTAGTCTTCAGATGATTCCACAATTGCTTCATCAACAGCAATGTTTTCAATAACTTCAACTTCGTTAACTGCAAGAGGTTCAATGTTACGGTAGCGAGCCATACCTGTACCAGCAGGGATAATCTTACCAATGATAACATTTTCTTTAAGACCAATAAGATGATCTTTCTTACTACGGATAGCTGCATCTGTAAGCACACGTGTCGTTTCTTGGAAGGAAGCCGCTGATAAGAATGAATTTGTTTCAAGTGAGGCTTTAGTAATACCAAGAAGGACTGGACGAGATGTTGCAGGAACACCACCAGAGATAACAATATCCTTGTTA
The DNA here is from genome assembly GCF_038003585.1 of Streptococcus sp. FSL E2-3488. Lineage (NCBI taxonomy): Bacteria > Bacillati > Bacillota > Bacilli > Lactobacillales > Streptococcaceae > Streptococcus > Streptococcus sp. FSL E2-3488. Next base: position 149,223 of record NZ_JBBOPL010000001.1, on the reverse strand, counting down.
GCATCTGTGAAGTCAGAAATGTCCATAAGTGTACCTGGAAGGAGATCTGTATCACCTGGATCCATAACACGTACTTTACGAAGCATTTGACGAACCATTACTTCGACGTGTTTGTCACCGATTTCTACCCCTTGGCTACGGTAAACTTTTTGCACTTCTGCAAGAAGATAAGTTTCAACTGACAAGGTATCACGTACTTCAAGGAGACGTTTCGGTTGGATTGACCCTTCTGTCAAGGCCTCACCACGGTGTACTTCGTCACCAACTTCTACTTTCATACGAGCTGTAAATGGAACGACATATTCACCCATTCCAGTCTTACCTTGAACGAAGACTTTCTTAGTACGTGTCGCAGCATCTTCTTCGATTTCGATAACAGTACCCTTAACTTCAGTGATAACCGCTTCCCCTTTAGGGTTACGTGCTTCAAAGATTTCCTGGATACGTGGAAGACCCTGTGTGATATCGGTGTTTGAGGCTACCCCACCGGTGTGGAAGGTACGCATGGTAAGCTGTGTACCTGGTTCCCCGATAGATTGGGCAGCGATAGTACCAACTGCTTCACCAACTTCAACCGCATCACCTGTTGCCAAGTTGATACCGTAACAGTGACGACAGACACCGTGACGAGTCTTACATGTAAAGACTGAACGGATAGTTACTTCTTCAACACCAGCATTGACAATAGCTGCAGCCATATCTTCAGTAATCAAAGTATCTGGACCAACGATAACTTCGCCAGTTTCAGGATGTTTAACAGATTTCTTAGTGTAACGACCAAAAAGACGTTCTTCAAGAGTTTCTGTTACTTCTTTACCATCAGTAATGGCACGAATAACAAGACCACGGTCAGTTCCACAATCGTCTTCACGAATGATAACGTCTTGGGCAACGTCAACCAAACGACGAGTAAGGTAACCAGAGTCGGCAGTCTTAAGGGCTGTATCGGTCATACCTTTACGCGCACCGTGAGTAGAGAAGAACATTTCCAAAACGCTCAAACCTTCACGGAAGTTTGAAAGGATAGGCAATTCCATGATACGTCCGTTAGGAGCAGCCATCAAACCACGCATACCGGCAAGTTGAGAGAAGTTAGAGATGTTACCACGAGCTCCTGAGTCCATCATCATAACGATTGGATTCTTAGGATCTTGTGTCTCAATCAGACGTTTTTCAAGTGCATCTTTCGCTTCACGCCATGTTGTTGTAACAGCAACATAACGGTCATCTTCTGTCATCAAACCACGACGGAAAGCTTTGTTAATTTCTTCAACACGGTGGTGAGCAGCATCGATAATTTCTTGTTTGTTATCAATAACTGGGATATCGGCGATACCCACTGTCAATCCAGCAAGTGTTGAGTAGTAGTAACCAAGGTCTTTCAAACGGTCAAGGAAAGCTGATGTTTCAGTTGTACGAAGACGTTTGAAGATTTCAGCAATGATGTTACCAAGATGTTTCTTCTTGAATGGCGCATTAATTTCCAAACTATCGATAACTGTTTGGATATCTTGGCCCGGTTCAAGGAAGTATTTATCTGGTGTACTATCTGTCAAGTTCTCATTTGTTGTTTCTTGAAGATATGGAATTTCTGATGGAATGATTGAGTTGAAGAGAATCTTACCAACAGTTGTTACTAAGATTTTGTGAAGTTGGTTTTCTTTCCAAGGTTTATCAGGCATGCTATCGACTGCAATACCTACACGGCTATGCAAGTGAACATAACCATTATGATAAGCCATAACTGCCTCATCAATATCCTTGAAGATCATACCTTCACCTTCACGGCCTTCATCTTCCATTGTCAAGTAATAGTTACCAAGAACCATATCCTGAGATGGTGTTACGACTGGTTTACCGTCTTTAGGGTTAAGGATGTGTTCTGCCGCAAGAAGGAGCAAACGTGCTTCAGCTTGAGCTTCTTCAGACAATGGAACGTGGATGGCCATTTGGTCACCGTCAAAGTCGGCATTGTAGGCCTCACATACCAATGGGTGAAGACGAAGAGCCTTACCATCAATCAAGACGGGTTCAAAGGCCTGGATACCCAAACGGTGGAGGGTAGGTGCGCGGTTAAGAAGCACTGGGTGTTCCTTGATAACATCTTCAAGAATATCCCAAATACGTTCATCACCACGCTCAACCATACGTTTAGCAGCTTTCACGTTACCTGCGTATTCACGCGCAACGATTTCACGCATAACAAATGGTTTGAAAAGTTCGATGGCCATCAAACGGGGCACACCACATTGATACATTTTAAGTGTTGGACCAACGGCAATAACGGAACGGCCAGAGAAGTCGACACGTTTACCAAGCAAGTTTTGACGGAAACGACCTTGTTTACCTTTAAGCATGTGGCTCAAAGATTTAAGTGGACGACTACCTGGTCCAGTAATTGGACGACCACGACGTCCATTATCAATAAGAGCGTCTACCGCTTCTTGCAACATACGTTTTTCGTTTTGCACGATGATACCTGGAGCACCCAACTCAAGCAAACGAGCCAAACGGTTGTTACGGTTGATAACACGACGGTAGAGGTCGTTCAAGTCAGATGCTGCAAAACGTCCACCGTCCAATTGAACCATCGGACGAAGATCTGGTGGCAATACTGGCAATATGTTAAGCACCATCCATTCTGGTTTATTACCAGACTTGTAAAAGGCATCAAGAACGTCCAAACGACGAACTGCTTTAAAACGTTTTTGACCAGTTGCTGTCTTCAACTCTTCTTTGAGTTCAGCAATTTCGGCTTCCAAATCTACTTGTTTCAAGAGATCTTGGATAGCTTCTGCACCCATTTTAGCGACAAATGAACCCTGACCATACTCTTGCAATTTTTCACGATATTCACGTTCAGTCAAGAGAGATTTTCGCTCAAGCGGTGTTTCCTTTGGATCGATAACCACGTAAGCTGCGAAGTAAATAACTTCTTCAAGTGCACGAGGACTCATATCCAAAGTCAATCCCATACGAGAAGGGATTCCCTTGAAGTACCAGATATGTGATACTGGTGCTTTCAACTCGATGTGACCCATACGTTCGCGACGAACCTTAGCACGTGTTACTTCAACACCACAGCGGTCACAAACGATCCCTTTATAACGGATACGTTTGTATTTCCCACACGCACATTCCCAGTCTTTAGTAGGACCAAAGATCACTTCGTCGAACAGACCTTCACGTTCTGGTTTGAGCGTACGGTAGTTGATTGTTTCAGGTTTCTTAACCTCACCGTAAGACCATGAACGGACCTTAGTTGGTGAAGCTAGTGTAATTTGCATACTTTTAAATCGATTTACGTCAACCACTAGTATTACCTTTCTTTTGTTCTATTGACAATAGCAGCGCTATTTTCACCTTTATCAGCTACCTTAGCAGAGAAATTTAACTCCCTCTCTAAAGCTTATTTTATTCTGTTTTATCTAAAGCTTCTTCTTTAGCTTTTTCTAATTCAGCAGCTTCTTTGGCTTGTTGTACACGTGCTTTTTCAAGATCATCAACGTGCATGACGTCATCATCTTCACCTTCATCAAGATCACGCAATTCAACTTCATAGTCATCCTCATCAAGAACACGCATATCAAGACCAAGTGATTGCAATTCTTTAACGAGCACTCGGAATGATTCTGGTACACCTGGTTTTGGAATTGGTTTTCCTTTAGTGATAGCTTCATAGGCTTTCAAACGTCCGTTAACGTCATCTGACTTGTAAGTCAAGATTTCTTGAAGAATGTTTGAAGCACCATAAGCTTCAAGAGCCCAAACCTCCATCTCACCGAAACGTTGTCCACCAAATTGTGCTTTACCACCAAGAGGTTGTTGGGTAACGAGTGAGTAAGGACCTACCGAACGAGCGTGAAGTTTATCATCAACCATGTGGTGAAGTTTGATCATGTACATGACACCAACTGACACACGGTTATCAAATGGCTCTCCTGTACGTCCATCGTAAAGGATTGTCTTAGCATCACTATCCATACCAGCTTCACGAACAGTATCCCAGAGATCTTCTGAGCTTGCCCCATCAAAGACTGGTGTTGCGATGTAGATACCCAAGTTACGAGCAGCCATACCAAGGTGAAGTTCCATAACCTGACCAATATTCATACGTGATGGTACCCCAAGAGGGTTCAACATGATGTCAACTGGTGTACCGTCTGGAAGGTAAGGCATGTCTTCAACAGGAACAATACGAGAAACAACCCCTTTGTTACCGTGACGACCAGCCATCTTATCTCCGACCTTGATTTTACGTTTTTGAGCGATGTAAACACGAACAAGCATGTTAACACCTGATTGCAATTCATCACCGTTTGCACGTGTAAAGATTTTAACATCACGAACGACACCATCACCACCATGAGGTACACGGAGTGATGTATCACGTACTTCACGAGATTTATCACCAAAGATAGCATGGAGAAGACGTTCTTCAGCAGAAAGGTCTTTTTCACCCTTAGGTGTTACCTTACCAACAAGAATATCACCTTCTTTAACCTCAGCACCGATACGGATAATACCCATTTCGTCAAGGTTTTTAAGGGCTTCTTCACTAACGTTTGGCAATTCACGTGTGATTTCTTCAGGTCCAAGCTTTGTATCACGTGTTTCTGATTCGAATTCTTCCAAGTGAACAGATGTATAAACTTCGTCTTTCACTAGGCGTTCACTCATGATAACAGCATCCTCGAAGTTGTAACCTTCCCATGTCATGTATGCGACAATAGGGTTTTGACCGAGGGCCATTTCTCCACCTTCCATAGATGGACCATCAGCGATAAAATCTCCTTTTTCGACAATATCACCAACCTTAACCAAAGTACGTTGGTTATACGCAGTACCTGAGTTTGAACGACGGAATTTTTGAATAGTATAGACGTCAAGAGAACCATCTTCACGACGAACTTCAACCTTATCGGCATCAGAATAGACAACTTTACCATCATGTTTAGCGATAACTGCAGCACCTGAATCGTGGGCAGCTTGATATTCCATACCAGTACCAACAAATGGTGCTTTTGGATCAATCAATGGCACAGCTTGACGTTGCATGTTGGCACCCATGAGGGCACGGTTAGAGTCATCGTTTTCCAAGAAAGGAATACATGCTGTCGCAACGGCAACTACCTGTTTAGGAGAAACATCCACGAAATCTACAAGGTGTGATGGGTACTCTTGGTTAACACCTTGGTGACGACCCATGACAATTTCTTCTGCAAATGTTCCATCTTCGTTCAATTTAGAGTTAGCCTGAGCAACTATGTACTCATCTTCTTCGTCGGCAGTCAACCAAACCACTTCGTTTGTTACTTTACCAGTTGCACGGTCAACCTTACGATATGGTGTTTGAATGAAACCGTACTTGTTAAGGCGTCCGTATGTAGACAAGTTATTGATCAAACCAATGTTAGGTCCTTCAGGTGTTTCAATTGGACACATACGACCGTAGTGCGTGTAATGCACGTCACGAACTTCATATCCGGCACGGTCACGTGTCAAACCACCAGGTCCCAAGGCTGACAAACGACGTTTGTGTGACAACTCTGACAATGGGTTGTGCTGGTCCATGAACTGTGACAACTGTGAAGAACCGAAGAATTCTTTAACAGCTGCAGTTACAGGACGAATATTGATGATTTGTTGTGGTGTCAAGGCTTCATTATCTTGAACTGACATACGTTCACGCACGTTTCGTTCCATACGAGCCAAACCAATACGGAATTGGTTAGCAAGCAATTCACCAACGGCACGGATACGACGGTTACCAAGGTGGTCGATATCATCTACTTTACCGATACCTTCAGCAAGGTTGAGGAAGTAGCTCATTTCAGCCAAGATATCCGCTGTTGTCAAAGCATGAACTTTATCATCTGGATTGGCATTACCAACAATTGTAACCACACGATCTGGATCATTTGGTGCAACGACCTTGAATTTTTGAAGAACAACAGGTTCTGTAACCACTGCATAATCGTTTGGTGTGTATACAAATTTGTTCAAATCACCGTCCAAGTGTTCTGCGATTGAATCAATCACATCACGTGTCATTTCAGTCCCAGCTTCAACAAGGATTTCACCTGTTTCAGGATCTACCAAGTTTTCAGCAATTGTTTGTCCCAAAAGACGTGTCTTGATGTTAAGTTTTTTGTTAAGTTTGTAACGACCAACAGCAGCCAAGTCGTAACGACGTGGATCAAAGAAACGAGCTACAAGCAAGCTACGTGAGCTGTCAGCAGTTTTTGGTTCACCTGGACGAAGTCTTTCATAAATTTCTTTAAGCGCTTCATCAGTACGTGAATCTGCTGGATTTTTGTGGATATCTTTTTCAATAGTGTTACGAACCAACTCGCTATCACCAAAGATATCAACAATTTCGTCATCACCTGAGAATCCAAGTGCACGCACAAGCGTTGTAAATGGAATCTTACGCGTACGGTCGATACGAGTGTAGGCGATGTCTTTTGAATCAGTTTCAAGCTCAAGCCATGCCCCACGGTTAGGAATAACTGTTGATCCGTAACCCACTTTACCGTTTTTATCGACCTTATCGTTAAAGTAAACACCAGGTGAGCGCACCAACTGAGAAACGATAATACGTTCACCACCATTGATGATAAAAGTACCCATCTCAGTCATAATTGGGAAATCTCCGAAGAAGACTTCCTGAGTTTTAATTTCACCAGTTTCTTTGTTAATAAGACGGAAAGTCACAAAGATTGGTGCTGAGTATGATGCATCATGGATACGAGCTTCTTCAAGTGTATACTTAGGTTCCTTCAATTCGTAACCAACAAATTCCAATTCCATGGTGTCTGTGAAGTTTGAAATAGGAAGTACATCCTCAAAAACCTCTTTAAGACCAGTATCTAAGAATTCTTTGAATGAATCCGTTTGGATTTCAATCAAGTTTGGTAAATCAAGAACTTCTTTGATTCTTGAAAAACTACGACGGGTACGATGCTTCCCGTATTGAACGTCATGTCCTGCCAAGTCTTCTACTCCTTTTCTACATTCGAGACCTGCTTTGCAAGTCGTGCACTTTAAATATTTGTCTCCTGCCTTTTTTGGTTGCTTGTCCCGATAACAAGTGATTAGATATTAACATCGACTTATCGGATTAACGATAAGCGATAACTTTAATATGTGAATTTTTAGAACTTTTAAATATTCATTACAAAATCCAAAAACCCTAAAAATAAGCACAAAAATAGCAGCTAAATCTGACCGAAAAAACGTTGATTTAACTGCTGTATCTCTTGATTGGACAATATTTCAATCAAATAAGACGACAAATAGTTGTCTATATTGTACCTAAATTTTAACTATTTTGCAAGTATTATTTGAGACAGCCTAATGTTCTCCAAGAATACTAGACCAAGCTTTTTGGTAGTCACTATCCGTTCCACCAATGGCAAACTTGTAGATTGTATCGCCAGGTCCATTTTTAGCCCAATAACTATCAACCATTTCACCACTTACGGAGACATTACGGCCATTGACCGATACCGTTGCTGGCTTAAGGCCTGTCGACTTGAGCACACTTGCCTTAATGGCGCTTGAATCTATATTAAACTTATCTCCCGTTTTGAAAATACCTGGATTAGCATTATAGATGGCTGAAGTCAAACGAGCCATATATTGGGCATTGTAAGTGTAACCCATTTTAGAATTGGTAGGTGCATTGTCATCATAACCAGCCCAACCCCCAAGGGTAATGCCAGGCGTCGACACAACCAACCAAGCATCAGCAAAGTTATCAGTCGTCCCTGTTTTACCCATCCAGTCAGCTGAGGCCGCTGCACCATTGACATTTTTCAACTCCGAATAAAATTGGGTTGTCGCTCCCTTAACCACAACTTCTTTAAGTAAGTTATCCATAATGCTAGCCGTAGCCCTTGTAAAGACCTGAACCCCTTTAGATTTATGTTGATAAATAACCTCACCAGTGCTATCAGTAATACTATCAATCATATAACCTTTTTCATAAACACCGCCATTTGAAAGCATTTGATAGGCGTTTACCTGCTGAGCAACAGTAGTTTCAATCCCACCACCAAGGGGCAGACTCTCAATATTGTAGTTAGCAATCTTATAACCCATCTTGGTCATATAGCCCTCAACGTCAACATCATGATGTTGAAGCATTTGATAGGTCCAAAAGGCAGGAATATTCCACGACATATTAAGCGCCTCTTGCAAATTCATCATGGCCGTTCCCTTATCGCCATCATGAAGAATCGGTGTCCCACCTGTAAAATTAGTTGGATAATTTGAAAGGATACTTGAGCTACCCATTAAACCTTGGTCAATGGCAATTCCATAAGCAATAATAGGCTTAATAGAAGATCCAGGAGAACGAGCAGTATCAAAGGCATGGTTATTCTGGTTATTCTCATAATTACGACCACCAACAAATCCTAAAATCGCTCCAGTCGCATTGTCCATGAGTACATTTCCAACTTCGACCCCGTTATTTCCACCCTGATCAAGTAGATCTCCATATTGGTTCGCAGTATCTTGCATCGCATGGTAGACAGCATTGTCAATTGTTGTCTTAACATGATAACCACCTGTTTGTAGCTCTCGGAGAGCCATCTCACGGTAGGCTTCCTTTGTCTTATCATTTTTCAAATCTTGACTTGATACCTTGTCACGCTTCACCAAATAATCATACATGATATCTTGAGCTTCAGACATGACTGAATAGTACAAATAGTCATGACTGACAGCATCTGGATTCTCACCAGCCTTGAAATCTTTAGTAACGTCATAACTCTTATAACTTTCGTATTGTGACTTATCTAGGTAACCGCCTCGATAGAGATTGTAGAGCACATCTTTCTGACGTGCCAAGCCATAGGAAAGATCTTTTTCATTTTTTAGTTGACCATCCGCAGTATAGGGTGAATAGACAATCGGGCTCTGTGGTAAACCTGCCAGATAAGCTGCCTGAGGAACTGTCAAATCTGCAGCAGAGACCCCAAAGATCCCTTGTGCAGCCTCTTCGATACCAGCAATATTTTTCCCCTTGTTGTTACGACCAAAAGGAGAAACATTCAGATAATCAGTTAAAATTTCATTTTTCGAAGCATGACGTTCCAGTTGTAGTGCATAGATAATCTCTGCCGCTTTACGTTTAAATGTTGGAGTATCTCCTGTAACCTGTTGTTTTATCAACTGCTGTGTTAGGGTTGAACCACCACTAGAGGAACCTACCCCCAAGACTGAAGATACCAAGGCTCTAAAGACAGCTTTTGGTACAACCCCCTTATGCTTATTGAAATTTTCATCCTCAGTAGCAATAATGGCATTTTTAACATTATTAGAAATTGCATCACTTTCAATAGGAGTTCTAAGCAGGTCCGTATCAATATCAGCAATCTTTTTAGAATCAGAATAACTCATCGAAGACACCAAACTAACCTCGCCAATCTGATTCAACAAGGTTTTATCCTTAATCAATGGAACAGACTGTATCTGACTGCCCAGATAACCCAAGCCAAGCCCAGCACCAAACAAGGTTAAGACGATAATGACCACATAAAAGAAATCAGACAAGAGCTTTAATGTCTTTAAAAAAACATCAGCCATGTCTAAGACTGTTACTCTGTCTTCAGGCGACTTCTCCGCTTTCTTACGATTCCACTTAGATTTAATTCCAACCTTCCTTGCTTTCAAAGATTTATCTCTTTTTTTAAAATTGAGGCCGGCAAACTTTTCACGAAAAACCTTCCCTAACCGTCTAAAATAATTTATTATTTTTTCAAAATTCATAGAAATACCTCAAGGCCTATTATAGCAAACTTTGACAAAGCTTGCATAGGGTTGCTTTCTTTTGGTATAATGGTGCAGAATATACTTTACTGGAGAATATCATGACAATTTTTGAAGAACTAAAAGCACGTGGCTTGATTTTTCAAACCACAGATGAAGAAGCCCTTGTAAAAGCCTTTGAAGAAGGGCCAGTCTCATTCTACACCGGTTATGACCCAACAGCAGACAGTCTCCACCTTGGACACCTCGTCGCTATCCTTACTAGTCGTCGCCTTCAATTGGCTGGCCACAAACCTTACGCCCTCGTTGGGGGTGCGACAGGTTTGATTGGTGACCCATCATTTAAAGATGCTGAGCGTAGCCTCCAAACCAAAGAAACCGTTGAAGGTTGGGTAGAAAAAATCCAAGGCCAACTCTCTCGCTTCCTTGATTTTGAAAATGGTGATAACAAAGCCGTTATGGTCAACAACTATGACTGGTTTGGTTCAGTTAGTTTCATCGATTTCTTGCGTGATGTCGGTAAATACTTCACAGTTAACTACATGATGAGCAAGGAATCTGTTAAGAAACGTATCGAAACAGGTATCTCTTACACTGAGTTCGCTTACCAAATTATGCAAGGTTACGACTTCTATGAACTCAATGCTAAATATGGCGTAACCCTACAAATTGGTGGTTCTGACCAATGGGGTAACATGACAGCAGGTACTGAGCTCTTGCGTCGTAAAGCGGACAAATCTGGACACGTAATCACAGTTCCACTTATCACAGATTCAACTGGTAAAAAATTCGGCAAATCTGAAGGCAACGCTGTCTGGCTTGACGCTACTAAGACAACACCTTACGAAATGTACCAATTCTGGCTTAACGTTATGGACGATGATGCCGTTCGTTTCTTGAAAATTTTCACTTTCTTGTCACTTGAAGAAATCGAAGAAATCGGTAAAGAATTTGACCAAGCTCGTCACCAACGTTTAGCACAAAAGGTTCTGGCTCGCGAAGTTGTTACTTTGGTTCACGGTAAAGAAGCCTATGAACAAGCTGTTCACATCACCGAACAACTCTTCGCTGGTAACATTAAAGCCCTCTCAGCACGTGACCTTAAAGTTGCCCTCAATGGTGTTCCAACCTATGAGATTTCAGCAGATGAAAATCTTAACATTGTTGAACTTCTCGTCAATGCTAAAATTTCACCATCTAAACGTCAAGCACGTGAAGACGTGCAAAACGGTGCTATCTATATCAACGGTGAACGCGTGCAAGACTTGGATTACACTCTTTCAGATACCGATAAGATTGACAATGAAATCACTGTTATCCGTCGCGGTAAGAAGAAAAACTTTGTTTTAACTTACTAATTTATGACCATTCTCACTCCCTAGTGGAGTGAATTTTTTTACACACAAAGCCATAAGCTTAACACCTAACCACTTTCTTAAGAACACAAAAAACCAGCACTAGGCTGGTTTTTGAGACTATCACATTAGTTATAGATTTTGAATGCATCATCGTCGTTTTGACCAACGAATGGCATTGCTTTACGCAATTCAGCACCAACTTTTTCGATTTCAAGGTTAGCAGCTTCTTCACGGTAAGCAGTAAGTTTTGGACGTCCAGCTTTATAGTCGTTAACGAAGTCATTAGCGAATTTACCATTTTGGATATCAGCAAGAACTGCTTTCATGTTTTCTTTAACTTGTTCAGTGATAACACGTGGACCTGATACATAGTCACCGAATTCAGCAGTGTTAGAAATTGATTGACGCATTTTCTTGAATCCACCTTCGTAAATCAAGTCAACGATTAATTTCATTTCGTGAAGTACTTCAAAGTAAGCCAATTCTGGTGCATATCCAGCTTCAGTCAAGACTTCAAAACCAGTTTCGATAAGGGCAGTCAAACCACCACAAAGAACTGCTTGTTCACCAAACAAATCTTCTTCAGTTTCTTCTTTGTATGTTGTTTCAAGAAGACCTACACGTGCTGCACCAATACCTTTACACCAGTCCATAGCGATGTCTTTAGCGTTACCTGTGGCATCTTGGTATACTGCGTAAAGGGCAGGTACACCAAAACCTTCTTCAAATGTACGACGTACCAAGTGACCTGGTCCTTTAGGTGCACACATAAATACATCAACATCTGCTGGTACTTTAATAAATTCAAAGTGGATGTTGAAACCGTGAGCAAAACCAACAGCGTTACCAGCTTCAAGATTTGGAGCGATTTCTGCTTCGTAAAGTTCTTGTTGGATTTCGTCTGGAGCCAAAATCATGATAACATCAGCCAATTTAGTTGCTTCTGCTACTGTGTAAGTATCAAAACCATCTTCTTTAGCTTTATCAAATGATTTACCTGGACGAACACCGATGATAACATCGTGACCTGTATCACGCAAGTTTTGTGAGTGAGCGTGACCTTGTGAACCGTAACCAATAACGGCGATTTTTTTACCATCAAGTGCTGGTACTTTTACGTCTTTTTCATATTCCATTTGAACTGCCATAGTAGTATATCTCTTTTCTAAAATAATATTTAATTGCCTTTTTAAGGCTAGGTTAACAAATTTATAATGGATTTTTTAATCACGGGTAAATCCAGTAGCACCCGTACGAGCAACATTCTTGATACCGTAAGGTCGAATAACTCGTAGAAGCGCCTCACTCTTTTCAGCATCTCCAGTCATCTGGATAGTAATAGAGCTTGGTGCAACATCCACCACCGAAGCACGGAAAGGTTGAATGATTGCCAAGATTTCAGCACGTTTAGAAGTTGGTGCCGACACCTTAACCAAGATAACCTCACGTTCCAAGTGGGGTACATCAGTGATGTCACGAATGCGAATCACATCAATCTGACGATTAAGCTGTTTAATAATCTGCTCAACCTCATTATGAGAATTCACATCAATGATAATTGTAATACGTGAAACATCAGGATTTTCCGTTGCTCCAACGGAAATACTCTCAATATTGACCTGACGGCGTGAAAGCGCTCCAGTGAAACGGTTAAGAACACCTGATCGGTTCTGAAGTTTAGCTGTTAACATTCTACGCATTGAACTTCACCCCCAACATTTCATGATTACTTTTACCAGCTGGAACGATTGGCAAAACATGCTCTTTACGAGAAATATCAACCTCGATGAACATTGGCACATCCTCTTTGATAACTTCCAAATCCTGATCAATCGTTTCTGGATTATCAAACTTATAAGACTTAATCCCATAAGCTTGAGCCATCAGTTGAAAATCAGGGAGAGCATTAAAGACAGACTCTGATGTACGCCCTTCGTAGAAGGACTCTTGCCATTGACGTACCATACCAAGTGAGTGGTTATTCAACATAACAACCTTGATTGACACCTTGTAAATATTTAAAATAGCCAATTCTTGGTTCGTCATTTGGAAACCACCATCACCAACAAAGAGGATAACTTCTTTATCAGGATTAGCAATTTTAGCACCAATTGCTGCTGGAACACCAAATCCCATAGTTCCAAGGCCACCTGATGTCACCAATTGACGCTCATTTTGATATGGATAATACTGAGCTGTCCACATTTGATGTTGCCCAACGTCAGTGACAACAACTGCATCACCATCGGTCAATTCACCGATACGCTCGATAACCGCCTGAGGCTGTACCATACGTTCTTTCTTATCGTAAGAACGTACACGCTCTTTATCTTTTTTGACTTTTTCAATCCATTTTTCAGTGTTATTCTTAACCACTGGTTCTGCTAAGAGCATTTCAAGAGCTTGCTTGGCATCACCAACAACTGGCAAATCTACCGCAATAATCTTGCCAATCTCAGCCGGATCCACATCAATATGAACAACCTTTGCATTCTTAGCAAATGTTTTTGGATTACCTGTCAAGCGGTCATCAAAACGACAACCTATGGCAATCATAAAGTCAGCATCAGTCATAGCAATATTAGCTGCATACGAACCGTGCATACCACCCATACCCAAAAAGAGGGGATGACTAGTAGCAATTGTTCCCTGACCTAGAAGACTTGTAACAACAGGAATTTGGTAGCGTTCTGCAAAAGCAACTAGCTCCTTAGCAGATTCAGAATAAGCCACTCCACCTCCAGCTACAATAACCGGCTTCTTAGCTTTACCCAACTGTTTCAAGATTTTATTAATTTGCATCTCGTTTGGTCTTAGCGTCGGTTGGTAACTTGGAAGATTGATTTCAGGATCGTTGATGAAGGTAGTTTCCTTAGCTACAACATCTTTTGGAAGGTCTATAACAACCGGACCAGGACGTCCTGTCGTTGCGATATGAACCGCTTCTCGAATAATACGAGGAATATCAGCCGTATCACGAATCTGGTAGTTGTATTTGGTAATTGGAATGGTAATTCCGACAATGTCAGCTTCTTGGAAGGCATCCTTACCAATACCTGATGTTGCTACCTGACCCGTAAAGACCAGAAGAGGTACACTATCACTCATAGCATCTGCAATCCCAGTAATAGCATTCGTTGCACCGGGACCACTCGTTACAAGAGCAACACCAAGTTTCCCAGTTGATTTAGCATAACCTTCAGCTTCATGCAGGCTTCCTTGCTCATGACGAGACAAAATATGATTAATCTCTTCATTTTTGTAAATAGCATCATACAAAGGAAGAACCGCTCCGCCAGGATACCCAAAAATGGTTGAAATCCCAAGTTCGAGAAGTGTATCAAGAATCAAATCAGCACCAGAGCGTGCTTCTTCAAGTTCAATTTTCTCCACATGGACCTCCTTTAGCAATTGTTTTTTTCAAATTATCTAAAAATTCAAAACCTTGTATACTATACTAACATTTTTAACTAAATTTGCAAGGGTTTCAGAGAAAAATATCACAAACTCTTCGGAAATAATATTCTTAGTTTTTTTCTTGTGCCTGACGTTCTGCTTTACGTTCTTCAAATTCTTCATTACTCATAAGAGTTCCTCCGATATTAGCTGATTTAGCAAAAGCAGTGTAACGGCGTAACCAGCCACTTGAGATCTTAGATTTGAAAGGCTTCAAGTGCTTACGGCGTGCTTCAAGTGTCACATCATCAACGAGCAAATCAAGGGTACGATTCGGAAGATCAATCACAATTTCATCCCCATCTTCAATCAGAGCTATATTGCCACCTTCCGCAGCTTCTGGAGATACGTGACCAATAGCAATACCACGAGTTGCTCCTGAGAAACGACCATCAGTAATCAGAGCAACATCCTTGCCAAGACCGCGGCCTACAATCTTAGAGGTTGGCGCTAACATCTCTGGCATACCAGGACCACCCTGAGGACCCTCGTAACGAATGACAACAACATGGCCCTTCTTAACTGTTCCATTATCAATCAATTCAAGAGCTTGAGCTTGTGAATCGCAACAAATAGCCTTACCACGGAAAGTTTTAACGGATGGATCTACACCACCAACCTTGATAACAGCCCCATCCTGAGCAATATTTCCATAAAGGATAGACAAACCGCCAACCGGTGAAATAGGTTGCTCGATTGGATGGATAATTTCTTCATTTTTGATTTTAGCACCAGCTACATTTTCTTTTAAGGTTTTACCAGTAACCGTAATACGATCACCCTTAATGGCACCTTTCTTGATCAACTGATTAATAATGGCTGGAACACCACCTGCTTCATGTACATCATGCATGGTATAGATGCTGGAGGGAGCAATTTTAGAGAGATAAGGTGTCTTCTTAGCAATATCATTAATGTCCTTAAGGTCATAGTCAATACCAGCCTCACGCGCAATAGCAAGGGTATGAAGAACGGTATTGGTTGAACCACCCATAGCCATATCTAGAGCAAAAGCATCATCGATGGCTTCTTTGGTCACAATATCACGTGGGCGAACATTATTTTTGATGTTATCCATTAATTTTGTGGCTGCTTGACGAACCAATTCACGACGTTCGTCTGAAACAGCTAGGATAGTACCGTTACCTGGAAGGGCAAGACCCAAAACTTCCATTAAACAGTTCATTGAGTTAGCAGTAAACATTCCTGAACATGAACCACAAGTTGGACAGGCATTTTTCTCTAAATAATCAAGCTCTTCCTTGCTCATATCTCCAGACTGGTAAGTACCTACAGCTTCAAACAAGCTTGATAAAGTAGCCTGATGACCAGTCATATCAACGCCACCCTTCATAGGTCCACCTGAACAGAATACCGCCGGCACATTAGTACGCATGGCTGCCAAAATCATTCCTGGTGTAATCTTATCACAGTTTGGGATATAGAACACACCGTCAAACCAGTGGGCATTAATAACGGTTTCTGCAGCATCAGCAATTAATTCTCGTGAAGGGAGGCTGTAACGCATCCCAATATGTCCCATGGCAATCCCGTCATCCACACCAATAGTATTAAACTCAAAAGGAATACCACCAGCTTCACGGATAGCCTCCTTGGCAATATCCGCTAATTCACGTGGGTGGACATGTCCTGGAACAATATCAATATAAGAATTACAAATAGCATAAAGGGCTTTTGCATATCCTTAGAAGATTTAACCTGTCCAGTCGCATACAAAAGGCCACGTGCTGGTGCTTTATCAACACCAACTTTGATCATATCACTTCTCATGATCTTACCTTCAATCTATAAAATTTCTTACAACATATGTTACCACTTTGGAAGGTAATATCAATGAATTTTCGGAATATTTCTGTAATTCCAAAAAATGACTTTTTAGTATCGAAACTATTTAAACAAAAAAGGAAGCCCTAAGACTTCCAAAATGATTATTTTTAAATTATTCAACGCTAAAGATATATGGGTACACAGGTTGGTCCCCTTGGAAGATTTCAACTTCGATATCTTCATGAATCTCTTCCAATTTTTCAGCGATCGCTTGTGCTTGTTCTTGATTGCCTTCTTCGCCGACGTAAATCATAACAATTTCGCTGTCTTCGTCAATCATCTTTTCAAAGGTATCAAGAAGGGCTTGATCCATATCTGGTGTAGATACAAGAATCCTACCGTCTACCATACCAAGGATATCATTTTCATGAATTTCAAGGCCATCAATAGTTGTGTCACGTACTGCCAAAGTCACGCTACCACTTGTTACATCCGAAAGACTAACTGTCATAGCTTCAACATTAGCTTCGATACTTTGGTTTGGATCGAAAGCAAGCAAGCTTCTAAAGCCTTGTGGAACTGTACGTGTTTCAACAACAGCCGCATTAACATCCACTACTTCAGTGGCTGATTGTGCTGCCATAAAGATGTTTTTATTATTTGGCAAGATGATAACATTCTTGGCATTAACCTGCTCAATAGCCTTAACGATATCCTCCGTTGATGGGTTCATTGTTTGACCACCTGAAATCACATAGTCAACTCCTTGTGATTTAAAGATATCTGCAAGTCCATCTCCGGCAACAACTGCAATAAAGGCAAAGTCTTTAGGAGCAGAAGGCGAAGCTTGAATGGCTGCTGCTTTTTGAACTTGTGCATCGTGTTGATTACGCATGTTTTCAACCTTAACTTTGACAAGAGCACCATATTTAAGGCCTTCTTGCATGACAAGACCCGGATCCTCTGTATGGACGTGAACTTTTACAATTTCATCGTCGTTAACAACAAGGAGAGAATCCCCAAGATTACTCAAGTAATTTTGAAACTCCTCATAGTCAAAGTCTATCACATAAGTTGGACCTTGTTTGAGACCAATCATGATTTCCGTACAGTATCCGAAGGTAATATCTTCTGTTGCAACATGACCTGCAACTGCCTTATGATGTTCTGCATTGATCATCTCTGTCATAGTAGCAGGTGTCGCTTGGAAGTCCTCTGAAGCGATATACTCACCTGTTAGGGCTGACAAGAAACCTTCATAAATAAAGACTAAACCTTGACCACCTGAATCTACTACACCAACTTCTTTCAATACTGGAAGCATCTCTGGTGTCTTAGCCAAAGCGGCCTTAGCTCCGTCAAGAGCTGCACGCATAACCTCAACAGCATCATTAGTAGACTCAGCTTTCTTAATCGCTGCTGAAGCTGCACCACGTGATACTGTAAGGATTGTTCCTTCGACAGGTTTCATAACAGCTTTATACGCAACTTCAACACCTGATTGGAAGGCGTGAGCTAGATCTTGGCCGTCAAGTTCCGTTTTATCCTTGATGCTTTGACAAAAACCACGAAACAATTGTGACGTAATAACACCTGAGTTACCACGGGCACCCATCAAGAGACCTTTAGACAAAATCTGACCAACTTCACCAACTGTTGAAGCTGTTTGATCTGCGACAGCTTTGGATCCATTATCCATAGTCATTCCCATGTTAGTTCCAGTATCTCCATCTGGTACTGGGAAGACATTGAGTGAATTCACATATTCTGCTTGCTTACCTAGACGCGTTGCTGCTGCTTGGACCATCTCCTGAAGTAAGCTTGTTGTAATTTTAGACACTAGTTTTCTCCTACAACTTTGATATTTTGAACGTAAACATTTACTGCCTCTGTCTTGATACCGAGTTGATTCTCAAGATTAAATTTCACACGTTCTTGAATATTTTTTGAAACCTCACTAATCTTAACACCATAACTCATAACAGTGTAGACATCCACAGCGATACCTGCATCAGTAGATTTCACGACAACTCCTTTTGCGTAGTTTTCTTTTCCAAGAAGTGCTTGAAAATTATCTCGGATAGCACTCTTACTTGCCATACCGACAACGCCAAAAATTTCTGTTGCTGAACCGCCAACTACTGTTGCGATGACATCATCTGACAATTCGATTTGACCATCTTTTGTATTGATTTTTACAGTCATAATTACTACCTCAAAAAGTTTTTATCAGTTTATTCTATCATATTCGAGACTACTTGTAAAAAATAAGAAGAAGATACCTTTTAAATAAAAGCATCTCCCCATCATGTTACTATCTAAACTGTCTCTTTGCTAGATAATGACGATACATCACGTAGAGAAAGATCGCACGCCATATATTATCAACAACCGTTGCAATCCAGACACCTGCAAGGCCCATTCTCAAACTCACTCCTAGGAAGTAGCCTGAGAAAATTCGGATTAGCCACATCCCAATAGTCGTTGCGTAAAAAGGTATCTTGGCCTTCCCAAGACCTTGCCAGGCTGCTGTGAAGACTAAAGTCGCCGAAGTTACGGGATTTCCTAGGAATGAATAAAGAATAACGACCTGACTAGCAGCAATAGCTACTTTGTTATCTGTAAAGAAACTTGACAAGCCCTGGCCAAAAAGTAAGATGCTTCCAGAAACCAAAACCATCAAGAAAGTTGAAATCCAGTAAGACTCTCGTATAATACGCTTCATCTGCGCCGTATCCCCTCGCCCCAAACTATTAGCAACCAAGATAACCGTGGCTGTAGCCACCCCCATACCTGGCATATAGTTAAACTGGATGAGATTTTCACCAATGGCATTACCACCAACAACTGCTGTACCAAAGGTAACGATGATGGCTACTATAACAACATCCCCTGCACGCATCATCAACCGCTCACCTGCTGCTGGTAGAACAATTCCCAACAACTCCTTGTTAAAAGGTTTGGTAACTTCAAACTGTTTCACATCCAATTTCATTGCAGTCCATAATATGACTGTCCCAACTAGGCGAGAAAAAACCGTAGCTGTAGCTACCCCAATAATCCCCCAATGTCCAACAAAAATAGCCAAAGAAGATAGAAGAGCGTTAAGAAGATTGGTCAAAAGACTGACGACCATGGAAATACGAGGACGTCCCTTGGCTCGTAGTATGTTACCAAAGGTAGTCATCAAAGCCAGAAAGATCACACCTCCACCGACTATAGCCAAATAGAGGCTGCCAGCCTGAGTCACAGATTGCTCAGTTCCCAGAAGATTAAGAATGGCTCCACCAAAAAAAATGGAGAGTAGACCCAAGACGATACTAAGAGCAAGAGTAATAATAATAGCATCCCAGATATCTCTGTTAGTCGCTTTAACGTCTCCTTTTCCTAGGCTTCTAGCAATGACACTAGCACTTGAAGCCCCCAGCGCAATGAAGATAGCCTGATAAATCGTAATGATATTATTGGCCACGGAAACCCCCGATATAGCAACAATACCAACCTGAGCTACTAGGTAAGAATCAACAATCCCCATCAACATTTGTAAGAGGTTCTCAGCCATAGCCGGTAAGGCTATGTTTAAAATTTTCTTTGTTTCTGTCATAATACTTTCTTTTATATTGATAAAAATAGGGCTGATTTCTCAGCTCCTATTTTTTTCTTATACACCAAGATAGCTCTCAACTGCTTTCTGCATATCAGCTGCAGCAACAACTGTTTTATGGCGAACTTCTGCACGTTCAAGTCCATCTACAGCAGCTGGGATATCTACTCCTGAAAGTTGGTGCAAGTCTTCTACCGCCTTGAAGTCATCACCACTATCTTTACCAGTAACAGCTGAAACCGCTACACGTGGGAACTTGTATGGACTAGCTGTTGAAGCGATAACTGTTGGTGTGTGATCATCTGTCTTTTGAACGTATGCTTCGTAAACAGCTGAGGCAACCGCTGTGTGAGGATCTTCAATATACTTGTCTTCTTCATAAACACGTTTGATTTCAGCAGCTGTTTCATCCTCAGTTGCAAATCCCGCTGCAAACAAATCAAGGATACCTTTATCTGCATCAGCCAAAGTGTACTCACCTTTAGTCACAAGCGCATCCATAAGCTCTTTAGTCTTAACCGCATCATTACCAAGGAGATGGAAAATCAAGCGTTCTAGGTTAGAAGATACCAAAATGTCCATAGAAGGACTTGTCGTTACCTTGAAGTCACGTTTCTTGTCATAAGTACCTGTTGCAAAGAAGTCTGTAAGGACATTATTTTCGTTAGAAGCACAGATTATTTTACCAACTGGAACACCAATTTGACCTGCATAGTAAGCCGCCAAGATGTTACCAAAGTTTCCTGTTGGTACTGTGAAGTTAACCTTATCCCCATTTTTGATATGACCTGCCTTCACCAACTGCGCATAGGCATACACATAGTAAACCACTTGTGGTACCAAACGACCAATGTTCATTGAGTTAGCTGATGAGAATTGCATATGATGAGTCAACAATTTCTCACGCAAATCAACATCGTTAAACATACGTTTCACATTTGTTTGGGCATCATCAAAGTTACCATCAATTGCAATAACATGAGTATTAGCACCTGCTTGAGTTGTCATTTGCAATTCTTGGATTTTTGAAACGCCATCTTTTGGATAAAAGACAATAATTTCAGTTTCAGGGACATCTGCAAAACCAGCCATGGCAGCTTTACCAGTATCCCCTGATGTCGCTGTCAAAATAACAATCTTGTTATCAACACCTTGTTTCTTAGCTGATGTTGTTAGCAAATAGGGCAATATTGAAAGCGCCATATCTTTGAAAGCAATGGTAGAACCATGAAAAAGCTCAAGGTTGTAATGGTTTTGAAGTTTGACCACTGGAGCAATGGCAGCTGTATCAAACTTATCATCATAAGCATTTGTGATACAGTAATCCAATTCTTCTTCAGTAAAATCATCCAAGAAAGCAGACAAAACTAATTTAGCAACTTCTTGGTAAGAAGCATCTTTCAAGTGATCAAAGTCTAAAGTAACTTCAGGTGTTGTCAGTGGAGTGAACAAGCCACCATCTGTTGCCAATCCTTGAAGAATAGCCTGACTAGCTGTTACTTTATTGTTTTCGTCACGTGTTGATTGGTATACAAGTGTCATGGTAAATCCTCTTTTTTAGATAGTCTTTGACTTTATTGTAGCATAATTGTCAGAAAATTTCTACACATATTGTAACTTGTGAGAGAATCATTCGGATTTCACTTGTTTAATTTCATTTAAATATCGGAAAAAATCCGGAATTTCTATCCCAGATTTTCTTTTAAAATTTATCTTTGGTATCATTCTTAGTTGAAAAATTGATATCTTTTGATTTACCCTCACCACACTATTCTTTGAAGTTACTGTGTACCTTGATTATTTTAATTTTTGACCAGGATTGAAGTAAACAGTTACCATCCTATCAACATTAAATCTCTTTAAACTTATTAGTCGCTCTATTCCCTTCATATGGAGACCCTTAATGGCCTCATTTCCTGAGGATTGAGAAGATGCACTGTGGCATCAAACCAAGTCCTTCTTCTTTTGTCATAGAACTCTCTTTATTTTACTGTAAGGTTATTATAACAATTTTTTAAAGCGTTTTCTATCTTATTCAGGAAAGCCCTTTATTTTTAATTTGGATAAGCACTCTAATATAGTAGCCTTTAGCAAAAAAGTAGCCCTCATAGAGCTACTTTAGGCTATCACTTAACCTTTGTAGTCAAAGGCAACTTCGACAATTTCTTTCAATTCTGAAATAAGAGGTTCTTTGGAATTAGCAAGTTGTATCTTGGTCTTCGTACGCATGCTCTGCCAAAGTATAGACAGTGTCTTGAAGAAGTTTCTTCGTAACCCCTTGGCCTTTCCAGTTCATGTTGATACCCACGGCAACACCCAATTCGTAAACTTTTTGTGCCAAAACTTCAACCAATTCGGCATCTGATTGTTTATCAATACCCCATCCCATAAAACGAGTAATGTCTGCGTAATCCTTGTCTGCACGGAAGTAATCATCTTTAGGGAACATAGCATGTTTTTGAGGATTACGACCATTGTAACGGATTACGTGAGGCATCAAAATCGCATTGGTACGTCCGTGTGGAATGTCAAACATAGGACCGACCTTGTGAGCTAGTGAGTGGTTGATACCAAGGAAAGGCATTGGCAAAGGCCATACCAGCCATTGTAGACGCATTATGCATCTTTTCACGTGATTCTTCATCAGCAAAGTGGTAAGAATGTTCGAGATTTTCAAAAACAAGTTTAATCGCTTGAAGTGAGAGGCCACGTGTATAGTCGCTAGCCATTACTGATACGTAAGACTCAATAGCGTGCGTCAAAACGGTCCATACCTGTATCCGCTGTAACACTAGCAGGCACACTTATTACTAAAGCAGGGTCAACGATGGCCATATCTGGAGTCAAAGCGTAATCTGCCAATGGATACTTGATGTGAGTTTCACTATCAGTGATAACCGCAAATGACGTCACTTCTGATCCTGTCCCTGAAGTTGTTGGGATACAGATGAATTGTGTCTTCTGAGCGTAAGGAATCTTGTAGGTACGTTTACGGATATCCAAGAATTTTTGTTTAGCACCGAAGAAGCTTACATCTAGGTATTCAAAGAACATCCAGATAGCCTTAGCAGCATCCATTGCAGAACCACCACCAAGAGCGATAATCACATCTGGTTGGATGTCTACAAAACGTTCCAACCCTTTATAAACTGTATTGTAGATGGATTTGGCTCAACATCTGAGAAAACATCTACTGCTGGTCTATGGCGGTTAAGTTCCAATTGCGTTTAACCAAGTCAGCGTAACCAAACTGAACCATACCAGGGTCACAAACCAACATCACCCGGTCAGCTTCAATGTGATGCAAGTAAGTTATTGAATCTTTTTCGAAGAAGATTTTTGTTGGGACACGAAACCATTGCATGTTATTGCGACGCTTTGACAATGTCTTGACATTCAAGAGATCAAATGAGCTAACATTGTGTGAAATTGAGTTATGACCATGTGAACCACAACCAAGAGTTAATGATGGAATCATGTTGTTATAGATATTACCAATGCCACCTTCAGCCGATGGACTATTCACCAAGACACGGCAAGCTTTCATACGGATACCGTATTGGAGTTGGAGCTCTTCATTTTCAGTGTGAATAACAGCTGTATGTCCAATACCTCCCAAATTGAGCACGCCTTCTACTTTTTTGAATCCATCTTCAACGCCATCAGATTTGATAAGGATAAGTACTGGAGACAATTTTTCCAAGGCAAGTGGGTGTTCCATTGTTGCATCTGGAATTTCTGCCAAAAGCATTTTTGTTCCTTCAGGTACTTTAAGACCAGCTTTTTCAGCAATTTCGATAGCTGAGTGACCTACAATAGCGCCGTTTATAGCTATACGTGCTTCATTAAGAACTACTTTTTCCAATTTAGCAATATCAGCTTTTTTAGAAATAATGACACATTGATGTGCTTCAAATTCAGCCTTAACTTCATCATAAATAGCTGCGTCAACGATAGCTGCTTGTTCAGAAGAACAAATCATACCATTGTCAAAAAGTTTTTGAAACGATGAGATCATTGACAGCACGCTTAACTTTAGCATCAGCAGCAATATAAGATGGGACATTCCCAGCGCCTACACCAAGAGCAGGTTTAACCAGTTGAATAAGCTGCCTTAACCATACCAGGCCCACCAGTCGCAAGTACTGTGGCAATCTTAGGATGGTTCATCAAAAGAACAGTTGCTTCGATAGATGGCTCTTCAATCCACTGAATACAGTTCTTAGGTGCACCCGCTTCAATAGCTGCATTACGGACGATACGAGCTGCCTCTGCAGATGATTTTTGAGCTGATGGGTGGAAGGCAAAGACAATAAGAGTTGCGAGTCTAAAGAGCGATAAGGGCTTTGAAAATCGTTGTTGAGGTTGGGTTAGTTGTTGGTGTCACCCCACAGATAACGCCTACTGGCTCAGCGATAGAAACCAAACCTTGTTCTTTATCTTCAGCGATAACGCCTACTGGCTTGTCATATTCAATACTATTCCAAATGTATTCAGAAGCATACATGTTTTTGATGGCTTTATCTTCATAAATACCACGGCCTGTTTCATCAACAGCCAATTTTGCCAAATACATATGTTTATCTAGAGCAGCAATCGCAGCTTGGTGAACAATGTGGTCCACTTGCTCCTGCGTAAAGTTAGCCATGGCATCGAGGGCTTCAACACCTTTTGTTGCCAATTCATCTATTACTGTTTGAACATCTTTAGTTTGTTTAGTCATATGAAACTCCTTTGAATGCTTGTTAAAAACTTCACAAGTTTTAACACAAATCTATTACAGTGTTTATACATATTATGTAAACCCTTACATGTATAAAAATAAAGAAATCCGTCCATTTTGGACAGATTTCATCACTTTTTACCAAATAATAACACGATCTTCTGGGGCACGCCACATGCCGTCTCCCTCTTTGACGTCAAATTCTTTGTGAAATTCGTCGAAGTTGGTCACGATAACATTGGTACGCCATTTAGCTGGGGCATGAACATCCACGCTAGCCAACATTTGCATATATTCTTCACGTGCCTTCGTACGCCAAATCGTCGCAAAGTTGATAAAGAATTCTCGAACCGAAAAATCTTCATCACGTTTAGCTGCTTCTAAGGCACACGCCACACCACCAAGGTCTGCCACATTCTCAGAAACAGTCAGTTTGCCGTTGACCTTAGCACCATAAGAATCCAAGCCCTCAAACTGGTCCACAATTTTATCAGTACGTTCTTTAAAGGCTGCGTAATCGTCTTCAGTCCACCAGTTCTTAAGACTACCGTTTTCATCGAAGGAAGCACCATTAGTATCAAAGGCATGGGAAATCTCGTGAGCAATTACAGCCCCAATACCACCATAGTTGGCTGATGAACTTTGCGCAATATCATAAAAAGGTGCTTGCAGGATAGCTGCCGGGAAAACAATTTGGTTCTGCTGTGGATCATAGTAAGCATTAACCATGTGGGCAGGCATGTGCCACTCACTACGATCAACAGGTTTATTCCACTTGCTCCAGCTATGAGCAATTGAAATTTCAACTAACTTCTGTGCATTCTCAACCAGTGACAAGTTCTCATCAATAATCTTCTTGTCATAGGTCTCTGGCAATTTTTCTGGATAACCGATATGAGGTGTGATGACATTCAGCTTCGTTATAGCTTTTTCGCGCGTCTCAGGAGCCAACCAATCCGCTGTTTGAAGGCGTGATTTATAAACGTCAATCATAGTTGCTACTTTGGCTTCGACGTCTGCCTTGGCTTCTGGCGAGAATTTCTCACCTGCATACCAAAGTCCTAGAGCCTGATTGTAAGGTCCTTGTGCCAAGTAGAAAGCTGCTTTTTTCTTATCCATAGCTTGTGGTGTTCCTGAAAGCGCACGGCTATATTTTCCAGATAGAACACGAAGTTCGTCTGTCAAATAGGCATTCCATGATGTTGTAGCATCGATAAGTAGGACCGCCTTTAGTAACTCCCAATTTGCTTCTGAGTAATATTCCGCCGCGAATTCTGTCCAGAAGCGCTCTTCAGAGACGATAACCTTGTCAGGGACTTGTCCCAAGATTTCTGTGAAGATACTATCAAGTGGGAGTTCAGGCGCCAGCTTGGTGAAATCTGCCCAATCATATGGGTGGTAGAGTTCTACATACTCTGAAGATTCTTCGTGCGAAAGGACATACTTAGCCAACTTAGCATCAAGGTCAATAACCTTATCCAAGAGGTCTTTGATTTCCTCAGCTGTAAAGCCATATTTCCCCAAGAGTTCTTCTTGCATCTCACGCCAAATTTCTAAAAGCTCCTTTCCCTTCTCATTATCCTCCGTATAATAGGTAGTATCAGGCAAAATAATACCCGGTGCGTCAGCCCAGAGGACATTTAATTGAGCATTCATAAAGTCTGGAGACACACTGAATGGAAACTCATTGGGCTTACCAGACATCTCATACTCAGCAATTTTCGAAGCAAATTCTGAGAATGAGGAAAGCTTCTTGTATTCTTCAATCAAAGGTTTAACAGGCTCTATACCAACTGCCTCACGTCTATCATAGTCCGCAGTCATACGGTGAAACTTTATAAAGTTTTGTAGAATGGCATTGTCAGGAACATTCTCTCCTGCCAACCACTGATCAGTTGTTTCAAGCATGAGGTCTTCAATTTCATCTGCTAAATCTGAGAAACCACCTGTACATGGTTTGTCATCTGGAATCACTGCTGTCTTTTCCCACTCACCATTAATCGCATGGTAAAAATCATCTTGTAAGCGTGTCATTACACTTCCTCCATCAACATAAAAGTGTTTTTATTATAACAAAATTTCCCAGCAAAAACATTTACTGAGGAAAGTTTGTCTTATTTAACTAAGATTGATAGGGTTTGATAAGGTTTTAGGCTTACCTTTTCAGTAAGCTCCGCATCGTCATAGTTGGACAAGAGCACGCGCCCTGCTTGGTATTCTTCTGGAATCCCCACTTCAGCTTCACTTCCATAAAAATTATTGAGCACCAAGAGTTTTTGATCGCCTAAGTAGCGTCCAAAGACGTAGACCTGTTGACTATCTTCAAGTGCTGGCTGGTAGCTTCCTTCTGAAATGATCGGCATTTCTTTACGCAAGCGAATTAATTCTTTATCGAATTTAAAGATTGATCTATTAATCTCATTTTCAACGTTAATGTCTTTGTAAGATTTACTAGCTTTCAACCATGGAGTACCTGTTGAAAAACCTGCATTCTCAGAAGCATCCCATTGCATTGGCGTACGAGAATTATCACGTGACTTAGCTTGGGTAATCTTGAAGGCTTGCTCAGGAGATTTACCTTGGTCCAAAAGCATTTGATAAGCATTGATGGATTCCACATCTACGTAATCTGCCATCGAATCATAGTCTGGATCAACCATCCCGATTTCTTCACCCATGTAGATGTATGGTGTTCTACTTGACAAGTGAATGCTAGCGGCTAGCACGGTCGCTCCTTCATCACGGAAGTTCTTGATATCCAAAAAGCGATTCAAGGCACGAGGTTGATCATAGTATTTCCCCGTATCCCCAAAATGGTGCCCAAGCAGAGCCGCCAAATTTAGACAACCAATCTGTTGTCTGGTCCTGAATAAAGTAGAAATCTTGATAATACTTGTCCCCAGCCAATGCTTTTTGAAACTACTCATGCTCCGTTGAGCAATGGTTAAGCACCATGTCTAGCATAAAGTCAATCTTGTGTTCTTTACCAACTCGGACCATTTCTTCAAAATCAGCCATATCCCCAAATACAGAATTTACCGCTGTATAATCTGAAATGTCGTAACCATTGTCACGTTGTGGGCTTGGATAAAAAGGATTAAGCCAAACCATATCCACGCCTAGTTCTGACAGATAAGGCATTTTTCAATGATGCCTCTGAAATCACCGATTCCATTTCCTGTAGTGTCCCTATATGATTTCGGATAGATTTGATAAATAACCTTTGTTTTATCTAATGCCATATTTAATTCCTTTTCCGAACTTTTAAGTCAAAAGTTGGGACTATTGTCTCCACTCCTTATGCGTGATTATTTTGTGCGATGAATGATCATAAGAATATCACCACATTTGATATTACGTGGAAGATTCCCTTCAACATCCGCTTGAAAATCATCTTGATTTGTAATGATAACTGGTGTTTCAGTGATAAGACCTGCACCTTTAATCGCTTCCACATCAAAAGTGATAAGTTTTTGACCAACAACAACCTTATCCCCTTGTTCATATGTGCTTCAAATCCTTTTCCGTCAAGGCTAACAGTATCCATACCGATGTGTATCAACATTTCAACACCTTCCTCAGAAACAATGCCTACTGCATGCTTATTTGGGAAGAGTACTGTCACTGTACCATTTACTGGTGAAACCAATTCACCTTGATTTGGTTCGATAACAAGACCCTATCCCATCACACCTGATGAGAATACTGGGTCTGTCGCTTGGCTAAGCAATTTAACTTGACCAGCAAGTGGACTAATAACCTCTGTTGTTTCAGTAAAAACAGTTGGTTCTACCAAACCTTCTGAAGCTTCTTTAAGTGTTTCTTGTGCATGTCCATCTTCCTCTGTTTTCGTTAAAAATCCAGTTTTGTGAAAGAGGAATATCAATACCATAGCAGCCACAATATCAACAACCATAATAATCGCAAAGATTCCCCAATATTGGGGTTTAATAGAGAGAATAGCTAGAAGACCACCAATACCAATAGAGTTTGCTTGGACGCCAAAGACTGTTGAAAGTAATCCTGATAAGGCAGAATCAGACATCCCTGCTACTAATGGATAGACATACTTAACGTTAATACCAAATAGTGCTGGTTCAGTGACACCAAGATAAGCTGAAATAATTGCTGGAAGTGAAATCTATGCTTCACGTTCATCATGACGTTTAATAAAATAGTAAGCAAACACTGCTGAACCCTGCGCAATGTTAGAGAGGGAAATCCATTGGTCATAAACCAGTACCACCTGCCGTACGCACCAATTCAAGGTCAATAGCATTAGTCATATGGTGAAGACCAGTGATAACGAAAGGCGCATAGAAGGCACCAAAGATTGGCACCTTTGAAAAAATAATAGTTGTATATTTTTTTGCCAACAAGTAAGGATGAGATGAAAAAATATCAGATTGTTTATAAAGATTTAGAAAAAGCTATCCACTGTCAAAAGTATCAAGTTGGTGACTTCCTGCCAACCGAGCAAGAATTAGTAGAAACTTTCAAAGTCAGTCGATACACCATACGAAAGGTATTGTCTTTACTCGTTGAATAAGGTCTGGTTAAAAAGATTCATGGGGCAGGTTCTCAAGTTATTAGTCAAGAACAAGTGAACTTCCCTGTATCTGACTTAACCAGTTACCAAGAACTCATAGAACAACAAGGCCTTAAATCACAAACTAACATTATCTCTCTAGACAAAATCATCGTTGACATCATTCTCTCAGAGAAAACGGGATTTTCAAGAAGCCAACAGGTTTGGTGTCTTATTCGGCAAAGGATAGTTGATGGCTGTGCCTCTGTTGTTGATATTGATTACCTTGATGTGAGACTTATGCCTCAACTCAACCGCAGCATCGCTGAGAACTCCATCTATGATTATCTTGAAAATCAGCTCCACCTTAGCATTTCTCATGCCTTTAAAGAAATCACCATTGACAACACTAGCGAGCAAGACAAAATCCTCATCGATATCGGTAAAGATCATCACGTCGTCTGCATACGCTCAAAAGTTTATCTGAATAATGGAAATCAGTTCCAGTTCACTGAAAGCCGACATAAACTTGAAAAGTTCAAATTTGTCTATTATGCCAAGCGTCATCACTGAAGCTAAAGACCCGACCAACATAAAAAGTATCGGACACATAAACGTCCGATACTTTTTAGTTTTTACGAATAGGATCCGCTAAATACTCCGCACGAGCACCACCAATCAACTTAGGGCGACTCGCCAAAGCAGTCACATGGGCACCTCCTAATTCTGAAGTAATAGGGCGAAGAGGAACCTGAACCCTTTTCACATGCATACCAATAGACGTATCCCCAATATCAATACCAGCCTGAGCCAATATCTCTTCTACCTCAACAGGATCCTCCATGTAATCAAAAGCAGCCAACTGACCACTCCCACCAGCATGCAGAGTTGGAAGCACATTGACAATTTCCAAATCTTTAGCCAAAGCAAGCTCACGCTCAACAACTAAAGCCCGATTCAAATGTTCACAGCCTTGTACAGCCAAGTAAATTCCTTTAGGTTCCAAAACCTCAAGAATAGTTTTTACAATTCGTTGACCAATTTCACGACTAGAAGCTTTTCCGATAATTCCACCAACAACCTCACTGGAAGATAAACCTAATACAAATATGGCTCCAGATCCAATTGCCGAACGCTCAACAATGTCTTCAACAAGTACACGTGTTTTCTCTTCTAAATCTAGCAACATCACAGACCTCCTTTAAACAACAGCTGTATTCAAGATTCGAACAATAAGATAGTACAAAATCATAAAAAAGATAAGGAAAAACAGCCCTAACAGTAGCAACTGCATACGACGCTTATTACTTAGATCCCATGTAAAACCAAATCCCATCAAAAAAGGACCAAAACTATAGCTAAGCATAAACCATAGGTCTGCACGCTCTATATGCCAAAAAGAAGAAATAAAAGCCACAAGACCTATTAAGGATAGAATACAAGAAAAAGTCCAACGATCTGATTTAGACAATGCTAAACCGATTAAGAAGCATCCCAAAGCAGGCATGATAATAAATGATAGGGTCATAAAATAAAACATGCCATTATTATAGCATGTTTTATAGATTCATGTTAGTGGCGGTTAATAACACCATAAGCAAAAACGAAAGCAAGAGCAGCAATACCAACAACAATGGCCATGATGCTCCAAAAAATGGTCATAGCACAGCGTCCCTTGCGATTGTTGAAAGGAAAGCCCCAACCAATCATGATAACACCAAGCAAACCAAGCCATATTTTATAAGTGATAACAATCGTCCCATCAAAATAAGCAAAAGCAACCAAACCTAGGCCTAGTAAGGAAATCAAATAGGACCACTTCCCCTTCAAAAATGAAGGCAAGGCCCAACCAAATAACAATAAACCAAGTAGAGCAAGAGCTCCACCACCAAAAAATACAGGTACAATATAATTATCAAACATATTCACATTATAGCATATCTTAAAAGGGCTATCCCTTAAATAAAGTCCAGATAGAAGATTAGTCTTTGTTTATCTATCGACAAAGACTTTCTCATTATTCTGCTACAAAAAACAAGATCCTTCCTGGATCTTGTTTTTACAGTCTAATTAAGCTTTGTTTACTGAACATAGTTGATTTATTCGCCATACTTCCCATTACACCGTAAAACGCTATATTTAAGATATTAAACAACCACATTAATAGGAAGAAAACTTCATTATTCCTCTTAGTTCTATAAAAAGTGTGGCTAATTTGAGGCAAAATATTAAATTAAATTTGCCACAATTCCATCAAAGTTTAGGGTATCTTACACCTAATCAATTTGAAAAGGTAAGTGCTTAAAATAAATAGATTAAAATTCTACGTTTGTTACTCTAAAAACTAGACTTAACGTCAATACTACTGTTTTAGAAGTCATTATAGAAATGAGCGGTTCTGTTGCAAAGTTTTAAATCTACTATCAAATAAGGTAGAATAATAGAAAAAGAGAGCACGAGGAATGACGATGAATCATTTTAAAGGAAAGCAATCTCAGCAGGATGTGATTATTGTAGCCGTGGGCTACTATCTTCGTTATAACCTTAGCTATCGTGAAGTTCAAGAAATCTTATATGATCGTGGCATTAACGTTTCTCATACGACGATTTATCGTTGGGTGCAAGAATATGGCAAACTACTCTATCAAATTTGGAAAAAGAAAAATAAAAAATCCTTTTATTCATGGAAAATGGATGAAACGTACATCAAAATTAAAGGAAAATGGCATTATTTGTATCGAGCCATCGATGCAGATGGTTTAACCTTGGATATTTGGTTACGTAAAAAACGGGACACACAAGCAGCCTATGCTTTTCTTAAGCGGTTAGTGAAGCAGTTTGATGAACCGAAGGTTGTAGTCACAGATAAAGCCCCCTCTATTACAAGTGCCTTTAAGAAACTAAAAGAATATGGCTTTTATCAAGGGACAGAACATCGTACCATTAAATACCTGAATAATTTGATTGAACAAGACCATCGTCCAGTAAAGAGACGCAATAAATTCTATCGAAGTTTACGCACTGCCTCTACCACGATTAAAGGCATGGAAGCCATTCGAGGATTATATAAGAAAACCCGAAAAGAAGGCACTCTCTTCGGGTTTTCGGTCT
This sequence comes from Streptococcus sp. FSL E2-3488, assembly GCF_038003585.1. Lineage (NCBI taxonomy): Bacteria > Bacillati > Bacillota > Bacilli > Lactobacillales > Streptococcaceae > Streptococcus > Streptococcus sp. FSL E2-3488. The sequence continues at coordinate 116,875 of NZ_JBBOPL010000001.1, read as the reverse complement.
GTACTGAAATCAAGGTATTATTGGGAATCCCAGCTTAAATCATAGATACCGTAAGGGATTTTATTCTTTATTTAAAACTTTGCAACAGAACCCGTCATATCATTCCAACCTTTGAGCAAGGTCAAATCTCCCTCTCGGCCATCAACTTCAATACTTTCAATCACTCGTTCACTTGTCGGAATGACCGGAACCTGCGTAATGCGAAGTCCAAGGTCAGTCCGTGAGTTAATTGTTCCGTCTAAAATAAATGCATTCAAGCTACCACCTCCTTCTGAACACGAAAAAAGCTCGGAATATCCGAGCCCTCAGTACCATTCGATATTATCTAAATCTTTCTTTTTTAGGATTGTTCCATCACCAAGATTTATTCCTGCTTCAGTAAATGTTTTATTGGCCAATCCAGCAATTGTCCTTGTTGTAGCAGTATCGAAAACACCACCAACCCCTGCTCCAACAACTGGGACCATCTTTCCTAGATTAATCAGTCCCTTTGAACCAAACTTAGTTGCCAAACGAAATCCAACGGCTTGATTAATTTTTGTTAGAGCTTTTCCAGGTATCTTCTTGATAAGTCCAATAGCTAACTTATTCCCGAATACAATCCCAGTCTTCTTCATAATATCAGCAACAGAAGTTCCTGCTAACGTTGCATATACAAAGGTTTGAACTTGATCACTTCTTAAATCATACCCCCGTATCTTTGCAATCGCTGCTATCATACGCATCTGAAAGAGTATTACAGTCGTTACGTTAAGTGGTAAAGCAGCAGGCATCGTAATGACTCCACCAAATCCTGTGACAAATCCAGACACCGCTGCTTTAGTAGTTTGAAAATTAACCAGCTTCTTAATAGCTGTCTCCTTATCGTATTTAGATAAATAGTCCTCTACTAAATCATCAACTGTTTTCTGACCTGGCAATCCATTTAAAGTTGCCTCATATGACCAATCAAGAGCTTTGAGCATCTTTTCTTGAGTTATTTCTCCCGTTTTTTTACCAATACCCAAAACCTTCTTGCCAAGACCTTCATCACTCGCCATAAGCACACCTCCCTTTAATCCTACCTGACTATATTATACAACAGTTTGTGTGATTATACAACGGATTGTGTGAACGGGGTGTGACTTCTTAAATCAGTAAGCATAATTTCTACGTTTCAAAAGAGCCAAGCTCTTATCAATCTCAGGTGCAAGCCGGCCAACCAATGTCCCATCATCAAGCGTAATCTTGATATCCATTGCTTTAAGTAGTGCTGGGAACATTTCGGTCGTGATATTTGTCAATGCATCCACCTTCGCACCCAAATCAAGCATGGAAAAGGTGCTGTCGATTGCAGTGTGGATATAGAAATCATATTCAAAAGTATATTCCTCAAGAGACCCTAATAAAAAATATCCCTACAAATTTAATTAAAAACTTTATCGATTCTTTATATCCTATCGGGAGTCACAAAAGAATAGCTCAAAGTGTAAAATCAGATTTATCATCTATTTTTAAATACGCAATTGCTAATAACTTTATCTCTCCAGACCAGAATCCTATGCCCTACATTACAATTGGCAAAAAAGGACTTGAGGAAGAGATTAAAATTCTTAAGGAGAAAAATATTGAAGATTATTACTTAGAGTCATCGGAACTTAGGGAGGTCTTAGAGATAGTTAAAAAATATAACGAACAATACGCAAGAATATTTGAGTTCCAGGCACTTACTGGTATGAGAATCAGTGAAGTTTTAGGCTTAAAAATTGAAACTATCCATATCTAGACTTTATTATTACGCTCACTGCACCAATAGAAATAATGCATGAGCGCATTTTATCTAGAGAGAATAATTCCTTTGGGAAAAGCAATCATGATTGGGAAAAAATAAAAAATGACAAAAGAGAATTCGAACAATTGATTATGAAAAGTAGCGATTTTGTAATCTCTACAGATAAAATAGCAAATGATATAGTGGATGAAATTTATAACCGTGTTGGATTAAATAACAAATCATAAACCATAATAAGCATATCACACTATTTTCAGTAAATTACTTCAACATATATACTCTTAAAATTATGCTCCTCTTTTAAAATCTACTGTTACAACATTATCGGTTCTGTCTAAAACTTTATTTTCTTCACTCAAAATCTCAGAAGCGAACTTTTCGGATTTAAGCCTAGCATTTTCTTGCAACTGCCACTCAAGTTCCTTCTGCTTATTTTTTGATTGCTTATAAAAATGATAGGTTACTCCACACAAGGCGACCACGCCAGTCAGACCAACTCCAATGATTCCGTATTGCTTAATTTTTTCTCCTTTTATTGCATCTCTATATCCATCTAGATAGCCATTTTCGTAAATATCTGCAATAAGTTTTTCGGGTCCACCATGTTCCTTGGCTAATCTTGACAATGCTGCACTTGCCCAATCAATTCCTGTTTCAATAAATTCTTTTGCTGCGATATTCATAATTTTTACCTCTCACATTTTGATAAGATTATTATATAAAAAGAGATGTGATCTGTCGTTCACAATCTGTGAAAAAAATTGTTTTAGAGTATTTTTCTAAAAAAAGATAAAAATTGTTTAGCATAAGGATTATGAACTTTACTTAAATCTAATAGTAAATCAATTGACATTCTTGAATTAATAACATCTCGCAAATCCAAATAAATATCTTAGAACAAAATAATAATCAGCTAGTTTTGCAAACCGGACATTTTTTTCAATTTTTCTATAATGTATAAGACCAACTCATCCATCTCTTTGAAGTCTAGACATTCATCTTCACAATCACCGAGAAGGTCACTATTTAAAACATAATTAGCTATAAAAAATTTTGCATCTCTCTTTTTGTCTATCGAATCATCGGAAGTTAGGTAATCTGCTAGTTCATCTAAATAGGGTGACCTAGTCAAGCATTTTTATACACTAGTGTTACAAAAATGCTTGACTAGGTCAAAATACAGGTACAATATAATTATCAAACATATTCATATTATAGCATATCTTAAAAGTTAGGAAATAGGTCCTATTATCTTAAAAGGGATATCTCTCAAATAAAGTCCAGATAGAAGATTAGTCTTTGTTTATCTATCGACAAAGACTTGCTCATTATTCTGCTACAAAAAACAAGGTCCCCTTCGGAAACGGATACTTGAAATAGATTGCAATTTAAGCAATACCACCAAACATCTATTTCTCGAGTATCAATAGTCTCCTGAAGAAATAGAAGATCGGTTGAGATTAGAGTATGGAAAAGCTGTTATTAGTTATCAAACAAGTTATAGAGCCATTTACAAAGGACATTTTGATGACAACTCACTATCTCATGGTGCTCGTGGTTGTCATTCGCAAGCTCCGCCATCGTGGCAAAAAGCGTCATACAAAAGGTTATGTCGAAAATAGAGGGAAAATCTATATATCTCATACAATTCAAGAAAGACCCAAAGATGCTAATAACCGAACTAGAATAGGAGATTGGGAAGCCGATACTGTTGCAGGTAAAACTGGAAAATCTTGTTTAGTGACTCTAACTGACCGTTATTATCGTTTTCTAAAAATCCAGAAGGTAGCTGTCAAGAAAAGTAAGTTGGTAATAGAAGCTATGGTAAAAATGCTAGAACCCTTGACCAAGCATACTGTGACTCCTGATAGAGGGAAAGAGTGTCCCTATCATCAGAAGTTGTGTGATCAATTAAAAATTTAAGTCTATTTTCCTGATCCCCATGCTCCATGGCAACGAGGGACTAATGAGAATACGAATGGACTACTAAGAGAACATTTTCCCAAAGAGAGTGATGTAACATTGGTTAATGATCAGATTATTCAGCTGTGGAAGAACAAACTTAATAATAGCCCACAAAAATATCTTAACTGGAAAACACCTTATGAAGTATTTTATGGGGAAAGTATGCACTTAATTTGACAATTCAAGATATGAAAAAACAAGATCCTTTCTGGATCTTGTTTTTACAGTCTAATTAAGCTTTGTTTGCTGAACCAAATACATCGATACGTTCTTCAACAGCTTCTGTAATAGCATCGAAACCTGGTTTCAAGAATTTACGTGGGTCGAAGAGTTTCTTCTTGTCGTATTCTGCTTCATTTGCTTCGTATTCAGCAACAAATTTACGTGTTGCGTTAGCAAATGCGATTTGACATTCTGTGTTAACGTTAACTTTAGCAACACCAAGTTTGATAGCTTCTTGGATTTGATCATCAGGAATACCTGATCCACCGTGCAATACGATTGGGAAACCTGGTACAGCTTCTGTCAATTTTTGCAAGTGGTCAAGGTCAAGACCTTCCCAGTTTTCTGGGTAAGGACCGTGGATGTTACCGATACCTGCAGCCAAGAAGTCAACACCAGTTGCAACCATAGCTTTAGCATCTTCGATTGGTGCCAATTCACCTCTACCGACGATACCGTCTTCTTCACCACCGATAGTACCAACTTCAGCTTCAACTGAGATACCTTTAGCGTGTGCTTTTTCTACAACTTCTTTCGCCAACTTAAGGTTTTCTTCAATTGGAAGGTGTGAACCATCAAACATGATTGAAGTGTAACCAACTTCGATACACTCAAGAGCATCATCGTAGTGACCGTGATCAAGGTGAATAGCAACTGGTACAGTGATACCCATTGATTCAACCAATTCTTCGATAAGAACTTTACACAATTTGTAACCACCCATGTACTTAGCTGCACCCATAGAAGTTTGGATAAGTACTGGAGCTTTTTTAGCTTCTGCTGCACGCAAAATAGCTTGAGTCCACTCAAGGTTATTCGTGTTAAATCCACCAACTGCATAACCATTGTCACGAGCTGCTTGAACAAATTTTTCTGCTGAAACGATTGCCATTATAAAGGCCTCCTATATTTTTTTGGGTTTGAACCCGTTTACATGTTTATTTTATCACAATTAGACTCAAAAAACTAGTTTTTCTATGATTTGTAAGCGTTTTGATTTTTTTAATATAAAAAAAACCAGTCTCTTGACTGGTTACTCTGCGGAAAGAGGGACTTGAACCCTCACGACCTAAAGCGGTCACAGGATCCTTAGTCCTGCGCGTCTGCCAATTCCGCCATTTCCGCTAACAACATTAGTTATTATATTAAATTTGACCATCAATGTCAATACTTTTTTGAAAGTTTTTTTGAAACTCTCTTTTGTCTCTTTCGAAACAACTATTATATAATACCATTTATTGTATGCTATTGTCAATAAGCTTTTTGACTTTTTTAGCTTTTCCGAAACATTACATTTATACTATCTGGAGTTAGTCTAAACGATTTTTCAAAGCAGCTAATCTTTCTTGAAGAGGAGCTAAGTAAACTTCTTCTCCAAAGCCACGATTTTTGAGCCCATCCTCTGCACAAGTTAGCAGAGCCTCTGTCAAAGGCAAGATCAATTTTAAATCAGTCTTTGAGATTTTCTTTTTCGAAAACAAGCAACGAATTCTAGGATAATCATAATCAAAAACTTCAAATAAAGATGTGCCTTTTAAAATACTTTCTAGTGCCTCTAAGTTAACTAAAAGTCCAAGATGAAGGGCTGCTGGTACAAAAGTCGCTGAGAAAGGCTGAGTACAAACACTTCGAAACTCAACGGTTCCCCTAGTCGTTAAATCTTGAAATTGATAAGAACGATGCGTTTGAAAGTCGTCCTCACTCGGCTGAATTGAAACTTCTTTACCATGAATAGACCAGGCTTGAATAGCTGGTTTATTCAAGTAGTCTTTAGCACGAATAGGTTCAAAATAGTAAGTCACTTCACCCCTCGTAGCTGTAAAAATTGCAGTCTCGGATAGATAAGAAAAATAGTCATCTTCGTTTTCAAACACCTTCGGAAATACCCCCGCATTTTCCTCAAACACACCATGCATGGAATTCTCCCAGAAAACATCACGTGAAAGCGCAAGATCCCAATCAGAACCCCAAAATTAAGAGTTTGCCAATAATACCGCCTTGGGTCCCTCTATTTGATTAAAAGCATTTAGAACTCTCGAATAGGATGTTTTTGAGACATCTAACTGTACCTGACTTCCACAGATAAAAGAGCCATATTCAGGGTAATCGTGAAAGAAAGGATCATTCTTTGCTTTAGAGAGCTCAAGAAAATTCATAAGCATCTTATAACGAGGAGATTTAACAGGCCTATTATCATTTTTTGCCCAGTTTGGATTTACGCCCCATCCTTGCAACTCATGATTATGGTCACGAAGATACGGTTGAATCATACTGAGGTAAGTGCCTAGACGTTCCTCAACTTCAGCAATGCGGCTAGCCTTTGCAAAAGCAAATTCAATTATATTGTATGAGACCTCAAAAAGAATCATATCACCAGAAACCTGATCAATAAGCTGAATAGGATTATTATCAGAATCAAACTTATCTGCATGAAAATCAAAATTATTTAGAAGATAGATGAATAGCTATTTCGATAGAGAAACATCAGTAGCATTCACACTCAAATTAACTACAGGGTATTCCAACTCGATTTCAACAAATAGTTTAGGATGATCTTTGATTGGCTTATAGTACCTTTGTTTAAGCAGCTCCTTGGCTCTTGTCACAATAAAATCCCCCATGTAAAAATAAGTTTTTTTCCATTATATTCAAAATATTCAGACTATTTATAGTTTAAATATACAATATAAGTGCACAATAAAAACTCATAAGATTTTCTAGTAAAATAGAATTGAACGAACTAGTTACGAAAGGAAGTCTTATGAGCTACCATCACTTTACCATAGAAGAGCGTGAAAGTATTCTCGTTTACCGTACGCAAGGCCTAAATTTGTCTCAAATTGCTAAGTTACTTCATCGTTATCTAGTATTAGTCGTGAGTGAAAGCGACATCTAAGAGAAGGAAACTATCTCCATGTTATGCACAGAAATCCTACTATATTGCTAAATCACACTTTGGGCGGAAACGGATACTTGAAATAGATCGCAATTTAAGCAATACCGTCCGTCAAACATCTATTTCTCGAGTATCAATGGTCTCCTGAAGAAATAGAAGGTCAGTTGAGATTAGAGTATGGAAAAGCTGTTATTAGTTATCAAACAAGTTATAGAGCTATTTACAAAGGACATTTTGATAACAACTCACTATCTCATGGTGCTCGTGGTGTCATTCGCAAGCTCCGCCATCGTGGAAAAAAGCGTCATACAAAAGATTATGTCGAAAATAGAGGGAAAATCTCTATATCTCATACAATTCAAGAAAGACCCAAAGATGCTAATAACCGAACTAGAATAGGAGGTTGAGAAGACGATACTGTTGCAGGTAAAACTGGAAAATCTTGTTTAGTGACTCTAACTGACCGTTATTATCGTTTTCTAAAAATCCAGAAGGTAGCTGTCAAGAAAAGTAAGTTGGTAATAGAAGCTATGGTAAAAATGCTAGAACCCTTGACCAAGCATACTGTGACTTCTGATAGAGGGAAAGAGTTTACCTATCATCAGAAGTTGTGTGATCAATTAAAAATTGAAGTCTATTTTCCTGATCCCCATGCTCCATGGCAACGAGGGACTAATGAGAATACGAATGGACTACTAAGAGAACATTTTCCCAAAGAGAGTGATGTAACATTGGTTAATGATCAGATTATTCAGCTGTGGAAGAACAAACTTAATAATAGCCCACAAAAATATCTTAACTGGAAAACACTTTATGAAGTATTTTATGGGGAAAGTATGCACTTAATTTGACAATTCAAGATATGAAAAACGCCTGCTTACGAAAAATAACAGTATTATCTTTCGTAAACAAGCGTTACATGCTTATTTATTCCCTTTTTTATGATGAGTGTTCCCGCTGGGCATCTTGCGCCCAGCGGTAGACCAGAGCTAGACTAAGAAAAGCTAAGCTATTCCATCATCATAACACTCAACAAAATTGATAAAAATTAAACAAGTTCGATAATTGCCATTGGGGCAGCATCGCCACGACGTGGTTCTGTTTTAAGGATACGAGTGTATCCACCGTTACGTTCAGTATAACGAGGTGCGATTTCTGAGAAAAGTTTTTGAAGAGCAGTTGTTGATGTATATTTATCAGTTGCTTCATCATAGCTTTCAGATGCAATTTCGTTACGTACAAATGCAGCTGCTTGACGACGTGCGTGCAAATCACCACGTTTACCAAGAGTAATCATTTTTTCAACTGTTTTACGGATTTCTTTAGCACGTGCTTCAGTTGTAACGATTGCTTCGTTAATGATAAGATCTGTAGTCAAATCACGAAGAACCGCTTTACGTTGTGAGCTTGTGCGTCCAAGTTTACGGTATGCCATGTTATCCTCCTATATTATTATTTATCATTTTTAAGTCCAAGTCCAAGATCAGCCAATTTAACTTTGACTTCTTCAAGTGATTTACGACCTAGGTTACGGACTTTCATCATTTCAGGCTCAGTCTTCTCTGTTAAATCATGAACGGTATTGATACCGGCACGTTTCAAACAGTTATATGAGCGTACAGACAAATCAAGTTCTTCGATGGTACGATCAAGCAATTTTTCATCGTTCACTTTTTCAGTTTCCTTCATCACATCTGTAGCTTTAGCCACATCAGTAAGATCCGTAAACAAATTCAAGTGTTCAATCAAAATTCGAGCCGAGAGACCGAGGGCATCTTCTGGGATGATTGTTCCGTTTGTCACGATTTCGATTGTCAATTTATCAAAACCATCATTGCTACCTACACGAGCAGGTTCAACTTGATAATTGACTTTTTTCACTGGTGTGTAGATTGAATCTACAGCCAAAGTTCCCACTGGTGCATCATCTTTTTTATTTTCTTCTGCTGGAACATAACCACGGTTTGTAGATACTGTCATTGTTGCTTGGAATGAAGCACCCTCAGCGATAGTAAAAAGATAATGATCAGGGTTAACAATTTCAATGTCACTATCAGTCAAGATATCTCCAGCAGTAACCTCAGCTGGACCTTGAACATCAAGTTCAATTGTTTTTTCGTCTTCGACGTAAGATTTTACAGCAAGTCCCTTAATATTAAGGATAATTTGCATCACGTCTTCACGGACGCCTGGTACGGTATCAAACTCGTGGAGCACTCCATCAATTTTAATTGATGTTACGGCAGCACCTGGAAGTGATGACAAGAGTACACGACGAAGAGAGTTACCCAAAGTTGTACCATAACCACGTTCTAGTGGTTCGATGACAAATTTGCCGTAATCTTTATTTTCATCAATTTTTGTTATTATTGGTTTTTCAAACTCAATCATTTATTATACTCCCTCGAAACGAATCTTGTGTACTATTGTTATTAAAAATTACACACGACGACGTTTTGGAGGACGAGCACCATTATGTGGTACAGGAGTTACATCACGAATTGCTGTTACTTCTAGACCAGCAGCAGCAAGAGCACGGATAGCAGACTCACGACCTGAACCAGGACCCTTAACAGTTACTTCAACTGTCTTAAGACCGTGTTCTTGTGCAGATTTAGCAGCAGCTTCAGAAGCCATTTGGGCAGCAAATGGTGTAGATTTACGAGAACCTTTGAAACCAAGAGCACCAGCTGATGACCAAGCTACAGCATTACCATGCACATCTGTAATCATAACAATAGTGTTATTGAAAGTAGCGTGAATGTGAGCAATACCAGATTCGATATTCTTTTTCACACGACGTTTACGTGTTGGTTTAGCCAATGTTTTTACCTCCTATTTTATTTTAGATTATTTTTTCTTACCTGCAATCGCAACAGCTTTACCTTTACGAGTGCGGGCATTGTTTTTAGTGTTTTGCCCACGGACAGGAAGTCCACGACGGTGACGGATACCACGGTATGAACCGATTTCCATCAAACGTTTGATGTTAAGGTTAACCTCACGACGAAGGTCACCTTCAACTTTGATTGCATCCACTTCACGACGAATAGCGTCTTCTTGATCATTTGTCAAATCTTTAACGCGGATGTCTTCAGAAACGCCTGCAGCAGCCAAGATTTTCTTAGATGTTGCAAGTCCGATACCATATACGTAAGTAAGTGAAATTACTACACGTTTATCGTTTGGAATGTCAACTCCAGCAATACGAGCCATGATTTCTCCTTTCTATATTATCCTTGACGTTGTTTGTGTTTTGGATTTGTTGGACAAATTACCATAACACGACCGTTACGACGAATAACTTTACAGTATTCGCAAATTGGTTTAACCGATGGTCTTACCTTCATGTTTTAATCCCTCCAATTATTTCGATTATTTAAAGCGGTATGTGATGCGTCCACGTGTCAAATCATAAGGACTCATTTCAACAGTCACACGGTCACCGACCAAAATACGAATGTAGTTTTTACGGATTTTACCAGAAACTGTCGCCAAAATTTGGTGTCCATTTTCCAACTCAACAGTAAACATAGCATTAGGCATAGTTTCAACAACTTTACCTTCAATTTCAATCACGTCTTCTTTTGCCACGCAAAAGTCCCCCCTAAAATTTCGATTTGATTTCCTCTGAGCACAGAGGTAACAATTATAAGTCAGACTAAAGTATTATAACATGCCAAAGTCTGATACGCAAGTAAGATTCTATAATTATTTAATTGCTGCAATCGCTTTTTTAACATCAGCGAATACATCATCAATGTCCTGGTTTCCTTGAATATCTGATACAAGACCAAGCTCACGGTAGTGTGCAATAATTGGCTCACCTTGAGCAATGTTTACATCTAGACGACGTTTAACAGTTTCAGGTTTGTCATCTTCACGTTGGAAGAATTCATGTCCACCACAAACATCACATGTTCCTTCAACCTTAGTTGGGTTGAATACTTTATGGTAAGTGGAACCACATGAGCGACAAATGAAACGACCAGAAAGACGTTCAACCAAGCTCTCTGGATTAACTTCAATATTAATCACCCCGTCAAGTTTAATATCTAGTGCTTTCAATGTTTCATCCAAAGCGTGAGCTTGTTCAATAGTACGTGGGTAACCATCTAGCAAGAAACCTTTTTCAGCAATATCAGATTCAGCCAAACGTTCTTTAACAATTCCATTTGTAACTTCGTCTGGTACCAATTCACCTTTATCGATGAATGATTTTGCCAACCTTCCCATTTCTGTTTGATTAGCTATAGCAGCACGGAACATATCACCAGTTGAGATGTGAGCTACACCAAATTCTTCAACAATTTTTGCAGCTTGAGTCCCTTTACCAGCACCTGGTAGACCCATAATTAAAAGATTCATCTTACGAACTCCTTATTTTTGTTTTTAAATAACTCTATCAAGGTTGTTAAACCTTGATAGAGTTATTTAAAAACAAAAGAGAAGGGACAGAAACTTACCTTTCTTTCCCTCTCGATTGCTCATGAGAAAACTTAGTCTTCAAGATTCATAAATCCAACATACTGACGTTTCAATAGGTAACCCTCAAGTTGTTTCATACCTTCGATACCAGTTGAAATCAAGATCAAGAGTGATGTACCACCAAGTGCAATTGAACTTGTGAGGTGCATAAACTGTTGAGCCGCAATTGGAGCTAATGAAATAAACGCGAGAAATACAGCCCCGATTGTTGCCAATCTCTTAAGCAATGAAGACATGTACTTTTCTGTCTCACGACCTGGACGAACACTAGGAATGTAAGACCCATTCTTTTGAAGATATTCTGCAGTTTTTTCAGGATTTACTTGGACAAATGTGTAGAAGAATGAGAATAAGATAATCAATATCGCGTAAGTAATCATTCCACTAGGTGTATTATACGAGAGTAATCCTTGTAAATGTGATAACCACGTAACCTTAGAGAAGAATGGAAGAATAGTACTAGGAATTGTCGTAATCGAGCTAGCAAAGATAACGGGAATAACACCAGCTGGATTGACTTTCAAAGGTAAGTATGAATTCGTTGGAGCACCTTGAACCAATTTCGTATATTGAATTGGAATTTGATATTCTGCTTGTTGTACAAATGTCGTAAAGAAGACAATTGCCAAACCTACCACAATCAACAAAGCGACGATGATATAGGAACGAGTCAAATCTCCTGTACGAACATTGACAAAGAAATCCTCGTAAATTGTTGAGAACATCTTTGGAATGGAAGCAATGATACCAGAAAAGATAATCATTGACACACCATTACCGAAGCCCTTATCAGTAATTTGTTCACCAAGCCACGTCACAATTATGCTACCAGCAGTTAAAATTGACCCAATCAATAGATAGGTTGAAATATTAGGTGTCTTAACCAATGAAATTGATGAGAGTGTATTGAAACTAGCTGTAATACCAATCGATTGAACAAAGGCTAAAACAAGAGTAATATAGCGAGTCGCCTGATTTAATTTACGCCGACCAACTTCCCCTTGTTTGCCCCACTCTACAAATTTTGGATAGATATCCATCTGCAAAAGTTGGACAATGATTGATGCTGTAATATACGGACTAACCCCCATTGAAAAGATAGAGAAGTTATTCATAGCATTACCAGACACCAAGTTAAGCATGTTCAAGAAAGGTAAATCACTTAATTGTTTCAAACTTTCAGCGTTGATACCAGGAACTGTTACATGAGTCCCGACACGAAAAACGAAAATAATGAAGATTGTAAATAAAATCTTATTACGAACGTTTTTGACTTTCAACGCATCTTTTAATAGTTTAAAAAACATAATGAGTTACCCCTCATTAGATGACTTCGATTGAACCACCTTTAGCAGTGATAGCTGCTTCAGCAGATTTTGAGAATTTAGCTGCTTTAACAGTCAATTTCTTAGTCAATTCGCCGTTGCCAAGAACTTTAACGCCTGATTTTTCAGCACGAATGATTCCAGCTTCCTTAAGAACTACTGGAGTTACTTCTGTACCATCTTCAAAAACGTTCAATTGATCAAGGTTTACAAGGGTGTATTCTTTAGCGTTGATGTTAGTGAATCCGCGTTTTGGAAGACGACGGAACAATGGAGTTTGTCCACCTTCAAATCCTGGACGTACGCCACCACCGCTACGAGCTTTTTGACCTTTTTGACCACGACCTGAAGTTTTACCGTTACCAGATGAAGTACCACGACCTACACGGTTACGGACTTTACGAGAACCTTCAGCAGGTTTCAATTCATGAAATTTCATTATTATTTTCTCCTCTTTTTGTAAAATGCTAGCGCCTCTAATCAAGTAAGGTAGCTTGATTAGAAACTCGCCTATACATGAAATTCAGTTTAAGTCGCAAGGTAACCCTCACGACTTAAATCAATTTTTATTTAACGTCTTCTACAGTTACCAAGTGAGATACTGCGTTGACCATACCACGGATAGCAGCGTTGTCTTCTTTAACAACTGAGCTATTCAATTTACCAAGTCCAAGAGCAGCAACTGTTTTACGTTGTTCTGGTTTGCGTCCGATTGGAGACTTAGACAAAGTAATTTTAATTTGAGCCATTGTTATCTCCTTTCTTATGCCAAGTCAGATACTGAGATGCCACGAAGAGCCGCAACTTCTTCAGCACGTTTAAGTTGTTTCAATCCTTCAACTGTCGCACGAACGATGTTGATTGGAGTGTTTGAACCAAGTGATTTAGATGTTACATCAGCAACACCAGCCAATTCGACGACGGCACGAACTGCACCACCAGCGGCAACCCCAGCACCTTCAACAGCTGGTTTCAACAATACTTTCGCTCCACCAAATTCTGAACGAACTTCGTGAGGAATAGTTGTACCAACCATAGGAACTTCGATAAGGTTTTTCTTAGCTGCTTCAACTGCTTTACGGATAGCTTCTGGAACCTCTTGAGATTTACCAGTACCAAATCCTACGCGACCATTACGGTCACCAACAACAACAAGAGCAGCAAAACGCATGTTGCGTCCACCTTTTACAACTTTAGTAACACGGTTGATAGCAACTACGCGTTCTTCAAGTTCTACTGCATTATCTTTAAATGCCATTATTAAGTGTCCTCCCTATTAGAATTTCAATCCGTTTTCACGAGCTGAGTCAGCCAAAGCTTTAACACGTCCGTGATAGAGATATCCACCGCGGTCAAACACCACTTCAGAAATACCTTTAGCTACTGCGCGTTCAGCAACAAGTTTACCGACAACAATGGCTTGTTCTGTTTTAGTTCCTTTAGAAACCTCTTTATCAAGAGTTGATGCACTTGCGAGCGTTACACCCGCTACGTCATCAATTACTTGAGCGTAGATGCCTGTATTAGAACGGAAAATGTTCAAACGTGGGCGATCAGCAGTTCCAGAGAGTTTTCCGCGAACGCGACGGTGGCGTTTTTGGCGGAGTTTGTTTTTATCTGGTTTCGAAATCACAATTTTCACCTCTTAATTATAATGATTGCTCATGAGAGCTTTTGGTAAGTGGGAAATCCAAAAAGAATAGCCACAAGGATAAAATCCTATTATTTACCAGTTTTACCTTCTTTACGACGTACGTATTCACCAACGTAACGGATACCTTTACCTTTGTAAGGTTCTGGAGAACGAAGGCTACGGATGTAAGCTGCTGTTTGACCAACAACTTCTTTGTTGATACCGCTAACAACAATTGAAGTTGCAGATGGTACTTCAAAAGTAATGCCTTCTGGAGCTTCAACTTCGTCTTGGTGAGATTTACCAACTGAAAGAACAAGTTTTGTTCCTTGGAGTTGAGCACGGTATCCTACACCGTGCATTTCAAGTTCTTTTTTGAAACCTTCAGAAACACCAACAACCATGTTGTTCAAGTTTGCACGTGAAGTGCCGTGGATTGTTTTGTTTTCTTTTGAGTCGTTTGGACGGTGAAGTGTAACTTCGTTGCCTTCAACTTTGATTTCAATGTTTTTGTTAAACTCACGAGTGAGTTCGCCTTTAGGTCCTTTAACAGTAACAACGTTATCGTTGTTTGTTATTTCAACACCAGCAGGCAAAGTAATTACTTTATTACCAATACGTGACATAGTCTTTAATTCTCCTGTTAGATTATCAAGCCACTAAGTGACTAGTTTTCACGGGGATGAGTTTCAAAGAATTAAATCAATGAAACTCGCACGACTAGTTAAACAATCGCGCTTACTGTTAACCTCTTACCAAACGTAAGCGATAACTTCTCCACCAACGTTCTTTTGACGAGCTTCTTTGTCAGTCAAAAGACCTTCTGAAGTAGAAATGATCGCGATTCCAAGTCCGTTAAGAACCTTAGGAATATCTTCACGCTTAGAGTAAACACGAAGACCTGGTTTAGAGATACGTTTCAAGTTAGTGATAACACGTTCACCATTTTGTCCGTATTTCAAGAATACGCGAATGATACCTTGTTTGTCATCTTCAATAACTTCAACGTTTTTTACAAAACCTTCACGTTTAAGGATTTCAGCAATACCTTTTTTAATGTTTGATGCAGGTACTTCAAGAACTTCGTGCTTAGCTTGGTTAGCGTTACGGATACGTGTCAAGAAATCTGCAATTGGGTCAGTCATAACCATTTTATATTTTCTCCTCTTACTAGTAGTTTGAATAATTCACTTGCTAGTTAATGATTGAGCTAGGCTCAGATTGTGTTAAATACATTCAAATTAGGTGAAACTAACTTAAATGTACCATGTTTTTACCAAGAAGCTTTGGTAACACCTGGAATTTGACCTCTGTGAGCCAACTGACGGAAGCAAACACGGCAAAGTTTAAATTTGCGATAAACTGAGTGTGGACGTCCACAACGTTCGCAACGAGTGTAAGCTTGCGTAGAGAACTTCGCAGGGCGTTTGTTCTTAGCAATCAATGATTTTTTAGCCAATTTATTTACCTCCTAGATTATTTTGCAAAAGGCATTCCAAGGCCTTTAAGCAATTCACGACCTTCTTCGTCAGTGTTAGCAGTAGTTACGATAACGATATCCATACCACGTACTTTATCAACATCGTCGAAGTTGATTTCTGGGAAGATAAGTTGTTCTTTAACACCAAGTGTGTAGTTACCACGTCCATCAAATGATTTAGTTGGAACACCATGGAAGTCACGAACACGTGGAAGTGATACTGATACCAATTTATCCAAGAATTCGTACATGCGTTCACCACGAAGGGTAACTTTAGCACCGATTGCTACACCTTCACGAAGACGGAAGCCAGCGATTGATTTCTTAGCTTTAGTAATCAATGGTTTTTGACCTGAAATAAGTGCCAATTCAGCAGCAGCTTTTTCAAGAGTTTTAGCGTTGTTTACAGCTTCACCAACACCCATGTTAATAACAATTTTATCAACCTTTGGCACAGCCATAACTGAAGAATAGTTAAATTTTTCAGTCAAAGCTGGAATTACTTCATTAGTGTATTTTTCTTTAAGACGGTTAGCCATTTAATACTTTCTCCTTTCCTTCGTGATTAGTCAAGCACTTCGCCTGATTTTTTGTTGTAACGAACTTTTTTGCTGTCAACAACTTTGTAACCTACACGTCCAGCTACACCGTTCTTGTCAAGAACTTGAACGTTTGAAGCGTGGATTGGTGCTTCTTTTTCCACGATAGCACCTTGAGGGTTTTCAGCTGATGGTTTTTGGTGTTTTTTGATGATTGCAACACCTTCAACAACAACTTTGTTTACTTTTGGAAGAGCTTTAAGAACTACTGCTTCAGTTCCTTTGTCTTTACCAGCAATAACGCGAACTTTATCGCCTTTTTTTACAAACATTTGAGTATTTCTCCTATTATTTCTTACGCCCTAATGGGCACCCTGAACATATCAGGGGACTAAGTTTGTGTTAATTCAGATTAAAGTACTTCTGGCGCCAAAGATACAATACGCATGTATCCACCTTCACGCAATTCACGTGCAACAGGGCCAAAGATACGAGTTCCACGAGGAGTTTTGTCATCACGGATGATTACTGCAGCGTTGTCATCAAACTTGATGTATGAACCGTCTGAACGGCGAGCACCAGTTTTTGTACGTACGATAACAGCTTTAACAACATCACCTTTTTTAACAGCTCCACCTGGTGTAGCTTGTTTAACAGTTGCAACGATAACGTCGCCGATGTTAGCGAATTTACGTCCTGAACCACCAAGAACTTTGATAGTCAAGATCTCACGAGCACCGCTATTATCAGCAACTTTTAAGCGACTTTCTTGTTGAATCATTTCAATTGTCTCCTTTTAGTTTTATTAGATAATAACAGCTTCTTCCACAACCTCTACAAGACGGAAGCGTTTTGTAGCTGAAAGTGGACGAGTTTCCATGATACGAACGATATCGCCTTCTTTAGCAACGTTGTTTTCATCATGTGCTTTGTATTTTTTAGAGTAGTTGATACGTTTACCATAGACTGGGTGGTTACGTTTAGTTTCAACTACAACTGTGATTGTTTTATCCATCTTGTCAGATACTACGCGTCCAACAAGGGTTTTACGTTGATTACGTTCCATTATTAGAATTGCTCCTTTCCCAATCTATTATTTAATTTCAGATTGCACAGTTTTAATACGTGCAATTTGTTTTTTAACTTCGTTCAAACGGGCAGTTTGATCAAGTTGACCTGCTGCAGCTTGGAAACGAAGGTCGAAAAGTTCTTTCTTAAGTTCGTTTTCTTTTTTAGCAAGCTCTTCTTGAGACAAGCCACGAAGCTCAGCAACAAACTTTTTGATTTCTTCAAGTTTCATGTCTTCTCCTTATTCTGCTTCACGTTTCACGAATTTAGATTTAACTGGCAATTTGTGGCTAGCAAGACGAAGCGCTTCACGTGCAACTTCTTCAGAAACACCTGCGATTTCGAACATTACTTTACCACGTTTAACTGGTGCTACCCAACCTTCAGGTGCCCCTTTACCAGAACCCATACGTACACCGATAGCTTTAGCAGTGTATGATTTGTGTGGGAAGATCTTAATCCAAACCTTACCACCACGTTTCATGTAACGAGTCATGGCAATACGAGCAGCCTCGATTTGACGGTTTGTAATCCAGTGGCTAGTTGTAGCTTGAAGACCGTATTCACCGAATGATACTTCTTTACCACCTTTAGCCTCACCGCGCATTTTTCCACGGAATTCACGACGGTGTTTAACACGTTTAGGTACTAACATTTGTTATTTGCCTCCTTTAGTGTTTTTACGGGCTGGAAGAACTTCTCCACGGTAGATCCAAACTTTAACACCAAGTTTACCGTAAGTTGTGTGAGCTTCTTCCCAAGCGTAATCGATATCAGCGCGAAGTGTGTGAAGTGGAACTGTCCCTTCTGAGTATCCTTCTGCACGGGCAATATCTGCACCGTTCAAACGACCTGATACTTGAGTTTTGATCCCTTTAGCTCCAGCACGCATTGCACGTTGGATAGCTTGTTTTTGTGCACGACGGAAAGCAACACGTTGCTCAAGTTGACGAGCAATAGTTTCACCAACAAGGTGAGCGTCCAAATCAGGTTTTTTGATTTCAACGATGTTGATGTGAACTTGTTTTCCAGTCAATTTGTTAAGTTGAGCGCGAAGAGCATCAACGTTTGATCCACCTTTACCGATAACCATACCTGGTTTAGCAGTGTGAAGTGAAACAATAACTTTGTTTACAGCACGTACGATTTCAATAGTTGAAACTGAAGCGTCTGCAAGCTCTTTTTGAATGAATTTGCGGATTGCCAAATCTTCGTGAAGGTAATCTGCGTATTCTTTTTCAGCATACCATTTCGCATCCCAATCACGGATGATCCCGACACGCAAACCAATTGGATGTACTTTTTGACCCACGAGTTTACCTCCTTATTTTTCTGACACAACTACTGTTACGTGAGTTGTGCGTTTGTTGATTGGTGAAGCTGAACCTTTCGCACGTGGACGGAAACGTTTCATTGTTGGTCCTTCGTTTGCGAATGTTTCAGATACTACTAAGTTAGCTTTTTCCAAACCAAAGTTGTTTTCTGCGTTAGCGATAGCAGAGTTAAGTGTTTTCTCAACAATGCGAGCTGCTTTGTTTGGAGTGAATTTCAAGATTGCGATTGCATCAGCAACGTTCTTACCACGGATAAGATCAAGAACAAGACGTGTTTTACGAGGTGAAACACGCACTGTACGAGCCATTGCTTTAGCTGAAGTAATTTCTGCCATTGTGTCCTCCTCCTATTAACGACGTGTTTTCTTATCGTCAGCTGCATGACCTTTGTAAGTACGAGTTGGTGCAAATTCACCAAGTTTGTGACCTACCATGTCTTCTTGGATGTAAACAGGAACATGTTTACGTCCATCATAAACTGCGATAGTGTATCCGATGAAACTTGGGAAAATCGTTGAACGACGTGACCAAGTTTTAATTACTTTTTTCTTTTCGTCATTTGCTTGAGCTTCAACTTTTTTCATCAAATGCCCATCGACGAAAGGTCCTTTTTTAAGACTACGTCCCATTTTGTAGTTTTCTCCTTTAAATTAAATGTACCACAGCGGCTTGCGCTAAGAAGCGCTACCGAGTTGGCGGATGTCATATACTAAGCGACTAAATTATTTTTCGTTACGACGACGAACGATAAGTTTGTCAGATTTAGCTTTCTTGTTACGAGTTTTAAGACCAAGCGCAGGTTTACCCCATGGAGTAGATGGCGCTTTACGTCCAACTGGTGCTTTACCTTCACCACCACCGTGTGGGTGATCGTTAGGGTTCATTACAGAACCACGAACTGTTGGGCGAACACCTTTCCAACGGTTACGACCAGCTTTACCAAGGTTGATAAGTGATTGTTGTTCGTTACCCACAGTACCGATAGTTGCACGACAAGTTCCAAGAATCATACGAACTTCGCCTGATTGAAGACGAACAAGTACGTATTTACCTTCTTGACCCAAAACTTGAGCAGAAGCACCAGCGGCACGGACAAGTTCAGCACCTTTACCTGGTTTAAGCTCAATGTTGTGGATAACTGTACCTACTGGGATGTTTGCAAGTGGAAGAGCGTTACCAACTTTGATATCCGCATCTGGACCTGAAACGATACGTTGACCTACTTCAAGACCTTTAGGTGCGATGATGTAAGCTTTAACCCCGTCAGTGTAGTGTACAAGAGCGATGTTTGCAGTACGGTTTGGATCGTACTCAATTGTTTTAACAACTGCTTCAACGCCATCTTTGTTACGTTTGAAATCAATCAAACGGTAGTGGCGTTTGTGTCCGCCACCTTGGTGACGTACAGTGATACGACCATTGTTGTTACGACCAGCTTTGTTCTTAAGAGAAACAAGCAATGATTTTTCAGGAGTGCTTGTAGTGATTTCTGCGAAATCCAAAGAAGTCATGTTACGACGGCCATTTGTCGTTGGTTTATAAACTTTAATACCCACGTTAATTTCTCCTTTGATTATTCAGCTTCAGCTGCAAACAACTCGATTGCTTTAGAATCAGCTGTAAGAGTGATGATAGCTTTTTTAGTTTTTGAAGTGAAACCAGTGTAACGTCCTACACGTTTTTGTTTTGGTTTAACAGTTACAGTGTTCACGCTAGCAACTTTAACACCTTCAAATGCAGCTTCAACTGCTTGTTTGATCAAGAGTTTGTGTGCACGTGTATCAACTTCGAAAGTGTATTTTCCTGCTTCAAGAGCAATCATAGATTTCTCAGTGATAACAGGTTTTTTGATTACGTCATACAAATTCATTATGCAAGAACCTCCTCGATTGATGAGATAGCTTCTTTAGTAACAAGAAGTTTATCTGCGTTTACGATGTCAAGTACGCTTGCAGTTGCAGGAGTTGCAACAGTTACGTTTGCAAGGTTACGTGCTGAAAGTTCAGCGAATTTGTTTCCTTCTTCAACGATAACAAGTACTTTAGAATCGATGCTAAGAGCTGAAAGAACGTTTGCGAATTCAGCAGTTTTTGGAGCCGCAAATGAGAGAGCTTCAACCGCTACAAATTTATCTTCTGCAACTTTAGCTGAGTATACAGATTTCAATGCAAGGCGACGAACTTTTTGTGGAAGTTTGTATCCGTAAGAACGTGGAGTTGGTCCGAAGACAACACCACCACCACGCCATTGTGGTGAGCGGATAGAACCTTGACGAGCACGTCCAGTTCCTTTTTGACGCCATGGTTTACGTCCACCACCTGATACTGCTGAACGGTTTTTAACCGCATGAGTACCTTGGCGAAGGCTAGCACGTTGGCTGATTACGACATCAAATACTACTGATTCGTTTGGTTCGATACCGAAGATAGCGTCATTAAGTTCAACTGTGCTAACTTCTTTACCAGTTTGGTCAAATAGTTTTACGTTTGCCATTTTTAACTGATTTCTCCTTTCTTATTATTTAGCAGTTTTAACTGCTGATTTGATAGTGATAAGAGATTTCTTAGCACCTGGTACGTTACCTTTGATAAGGATAACATTTTTCTCTGGGATAACTTGTACAATTTCAAGGTTTTGAATTGTCACACGGTTGCCACCCATACGTCCTGCCAAGTGTTTGTTTTTGAAAACACGGTTAGGCGCTACAGGTCCCATTGAACCTGGACGACGGTGGTAACGAGAACCGTGAGCCATAGGTCCGCGTGATTGACCGTGGCGTTTGATAACACCTTGGAAACCTTTACCTTTTGAAGTACCAGTTACATCAACAACATCTCCAGCTTCGAATATGTCAACTGTGATTTCTGATCCAACTTCTAAGCCTTCAATGTTTTTGAATTCACGAATGAAGCGCTTAGGAGCTGTGTTAGCTTTCGCTACGTGGCCTTTGGCAGGTTTGTTGCTCAATACTTCACGTTTGTCATCAAAACCAACTTGAACTGCTTCGTAACCGTCTGTTTCAACAGTTTTAACTTGAAGCACAACGTTTGGAGTAGCTTCAATGACAGTAACAGGGATAAATTCACCTGCTTCAGTGAAGATTTGAGTCATTCCCACTTTTTTCCCTAAGATTCCTTTTGTCATGAGAAAATACTTCCTTTACTTTAATAATGTATTTCAAAAAGTTTTTTATGAGCGTTTTTTATGCTCAAAAAAGTTTTTAACGAGCGTTTTTTATGCTCAATGAATCAATCTTTAAATTAAAGTTTGATTTCGACGTTCACACCACTTGGAAGATCAAGTTTCATCAAAGCGTCAACTGTTTTTTGAGTTGGGTTGATAATGTCGATGAGACGTTTGTGTGTACGCATTTCAAATTGTTCGCGAGAATCTTTATATTTGTGAGTCGCACGAATAATTGTGTAGAGACTACGTTCAGTTGGAAGTGGGACTGGCCCAGCAACTGTCGCACCAGTGCGAGTTGCAGTTTCTACGATTTTTTCAGCCGCTGTATCAAGCGTACGGTGTTCGTAAGCTTTCAAACGGATACGAATTTTTTTGTTTGCCATTTTTTCTCCTCTTTCGTCTATTTAAGATAATAGGCTAGCTCCTCAAGAAAACCAACACGGATTGCGTGGCAGTGCAACCAGGCGTGTCGCAACCTCTTGTATCATAGCTAAGCACTGTTTTAACAGCACCATAATATAATAACAGAAGAACCCATTCATTGCAAGGGATTTTTGAAATTTTTCCCTTGTTTTATTTTATTTTTAAACTAAATAAAGAATCCACCTTTCTAGATGGATTCTTTATTAATTATCTCGAGTATAGTCATATCCCATATGCTCATAGGCTTTAGCAGTTGCGACACGTCCTGTTCGTGTACGCATAATGAAACCTTTTTGGATTAGGTAGGGTTCATACATATCTTCCACTGTTTCTCGCTCTTCAGCAATATTAACTGATAAAGTACCTAAGCCAACTGGGCCTCCCCCATACATCTCAATCATAGTTCGGAGGATTTTTTGGTCAACGTAGTCTAACCCTTCATGATCTACATCCAGCATAGTCAATGCCTGATCTGCAATCTTATCGTCAATGACACCATCACCCATGATTTGAGCATAGTCTCGCACGCGCTTAAGCAGGCGGTTAGCAATACGTGGTGTTCCACGACTACGCCGTGCTAATTCCAAGGCAGCCTCTGGTGTTATTGTCATTTCAAAGATTTCCGAAGTACGTTCTACAATCTCTGTCAAATCAGGTAACTCATAATATTCCATATGACCATTGATTCCAAAGCGAGCTCTCAAGGGATTTGACAGCATACCTGCTCGTGTGGTCGCACCAACCAAAGTAAAGGGAGGCAGGTCTAGATGAACACTACGACTTGTTTCACCTGCTCCAATCATGATATCGATGTAGTAATCTTCCATAGCGCTATAAAGAACTTCTTCCACTGCCATAGGCATACGATGAATCTCATCAATAAATAAGATGTCTCCCGGCTCCAAGTCATTGAGTATGGCAACTAAATCACCAGCCTTTTCAATTGCCGGCCCAGATGTTTGCTTCAAATTCACTCCCATCTCATTGGCGATTACAAATGCCATAGTCGTTTTACCCAAACCAGGTGGGCCAAACAAAAGGGTATGGTCTAGAGCCTCATCACGGAGTTTAGCTGCTTCTATAAAAATTTTTAATTGGTCCTTAACCTTATCTTGACCAATATATTCCTTAAAGTACTGAGGGCGAAGGGTACGCTCCACATACTCCTCATCTCCTAGTAAATCATTATCTAATATTCTTGCCATAGGCTTATTTTAGCACAAAACAAAAAACTGAGTCAAAATTTGTCCACAAAAAAAGAAGACAACTCTTATCTTCTTTTTTTTATTATTTTTTACCACCCTTAACAGGTTTCTGATTTGCTTTCGCGATAGCCTCTTTAATCGTATTGGTATATAATTTAGCCCCACGGTTAATAGAGTCACTATCGGAGCCAAAGTGAACCCCATCTGTACCATTCCAGATAGAAATATTTTCTTTAGCAACTTGATACCAATCAGCAACCGTCACAAAGTCATATTTCTTAGCCATCTCTAACTCATACTTACGTAACTGAACCAAAGATACGGCTTTACTTCCAGACTTACTACCATTATATGGTGTCACAAAGATGATATGGTGACCTTTAGGTAGATTTTTAATCATTTTATTAATGACCCCTTTATAGTCATCAATCTCATTAACACCACCAGCAATAACAACATCTTTTGCAAGGGCGTTACTATCTGCATAATCTTTAAGTAAATCATTAATAGTTGATAGATTACGGCTGACTACTGCATCTATAGCGACATTATCAATACTTGATTCAATCTGATCTTTCGACCTAAGAGCAACGGAATCCCCTAGAATTACCACTCCTTTATTCACACCAAAAGAGGTAGCTTGACTGTTTTCAGCATTGGTACGTGTTAATTTCATCTTCGTCTGAGCTTGTGACAATCCCTTAGCTACCAAATCTTTCTCAAAGTTCCCAACAGCTGGCGCAAAGAGAGAAATGAGCACTGTAATTAAGGTGAGCCCACTGAAGATATAGAGCACAATATGTCGGTAAGGTGTCAAGTCCAAATCTATTCCAAAGAGACTTCCCTTTCTTCCCGCAATAAACGGCTCTATTATATAGTAGGAAAGTGTTGCAAAAACGATTGACAAAATTGTTGTCAGTATGACTGCAATGATATTATTGGTTAATTGGCTGAAGATAATATATAGCGGCCAGTGGAACAAATAAACGCTGTAACTGATTTCCGCCAAATAACTAATAAAAGCAGGCTCTGATTTGCCAGGTAGCTTCTCATGGAGAATACGTGCGGAGTAAATCATGACAGCTGTAAACAAACTAGCCAAAACAAACCCAAATAGATAGGTAATACGTTCTTCAAAATGAAGGACTAAGCCCAACAATAAGAGCAGAGCAAAGCTACCAACCATATAAAGAACTGTCTTTTTAAGTTCCCATAGGCGAACATTTTTCTTAAACCTAGCAGTCGTCTCATGTACACCTGAAAGTGTCGCAAGAATCGAACCTAAAAAGAAAGGATAAGCGTGCGTGATTGAAGAAAAATACAAGCGAGAAAAACCATCAACAAAGAAAGCACTAATAAACATTGATAGGAAACTCACCGTAAAGCAGGTAAGAGATACCATGAAAACTAGGCCTCTAAATTGATTTTGATGCTTAACAAGCTTTGCTAGGAACCAAAGTAAGGCACCCCAGAGAATATAATAATGAACCTCAATAGCCAGACTCCATGTATGGAGGTAGATATGCTGGTTAAACTGATTCTCATAATTCCCCCCAGTTAAAATTTCATAATAGTTAGTTACAAAACCAATAACAGAGGTGATCTGATGCCCGATGCCTGCAATGAAATCATTTCGAACCAAGAGTGCTAAAGGGGTACAGATAAGAACCATCAGTACAAGTGGGGGTACTATACGGTAAAAGCGTCGTCGCATAAAACCAAGATAATCAATGCGATGTGTCCTAGACATCTCATCAATCAAAAGTGCCGTAATCAGATAGCCTGAAAAGGTAAAGAAGACATCAACACCAATGAATCCCCCAGGAAGAACGCTTGGAAAAAAATGATAGACAAGAACTAAAAGGAGCCCTGTCACACGAATATAAGAAAACCAGTTAATTCTCATCCTTTAAAAATCCCTTGTGTAAATTTTCCTTTGTAGATAACCTTATTTTCAGTAGTCAATTTTCCTTGGCCATCTGCTTGACCAGACTTGAACTCTCCTTCATAAGTCCAACCTTCGTGAGATTTAAAAGTTCCTTGACCATTAAAAGAACCATTTTTAAATCCACCCGTATAGGTATCACCATTATCATAGGTCAGAGTTCCTTGACCGTTTAAACGATGGTTCTGCATCTGACCTTTATAGGTGATTTTAGTCCCATCAATTTTAATAGAATGTTGCGTTTTTATAGTCACCAACAACAAGGACAGAGCGCATAAAATAATAAGCCCTACCGTGATATGCTCAAATTGATTACGATTAATATCAATATTTTTGAAATCAAAATTCTTTAGCTGTTTAAAATTCATTGTCTATCCCTAATCCACTGTAGCCAATCTTGGCAAGCTGCAGTTACCAAATTGTATGTTTCTTCAAAATCACCTGTGTACCATGGGTCTGGAACCCCACCAGGTCTAAAGAGCTTAATTTTATCGTCATAACGACCCGCAGATACTTGTAGGAGATCCTCAACATTTGACTCATCCATCCCCACAATCAGATCAAAGAATTCAAAATCTGACTGACTTATCTGTTGTGAGCCTTTGGAAGAATCAAAAGAAACCCCATATTTCCTTAAAATCTTTTGAGTTCCTTGGTGAACTGGATTTCCATGTTCCCAAGACGAAGTTGCACGACTTTCAATATGCAAAGACCCATCTTGGTCAAGCGCTTTCATTATAAACTCCGCCATAGGGCTTCGACAAATATTTCCCAGACAAACAAATACAACCTTATTCATTACTCACCTCTTACCCCAAAGCTATTAAGAAATTTGCTCACTTATTCTCTTGGTTACAATTGTTGCTATACTCCTAAATCATGAAAGTAGGTTCTCGTTAATTTTCATTTAATCAAACCATATTATACCGAAAAACTAATCAAATAGAAAGATTTCTCTTCTAATACTATCGAAAAATTGACACGCGTTTTTTTTAACAGTTACCAAGTCATTTAGGACCTTATTATGTTTACTGACTAAAGAAAAAAAGAACCTAGTTTCCTAGATTCTTTATCTTCATTATTAGATATTTGACCAAACACTCTCAAGAATGTTTGTTTGTTCACGTCCAGGTCCTACAGAGAAGGTAGAGATACGTATACCGACCAACTCACCAATACGACGAACATAATTACGGGCATTTTCAGGAAGCTCATCTAAACTACGGCAACCTGTAATATCCTCTTCCCAACCTGGCAATTCTTCATAAATTGGTTTACAACGTTTCAATTGCTCAAGGCTAGCCGGATAGTAATCAATGCGCTCACCATCAAGATCGTAGGCTACACAAATTTTCACAGTATCAAGACCAGAAAGAACATCGATACAGTTCAAGCTAAGGTTTGTAATACCTGATACACGACGGCTATGACGCATTACCACTGAGTCAAACCATCCCACACGACGTGGACGTCCCGTTGTTGTTCCATATTCATGGCCAACTTCACGGATACGTTCACCCACTTCATCAAACAACTCAGTTGGGAAAGGACCATCGCCGACACGACTTGTATAGGCCTTACATACACCCACAACCTTATTAATTTTAGATGGCCCAACACCAGAACCAATTGTAACACCACCAGCAACTGGGTTTGATGACGTTACAAATGGGTATGTTCCTTGGTCAATATCAAGCATAACTCCTTGAGCTCCTTCAAAGAGGACACGTTTACCTGCATCAAGAGCATCATTCAAGATAACAGATGTATCTGTGACGTATTGTTTAATTTGTTGTCCGTAGGCGTAGTATTCTTCGAAAATCTCATCGAATGATAACTCTTCAGACTCATACATCTTACTGAAAAGACGGTTTTTCTCAGCCAGGTTTGTCTTCAAGCGACTAGCAAAGATTTCTTTGTCCAAAAGATCGGCAATACGGATACCAACACGCGCAGCCTTATCCATATAGGCCGGACCGATACCTTTGTTAGTTGTACCAATTTTATTGTCACCTTTAGCAGCTTCTTGCAGTTGATCAAGTTTAATATGGTATGGCAAGATAACATGTGCGCGGTCAGAAATGCGAAGATTCTCTGTTGATACACCTTCTGTATGAAGATATTCCAACTCTTTGACAAGTGATTTAGGATTCACTACGACACCATTACCAATGACAGAGATTTTCTCTGGGAAGAAAACACCTGATGGAATCAAGTGCAATTTGAATTTCTTACCATCGATAACAATCGTGTGACCTGCATTGTCCCCACCTTGATAACGTGCAATTACTTCGGCATCTTGACTTAGGAAGTCTGTGATTTTCCCTTTACCTTCATCACCCCACTGGGTACCTATAACAACTACTGATGTCATATTATTTTGATAACGGACAGCTCCATCTTTACGAGACTGTCCCCACCTTTCTTGAAAAACTTCACGGTGGGAATTTCACCCACAAGTTTTGCGTTACAGTTTATTATATCAGAAAAGAGACTAATTGTTCAACGATGAAATCTTTTATATCAAAATATTCTGACAGTTACAATCCAGATTGCAACTAATTACTTACTATATTTTTTAACCTTCTTCATATAATTGTTTAACTGCTTTTGATTCTTTAAAACTATTGTTTTGTCAGAATAATTTGGTAGTGTAAAATAAGTTGTGTAAACACAAAAAGGAATAAATCCGTTATAGTAGAGTTGCGAAACATTACTAGAAAGAGATTTATTCCTATGACTCAGTTTACCACAGAACTACTTAACTTCCTAGCCCAAAAGCAAGATAGTGATGAATTTTTCCGTACTTCTCTTGAAACAGCTATGAATGATATGCTTCAAGCAGAGTTATCAGCCTTTTTAGGGTATGAACCTTACGATAAATTAGGCTATAATTCTGGGAATAGTCGTAACGGAAGCTATGCACGGAAATTCGAAACCAAATATGGGACTGTTCAGTTGAGTATTCCTAGAGATCGTAATGGGAACTTTAGTCCAGCTTTGCTTCCCGCTTATGGACGTCGAGATGACCACTTGGAAGAGATGGTTATCAAACTCTATCAAACCGGTGTAACGACTCGAGAAATTAGTGATATCATCGAGCGAATGTATGGTCATCACTATAGTCCTGCCACAATTTCTAATATCTCAAAAGCAACTCAGGAGAATGTCGCTACTTTTCATGAGCGAAGCTTAGAAGCCAATTACTCTGTTTTATTTCTTGACGGAACCTATCTTCCATTAAGACGTGGAACCGTTAGTAAAGAATGTATTCATATCGCACTTGGCATTACACCAGAAGGACAGAAGGCTGTTCTTGGATATGAAATCGCCCCAAATGAAAACAATGGATACTGTCAATAATTATGTGTAAACACTCAAGTAGAGTTGAAGAATGTTAATCAAATAAGCTTTCAAGTGTGTCAGCATATTGGCCAAACCCTTTATGGATGCGTTGATTTTGCTTGAAATTATAATCTTCAAACAGGGTAACTAAATAACGTTCCAGAGCCTCCTCGTTAGGAAAAAGAACCTTCTTTTTCGTTTGACGTTTGATTTCTTTGTTAAGAGACTCAATGAGGTTTGTCGAATAAATGCTATGCCAAATCTGGTAGGGAAACTGATAAAAAGTTAAAAGATTATCCGTATTCTCCAGACTTTCCATGACTTTCCTATACTTTGGTTTCCATTCGGCGATAAAGTTCTCTAAAATTTGCACTGCCATTTCTAAATTTTCAGCACGATAAATCGTTTTAAATTGCTCCAGAATAACCGCTCTATCTGCTCGTTTCACTTTACTAGCTAGATTTCGACTAATATGAATTAAGCAACGTTGTTGTTTAGCTAATGGGTAAGCCTGATTGATAATCTGTTCAAGCCCCTTGAAGCCATCGGTCACTACAAGAGAAACCTGTTGGATTCCTTGGTTTTGAAGCTTGTCTAACAGGGTGGACCAAGAAGCATTGTTTGGTAGTGTAAAATAAGTTGTGTAAACACAAAAAGGAATAAATCCGTTATAGTAGAGTTGCAAAACATTACTAGAAAGAGATTTATTCCTATGACTCAGTTTACCACAGAACTACTTAACTTCCTAGCCCAAAAGCAAGATATTGATGAATTTTTCCGTACTTCTCTTGAAACAGCAATGAATGATCTGCTTCAAGCAGAGTTATCAGCCTTTTTAGGGTATGAACCTTACGATAAATTAGGCTATAATTCTGGGAATAGTCGTAACGGAAGCTATGCACGGAAATTCGAAACCAAATATGGGACTGTTCAGTTGAGTATTCCTAGAGATCGTAATGGGAACTTTAGTCCAGCTTTGCTTCCCGCTTATGGACGTCGAGATGACCACTTGGAAGAGATGGTTATCAAACTCTATCAAACCGGTGTAACGACTCGAGAAATTAGTGATATCATCGAGCGAATGTATGGTCATCACTATAGTCCTGCCACAATTTCTAATATCTCAAAAGCAACTCAGGAGAATGTCGCTACTTTTCATGAGCGAAGCTTAGAAGCCAATTACTCTGTTTTATTTCTTGACGGAACCTATCTCCCCTTAAGACGTGGAACCGTTAGTAAAGAATGTATTCATATCGCACTTGGCATTACACCAGAAGGACAGAAGGCTGTTCTTGGATATGAAATCGCCCCAAATGAAAACAATGCTTCTTGGTCCACCCTGTTAGACAAGCTTCAAAACCAAGGAATCCAACAGGTTTCTCTTGTAGTGACCGATGGCTTCAAGGGGCTTGAACAGATTATCAATCAGGCTTACCCATTAGCTAAACAACAACGTTGCTTAATTCATATTAGTCGAAATCTAGCTAGTAAAGTGAAACGAGCAGATAGAGCGGTTATTCTGGAGCAATTTAAAACGATTTATCGTGCTGAAAATTTAGAAATGGCAGTGCAAATTTTAGAGAACTTTATCGCCGAATGGAAACCAAAGTATAGGAAAGTCATGGAAAGTCTGGAGAATACGGATAATCTTTTAACTTTTTATCAGTTTCCCTACCAGATTTGGCATAGCATTTATTCGACAAACCTCATTGAGTCTCTTAACAAAGAAATCAAACGTCAAACGAAAAAGAAGGTTCTTTTTCCTAACGAGGAGGCTCTGGAACGTTATTTAGTTACCCTGTTTGAAGATTATAATTTCAAGCAAAATCAACGCATCCATAAAGGGTTTGGCCAATGTGCTGACACACTTGAAAGCTTATTTGATTAACATTCTTCAACTCTACTTGAGTGTTTACACATAATTATTGACAGTATCTAGACTTCGTATTACAATATACTCCTAATATTCAAAAGGTTAACGCAGACTGCACTATGTTTGCGTTTTTTGTTATAATTGTATAAAAGGAGTTATTTTATGATTGATACTATTGACATAGGTTCTTTAACGAAAAAAATTAGATTATCAAAAAAACTTTCATTAAAAGATGTTGCTGGTGATTATCTTTCGGTTTCGTTTTTATCTAAGTTTGAACGTGGCGAGTCTGAGATTTCACTTTCTCGTTTTCTTTGTATATTGGAAAATTTGGATGTAAGTATCGAAGAAATTTACGGAATTTTATCGAAAGATAATCCTACAAGAACTGAGGAATTACTAGCAAGGGTCAGTAAGGCATTTCAACAAAATAACATACCTGCTCTAAAAAAATATTATTATGAAGAAATAGAAAAGTTTAATTCAACACACAAAAAAATATTTTTATATAATTCTATTTTGATTGATTCATTTTTAATATCGATAACAGGTAAAAAAATGAATAAAAAACATATTGAAGTTATTTCTGATTATCTTTTCGATGTAGATCAATGGGGGAAAAGAGAGTTAGTAATATTAGGTAATAGTATGTCAGCGGTGCCTACAAATACATTAAATTTATTAATAAAAGAAATTATTTATAAGACTACTTTATTTGGTAATAATGAGGAAAATAAAAAAATAAAAATTGATCTTATTTTAAACGGAATCTCAATATTTTTAGAGAGGAAAGAACTAAATTATGCCAAGTTCTATATTGATCTTTTTGATACACTTACCATTCCTGAAGTTTATCTCTATGAGCGAGTGGAATATAATATATTAATAGGTACATATTGGATACTTATAGGTAAAATAGAAGTCGGCAAGAAGAAAATTGAACTAGCTTTGGAATCCCTCAAAAATTTAGGTGCTGAGAATTTACTGCTAATGAGAGAAAATGAATATGAAGAATTATTGAATTCTATTATATGACACTTTTTACTAAAAATAAAATACTGCTGTTACACTAGTTATATAGTTATACAGCAGTATTTTATTTTTAATAGGAGATTTATCATGGAAGAACTAATTACACCAAGTGAAAAGAGAATCATTAATAGAAAAAAAGGGGAAATATATGATTATATTTCATATTCAAATGCTTTTGTTCCTTATCAAGGTTGGAAAATTCATATATCTGCTAATTTAATAGATTATCAGTCTATTTTAGATAATGTTTACCATGTTTGTTCTATTTTTCAAACGCCATTTAAGTATATCAATAAAATATCTGAGTTATTCCGTATTTTATCAAAACACGTTTCGCAATTAGAGATTGGAAAATTTATAACTATATATCCTAAAAACAAAGAAACTTTTTTATTATTATTGGAAGAACTATATGATAAGATACCCAAATATACTGGAGTTCAAATTTTGACAGATAGAAGTTATAAAGACTCAGAAATAATTTTTTATAGATATGGAGTAATGAATGCACGTTTAATTAATAATGAGCGACCAAAACTTAAATTTAATGGAACCTTTTATGAAGATATAACGGAACCATACTATACATGTCCCCCATTTGTTGAAGATATCATATTTAATAAAGTTGTAGATGACTATAATATTGAATCTTTATTCCATGATAGATATCAAATGGAATCTATTATTCATAAATCAGGAGCAGGTAATGTATATATTGCGATTGATACTATTAATGAAGAAAAGGTTATTATAAAAGAAGCTAGAAAAAAAGTATATATTACAGAAAAGATTTTAGCAATAGATCTCCTTTTAAATGAAAAATGTATTCTAAAAAAATTGAAAGGTAAAGTCGATATTCCAAATTACATTGAGTGCTTTACAATTGAGGGAAATTTATATCTTGTTGAGGAATTCATTGATGGACAAAGATTGGATATTTTAAAGCCTGAATATAATTTGTTGATAAAACGAAATTCTAGCGAGTTAGGAAGATATAATAAAAAAGTAAAAAAAATAATTTCTAATCTATTTTTAAGTTTATATAAAATCCATCAGGAGGGAATAATATTAGAGGATATATCTTCAAGTAATATTCTTTTAACAAATGATGATAGAGTATTTTTTATTGATCTCGAAACCGCATATAATAAGAATGATGGAATTATTGTTGAGACGACAAATGAATGCTATCCCAAAAACATTTCTCAAAAAAATGAACAGCGAGATATTGTTAAAATGTGGTATTGTATAATTGATTTATTAACTAATTCTACTAGTCTTTTAAAATATGATAATACAGGAGTGAGTACCTTAAATTTATTTTATAAAATGAGTTTAGAGAATAATTTACCTAAATCTTTAAGAAAAAAATTTATTAATGATTTTAGTATAGTGGACTTTAAGAATACATTTATAATAAAATTTATTGAAATGGGTTTAAATATAGAAAAAATAGTTAGAATGCAACAAGATTTAACAGAAACTATACTTTCCCATAATACTTTTGAAATTTATGGGTAGTGTAAAATAAGTTGTGTAAACACAAAAAGGAATAAATCCGTTATAGTAGAGTTGCAAAACATTACTAGAAAGAGATTTATTCCTATGACTCAGTTTACCACAGAACTACTTAACTTCCTAGCCCAAAAGCAAGATATTGATGAATTTTTCCGTACTTCTCTTGAAACAGCAATGAATGATCTGCTTCAAGCAGAGTTATCAGCCTTTTTAGGGTATGAACCTTACGATAAATTAGGCTATAATTCTGGGAATAGTCGTAACGGAAGCTATGCACGGAAATTCGAAACCAAATATGGGACTGTTCAGTTGAGTATTCCTAGAGATCGTAATGGGAACTTTAGTCCAGCTTTGCTTCCCGCTTATGGACGTCGAGATGACCACTTGGAAGAGATGGTTATCAAACTCTATCAAACCGGTGTAACGACTCGAGAAATTAGTGATATCATCGAGCGAATGTATGGTCATCACTATAGTCCTGCCACAATTTCTAATATCTCAAAAGCAACTCAGGAGAATGTCGCTACTTTTCATGAGCGAAGCTTAGAAGCCAATTACTCTGTTTTATTTCTTGACGGAACCTATCTCCCCTTAAGACGTGGAACCGTTAGTAAAGAATGTATTCATATCGCACTTGGCATTACACCAGAAGGACAGAAGGCTGTTCTTGGATATGAAATCGCCCCAAATGAAAACAATGCTTCTTGGTCCACCCTGTTAGACAAGCTTCAAAACCAAGGAATCCAACAGGTTTCTCTTGTAGTGACCGATGGCTTCAAGGGGCTTGAACAGATTATCAATCAGGCTTACCCATTAGCTAAACAACAACGTTGCTTAATTCATATTAGTCGAAATCTAGCTAGTAAAGTGAAACGAGCAGATAGAGCGGTTATTCTGGAGCAATTTAAAACGATTTATCGTGCTGAAAATTTAGAAATGGCAGTGCAAATTTTAGAGAACTTTATCGCCGAATGGAAACCAAAGTATAGGAAAGTCATGGAAAGTCTGGAGAATACGGATAATCTTTTAACTTTTTATCAGTTTCCCTACCAGATTTGGCATAGCATTTATTCGACAAACCTCATTGAGTCTCTTAACAAAGAAATCAAACGTCAAACGAAAAAGAAGGTTCTTTTTCCTAACGAGGAGGCTCTGGAACGTTATTTAGTTACCCTGTTTGAAGATTATAATTTCAAGCAAAATCAACGCATCCATAAAGGGTTTGGCCAATGTGCTGACACACTTGAAAGCTTATTTGATTAACATTCTTCAACTCTACTTGAGTGTTTACACATAATTATTGACAGTATCAATTTATGGAAAAACAATATTAGAGTCAATTGATAATTATAAACATATTAGTAATATGGATTTAAAATTTTCTAGCGATCCCAGTTTCTCTTCTCTTTATGATAATTGTAATAAAAGTATAGATGACTTAATCGGAATCGCTATACTTGATAATAATTTTGAACTTTTTTTAAATTGTAATTTAGATGAACTACTACATAATATGAGCTACTATCAAAAATATTATCTACTCAGACTTTTCAATGACACTAAAATATGTGATAGAGTCTACTTTATAAAGGTCCTAAATTCAATCATCAAAAATGATATTAAGTGTATTGATGGAGTGAAATATATAAAATCCAATGAGTATTTTAGCCCATATTTAATAACTGGTAACTCTGGGTTAATCATTGAACTTATTAAGTTCAGTAAAAATAACAATACAATGAAGTTCGATGAATGGATTAGAAGTTTATCAGAAGGAATTAGTTATACATATGCTAAGGGAACCTCATTGTATTATGGATTAGCAGGATTGGGTTTGGCAAATGCTTGGCTTTATTATTATTTTAAAGAAACTTCATTTCTTAAAACGAGTATTAAGATTTGCGAACATATTTTTGATTTTTCTATTAAACAAAATACAAAAACTATATTGATAGACCCGATGTCCGAAGAAATTGATTATACATATTCAAAAGGAATGTTGGGGCAGTTGTACTTTATTAATGAGTTGCTAAATATAATTAAGGAATAACATAATGAAAAAATATATACTAAAATATAAACTGCTAAATCTTATACATATAATATTAATAGGATTTAGTTCTGCATTTTTAGTTGGAGCATCAGTCACACTCTCAATCATGTTAAATAAATTGGTTGAAAGTGATTTTAAAGGCTTCCTCATATGGTTAGGCATTGAATTTGGAGTTTATTTGTTATTTTTGGCAGATACATACTTAATTAGAGTAAATCAGACTAAATTAATTCAAAAAATGACTCTTTCTCTCAGAGATGATTATATTAACAGTCTAACTAGAAAATCGTTTAGTGAATTTAAAAATAAGACTGTTGGAGAACACTTGTCAATTTTAAATAACGATATAAAAATTATCGAAGAAAGCGGATTTGAAAGTTTTTATTCATTAGTTTCAACAGTTTTCACAACTTTTTTTTCAATTATTGCTCTGTTTAGTTATGATTATAGAATAGTGCTTTTATCTATACTACTTACTTTGATCCTAACTTACCTTCCACGAAGTTTTGCCCATAAGATGGAAAAAGCTATGAAAAGATTTTCTATAGGTAATGAAACATTTATTTCATCACTAACAGATCAATTACTGGGATATGATACGCTATATTATTCAAATAAAAAAGAGATGTTATCAATTAAATGTGGAGAGGTAATAAAAAAATTTATTTTTGAAAAAATAGTATTTATTAAAACTAGTAGCTTAATTGAAATAATAATGAGTTTATTTTCAATTATTTCTCAAATGTTAGTACTACTTTTAACAGGTTATCTTATCATTTTAAAACAAGTTTCAATTGGTTCAATATCATCAGTCGGACAAATTTCCGGAAATATATTTAACTCATTAACTACGTTTAATCAATTACAGGTATCAATATCATCAGTAAATATTATATTTGAAAAATTTGGAGCTTTTGAGAAGAGTTCCCATTATAGATATATTGATAAAGATATTGAAGAAATCAAGTTAACTAATGTCGGGTATTCCTTCAAAGATAAGGAAATTTTCAAAAATATAAATTGTAGTTTTGAAAAAGGAAAAAATTATGCCATAGTTGGAGAGTCAGGTAGTGGAAAATCAACTTTAATAAATATAATTTTAGGAAATAATAAGCAATATAGTGGAAGTGTAAAATACAATGATGTAGAGATATCTGATATTGAAGAATCTCAATTGTTTAAAAGCGTTTCATATATAGGAAATATTACTCATATTTATCATGATTCTCTTAGAAATAATTTAACACTTTGGGATAATAAAATAAATGAATCAGAAATTATCAATATCCTTAAACAAGTTAATTTAATAGATTTAATTCCACGATTAGATGATGAAGTAAGTATGTCTTTTTTATCAGAAGGGCAAAAGCAAAGATTAGGTATTGCACGTGCCTATCTTACTAAAACTAACGTAATAATAATGGATGAATCTATGGCAAATTTAGATAGAGATAACGCTTTTCTAATTGAGAACCAGCTATTAAACGATCCTACAAGGATGTACATTACTGTCTCTCATCACTTACAGGAAAAACTACTAGATAGATTTCATAGTATTATTACACTTTAAATTGAGAATTCAATGTTACTATACACAACAAAAATTAATTTATACAAAAATAATATTTATCAAAAGTTTGGAAATTATTTCGGGGACAAATGATGGGACATTTCCTCTTTAGACAAGTAAGAAAGCCTTTATTTAAAGGCTTTTTTATGTATAGTATGATGCCCCCTACATGAATTTGTATGAATTTTTCATATTGAAAATAATCAAAAATGTTGAAATATAAGTTATTTTTAGAAGATACTTGGAGCATTTTTAAATATAATTATTTCAAAATGGGGCAAAAGTGGGGCAAAAACGAATGACTCATAAAGGTTTCCAACTTGCTTTGAAAACCAGGCTTGAAAAAGGCTCGTAAAGCATCGAAATTTAGTAAACGTTAAAACTGATTTACACTTATTGAAAGCATTTCGTATCCAAAATACGGGATTCTTTTTCCATAAAATCAAGAGAGGTTGGGCAAAAACTACAAGTTTACCCTTCTGATTAAAATTTTAATAACCAAAAATAGCTTGGAATCAACGTTTATAATGACGCAATTCTAAGCTATTTTTTATTTTTAAGGTTTCTTGCCTAATCTCTTTATCATTTGGCTAACCTACTCCGATAACGATAATACCTTCAAGTATTACAAACAACAAACTAAACAATGCTTTTTTATTCATGGTAAATACCTCTTTTCGTTTTCTTATATGATATAATATTTTTAATATTTGTGAAGAAATTTCCCTTATAAGCAATTTAGGAGGTGACTAGAATGAAATATGGAAAAATTTTTAAAAAATTTAGAGAATCTCGAGGTTTATCTTTAAAAAATGTTGCAAAATCAGGTCTTTCAAGTTCCCATCTCTCAAGATTTGAAAATGATGAGGCTGATTTAACCATCAGCAATTTTTTTAGCGTTAGATGCAATACATATGCCTATCGAAGAATTTGTTTACGCTGTACGTGATTTCCGCAGAGATGACTTTAATGAACTTTTAGAAAAGATTCGGTATTTAGTATCAAATCGTGATATAGACGGAATGAAAAAGCTATTAATTAGCCAAATGGAAAAGAAGGATAAAAAGGAACCTTTCGCTTCATTTAACACAATTTTGATTAAAATAAGATTACAGGATTTATCAGGAGAAACTTATGTAACAGACCAAGAGATTGTTACTATCAGTGATTACTTGTTTTCTGCGGAATACTGGGGTTATTATGAATTGCTACTGTTTATGAATACAATAGACGCTTTAAATCATAACACAATGATGATTTTAGCCAAAGAAATGTGTCATCGTTTGGATTTTTATAGAGATATTCCAAATAATAGACGTTTATTGGCAACTATGTTGCTCAATGCTTATATCACCTGTATTGAACGCAATGAATGGATGGACGCTCTTTATTTTGAAAAACAGCTAAAATATTGTAACTTTTCAGAGACTGAAATGTATGAAAAACTAGTGCTCCATTATGCTAATAATTTATATGATCTAAAGAAAAATAATAATCGACATGCTGTTTTGGAAATGAGAAAATGTATTGCTGCCACGAAATTGGTAGATAGCAATCAAATATCTATAAAATTTGAAAATTATTTACAAAAAGTATTAGATGACATGAGGTGAATTGCGTATAAGGGAAAATATTATCCTCTTCTGATAAGGTTATATAATGAAACTATCAAATAAAGGAGGTAAAAACCATGGAAAAACTTCAGGTGATTGACCTTGAAGAACTTTTAGAGTTTGATCAAGGGTATGTAATTAATGCTAGCTGTGGTCCAAGTCATTCTTGTGGCGGTGGTCGATAGCTTCTTCCGAGATGAGGAGTGATTCCTCATCTCAGTTTTTAGTCTGGAGGATAATTATGATAAAGACAATAGAAACAGATATAGGAACATATTATTTTGATTCTGTTAATTTTACTTTATCTTTGTCACCTATTTCAAAACAAAGTTCACCAACTCTAGATTCTGTTGAAGATGGTGTATTAAAAAAGTAGTTATAAATATTTCTAATAGTTGTAATTTATCTTGTTCGTATTGTTATGCAGATGGTGGTAACTATGGTATGGATAATCGTATTATGGATTTAACTACTGCTGATAATATTATCCAAGAGATAGCAAGTAAAGGAGTTACACAAATCAACCGTCTCATACTTTTCGGGGGAGAACCTTTTTTAAATATAGAATTATTTATATATTTTATAGAAAAATTATCTACATTATTAAATGTAGTGAAAATTGAAACAGTTACTAATGGTACTGTTTTAAATAAGCGTGTTAAAGAAATGCTTGTTAAATTTCATCCTTATTTAACCATAAGTTTAGATGGACCAGAAATTGTTCATGATAGACTCAGAGGAAGAGGGAGCCATCGAAAAACATTACGTTTTATTAATTATTTAAAGAATATTGATTATGAAAATTTTGAAATAGCCTCGACATATACTAGACTTCATCAAAAAAATGGTCTAAGTAGAGAAGATATCTTTCAATATTTTACTGATATGGATGTGCATTTTAATATAAATGATGTTTTTACTAAAAATAAAGTGCTAATTGTGAAAGAAATGGAAAAAAGTTTGGCTGAAAGAAAACAGTTCATAGATAAATCCATTCAACATGTAATCAACAACAATGAGAAGGCATTTATCAGTCCTATTTTATATGATGTATTAATATCAATGATATACAAGAGTACGAATCGTACATTTTGTGATGATATTGACCCTTCGAATACATTAACTTATGATGTAGATGGTAGTAAGAAACTATGTTTCAGATTTTGGGGAACTCACAACAGTCCTAAAGCGGAATCATTTAACAACAAAGATAACTTTGAAAAGTGTAAAAACTGCTGGTGTAGAGGTATGTGCTTGGAATGTGTTGCCAATGTTATTGATGGATATTCTTCTGTAATTAGTGAAGATGGGGAATTTCTTGAATGCTCTAAACCAGAACTGATGGAATACTGTATTAAACAGATTATATATTTATCCAAGGACAGAGAAAAATTATCTAGGTTGGTAAATAATTTTAGGGGGTTTATACGCTATGCTTAGGAGTTATGTAACGAAAAAACATCTCACCTTCTATTTTCTAGCCATCGTCATCACTTGGTTAGAGGCCATTATCACCCCTGCCCTTATCCAGTATATCGTCGCTAGTTTTACCAACCGCCAGTTGCATCTCCTCTGGCAGATTTTGCTCTGGGGGATTGGGGGCAATCTGGTGCTTGTCCTGGGCTTGGCTGGGAAGCGCTATTACTATGCTCGTTTGATGACTGACTTTAAGGTTGGGATAAAACGCGCTATTTTTCGGACTTTTTTATACAGCCGTCAGATTCCTGATGAGGAGGTGCTGTCTGATCTGGAAAATGATGTCCAACAGTTGGAAAATAGCTATATAGAGCCGACCGTCATTATCGTATCCTCGCTAGGTTTTACAGTCGTTTCCATCGCATATGCCCTCTGGACCAATTTCTATCTGGGGTTATTGTTTATCATCTTTTACTCGGTACCAGTTTTGTGTAGCGGACTGGGTTCGAAGCGTTTGGATAGGATTGCGGAGCAAAAATCCCTGGCAAATCAGAATTATATCGCCCGTGTCAACAATATGATTGCAGGTATTGCTCCTATTCGTCATTATCAGGGCCAGAATTTGTTTTTCAAGAGATTTTCTAAAGACCTAGAACAGGCGTTGCAAGAAGAAGTGTCCTACGAAAAGCAACGGTCACTGAACAGTTTATTTATCAACAGTATAGATGCATTTTGCTCTGTGGCGCCCATTGTGATTGGCGGATTCATGACCTACCAGAACTACCTTTCTGCGGCTAGTTTTGTCGGCATTTATCTGGTCTCCCACAACATCGGCTACCAGTTTCAAGAACTGTCCTACTTTATCAATACCCGCAAGTCTGCCAAGTCCCTCTGCGATAAGTATCAAGACTTGTTTGGAAATAAGTTGGCTACTGACAGCATATTTGACCAATCTGTCTTTCCTATCCAGTTGGAGCAGGTCAGTGTGGAGAAGGATGGGGAGACCATTCTAGCTCCTTGTGATCTGACTATCCACGCTGGGGAAAAGATTGCTATCATCGGAGAAAGCGGAGCGGGCAAAACCACCCTGCTCAACATCCTATACGGGGAAATCCATCCTAGTCAGGGGCAAATTCGTTATCAAGGACGGGAACTAACCAGCTGTCAACTCTATCAGGCTGGTGCCTATATCTTGCAATCTAGTCATGTTTTTGACGATTTATCTGTGGAGGAAAACATCGCTCTGGGACAGGAAATTGACCAGCAAAGAATGGATAACATCTTGCAAGAAACAGGGCTCCTCAGCCTAAAAGGCAAGGTACCCAGCAACCAAACTTTATCAGGCGGTGAAAAACAGCGCCTTGAAATCGCCCGTGCTCTCTATCACAAGCGACAGTTTATCCTAGCAGATGAGGTCAAGGCTAACCTGGACGCCAAAAATCAAGAAAAAATCAACCAGCTGCTCTTTTCACTTCCTCAAGCTGTGGTGGAGGTCATTCACCACTACACCAAGGAAGACTTGAAGCGCTATGATAAAGTGATTCATTTGAAAAAGTAGTTATGCCAATAGTGTCTATAGACAAATTGTATATCTGAAAGGCTCTTTGTCAACTGTCTTGAGTTGATGAAAAGCTAACATCGAGAGAGGACACAATTCGTTCTCTCTTTTCTTATCTTCAAAGTGATAAGAATGCGTTTTTTAAAGTTTTCAAAGTTCCTAAAATCTCATTTAGAACTATTTGGAATTGTGGATACAAAGCAACCATTGACTAAATAATTAATGAATTGAATGAGTATTTAGAGTATTTATTTTTAACTCAAAATTGATTAAAATCTTGCGTAAGCCCAAAGAACTGGGAAGAAGCGACCGTGACGGATATTTGGAGAGAGGATTTATCTAAAAAACTAGAAAATAAGTTATTTCTTTCATAACAGAAAAAGCGAGTTCAAACTCGCTTTTTCTATTTATCAAATAATTCCTTATTTTCAATCAAGAGTTCTAGTGGAGATTTGTCTCTTGCTACAATAAAACCAGGTTCATATTGGTTATGAAATGTTCTTTTCTGAGAAGTTGGATCAGTATACAACTCGTCTCCATCTTCTGTGTATAGTTGTTTGCCTCTTGTTAGGTAAAGTAAATCCTCTAAGTACTGTCCATCAGTTTCTAGAAAATTTTCGATGTATTTGACAGCCTTTAAGATCTCACTTACTTTATCAGAGTATTCATTCGATTCAAGAACACTCTTTTCTAATTCAATCTCTTTACTAGTTCCAAATAGTTGGGTTGGAGTTGCATTAAAATATTCTGCTATCTTATCCAAATTTGCAAAGGTAGGATAGCTTTTTTGTTTTTCGTAGTCAGAGATGGATTGTTTACCGATTCCTAAATATTCCGCAAGTTGAGTTTGACTTACTCCTTTTTCTATGCGTAGTCGTGCCAAATTGGGTCCAAAATTCTGAATAATAAAGGTCATGATAAACTCCTATGTTGTGTTTTAAACTTATTCTATCACCTATAAACTTACAAATCAAGTTTTTAGTTGACTGCTCAAAATATTTTTTAAATGATACAAATAGCTCATATGTTTAGGAATAGTGAGTGAGGAGGAATTTGAGGACGAGACTATGACTATGACTGATGACTATTCGAAGCCTTGGAGCTAGAAATTGTGTGGACAAGGGCAAGGGACGAGCCTGACGTGAAGTCAGGCGAAGTCCTGCAGGCTGCCGTCCAGACAATTTCTAGCCAAGCAAAAGCTGGCTATTCTAACAGCCAGCAAAAAGGTACACTTAGGACAACGTCCAAAGAACGACGGAACGAGCAAACGTTGATTTGACGGTGTTTCTGAGGCCTAAAAAATCTAAAAGAAGGGGGGACAATTTTGTTGATTTCTATACAAGATTTAAGAAGCATTCAAGAACGATGTGAAATAGGAGAATTAGTACAGAGGTTAGATGTCAGTATTGATAGATTAACGGTTATCTGGGATACAGACACTGGTCCCCTAAGACGAATTTTCAAAAATCTGAAACAGGCAATAAGTACAAGAGTTGACTCATTTGAAATACATGATAACGTGCGAGATGATGTCTTTACTTTAGCTAAGGATTTTAATGAGTATGATTCAATCAATATTATATTTTTCCAATTATCCACTTATGGAGGTGAACAATTGATTCGGATTGATTTCAATCCTAACACTTTAAAAGAATTTGATGGAATGAAAGTATGGAGGTAATTAATGTACTTTGCCAGATTGAATTCATTGACGGTACGTTTGTCTCGTTTTGATTTGGCATTTGACATTTTCAACAGGCCTGAAATCGTTAATTTGCAACATATTAAAGGTGGTGTTACCCATAAGGTCTTCTATGGTAGAGGGGGCGAATTAGAGACGAAATATTGGGGTTCTAGCGGTAGTAATGTACAAGTTAGGTTATATGATAAGAATAAAGAAATCATTGCTCATAAGCACGAAGAGAAGCTAGATTTGGGTGTAAATCCGTTTTGGTGGAGACTAGAGTTCCAACTCAGAACTAAAGCGATTGGGGAGGATATGGTGCAAGATATTATGAATCGACTTGATAATTTCGGATTTTATAAGCTAGAACATATTCGAGTGGATCAAAGAGCCTTTACAATTATCTTTCTAAGCAATCCTGAACTGTTATCATTAGCTTTTCCAAATTTAAAATCAGACAGCATCAAAAA
Source organism: Streptococcus sp. FSL E2-3488 (assembly GCF_038003585.1). Classification (NCBI taxonomy): domain Bacteria; kingdom Bacillati; phylum Bacillota; class Bacilli; order Lactobacillales; family Streptococcaceae; genus Streptococcus; species Streptococcus sp. FSL E2-3488. Next base: position 73,263 of record NZ_JBBOPL010000001.1, on the reverse strand, counting down.
GAAAAAAACAAGAGTCCGCAAACTATTGAGAGAAGAAACGAATCAATTTGCGGAAGAATTAAAAGAAGTATTAATACAGAATCTCCCTAAATTAAATACAGAATTACAACTACTTGTAGGTGAGTTTCTGACTTTAGAAAATCAATAAGGAGGATAACTATGGATAATAATTTAATTAGCAACAAAGAATTAATTGAAATGGGCTATCGCCCTCACACTGCAAATGATATCATCCATCAGGCAAGAGAATTACTTGTATCACGAGTCTATACATTTTATAATCGCAAACGTTTGATGGTTGTTCCAAAAAGTGTTGTAAATGAGATTCTAGGAACAGAGGTGGCGTAATATGGCAAGTGTTCTTTACCGAAAGCGAGGAGATAGTAATTTATGGACCTATGAAATTCGTAACGAAGGAAAAACTGTTGCTCATAATAGCGGTTTTAAAACAAAAAAACTTGCAGAGTCAGAAGCTGAACCGATTCTGCAAGAACTTCGTTTAGGAAAAAGAATTTCTAGAGATATTTCTCTTGCCGATCTATATCAAGAATGGCTTGAACTAAAAATTTTACCAAGTAGTAGGTCGGAAGAAACAAAGAAAAAATATCTTCTCCGTAAAAACACAATTGAAAGATTATTTGGAAATAAAAAAGTCACTCAAATTCGTGCGAGTGAATACCAAAGAATTATGAATAAGTATGGGCAAACAGTTGGTAGAAATTTTCTTGGTAGATTGAATACGGGGATTCATCAGAGCATCCAAATGGCAATTGCTGACAAAGTTCTAATAGATGATTTTACACAACATGTCGAGTTGTTTTCATCCAAAGAACAACAGATGACAGAAGAGAAATATTTACATACAGAAAAGGACTATCTGGATTTACTTTTAGCAGTAAAGAGAAAATTCGATTACCAACGTTCAATTGTTCCTTATATCGTCTATTTTCTATTAAAAACAGGCATGAGGTTTGGAGAGTTAGTAGCGTTAACTTGGAATGAGGTTGATTTTGACAGAGGATTGTTAAAAACATACAGGAGGTATAATACTCTCTCTCATAAGTTTGTTCCACCAAAAAATAAAACGTCTATTCGGATGGTTCCAATAGACGAAGAGTGTATCAAAATTTTGCGCCTTTTACAAACGGAGCAAGAAAGAGCAAACATGGAGTTAGGAATCAAAAATCGATATCGAATGATCTTTCAACATTTTGGATATATTCATTCAGTTCCAGATATTGCAAGCGTCAATAAAGCTTTGAGTGTTCTCTTAAATGAGTTGGACATTTATCCAATTATCACGACAAAAGGAGCACGTCACACCTATGGAAGCTACCTCTGGCACAAAGGGTTTGACCTTGGAGTTATTGCAAAAATTCTAGGGCATAGAGATATTTCAATGTTGGTAGAAGTATATGGATACACTTTAGAAGAGAAAATTTTTGAGGAATTTAATCAAATCAGAGATATCTGGAAAGATTGCTCATAAAAAAATGTGGGGCAAACGATGGGGCAAATGCTCTTAAGACAAGCAAAAAAGCCTTGGTTATCAAGGCTTTTACTGTTGAAGTTTGATGCCCCCTACAGGGCTCGAACCTGTGACCCATGGATTAAGAGTCCACTGCTCTACCAACTGAGCTAAGGAGGCTGGATGCTGTATTGGTACCGATGATCCACAGTTTGTATTGAACCCGCGACGTAAAAAAGCAGGTGGGCGACTCGCTACTAACTTCAGTTGCTTCTGGGTGAGCCAGCCTGCACACTGTTAATAGACCTCTGTCTCCCGATAATACAAAAATTAGTCGGTCAACACTTATATGTGGATTCGTATACCACAGCAATTTCTATGTTTTTATAATACCACTTTTGAAAATTATTGCAAGAGGAAAAATCATTTTTTTTGCAATCGTTTTCGTTGATTCTTCTCGTATTATCTAGATAACTTATCGATTCGTTCTTTATTAGCTCCAAGAGCTCTTTCGTATTTCCCAGTTTCATTAGGTTGGAAATAATTGACTCCTCTTAATTTATCTGGAAGGTATTGTTGCTTAACCCACTTTTCAGGATAGGCATGTGGATACTTATAATCTTGTGCATTACCCAGTGCCTTACTTCCAGCATAGTGTCCATCTCTCAGATGACGCGGAATAGGTAAATTCCCAGACTTTCTAAGATCCGCCAGGGCAGCATCCATTGCCTTATAAGCCGAATTCGACTTAGGTGATAATGCTAAGTCAATAACTACGTTGGCAATCAAAATACGTGCCTCCGGAAAACCTATTTTCTGTGCAGCTTCCAAGGCTGTGACCGTGTGAACTTGTGCATCTGGATTAGCTAAACCAATATCCTCATAGGCAATCACAGTCAAGCGACGTGCTAGACTAGGCAAATCCCCTGCCTCAACCAAACGTGCCGCATAGTGAAGACTGGCATTAACATCAGATCCTCGAATAGATTTTTGCAAGGCAGAAAGGACATCATAGTGCCCATCACCGTCTTTATCCATAGTAATATAACTGCGTTGTAAGCTATTTTCCACTATGTCTAGGGTAATATGATGCTGACCATTTCCTGAAGCTGGTGTCGACATGACAGCCAGATCCAAAGAATTATATGCCGATCGTAAATCACCATTAGTAGCTGTCGCAATAAAATCTAGAGCATCATCATCTAAGTGAACCTCAAAGGCGAAGCCACGCTCCTTGTCCCCTAGAACATTCAAAATAGCTTCCTTGATATCTTCATTAGAGAGTGGTTCCAACTCAAATATTTGTACACGGCTACGGATGGCTGGTGTTACAGAAAAAAACGGATTCTCGGTTGTGGCACCAATCATGATAATATTTCCGTTCTCTAATAATGGTAACAAAAAATCTTGTTTCGCTTTATCCAAACGATGGATCTCATCTAGAAGTAGAACTAAACCACCTGAAAATTTAGCCTCTTCTGCAATTTCCTGTAGACGTTTTTTGCTATCGACAGTGGCATTAAAAGTTCTAAAAGCAAATTTTGTTGTTCCTGCAATAGCACTGGCTATCGAGGTTTTCCCGATTCCTGGAGGTCCGTAGAGAATCATTGACGACAGCATATTCGCCTCTACCATACGGCGAATAATTTTACCTTCACCAACTAAATGTTTCTGACCAATCACCTCTGAAATTGAACGTGGACGCATGCGTAAGGCAAGATTATCTGGCATCTTCTCTCCTTTTTTTAACTATTTATTCTTCTTATAATAAGAATATACTATTTTTCTGTAAAAAGAAATTATAAATAGTTCTTGTCAAACCTAAATTCTTATGATAGAATATTTTGGTATGTGGTGCTAGCACATCCGTAATAAATTCTACCTAGGAGGAAAACACGAAATGGCTAAAGTATGTTACTTTACAGGACGTAAAACTGTTTCTGGAAACAACCGTTCACACGCTATGAACAAAACTAAACGTGTCGTTAAGCCTAACCTTCAAAAAGTTACTGTTCTTATCGACGGTAAACCTAAAAAAGTTTGGGCTTCAGCTCGTGCACTTAAATCTGGTAAAGTTGAACGCGTTTAATCTTATTAGACATTAAGAGAGATGACATCAGTCATCTCTTTTAATGTTCATCGTCTTTCACTTTTGGGTATACTTATGTTATAATAAGGAACTAATAGATAATCCTTATAGAAAGAAGGTGTCAGTATGGGATTTACAGATGAAACTGTTCGTTTCAACCTAAACGACGGTGATAAAAATGAAATCAGTAATACTTTGACAAATGTCTACCGTTCGTTGGCTGAGAAAGGTTATAATCCTATCAACCAAATCGTTGGTTATGTTCTGAGCGGTGACCCTGCTTATGTTCCGCGTTACAATGATGCCCGTAACCAAATTCGCAAATACGAACGTGATGAAATCGTTGAAGAACTCGTTCGCTATTATCTTAAAGGAAATGGAACTGACCTCTAATGCGAGTAATGGGACTTGATGTTGGCTCAAAAACAGTGGGTGTTGCTATTAGTGACCCACTTGGTTTTACGGCCCAAGGCGTTGAAATTATCAAAATTAACGAGGAAGCTAAAGAGTTTGGCTTCGACCGTCTAGGTGAACTCGTTAAAGAATATCAGGTAGATAAATTTGTCGTTGGTCTCCCTAAAAATATGAATAACACTGAAGGACCACGTGTTGAGGCTAGCAAAGCTTATGGTGATAAAATTAAGGAAATCTTTAACCTTCCTGTAGATTATCAAGACGAGCGATTGACAACTGTTCAGGCAGAACGTATGTTAGTTGAACAAGCAGATGTCAGCCGTGATAAGCGTAAAAAAGTTATTGATAAATTGGCTGCTCAACTTATTCTGCAAAACTACCTCGATCGAATGTTTTAATAAACTGTAAATAGAGACCGATTAGTCGAGCGACAATCTAGTGAACTACCAGTCAGAACTTCTAGATTCACCTCACTATTGAGTACTCTCTTCAAAAAGGAGAACAATATGTCACACAATCACGATCACAACCATGACCATGAAGTCATCACTTTAGTAGACGAACAAGGGAATGAAACACTTTTTGAAATCTTATTAACGATTGATGGACGTGAAGAATTCGGTAAGAACTACGTTCTTTTGGTTCCAGCTGGTGCTGAAGAAGATGCAGATGGAGAAATCGAAATCCAGGCATACTCATTCACTGAAAATGAGGATGGCACTGAAGGCGACCTTCAACCAATTCCTGAAGATTCAGATGCTGAATGGGATATGATCGAAGAAGTTTTCAATAGCTTTATCGATGAAAACTAAAAAATAATATTGGGCGTAACTAAGCCTAATCATTTACTTCTAAAAAAGAGACTGAAATAGTTTATTTCAGTCTCTTTTTTAGACGGTTTTTTCTTAAATGTAAGAAATAAGAGAGAAATTGACTAAATGGTATTATCTGATATACTTTAAATAAGAAATTTTGGATTTTTCCCTTATTTGTAACTTTCAAAATGACAGCAAAGGAGTTTAATTTGAGTCCATATAACAAAGACAATATCCCAGGATCAGGTAGCTATCAAGGTTATCATCGAAGCCCCCATCAATCTCATACACATGATAAGCAATCTGAAAAGGGTGAAGTAACAATTCAAGGGCGTACAAAAGAATCAACTTCTTATCAGATAGAGAAAAAAACTAAGATTTCACTTCCTTGTAAGCATAAAACACATATCCTTATCCTCAGTCTGATTTTGAGTGCATGTAGTATATCAGTCCCTTGCTTTACAGACTTTTCCAATAATATACAATCCCAAAACCTTTACATTGCAAAAATGTTTGCCAACGGTAGTTTACCCTATTCTGACTTTTTTGCGACAGGTGGGTTCTTCTATTATTTCCTAATTTCTCTGGCTTTTCGTCTGGGGTCTACTCTTTGGTTAATTCCAATACAGTTTCTAACCTACTATCTTTCTGGCAGCTACCTTTACAAGGTTGTCATGCATATGACAAATAAGAAGGAAATTGCAACTCTAATTAGTATTATTTTCTTTTTAATTAATGGAACACTTGGTTTTGGTGGACTCTATCCTATCCAATTTGCCATGCCTTTTGTCCTCGGTGCTATTTTCTTCTTAACCCGGTACTTTGCTGGTCACAGTCGTGATGAAGCCTTTATTCTTTACGGTTTTGCTGGTGCTACTGGAGCACTCTTTGAAGCTCGAACTCTTATTTTCTGGGTATTGTCACTTGTGACAATATTCGTTTACAATCTTGTCAACAAGCACTTTGCTCGTGGTTTTTATCAAGTCCTTTGTATTATTTTTGGTAATATTTTAGTACTGTACCTATGCCTTTATTTCATCCTAAACTTGCAAATCACTTCGGACTATATTAATCAAGTTCTAGTTTACAACTTTACACAACTCGCTGTAGAAAAAAATAACTTCCTACTGACATTGGCTTACCAAAGTTTTGCTGTTATAGGTTCTGGACTCCTTATTGGTGTAGTTACTATAGGTAACCATCTCCTTGGTGATGCTAAAGATAAAATCATTAAATGGGTATTAATCCTTAGCTTTATCTTTACACTAGTTTACAGTCTATTCTCTCAAAGTTTTGGACTTTACAGCATTCTTACCATCGTCCCATATGGTTTAGTCTTGACTGCACTTTCTCTGGATGATGCTATTAAAAAGAGAGCGGAGCGAACCTCTCACCAACGTCGTAATGATAACCAAATCCGCACGCTAAAAGTTTTTGGTATCTTCCTTAGCCGTAATTATTTCTTACCTATAGTCGTTTTTGCATTTGCCTTTGCTATACCAATCATCATGTTCCTATTTGATTTAGGAAATAATGCTGAACGTAGCAGTGTCGCAAATTACCTCGCTAAAAATACCAAGAAAGATGAAACTATTTACGTTTATGATTCATCGGCAAAAATTTATTTGAAAAGTAATCGTAAATCAGCTTCACCATTTGTTCTTCCTGATCTTAACACAGCTAAATCAAGTCATCAAAAGGCTCTTTTAGACACTCTTGTTCAAGATTCTGCACAATATCTTGTTGTCCAACAAGATACGCAATTGCCTTCTGAGTTTAAATCGACACTTTCAAAAAACTATAAAAAAGCACCTGTAAAAGGCGTTGAACGATATACTATCTATGTCCTAAAATAGGTCGAAAATCAATATATAGTGGTTGAGATAAAAATACACCACAATATATTGATTTTTTTTGCCTAGTGCTATAATTAGTGCTATAATTAGCAGCGAGGTGATTTTTAGATGATTATATTAGAAAAAGAAAAAGTTACAGTCAACCCCGATATCAAAGTTATCAAACGCGATGGGCGTATGGTTACTTTTGATTCAAGTAAAATATATGAAGCTATTCTCAAAGCAAGCGAAACTATTACACCTATCACACCATTAATTGAGACTAAATTGGAGGGAATTGCCAACCGTGTTGTGGCCGAAATCAATGATCGCTTCTCTCACAATATCAAAATATACGAAATTCAAAGTATCGTAGAGCATGAGTTACTCGAAGCTAACGAATACGCTATCGCTCAAGAATACATTAACTACCGTACCAAACGTGATTTTGAGCGTTCTCAGGCTACTGATATCAATTTCACCATTAACAAACTTGTTAATAAAGATCAGGCTGTTGTTCATGAGAATGCCAATAAGGATAGTGATTTATACAATACACAACGTGATTTAACCGCAGGTATTGTTGGAAAATCCGTTGGACTTAAGATGCTTCCTCCACATGTAGCAAATGCTCATCAAAAGGGAGATATCCATTTCCACGATTTAGACTATAGCCCTTACACGCCTATGACAAACTGTTGTTTGATTGACTTCAAAGGCATGTTGGCAAATGGTTTTAAAATCGGTAACGCTGAAGTAGAAAGTCCCAAATCCATTCAAACTGCAACAGCACAAATTTCACAAATCATCGCAAATGTTGCCTCTAGTCAGTATGGTGGCTGTACAGCAGATCGCATCGATGAATTCTTGGCGCCTTATGCAGAACTCAACTACAAGAAACATTTAGCAGATGCTAAAGAATGGGTGACTGAGGAAAAACAGGAAGACTATGCTCGTGCTAAAACGCGTAAAGATATCTATGATGCTATGCAATCTCTTGAATATGAGATAAATACGCTTTTCACCTCAAATGGTCAAACACCATTTACCTCTCTCGGTTTTGGTTTGGGAACAAACTGGTTTGAACGTGAAATCCAAAAAGCTATCCTCCAAGTTCGTATTTTAGGCCTTGGATCAGAGCACCGCACAGCCATTTTCCCAAAACTCATCTTCACCCTAAAACGCGGACTTAACTTGGAACCTAACTCACCTAACTACGACATTAAACAGCTAGCACTTGAATGTGCAACTAAGCGTATGTATCCAGATGTCCTATCATATGACAAAATCATTGAATTGACAGGCTCCTTCAAAGCCCCTATGGGATGTCGTTCCTTCCTTCAGGGTTGGAAAGATGAAAATGGCGTTGAAGTTAATTCTGGACGAATGAATCTTGGCGTAGTCACCCTTAATCTCCCTAGAATTGCGCTAGAGTCTAAAGGAGACCAAGATAAATTTTGGGAAATTTTTGAAGAAAGAATGGGAATTGCCAAAGATGCTCTCGTTTACCGAGTTGAGCGGGTAAAAGAAGCTACACCTGCCAATGCACCTATTCTTTATCAGTATGGCGCTTTTGGTCAGCGTCTGCGTAAATGCGACAGCGTCGACCAACTCTTCAAACATCGTCGTGCAACCGTATCACTTGGTTACATTGGACTTTATGAAGTAGCATCTGTTTTTTATGGTAGCGATTGGGAAACTAATCTAGAAGCCAAGACATTTACTTTAAATATCGTTAAAGCGATGAAAAATGCTTGTGAAAGTTGGTCTGACGAATATGACTATCATTTCTCTGTTTATTCAACACCATCAGAAAGTTTAACAGATCGCTTCTGTCGATTGGATACTGAAAAATTCGGTGTCGTAACTGATATCACAGATAAAGAATATTACACCAACTCCTTCCACTACGATGTCCGTAAAAATCCAACACCATTTGAAAAGTTGGAATTTGAGAAAGATTACCCAGAGGCTGGTGCAACTGGTGGATTCATCCATTATTGTGAATATCCAGTCCTACAACAAAATCCTAAGGCACTTGAAGCTGTTTGGGATTTTGCCTATGACCGTGTCGGCTATCTTGGCACTAATACTCCAATTGATAAATGCTACAAGTGTGACTTTGAAGGGGATTTCACTCCAACAGAACGTGGGTTCATGTGCCCTAATTGTGGTAACACAGATCCTAAAACAGTTGATGTCGTCAAACGTACTTGCGGTTATTTAGGGAATCCACAGGCCCGCCCTATGGTTAAAGGACGCCACAAAGAAATCTCAGCCCGAGTCAAACATATGAATGGTTCAACTATCAAATATGGTGGCAAACATCTCTAATAAGACCTATAATGCATTATAATAAACTAGAAGCAGCTGGATAATACCCTCCAATTCCCTCCAACTGCTTTGCTTATTTAGTTTTTAGAAAGGGATACAATGGGTAAATATCAATTAGATTATAAAGGTATGCAACAGGTGGAACGTTACCACGAAAAAAATGCAACCGTCAAAAATGACAAAAAAGCACGTGTCCAAGCCCTTTTAAAAAAAGCTGGAAAGAAGAAATAAGATGATTTTACGCCGACCAAGTCAAGCAGATAAAGAAGCTATCTTAGACATGATGGGTGAATTTGAAAGGGAGAAATCTGTCCATGATGGTGGATTTTGGAACACGGACAATTTTATTTATGAAGAATGGCTAGAAGAAAATCTTCAGTCAGAAGCAGGACTTAATATCCCTGAAAACTGGGTTCCTGCTATACAGCTGGTCAGTTTCAACGAATCAGGTCATGCTCTTGGTTTTCTACATCTTCGTCTTCGTTTAAATGGGCGCTTACTAGAAAAAGGTGGTCATATTGGCTACTCCATCCGTCCATCTGAACGTGGCAAGGGGTATGCAAAAGAATCTCTCCGTCAAGGCCTGCAAGTAGCCAAGGAGAAGAATATTCAGCGTGCTCTGGTCACTTGTAGCACAGAAAATCCAGCCAGCCGAGCTGTTATATTAGCCAACGGTGGTCAACTAGAGGACATTTGTAACGAAACTGAGCGCTATTGGATAGATTTGGAGTAAAATCATGACATGGAATACACCAAAACCACAAGAATGGAAGTCCGAAGAGCTTAGCCAAGGACGCATTATTGACTATAAGGCCTTTAATTTTGTTGATGGTGAAGGGGTCCGTAACTCACTTTATGTCTCTGGTTGCATGTTTCACTGTGAGGGATGCTATAACGCTGCTACCTGGTCCTTCAAGGCAGGGATTCCCTATACCAAAGAACTAGAGGAACAAATCATACAAGATTTAGCACAACCCTATGTGCAAGGTCTCACACTACTGGGTGGAGAACCTTTTCTAAATACTGGTATTCTAACTCCCTTAGTCAAGCGTATCCGTAAGGAACTACCCGAAAAAGACATTTGGTCTTGGACTGGTTATACTTGGGAAGAGCTAATGCTTGAAACTCCTGATAAGATAGAACTTCTTCATCTCGTTGACATTCTCGTAGATGGACGTTTTGATATTACTAAAAAGAACCTTATGCTCCAGTTTCGAGGATCATCTAATCAACGTATTATTGATGTCAAAAAATCTCTTGATCAAGGAAAGGTTGTTATCTGGGACAAGTTGAATGACGGTCAAAAAAACTATGAGCAAGTCGATCGTAAAGACATGATATAAGAAAAAGTCTGAGTTTGTAACTCAGGCTTTTTTAACTTTTCTTACAAAAAACAATTCACTATCAGAAGATAAATCCTTACGATAGTAAAAGTCATCAAAGGATAAGTCTCGTAAGGCATCTATGGTTTGACAACTTTCCTCCATTACAGCTGTCAAAAAAGCTCCTCTAGCCTTTTTAGAAATCGTTGAATGTGTCTTAAGAATACCATTACGGTCTTCCATAAAACTAACTGTGAATAACTGCTTACGAAGACTTGGACTAAAGACATCTTCAAATTCACTTGAAAGCAAGGAAACAACTGGAACTTGACTATCTTCTAGGAATTGGTCATATTCAGCACGCCAATAATTTTTTAAGGACTGACCATTAACCTTAACCTTTGTATGAAAGTCATGACGATGTTCTTGAATCGGATAGAAAGCGGGAATAATCCCATAAAAAGAAGATGTGATAAATACTTGGTGACTGAGGAAATCTTTTTCACATGTGGATAAGTCCTTGCGTTTAATGTAACGATACATCAGTCCGTTAAAAAGCTCGACAGCTGGGTAATTCTTCGCTTCACCTGCTAAAATTGCATCCCAACGCTGCTTTTCTTTCTCAGCCTGCTCAGGCTTTATTTTATAAGCTATGGACAAATCGTCTGTGGATAACTTAGCCATTTCTGTTAGAATAGCTTCACTCTTTTCAGATAGTTTTTGGGAGGGGACTTCCTTACTGGGCTTCATTTCTTTTGCAGTTGGAATTAAAAATTTAATCATATTGTTATTGTAAAGCCATGCTGGCATTTCGTCAAGAATTCTCTCTAGTAAAAAAGGAAGCAAACAGTCGTCAACTCCCTTCTTTATTAATCATCTAAATCAACAAAACGACCTAGAATATGTACATTTTCTGCGATTGAAACAAAAGCTTTAGGGTCTGCTTTTCTCATATAATACTTGAAGTCCGTATACTCTTCACGGGTAATAATAGCTAGCAATACTGCTTTCTTTTCGTGATTATAAGTTCCTTCCGCATCGTTAATCATCGTTACACCACGGTGAAGTTTCTTATGGATCATCCTTATAACTGGATCAGGATTACTTGTGACAATCATGGCTTGCATTTTCTTCTGTTTAGTGAAAATTGCATCCGTTACTCGACTAGAAATAAAAATTGTAACCATAGAATAGAGAGCGTATTTCCAGCCAAAAAGAATACCTGCAAAAATCATGATAATCCCGTTGACAATCAAGGAGATATTCCCAACATCACGACCCGTTTTCTTACGAATAGTGAGACTGACGATATCTGTTCCTCCGCTAGAAATACGTGATTTTAAACCGAAACCAATCCCTGCTCCCATGACCAGACCACCAAAAATAGCATTTATCAATGGGTCCTCCGTTAAGGTCACATGAGGCATCACCTGAATAAAAAGGGAACTCATTGTTACCGTAATGAAGGTGAAGATGGTAAATTTGTGGCCAATCTTATACCAAGCTAAAATCAAGAGTGGAATATTAATCGCATAGAAAGTCAATGATACTGGAATCTCAAAGCCTAGAGTCCTGAGACTCAATGCTGATAATATCTGCGCCAACCCTGTAGATCCACTGGAGTAGACATGCCCAGGTTGAAAGAAGAAATTCACAGCAATTGATGACAAGAGCCCATAGAGTACTGACGCTGAAAATTTTTCAGTATATTTTTCACGAGAGATACTACGTGCCGCTTGTAAAACGCCCATTTTCTTTGCAGATTTTTTCTCTATATACTTAACATATTTATGAAGAGGTGCTTTATTCATTTTCTAATTCTACATGAAGGGCAAGTTCTTCCAACTGTTTATCAGCCACAAGACTTGGAGCCTGAGTCATAGGATCGGATGCCTTATTATTTTTAGGGAAGGCAATCACTTCACGAATATTATCTTTACCTGCAAGAAGCATAACAAAACGGTCAAGCCCGAGAGCCAAGCCACCATGTGGTGGGAATCCATAGTCCATAGCTTCGAGAAGGAAACCAAATTGCTCATAGGCAGATTCTTCAGAGAAACCAAGGGCTTTCAACATACGTTCTTGTAAGTCTTTCTGATTGATACGTAGACTACCACCACCAAGCTCATAACCATTCAAGACAATATCATAGGCTACAGCACGTACCTTAGAAAGATCTCCTTCGAGTTCTGCTGCAGAATCTTCTGTTGGTAAAGTGAATGGGTGGTGGGCGGACATATAACGGCCCTCTTCTTCAGACCACTCAAACATTGGCCAATCGACAACCCAAAGAAAGTTAAATTTAGTGTTGTCAATCATGTCAAGTTCTTTAGCAATTTGATTACGCAAAGCACCAAGTGTGTTATTAGCGATTTCAAGTGTGTCTGCTACAAAAAGAACCAAATCATTTTCTTCAATCTGTAAAGCATCTGTCAACTTTTCTTCAATACTTGTCAAGAATTTAGCAACTGGACCTGCTAGAACTCCATCAGTCATCTTAACCCAAGCAAGACCTTTAGCACCAAATTGTTTGGCAAAGTCTGTCAACTTGTCAATGCTTTTACGTGAATACTTATCTGCATTTCCTTTAACAACAATCGCCTTAACAGCTGGTGCCTCAGCAAATACTTTGAAGTCTACATCCTTGACAAGTTCTGTCAAGTCTTGTAAAAGCATGTCAAAGCGTGTATCTGGCTTGTCAGATCCATAGTTATTCATAGCATCATCATAAGACATGCGTGGGAATGGTAGTGTCACCTCAACCCCTTTAGTTTCTTTCATAACCTTAGCAATCAATCCTTCTGTAATATCTTGGATTTCTTGCTCATTAAGGAAAGAAGTCTCCAAGTCAACTTGTGTAAACTCAGGTTGACGATCACCACGCAAATCTTCGTCACGGAAACACTTTACAATTTGATAATAACGGTCAAAACCAGCATTCATCAATAATTGTTTAGTAATCTGAGGACTTTGTGGAAGAGCGTAAAAGTGGCCTTGGCTAACACGGCTTGGAACCAAGTAATCACGTGCACCTTCTGGTGTAGATTTTGTCAACATTGGTGTTTCAACATCGATAAATTCCAAGTCATCAAGATAATTACGAATGGTATGAGTTACCTTGGCACGAAGCTTAAAGTTTTCCAACATCTCTGGACGACGAAGATCCAAGTAACGGTAACGCATACGTGTATCATCACTAGCCTCAACACCATCTTTGATTTCAAACGGTGTTGTTTTGGCAGTATTAAGGACTTTAAGATCTTCAACTTTAAGCTCGACAGCACCTGTAGGCAAGTTATCATTAGCTTGTTCACGCGCTTCAACTGTTCCTGTTACTTCAATAACAAATTCGCTACGCAAGCTCTCAGCTGTTTCAACAACAGCTGCATCAGTATTTTCAGGGTTAACAACCAACTGCATCAAACCTTCACGGTCACGAAGATCGATAAAAATTAAACCTCCGAGGTTACGACGACGAGATACCCAACCTTTCAAAGTAATAGTAGTTCCGATATGTTCACTACGAACACGACCGGCATACATAGAACGTTCCATAAATACACTTCTTTCGTTAATTTTTTAGTCTTAACTATTATAGCAAAAAGCCCATCAAAACCCCACCCATTTCAGGATCGAATTTTAATAGACTTTCTTTTTTATAAAACTATTTACCAAATTGTTTAAACAATTCACTAGTATCCACATAATCTTCAGCAAATTCTTCAAAATCTTCAAAACGGTAGTCAGCTGTTTCTAAATCAAGCAAACTATTCCAACGGAAACCATAAACATCTTCAATGATAACACTAAGTTCATCAGTTTCCTCATCTACTTGCCAGCCCAAATAGCGTTCCTGGGTTTCAAAATTCAAAACTACATCTTGACAATCTTGGCGCCAAACTTGACCAAGCAATTGTTGACACATAGCATGATCACTCGCAGGTTCATCATTAAACCACGTAATCTCATGTTTATCGAGAAATGCAATCAACTGCCAAAACTGTTGTTGGAAACGAATGGGCATACTACGATCAAAAGCCAAACTGAATTTTTCACTCCGTTTGAGCATATCAACTATACTAACCATATACCCCCTACTTTTCTAACTGTTTGAGGACTGTTGCGAAGTTTGTAGTTAGCTCTTCAAAACTTACAGTAACTTCCTCACGAGTAGCATTATTTTTGACCTTAACCACACCTGACTCCACTTCACTCTCACCTAATGTGATAACAGTCTTGGCTTTGAAGGTATCTGCTGACTTAAACTGTGCCTTAATCTTACGTCCAAGGTAATCACGTTCAGCTTTAAATCCTTGGTAGCGGATGGATTGAACTAACTCAAGAGCTTTGCCATTAGCGCCCGAACCAAGTACTGCAATGTAGACATCAAGACTTTCTTCTACCGGAAGTTTAATGCCTTGCTTATCAAGAACCAAAAGCAAGCGTTCTAAACCAAGTCCAAAACCAAATCCAGCTGTTTCTGGACCACCGAAATATTCAACCAAACTATCATAACGACCGCCCGCACAGATTGTTAACTCAGACTTGTCAATAGTGGTAATAAATTCAAAAATCGTGTGGTTATAGTAATCCAGACCACGTACCATATTGGTATCAATCACATATGGAATGTTAAGACTATCGAGCATGGCACGCACTTCATCAAAGTGAGTTTGACTTTCTTCATCTAAATAATCAAGGATAGATGGAGCATTTTCAACTGCAACCTTATCTTCTTTTTCTTTTGAATCAAGTACTCGCAAAGGATTTTCTTCCAAACGGCGTTGGCTATCTTTTGACAAACTCTCGCGCATTGGTGTCAAATAGTCAATCAAGGCCTGACGATAAGCCAGACGACTGTCAGTATTTCCAAGACTATTCAAATGAAGAGTAACATCCTTAATGCCAAGCGTATTAAAGAGTTGGTAGGCCATGGCAATTGTTTCAACATCTGTTGCTGGATTTTTTGAGCCAAAGCACTCTACACCTAGTTGGTGGAACTCGCGCAAGCGTCCTGCTTGAGGACGTTCATAACGGAACATTGATCCAATATAATAAACTTTAACAGGTTTTTGGACCTCTGGCGCAAAGAGTTTGTTTTCTACATAAGAGCGTACAACCGGTGCTGTTCCTTCTGGGCGGAGTGTAATATGACGGTCTCCCTTATCATGAAAATCATACATTTCCTTAGTAACGATATCAGTTGTATCACCTACTGAACGTGAAATGACCTCGTAATGTTCAAACATAGGCGTACGAATTTCACCATAATTGTATTTTTTAAATGTTTCACGTGCAACATTCTCCACGTACTGCCATTTGGCACTATCCCCAGGTAAAATATCCTGCGTTCCCTTAGGTTTTTGAAGTTTCATAATGATGATACAGGTCTCAAATAGACCTGCCCTCCTTTTCCGTTATTACAGATATAATCACTCTATTCTATCATAATTTACATAGCTTTTGGGAAATGGTGCAGGTTTTTTCAACGTAAGAAAGAAATAGACCTCTGGGTATATATAATGGTCAAGCTTACTCATCAACAAACAAGTAGTGAAATTATTAGGAGCTCTCCTTTTCCCAAAAAACTGTAGAATTCTTTGTTTTGTCTCTTTATCTTCCACGAAACTTTTTCTTGCTATTAAAAATAGGACAGGCTTACCCCATCCTATACACTCTTCCTATTATGACCAAACCTTATCAGTAATAGTTTTAATCAATTGCAATTTATTCCACTCGTCTTGCTCAATCAAGATATTACCTTCTTCAATTGAGGCAAAACCACATTGAGTTGAGATTCCAAGATTCTTAAGTGGTACAAGTTCAGCCGCTTCATGGATACGAGCAATGACAGCATCTACATCTTCCAAAACTGGATCCTTAGAAGTAATCACACCAAGTACCAATTCAACATGATCACGGTTATTCCAAATCATTGGAAGTGGTGCGAAGCTACCCGAACGCGCATCATCATATTCCAAGAAGAAGATATCATAGTTCAATTGACCAAGATATTTAGCTACTGAATCATAGCCACCTTCAAAAAGATAAGTTTATTTAAAGTTCACACGACAAATATGAGTAGCCAAAGTCAAATCTTCTGGAAGACCTTCCAAAGCTTTATTAATAGTGTATACATCATCCTCAGCGATTTTTGCCAACTCAGCTGTTTTCTCAGGATTATTTTTTTCATTCTCAAACTGTTGAATCAAATACCCCCAAGTTGTATCATCCAATTGCACATAACGTGCACCCAAATCGTAGAAATGTTGGATGGTATCATGGTAAGCTTTAGCCAAAGCATCAAGGAAATCAGTCCATGAATCATAGTAATCTGCATAAAGATCACTACGGTGGTCACGTTTAATGATGAGTGATGGACTTGGAATAGTTACTTTTGGAGTGATTCCTTCAGGAGTCACTGATTTAAGATATTCAAAGTCGCGATAGAAAGGATGGTTGGGATTTTCGGCAATTTTACCGTTGATACGGACGTTGGTTGTAAGTGTCTTAGCACCATGGAATTTATATGAATCTTCTTGTTGGTAAGCTTCAAAATCAGTTAGGTTCTATAGGAAATCAAGGTGCCACCAAGAACGACCAAATTCACCATCAGAAACGACTTGAAGACCATTTTCTACCTCATGGTGAACCAATTCCTTAACCAATTCATCTTGTACTTTCAGTAATTCTTCTTGCGAAATCTCACCATTGGCAAATTTTTCATGTGCTTCTTTTAGAGCTTGTGGACGAAGGTAAGAACCAACATGATCAAAATGATAATGTACTTTACTCATAGTTATTTACTCCTTTTTATTCTTTCACTTAATGTTACAATAAGCCTATTCTAGCACTTTCCGTTATAGCTGTGAAATATGTATTTACTATCATTATATATAACTTTTAACTATATATATTGATAAAAAGTTTTTGTCAAGTAACTTTACTTTACAATAAAGATATGTTATTCTGTTATAGTTGATTTAAAATCAAGAACATAACTATTAATTCGGAGGAAATAAAGAAATGGCAGTACCTGCACGTCACACTTCAAAAGCGAAGAAAAACAAACGTCGTACACACTACAAATTGACTGCTCCATCAGTACAATTTGACGAAACAACTGGAGATTACTCACGTTCACACCGTGTATCACTTAAAGGATACTACAAAGGACGTAAAATCGCTAAAGCTGCATCAGCTGAATAATAGAAGGGAGATACCATGCGCGTAAATATTACACTTGAACACAAAGAATCTGGTGAACGCTTGTACCTTACTTCAAAAAACAAACGTAACACTCCAGACCGTCTTCAATTAAAAAAATACTCACCAAAATTGCGTAAACATGTAATCTTTACTGAGGTGAAATAAAGATTCAATACGAATCAATAGAAAAGAAAAACGCTGATTTCAAGCGTTTTTTTCTTTTTGTCAAACTCTATATATTGAACTGTATTTCAATTCAATCTCTACCTTTTTCTCTACCTTTTTCTTAATTGATTTCTGTTCATAATAAGCCAAGTCAACTTAACCTTGTTTAAATGATAGCAATACATCTTATCTAATACTTTTCCTGTAATTACTATACTCGGTTAATGTCATAATTGACAAATTTCCAGTTTTATCTTCAACGATATACAAATCATTTAGACCTTCATTGCTATTGTTATCGAAAATACATTTTGCTTCGATAATTTTTTCTATGGACTCCTGTAGTCCATAGTCAGGAATATCGCATGGCACTTCTAGATATATTGTTCCTTTATCGGTATTAGATTTAATGGTCAGTTTAGCAGGTTTTTCATTTTGTTTAGCATCAAGTATCACTACGTTCTTTTTTTTATTTTAGAAATAATCTTAATAGGGAACCTCTAAAAACACCAGTAGAGCATCTAGAGCGTCAAATTTATCTTTAATCTACAGTTTATTTCTTGTAAATTTTTGTTTGTGAGTCTTACTCAAGGCTATTTCCCAATTTTTGGGCGCACTAAGCCCATGATTTCAACCCTAGTCGTTTAATCTGTTCAAATCGAAAGATGTTATAGAGGAGGTTGGTTAAGGTCACATTTGTCTTTGCCCTATCCATTCCAATCCCTCTAAAGGTACTTCCCTTCATGCTATTTTCAATAAAACCAAAAACATGCTCAACTCGACAACGGACTTTGGCAATATGACGGTTAATGTTCTTGTCAGTATCGGTCAATGGTTTATTTCGGAAAGCACGACGGACGGTATGGTGTTGGCAGTTGTCAGGAACACTTTTCCCCACATAGGCACTATCATCAAATACAGGTTCGTTGGCATCACAAAGAGAAGCTAGAACATTGGAGTCATGTATACTAGCTGTTGTGACGCCATAATCTTTGATTAGCTTTGATTTTCTATCAACACAGACGTGATTTTTATAGCCAAAGTAACGAACACCCCCTTTTTGAGTCCAGCTCCCATCGATATCTTTTTGGCATCGTTTGGCTTTGTTCCAACCTTCTACAGTTTCATGCGCTTTGATTTTCTCGTTTTCCTCACGGGAATTGCGTTGCTTAGGACATTCCACAAATGAAGCATCAACTATTTGACCTGTGTGGGCAATCAAACCTTCGTCCGAGAGTTGAGTATAGAACAAGTCGAATAATTCCTTTTCGCGACCTGATTGAGTCAAGCGATCTCGATAAAGCCAGATAGTTTTTGAATCTGGGACATTATCTTCGTGGCAACCAACGAAACGACGAAAGGATAAGCGATCAAGCAATTGATATTCCATAGCATCGTCAGACAAGTTATGTAATCGTTGAAGTAAAAGGACTTTGAACATCATGAGGTAATCAAGGTGAGGACGACCTCCACGACCAATAACTTTATTCTTGCGAGAAAACAATTCTGATAACAAGGGGAGAAAGAGTTGCCAATCCATGACAGCGTCTAGACGTTCCAATGGATTACCTTTTTCAGTGAGTTTTGACAAGATTTTTTCATCATCAGTAAATAAATGCATCGTGTTTAACCTCGTTTATCGAGTTTTATACTTGTATTTCTATTATCTCATTTTATAGGTTTTTTGAGGAGTTTTTAGAGGTGCCCTAATAATAATATCTTTCAAAATATCTACACATAGAGCTATTTCAAGTTCATTTAAAAAGTCATTATTAACCAATATCTCAATAAAAGAATAGAACGAAGCTTGAATCTAATCATCCCTAAGGAAAGCAACTTCAATATCATTACTTTTTAATCGTTCTTGAATTTCTAACTGTTCGTCAACTGTAAAAAGATCTGGAGCTTTAATTAGTATTCCCTTTGTCATAAATACCCTTCCTTGGATTAATTAATAGAACTAATGTCTAATTATCAATATTAACACTCTATTCTTTCATGCCTGAGAACACTTCGATATGATTTCCTAGTATTTTTATATCTACTGGCAGTTTATCTGACTTATCTCCATCAACATCTGATTCTAACTCAACATCTGAAGAAATCTTAATATTCCATACTTTGATATATTCGATATTATTATTTTCTACTATATCCCCTTTTAACAAATCTGGAATAATAGATGATTTAGAAATGATGGAGGCATCTTTTAAAATTAAAATATTTCCATACCCATCTCTATTTTCGTCGAATAGTTTTTTATTTGAATAGTAATTTGATAAGAGAACTAATACCTGACTAGCTCCTCCTTCATAATTGCCATTTTCGGTTTCAATATGAATATTAAATACACTGTCTGTCATAACGGACTTCATCGTTTTGATTGCATATGGAAAGATACCATACTTTGTTTTATCTTCAATATCAACATTATGAATAGCTTCTGGTAAAGATCCAACACTAAAGATATAGCCAAAATAATTGTGATTAACCTTTCCAACATCAATAGTACTCGTAAACTTGAAATCAAGTTCCTTAATGGCTTGAGCAATATCTTGGTTGATTTCTAAAAGCTTTGTAATTAGATTTCCAGTTCCACCAGGAATAATCCCTAGTTTTGGAATGTGATTCTTTTCAGAAATCCCTGAAATAACCTCGTTTACAGTACCGTCTCCACCAAAAACAATCACTGCATCATATTTTTCTTCAGAGGCATTTTGGGCAAAATGAGTCGCATCTTTGGCTTTTTGATTAATCTTAGTCTCAACATAGTCAAAGTACTCTTTTGCCTTACTCTCCAAGCTCTCTTTATAATCTAATGCTATTTCTCCTCCAGAAGTTGGATTAATAATTATTATTACTTTTTTCATCGATATTTTCTCCTAAGGACAACTAGTCACTTTACTTTTTCAGCGCTTGCTTGTGATTATCGAATTAGTATTTCACATTACTTGTTTTTAATTGGGGATTCCTTTTCCTTATCTATTTGTTGAAGATCATCATAGTTTTTTATATTGAATGATGTAGTCGAACAATTTTTTGTCGTGTTTCGTCTGGATAGTGTTTCATGTTATGTCTCCTATTCTAATGAATATTTTAACTTATTAGGTAGGAGTGTTACAAATTTACTATACCAGAACAGAGACTAGAATTAAAATTTTTCGAATTTTAGAGGCTCCTCGATTATGTTTAACATATGGATTCTTCACCATTATCACATTAGTGCCAATATATGAGCAATCATAATAAAACTGCAGTTAATGGAGAACAAGTATGACGCCCCTACCATATACTCTAGATTTCCTGTGGCAATAGAATAACCTACAGTACAAACGGGTGGCATAAGAGCTGTTGCAATAGCAACACCAGGAACAATGTTATTAGCTTCTTTCTTTCGTGCTCCAATTATTCCTGCTAAACCACCGACAAATGCTATTACAACGTCCCAAATTGTTGGTGAGGTTCTAGTAATAATTTCCGTACTTGCATAAGAAATTGGTGAAAGTAAAAAATAAAGTGTAGAGGCTAAAAGGCTTACTGCAACTTGAATAAAAAGAATTTTAAAAGACTTTTTGAGAAGTTTTGTATCTAAAATTTCTAACGCAAAGCCGACTCCAAGGATAGGTGTCATTAATGGAGAAATTAACATTGCCCCTATGATTGCTGGAATAGAATTCATCTTCAAACCAATAGATGCAATCAACATCGCACATAATAAAGTGGTTAAGTCACTTTTTGATAAATCTAAATCCTCATAGATTCTATCCCTAAATTCAATTAGAGAATAAAGTTTACCATCCTTCAAAACTTTTTCCATAACAATACTCCCTCTTTGTTAGTATGGTCAACTTTTGAAGAAGTTAATCGATATCGTTTGATCTCTTTTCTAATGAAAGGATTTCTTGAAGAAATAACTTTTTAGCTTCGTCCTCTGATGACGTTTCTAAATCGTCAATCAATCCTGTTACATCGGACAGTGTTAGAAAGAGAACCCAAAGAGTGCTTCTTCAAACTCTTTGGTCATCTTTCGTTGACCTTTTTCAATGTTTCGGTAGTTGTAGTAACTATAACCAATCATAGTTGCCATTTTGCGTTGAGTAAATCCTAACTCAAGCCAGATACGCTTTAGTTCAACATTTGTCAGCAAGTTTCCTCCTCCTTTCAGCAAACAAAAAACAGCCAACTGACAGTGACTGTTACTATTATTGCTTTGTAACTTTAATTGATTTTTCTACTTAACCAAACGGAAAATATTTTTCCTAGTCTAAGAGCGAAGAAAAGATTGACCACCACAATCAATAGCCCTAATATACTGTAAACTACCAACTCTATTGGGGTAGCTTGTAGAAGAATAGTGCACTTTCTAATAAGCCAAACGCTAATAGGAAAACAGATAATGGAAGTGATAAGTGATGGAATATAAGTTTTTAAACTAAGAGATTGTAAGATGTGAAAAAGCAAGTGTACCGTATAGGCAATAACCCCACCTAACCAAAGAAGTGAAAAGAACCGTAAAGAAGTTGTTACTGCTAACAAAGACACAACGGATACCACTATAAATTCTTCCAAAACAGCAAAAGCAAAACCCTCAATAGATAGGTTTTGGTGGAGCTTTAAAAAGAGTGGTGCTTTTTCCTTTAATAACTCTTGGTGAGCAGTTGTCCAAGGAATGAGACCAATTATCTCTTCTAAGTCATGAAAGATGAAAAGCAGTGGGAAAAGCCAGATATAATTTGTCATAAAAAATCTCCATAGCTAAGACAGTAAAAACTGTAAAATACGCTCCTTTGCGTGTTTGAAATAGGCATAGAGAAAGTCATTTTGCCGTGAATTTTCTCTATGCTTTTATTATATTATTTTATAGCTACGTTCTCAATGTTTTAGTAGCTATATACACAGTTTTTAGTAGCTATAAAAATCTGGAAAGCCTTATTTTGACTGACTTTTTCTCCACGCAAAAGAAACAAAAGAATAAAATATATAAGATAAATGTAATATAGGCTTCGCCTATTTTTTTCAAAAATTTAAAACCAAAGGTCAAAATCATCCAAAAAAAGAAATTATTTTTGCAACTTCTTTACGAGAGCTAGTTCCATATTCTTCTTTCAATCCATAATCAATTCTCTCCTCAAAATTGGTATAAGGATATTGACCAAGTAGCACATTGATACGTTGATCAAATTCATAATCAATCCACCACTCCTCAAGCAATTCTTTGAAAGATTGCAAATCTGGTTCAGAATTCAATAGGGTTAGTGCATCCATAAAACCTGTTTTATATCCATTAATTTCTGAGCATAAACCAACGACCTCATCCTTATTAATTTTGGCCAATTCCTAACGCATTTCAAGCAAATCCATGTCTCTAAATAGTCGTTCAAAGCCCTCAGCTGTTTACTAAATTTGTCTAATTTAGTGTAATCCTGACAATTCAATGTTTCTCTAAAATCCATAATTATCTCCTTTTTTGAATTTTAAACTCCTACTGAAAATAACACAGTATCCTGTGTATCATTTAGACTTCTTTAATTGGCTAAAAATCTTATGGTCATACCACCATAATCAAAGGTTTTATTGATGAATTATTCAATTGTCAGAATGGTCTGATAATAATAACCATAATGAAGAGTATTTACAAAACTGTTCAAAAAATAACAAGAATCATATCAGAAATATACTTGCAAATATATGCAATCGATTGCAAAACGATTAACAGATTTCATCCTATTTTTTTATAAGCGAGATCATTTTCTTTGACTTATCATTTTTATTAACCTATACTATTCGCAAAGGTATATACTATATATTAATCTTATAATTGTTAAGATTAATATAAAAAATATTTTAGCTAAAATATAACTCTTTAGATTGTTTGATTTTCCAAACAATCTAACTTGCCACAATTTAGAAAGGGGAAGACATTATGATTTGGGCTATTATCGTAGGAGGGCTTATCGGTCTTATTGCAGGTGGAATCACTAAAAAGGGAGATTCCATGGGAATAATCGCTAATATCATTGCAGGTTTAGTCGGTTCATCTGTTGGACAATCACTTTTCGGTGCATGGGGACCTAGTCTAGCTGGAATGGCATTAATTCCATCAATCTTAGGAGCGGTTATTGTTGTTTCAGTAGTATCATTTTTCCTAGGGAAAAATGATTGAACTTGAACCTTTCTTGACAGGAATAGATTAAAATTCAAATTCTATTGATGAAAGGATTCAATATGTCAAAAAACAAAAAAATATTTTACCTTATTTTATGTATTTTAATCTTGACAATTTTGATTCCTATTTTGCTAGATTATCTTAAATTCAGTGGCTTAGGACTTCATTTAGTTGATTGGAATCAAAATTCCTTTTTAGAATTTTATCTTTCAAGATATATTTTCTGGGGTGCTCTAGTACTTTCAGCTGTAGTGTGGTTTCTAATGCTTGTTACACTCTTTTATCCTAAACAATATTTAGAGATTCAGTTACCTGATGTCGATGGGAACCTAAAATTAAAAAATTCAGCTATTGAAGGATTTGTACGTTGTGTGGTTGCTAATCACAATTTTATAAAGGATCCTACTATTAAGGTAAACTGTCGTAAGAATAAATGTTTAGTTCACGTAGAAGGACAAATGCTTCCATCAGACAACATTATTAAACGAACTCAAATAATTAAAGATGAGATAGCTGATGGATTGAAACAGTTTTTTGGAATGAATCATCGTGTAAAACTGTATATTTCTGTAAAAGAATACAAGCCAAAACCACCACGTAAAAAAACTGTTAGTCGTGTAAAGTAAGGAAGTAAAAAAATGGAATGGTTTAAAAAATACCAATATCTACTTCTTTCCGGATTGGCGGGTGCTATCTTAGCGTGCTTCATCCTATCCTATGGTTTTTTTAAGACTTTATTTGTCTTGATTTGTGCCACTCTAGGAGTTGGAATTGGATATTATATTCAACAAAAACAATTATTTAAATAGTAAAGGTGATTTATATGTCAAATGTAGAAAAAAAAGTAGAAGAAGTAAAAGGCGAATTGACCTATGAAGATAAAGTCATTCAAAAAATTATTGGTCTTTCTTTAGAAAATGTTCCAGGTTTGCTGGCTATTGATGGAGGCTTTTTCTCAAACCTAACTGGAAAACTTATCAATACTGATAACGTTGCAAGCGGAGTCAATGTTGAAGTTGGTAAAAAGCAAGTTGCTGTGGATTTGAAAGTAGTTGTCGAATATCAAAGGAATATTCCTGAATTATACAAGAAAATCAAAGAAATTGTTGTTTCAGAAATTTCTAATATGACTAATTTGGAAGTGGTTGAAGTTAATGTAGATGTTGTTGATATCAAGACTAAAGAGCAACATGAAGCAGACTCAGTAAGCCTGCAAGATCGAGCAACTGGAGTTGTTGAATCAACAAGTAAATTTACTTCCGATAAGTTTGAAAGCGCAAAAGAGGGATTGAGTGATGGCCTCTCAGCTGCAAAGGAAAAAGTTAAAGGAGTTGCCGAAGATACCAAAGAGACTGCTAAAGCAAAACCAAGAGTTCACTAAATTCTTTTATGCCTAAAAAAGTTTAAAAACGTTCATTATCAATAATCTAATTTCCCAATGGAGGGTAACACTATGTCAGTAGAAGAAAAACTTAATCAAGCAAATGGTGCTATTAAAGAAGGTGTCGGAAAAGTAACTGATGATAAAAAAACCGAAAAAGAAGGAGCTGCTGAAAAAGGAGTTTCAAAAGTTAAAGAAGTTGCCGAAGATGCCAAAGATGCTGTTAAAGGAGCAATTGAAGGTGTTAAAAATATGGTTAAAAAGGACGATAAATAATTCTAAAATCGGTTGATTTTTTACTTAAAACATGGGATTACTCTACAAGAAATTTAAGGTTGTTGTACTCCTAACTACTCACTTTTAAAACAACACCAAAAACTATGACAAATCCTTAACATTATAATATTAATCAGGTGAAAAATCAGCTTTCTTTAGATTACTTTGAGATTCTTTCTAACCTCATATGTATATTCCTTCTGGTAGCATTAGCGCTCTAGCTTCTATAGTTTTGTTTAAACTATAGAAGCTAGAGTGTTTTTTATATTATTTTTAAAAAAACAAAAGCACAGATTTTACTGTACCTCAGAATGAAGACAAACATCGTTTTTGATGTTTGTCTTTTTTATATCCACACTTAATTCTCCCATAATCCAATAATATTGAGGTATTGGGATAAAATAACAGGTCTTTCCTACCATCATTTTTACCAAATTTTTGATATTTAGGTACGCTAAAGTAAGCCCAACCTTATCTTCCATTTTGGACTTTCCTTTTTCTCTGGTATAACGCAAATTATGGTATCCTTTAGCTGTTCCGAATAACCGCTCTATCGTTTCTTTAACTTTTCTTAGAAAATGGTCTTCATGCAGAAGCTCTTCAAGCGTATAAAAACCTACTTGACGACGATTATATTCAGGATTATCTTTGTAAAACATAGGACCTCATCAAATACCTTTTCTTTTATTATACTCCTTCGAAGCAAGAAAAGTCCGCAGAAGTATAACTTCTGAGGACTTTGTCTTCATTCTGAAAGTACGGAAGAGTCCGTACTTTTTATTTTCCTTCTAAGGGTAACAAGTGGTAGCTATACTCAAATATCCTTATGTTTTTCATTTCTTTTATTTGCTTTACTCTAAAAACAAAATAATGATTTCTTCCATCTTTAGCATTTTCTTGATTTAATCTGAGGTAGTTAGTGTGACATAATGCCATCGTTCGAAGAATATCATCAGTCAAAAATGTTAGTGGAACGCTCATATTAGAGTACCTTTAGAAATCCTCATCAAAATGTGAGTAGCTTTCAGAAAAGTAATCTATTTGTACATCACCTGCGTATAGATTTCTTCTATCCATTTCTTCCTTCTTTCAATGGTATAAAATTTCCAACAATGACACCTACTACTAGTGGATCTTCATCATAGGAGATAAAGATATCCTCATATTTTGAATTAATCGAAACTAAACGTAAACCTTATTCTTCGATACTGTCAATAATTATGTGTAAACACTCAAGTAGAGTTGAAGAATGTTAATCAAATAAGCTTTCAAGTGTGTCAGCACATTGGCCAAACCCTTTATGGATGCGTTGATTTTGCTTGAAATTATAATCTTCAAACAGGGTAACTAAATAACGTTCCAGAGCCTCCTCGTTAGGAAAAAGAACCTTCTTTTTCGTTTGACGTTTGATTTCTTTGTTAAGAGACTCAATGAGGTTTGTCGAATAAATGCTATGCCAAATCTGGTAGGGAAACTGATAAAAAGTTAAAAGATTATCCGTATTCTCCAGACTTTCCATGACTTTCCTATACTTTGGTTTCCATTCGGCGATAAAGTTCTCTAAAATTTGCACTGCCATTTCTAAATTTTCAGCACGATAAATCGTTTTAAATTGCTCCAGAATAACCGCTCTATCTGCTCGTTTCACTTTACTAGCTAGATTTCGACTAATATGAATTAAGCAACGTTGTTGTTTAGCTAATGGGTAAGCCTGATTGATAATCTGTTCAAGCCCCTTGAAGCCATCGGTCACTACAAGAGAAACCTGTTGGATTCCTTGGTTTTGAAGCTTGTCTAACAGGGTGGACCAAGAAGCATTGTTTTCATTTGGGGCGATTTCATATCCAAGAACAGCCTTCTGTCCTTCTGGTGTAATGCCAAGTGCGATATGAATACATTCTTTACTAACGGTTCCACGTCTTAAGGGGAGATAGGTTCCGTCAAGAAATAAAACAGAGTAATTGGCTTCTAAGCTTCGCTCATGAAAAGTAGCGACATTCTCCTGAGTTGCTTTTGAGATATTAGAAATTGTGGCAGGACTATAGTGATGACCATACATTCGCTCGATGATATCACTAATTTCTCGAGTCGTTACACCGGTTTGATAGAGTTTGATAACCATCTCTTCCAAGTGGTCATCTCGACGTCCATAAGCGGGAAGCAAAGCTGGACTAAAGTTCCCATTACGATCTCTAGGAATACTCAACTGAACAGTCCCATATTTGGTTTCGAATTTCCGTGCATAGCTTCCGTTACGACTATTCCCAGAATTATAGCCTAATTTATCGTAAGGTTCATACCCTAAAAAGGCTGATAACTCTGCTTGAAGCAGATCATTCATTGCTGTTTCAAGAGAAGTACGGAAAAATTCATCAATATCTTGCTTTTGGGCTAGGAAGTTAAGTAGTTCTGTGGTAAACTGAGTCATAGGAATAAATCTCTTTCTAGTAATGTTTTGCAACTCTACTATAACGGATTTATTCCTTTTTGTGTTTACACAACTTATTTTACACTACCCTCTTTTTAAAAAGTCATATTTACGTTTATCTTCTAATTCAATAACAAAACTCTTTTCATCAAATCTCATACCTGTCATACAGATATTTTACCTAATTTTGGATAAACTATCACAAAAAAACTCCTCATGGAAATGAAGAGTTTTTAAATATAACTATATTTATATTTGTGTTTATAATTATAGTTATATATAATTATAAATATTTTTATAAACACAGTTATATATAATTATAACGAAAAACCTTTTGTTTTGTTTGGCTTTTTATGGCTATCATCAGCACTTTTACTTTTTTTATTGATAACATCTCTGTCTTTGCTATCGTTTATTTTCCCTGCAAATCCTTTGTTTTTAAGGTAATTTGCATAAAATTTTTGTTCAATCGCAAAATAATCAATCAAAGGTTGATGGTTCTCATAAACTTGAAATTGTTCTAGTGCATTGTAATAATCTGCTTTTCTTGTATCATCTACAATGAATGGAGTTATTCCTTCTTTTAGACATTCCTTGTAGAGGATCAAACGTCCAACACGACCATTACCATCAGCGAACGGATGAATTTGTTCAAAACGTGCATGAAATGATGCCAAGTAAGGTAAGTCTTTTTCTTTTTTGAAATTATACCCTAAAAGAAGTGAATACATTGCTTCTTCAACTTGGTCAACGGCTGCTGTAGCAATCTGCCCTACTTCGTTTTCAAACACCTTATAACGTCCAACTGGGGCATATTCATTATATTCTGAGCTTGTTCCAGCTTTTAAAATGCTATGTAGTTTTTTAACGTAGTCTTCTGTTAGCTGCTCATCAACTGTATTAATAATATAATCAAAACATTTAAAATGATTAGTAGTTTCAACAAGATCATCAATTTTGATACCTGTTCCACCAATATTTGCGATTGTTTTTGTTTCATAAATGAAACTCGTTTGCTCTTCAGTTAAACGACTGCCTTCGATTTTATTTGAATTATAAGCAAAACGCTTCTGAGTAATATCATAAATGCCACCATGAACTCTGCCATCTCGTTCAACTTTAAGTCTTGTAATTAAATCCATGATTATTCTCCTTTAATGGGCAGTATATTCATATTTATAACATTCAATATAAATATATGTGTAAATATATCTATAACTATATATATCGTTTTATATACAATTATAAATATAACGATATTTATAACTCGAAGTTTTTAAAATAATCATTTAGAAATGATGATGCAGATCGATAACCATGATTATGAGCAATTTGTGTAATTTTTTCTCGTACAGATGGTTGTAACGAAAACATAAATTGTTTAGTTCTTTCAAACTCAAAATTTGAATTAGTGTTATGTTTAGTTGTGTTGTCAGTTGATTTTAAAAGATTGCTAATTTTGTCTTGGTTATTATCAAATGCCATATTTCTCTCCTTTATACTCAATATAATTATATTTATAAATATAATTATAAATACCAATGTAAATATATTTATATTGATATTTTATCAGTAATTGTTCTGAATGTACAGTCCATGTTATCAAAGAATTTTTTATGTTTTTGATATAGTACTTTATCTTCTTTCATCTCTGAAAGAGACACTTTGTCTAGTGTTGAGCGATTGAACAATTCCTTGTAAGGGATAGTTGATAAAACATTATCATTGTCTTGAAGTTGTTTTACAAGTTCTCTTGAAGAATTAGTGTTGTGCTTTATCATATTTCCTAAAAAATATAAATCGGCTGTAACATAACTTTTACGAGTTTTAAAATCAAATGTTTCAGCTTTAAACTCTTCTAGACGTTCTTGAATATTAAATGTTGCTGAATAGCCAAATTTTGACGGAACAACAGGACTTAAAACAGCGTGACTTACTACGACAGCATTACGTGTTGCCGTTGAAAAATCAGGATGACAATCAATTAAAATAAAGTCATATTTACCAAGATTTTTAGGCTCATAATTGTCTTCTAACCACATGTAAAGCAACATATCTTTGTAATTTTTAGTTTCAAGTTCTTTCTCAAGACTATCTAAGCGGATATACCCTGGGATTAAATCAATATTATCTTTAAGATGATGAATAGCAACGTCACCTTTTTGTTTAAAGATATTAGCAACAGTCCCCTCACTTTCAAAAACATCATACGTTTGAGTTAGATTACATTGATGATCTAAATCAATTAAAAGTACTTGATAGTTTTGCTCAGCTAACCATTCAGCATAATTATATGCTAAAGTTGTTTTTCCCACACCGCCTTTGATAGCAGCAAATGTAATAATTTTCATGTGATTTCTCCTTTAAAATTCGTACCTTTTTATAAATATGATTATATATATTGTTATAAATATATTTATATTGATGTTTTATCAAGAACTATTTTTTTCTCTATTTGATTGATAATATAATCGCTTAGCTCCGTCTCAAAAATAATTTTCTCACCGTAGAAAACTGATTTTTCTTCGCTAAAAAGATTAATTTCATGCAATCCCTTATCTTTTTGATAATCCTCTTCATGAGTATAATTTTTAATGGTATACGGTAAATTTTGTAAAAGTTCTACAGTAGTAAAAAAATCTCTCAATTCATCTTTAACACCATCAATTTGACTAATTAGTTCTAATTCAGTTTCGATTAATTCTTCCTTTTCAGAATCAGAAATTGCCTGTATCTCTTCATATCTAGCATCTTCATAATTATCTTCTAAAATCGATAATTCTTCTTCAAGCTCATTGATAATCAATCCTATTAAGAGCTGTAATAACTGTTTCTTTTGGATTAACATAGCAACCATGTAGGTCAATTATTGCTTCCATATCATAAACTCCTAAAATTCCGTTAACGTTCTAATTCTAGATAATATGTTGAAAATTCTTGAATAGATTGATTACTTTTAGCTTCTAAAAGCATATCAAATAATTTTTGCTCATCTCCATCATCGACCACACGACTCAACATGACAGCATCAAGTTTATAATCAATATTTTTTTCTTTATCAATGACGTAAGCAGTATGAAGACCACCTTTAGCATAATCTCCCCATGTTAAACGAAAAATAAGTTCTTTAAAACTCTCAAATTTATTTGAAGATAATTCATAGCTATCAACCAATTTGAATGTTGCCTTAGTGCAGTAAATTTCAATTTTCATTTTTTATTCTCCTTCAAATTCTTCTTCAATCCATTCAATGATATTTTCTGCTAAATCATTGATAATTATTTTCCATGCTTCTTGAAGTGTTTTAATATTTTGATTATCAAAATCATCTTCAATTTGATCTAATTCGCTTGTACCTTTTAGACATTGTCTTAATAAGTCTTGTAAGTTACTAAACTTTTTAACGTTATGATCTTGCGAGGAAATGACAAGTGTTATTTCACAATCGTTAGTTCTTTGATTAAAATCAGCTAAATCCAAATGAATTAATTGATATCGTCTTGAAATAGATTTTAGCAAGCTTTGTAAATCCTCTAAACTCATTGAACCTACTACCTCAAACTTTATTTGTGTTCTTGTCATTTATTACACCTCGTTTCATTTTCTAAATATATTATAGCACTTTTATATATAATTGTAAGTATATTTATATATATAATTATAAATATATTTGTCAACATCATTGCATATATTATTGCTATACTATCTATGAATACCATATTTTTTTCGATAACGTCTAAACGTTAGCCCAATTGATATTTTAGATTATCTTGTCTTTAGCTAGTTGCAATAAGAAAATCATCTAACTCCTCTATAGAAAACTCTATTATTTTATATGAAGCTATAAATTCAAAGACTGATTGCATATGTGCTTCAGTCTTATTTTTGGCTTCCTCATAGGATAAAAAGGGTTTAGCTTGTTTTATTTCATCTGTCCACCCAATACTTCCATCTTCCCTAGGAATAAGCCAAACAGTTTGAAAAATACTGACTTCCGCCAAAACCAAATAATATTTTTGTTCCATTTTGTCCTCCTAAATACAATCCATCTTTTCTGGAGCCAGCTCCAGCGTTAGCCACAAGGCTTCACTTTCTGAAATATGTGTCAGCTTTCCCCCTTCATCATTGAAACGCAACAAGGTAAAAATATCATCAGAAAGTTTGCCTAAGATAACCATTCCTTCGGTTGTTTTCGCACGCCACAATTCATCATCAAATTGAAAAGCATGCTGTAATCTGCTATCATTAGCTGAAAATAATGGCTTTCGTCCTTTATATTTTCCCTGAACTTTTGCAATAGCAATCCCTTGTGCTTGACGTTCTTTAATACGCTCTCTTTCAGCTTGTGCTTGATACTTGTATAGTTCTAATATCAGATTATTCAATAGACGTCTTAAATTAGCATCTTCAATACCTCGAAGAGTGGGAAGATTGAGAACTTCTAAAGTTGCTCCTTTTGATTTTATCTCATCCATAACTTCAGTTAATTCCTTATTATTTCTTCCTAGTCGCTCTAATTCGGTTACAACGACTATATCAGCATCACGAATATAATCAAGCATTGCAATCAATTGTGGGCGCTCTCTACTTGCTCCACTAATTGACTCTTGAAAAATTTTTTCAACGTTATCTAATTGTTTTAACTGTCTATCTAAATTTTGATCAGCAGAACTGACCCTAGCATAACCGATTTTTGCCATTTTCCCCCCCTATTTTGCCTAACTCTATTGTCCTATTCAAAAATCCTTTAAAATCAAGGTAAAACAAAAAGGACAATAAGGTATACTTAAATGTCCTTTTTGTTTTACAAATGCAATGCACTCACAAAACCAATTCTTACAAAATAATATGAAAATCCATCCTTGTACGGATATGGAGCTGGCGCTAATGTTTCTCCAAGAACTTGAAAATCTAGAAGCACACCAAGCTCTTTTTTATTTCTTCGAAACATATCATTATAAGATAGCTTTAATTCTATCCGAATAAGATTTTGACTAGTATTTTCATCTTTTAAAAACAAATAATTAGGAAAATTGATGATGACATCTGCTTTTTCATCAACCAAAATATCTCCCATAGACAATGGCAGATTTGAAGCAATATAAAGTTTGCTATCATCATCCCAGCTTACTTCTTCGATTTTTACACTATCCAGTGAGACATCAACTGCTTCTCCTCTTCCCTTATTTTTAAAAAGTACATGAAAAGAAGTCATACATTTCATTTGTTCTTCAAAAATTCTTTCTTTTTGCCCTCTTAAAGGATCATCATTAAAATACCATACTGGAAAACGAACACTTAATTCTCGATTTACAATAAAATCGGAATATTCATTCTCTACTGAAGCAAGTTTTATGATTGGTTTATATTTAATTGCGTCATCCGCTTCTGATTGTTTAGTCTGATAATTCAGAGTCATAACAACACCAACCAAGGTAATAATACCACCTAACAATGAACCATAATAAGAAAGTAAGTCACCTGCTCCCCACTCAGCAATAAATAATGGAGCTAAATACACTTTAAAGGAAAGATTGATAAAGATAGGAACAATAACAACTAAGATAACACTTACAAGTATAATAATTTTTTTGTTTTTCATATTTATATATTATAACCTTTTTCCTGAAGTAAGCATCATAATTTCTTACTATTTTTATGTGCCATTTCCTCACGCTCTTCTTTCATCTCTTTTGCAAAGTCATAATCTTTTACAATTTTATCTCTGTGCTTTTTGAGTATGTCACGTTCAATCTGAAGCTCTTTAATTTCTTTTTGTAATTCTTCTAGTTTTGTATTCTTATCAATTTTACCTTTTTCAAGAAGTTCAAGACTTACTTCTGAAGGAACTATATTATTTTGATAATCTGATAAAGCACCCATAAGTTTATTAAGATAAGTCATCTTTTCATCCAAGAACTCTAAAGTCTTATCGGTTTCATCCAATTGTTCCAAAAATTGATTTTGTAATTCTTCAAA
The DNA here is from genome assembly GCF_038003585.1 of Streptococcus sp. FSL E2-3488. Lineage (NCBI taxonomy): Bacteria > Bacillati > Bacillota > Bacilli > Lactobacillales > Streptococcaceae > Streptococcus > Streptococcus sp. FSL E2-3488. The sequence goes on along the minus strand of NZ_JBBOPL010000001.1, from coordinate 39,382 downwards.
TTGTTTTGAATTGGTAACTTTGTTAATTGCCAAAAAGTTAAATTCATCAACTAATCTATCTAAATTTGTAATATTTTTGTTTTTAGTCAAAATCATTTCACCATTTTGAGCAGATAGTTGCTTGATTAAAGTTGTTCCGTTAATAAAACGATTTTGTTCAGAATGGTCAGCATTCAAAAAGTAAAAGAAATCATTCTTTTTAACAAAAGCTGTAAATGTTCCATCTTCATTTTGGTCAAGCATTCTTGCAGAAATAGAGACTGTACCTTTTCTATCTAATCCAAAAGTAATTGGAACATAAATAGATTGACTGGTAAGTTGCTGCACTTGCCAAGGTTCAATTGTGATTTGTAACTCAAAATCATCTTGTTTACTTTCCTGTTCTTCATCATATTTTTCCTTTATGACGTTTAAATTATAAACAACTTCATTTGTCGCAATTTGTTCTTTGATTTTTTCAAGTGAGAACTTACCTTTTTTAGATAATGTACAATCACGAACAAAACGCTCTTGTGGTTGATCCAGTAACATATATTTAACGTACTTACCACTCGTATCAATTTGCAAGTTTAAAGCTTTTGCTTTTTGTAAAAAGTCATTCATATCTAACGAGTGCTTTAACAAAAAGTTCAACCGTTCTTTAATCTCAAAGCGATAATTATTTTTTCGTCTCCATGCAGCATATTCAGTGTGAGAGTTTCTAAGCCTTGGTTCTAAAACTTTTGCGCCATATAGCTCAGCATACTTATTTGAAATTTGAAATAAGTTGCGAGCTGTATTTTTTTGCCAACGAAACTTTTTCAAAGTCACTTCGTTAGTTGTATTAAAAATGATATGGTTATGTAAGTGTCCTTTATCCATGTGCGTTGCAACAACAAATTGATAATCACCACCAGTTAACTCTAAAGCGGTTTTTCGTCCAATCTCGTTAACTTCTTCTGGAGTTAAGCCATCTTCTGGTGAAAACGATTGGATGATATGGTGCGCTAAAACACGTTTATCATTTTTTAAATCAGACAATTCATCATTATTGTACAAAACATCAACAGATTGTTTTAGTAAAACAAAATCTTCATAAATCGTCTGTGGATCAGATACATCTGTTAAATCATGACCAGATACTAATCGTTTCATCACTTGACCATTGACAATTTCAAAAGAATAATTTTCATCACCCTCTAAATGTTCTGTATCTAATTTTAAGGTTGCATTATCACGTGTAATATAATCAATTGCACGTTTTAAATTACGGCTTGTTTTAATCTGAAGAACCTTCGTCACTACCATTTAATTTAGCATGTCCTTTCGTTTTAAATTCATCAAAAAGCAATTTCTTCATGTCATCAATTTCAGCTTGTAAAGCTTTAAAAAGTTCATTATCAATCTCATCAAAAGTGTTAACATAACGAACTAGCTGATTGACGTTTTGACCAATACGATTAACTTCGATTCGTAACTTTTGCAATTCTGAATAATCATAAGTTGCTATTTTTCCATTTTGTAACATCTCTAAAGCATATGCTTGGAATGTTTCTTTTTTTGAAAGCTTAACTCTCTTTCTAATTATGTTAGCTTCATCAGGTTTGGCTCTAATAATAAATTGTGTTGAGCGAACTCGTTTTTTTGTTTCCATTACAATGTTCCTTTCTAAAAAAACTGATAAAATGGAGCTTTTTGCCCCGCCTCTGAGAGAGGGCTACCTTTACTCTGGCAAGATTAGCAAGTGGATAGCCACTTACGAAAATAAAAAGCAAAAAAGCCTATTTGTAGGGCACCCCCACAAACAGACTTTTAACTTTTTACACTTTGGGGAAATCCCCAATCCCCTATTTGGCACTTCGTGCATTTTTCAAATTTGACAATTTTTGATAAGTGCATTTTGATAAAATGCAACAACAGAAAAACTGACAATTTGAAAATTGTCAGCATTCCCTCTTATGTCATTTTTCGTTTTTTTGGCTTGGTTCCCAAGAAAAAACTTCTGTTTTTATCTTTTGATAATTGTCTTCCGATAATTCTTCCAGTGTAGCAATACTAACAGAAAGATCATCAAGATACTCATTATTATCTTTGACTGACATTTCTTCAAAATCTGTTTTTAACATATCCAATAACTCGTCTTTTGATTTTTGGATAATATCAATGTTAACAATTTTGTTTCCTTTGAGCCACTCGCTCATGTCAAAATAATAACTCATCAATAATGTTTCAGTTGTCATCATCATTTCTTCTGTTACCATAACTTGTCTCTCCTTCTACTTTTAAAGTTAGTCCTTTTTTATGCGACCTACGCTGCGTTATTGCTTGGTAGGTCGATTGACTTTTTTTGATTGTTCTTCATTGGCAGGCGTTACCTGTTTGCTTTCCTCTTTAGCTTTTTGCAAACTTTGATAAAATGGGTTTGCTGCTTTGGATAATTCTCGTTTTTGACTCTCGGTTAGTTTTTCATTTTTTGAAACTGTTAAGTTTTGATATTTTGCTAAATGCTTATCAATACGTTTCATAAGAGAACTTGCTTCTTCTTGAACAATTTCAAGTTGAGCCTTTAGATTTTCTAAACCATCTTGCTCTTTTGACCAGGAAGCAAGATAAGCAAATGAGTCATTACTTGTATCAAAACCTAAATGATTAGATACAACATAAGCAATTGACTCAGCTTGTAATTCTTTTGAAGAACGTGTCAATTTACCTTCAAAACGTTCCGTTAAACTCTTCTTATTGTGTAATTCAGAATGTGCCATTTCATGAATTAGGGTTGAAAGAGTTTGTTCGTAAGTCATCCCTTTTTTAATTGTGATTTCATTTGTTTTAGGACTGTAAGAACCATCTGATTTTTCAAGTTCTCTAAAACGAATAGGAATACCATTTTCTTTTTGAGAAATATCTCTTAGTGAGCGATAAACATTTTGATAATACTCTTTAGTAATTTGGCTAGGAATGACTTCACCCATTTTGGGCAAATTCAATTTTTTGCCTTCTACAGGTGAGACTTGGCTAATATCAAAAACAGGTACAGGTTTAAAGTAAGTAAAGGTTTCTTTTTCACCGGTTTCTGAATTAATGATAGGTTTACCATCAGCATCTTTTTTAATAACAGTGACTGGAGCTTGAACATAAAGTGCTTTTTCACCTTTATTAACATGACCGTTCCGCTTCTTCCACTCGTTGAATGAAGCAACCATACTTGCTTCAGGTAATTGAGCTTTGATTAATTGAATGTTTCTTACAGAATAGTTATTAAAGTGTGACATTCCTTCAAGAAAGTTCTTATAGTTGTCACTATCAAAATAATCTTTAATTCCTTCTTGTAAATGCTGATTAAGCGCTGCTGTATTTTTAGGTTTAATCATTTCTGACAACGTTAAATCACGTTTTGCCATTTTTTCTTTTCGACTATCAGGTGTATCTGACGGATTTGTTGCATCTGTACCACTGGCTTTTTCAACGCTATCTAAAATACCGTCACCATCAGAATCTGGACTATAAGGATTAGTACCTAAAGCAATTTCTTCATCATCTGTTAGACCATCACCATCAGAATCTTTTACTTTCTGATTTTCTTCTTGAATTTTCTTGAGCCATACTTCTTTATAAAAATCGGAATTTTCATCAAGCAGGTTATCTGCTCTTGCAGCCTTAACAATAACATCAAAATTATTGTCATATCTTTCAGCGTATTCAAAGTATTTGTCCCAGGCAGGATATAGGTTTTCTGAAATATTTTTTCTGTTGTCTTTTCCGACTCTTGCACCAACATTGTAGACAGCATCTAAGACTTTTGAAAAATCTTTAGCTGTCACTTCTGCTTTAGAAAGATTTTCAAATTGGTTATTTTTTACAATTGATAACATTTTTTCACCACCATCTTTGATAATTTCTTCATTGACTGAAAGAACTTTAAACTCTCCATCTTTCTCACCAACAATACCTAAAACGTCTTTATTATTTGCAATTGACAACTCTGACTCAAGCTTATTAGTAACTTTCATAAGAGATGCAGGAAGATACTCACCATCAACATTTCTAAAAGCAATCAAAACATCCTTATCCTCTGTTCGGATAGCTTTTGCTAAATCAAGTCGCTTCATGCGTTCAACTTCTGATAAATCATCAAAAATAAAACTATTTGAGTCAACAACTGCTTTGAAGTCAGGTAATACTTGGATTTTACTGAAGGTTGCACCTCGATTGGCAACCATAATGTTTTGATAGTCACCTTTACCAGATGCTAAATCATCCAAAGTTTTAGTTGCACTTTGATCATCATCAATGGCAAAAATACCAACCAAGTGCGGATACTGCTCTGCCTTAAAGGTAACTTTTAAAGCTTCTAAATTATCATTATTTTTATAAAAATAAGTGACATTACTATTAGCCAATTCGTTTTTATACCAGGTTGCATTTTCTTGGATTTGTGCTGCATAGCGATTTAATTTATTTAATTCCTTCTTATTGACTGGGTGATAGCCAAGCTTATAAATTGACCTCTCAGGGTCAGAGATGGTAAAATGAAGTAAAGGTTGAGACTGAGTTTGAGTCGGTGACGACTCATTCAAAGAGTACTCTTCATGAGTACTAGGTAGAGGTGCTGCCTCCTGACTTTGCTCAGGTAAATCCTCGATTGGGTTCTCAGCCTTTTTTTGGTGCTCAAAATTAGCTTTTTCTGTCTCTTGAAGTATTTCAGGAGCTTTTTCTTTTGCTGAAGATAAGCCATATTGAGCTACAATTGCATTAAATTGTTCATCATAGTGATCAATGACCTTGTCCCAAGTTTCATCAACGGCAGTTTTTAAATTCTTAAGAAACTGTACCTTTTGATCAAACGTCCAATCTTGATCAGCTAAATACTCTTCAACACTATCGCTATCAAGGGAATTTCCGTCTAGTGAAAGATAACCTGTAGCACCATCAGTTGATGATTCTGCCACATAAAGATGAATATCATTTTGATTATACTCAATATCTTTTAGATGATAATGAAAATTGATAAATGCTTCATCAGGTGCATTTAGTTTTTCTAACTCTTCATCATGCCAAAGATAATATGTTTCAGCATCCGTTATATCTGAAATCATCCAATCAAGTGCACGTTGACGTAATTCTTCCCCTTCTTTTTGACTTTTTCCAAAATCATAGATACCACCACCTTTAAGAACGAACTCCCCTCTTTTTGGTTCAACTGCTTGCGTAGTAGCTAAAAACGCATTAATATCTTTTTGACTATATAAATGATTAGTGACTTGATTATCTTTAACCCAATTTTCAAGATTAACGAGCTCATCTTCAATATCAAAGTCATTGCCCCAATCTTCACCATAAGCCAAATAACCAAGTGATTGACCATTCCTCATGACTTCAAGCGTCCAAGGTGCTGCAACGTCTGTTAGATTTTCTACTTCTTCATTACTATGAACAGCTAAAGAAAGACTATAGCCCTGGTTCAAATAGACCTCGTTCATATAGATAACATCAACTGCTTGAGTGCCAACTAAATCACTTTCTTGAGACAATTGTTCCTGAATATCATCAATATTCCAAGTCTCATCAGCAGTACTTTTTTTAGGCTTAGCTTCCTGTTTGAGATAATCATTCCAGTCCATTTTTGTTTGACTTTCTTTGCGTGGTGGTAAATCTGACACTACTGGAATACCATCCTCTTGTAAACCTTTAACAAAATTTTGTCCTGCTTCATCATTATCAACTGCTAAAGTAATCATATCTGGATGCTCTTGCAAAATATTTGTAGTCTTATTTAAAGCATCTAAAGCACCTCTAATTTGCTCATTAGACATGGTTTGAGAGTATTTACCATCAGTCAACATATCAGCGACATAACGACTAATAACGCTCTTTTTCATCCCATCCATAGCTACTAATTTGACATCCTGAAGATCATCTTTATGTAATTCATAATAAGACATTAGATCAATTGGAGCTTCAGCAAAGACTAAACGTTTTGGATTTCCAATATCTAAGCTAAAGCCTGCAGTCCCATCTGAGTTCTTCATCATTTGTTTAAGACGTCCACGTTCGGGGTGCTGAACACGATTTTCAACAATTCCTTGAAGACTTGCACCAATCATTTTGCCATCGTTATTACGGCTTTTAAAAACAATAACAGGTTCAAAATAATCACCTTTTTTATGAGTAGCTGTCGCTAAATTTCCTGATGCTAAAAATGTATCAATCGTTTCATCAGACAAACCACGTTCTTCTTTCAAATATTGTCTTCCAATATTAAAATCAGAATGTTCATAGCGTTCTAGATAATACTCAAATGGCTCTTTAACAGGTGGTTGTACCGTTACATTCTCAAATTGACCAGTTTCAAGAAAAGCTGCAGCTTCCTTAAAGCTTGGTTTTTGACCTGTTAATTCTTCTCTTACCACTTGAACCAAGTCAATAGTATTTGATCCAATACTTCTTGACCACCAACGAAATGTATTAGTATTAGGATAAATATGGAAGCTATCATGTTCTTCCCAATAATAAGTTCCGCTTGAACCTGGTTTTAGCTTCATTCCTAAGGATTCAGCAACTGCTACAATATCCATACTAACTAGTTTTTGTTTTCGTACTTCAAAGCGTTGAGAAAGTAATTCCTGCATGTTTGCCATAAATAAAACCTCACTATCTTAAAGATTCACGAATAAATTTTTTAGTTTCTTTAATCATCAACTTCACTTCATTTTCGGTATATGTTCCATCAGTGAATTTAGGACTAATTTCTTTACGTGTTTCAGTACCGTAAAAAGTATCGTAATAACTAATATTTATTTCACCACTGGTAAATACTCGAACATAAATCTGTTCATTAGACAAGTAAAGCTTGATTTTACTTCCTAAGCCAGAATAGCGTGCAACTGAAAATTTTGTAGATGATTTTCGTAAACGATCGCCTTTTTGACTGATTCTCAACAAATAGCGCTCTAATTCTTGAATAAATAAGCGTTTTGTATCAGCTCTAGATAATTTTTCTTCTTCCATATTTTTTACCTCAATATAAATGCTACTATTTACATAAAATAGTAGCATTTATAATTGTTTTCCTTTTTCAATTTGTTTAGTGATAGCCCATTTGATTTTGTTGACGAAGGCTTCTTTTTGAATTTTTCCTTGTCCGATTTGAGCTAATACTTCTTCCCATTTTCCTGTTGTTTCAGGATTAGTATATGCAATCTCTAATTGATCTAAATAATGAATAAGCAGTTTTCCTCGTTCTGTCGGGAAAAACTGTCCTGTTTTCTTATTCTTAGTGACATAACCTTTGTCCTGAATTAAATCAATCATCCCATCACGAGTTGCAGATGTACCTAAATTGTACTTAGGTAACAATTTCTTCAATAAAATTTGTTCCGTAATACGTGTTGGTGGCTTTGTCATTTCCTCTAAAAGTTTGCATTCAATGGTAATAGTTTGCCCTTCCTGGTAATTGGGTAACTCTTTATCTTCTTTTTTTACGGCTAAATAGTTATGCCACCCCTTATCCTTTGTTACAGCTCCAGTTGCTTTAAATTCAAGTCCTTGATTATCAAGAATAACACTGGTTGATTGGTAACGATAATCAGGTGTAAACATCAGCAAAGTCCTAAAAACTACTTTTTGATAAATAAGTTTTTCATCATTGCTTAACTCACTCAAATTAGGAATGTTTTCGGTTGGAATAATGGCATAGTGTTCTAACACTTTCTTATCATTCACATAATTTTTTCTTGGCGAGCGATTAGGTGTTTCTAATTGCTTATTAATTGCCTTTTGATAATCTTCAATATGTTCAACAAGATAAGCAAATTCATTGGTTGTAATCAAGGTTGAATCAGTACGTGGGTAAGAAAGATAGCCTTTTTGATAAAGGCTTTGAACCAATTCTTTGGTTTTAGTTGCATCAAAGTGATATAACTTACTCATTTCTGATTGAAAATTAGTTAAATTATAAAGCTTAGGTGCTTCTTGCACTTTTTCTTCACTCGTAACCGTTTTGACAACTGCTATATTAGCTAACTGTTGTAGCATCTGTTCTGCTTCAGCTTTTGATTGATATTTAATATCGTTGCTAAATATAACTTTGGCTTCAGGATCAATCAGTTTTAGCTGCCAATAAGGACTCGGTTTAAAGCTTTCAATAGCTTCATCATTTCTAACGATTAGACTAACGATAGGTGTTTGAACACGTCCGACCGACATAGAATGTTCTTTTTTATCCAGGTAACCTTCTTCTTTCATCTTAATAGTTACAAAAGGACTTAAATTGAAGCCAACCAGCCAGTCGGCATCACCTCTTGCATCTGCTTCATGAAAATAGTTGATGGAGTCTTTTGGATTTTTAAGGCTTGAGAACGCTTGTTCTAATCCCTTTTTTGTTAAAGAATTTGCCCATAAACGATACTTAATTTTTCTTAATGCACCTGGAATTAATTCTAAAATTCGGTAAGCAATCGCTTCTCCTTCACGGTCGGGGTCTGTTCCAATAATAATGGCATCAACTTCTTTAACAGATTGTTTGATAGCCTTAAATCGTTTAACAGTATCTTTTTTAGGCTCATAAGCAAATCCATCTGGTAAAGCTGGAAGATTAGCCATATCCCAATTTTCAAAGTTAGTATATGGATTAATACGTTCAACTAAATGACCAACGGCAGGAGCAACAATCACCTCAGCATTCAATACAGATGATTGAACACGCCAAACACCTTTATCGTTTTTAGGGTTTCCTAAAGCGTTCGCATACTTTTTAGCCTGGTCAGGCTTTTCTGCTAAAAGTAGATATTCCAATAAAATCACTCTCCTTTCTATTATTTCTATCATAGTTATAAAATATTTTTTATTAAGAAAATAAATGATAAAATAGACTAAAAATTATTTAGAGGTAATCAATGCTTTCTGATCTTATTTTATTTATTAATATGTACACGAAGTCCTATCTTTCTTTTAAAAGCAATAAAATACTGATTGATTACCAACAACGTTGGATAAAATTATTTTCTAAAGTAATTTCAAATCCTTTACCAGAAGAATTAAATATACGTTTTAATGAATGCTTCACACTTCCTATCAATATTTCGGAAAATACTACCATAAATATTCAATTTAACATAGGTAATCTATTAGAAGAAATAGATAAGGTTAATATTCCAACTATATCAATATCTACCCAACAGTTTATTGAAAACAATTCTCAGAATAGACTATCTCTAATGACTAATTCTCAACTAATTGGATATGCTATTGATAAATCTTTAAAAACTGTTAGCTCAAATCCAGTAATAGTTTGTAACTCTGATTTCTTTTTCAACTTTGTTCTAGATGGCAATCATAGAATTGACTATGCTAAAAAGAAAAGAATTGATACTATCAGCTCTCAAGTTATCTCTTCAAAATTCTTAGCAACCACCCCTCATCTTTTCGAAGATAGGATAAGTTACCTTCTTTTTTGTTTTTTAGAAGATGTTGCACTTCTTGCATTTGCTCTTCACCAAAAGCAGAAGACAGGGCTTTTTGGTATTCTAAGAACTGAATCGTCTCTTTTAAAGAAACAATCAATTCTTCCAGTTGTTCAGGAGTATATTGAAGATACATGTCATCAAAGTTAGCTTGTCTTACATAACCACTACCAATGAGGTTTTGAAAATCATTATATTCCTCTGTCTTATAGTCACCATGAGCTTTATTTTTAAATAATTTCATTATAATCTCCTTATATATTTTAAATAAGTCACACGATTTTACAAAAACAAAAGCTACACCGTTTAACGATGTAGCTTATTTTTAGTCTGATAAATTTAATAGTAACTGTTCAAGTTTAGTAACCAAAGGATCATCTGGATGTTCCTTTAGATAATGTAACAATTCATCCTCTGAAATTCCAAGTGTTTTAAAGAATGGACTTTGTTTTGATGTAGCCATATAAACCTCCTGAAACTATTATACTTTATTACAGGCTAAACTTCACCATAATACTCACCATCTTCTTCATCTTCTGGTGGGAGTTCAAAGATTTCACCAGTCTCAAAATCCACTGCTTTGATTTCACTTTCTTGTGTCTGAGATTGGCTTTCTACGCTCATTTCAGGCAATTGAATGGGTACTTGTTCATAAACAGGCTCTTCTGTGCCTTGCATGTTTACTTCATCAGCTTGTGCTACTTCAACTTCAGTTAGTTTTGAAGTATCAATATCATTATCTTTAACAAACTGATCATAACCTTTCATATCTGGATACCAGATATTTTTAGGGTCAATTTTTCCATCACGTGCATTATTAAAAAGTTCTGGATCTTCAACCATGAAACGAATGTAGTTATACCATTTCCCATCATTCGGATTGTCAGATAATTCATCTTTCATAGGGTGGTCTGTCACCATAGCCTTTTTATCTCGGAAAACATTTTGTTTTGAGATAAATACTAATGCTTCATCAACACCTATACGTGCAATTTCATCAGGTGTCATCAAGTCACGCTGATGAGCTTGTGTACTTGTAGATCCTGATACACGTTGACCACGTTGTTCAGAATAGCTTTTTTGTGTAATGGTTTGTTTACCAGCACGCATTGAGAAGTAACGCATAGTATCTTCGTCATTAGTCCCTAAGAATAGCAAGGTTGCACAGTTATTAACCATTGATTTTCGTGCTTTATCACCATAAATCGTATCAAGCTGACTAATGGCTTGAATGATGATTTTTACGGACATTTCACGACTGCGAATAGATGCTAAAACTTCGTTAAAATGAGGTATTTTACCAATGTTCGCAAATTCATCAAAAATAAATTGAACATGCACCAAATCATCAGCTGTGTAACCATCTTTCTTTCCTTGAATAATAGCATCAGCGTTGTGTGTTAATTGGTCAAACATGACTGTAAACAAAGTAGATGCTAGGAAACTGTAAGCTGTATTAGTTTCTGAAATGGCAACAAAAACGGCTGTTTTTTCAGTGTTCCAAGTATCCATCTCCATAGTGTCAGCCATAATCAAATTAGTGACAGCTTGGTGATCGAAGATAGAATATTGTGTAGCAACAATCGCAAGAACACTGGTTCTTGTGTCAGCTTCAAAGTTACTGTTAAATAAGTCCCATTGTCGACAAGCATAATTTCCAGGCATGGCTTTTTCAAGATTTGCAAACATCTTTTCAACTGGACTTGGTTCTTTTTCATTTGGACGTTTCATGTTACGAAGTAATTCAGAGACCATTGATAGGTTAGGGGTGTAATTTTGAACCTGACTATCAAAATAGAGATAACCAATCAATGCACGATTAAGAAGAAGTTTTGCTTGATTCCAGAAATCTTCACCTTCACGATCACCTTTTTTACTTCCTTCAACGATTGCTTCTGTGATACGGTCAATATCTAGTTCTGATTTCATGTAGTGAAAAGGATTGAACATATCTGATTTAGTGAGGTTAACCAGGTCAAATACTTTAACCTGGTAACCATGTTCCTCAAGCATCTTACCAGTTTCACGAACTAAAAGTCCTTTGGGGTCGGTAACAATAAAGCTTGAATTCATTTGCATAAGGTTAGGTTTAACATAAGTAAATGTTTTACCATCACCAGGAAGCCCAACAACAAGAACATTTTTATTCAATTGCCATTGAAACGGAAGATTCTTATTAAACAATCCCATTTGGGCATTCTTTGTGAAAATCATATTGTTTGTTGGCTCTGGATCTTTAAAGCCAGCAATCTCTTGAGCAAACGCAAACTTTGCTGAACCTGCTTCTTCACCATGACGAAGAGTTTCATCAGGTTTTATTTTTAAATAAAACATCATCCCAATAAAGAAACCAACCATTGCAGCTAAAATAGCAATTGGACTGAAGTTAGGATAAAAGTATGGTTGTTCAACATATTTTTCCAGGACATAGGTATATTGACTAAATAAATTGCTCATATCAGGTTTAGGAGCAATGCTATATAACACATAAGCCCTGTGAGTCAAAAAAGCTAAAAATAGACTAATAATCAGATAAGGAATAAGAGGTTTCTTTTGAAGTTTCATCAGATACTCTTTCCTTTCTTCTTAGTTTTGACAGTATCAAGTTTTTCCTTAGTTGCTTTCTTGATTTTGTTAATCTGTTCTTTTGGAGTTAACTCTTGTTCTGATTTCATGTACTTTTCTTTAGCTTTTTTAGGGTCATTAACGATTTCATTAAGAGTATGTCTCAAAGCATCCGCAATAACTTCCCTGTTAGGTGCTTCAAACCAAACTTGTTTCGTACCGTCACCCAAATCTTTAAAAGCAAAGCGAACACCTGATTTTTTAAGCTCATCCGTAAACTTTCTAAGGTTAACATCCGCTTCTAAAAAAACAATATGATCTTTCGTCAAAGATGACAGATTGAAGTTTTTAAAAGACTGTTCTCCAATCTGTTTGTGTTCATCATAAGTTTTGTACAGCTGTTGTGCCGCATAAGCTAAAAATTGAAATAACTGTTTACCTGTCTCAAGAGTGACACGTGCACCTCTATCAAAAATTTGTTCTTGATCCATCTTTCTCCCCCTTTATGTTATGGATAAGCAGTTAGTTTAGGAGCTTTTGAGACTAAATAGCCATATTTAGCTTCTTTGTTTTGTTTTACGGTTAGTGTCAAACGTTTGTTAGCGGTTGAATTATCGTCATAGCGACAATTAATAACATAAGTTAAAGTCGTTACTTTTTTAGTCATCACTTCTTTTTCTAACAAAACACTAACTGTTGTTGCTTTGTCAGTATCAAACTGTTTTAAATCAAGCGAATTAGAAATAAAATCCTCACGAGCTGATGAGTTTGCAAAATAATTACTGATGAAATAGCGACAAAAAACATCAGCTCCTTGATTAATGGTAGTCTGTTGTGTTTTATTCTCCTCTTTTTGATACCTACTGTAATGATTAGTAAGAGAAGTCGCTAAACTAAAAATTGAGAGTAACAAAGCTATCATTACCCAAAAACGATTAGAAGACTTGGGAGTTGCTTTAACAGATGGCTTTGATTTGCTCATATTTTCGTTTGCGGTTGATAATTCATGTTTTTTCTTTTGAACTCTTTGAGTTTTTTCTTGCTTAGTCCCACGTCTGAAGAAGAATTTCTTATCCTTTTTTAGTCCAAAGTCACCTAAAAGCTCTTTAACGTCTTGTTCCCCAGAAGATGGAATAGTGAGTTCCATTGACTCTAGCAGCTCTTCATTTTTATCAAGATGAAAAAGTTGAAAAGTGGCTGTTGTATTTAGCTGCAAGCAACGATTTTCTTCACCTTCCAAGAAAAATTCTAACTCTTCTCGATTTTGAAAATCGCGCTGTTGACCTGTACTTAATCTTGTAATGCGAAACATTACGCATCACCCCCAAGTTTGTCCTTGTTATCAGCTAAAAAGGCTTCTAAGTCCGATAAACTCATGCCATATTCTTTAAGAATTTCTTGTTGACGTTTGGCTTCAAGTTCTTTAATATCGGCTTCCAGTTGTTTAATTTTCTTTTGAGCCGCTTCAAGAGATGCTTTTGCTTTATTGAGTTGTTTCAATTTGTCTTTTAAGCGATCACTTGTTGATTTTTGACGGCGTGCTGATTTAGCAGTGTGATTATTTGTTTCAAAAGTCGTTTCATTCATTGTCTAGTTCTCCTTCTATAGTGATAAATTATCTAAACTATCGTTAACAATAGTTTTTTCTTTAACAGGATAGTCACCTTGATTTTGATTAACGGCAACAATATACCATTTATCAACTTGGACTTCGGTAACTTTATGAGTTACCTCTTTTTTATCTTTATAAGTTCTAGTCTGCAAACGCCCTGTAACCTGAAGAGTATCGCCTTTAGCTGTTAACGTATGGAAACTCTCAGCTGGTGCTCCCCACAAAACACAATCAATAAAGTCTGCTGGGTAAGCCCCCTCTTCTGTTTTATAATCTCTACTTGAAGCAAGCGTAAAAGAGACCACAGAACGGTCAGTCACTTTTCTTAGCTCGGTATCTTTTGTTAGATGTCCTGTAATAATACTTTGGTTCAACATCGTTTTATTCTCCTATTCATCATTACTTGCAACAACATCTCCATAAGAATCTTGTGAAGCTGTCGGATTTTGAGAATCTGTAATCAAAAGTGTACTCATGTTATTTACTAAGTATTTCCCATTAATTTCATTGTAAGTTAACTGGATAATAGTATTATTATCTACACTCAGTTGGGCACCTTCTGTTGAATTCTTTTTCTGAAGCAAATCGTTTGTATAATTAACATAACAAATAACTTTATCATTGGTTTTATCAATATAAATTTGAGCATCTTTAAATTCAAAATTGACAACAAAGCCTTTATAAGCTTGATTTTGTGCTGTTTCTTCCTCAGATACAGCAGCATTAAACATGCCATCAGTCATATATTCTTTGTAGCGATTACGATTTTCTTCTAAATCTTTTTTAGTGTAATAAGCGATTAAAAATTGCTTAACCCAGCTTTCGGTTAACTGCTGACCTTCTTTAGTTTTCTTCACTGAAGTTGTGTGACTTGAAGATTGATTATCTGTTTTCTTTCCCATTGATCCAAATCCTAAACCAATGAGAAAGATAACGATAATACCTACAATCATCATGACACGTTTAAAAAAGGTCACTTTAAATTCATCTATCATTATCTTTCCTTTCTGTTACTATTAAGGTGTTGCAAACGTGTAGTATGGAGCGTTACGACAAACACGCCAGTGAATTTGACTTTGATTACCTGCATAATTACATTCAGATACCAAAAAGCTACCATCAGCATTGACCGCTTCAACAATCATAACGTGTCCATACTGAGGATAGGTGCTATCAAAGCCACCAGCCGTTGAACAAACAGCTCCTGCCGTTGGCATTGTACTAAATTTCCAACCTTTGGCGACAAGATTTCCTACCCAGCTTTTACCATCACCAAGGTGACCATAACTTCCTGATAAATCCGTAATTTCACCTAGTTCAACCAGACGATTATAAGCATACCAAGTACATTGACCTGCAGGATAACCATTACCAGGTTGTGTTGTCATGCTGACACCTGTTGGCATGCTCTTAATTTTGTCCCGATACTCCTCAGGGAAATTCCAAGAGGAAGCCATTGTTCCACCACCTGCGATTGATTGGTGGAACCAAGACAATGTTTGTTTAGCATAGCTTTGACGTTGAGAAAGTGTACCATTGTTGATACCTTCCCACTTTGTTAAGAAGGTTCTGGTTAGACTATCTGTATCAGAATTAGAACTTAACACACTTTTTAAAATGTTTTGATAATAAGGTGAATCACCTTCTAACATAAAGCGAATTTGTGTTTCTAGCTCATACCATTTTTTACCAATAGAATTTGCATAATTGATTAGCATAGTAT
Source organism: Streptococcus sp. FSL E2-3488 (assembly GCF_038003585.1). Classification (NCBI taxonomy): domain Bacteria; kingdom Bacillati; phylum Bacillota; class Bacilli; order Lactobacillales; family Streptococcaceae; genus Streptococcus; species Streptococcus sp. FSL E2-3488. Next base: position 24,042 of record NZ_JBBOPL010000001.1, on the reverse strand, counting down.
GACGAGTACCGCCATCGGTGGTATCCGTCCATTGACCAAGTCCGATCCCACGATGAAGGATATTAGGATAACCACCACCGTAGATTGCTGTACCACCCATGTTTAACCAATTTGCATCATCCCAGCACCCATCAGATGCTCCGATGGGTGGGCTAAGATAATCACCTTCGGCTCGTTTTGGGGTAATGGATGACTCAACGGCAAAATTACCAACAACAGCAGCAATTCCATTATCAGTAGCACTTGGATAAAACTTCTTCATTAAGTCATAAAATTGTTTAGCACGTCCACTCAATTCAGATGATGTTCGCATAATGACAGTTGTTTGAGCGTACTTAACAAACGGGAAATAAAAACCAGGATTAACTAACACCCAAACGTTTGTCTTATTTTTCTTTGTCTGCTCCGTATAACCATATGAAACATCTTTATTTTTTATGTCTTGCAACCACTGAGAATCTTTAGCATCGACTTCACCATAGTTTTTGGCATAGGCAATCTTTTGTGAACCACCAGAAACGGTCCCAAGCTCGGCTCCTGCTTCAACTTTATCACCTGTCTTAACTCGAATAGCTGAAACACCATAATAAATGAAACGTGCATCACTATCTGAAATAATTAAGTTAGTTGTTTTCGTTTCGTTACCTTTTAAATCTTTTGTTGTAACCGTAACCTTACCATCCATGACTGCATAAAGCTTTTGACCTGATTGAGCCTGAAGCGTTGTCGTTGGATCAATTTTATCTTTAGACGTATATCCATATCGCTTTGAAACAGTTAGATAATCTGTATCGCTTTTGGCATCATCCGCAGAATAAAAAGGATTAATCAATTCTTGAGTAGCTAAGTATTTTCCTGTTTCGGATTGACTCTCAAGAATTTCTTTATAATCAGCTAAATCAGCTTTATCTAGTTTCATCCAGGCTTTACCGTTAGTATAAAGCTCAGCCATAGTTTTTAGGTTATCAATATCGCTATTTTCTTCTTTCCAAATATCATCCAGCGCATCTGAAAAATGATTAAAACCAAGGGCACCTGTTAATTTACCACCTGTCCCATCATCCCAGTTAGCATCTGGTTCCCATTCACCACCATAGCGAAAGTTCATGTAAAGCAAGATAGAATCAATATCCGTGTAATATTCAACTTGGTCAGATGATTTTTGGCGGTCAACTTGTGAAATATGAAGCCAGGATTGATTAAGTGTAAAATCATTTTGTTGAATAACATTACTTGAAAAAATTGAGGATACAATGATTACCAAAAACAAGATAAAAGCAAGAACAGCACTGACAATCCATGTAATGGGGTTAGCTAATAACGTTGCTGCTGCACTTGCTGCCGTTTTTACAGCTGAAGCAGTTGCTTGTGCTACTTTTGTAGCAGCTTTTGCTGTTGTTTTAGTTGCAAACTTAGTTCCTGCTTTGGTGCTTTTATAAGCTCCTCGACTAACTTTAACCATGCCTTTACTTTTTCGATAGGCTAGTTTAGCACCTCGCCAAGTCACTTTACCAGCTTGTTTAGCAACTGCTTTTGACTGTCTTGTTCGATATTGTAAATTTTGTAAATCGGACAAGGTATCATCCTGGTCCATTGCAGTAGTTTTAATCTGATGACTAGCATTTAAAGCTATATTCTTACCAGTTCGTCTAGCTTTCTGACCAATGGTTGGATTAGTCTTTCTGACTTTCTTTTTGATTTTCTTGGTAGCTTTCTTTTCAGCTAATGCTTTCTCTAGGTCGTCAACAATCTTTTCACCGTCAACATCTTTATCAATGCCTTTCTCAGCTCTCCTTAAAGATGCTCTAGCATGTTTCACCTTAATCTTAGCTTCATGATGCTCCTTTTTAGCAGCGTTTTGAGCTTTCTTAGCTGATAACTGATTATGACGTTGCACACTTTCTTTAATGTGACGATTTCTCACCACACGCTTTCTTAAATCTTTTTTGTCAGACATGGTTCACCTCCTCTCAAAAATGGTTGAAATTAATAAAAATAATTTTTTAAAAGTAGATAACTTTTAAAGATAATGACAACAGCCACTAGTTATTATGTTGCTCAGCTTTCCGCTGTGCAGCTATCGCTTTTATATCAGCTTCTAGCCATTTCTTATGCTTTCGATGATGAATATAAGCAAGTACTGCTAAAAACGACAACAGCAAAAGACCAGCAGCAACTAAGCCAAATACAAACTTAATAGTTATGACGCTAAAAATAACACCTAAAGCTATCAGAATTCTTTTTTCACTAGCTTTTGCTTCTTGTTGAAGTTTAGTATCCAAATCTTTTAAAGTCATAGCAAGCTTCCTTTTAAAACATAGTACTGAAAAATATAGTCATTATTGCAATCCCTAAAACTAACACTCCTTTAAAAAACTTTTCTTCGTTTTTTATTTCTAATTCAATCTGTTTGAACATCATGATTAGTCCAACAACAAAGATTAACGGACTAATAACAACTAGCAAGTCAAGTATGGTTTCCATTTTTATTCTCCCTCAAGTTTACGGTAAGCATCAGTAGCAACCAACCTGAACAACTCAGTATTCTTAGGAATTGGATTTTCAAATGGTACTGCTGTTTGACCTGCAATGATTAGCCCTGTGCCTTTCGCTTTAGGCTTTTCAACATAACGAATAAGTGCATCTGTCAAATTGATAGTTTGAGTTAAGTATTGTAAATCTGTTTTCTTCTGCTTCAGCAAAACAATAAACTCACTATTTGAAATCAATTTACGTCCTTCAGTACGAGCTAATAGTGTTTCAACGTTTTGAGTAATTCCAGTTGGGATAGCACCATACTTACGAACACGAGCGTAAAGGTTTGTAAAGAACTCTGCTTGATTATCTGTCAAGAATTGATTTTGCATTTCATCAAAATAAATGCGAGTTGTTAGTTTACCTTGATTGTTAACGACTTGGTTCCAGATATAATCTTGTACAACCATTAAGGCAAATGGTTTCAATTTACCATCAAGTTTTTTCAAGTTGAAAATAACCACTTGATTATTCAAGTTAACATTAGTCTCATGTGCAAAAATATCTTGAGAACCATTCGTATACGATTCTGACTTCAAAGCCAAATCTTGAGCTACATCTTCAGGTTGTTCCAACAGAATGTTGTACCAATCTTTTAAAGTCGGTGTTCTATCAGTGATACGTTCATAACATAGACGTGTGACACGGTCAATAATCGAAAAATCTTCATCAGTAACTTCTTGAAGAATATTTTCAAAAAGTCCCATAATAAGCGATGATTTTTCACCAATTGGGTCAGCATCTTCAGCCGATAGATTTTCTTCATCTGGTAAATCCATCAAATTCAAGTGGGTTTGTGAACCTGGGAAAATATCGATTAGTTGGGCATCAAATGCACGTCCAATATCAGAATATTCATCCTCAGGGTCAACAATAATAATACGGTCATCAGGATACCTTAAAATCGTTGGAATAACTTCACTCGTTTTAACAAATACAGACTTTCCAGAACCAGAAGAACCTAGGATAACACCAGAAGACGTGTTCAAATCACGTTGACGATCAAGCGTAATAATATTGTTTGAAATTTGATTTTGTCCGTAATAAATCGCCATCGGACTACTACTTTGCAAGTCAGTATTTGTAAACGGAATTTGTGTGGCAATGTTGGTTGTTGTCATATCACGCATGAAACGGCGTTTAACATCCAAATAAGTTTTTCCGATTGGCAACATGGTATTAAGCGCTTCTTCTTGGTGATAGTAAGTTTCCTCAAAATCAACCACATGCTTACGTCCAGCTTGTTTGACACGGTTTGTATAATCAGCAAGTTCTTCAGGTGTATCTGCTTTTAGCATGACTGCAAAAATACCTGAAAACATTTTTTGGTCATTATCATTAATTTCAGTACTCCATTTAGCGGCTTCTTCTGCAGTAGCTTGAGCTACACCTGATACTGCTAAATTTCCTGAGATACCTTTATCTGCAGCAACCTTTTGAGACTTAATCATATCCATTTTTACCCCTGCTTCAGCTGTATTGATTTTCTGAACAGCGTCTGCTGGATCATACGGTTTAGCATGAATAGTAATAGCTAATTCAATCCCAATATCTGTGATTGACTTGATAAGACGGTCATTTAGAAAAGCTGGGAAGCTTCTAGCAAAAAGAACTTTGCAGTACTTTTTATCCATCATAAATTGGTCTTGTTGGAACCAAATCCGTCCAGGAGCAACAAAAGATTTTGTTGTTAAACCGCTAATCCGAACATCTTTGTAATCAACGTTAAGATATGGGTTACCTCTCAACAAATCAGCGAAAATATTTAATCGTTCTGTTCCTGTTAAAGGTGTGAAGGGAATATCAATCACTTGGAATTGTTTTGAAAAGTTATTTTCAACATCATTTAATTTTCGATAAGCTTGTTTACGATCTCGTGCAGACGTTGAAACAGTGATAAATTTTTCAACCTTAAAATTATTTTGGTCAGTCGCAAAACGTGACGTAATCATATCATTATATTCTTGACGATAGACATCACGATCATCACTTTCAAGTTCATAGGTAATTTGATTTAAAAGCGTTGATGGAACTGGCCGATTAATAATAAGTAATTGGTAAGTATTGTCACTGTCTAATCCATTCAGAGCTTCAACATAATAATCAATAATATCAAGCTTTTCATCTTCATCTGCTGTGATATAGTTAGTATCGCCCAACTCCCAAGTCTTAGAGTATTCTTCATCAACAATGTGCATTAATCCATCTTCAAATAAAGACGTGTATTTAATTGTGTTTTGAGTGCTAGCTTTCAAAGCTTTCTTAAGTTGCTTTGCTCGCTCTTTATCTTCTTTAGTCAAAGTTGTCGTTCCATTCATGGACGCCCTTTTCTTGAATAAACGTACCATTCATATCCTCACTTTCAAAATCTGTTTGATAAGCACGTTCTTGTACTGTAAATTTAAACATTAGAACTTCTTTAATATGTTCATCTTTCTTTATGCCATAAACAAATGATGGCGGAACAGTTAAAGCTAGTGCTAGATAGAACAAAATGTCAGGCAATTTCAAAAAAGAAATCAATGTTGCTAAAGCAACACCAAAGATAATCCCAAATAGCATGACAAGCTGACGCCAAGTAAAACCACCAACGACACTTCGTTCAAACTGGTCAATTGCTTTAAAAAATTCAGAACCTAGTTTGTTCATTTTTCTCCTTTCTACCCAATACCCAAAAAGCACCTCTTAATCAGAGATGCTTTTTATTAAGATACATTAAGTAATTGTTTGGCTTTACGTTGTGAATCAATCAGCAAAATCAAGAACACTACACATTTACCTATATAGCTAAAACCTGAAGCATATGCTCCTAACCAGCTATCTTTATCTAATTGAACCAAGGTATCAACTCTAAATCCTTGCCAAATAGCAAGTAATAAAATAATTACTGCACCTTGAAGGGCAACGGCACCAAACGTTTTTAAAAAATTAATAGCAATATGACGAGTATTATCACCTATCCAAAATGCAACAATGATTGGCGCTATTGCTTTAAAGAAATAAAGTTCAATAAATCGTAGCAAAACAATTACTCTTAAAGATAGAGTTGCAGCGGCACCAACAATAAAACCGATACCATCAATCATTAATCTAATCCCATATTTTCCGTGTTTGATTGGAACATACTGAAAACCAGCACCTTTGAAATCAACACCAATTAGTTTTGCAACCCCATTTGCAAACCACATAATAGCATTTAACACTGCACCAGATTGAGATACTAAGAAATAAGCAATAAAATATTTGACAGCTGCTTCGAGAAAGAGCTTCCATGTCATCTCACCGCCCTGATTTCTAATAAAGCGATACCAAGAGAGCATTTCAATTAAGAATAAGATCGATACTAAAATATATCCAATAGCCATCAATGACTTATTGATAGCTCCAATTGATGAATTAACTGTTTTATTGTAGTTTCCCAAGGACTCCGTTAATTCTGAAACAATTTTATCCATAACTCTCCTTTCTAATAAAATAAAAAAGAACCTAAAAAGGTTCTTTTAACAACTATTTGTTTTCTTCAACTTTTGAAAAAGTAGCAACGAGGGCTAGTAAAATAATTACTCCCCCTATAATCCAAGCATCTAATACAGGATGAGGGAAAAAGTTCGGATTGCCAGTAGAAATAAAATCTGAACCAAATAAACTATTTAATATACTCTTTGAAATTCCTGTGATCTCACTTTCTCCTTTAATATCAGAAATAATTCCAATAACAAAAAGAAGCATAAATTTTGACACAAACCAAACCATGAACACACCAATAGCTGATTTGATTAAATTAAAGAATAACATTGTTAAATAGATTGGAGATACGAGAACAAAGAACAGAGCTTTGAAAAATCCACGTCCTAGAAAACTTAAAGCATCTTTCAAGTGTTCGCTCCAAGTTGGCTTATAAGATGCATTAATACGTTCTAATTCAGCCTGTGACTCTTCTGGTGTATGCCATCTAATACCGAAATGTTCCCATTTAGCATTATCAAGTTCATCCGCTGTTGGTGGACGTCCGTTAGTGGCTTCAAAGTTTTTTGCAAAAGCTACATAATCAAATTCCTTGTTCATTTTCTTTTCTCCTTGTAACCCTTTTACTTACCTTTATTATACCACTTTTTCAACTGATTATCTTACATGTATGTAAGTTATTAGAATGAGATTGAGCGCATAGCCGCAACAATTGCTGCAGCAACACCTGCTGAAATAACTGCAATAGCTCCACCTGAAACCATTGAAGTCATGCCTTGGTCCATCATAGCTGGATTACCATTTTTACGTCCTGAAAAATAGTCAAAGGCTCCTGTTAATACCCACCCAAGACCTACGATTGAAAGAATTGCTCCTAAAGCTGTAACTACACGAACTGCTGTATCCATAATAAATTTCTCCTTTTAAGTGTAATAAAAAAAGACTGTAAATTGTCTTATCAATTATTTTTACAGCCTGAAATAAGAAGGCAGTTACCTGCTCCTAGAAGGATACTATCAGGAGATTTAGACGTAACAATTATTTAGGCAAGATAGAATCCTTCTAGGAACAGGCACCGCCTGTCCTTAATATAAATTAGTTATGTTTTTCTTTTTTGCGAAGACCAAAAGCTGCACCAGTAGTCAGAATTAGACCAATGAATGTTGCAAAAACATTCATTGGTGTTGTTTTCTCACCAGTCATCGGAAGCGCTGCAGCTTTAACAACTGGAACTTCTTTGATTGGTTTAACTGGAACTTCTTTGATTGGTTTAACTGGTTCTTCTGGTTTTGCTGGTGTTTCAGGTGTTGGCGTATGAGTTGTTACCTTAGCAACCAACTCACGACCATTGATAGTATTGATGAAAGTATTTTCAACTTCACCATCTTTAATACGTTCTACTTCAATCCAGAAGTCTGCATCAAAAGTACCTTCAATACCTAGTGAGCGAAGGAAGTCTTCATTAATGCTGTAAGCCCATTCACCCGCTTGAGCATTCCAAGTCACTTTAACAATTTTATTAATAAAGTCATCATTAGTATCTTGATTGAACTCAAAGATAAAATGATAATTTGTTCCAGCTGCGATAGTATCGCCTGCTTTAATAACTGTACCATCATCAGTAATAACATCGTATGTTAATGTCATATCTTCTTTGGCAGTATACTCTGTACCAGTAATGACAGCTTTCCAGTTTCCTGTGAATCGGTCATGTTCAATATCTAACTTATCTTTACCATCGTATTGCCAAAGTGTATCATGATCTTTTGGAACAGTCACACCATCTAGTTTATAGTTAAAGACTTGATTAAGCCCAACTTCTTGACCGTCAAGGACTGTACCGTTTTTACTAATGGCATGTTTTTCTGGTGATACGTCTGGAACTTTAACAAAGACTAGATTTGATTGATAAGCATTTCCGAAGTCAATTTGATAGAAATCATTAGGAACAACAGTGCCTGCATCTGCTGTGAGATAGGCAGGAAGGTCAATGGTAACGTTCTTACCTGCCTTAACATAGTTTGTATAGAAACTTGCAGGGTCTTTATCTACCCAAAGATAGAACTCACCAACTGGTGATAAACCTGATTGATCCAAAATAGCTTGAACTTCGTCTGAAATTGTTTCACCTGCAAGAACATGATACATCGTAAAGAGGTCATTCAACTTATTAACAGCAGTTGTTTCTTCGCTATCGTTATCACCTGTATGATTAGTTGATACGCCGCCTGCTTCTGTAACATCTGCAATGTCAGTAGAAAGCGTTGTTGTTTCGCCATTATCAGTCAAACGAATCACAATACCATCTTCGTTAACAGTAAACATGCCATCTTCAACGTCATCTAAGATAGCAAACCCTTTAGAAATAGCATCTGTTGAAGCTGTTACTTCTGTATAAGGTGTGTAATCAGTATTAAGGTGGAAAACAACGTTTTTATCGAAAGTTGTTGACCCATCAATGTCGTTACCATAAGTATCTGTGATTTCCTTCGTTGGTTGAGGTGCTTCTGGCGTTGGTGTTTTTACTGTATTTGAATAAACTTGATAAAGGTTGTCATTAACAAGCATTTTATAAGTGTTATCGTAATAAGCGGCATCATAGGCAGGCGCCCAATCAACCGTTGGCACAACTAATTTTTCACCTGTATAAGTTGTTTTATAAGTGAACGTTTCTGTTGCAGCATCGTAGCTGACTTCCCAACCATTCGCAACTGCTGCAGCAATATTGTCATCAACGTTGTAGTATTCCCCTGCTTCGAGTGGATCGATAATCGTAACGGTATCACCAACGTTAAGGTTAGCATAGAGATTTGAAATATCAAGTGTATCTGTTAAGACATCACCTTTAACAGCAGTCTTACCATCCATATCAACACCATCACTATTGGCGCGATCTTTTTCAACCATTGGGCTGTAGTTAAGCTTGTAGTCATGGTAACTTGCTTTAATAGTTTGATTTGTTGTGTCTGACAAACTTGTCAATGCCAAACTTGGTTTTTTTGGATTGACAGCCGTTACCAAATTCGCTTTGACCTCAGGTGGATTTACAGGATCTGGAGCTTTATTGGTATTCGTAAAGCTAATAACGGCTTGACCATGTGTGTTGTAGATCCAGTTATCATCAATATTCAAGAAACCAACATTAGCCAAGGTATCACCGACAGAAACACCGTGTTCATAAGTTAAAGTTGTTGAGCGATTAATGGTATCTGTAAAGGAATCATTACCAGTATGATAAGTACTGTAAATTTCAGTACCGCCAAGCGTATAAACATGGAAGTTTAGATTTTGATTAACCGCATAGTTTGGTCGATAAGCTGTATAAGAGTAAGTATAGAGCTCAACGCTATCCAAATAGACGGTAATATTACCATTACCTTGAGATTCTACATGGTAATTAAGTTTTCCTGTTAGCGTACCTGTACCAAGTGTGCCATAAGTATCATTCAAGCCATCGTTCATATCATGAGTGAAAGTAAAGGTACCATCAGCGTTGATTGTACCATTCATGAACGAATTACCATACGTCAAATTATCAACATCTTGTGTCTTAACACCTGCAGAGACAGAAACGTTTGTCCCATTGTTAAATGCAGCTAAATCAGCTGCATATTGTGCCAAAAGCGCATCAACAGCAGCTTTTTCGCTATTGGCTTGGGCAATAGTGGCATCATTTTGCGCTTGCAAGGCTTCAACATCAGCTACAGAGTTGACAACTTGACTTGATGTTGTTACCGTAACACCTTTATTCTTCAATTCGTTAGCTGCTGCTTCAACCGCTGCATTTAGCTCTTCTGCTTTTGAAACAGTGGCATCATAGTTAGCTTTAGCTTCTACATATTCAGCAACTGCTTCTTTGTTATCAGCTAAGGTTTGTTCAGCTTTTGTTTTAGCTTCGTTATTGGCACTAGCTGTACCGTCAGTAGCTGTTGATGGATCATTTGTCACTGTTACAGTTGTTTCTGAACCGTAAGTATCTTTAGCATTATTAACATAATCGTTATTGGCATCAATAGCAGCTTGCGCATCTGCATACGCTGTATTATTAGCGTTTTGTGTTGCTGTTGCTTGTTCTAGTGAGTCGACTTGTTTTTCTTGGTCGTTAGCAATTTCTGATTTTGTATCATTTAATCCATCAGTTGTTGTATCTGTTCCATAGTCTTTAGCAGCTTCTTTTGTCACGTCAACACCAACGTTGCTAGCTTCTGTCGCAGCAGCTTCCACATTACTGTTATCAATATCTACTGCTAGTGTCCCTTCAGAAGTATTAGCATTTTCTGCATAAACATTGTTATCATTGATGCTTTCGGGTTGACTCGTCACAACTTCTGTCGTGTTATCTGTAGCCGCTGTTGTTTCATCGGCAGAAACACCTGTTGCACCTGCAAAGGTAATGACAGCAGCTCCTAGGGCAATACCTGAAGCTAACCCTTTTGCCCATTTTTTCTTCCGAAAATAACCATGTCCTTGTAATTGTTCTTTCTGATTCATTTGTTTTTATCCTATCCTATTTTTTAATTAAAGTATTGGCGTTTCTTAAAGAATAAACCACCAATAGCGGCTAAGGCGCTTCCTAAGATACTTAAAAGTGTTGTATTTTCATCACCTGTCATTGGTAATGTGGTGCTTTCACCAGTTGCGGTTGTGACTGAGATAGTCCCATCACTGTTTGTCGTTGCTCCGATTGATTCAGGACTGGTAATCGTGCCATCAGCCAATACAACTGAGCCATTTTGGGTGCTCACAATCGTAGCGCCTGTGTTGGTGTAGACTGGTGAGTCTGTCGTTACGTCTTGGACGATTTGGCCTGTAACCGTTGAGGTTGTACCAGCATTAGCTGCTGTTTCAGCTGAGATATTTGGATTGTTGGTAGGTACAGATGTGTCTGGAGTGACTGTCGCTGTCCCACCATCCGTTGTTGGAACGGTATGATTTGTTGCCACACCGCCTGCATCATCCACATTAGGAACCGCTTCACTCGGATCTGTATTACTTTCCGTTTGGGTATCGCTATCACCTGTGTGATCTGTTGTCACACCATTATCATCGGTTACCTCTGTAACGTCTGAAGAAGGATTTGTTGGATCAACAGGGACGGTTGGTTCCGTTGTAGAACCTGTGTCTGTTGACGGGGTGGTTGACCCCTCATCAGGGATAACAACCTCTGATGAGGGAGCTGTTGATGGTGTCACTTGCTCTGTTGAGGGAGAAGTGGTGCCATCTGAAATCAATTCATCCGCATAAACTCCAGTTGATGCTGTTGCTAAAATAGCTGTTGAAAATAAAGCTAACGCTTTTACTTTTTTCATGTTTACTCCTCTACTCTTTTCTTTGTCGGTGATAGCCTCTTCCTGTTAAAACGAGGCAATATTCTCCATCTCGTTTAGTTCTTTCAGCTACGCTAAAGTGTTTTCGCTTAATGGATACGATAGCTGAATATATCTCATGAAAACGAAGAATATCTTCACCGATAACTATCAAGTTGCCATTGACCATTCTTTTATGCTGAACAATAGCAAATTTAGGTTTAATAAGTGCTTGTCTTCCGTCGTCAAGGTAAGCAATTGCTTCTCCTTGACAACCAAGAAGACGTAAATCTGATAGAGTCACTTCTGGTCTATCAAAGTTTTTTAATAAGTTTGTCATAACAAACTCCTTTTCTTTTTCGCTTGTGTAGGAAATTCCTATCCGCATTTAACGCATGAGCTAAACTCATAACTTCTTCATTGAAGCTGAAGCCAGGATGTGCCTTTCGTAAAAGACTGTTACACCGCCTTCCTTATACATTGTTATTCCCTAGGCTTCGCTGATCAGGTCGGTGCTGGTATTTAATTATCAAAGGTCACAAGTAGTTTTGTGACTTGCTCGGGTCAACTACTTTTATTAGGCTTCGTGATGTAATTTGTGATTATCATGCTTTGGAGATGATATTACTGTCATTTCATCATCAGCCATCAGCGGTTCATCATGAATTTCAACTGCTAAGAAAATAAAGATAAATACAATAACTGATGGAATTAAAGCTAAGATCAAATTAATCATTTTCATCATCTTCTTTTTTCATGCTGTAGTTTCATGCTGTAGTAATTTTCAGCATTTAAATGTGCTATACTTTTTTGCTCATACAGTCGTTCTTGTTTTAAGTTTTCTAGTGATTTCAACAAATACGCTAATGGAGAAGTGCTATCTTTCGGAATACGTTCAATCATGTTTAATACTTCAGAACTTGTTACATAGCCACTTGCTAAATATTGTCCGATTTTCATTTTCTGGTTATGAGTCATTGTTAAAACATCAGGAAACCCAAACATTTGCTCATTGTATTTATCAGCAATTATTTGCAAGAGAGAATAATACTTTGGTTCAACGAATGGAGTTGATTGATTTTGTGATAATGACTGATTAGTTTCAGTTGACTGTGAAAATTCATTAGAATTTTTCTCAGTCTTTCTAGAACTAATATGATCACTATAATTAGTCTCGTTATATTCAGTCTCATTAGGGGCTGAATTTGACACCACCCCCGTATTATTTTGACACCCCCCTGGTCTAAATTTGACACCCCCCTGGTCTAAATTTGACACCCCGGGTAATTCATCATCGTTAGCGTCAAAATCATCAACAATCAAGTTTCCAAGATAAATACGATTAGCAAGGTTTCCTTTACTACTAGTTGACTGTTGAACTTCCTTAATTAAATCGTATTCAGCTAATTGTTTTTTTATCCTTAACAAAGTTGACTTTGATACTTTAAGAATTTTCATCAAACTTGTATTTGAATAAACTAGATAAATTCGCCCCTCTTCATCAACCCAATTATTTCTTAGGGAAAGGCTTAGTCTATCTTTTAAGATTGAATAAGATACTTTTGAATCTAATCGCATATCTTCATAACGAGGACTTTCAAATAAAAGTTTTGGAAGTTTAAAATATCGTTCAGACGTTTCATACTGTTCTACAGTTATTGCATTAAAAACCATAAATCTATACCATTTTAAAATAAAGCTGACCATTTGGTTTTATTTCAATAAGACCAAATTTTTCTAATTCAGCAAGTTGACTTTGACTTTCTTTACGTGAAATTTTTAACTCAAACATCAAAAATTCAATGAGTATTTCACGCGAATGTAGTTCATTAGAAGTCATGTTTGTATCCTTTCTTTTTAGTACAGAAAAAGAGAACAATTTTCATTGCTCTCTTGACTTATAGATTTATTTTATTAATTCTCAAAACTCTAGACACTTACTCTTAAATTCTGAACTTATCTTACCGATTCTATTTCCTTATAAAATACGGGATTTATGCTACAATACTAAAAATCTTTGGAGGTGTTTTATGAAAAAACTAAGTCCTAACAGTCACATTCGCGTACTCAGTCCGTCAGATTCAATTGCTCGCTTGGGTGGATTTGAAGCCAACCTTTCTGCCAAAGAAACGTTAGAAAATCTAGGATTTCGTGTGTCATTTTCAGAACATTATTTAGAATCTGATATGCTCTCTTCTTCTTCAATCAAGAGCCGTGTTGCTGATTTGCATGCTGCTTTTGCTGATGACTCTGTTGATGCTATTCTGGCTACGATTGGTGGTTTTAATTCTAACGAACTGTTGCCCTATATTGACTACGACTTAATTGCCAAACACCCTAAAATCATTTGTGGGTATTCGGATTCGACAGCCTTTTTGAATGCTATTTTTGCTAAAACTGGAAACCTCACTTACATGGGACCGTCATATTCTAGTTTAAAAATGAAAGAAGGTCAAGATTACCAGATCAAGGCTTGGTTAAATGCCATGACAAAATCAGCTTATGACCTTGTTCCAAGTCAAGAGTGGTTCAAGCGACCCTTGGTATGACCCAACACAACCACGCCATTTTATGCCAACAGAATGGAAAATTTACAACGCAGGGAAAGCTTCTGGCACCATTATTGGTGGAAATTTATCTACTTTTGGACTCCTTCGCGGAACCACCTTACGCCCCTCAAGTCAACGATTATATCCTTTTCTTAGAAGAGGCAGAAGAAGATGACTATCATGATTTTGACCGCAATTTAGCAGCCATTTTACAAGCTTACCCCAATCCAAAAGCGGTGCTTATCGGACGCTTCCCAAAGGAATGCCAAATGACACCCGAAATATTAACCTATATCCTAGACAAGCACCCACTTCTTAAAAGTATTCCTGTCATGTATGACCTTGATTTTGCCCACACTCAGCCACTCTTTACAATCATTATCGGCGCACAAGCAAGCATTGACACTAATACTTTGAGTATTCATATCGAGGAATAAATAACCTAAAAAAGAATAATTAAAGTATTTTCATTTGCAGATTTGCAAATAAACCGATTTCATCAATTCCTCTGCTAAAATGGGGTTATAATCTAAGTAGGAAATCTACTATGTTGAACCGCTTAATTATTTTATTACCTATTCTTATTTTTTTGCTTTTGCCACTTATTTAATAAGCAACCCTTAATAATAAACTTTAAACAAAACTCTTTTCATGACACAAAAAGAACCACTCTTATCTAATCTCTGTAAGGGCGGTTTTTATTTGTTCAGTTTTGGTCAAAAAGACTTGATAGATTTGCCTTTAAAAAAGCAACAATGGTCGGATTGCCAACTTCTTCGACGCAAGCAATATAATGCTCCAAATCAGAATGGTCATCTAACCCACTTTCGCGATATGGGCAATAATTTTTTTCGAGAAATTCAAGCAAATCGTCGCAAATATATCTTGATAAGTTATGATTTTCTCCAAATATTCAATAAATAAGTCGCTTGATAAATTTTACGATAACTAATCAGGGTCAAAATCAAGTTCAGAAAAACAAGCTTTGCACTTTTCTTATGATTTGGCAAAGATAAATACAATTTATCTCGCTCGACTTACTATTATCAGTTGAAACAACTAGATGGGCACGACAAAGATAAAGAGACTAAAGGCGAAATTCAAGAAATTTATTATGAGCATAAAGGAAATTATGGCTATCGCCGAATAACTCTGGAATTGAGGAATCGTGGTTTTGTAGTGAACCAGAAGAAGGTCCAACGTCTGATGAAGCTCCTTGGTTTAAGTTCCCAAATTCGTCGTAAACACAAATATTCTTCATACCAAGGAGAAGTTGGCAAGAAAGCAGATAACCCTTATCCAACGGCAGTTTGAAGCAGCCAACCCAATGGAAAAGTGCTACACAGATGTGACAGAGTTTGCCATTCCAAATAGCACACATAAATTGTATTTATCGCCTGTTTTAGATGGTTTCAACAGCGAAATTATCGCTTATAATCTCTCAACTTCACCAAACTTAGAACAAGTGAAATCTATGTTAGACCAGTCCTTCACAGAGGAGCATTATGAAAATACAATTCTCCATAGTGACCAGGGATGGCAATACCAACATCAGTATTATCATCAATTTTTAGAGGATAAAGGGATCCAACCGTCCATGTCACGTAAGGGAGATAGTCCAGACAATGGTATGATGGAGTCCTTCTTTGGCATTCTTAAGTCTGAGATATTTTATGGTTACGAGAAGACGTTTCACTCACTTGAGCAATTGGAACAAGCTATTGTAGACTATATTGATTATTACAATAACAAACTAATCAAGGTAAAATTAAAAGGACTCAGTCCTGTGCAATACAGAACTAAATCCTTTGTGTAAATTAATTGTCTAACTTTTTGGGGTCAGTACAGAAGGCTCGGGGTATTAATTATTCTGATTTAATCGCTTCAATCAAAGCCTCAGCTTGATTCTGAAGGCTTTCAAGAACTTCTTCTGTTACTACGAATTTTCCATCTACCCAGGCTGTATCATTTACACGTGTCGCTGTAAAATCACCAACTACTTGGGTACGGATAAATGGTAACAATTCTTTGTAGGCATCAAAAAGTTGATTGTGACCACCATTAGCAACTGATGATACAGTTACAATCTTATCTTGAAGAGCTGATGGTCCTGAAGGATCTGATAGATCAAGGGCACGACTCAACCAGTCAAGCAAATTTTTCACTGGCCCAGGAATTGAAAAATTATAAACCGGTGAGAAAATCCAGATAGCATCAGCAGCCAAGATCTGCTCTCGAACTTCTGTCAAAACAGGAAGAATTGGACTTTCTAAATCCTGATTAAAAACAGGTACTTGACTATATTCAAGATAAGAAACATTAGCTTTACCAGCTAGCATTTTCTCAGCTTCTTCTGCTAATTGGTGGTTAAATGATCCCTTACGAAGAGAACCAACGATAAATAGAATGTTTTTCATGATAAATTTCCTTTGTATTTCTAATAATCATTTTTACTACTACGTAGTAATATAATTGATTTTAGTATAAATATAAAGAAATCTCTGCTCAGACATTCTTAAATTTTTTCAGAAGCTCTACCAATTGGGACTGTTCGTCAGGAGACAAAACGGAAAAAGTCTCATCAATTGCTCGCTGATGTGGGGGATTGCTGCTTGGATAATACGGCGTCCCTCATCCGTCAAATCAATCTCAAAAGCACGCTTATCTGTTTGACAGGCTTTTCGTATCAACCAACCCTTTTTATCCATGTTTTTAATGACGACAGTCATATTACCCGAAGTGGCAAGCATGCAATCAATTAATTCGCTAATCTTCATACGCCCCTTGGCATTAAGCATATCCATGACTCCAAATTGAGTTGGTGTCAAATTAAATTCTTTAAAGGTCTCAGAAACCTTTGGCATCGATGGTCCGAAAAGCCTTACGCATAACAACCATACTTTTTACAGCCATGTTTTTATCTAGATCACTCATTCTAGCCCTTTCCAAATAGATGCTATTTTTAATAATCTACCACAGTTTTTCTAAAAGTGGTATATAAAAATGAAAAAATAAGAAAAAGAGAATTCTGAGATATCTAACCAATATCTCAGAACTCTTTCATTTCTAACTATTACGATTCCAAAAAAGGGCTAATAAGATAACAGCACCTAATACCGAAGGAACTATAGCTGTATCTGCTAGCATTGGTCCCCAATTTCCAAAAAGAAGCTGACCAACAAATGCACCAAGCCATCCTACAAAGGTCTTACCAATGCAACCCATATGTTCTCCTCTATTCGAAATAGCAGAGGCAATAAGGCCAATTAGAAAACCAACTATCATACTTCCAATCATGAGAAATCCTCCACAATACTTAAATCACCCAATCACCATTTCGGAAGATTGGTACACGGCTACCATCATGGTGGATGCCATCAATATTCATTTGATTTGAGCCAATTATAAAATCTACATGTACATCAGAACGGTTAAGACCAGCTGCTTTAAGTTCCTCTTCTGTCATATCTGCTCCTCCCTCAACACTGGTCGCATAGGCTGCTCCAATAGCTAGGTGGTTGGATGCATTCTCATCAAAGAGGGTATTGAAGAAGGTAATCCCAGATTGTGAAATAGGGCTTGAATCTGGTACCAAGGCACATTCACCTAGAGCACGCGCCCCATTATTGTTGAAGACGAGATTCTTCATCACTTTCTCACCTTGGTCTGCTGTAATATCTACAATTTCACCATCTTTGAATGTTACTTTGATTCCCTCAATAATATTACCATTATAGCTTAGTGGTTTTGTACTTGAGACATAACCATATGCACGACGGAAATCTGGTGCCGTAAAGACCTCTTCTGTTGGCATATTAGGAAGGAAGCTCTCCCCCTGGGCATTGATTGCACCTGCAGACTCCCAAACGTGGTTTTTCGGCAAACCAAGGGTCAAATCTGTTCCTGGTGCTGTGTAATGAAGGGCTGAGAATTGTGCTTCATTGAGTATACGTGCTTTAGCATCTAAACGATCAGCATGTTCCTTCCAGGCACGTACAGGATCCTTTTCGTAAACACGACAGGTCTTGAAAATTTGGTTCCAAAGTAAATCTACGGCTTCCTCATCACTCGAAGCATTAGGAAAGACCTTCTTAGCCCATTCTTTACCTGCTGCTGCAGCTACTGTCCAACTAACCTTATTAGACTGAGTTGCTACCTGCATAGGTTTAAAGGCCGCTCCAATAGCCTTAGCATGAGCAGATAGACGTTCAGGAGCTACACCATTAAAGGCATCTGGATCAGAAGAACGGACTCCTAAACGACTTGCTTTCTTTTCTAACAAATATTCCATCTCCGCTTTTTTATAAGCTGGAACCTCTTCGATTCGATTCATCTCTGCATGCAAGAAACGCTCGCGATTAATAGTATCATCCGACCATTGAACAATTACCTCAGCTGCTCCTAAAGCATAAGCTTCTTTTACTAAGAGGTGAGCCAGCTCTGCTTGTTCTACATCAATGCTCAAGGCCACTGTGTGACCAGGCTGCACATTAATCCCATTAGTAACCAATAATTTAGCATATTTCTCAAGATTTTCTTTAAAATTTGGTAAAACCATGATTAACTCCTTGAAACTGTAATTTTCTATCAGTATACCATAAGACGAAGAAAAAAGTTTTCTATCAGCTTTGGCTTTTTATCATCACATACAGATATCCAAACAAAAAGAGAACGGAGACTGACTCCATTCTCTCAACGTTGATGACAATTCACTTTAGCTATTAAAAGAAATCATCAAAAAGACTTAACTGATTATCTTCTGGCATATTTCCTAGAATGCCCATTTCATCTAATCTTTCAACCAAGGTTGATGATAGGCCTCCTCGTTTACGCAATTCTGTTTTGGAGAGGAATTCCCCTTCTTCACGCGCAGCAACCAATTGCTTCGCAACGTTTTCACCCAAACCTTCAAGTGCGATAAACGGAGGAATCAAGGTATCTCCTTCAATCAAAAATTCAGTCGCCTGACTCTTATAAAGATCTAACTGGCCAAAAGTAAAGCCACGTTCTAACATTTCATTGACAATTTCAAGCGTTGTAAACAAGTCATTTTCAAGATTAGTAGCTTCATTTCGTTGGCGCTTCTCCTTAATATCTTCCATTCGAGCTTTAACAGCATCGAGCCCTGCAGACATCGTCTTAAGCTCAAATGCTTTGGCTCGAATCGAGAAGTAAGCACAATAGTAATAAATAGGATGGTGCACCTTGAAATAAGCTACGCGAAGGGCCATCATAACGTAGGCAGCCGCATGGGCTTTAGGGAACATGTACTTGATTTTACCACAAGATTCAATATACCAGTCCGGAACATTATTTTCACGCATGGCTTGAATATAACCATTTCGCTCTTCTTCAGAAATTTTCAACCACATTCCCTTACGCACACGTTCCATAATGGTAAAGGCCATCTTAGGATCTAACCCTGCATGCATTAGGTATACCATGATATCGTCACGACAACCGATAACTGTTTTCAGGGTGGCAATACCTTCCTTAATCAAATTTTGTGCATTACCCAACCAAACATCTGTACCATGGGATAAACCAGATAACTGTAAGAGTTCCGCAAAGGTCGTCGGATGCGTCTCTTCGACCATACCACGAACAAAGTTAGTCCCAAACTCAGGGATTCCCAACACGCCCGTTGAGGTCCCAATTTGTTCAGGCGTTACCCCTAAAACCTCAGTCCCTGAAAAAAGTTTCATCACATCCGGATCATCTGCTCGAATATCCTTTGGATCAATTCCTGATAGGTCCTGTAACTTACGAATCATAGTCGGATCATCATGTCCCAGAATATCTAGCTTCAACACGTTCTCATCGATATCGTGGAAGTTAAAGTGAGTTGTCTGCCAAGCAGCAGTTACATCATCAGCCGGATATTGAACAGGTGTAAAATCATAGACATCCATATAATTTGGAATAACAACGATACCACCTGGGTGCTGACCTGTATTTCGCTTAACCCCAGCAACACCCATAGCCAAACGATCAACCTCAGCATCACGATAGAACTTATTGTAATCACGTTCGTAACCCTTGACAAAACCATAAGCTGTCCGATCTGCAACAGTACCTACCGTTCCAGCACGGAAGGCATATTGCTCTCCAAAAATATCACGTACATCCAAGTGAGCCGACGGCTGATCATCTCCTGAGAAGTTCAAATCAATATCAGGAACCTTATCCCCATCAAAACCGAGGAAGGTCTCGAAAGGAATATCCTGACCATCTTTTTTATACTCAGTTCCACATTCTGAGCACTCCTTATCAGGCAAATCAAAGCCAGAGCCATAAGAACCATCCGTGATAAACTCTGAGTGTTGGCATTTAGGACATAAATAATGAGGTGGCATAGGATTTACCTCAGTAATTCCAATCATTGTTGCAACAAAACTAGAGCCAACAGACCCCCGAGAGCCAACCAGGTAGCCACGTTCATTTGAACGGTTCACCAGCATCTGCGATGCTAGATATATTACGGCAAATCCATTACCAAGAATTGAGGACAACTCTTTCTCAATCCGCAAGTCAATAATATCAGGCAAAGGATTACCATAAAGCTCAAATGCTTTAGCATAAGTCATCTCTGCAACCTGTTCTTCTGCACGATCAATATAAGGTGTATACAAGTCTTTTTTGACGACTTCAACCTCTTCGATTTGATTTGCCATAGCTTGTGTATTAGCTACAACAATCTCATAGGCTAAGTCTTTCCCCAAAAAGGCAAATTCATCTAGCATCTCATTGGTTGTTCTAAAATGAGCTTCCGGTAGAGGAGCAGGTTGAGCGTTTTCCCCCTTACCAATTGGTCTATTGATCATAGCTCCTTGTCCCAAAGCACGAACAATGATTTCACGATAAATGGCATCTTCAGGATTGATATAATGTACATTTCCCGTAGCAAGCACAGGCTTGTCAAGACGATTAGCAACTTCAATCAAATCTTTAATAAGTTGTTCTATAGCTCCCTCATCCTTGATTAAATCCTTTGCAATCAATGGCGCATAAATCGCTGGTGGCATAACTTCAATAAAATCATAGTATTTAGCAACTTCAACTGCCTTATCAATACCATGAGACAAGAGAGTATCAAAAACTTCACCATCTGCACATGCGGAACCGACTATGATTCCCTCACGATACTCATCTAAAACCTTACGAGGAATACGGGCTACTCCCTCAAAATATGATACATTTGATAGGCTTACCAATTTAAAGAGATTCTTCAAACCCGTTTGATTCTGAACATATAGTGTCGCATGTTTGACACGAGACTTCTTATACGAATCATCAGAGACCAATTCTGTGTTCAACTGTTCCAGATTAGTCAATCCATGCTTTTCGAATACATCTTTAATGAAAATAAACAACAAACGACCTGTTGCTTCCGCATCATAGTTGGCCATGTGGTGGTGGTCCAAGGCAACGCCAAAACGCTTTGTCAAAGGACCCAAACCATGACGTTTATACTCAGGATAAAGATTCCGTGCAAATTCTAAAGTATCAATAACCGGTTGTGAGATTGTCGGTAACTGATGTCTTTCATAATTGGCATTCATAAACCCAACGTCAAAGGTCGCATTGTGGGCGACTAGCACAGCTCCTTTACAGAATTCTTGAAACTCCTGTAAAACTTGCACTAAAGGTTTGGCACCTTTAACATGATTATCAGTAATACCAGTCAATTCAGTCGTAAACGCAGAAAGCGGATACCCAGGATCAATGAATTCATCAAATTGCTCAACAATATTACCTTTATGCATTTTTGATGCCGCAATCTGGATCAAATCATTATGAACAGCAGACAAACCTGTTGTTTCTACGTCGAATACAACATAAGTTGCTTCTTTTAATTCCAAATTTTCGGAATTATAAACAATAGGAACTTTGTCCTCAACAAGATTGGCTTCAAGACCAAAAATCGCCTTAATTCCAGCTTTCTTAGCTTTATGGTAGCCATGAGGAAAACTTTGAACATTTGCATGATCTGTTATCGCAACTGCTGGATGTCCCCAAAAAGCCGCTGTATCGATGAGCTCTTCAACTGTTGGTATAGCATCCATAGTTGACATGTTAGTATGAGCATGAAATTCAACTCGCTTCTGTCCCTCGGGCATCAAATCCTTACGAGGAGTATGAGAAATTTCCTTAATATCTTGTACGTTCATAGTCAAACTATGTGTAAAAGGATTATTCTCAATACGACCTCGAACTCTTACCCAGTTTCCTTTTTTAATCATACCGAACTTAACAAGTTCTTCGCTATCCTTCACCCAACGTTGCATAGCAAAACTAGAGGTATAATCAGTTACCTTAAAATTTATTATAATCCTACCTGTTTTCGTTTCACGTTGCTCTACATCAAAAATATATCCTTCAAAAACAATCCTATTTTCTTCAGAATTGACTTCAATCATTGGAGTAATCTCAGCCTTATCAAAGCTTGCAACTCGTTGACTTTGTTTCTCAGCAAAATTTTGGGCCTGATGCTTCTGAGGTGGTGGTACCGGCGAACTTTGAACAATTGATTGAAGTGCTTGTCTAGCTTGAGATTCTGCCTCTTCTTGTAAGGAGATCTTATTTGTCTCGTAAGCCTCTTCAAGAGAGGATGAAGCTTCTTTATCCTCAAGAACCGAAATAGAAACATTAGATAAACCAACATTCGAAAGAACATCAGCAATCAGGGCTATAAATCTCTCATGTAAATTCTCTCTAAGGATATGCGCAGGAGCCTTAACAGAAATACTATTATTAGAAATCTCAATCCCCAAATTGGAGAATAGGGAATAGATTGAAAAGTGTGATGATTTTAAAATATCTAAAGCATATGAAAAATAAGCTTCAAGTAAAGATTGATCACAAGAAATATCTTCTACATTAATCATATATGAAACTTTAGCCCCTAAAGAATCAAAAGAAGAATGAAGCAGATTATCAAAAAGAGTGAAAGTCTCATATGACAGTAGATTTCTGAAAGAAAAAACAAAAAACCACTGACGTTTTGATTTAAATAGCTTTACTGATTCAATAGAACCACTTTTAATTTCATTATAAGCTTCCTCATGCTGTGGAAAATGAATTTGTTTTAAAAGAAGCTTAAATTTATCAGACATAAAAAATAACTCCTATATACAAAAAAACACTCCTTATGGAGTGCAACTTATACCGGCGGCCGGGGTCGAACCGGCACGTCCTTGCGGACACTGGATTTTGAGTCCAGCGCGTCTGCCAATTCCGCCACGCCGGCAAAGTTTTACTGGGGTAGCTGGATTCGAACCAACGCATGAGGGAGTCAAAGTCCCTTGCCTTACCGCTTGGCTATACCCCAAAAATAGGCGAATGAGGGGAATCGAACCCCCGAATGTCAGAGCCACAATCTGATGTGTTAACCACTTCACCACATTCGCCACCTTATTAACACGGGCAGTAGGAATTGAACCCACACTGAAGGTTTTGGAGACCTTAGTTCTACCTTTAAACTATGCCCGTAACTATGGAAGGGGAGGGATTCGAACCCCCGAACCCGAAGGAGCGGATTTACAGTCCGCCGCGTTTAGCCTCTTCGCTACCCTTCCAAAATATAAATAAATGGCGCGAGACGGAATCGAACCGCCGACACATGGAGCTTCAATCCATTGCTCTACCAACTGAGCTACCGAGCCATATTGCGGGAGCAGGATTTGAACCTACGACCTTCGGGTTATGAGCCCGACGAGCTACCTAGCTGCTCCATCCCGCGTTAATTATAAGGAGGATGTGGGATTCGAACCCACGCACGCTTTTACACGCCTGACGGTTTTCAAGACCGTTCCCTTCAGCCGGACTTGGGTAATCCTCCATAAAATATAGTCCGTACGGGATTCGAACCCGTGTTACCGCCGTGAAAAGGCGGTGTCTTAACCCCTTGACCAACGGACCATATAATGGGCACGAGTGGAATCGAACCACCGACCTCACGCTTATCAGGCGTGCGCTCTAACCATCTGAGCTACGCGCCCAAGCTAAATGCTTGGATATTTGTTTCCAAATAAAGCGGGTGACGAGAATCGAACTCGCGACAACAGCTTGGAAGGCTGTAGTTTTACCACTAAACTACACCCGCTAAATGGGAGTTAACGGGATCGAACCGCTGACCCTCTGCTTGTAAGGCAGATGCTCTCCCAGCTGAGCTAAACTCCCTATTT